>CAYZFQ010000003.1:0-313486 GCA_964477895.1 uncultured Bacteriovoracaceae bacterium | reverse complement strand
TGCCCGAGGAGTGGGCTTTGATGATCGATGGATCAGTGCCCTATCCTCGACAACTTCGCTCTAGGAAAGACCTCAACTAACGCCAATTTGTCACACTTAACCTCGCACAGTTAAAAATACAAAAGGGTTCCCTAATTTCTTAAAGTGGTAGTCTCTTGAATACGATTGGGCCGGGAAAAAAACACTTCAAGAAGCTTTTGCATGTCCGTGTAAGACTTAACGTTCTGAACTCGGGAGTAAAGAGCGTGTCCGAATTCGAGCCAGGAGGAGCCGTGGTAAACTAAAAATCGAAAGCGTCGCAGTCCGAGATTTTCCGGGTAGTGTTCGCGGCTCAGTTCCAAAACTTTTAGCAAAAACTTTCCATAAATTTCACCCGCTTCATGGGCGTCGGGGTTGAGTTCGGGATTGAGGAGCCAGGGTTTCGCCATGAGGGCGCGTCCAATCATAATGCGATCTGCTCCTGATCCGCTCTGCCGGTCCAAAATATCTTTGCGGTTTTGGATGTCTCCGTTGCCGATGACGGGGATGTCGAGTTCCTCTTTGATCCGTTTCACGACTTCCCATTTGGCCGAACCACGACGCAGTTGTGTTGCATGTCGGGGATGCAGTGTGAGCCACGCGGCGCCGGAATTTTGAAGGGCCTTAACAAAGCGAAGTAAAAAAATTTCGTCTGTCGCCTCCACTCCGCTGCGCAACTTGACCGAAACAGGGACTGACGCATGCTTAACCGCATAGTGGGTGACCCGGGCCGCGTAATCCACATCGCCCATCAGAGCCACTCCATAGTTGTGGCGTAAAGCCTGATCCACGGGGCAGCCCATGTTAATGTCTATGGCCTTGGCCCCCCAATCTTGGAGCTTTTTTATCGATTCGCGAATGCATTTTTCTTCATTGCCCAAAAGCTGGGGGAAGAGATTGCTGTCTAAAAAAAGAGTTTCTAAGCTCCCGTTCTTATTCTGAGACGGCAAGCGTTTGGAGGAGAGCATTTCGGTTGACCACAGGTAACTTATGCCGGGCTGGGCCCATTCACGCAGTGCTGACCGTACAGCAAAGTGACTAAGCCCCACCATAGGAGCCAAGAGTACCTGGCTTTGGCAATTTTGATCTAAAAAGCTCAGCGACATTTACGCAACTCATACTCTTTTCTCCTAAATAGAACCAGGCTACACATTTCTTCCCAAGCTTTCTGAGTTCGGAAGTCCAATCATTGAGGACCTTGGAAATGCCCACCTCTTCATTGTACAGGGGCATGAGAACCACTAAAGTCTCGGGCGGACTAAGACTTTCGAGCATTGTTAATTCATAGCGGGTTTGGGACCGTTTTTAAAATCACGGTCGTGCTGATGTGCCGGTCGAGAGATTTTGGGCTTTTGACGTTTGGGGAGGAAAACCGTGAAAATGGAGCCCTGACCCAAGTGACTTTCAACCTCTATACTTCCTCCATGGGCTTCCACGATTTGCCTCACAATATAAAGCCCAAGTCCCAGTCCACTTACGTTGATAGGAGAGTCTGCCCGCTCAAATCGTTCAAAAATGCGGGTATGATTAACGGGTTCAATCCCGATTCCGTAGTCACGCACTTGGATTTTCAGGGTCTGCCCCTCACTATGAAGGCTCAGCGCTACAGGCTTTTTCTCTCCGTACTTTCGTGCGTTTGAAAGAAGGTTGACGAGAATTTGCTCTACCCTAAGGCGGTCGCACTCCAGGACACAGGTTGGGGGGCTCGCGAGCTGAATCGGAGGCAAATCCCCTTGCTCTTGCAAATTGAATCGCTCCACGATCTCCCGCGCCAATTCACACAAGTCAGTGATTTCAAAACTGAGCTGTAGCTTGCCTTGTTGAATGCGTGAGACGTCTAAGAGATTGTCGACGAGCTTGGTCAGTCGCTCAATTTGCTTTACTGAAGTTTCGAGAGAATGTTTCAGGCGTTTGAATCTATCGTCGGCTTCCAAAAGGTGTCCGTAGTTTTGCAGTGAAAGTTGGAGTTGAAGTTTTAAAGGCGTGATAGGAGTGCGCAACTCATGCGATGCAATAGAAAGGAACTCATCACGTAAATTGACGGCAGAACGCAATTGTTCTTCCATGAGTTTGCGTTCGGTGATGTCGGTGGCCACGCCGATCACCCCACTTCCCAAGTCTTTCGCAGGCAAGGGTGCAAAGGAAATCTCAAAGCAATAGGCGCCAAAAAAGAGGTCTGTTGTGAAAGTCTCACCTCTGAGAGCTCGCGCAAGATATCCTGTAACCTCAGAATTGTGCCTAAAAATTTGGACCAAAGATTTTCCCACGACCGCTTCCGGAGCGATGCCAGCGCGTTCGAGCCCACGCCCTTCCGCAAGAGTGCAGCGTCCGGCTGAGTCTATCGTGAAAAGTACGATGGGGGCTTTGTTGATAACTTGGCGCAGGTGCTCGCGGGCGAGCGAGGCTTGTTGTTCGGCCTCCTTCACCTTTGTAATTTCAAGACTGAGGCCTCGAATTTCCATGCCTGTGCCCTGCAAATTGTCTCCATAACGAAGTGCTGTATGAAA
Organism: uncultured Bacteriovoracaceae bacterium; assembly: GCA_964477895.1. Lineage (GTDB taxonomy): Bacteria > Bdellovibrionota > UBA2428 > UBA2428 > UBA2428 > CAYZFQ01. Next base: position 310,961 of record CAYZFQ010000003.1, on the reverse strand, counting down.
CCAGGCTACACTTCCGTCTGCACGATAAAATCGGTGTTCAAAAGATATGTTTTGTTTGGATCCTCGAAGCGCTTTTAGAATTTCAAAGACCCGCGCTCGGTCTGTCTCAAAGAGATGGTCTTGCAAAAAGGTGGGTTTCCGCAGGCAATCCTCACTTTGGAATCCCATCAACTGATTGGCGCTCTGACTTACAAACTGAAGAGCAAAGGATTCAGGCTCGGCGGTCCAGACGATGGCGTGCCCAACTCCGTCAATCAACTCTTTGTAACGAATATACGTAGAGTGCTCGCGTGCAGAAGCAGAGCGACTTTTCTCAAGGGCTTTTTGGGTCTCCTTTACGGAACGACGCAAGGCCCACCAGAGTAAAGTGAGGAAAACTCCCAGGATCAAAACGAACTCCGGAATATACGCCGCCATGGAGTGCGGGATGTGTTCGCTCGGAGTGACATATCGAAATGTCCAATGATGTCCCGCAAACCAAAATGTCTCTGTAGATTCAATGCGCTCGCCCTCTGCGTAAAGCAGGCGTTCTGCAAAAGAAAAAATTAATTTTTTATCTTCTGCACGAGTCCCGTCAAAAAGTTCAACCCCCAAAGGCAAGTCCATATGAATCTGAGTTTTCAGTATGCCGTACATTAATTCGGGAATGCGAAAGGAACTGTAGACAAATCCCAAAAGGGCGCGTCGTCTCGCTTCTATGGAGTCAAGAGAAACGGAAGGATTGTAAATGGGTAGATAAATGAGAAAGCCCATCTGTGAATTCGGATGGGAATCGAAAATCAGAGGCAAGGCGGAAGTTGCAATGGCCTCGCCGGTATCCCGCGCCGTTTCCATGGCTATCCGGCGAGGTTCGTCGCTGAACATGTCGTAGGCTAAGGCAGAAACATTGGTATTGTCGAAAGGAGAAATGTGGGAAACGGGAAAATAGATATCGCGCTTGCCTCTAGGAAAAACTCTGTATTTTGTGAGTCCTTGGCGACGCATCGCTGCTTCATGAGCGGCAAGTTGGTGACGACTGACTTTTTGTCCCAAGCCGACTCCCTGAATGCCCGGAAAGCGTCGAGTGATGTTAGATGCTTGGATGTATCTTTCAAATTTCCAGGGACTCACATCCAGCCCACTTGCAATAAGAAAGGCTCTCGTCTCGTAAAGAGCGTTGATGTACGTTTGCAATTGGGCGCCCGTTCCGTCGCGCACGAGTCGGGTCCACTCTTTGAAGCGTTCTTCGGAATTTTGCTTCACAAAACCGCGCGAGGTGAACCAAGCAACTCCCGTGAGGCACAGGGAGAGGGCTAAAAATAGACCTGCGGAAAAGTCGAAACGAAAGCGGTTCACGTGGCTCAACTTTTAACTGAAAGCCTGAAAGCCTGACAATAAAATATTCCCTTGCTAACACGGCCGCTGACTATCTTGTTGCCAAGACCGAAAAATAGGATTTCGCTGAGGGTTATGATGAAAATTCTGCAGGGAAAAAAGGTGGCTATTTTAGTGGCGGATGGTTTTGAGCAAGTTGAGCTGACGGGACCCCGCGAAGCACTGGTCGAGGCAGGCGCTCAGATTGATATTGTGGCCCCTGCACACGATGGACATACCGTGCGAGCTTGGAACAAAGAAAACTGGGGAGAGAATTTCCCCGTGAATGTGGAGCTGGAAATCGTTCAAGCTGAGAGTTACGATGCGTTGCTAATTCCGGGTGGGGTGATGAGTCCCGATAAACTCAAAGTTGAGAAATCTGCGGTGGATTTTGTAAAAAGATTTTTTGCCTTAGCCAAACCGGTTGCGGCTATTTGCCATGGCCCTTGGCTCCTCATCGACGCCGATGCCCTTCGGGGCCGAGTTTTAACCTCACACCGAGCTCTGGAGAGAGACATCAAGAATGCGGGTGCATATTGGATCGACAAGGATGTGGTGGTGGATCATGGATTAGTGACGAGCCGTGGTCCTGAAGATCTTCCTGCCTTTCAGGTGAAGATGATTCAAGAATTTGCTCAGCAACCCCACCTTGAGGTTCCAGCTTATCTCTTTCGTCGAAGCGAGCCTCGCACTCTTGTCGATTTTTAAGTTTTTATATTCCTTTCACCAGTCGTAGTGAAATCTTGACAGCCTTTGCGACAAATCCCTAAGGAAGAGGGATGTTTGAAAAAGCCGTTGAGAATTACAAGAAAAACCAAGATAAGCACCTCCAGGATTTGATCCAACTTTCCAAGATACCGAGCGTAAGTTTTCCAGGTTACGATCCCAAGGAAGTGGAGCGTTCTGCTGAAGCCGTGAAGGCCCTCCTCACTGAACGAGGCTTAGAAAATGCCCAGGTTATCAAAGTGGAAGGCTGCCACCCCTATGTTTATGCCGACTGGCTGAAGGCACCGGGAAAGCCGACGGTACTTTTATATGCCCACCACGATGTGCAGCCCCCCATGCAAGAAGACAAGTGGAAAAGCCCTCCCTTCGAGCCGACCATACGAGACGGGCGTTTGTACGGACGGGGAACAGCCGATGATAAGGCGGGCATTGTTTGCCATAGTGCGGCCGTGGCTTCCTACCTCCAATCTGTGGGTTCTCTTCCGCTTAACGTCAAATTTCTCATCGAAGGTGAGGAAGAAATTGGATCTGAGCACCTCGAAGACTTTCTAAAAGCTCACAAAGAATTGGTTCAGGCCGATGTGATAGTTCTCACGGACACTGCAAATTTTGATGTAGGTTTGCCGGCTCTAACTGTAGCTCTAAGGGGATTGGTGGGCTTAGAAGTTGAAGTGAAGGCCTTAGATCATAGCTTGCACTCAGGACTTTGGGGGGGGCCTATCCCCGATCCCGCGCTGGCGCTATGTCAGATGATTTCTACTCTCAGCGATTCCGAAGGGCGCATTACTTTGCCGGGGGTCTTAGCTGAGGTGCGCCAATTGTCAGAAACCGAGAAAAAAGAGCTGGATGCTTTGCCTTACGATGAAAATGATTTTCGCAAGCAAAGTTCACTTTTAGAGGGTGTGGAGTTTAACGGGGGCGAAGCCAGCACCTATGAGAAAATTTGGTACCAACCCTCACTTTCAGTGAATGCCTTTGAGGCAAATTCTCGAAAAACCGCGGGCAATATTATCAATGCCTCAGCCTGGGCAAAAATTGGGGTGCGGATCGTGCCCAATCTTGAGCCCCAAAAAGTTTATGATGAGGTGAAGGCTCATTTAGAAAAAATTTGTCCATGGGGATTGAAGGTGGATATCAAGGCCGAGGCCCTAGGGGGCTGGTGGTACACCAAACCCGAAGGACCGGCCTTCGACGCCGCTCGCAAAGCTTTGAAATTTGGTTATGGAGTGGATGCCGTTATGATGGGCTCGGGTGGCTCCATTCCCTTTGTAACTCCCTTTGCAGCGGCCTTAGGCGGCAGTCCGGCCCTTCTGATGGGAGTGGAAGATCCCTACACCGCGGCTCACTCTGAAAATGAGAGCCTGCATCTGGAAGATTGGTCAAAAGCCATTTTAAGTGCCATTCGGCTCTATGCCGAACTCGCTGAAACAAAATTTAATAAAAAGTAGTTTCTAGAAATCTTAAAAAAGGAGGCTCCCCCAAAGGGGCCTCCTTTTTTATTGAGTCGAAATTCGAGCCTTAGCGAGTGGCGCGCTTCTTAGCACCTTTGAGAAGCTTTTCGCGCCCCACCAAGTACACAAAGATACACATAAGGGAGAAGGCGATAATAGAAACGCCATCGCTCTCAGCAAACCAACCTAACTTTTTCGACAAGTCCAGCTTGGCTTCTAATGTGGGGAATTGGGAAACAATGGCATAAAGAATCCCGGCAATGGATCCGCCGGCAATGAGGCCCGAGGAAAGAAGCACTCCGGGGCTAGATTCATTTTCTGCATCAGAAGTCTTTTTGCGACTCGCACGATCTACAAACCAGCGCACTACACCACCAGCAAAGATGGGGGCCGAGGCTGAAAGCGGCAAATACACACCCACCGCAAAGGGCAAAGCCGAGATGCCGCAAAGTTCCAGCACGAGGGAAATAAAGGCTCCGATAAGCACCAGGGTCCAAGGCAGCTTTTGGGTTAAGATGCCATCGATGATGAGCGACATCAGCCGCGCCTTAGGAGCTTGGTATTTCACGACTGGAGTGCCGTCGTCCCGTTTGTCGACGACTCCGTTGATGCCGGGGTCGATTAGATATTTAAAGTTTCCGGCGTCATCTACTAAGTATTTTCCATGTTGGATTTCAGCAGTACTCTCTTGTTGGAAATAGACATGGTACTGACCTTGGTCGTGGAGGGAGTCGGGTCCTTTCAGGGAAACTTTTTCGGCGCTCAGCTTATCGGCCGACAAAGTGACCTTGGGTAGTGAATTTTTGGTGTAAACGGTAGAAGCGTCGTTCAAAAGATTGAGGACGATTCCCATAACCAGAGCTGAGCTAAGGGCACCCACTAAAATGGCAATTTGCTGAAGTTTGGGAGTGGCGCCTACAAGGAAACCGGTCTTTAGATCTTGGGCTGTGGTGCCCCCGTTGGAGGCCGCAATACATACGATAGCTGCGACACTGAGTGCCGTGACTTGGTAATCTCCGTGGGTCCAGCCTAGGGATAAGAAGATCAAACTTGTGATGAGAAGAGTGGCCACGGTCATCCCTGAAATCGGGCTGGAGCTGGTCCCAATTTCACCCGTTACACGGGCGGCAACTGTTACAAAGAGGAAGCCGAAAATGATGATGAGCAAAGCTCCAACCAAGCCCATTTTCAGAGCCGGCACGGCCCAAATACAGGCTACCAAAAGAAGGGATCCACCCACAACTAGGCTCATGGGCAGGTCTTGGTCAGTGCGGGCCACTTTTTTAGCTGCACCCGCCTTGTAGCCGCCAAGGCCCGCACGCAGCGATCGCCAAATGGTAGGCAAGCTTTGGAAGAGGCTAATAATACCCCCCGCGGCCACGGCTCCCGCGCCTATGTAGAGAACATAATTTTTCCAGATATCCATGGGACTCATGTCGCGAATTAATTTTGTCGCAGGAAATAAAACTTCGGATTGAGTGCTACCAAATAAGGCAATGGCAGGAGTGAGGACGAAGGATGATAGGACACCTCCCGCCACCATGATAGCAGCGACCCGAGGTCCGATAATGTAGCCCACACCCAAGAGCTCGGGGGCCACGTCTATGGCAGCATGTGCCCCTTTGTAACCCGGGATGGCTTTCTCTGCCGTTTCCTTCCAGGCCTTCATGTAAAGGTTGGCAAACTTGTAAAACAAACTCACAAAGAAGCCCGTGAATACAGTTTTGGCACTTGTGCCGCCGCGTTCACCCACTAATAAAACGTCGGCACATGCGGTGCCTTCCGGAAAGGCCAACTTGCCGTGACCCTCTACAACCAAGGCATGTCGTAGGGGTATCATCATAAGGATACCCAAGAGGCCACCCAAAAGGGCCACTAAAGTGGTGGTGCTCAGCTGGATGTCGTAGCCCCAAATCAGCATGGCGGGCATGGTAACAGCTACACCGAAGGCGATGGATTCCCCAGCAGAACCCGTGGTTTGGGTGATATTGTTCTCTAGGATGTTCGTGGGGCGGGTACCGAATACTTTCGAGATGCCTTTGAAAACCGTAATCGATAAAACCGCCACAGGAATGGAGGCGCTAACGGTCATGCCGATTTTTAGAGCCAAGTAGAGAGAACTCGCGCCAAATATGATCCCTAAAACGGCACCTACTAAGAGTGGAATAGTGGTGAGTTCGGGAATGCGTTGGTTATCGGCGATGAAAGGTTTGTGGGGAATCTGAGTCATATCTTCCTTTGCTAACGATGTTATCGACTTTGGATGGATATATCAGGTTGGGGTCTTTAGCCAAAGATTTCGCTCAAAAATAGGCTAAAATTTAAGGGTGCAGCAAGCCAGGCTTTCGAAGTCGATTTTTGTAAGAGGTCAACGTTGTGAAAAGCGTTTTTGGCTTTGGCAGCATCATCAAGATCTTGCCGCTCCGCCCTCAGAATTCCAGGGAGAGATTCTTAAGCAAGGCCAAGAAGTAGGGGCCCTGGCTCGCCAACTTTTCCCTGGGGGAATATTGATAGAAGGAAGCGGGGCGCAGGCCCTAGTCGCTACCCAGGCGGCCATATTAAAGCGCCAGCCTTTGTTTGAGGCGGCTTTTGAATTTCAAAACATTATTGTGCGAGCCGATATTTTGCTTCCACTGGAGGACGGCACGTTTCGACTGATTGAGGTTAAAAGTAGCACGGACCTTGTGTCCTCAAGGGGTCTAAAAAAAGACGTGGGCTACGATGTGGCCATTCAAAAATATGTCATTGAAAAATCGGGACTGCGACTCGGCGAAACCTGCGTGGGATTTTTAAACAAAAAATATCGCAGACAAGGCGAGCTCAACCTCCACGCGCTATTTCGCATCGAAAAGGTGGATGACCTTATCGCTAAAGACTTAGCTCAGGTCCCTGATCAAATTGCAGAACTCGTTCGAGTCCAGGAATTGGCAGAAGCTCCCAAAAAGGAGATTGCTTCCTACTGCAAAACTCCTCAGCCCTGTGAATTTAAGGCCCATTGTTGGGCGGAGGTTGGAGATGATTCCATCCATAAGCTCTACCGCATTCGAGATCCCTTGCGCTTTGCTCTGCGAGATCAAAAAATTTCAAGCATCTCCGCCATTCCCGCCGATACAGAGCTCAATCCCAGCCAACGGGCCCAGTGGCACTCCGAACGCGAGGGGGGAGAGTTTTTAGATCGTCCCGCCCTCACAAATTTTTTAAACGAAATTCAGTACCCGCTTTATTTTTTAGACTTCGAGGCCTACGGCTTTGCCCTTCCTCCACTTGAGGGAATGAGTCCCTACGAGTCCCTTTGCTTTCAATATTCTTTGCATGTGCAGGAAGAACCAAACGCGCAGATCAAGCACGTTGAATTTTTATTCGATAGCGCGGAAGATCCCCGACCCGAACTCGCCCAAAGCCTTTGCGAGCAAATAGGTCCTGAAGGATCCGTGGTGGTTTATAGCCGAGCCTTCGAGGGAGGGCGGCTTAAAGAAATGGCGGAACTTTGCCCCGACTTGGCTCCCTCTTTGCTCGGCATGCGAGGGCGTCTCTTTGATTTGTTGGAGGTTTTTCAACAAGGACTCTATTGGCATAAAGATTTTAAAGCCTCGGCCTCGATTAAAAATGTTCTTCCGGTACTGGTCCCTGGGCTGTCCTACAAAGATTTAGCCATTCAAAAGGGGGATGTGGCGCAGAATGAGTACCGGCGAATGATTTCTCCGCAAACTTTGGATGCGGACAGAAAGCAAATTCATGAAAATTTGCTGCGCTACTGCGAGCGCGACACTTGGGCGATGGTGAAAATATTAGAGGCCCTGCAGGCTAAGATTTAACTGTGCGAGGTTAAGTGTGACAATCTCTGCTTTTGGTGCAGTAATGTTAGGTACTTAGATCGATTTTTGAGTGGGTTGAAGGATCTTGAGATCTTTGGTCATTTTCTGCTCGGGGGTTCCAGACTTTTGTCACACTTAACCTCGCACAGTAAAAAGTTTCGCCTAGGGCAGGCGGGGGCCAAAGACACGAGCCCCACCATCATAGTGGCAACCCAAACAAACGCTGGGTGCAAGGCGAGGGCCTGCGGGGAAATGCGAAACGGAACTTCGGCGCCCTCCATCATCGTAAACATAAAAATCCCACTGGGATGAGTTGTGGGCGCGCTTGATAATAATCTCAGTTTCGCGAACCGGGCGAGTGCTGTCGCCTGTTTCTGATTCATTCGTTTGGGCCACTTCTACTTCGGGACTTTGACCGAGCGGGCTGGAGTAAATCACCCGAGTACGGTTTTTCACCCGACTACGGGCAATGATTCGGCGGTTCCACGTGCGAAAATCAAAGTTCTGCATAAAATCTTGAAGGCTCCCATTGAGATTGGCTTCGGGATGCCAAAGCGCAGGGCTTTCCGCTGCGTAAAAGGGAGCCATCTTGTTGTAGAAAATGCTTCTATCAATTTCGTTCTGGGGGTTAAGAGAGGCTCGGATGGCGGCATGTGCGTTTGCTGAAACTTTGCCACAGGCGATAATGATTTGATTTTGGAGATTGGGGACTAAAATCTCGGTTGCGGGAAGGAGGGCCTGCAAGATGAGCAGAAAAGTGTCTTGGTTAAAGTACGGCGATCTGGAGCCGGCTTGTGTGGAGGGTGGTGGCAGCTGGATTTGCAGATCGCGGCAGGGCTCGGGGCTTTGGCCGGGGCTGGGTAGGGCAAGGGTCAGTGTGAAAAGAAAGAAAATAGCTCTAAGGAATTTCAATTTGGGTCCCCCTGGGCTTCTTGATAGTGAGAATAGTTCTCATTAACAAGGGGTGGGTAGGAATATTAGATGGGGCTGTCTTGGTGTGTCGATGGTTGGGGATGAGTGTGTGGTGGACTTCGCGATTACATACGCAAACTCTACGGTTTAATCATTGGATTTGCGAACAGCTATTTTTCCTCAGCTTCAGAGCTTGTTTGTATTTCTTTCCACAGAATTGCTGCCCTTCCGTAATCGATCTTACGGACAAACACCCGATAGTAATCAATGCTCATCGTCAAAAAAGGAGTACCTCGGCCATCATTTTTCTAGAAATTTCGAACCTTCGCCGCCTAGGCGGCTACTCCCTCAATAAGCAAAAAGTCCCTCAGCAGCCCAAGTCGAAATAATCGCCTTCACTTTTTCCCGATCTTCTTGAGACTTCAGTACCAGTCGGGCTCGGCCGAGTGCCGTGTAGAGGTCTTCGGTGGGAGGCACCACTTCATCGTCATCGTAGTTCCATCCAACCTGCTTATAGACGCCGTTCAGTTCAGGAATCTTTAAAATGAAGTGCTCCATAGCCTGACCGCGGAATTTCCCACCTTGCTTAGAGTTGAGTGTCACAACAATAGGCCAGCCCTGAATGTCCTTGTAGCCCAGCGGACGTTTCGCAAAGAGCTCGGGATCCTCAAGAGCTTCAATTCCCACTTCAATTTGACTTTCACCAAGAAACTCTCTTTCAAACTTCCCCGTGTGGCCGCCCATGATGCGCTGACCGTTTTCAATCATGACGGGGTCTAGCTCAATATCGAGCTCTTCCATTTTGGCGACTCGTCCCAGGAGGTCGCTAACGCCTGCAGCTTTGAGGATTTCTTCAAAAGCCGGTCCGTCGGCGGCCTCAACTTTAATTTCAGCATGAGCCCACCCATCTTTGATTTTTAGGGCCGGCACAACTTTTAGAAAATATTTTACTGCCGCATCTTGGAGTTTTCCGCGAAAGGGCATGAAGTAGTTGTAGAGATAGACGGCAGGATTCTCCGGATCTTTTTCGTAAAGCCAAATCGAAGTGATCACCACTTTTCCATGACGAATAACGGCATTCACTGCCAACTCGGGACCCGGTAAATATTCCTGGGCTAAAACGCGGCTCTGACCCTTACCAAAGAGGCTGGGGTGGTTGATGATGTTCTCATAAGCCGTGGCGATTTCATCTCGCGTAGTGGGAAACTGAACTTTAAATCCCGCAGCTGAGTCTTCGGGTTTGATAACGATTCGCTTGCCGGCCAGCTTTTCCTGATCCACCCATTCATAAATTTCATCTAAGGTTGAGGCGGCAATGCCCTTAACGTAGCGAAGGCCCGCGGCCTTCAGCATAAGGGCCTGGATGTGCTTGCTGCGCATTCCCTCATGGTAGGGGCCAAAGTTTGGAATTTCGTAGACTTTTGAAAGTTCAAAGGCGATTTTTACCGCCTCCTCCACTCCCGACTCACATCCTGCAAATACAAATCTAGGTTTTAAGATTTTGAGCAAGCGATAGATTTCTTCATCCGAATAATCGTCGGCATAAATTTCGGCGGAAAATTTATGGGGCTCATGCCCCTTCAATACAACTTGAGAGAGCTCACTTCGGGAACGATAATAAACTATCTTATATCCCTTCTTAATAAGGGGATCGATAAAGTCTGAACCGCTGGAGTGGGGGTCGGCCACTACCACAGTTTTCTCATGAGAGAGTTCTCTCAACCTGGCTTCAAGATTTTCGGGCAGATGATCTCGGCAGAGCACCCTAAGTTTAGGGGGTTTATCTGAAGCTTCAACAGAGCCCCAAAAGCTTAGGCTCAGTAAAAGTGTAAATAATCTTCCAGGGGTGGCAATCCTCATCCGGCATTCTTTCTGCAACAAAGCCCCGTCTTTTAAAAGGGATGAAAGCCGAATTAAGACCTATTATTAAATTTAGGTGAAGAGTTTCATAAATAACGCATTGCTCCGATAAGAGGGTATGCATTTGGACACAACTCTTAACCGCGGCTATCTCAAAAAACCTCTTTGGATTTATGTGGCGGCGGCCTTGCTCCTATCGGCGCCGTTGGGAAACCTTGTTATTTCTCTTTTTAGTTTAAAGATTCAAGGTTGGTATCTTCCCCACACCTGGTGGAGGGCGCTTGAGTATGTTCATCCCCTTCGTAAGGCCATGATGGGTGCACTGATGGTGTCGGGTGCCGGCCTTCTCTTTGTTCGCTCTTGGGCCTGGATTTTTGCCATGGGGGCTGTGGCATTGGTGGCCTTCGACAATGCGATGCAAATCGCAGCTCGGGCTCCTTTTAATCCCCTCACTATGGGACTGATGCTTTTGGCTTCGGTGACCACGCTTGTGCTTTTTGCCAGTGAGAAATTTCGCAAGCCTTACAATAACCCTCGTCTGCGTTGGTGGGAAACAGAGCCTCGCTTTCGTGCTGAGCTTCCCGTTCAGATCGAAGGAATAGAGACCTTGGCAGTTCTGGAAGATATCTCTCGCAGCGGGGCGCTCATCTCCTGGAAAGATTCCAATCTTTTTTGTTTGCTAGCCTCAGATGCCACCCTTGTTTTACCCCTGGGATTAAAGGTGAAGTCTAAAGTGGTGCGTAGGACGCCCTACGGTTATGGATTGGAATTTAAAAAAATGAAATGGTCGGAGCGCCGAGTTCTTAGCGCCTGGCTGCGGCAGCTTGAAAGAAATCCTCGGGGACTTTCGCCCCAAGTCGAAGGCACGTCCACGCTAAGCCGTGATCGCAAAGCGGCCTAGCTCCGCATTTTCTCGCCCTTTAAAAAATGTCGTGCTACTCAAGCTCGCATGTCTCAAGAAAATCCTAAGGTAGAAGTCACTCTTTCCGGCGAAGGCTGGGTTTATCGGGCCCTTCAAAAAATTGAACGGGTGGGCAATGCTCTGCCAACACCTGCTATTTTGTTTTTATTCCTTAGTGGAGTGGTGATTTTGGCTTCTTGGATAGCTCACTCCTTTGGGCTTCAGGCTATTCATCCCATTAAAAAAGAATCGATTGAAGTGACTAATTTGCTTTCTCTTCATGGACTGCATTTGGTTCTCACCGACATGGTAAAAAATTTCGCGGGTTTTGCGCCCCTGGGAACAGTGGTGGTAGCTCTTTTGGGTTTTAGTATTGCAGAAAAAAGTGGGCTATTAGCTGCTTTGCTAAGGCTTTTGGTTTTGAAGTCGCCACGCGCACTACTGGTGCCGAGCGTGCTTTTGGCAGGCGTGATGTCGCACACGGCTGGGGATGTAGGTTATGTTCTTCTTATTCCTCTCGCCGCGATGGCCTTTCATAGTGCCGGCTTTAATCCCTTAGCCGGCCTTGCCATTTGCTTTGCTGGTGTGTCGGGGGGCTTTGCCGCTAATTTTTTACTGAGCACAGCGGATACCCTCCTTTCGGGAATTTCTCAGGAGGCGGCACGTATCATTGACCCTGCCTATGTGGTTACTCCCATTGCCAATTGGTATTTTATGGCCACTTCCTCCTTGCTTATCATTGGAGTGGGAACCCTCATTGCAAATAAAATCACTATACCTTTCTTGGGAGTTTATGAGGGGGATGTGCCGAGGGTCGAACCCCAGGCTCTGAATTCCTTAGAAAAACGAGGGCTCCGCTGGGCGGGTCTTACTGTTTTAGTCCTTGTGGGGCTTTTGGTGTGGGGGGCTGTCCCAGAAAATGGATTTTTGCGTGACCCTAAAACTGGTTCTCTTCTTGAATCGCCCTTGATTAAGGGTGTGGTCGCCATCATTTTTATTTTTGGTTCTTTGTCGGGCTTGGCTTATGGATGGGCTTCTAAAACTATTAAATCCTCCAATGATGTTGTGAATGCCATGCAAGACGGAGCGGCAACACTGGCTCCTTATATTGTTCTTGTCTTTTTTGCCTCACAATTTATCGCTCTTTTTAATGCCTCCCATATGGGCATGGTGCTTGCGGTGCGCGGGGCCGAATTCCTGCGTGAGGCAGGGCTGCATGCGATTCCACTTATGTTGGGCTTTATTGTTTTGGTTTGTTTATTGGATCTTGTCATTGGTAGCGCTTCCGCAAAGTGGGCTCTCATAGCTCCCATTTTTGTACCGATGTTTATGTTGGTGGGCTTATCTCCCGAGTTGACTCAGGCTTCTTACAGAGTGGCTGACTCGGTGGTGAATATTATTTCCCCCTTAATGAGCTACTTTCCCCTGATCCTTGCCTTTGCCGTAAAATACTCGGCTCGGGCGAAAGTGGGCACCGTGATTGCGATGATGCTTCCCTACTCGATTGCGTTCTTGATTTTCTGGTCCTTGCTTTTATTTTTGTGGATCAGTTTGGATTTGCCCTTGGGTCCGGGGTCCGGGTTGCACTATCACCTGCCGCGTTAGAGCTTTGAGCTTCCGTCCATGGTGGACGTGAATGGTACCATTTTCGAGCTTTGATAATTTTGCTCTGAGTTTTTCCGTCCCGCATGTCGAGGGCGACTTCCAAAATTCCAAATTGAATGAGGGCCAAAATATTCTGCGAGTTTTTGAGAAATCTTAGTTCGCCTTCGATGTTGAGGTCTGAGGACTTGGCCCGAAGGGCTCGAAACTCCAGATGGCCGGGACCTAGAATAAAGTGACTCTCACCCTGTAAATTTTTTATATCGGCGAAACGGCTCAGCGTTTTTGCGGCTCGAGAATTTACGGCAAGAATGGTGAGGAGGGGGCGGGCATCGTCAAATTGAAGTTCGGCTTGACCTTTTAAAACCTCGGCCCCTCGCGGCTGTAGGCTTGCTTCTTTCAGCCTCACAAAACCTTGCCAAGGCTTGGAGCTGGATCCACCGCTCGATTTTGTGATTTTAAAATTCTTCAAAGCTATTTCAGATCTTGAGACATTAAAGCTTTGGGTGCCCTTTCCCGTGTCGGTAATGGGAGAGTGAAAGCTGATATTACCGCTCAGCTGCATGTCTTTGTACTGAACCTGAGTTTGCTCGGACTGCACATCCACAAAACCCGGTGCCGAGGCATGGGTGGTAGAAACATTAAGCCGGGCCGAAAGCGTGGCGCTACCTCCGGTGACTTTCACATAATCGCCGGGGATGAAGTTGTTGATAAATGTCATGTCGCTCACATGGGCCGCGGGAATCTCAAGGCTGGCATCTAAGTCGGGACTTTCGGAGAAAATTCTACGTAAGCGGGCGTCGCGACTGCCGGTTTTTAAGCTGAGCGATTTGCCACTCATAAAATTTTTCTTTTGCTCCAGTCCCACGGCATAGTTTTGAACTGTGACTCCAAACAGCAAAACATCTTTTGGGAAGTCCCAGGAGATTTTGCCTGCGCCGCGAGCTGTATAAGGCCCCAATCCCGCTCCCATTTTTTGGGCTTCGATTTGCCCGTGAGAACCGGGCTGCACGACGCCCTTTCGAACGAGAGTACGAGTTTTAAAATCCCCACTCACCTCGCCGATGTTTAAACCCTTCAAACCCTGAAAGTAGTAATTGAGAAATTCTGCATCCGTCACCTGTGCCTGCAGGTCGATTTGCCCGTTTAAGCGATCTACCAGGTCGCCTAAAGTGTCCAGTTGGGGAAACCAGTCGTCAATGTGGGTTTGAACGCGACCCTGCATTTTTACCAGAAGATTTTCTTTGGCGAGGAAGGCCTCGCCACTCAGAAATTCAATTTCAGAATCCGGCAGGCGAAACTGTTGGCCGGGTATCAAAAAGAGATTCCCTTTAATATGGGACTGACCCTGAAAGCGATAGTCTCCGATGCGGATATCGTGAATGTTTTTAATATCAGCAGCAGAAATTTCAACCGTAAAGGGCCTGCGTTGTTGGGATGAGGTCTTAGCTTCTGAATCTTGGTTATTTTGTGGAAAATCAGCTTGGTCAAAGTCGAGGGCGAAGCTTCCCCCTTCTGCGCGCACGCTAAGGGCTTGAAAGCTGCGTCCTAAAAGTGCAAAAATATTCACAACAACTCGGAGCTTTTTTATGTCTGCGCGCCATTTGATTTTTCCACTTTGGCCTTCGATTGTGAAATCTTCCACAAAGGCCAGCCCAGGTAATAAGGAATAAGCCGAGCTGAACTGAATTTTCAAAGATTGGGGGTTGCTGTTCACGACTTGAGAAAAAAGGGAGCTTCGCAAAAATAAATTGGCGGCCCCTAGGTAGAGCAATTGGGCCATAATCAAAGTACCCACAAAAATGGCGGTAAATTTCCTGAAGGAGGGGGAACTTTGCGGCACAGACATATGCCAAGAATATCACTAAGTGGCTGAGCTACCAGAGTGCCGTAAAGCCGACTTGTAGTCGCCGCTTTTATCGTTTAATTTGGGGGTGAAACTAAGGAGCGCTGCGAGGCTATCTGCCCTAGGCTTGGTTTTACTTATTCAACCGCGCTCAAATATACATTTTGGGAGTTTAGAGTATGAGCCATGATTACGTAATTGCCGATATTAAATTAGCCGACTGGGGTCGTAAGGAAATCCGTATTGCGGAAACTGAAATGCCGGGCCTAATGGCCATTCGCGAAGAGTTCGCCGCCCTCAAGCCACTCAAGGGAGCCCGCATCACAGGTTCCTTGCATATGACCATTCAAACGGCCGTGCTTATTGAAACATTAGAGACCCTGGGCGCTCAGGTGCGATGGGCTTCCTGCAATATTTTTTCGACTCAAGATCATGCCGCCGCCGCCATTGCCGCCAATGGGACTCCGGTATTTGCGGTGAAAGGCGAAACTCTTAAAGAGTACTGGGACTATACCCACCGTATATTTGAGTGGGCCGACGGGGGCTTTACCAACATGATCCTTGATGATGGGGGCGATGCCACCTTGTTATTGCATTTGGGTACTCGAGCGGAAAAAGATGCTTCTCTTCTTTCAAAACCCACCTCAGAAGAAGAGACTTGCCTTTTTGCAGCTATCAAAGAAAAGTTAAAAAAAGATCCCACTTGGTATTCTACTCGTTTGGCAAAAATTAAAGGAGTAACGGAAGAAACTACAACGGGAGTGCATCGCCTTATTCAAATGCATGCCCGAGGAGAGCTTCGCTTCCCTGCGATTAACGTGAACGACTCGGTTACCAAATCCAAATTCGACAATCTTTATGGTTGCCGCGAATCCTTAGTGGACGGAATTAAACGCGCGACCGACGTGATGATTGCCGGCAAAGTGGCCGTTGTGGCGGGCTATGGAGATGTGGGCAAGGGTTCCGCTCAGGCTCTGCGAGCTTTGTCGGCTCAGGTTTGGGTAACGGAGATTGATCCGATTTGTGCCCTACAAGCCGCTATGGAAGGTTACCGAGTGGTGACGATGGACTATGCCGCCTCTCACGCAGATATTTTTGTGACTACTACGGGTAATTTTCATGTGATCACCCATGATCACATGAGGGCCATGAAAGACCAGGCTATTGTCTGTAATATCGGACACTTCGACAACGAAATTGATGTAGCCTCTCTTGAGAAATACAAGTGGGATGAGATCAAGCCTCAGGTGGATCATGTGATCTTCCCCGATGGCAAACGAATTATCCTTTTGGCGAAAGGTCGTTTGGTTAATTTAGGTTGCGGCACAGGCCACCCTAGCTACGTGATGAGCTCCTCTTTTGCTAACCAAACCATTGCGCAAATCGAACTTTTTACTCACCCCGACAAGTATCAATTAGGAGTGCATGTTTTGCCTAAGCACCTCGATGAGAAGGTGGCTCGTTTGCAGTTGAAAAAGCTCAACGCCCAGCTCACAGTGATGCGACCCGACCAAGCTCAGTACATCGGTGTTCCGATGGAAGGTCCCTACAAGGCCGACACCTACAGATACTAGAAAGCTTTTTCGAGTTGGAGGAGCTTAAGTTTTCGCTTGAGCCCTCCACCAAAACCGCCCAGGCTTCCATCGGCCGCTATCACGCGGTGGCAAGGGACAATAATACTCAAGGGATTGCGTCCATTAGCCGTTCCTACTGCCCTAAAGGCTTTAGGATTTTTTATGCTCTTTGCGATATCCCGGTAAGATCGGGTCTCTCCAAAGGGAATCTTTCTTAGCTGAGACCAAACTTCTTTTTGAAAAGAAGTGCCTTCACTGCCTAAGGGCACTGAAAAATTTTTCCTCCTCCCTTCAAAATATTCCTTCAATTCTTCTACGCATTGGTGGAGAATTTTTGTGGCCGGATCTACACCTTTTAAATCTTTCAGAAAGGGGGCTCTTTGCGGCCTAAAGTGTAAACCCACCAAAGCTTTTTCGTTCGCAAGAAGGTAAAGGGTGCCAACGGGGGACGGATATTTCCACTGCTTAGGAGTCATCGCTCCAAGATAATCCTAAGGGCTCAAGAAGTGTAGTCCTTTTCGAGGCCTTGGCCTTGCTTGGGCTGAGATCTCCAATAAAGTCTTTCTATGCGATTTTTCTTTGGGTGGGTGCCGCGCAATCCGTGGCTTGGCTTTTTGTTGGCATTGGGCATTGGAGTGGCGGCCTTGATTCCGGGTTCCACAATTCCCGTTCGATTGTCTTTAATGGATTTACTTCCTGAAAATAGAGAGTCTGTACGAAACACTAAAGAAATCGCCAAGGAAGTGGGTGGTATTGGCTATTTGCTGGTGATCGTGGGGCCTACGAATTCCCCGCAGCAGTATATGCCCCTCTTAGCTCAGGAATTTAACAACCACCCGGAGCTACGCTTTACCTACTTTGAAAGGGAAAGCTACATTTTGCGTCATCGCGCCCCCTATCTCATCCCCGAAAAAAAATTCAATGCGTTTTTTGAACACGCCGAGGCTCTCGCCTTTAAAGGAAAGAGTGGGGGTGCTCTTGATTTGGGTCTGGGGGACCGCAGCGAGGAAGAGGAGCGGACCCAGGAAGCTAAAAAATTCTTTGAAGATTTTAAAAAAGATTTTTTGCCTCTTAGCCAAGGGACTAAGAAGCCCGGTGAAGATTCTGAGCTCGCTACGGCAAAGCAGCGTTATTACCTCAGTAAAGATGGGCGCTACGCGGCGTTTTGGATGAAACCAAATTTTGATGTGGACTTGCTGACTCGCTCGGAGGCGCTCATTCAAGACGTTGAGTCGCGAGCTAAAAAAGTTTTACCCGAAGGGACGCCCTTCAAATTGTGGGGTCGATATTTTAATCACGTTCGCGACGTGCGCCAGATCCGCGGCGACATGATGCTTACCGGAGTGGTGAGCACTGTTCTCATGGTGGTTATTTTGTTGTTCGGCATGGGTTCTTTTAGGTCGGCATTTTTCTCGGTTTTTTGTGTGGTGATTTCTATGGGTTGGACCCTAGGCTTTGCCCGATTGGTCGTGGGACAAATCAATATCATTACGGGGTTCCTGCTCGCGATATTGGCGGGCCTTGGTGTGGAGTACGGTGTGCATTTAATTCGACGCTATTTTCAGGAGCGTGCGGCTCATCACACACGACACCAAGCCTTCGAGACAAGTTACTGGAATACCGGCGCCACATTATTTTCGGCCGCCCTCACTTCAGCCGGAGCTTTTTTAGTGCTTTATATTAGTGATTTTCGAGCATTTTCCGAGCTGGGAATCATTGCAAGTTTTGGAATTGTGGCCATCTATTTGGTGTACATGTTGTGTTACCCTTTGCTGGTTCAGTGGTTGCCCGAGAAGCCCCGCTTCTCAGGAGGCATAAGATTTTTTGCTATTTATCCCTTTGGCAAAAAGTGGCTATGGATTTTACCGGTTGTCTTAGGAGCCGTGGGCTACGGCCTGAGCCGAGCTCGCTTTGAATATAATTTCCAGAAAATGCGGGAGCTTTCGAGCGAAACTTTGCGGGCCAACGATGTGATGAACGACATCATGAGCAATCGCACCACTACACCCTTGCCCGTATTGGCGGTGGACACGGCACAGGCGCTTAAGGCCCAAGAGTGGTTGGAAGATCCCGCACGTGCCAAAACTATTCACTCGGCACTGTCTCTCGGAAATTTGCTTCCTCTCAACATGAAGGAACGCGAATTACGTTTAAAATCTTTTGCCAAAAAATTAGGTCATGTTTCCGATAAAAAAATTCAAGAAGTGATGGGCTTAGACCCCCAACTTGTGCGCACTTGGATGAAGGCCAAGCCTTATACTCGTGAGGATCTTCCTCCCCAACTGCGTGACGCCTTTGGTCGGGCCGGTAATGTGATCTTGGTTTATTCCCGGGCCAGCATTAGCAGTTTTGATGGCATTAAAGAAATTGTCGGCACTCTATTAGAGGCGGCAAGAAATTATCCCGGCCTTAAGGTAGGAGGCGATACTCGAATATTTAAAGAGATACTCGACCATGTTTTTAGTGATGGTTATGAAGTAATGCTTCTCTTTTTTCTGGGAACATTCTTTTTACAGTTTTTGGAATTTCGAAAGCTACGAGATTCGGTAGAGCTAGAACTTCAGCTTGTTCTTGGTGTGTTGTTTTTGGTCGGACTTATGGGTCTCTTTAATGTGCCTTTTACAATTGTAAATATCGGAATGCTGCCGGCTGTATTGGCTTGTGGCATTGATATTGGGGTCCATGTGAGGCACCGAGATAAAGAAGTGAGCGGAAGTCCGCTTTCCTCGGCCCGCTTTGTGGCTCAGGCCGTGCAGCTTTCTGTTGTGACGACTTTAGTGGGTTTTGCCTCACTCTTTTTAGCTCAGGCGGCTATGCTTAAGGGCATCGCCTGGATCAGCGTGCTGGGCCAGTGCTCGATGTATTTTATTTGTATGTTTGTTTGGCCTTTGGGGCGCTCCGTGCTTACGGGTCGAAGTCGGGGAAAAAAGCCTCAACGAATTTGAAAAAAGTCCGCAAGCTCGTACTTTAAATTGTTCACGCGTTTAATACTTTCGACGAGCTCCGAGTAGGGCTCATAGTTTTGGCGCAAAATCCCTTTATTGGTGTCTCGAGTTGCGGGATTCCATCCGGTGTCGGCGGGGTCATTGTCGAGGTACTGAAACCAGTGCCAGCCTACAATATTTCCCTGGGCGATAAGTCCCAAAACATAGTTTTCAAAAAATCTCCCACGATCGGCTTGGGTGTGCACGGTCCAACCTGCACCCGCTTCGTTCGGAAAGCCGGTATCCATTCCTTTGGCATAAAATTCGCTAATCACTACGGGTCGTCCGGATAGGGCCGTCCACCGGCCTACAATTTGAGGATCAGGTGTCCAAGTGGAGTAATAGTTAAATGAAAGCACATCTACATACTTGCCGGCGATTTTTATAAGGCTTTCTGATTTGTTGTCGTAAATTAAAAACCTGGATCCCAAAATTAAATGATTGGGATCTTTCTTGCGCATCGCTGCTGAGGTGATTTGAAAGTATCGCTCCATCACGAAGTCTCTAAACAAATCCCGCTCCTCATTGCTGAGTTGGTTGAGATCGGCGGGGGCTTCACGATGAAAAGTTCTTTGATACCAGGACTTGGCGGCCATGTGCCCGTGGTCCGTGGGGGGAAGTCTTAGGTAGCCGTCGAGAACCTTGCTTTGCAGAGGGGGTTCCCTTTGCGACCGAGGGTTGAAAGGGAGCTCATTATCCGAGAAATGTCCGATTAAGTAAGGATCATCTTTTAAAGCCACCATGCTTTCTGCGTGTCGGTCGCAAAAACTTTCAAAGTCGGGATCAAAGAGTGGCATCAAGTCGTTGGGGTAAGGAAACTTATTTTTAGACACCGCATAGTGATGCATAAAATGCATCACGTTGGTGTAAGGCAGTCTCCCCGTTTCGGCTTTGAAGGCTTTGAAATTTGACCAGGCTCCTAGGCTGTTGAGTCCATGTTCTCTAAAAAAGCGAGTGGTCTGCAATGCCCAGTTGTCGAGGGTCACGAACTTTTCAGTGAAGGCGCTTCTAGCCACAGCGCTCTGTCCGGGTTGCAATACGGCCACTCCTGCCGACAAAAAGGGATGACCCAAGGGGTCCACGAACCACCAGCGCCCGTCTTTTTTCTCGGTCCGAAAAAAGCCCGTGGCGCCAAGGCTTTTGTCGGTGCGTCCCCCATATTCGTCTAGACCTAAACCTTCAGTCCGAGCCTGAAAGCCCTCGAGTCCTGACAGAGTTTGGGTGGGATAGGTGATCCAGCTTGTTTCTGTGTAATGCCTTTTAGCCTCAACAGGCACGGTAGCACCCCATAGATTTGAAGCTGAGCTAAAAAGTAAAGATAGGGAGGTGAGTATTCGGCTATTCATTTTTATTTTCCCTAGCATAGGAGGGCCCTTCTACTCAGGACTCTTTTAAGGAGGCACGAAAAAGCTGTGAGATCTCCCCTCCCCATGTTAGCTTCCGCCCCAATCAAAAGCATGAAAACATTCAAAGAATTAAATTTAAGCGCCCCTCTTATGCAGGCCATCGAAGGACTCGGTTATGAGTCTCCAAGTCCGATTCAGGCCTTGGCACTTCCCATTTTATTAGATGCCGAGACTGATTTTATCGGTTTGGCAGCCACGGGTACCGGAAAAACTGCCGCCTTCGGTATTCCCCTTTTGGAACGCATGGAAGATGGCGCCCGGGGCGTGAAGGCCATTGTGCTATGTCCTACTCGAGAGTTAGCGCTGCAAGTTTCAGGTCAGTTAAATATCTTGGGCAAGTACAAAAATATTCATGCGCTTCCGGTTTACGGAGGTGCAAGTTATGGAGATCAACTCCGAGGTTTTAAGCACGGAGATGCTGTGATTGTGGGAACTCCGGGCCGAGTTATCGATCATATCGAGCGTGGATCATTAAAGCTTGATGGGGTTCAAACCGTAATTCTTGATGAAGCCGATGAGATGATCTCCATGGGTTTCAAAGACGAATTAGATAAAATCTTAAGTGCCGTCCCTAAGTCGCAGAGTAAAATTTGGCTATTTTCTGCCACTCTCAACCGAGAAGTGAGACGAGTCGCGGAGACCTATCTTAAATCCCCCAAGCAAGTTGAAGTGAATCGCAGTGAGGTGCTCTCTAATACGGTAGAGCAATATTACTATGTGACTCGGGAACAAAATAAGCCCGAAGTGATTTGTAAATTGATTGATGCCTCCCCTGATTTTTTTGGTATTATTTTTTGCCAAACCAAAGCCTTGGTGTCTGATCTGGCTCAGTATCTTTCTGAGCGCGGCTATAAAGTGGATTCGCTTCATGGGGATAAAAGCCAAAATGAACGTGAGCGCACCATGCGGGCCTTTCGTGAACATCAGCTGCAAATGCTTGTCTGCACCGATGTGGCCGCGCGTGGCTTAGACGTGAAAGATGTCACACATGTAATCAACTTTTCACTACCCCGCGAAATGGATTCCTACGTTCATCGAATTGGCCGTACGGCTCGGAGTGGAAAGGCGGGTTTAGCCCTCAATCTCGTGACTCCCGCTCAGCGAGGCCTGGTTTCGCGCATAGAGCATGTGACAAAAAGCAAAATGAAAGAAGGTTCTTTGCCCACTCGCAAAGAACTCGCCACCATCAAACTTTCTCCATTGTTAGATCAGTTCAAAACCCAGAGTCATTTTGCTCGCGCCGCCGATGCCATGAGTGAAGAGTGGAAGGCCCTTATTAAGGAGATGTCGGCTGAAGAGGTAGCCGCAAGATTTTTGTGCATGCGCTTACCTGAGATATTTGAGCAACGAGAAGTGGCCAATGTTGTGGTGAGCTCGACTCGAGAAGAGACTCCTCGCCGTCGGGATTCTCAGCGTCGACCCGAAGGTGGCGGTGGCTACCGTAATAAACATAAGGGTGGGGGACCCATGCCTCGTCGAGGGGGTGGAGCTCACCAGGGACCTCGAGGTCCACGAGCGGGTGAAGGTGGCGCCCATGCTAAAACTCGTCGAGGCTCGCACAGTTAAGTTTTTTTATCTTCCGTTAGCTCAAAGGCCTCTTTGGGAACCACAACTTCTGCCCCCGTCGAGCTTTTGACAACAAAGAGGGGGCCCATATCAAGTTTCAGCTCGTAGCGCTCGCCCACTTCAAACTTATATCCCCCGTGTTGAATCGGCTTCACACAACGCACCAAAATGGCTTGAACAATTCCTGAACGAAATATCGACATATAAACCCAACTTAACCAAAAGTGCGAAAATTAGCGAATCTTAAAAGGGGACTATTCGCGAACTAAGTAGACCTGTCTTATCCGAGCTTGGTGCATGCCAACCGATTTTCCAAATTCAATGTATTCCGAAAGCTTTTTGGCAAATTCTTCTTTATCACTAGGGTTGTTTTTGATCTTAGAGAGAGGCCCATTTTCGAGGACGACTCGTATTTCATCTCTACCATCAGGAAAGCTCAAAAAATCCACCCAAAGTTCCTCTCTCTCGGGATCGGGCGCAATCGAATAAGCCGCTCTCCAGTCGTCTTCGGTGAGCACTGTTTTTCGCACCTCGACCCCTTTTCGAATTTGATTCTTGGCATTTTTATCGACCACGTTTTTGGCCCAGGAATCCAAAACTAAAACTTTATTAAAAGTTTTAGGCGTGTTTTCAGATATGACTTTTCTGTGTGCACAGGCCGCTAGGGCGAAAAGTCCCAAGGAAATGAATTTCGCTTTCATTCTTGCTACCATAGCATAAAAGCACCGACCTCAATTAGCCAGAGCTTCCCACGATTTCTCCTTTGACCTGATTGCGACCGCCTCGCTTGGCTTCGTAAAGTCGAGTGTCGGCAATTTTAATTAGCATCTCAGGCGTGGGAGGCTTGGCAAATTTCTGAGAGTTGTCGGCTTGGTAGTGGGCCACTCCAATGCTGATTGTTTTTTTCATGAATTCACCTGGCTTGGAAAGAAGAGGGATGGGCGTATCTTCAATGGTTTTACGCACGCGCTCAGCGAAGGTCATGAGACCCTCATCATGAGTGGAGGGAGCTGCTAAAATTACAAATTCTTCTCCACCATAGCGGCAAGCCATGTCGGTTGAGCGACTGCACTTTTGAAAAACTTCCGCGAAAGTTTTTAGGACTTGGTCTCCTTGGGGGTGTCCATAAGTGTCATTGACGGCTTTAAAATGATCCACATCGATAAGGATGACACCCATAGGCCAGCCATTTCGCTGAGCTAAAGTTAATAGCTCTTCGAGTTTTGCCCGAAAGGATCGGTAGTTATAAAGTCCCGTCATGCCATCGCGGTCGGCGAGGTCGGAGGCCACTTTAAGCTGCGACTCTCGTTCCTGAAGACGCGCCGCAAGCCGCGTGAAATGCTCGGAAAGCTCGCCGATTTCATCACGCGAGGTCACACGCTTTTGAAGGTCGTATTTCCCGGCAGCGAGGTCGTCGGCTTGGTGCATGAGGTCGTCCAAGGGCTGAGTGACTTGGGAAGAAAAGCGATTCCCAAAAAAGACCACCAGTGCCCCCACACCCACTCCAAAAAGAACAAGTTCCAAAGCCACTTGCCTAAGAATTTGTCCAAAGTCGTCGTAAGGAGTTTCTGAAATGAGAATGAGAGGACTTTCTTTAATTTTGTAATAACTTCCCACGAAGGTTTTTTTATTGTTGTCTTGGAAGTCTACTGTGCCCTGGGAAATGGGAAGGGCGGAGGCCTCTTTAACCACGGGGTGAGTCTTTTGTTTGTCACTTTGGGACTGGTGCTTGGCGCCTTGGAAGACGAGAGAATTTTCCTGATTTTGTGTATTGTAAAGAAAGACATTCGACAGGATTTTGGAGGAGAATTCTCCAGAAAAAATTCGCTCTAGCGAAACCAGATAAGTGCAGAGGTTGCCCAGCGGGGTGTTGGCACTTACTAAAAGATATTTGCTACCAATGGCAGTGCGACCCAATTCCTTGGTCGCTTGGATTTTTTGAAGCAAATCTTTTAGCTCGGGATCGGTATCTATCTGACTGCGAATCAAGGCTGAGACAAGGATTTTATTACTCCCCATCTGTATCGAGTTACAACTGCTAAGCTGGGTTTCGGCGGCGTTTCTGATTTCGGCCAGAACTTTGTCACCTAAGGCGGCGCTTTCAAGGAGCGTGGAATAGTAAAGAAATCGACGTTTATCTTTGATCACTTGCTGGATGGAATAAAGGGCGTAGGAGCTAAGAGAAACCGCCACAACGCTCAGTAATATCAATGAAATTTTAAGACGCAGTGAGTAACGTCGTCCGGACTGTCCAAGTTTAGCCATCTGCCTTACACCCCCAAGCGGTCATCAACCCCTTCAGACTAAACTAAAAGGGGCCCTAAGAACTGCCGCATCGGGTCATATGCTGCAAAAATAAAGCTCATTTTTTTAGTGAAAATCTGTCCAGTTTTTCACCTAAGTCTCCGATAACGCAAGGGAAGGGTTGAAGCACTGTGAGTGACCACTTATGACATTTCGCCAGACTAAACAAAAGGGTTCTAGCCTTTTGCCGCTCATCGTTTCGGTGATGTCTTTTGCTGCCCTTTTTTCAATGCATCGTGGTGGAAAAGTTTCTCAAGATGATGCTGTTCAAATTGGTAAAATTATTGGGCGAGGACCCGACGTCAAGCGTAAGGGAATATCTGAAGCAGATTTTACTCCGATTAAAAACTCAGTTGATCTTCGAGCTAAAGATACTTTGTTTGTAGGTCCTGGATCTTCAGCCACTTTGGACTTAGGTGAGAATGGAAAATTTGAACTTACGCCCAATTCCGTTGTTATTGTTGTCATTGATATCGAAAAAAAGGTGGGCCCACGTGCCGCTTCAACTCAGGCCGGTCCTGCAAAAAAAGCCCCGCTGAAAATGCAGCTTGTCCAAGGGGATTTGCGTTACTCCCGCAAGCCGGCACAGGTTGAGGCACCCTCACTCAAAGTGGAAGTGGCTAGTGGCGCCACCATCGATATGGCTCAGGCCGAAGAACTTCGTCTTTCTAAAGATAGCGAAGGCCACCTTCAAATTCATGAATCAAATACGGCTAGCATTGATTTAAAAATAGTAAACGAGCAGGGCCAAACAGAGCTTCGCAGTGTTCAGGTGGAAAAGCCAGTTGAGGCTGCGCCTACGCCTCCAGTAGAAAGTCTCTTAACGAAATCTTCTCCAATAGCTAACGCAAGTATTACAAGATCTGAGAGAAAAACCGCTAAAATGACAGATGCTATTATGGAACGTATTCAGGAAATGCCCTCTCAGCCACAAGACACATCCCTCTTGGGATCGCAGCCGGCTGAAAGAAAATGGGCTTCTTGGTTAGAGGTCGCAACTGAAGCGGGAAGTTCTACTGTTCAGGCCACCGACAAATCTAATAACTCCACGGCCAACCTCAGCGCTAAAGCAAAATATGGGGTTACGGCCACTTACATTATCCCTTGGTCTACTCGAATTTTTTCAACATTTTATTTTTCTCAAAAATCGGTTTCCTTCAATAAATCTCTAACGGGGGAAATTAGAGGATCCCAACATCTGCTTTCTTCATATGGTGCCGATCTGGGATTGAAGTTTAACTCCCGTCATAAGGCGTGGGTTGGTTTGGGGCTGCATCAAAGTGCATTTTTGAAGGGTGTTTCAGTCACTGCGGTAACCTTTGATCTGCAACACTTGCTTCAGGCTCGAGTGGCTTTAAGGTCGGTTCTTGTTCGCAAGGGAGACTTTGACTTAGGTGTTCGCATTGAGGGCGGAGGCCTCGGTCCTAAAAATGCTTCCGGTTACAACTCAACTCTCAACTACCGCGGAGTCGGAGCCTTTTTCGTTGAGCAGAATTTCTCGGATAATTGGGCCCTCGAGCTCGGCTTGCAAAGCTCCAGGGAAAGTCAAAATACCTCGCTCGTGAAGCAGACCCTTTTAGATCATGCTTTCTATGCACGCTTTGGAATTCCTCTTGGCAAACGAAAAGAAGGGGAGGAATAAATGAATTCTTTCTCTACTTCTGCGCTATTGAAATTCGGGAATTTTGTTTTGGTGAGCTCTTTGTTGGTGGTGGGTGCTTGTACCAAACCTTCTAGTTTAGGAGAAAATTTTAGACCGGGAATATCTTTGGGCGGAAGCGCCAATGTGGCCCCTGTGGCCACTGATCTTAGCTTTACAACTTTGATCAATACAGCATTCTCAGATCTTTTAGTTGCCACCGACAGGAACTCAGATGCTTTGGTGTTTACAGTTGTGGGTAATCCAACGCTGGGAACCGTAACCATTACCAATGCGGCCACCGGTGCCTTTACCTTCACCCCAAATGCGGGAATTATTGGAACGGATACGTTTACCTTTACCGCAAGAGATTCTGTTGCGGTATCTGCTGTAGGTACGGTTACCGTTACCATATCGAACCCCGCCAACACGGCGCCCACACTTACTACTGTCTCCACGATAGCAGGTGGCAACGAAGATGCTGCAGTTACGATTTCGTATGCCGACCTTGCTGCGGCTAGCAATGAAGCCGATGTGGATGGAGATACTCTAAGCTTCCGTGTTGAAGCGGTATCGACGGGAACTTTAACTAAAGGTGGAGTGGCCGTAACTCCTGGAACGACGCGAATTGCGGCGGGTGAGTCTTTCGTGTGGACCCCGGCTGCAAATGCCAATGGTACTTTGAATGCCTTCACCGTGAAGGCTTGGGACGGAGCTCTCGCAAGCGCTGCCGCTATACAAGCCCAGGTTTCCATCACGGCAGTGAACGATGCCCCAACTCTCACAACAATCTCTACGATTACAGGCGGCAATGAAGATGCCGCAGTTACGATTTCTTATGCAGACCTTGCCGCTGCAGGCAATGAAGCTGATGTGGATGGAGACACTTTAAGTTTCCGAGTTGAGGCGGTATCGACGGGAACTTTAACTAAGGGTGGAGTGGCTGTTACACCTGGGACTACTCTTTTAGCGTCGGGTGAATCTTTAGTTTGGACTCCCGCTGCGAATGCAAATGGAACATTAAACGCCTTTACCCTCAAAGCTTGGGATGGGGCTTTAGCAAGTAGCACCGCTATACAAACCCAAGTTTCACTCACAGCCGTGAATGATGCTCCGACTCTCACCACAATTTCTACAATCACGGGTGGTGCAGAAGATGCGGCTGTTACAATTTCTTATGCAACTCTTGCGGCAGCTGCCGATGAGGCCGATGTAGATGGAGACACTTTGAGTTTCCGAGTTGAGGCTGTGTCGACGGGAACTTTAACTAAGGGGGGAGTGGCGGTCACTCCAGGAACTACTCTTTTAGCGTCGGGTGAATCTTTAGTTTGGACTCCCGCTGCCAATGCGAATGGAACTCTCAATGCCTTCACTTTAAAAGCTTGGGATGGAGCTTTGGCGAGTAGCACAGCTATTCAAACCCAAGTTTCCGTTTCTACCGGAAACGACGCTCCTACACTTACAACAATATCTACGATTACCGGTGGGAATGAAGACGTTGCAGTTACCATTTCTTATGCAGACCTTGCCGCTGCAGGCAATGAAGCTGATGTGGATGGAGACACTTTAAGTTTCCGAGTTGAGGCGGTATCGACGGGAACTTTAACTAAGGGTGGAGTGGCGGTTACTCCAGGAACTACTCTTCTAGCATCAGGTGAATCTTTAGTATGGACGCCTGCTGCAAATGCGAATGGAACACTGAACGCCTTTACCCTCAAAGCTTGGGACGGAGCGCTAGCAAGTAGCACAGCTATACAAACCCAAGTTTCACTCACAGCCGTGAATGATGCTCCTACTCTCACCACTATTTCCACAATCACGGGCGGTGCAGAAGATGCAGCTGTAACGATTTCTTATGCCGATCTTGCAGGTGCTGGTGATGAAGCCGATGTGGATGGAGACACCCTAAGTTTCCGTGTTGAAGCCGTGTCTACGGGAACCTTAACTAAGGGTGGAGTGTCGGTAACTCCCGGAACTACTCTTTTAGCGTCGGGCGAATCATTAGTATGGACTCCAGCGGCGAATGCCAACGGAACTTTAAATGCTTTCACTTTAAAAGCTTGGGATGGGGCTTTAGCAAGTAGCACGGCTATCCAAACTCAGGTTTCCATTTCTACTGGAAATGATGCTCCTACTTTAACCACAATATCTACGATTACCGGCGGCAACGAAGACGTTGCAGTAACGATATCTTATGCCGACCTTGCCACTGCAGGCGATGAGGCTGATGTAGATGGAGACACTTTAAGTTTCCGTGTTGAAGCGGTATCTACAGGAACACTTACTAAGGGTGGGGTGGCGGTTACTCCAGGAACTACACTTCTCGCATCAGGTGAATCTTTAGTATGGACGCCTGCGGCCAATGCCAATGGAACTTTGAATGCCTTCACTTTAAAAGCCTGGGATGGAGCTTTAGCGAGTAGCACAGCTATACAAACCCAAGTTTCGATCACTGCCGTGAATGATGCCCCCACTCTCACAACTATATCTACTATTACAGGTGGGGCCGAAGATGCCGCCGTTACAATTTCTTATGCTGACCTTGCAGCAGCTGCGGATGAAGCCGATGTTGAAGGTGATGCTCTAAGCTTTAGAGTTGAAGCGGTATCTACGGGAACACTCACGAAGGGTGGGGTGTCGGTGACTCCGGGGACTACACTTCTCGCATCAGGTGAGTCACTCGTATGGACGCCTGCGGCTAATGCCAATGGAACTTTAAATGCTTTCACAATCAAAGCCTGGGATGGAGCTTTGGCAAGTAGCACAGCCATCCAAACACAGGTTTCAATTTCTACTGGAAACGATGCTCCCACTTTAACCACAATATCTACTATTACAGGTGGAAATGAAGACGTTGCAGTAACTATAAGTTATGCCGACCTTGCTACTGCAGGTGATGAGGCCGACGTGGATGGAGACACTTTAAGTTTCCGAGTGGAAGCGGTGTCGACGGGAACACTCACGAAGGGTGGAGTGGCGGTAACTCCGGGAACAACGCTTTTAGCATCGGGCGAATCTTTGGTATGGACTCCAGCGGCGAATGCCAATGGAACTTTGAATGCCTTTACTTTAAAAGCCTGGGATGGAGCTCTCGCAAGCGCTACCGCTATACAAACACAAGTTTCCATCACGGCAGTCAATGATGCTCCCACTCTCACAACTATATCTACTATTACAGGTGGAGCCGAAGATGCTGCCGTGACGATATCTTATGCGGACCTTACCGGTGCAGGTGATGAAGCCGATGTGGATGGCGACACTTTAAGTTTCCGAGTTGAAGCGGTATCTACGGGAACGCTTACAAAGGGTGGAGTGGCGGTCACTCCTGGAACAACGCTTTTAGCTTCGGGCGAATCTTTAGTATGGACGCCTGCGGCCAATGCGAACGGAACATTAAATGCCTTTACTTTAAAAGCTTGGGATGGAACCGTAGCAAGTGCTACGGCTATACAGACTCAGGTTTCCATTTCTACTGGAAATGATGCTCCTACTTTAACCACAATATCTACGATTACAGGTGGAAATGAAGACGTTGCAGTAACTATAAGTTATGCCGACCTTGCCACTGCAGGCGATGAGGCTGATGTAGATGGAGATACGCTGAGCTTTAGAGTTGAAGCGGTATCTACGGGAACGCTCACTAAGGGAGGAGTGTCGGTAACTCCGGGCACTACACTTCTCGCATCAGGCGAATCTTTGGTATGGACTCCTGCGGCGAATGCGAACGGAACTTTAAATGCTTTCACTTTAAAAGCTTGGGATGGAGCTTTGGCGAGTAGCGCAGCCATTCAAACCCAAGTTTCCATCACGGCAGTGAACGACACTCCCACTCTCACAACAATCTCTACCCTTACGGGCGGAAATGAAAATGATCCTGTCACGATATCTTATGCCGATCTTGCTACAGCCGGCGATGAAGCTGATGTGGATGGAGATACTTTAAGTTTCCGAGTGGAAGCGGTGTCGACTGGAACGCTCACCAAGGGTGGAGTGGCGGTAACTCCGGGAACGACACTTCTTGCATCAGGTGAATCACTCGTATGGACACCTGCTAACAATGCCAATGGAACTTTAAATGCCTTCACTTTAAAAGCTTGGGATGGAGCTCTTGCGAGCGCTACGGCTATCCAAGCTCAGGTTTCTGTGACTGCAGTTAACGCGGCTCCCACTCTTACAACAATTTCTACGATTACAGGTGGTAATGAAGATGCGGCTGTGACCATCGCTTATGCCGACCTTACAACAGCCGGGGACGAAGCGGACACAGATGGCGACACCTTAAGTTTCCGAGTCGAAGCCGTCTCCACGGGAACACTTACTAAGGGTGGAGTGGCGGTCACTCCAGGTACAACTTTAATTGCTGCAGGTGAGTCTTTAGTATGGACTCCGGCTGCCAATGCTAATGGCACCTTAAATGCCTTTACTCTAAAAGCTTGGGATGGAACGGTGGCGAGTAGCACCGCTATCCAAGCTCAGGTTTCAATTACTGCAGTGAACGATGCTCCTGTTCTTGCAGTTAACAACACCCTAACCTTACAAGCTGCCGCTACGGCAACACTAACTACGGCATCCTATCTTTCTGTAACAGATGTGGACAATACTGCAGCCCAGCGGACCTTTACCGTGGGCACTGCTCCTACCAAAGGACTACTGAAAAAATCTGGAGTCACGCTTGCATCTACAGATACCTTCACTCAGGCCGATGTCGACGGCAGTCTTATTACCTACGTTCATTCGAGTGCGACCGACGCGGCTACGGATTCCTTCACCTTTACAGTGAGTGATGGTGCGGGGGGATCGATTGCACTTAGCACTTTCAACTTTGTTCCTGTTGTGGCGCCTCAAACTCTGAGTCGAATATCGCCGGCCGGAACTCCCGGAAATAATACATCGCTCAATATCCGCGCCGAAGGCGGATCCGTAACAAGCGGAAGAAGCGTTCAATTTTATACCAATAGTGGATGTACAGCGGCCTGGGGCTCTGCCGCTACAGCCAATGGTAGCAACCAAGCTGAAACAACCCAAACCTTAACCGTGGACGGATCTTATTTGATATATGCCAGTGTCACTGTGAATAGCGTGGAGTCGGTCTGCTCAAGCTCTGCTGCAGCTTATGTACTAGAGCGGGTGGCACCCGCAGTTCCCCTCATTGATATGGCCGCAGCTTCTACTACGCCAGATACAGACTCTACTCCTAGCTTTGCGATAACCTTAACGGGTGGTGGAAACTACACAACGAGTGACGTTGTCACTCTTTATGAGGGTGGAAATAATACTTGTAATGGAACGGCGCGAGGAAGCACTACACTTCTGGATTCTTCCACGGCTTCGGTTGACCTCACAACAAACTCAGCCCTTACAACTTATGGCGCTGTTTCCTATTACGCCAAAGTTACTGACGAAGCCGGTAACTCAACATGCACAAGCACAGGGAAATCCTACACCTACCGACCGGCGGCTCCCACTTCACTCACTCGGCAAAGTCCGACAGGAACTCCGGGTAACGACACCACTCCTACTATTCGTGTGGGTGGTGGCGGAGTTGTGAACGGCGCCACTGTTACCCTTTACTCTGATAGCAGTTGTTCAACTTCTGTAAGTGCAGCCACAGCTTCGACGGGAGCTACGGTTGATGTGACCACAAGTGTACTCAGTGCTGGGGCGTATTCCTTCTATGCTACTGTCACAAAAGACTCCACGACCTCCGCATGTTCGGCGGTGGTGGATGCGGTTCCTTATACTCTCGATACGACGGCTCCCGCAGCACCTGCTATAGCCTTTGACTCTCCAGCCTCTTCGCCGGGAACAGATTCGACTCCCGCCTTTACAATTAGCCTAACGGGTGGAGTGAATTTCGCTGCGGCCGACTCCATTGAACTCTTTGATGCCGCAAGTTGTGGGGGATCAGCTGTGGGTTCGGCCACCGGTATAACAGGGGCCAGCACTTCGATTGCCGCAAGCGCGCAAAGTGAAGGTAGCACCACCTACTCTGCAAAAGTAACGGATGAAGCCGGCAATGCCACATGTTCAAGTTCGCACCTAACTGTGGGTTCTCGCACCAAGGTTTATGTCTACGACAATACGGCTCCTACTTGGGCGGCTTCATTAACATTAGCTGCAGATACAAGTGGATCGACAACTGATGCACCGGCCGCCACCTATACGGCGGATGCCGATGACGGTTCGGGTTCCGGCATTGCTTCTTATTGGTTCGCTATAGGTACGGGCACCAGTGGAGCTTCAGCAAGCGATGTGGTCGATTGGGACGATGTTTCCAGCTCTCCCTTCACGGCTACGGGCACTTTCAGCATGGGAACGACTTATTACCTAAATATGCGAGCTAAAGACAACGTGGGGCTGTATTCTGCGATTCAGTCTGATTCGTGGACGGTCACTCAATCGGTCACGGTAGCCGCCCGCTATAGTATTGCTCCAAACTGGATGGATCATGCGAAGGCGGCTGATACCACTCAGGCTTGTGTAGGTACCGAAGGCAATCGCACAGACTGTATTCATGGTGGTGAACTGAAAAAAGTCGACATCAGTTTTGTGAGTGATTGTACGGGTGTGACAATGACCGACAACTTAGGTTGGATGGACTGGACCTGTGTGGATAACGGCGCCACGATTACATTTAACGGTGCGGTTAAATCTAGCATTTCTGCTAAAGACTTTATTAACTTCAATGCCAATGTGGGCCCTACCTTCAAGACAAACTATGTGACGATGGCTGGCTGTGGGGGCGATTGCCCGGCTTCTTCCACGGCTGCGGCTTGGTGGACGAATACGCTTAAGGTACTGCCTGTAAACTCGGCAGCTCAGCTTGTGTTAGATGGTAGTGACAGTGATGGGGGAGGGGTTGATGATGTTTTCGTAACTGGAACTCTATTTACATACACTGGCAACGCAACGGTGGGTCCTTATGTCTACAACCTCGACAAGCTGGGAATTGTTTTAGATTCGGCAAGTACACTTACAAATTCTGGTACGATTCAAAGTGGGTATTGCGGGGCGGGCAATCACTACACAATCCTCTGTTTTGATAGCAAATATTTTGGCTACTTTGAGGGGGCGCTCAATGGAGGTGCGATTGCCACTGGTAGTTCTATTCTGTTGCACACCACAAATAAATTTTCCTTCTTTGGTCCCGTATCGGCAACAAACAGTGTTTACGGGATCCAGGTGGGATCGTCTCGGACTACATTTAAGAGCATCACCGCAACTGGCAACAGCCTTACCGGTCTTCAAATAGTTGGGGGTAGTGGTGATAACCACTATGGAACTGTTATTGCCAGTACGAATGGCACTTCAACAGCCACTTTTCACGACGGGATATATTCTGCAACTAGCACTGGAACTCATACCTTTAGCTCCATAACCGCAAGTAGCAACGGAGGTTACGGGGTAAGATTTAACATTACAGGAAACGTGGTTGTGAGCGGAACTCTCACAGCAAGTTCAAACGGTAACTCGGGAGTTTATGGCCAGTCGGTGGGTACAGCAAACTGGGGTAACGTAACGGCCAATAGCAATGGAGTTTACGGTATGAACTTAGTTGCCGGAACGCATACCGTGACCGGGGCGACAACCAATAGCAACACGGGCTATGGCCTCTATGCCATCACTACATTTACAGCCACGGGCGATATCACCGCTAATTCGAACACTACCACGGGCGTGCATCTGGCCTACTCAGGCGCTTTGAACCTCACCAACGTGAGTGCTTCGACCAACACAAACCTAGGGATTTATATCGGGACTCAAACTTCCGGCACGATCACTTCATTGACAGCAGTGGGCGACGTGGGTGCTACGGCTAAGCACATCAACGGCGGGATCACGGTTGATGGATCCGGAATGACAATCGGCTCGATTACGGTTTCCGAGTCGGGAGATGCCGCGGCAGATAAAAATCTAAAGATTACTCAAGACAATAATACGATTGGCACTTTGACTGCTTACAATAATACCGGACGTGGCGTGGGCATTGAAAGTACGGCCTCAGGCAACACGATTACAACGATTTCATCGAATAATGATGGTGGAGCAGGGGCGCCCTCTGTAGATGTGGGAGGAAGCACTAACAGAATTACATCGATTTATTGCGCCAACAGCCAAGTGGGCTCAAACTCCGGAGCTGTGAATATCTACTCAACTTCAAATTATTATGGAAAAATCGTTTCTTCTAACGCTGTTAACGGAGCCGGCGTGCTCTTCATGTCTGCCGTGAAGAACGTGGTCGGAGAAATTATTTCAACCAATCACCTCTACGGAACCGCCGACGCCAATAAAAACGGGGTGGGCATCAAGCTTGAAACAACCGGAAACTTCAATTCCATAGGTAGAGTTGTGGCGTCCAACAATGCCAATGCCGGAATTATAAATTGGGGAACGAACAACGTTATCAGCCAAGTTACTGCGGTCAATAATAAGTTTATTGGAATCCGAAATCTCAATACTGCGGGTATCTTTAACAACGTACTGACTGCGGCCAACGGAGATGGCACCAACGCGGCCTATGATTCAGGCTTGCATCTCACTGGAGCTACGGGAACATTCTCTAATATCGCGGCCGTAAATAACTATGAAAACGGCGTAGAGAGCACCGCGGGAGGCAATTACAACGTTTTCAACGGCACCTTTATTGTGGGCAATAACGGCACTAAGGATTGCTTGGTATCTTCGGGCACAGCTCCCGGAATCATTACCACAACCTGTAGTGATGCAGGGACTGATGGGTCTTCGGCTTATACGGGGCAATGGTCTACTGCACTTCTCCGGCGTGGTGCTGGGTACACCACGGCCTCTTCGTTCATCGGAAAAATCAGCAATGACGCCACCAATACAACAGATGATGCCGATGGAACTTCCACAACTTACTCGACATCTTTTGACTTCTTTAACTTTGAGAATATTTTCCGAACCTGGGGTCTAAACGGAAGTGCCTTCCCGAACACCGATCATCGGGGGCGTTGTGCCTCTGGAGGCGAATGTAGAATTTGGGACTGGTCACTCAGCCGAGACGACTCCAAGTTCCTAAATAAATCAGGTAATGCTTCCGCGCTGAATGACGTGGATGCCGTGGAAATTTCGGGCGACTCGGTGGGTGACGACGATGGCACTTGCGAAGCTGGCGAGCTCTGCGCGAACTCCTTTGATGCGGGCTCCACTTGTCCTACAGAAGTTGAAGGAACCAAGTATCTTACTTCTGCTCTCTTCTCTTATGCTTCTGCGAACAACCCCTTCGGTGGGAACGCCTACGGAGTGGTTGAATCGGCGGGTATTGATGGCGACAGTGACGGAATATGTGAAAGTGGTGAAACTTGCGAAGATGACGCGGGCTCTCCGACTTGTAGTAACGGTGACATCTGTAAGCAAAAATATCTCTCGGCCGCCACAGAAATTATGGGCGACTCAATAGGTGATGACGACGGCCTCTGTGAATCGAGTGAATCCTGCGTGTATACACCAAACTTTGGTGCCTACCAGGGTCATGGAACCTTAGTGGGTCCATGTACCTTCAATCAAAATGGCGGCGTGATCTCGGGAGTTAGCATCTACGGCTACCCCAATAACGGTCGATAAATATCTCCGGGGCAGTGAAATAGCTCCAGGCAGGCACTATTTATAAAACTTACTTTTATTTAGTTGCTCGTAGTGGCGTTCGCTAGCCTCAAGAGTATTGATCCATTCGATAATAGCCGCATAGCCTAGACTTTCAGGGTCGTGGGAGAGGTAACCTGAAATCACCTTGAGAACGCAGAAATTTCTCTTCAGCTGAAAACTCAAAGTGGGATCTGAAAATTCTCCATCAATCACTTTCTTCACGTATTCTTCGGCTGTCATCTGTTCGGCATATTTGTGGTAGTCGCGTAGCCGCGCACCCGCTCGAATGCGCACAAGTTTGAGGCGCTCCACTAATTCCTGCCTTCCGATGTACAGGGCGTTGCCGCAGCCCGTGCCCTGCCAGGCCGGATGGGTCATCACTTCTGCCCCATAGAGGGTACGGCCATGCACAGGGTCGTGGTTGGTGATCATGCCCGCATCTGTAAACTTTCGCCAAGGGTCATGCCAGTCGTAGTCGTCCCAGTTCACAATAAGGGAGGTGGCAAAGCCCACGACTTCTCCCGTGGCCACCACCTCAGCCACCAATTGACCCTCGGGAAAAATCGATTGGTGCGAGCGCAACTGTGTTTCGTTCCAGGCGGGACTTCCGGGATAGACCGCACGGCAAATCTCAATGAGAGTAGGAATATCTGTA
Source organism: uncultured Bacteriovoracaceae bacterium (assembly GCA_964477895.1). GTDB lineage: Bacteria > Bdellovibrionota > UBA2428 > UBA2428 > UBA2428 > CAYZFQ01. The sequence goes on along the minus strand of CAYZFQ010000003.1, from coordinate 274,761 downwards.
AGTTCTGTGGGCCGAACTCGGAACTTTTTTTGCATTCGCAAACCTTAAACGCTCACCAAATCGACTTCACGAGTAAATTCCGCCGTCAGCTGGCTATCGAGAAGTGGCAGCACGGTGCCTCGAGACCGAGAATCGTCGATGAGCTTTAAATTAAGTTCGCCAATCACCATAGTTTCTTGGTTGGGAATGCCCTCAGCTAAAACCCCATCTCGTGAAAAAGCAAAATCGCTGGGAGTTAGAATGGAGGCCTGTCCGTAGTTAAGAGAAACCGCGGGAACCATGGGCAGAGAGCCCACGGTGGAAGAATGGATAACATACATTTGGTTTTCAACCGCACGAGCCTGAGCGCAATACCTCACGCGCAAATATCCTTGGCGATCATCGGTGCAACTTGGCACAATCAACACGGCCGCACCGGCGCGGGCTGCGGTGCGTGCCAGTTCGGGGAATTCTACGTCGTAGCAAATGGCAATGGCCACTTTGCCAAAGTCGGTGTCGAAAACTTTAAAGCGCTTGCCCGACTGCACAATCCACTCTTCTTTTTCAAAACGTGTCATGTGAAGCTTGTCTTGATATCCTACCGAACCCGTCGGACTGATAAAATGACAACGGTTAACGATTTCTCCACTTGTTTGGTCTTGGACGGGAATGGTGCCGGCCACGATGTAAATTTTATTATTAACAGCGAGCTCTTTCATGGCCTCAACAAAGCGGGGCGCCTGAGTGGCCAGACTGACCACCTGATCTTTGATGGGCCGCTTAACGTCGCCGAGTGTGAGTAACTGCACCGTGAAGTATTCCGGAAATATCACCAGATGGCACTTATAGTCGGCCGCCGTTTGCACGAGTCCCTTCACTTGGTCGAAAAATTCCTCAAAAGTTGAAACGGGGCGAATAAAATATTGCAAAGATGCCACGCGGATACGGTCCAGTTTTATCATGGGGGCAAGCTATTCAATTAAAGAGATGGGGTCAAAGGGGGTAGGTTGGGACCTAGGTGGCGACGAATTGGGAAATGTCGAATCTACTCATCACCTTTCAATAAAGAGCCGTGCGGGTGGATCGGTGCGCATCCACATATCCACCGCAATCAACCTATTTAACTTAAGTGGAGTGCCATCAAAGGCGATAGCGAAGGCACTTTGGTGAAGAAATTCAACCCGAATTCCCTTTTGTCGCCTCAGCCATTCCGGAAGGTCGATGACCTCGCCTGATTTCGTGATGACTCCGCTAATATGATTTAAGTGCGACTCGATAGGTAGAGTTATTAAAGATGATTTTTTAAATGTCCGCGCGTGGGGGTCTAAGTATTTTTTGAAATCATCCTTTGTAAAAACAAAATCTCCAAAGATATAGGTCCACGTATGTCTTCTCATAACTTTTGAGATCTTCTCTATGCATTCAGAAAAATCCAATGTGTAAGAAGGAATTCCCCAGTAGCTAAAACCAAGGGCTCCCCTTCCAAAGGTTTTTGTGACATCCTCCGCACTAAGATTTTCAAAAATTTCATCGAACCATTGAAGGCTCTTTAAATTGTTGGGCTTGGAGTTACCCTTGCTGATCCCGCTAACTTTCATATTGAAATCTTCAGCGATTTCCGTGGCGGCAATTCCGTGACCTGCGCCAAAATCAATGACGTGCGATTGTGCGAGTAGCTGAGAGAGGGCGACCCCAAAATCTGGTACCGCATCACCGAGAATATTCGAGAGGTTTCTCGAGATTGTTTCATAATCTCGATTTTCTGGGTATCCCTCGGACTCTCCTGCCCTTTTTCCGTGGGCCTCTAAATTAGCCTGGCATAAGGCATGGAGTCTTCTGTTTGTAGCCTCTAAGTCTTTATTCGCATGTAGCGAGGAGCATGCCAGCAAAGATAAAATAAAAATGCGGACATCTGGCATGGGCCAACTATTGCGGAATTCATGTTCCGAGGCAAAGATTTTTGGGGAAGGACAGCTATGGTGCTCCCACTTAAGGTGCTGACAACCCCTTCGGGCCAAAAGTGTTACCCATGTCTTAGGAACAATGTGTAACCTATGTGTCCGGTACGGACCTCTAAAAATATGTTGGAGGCGGCAAAAGGCCGTAGAATCTAAAAGACTTCGCCCACTTAAAAAAGTATGAGCCATAGGTGTGCCAAAATTGTGTGACATCCTAGGTTGACGTATTGTCCCTTTTATGGGACACTAGTAATAATGAAGTCTTGGCGTGTGGTTCTCGTTTACGATTTGGCCCGTAACGAGATCGCTGCGTGGCCCATTGGTGTTCGTAAAGACTTGGGGAGTGTCCTTACTCTTCTCCAAAAAGGAGAGAATGTCGGAATGCCCGACGTGAGACCCATGCCCTCGGTTGGCAAGGGTGTTGCTGAGATCAGAGTTTCTGACGGAAGCGGCACATACAGAGCTTTTTTCGCTGTTAGAACTGAATATGGAGTGCTCGTCTTCCATGCTTTCAAAAAGAAGGCGCAAGCGACTCCTTCAAAAGAGATTGAAACGGCCAAACAAAGGCTAAAGACCTTTTTAAAGGAGCTCTCGTTATGAGAAAGAAAAACTATGTTGTTGCAAAAAATACGAAAGAACTCGGTAAAGTTCTTGGGCTATCTGGCAGTGATATTGCCTTAATGAGTTACAAAGCTGATCTTACGAGTCTCGCCGTTAAGGCAATGAAAACCTCAGGCCTTACTGTTAACGAAATAGTTAAGCGTTCGGGTGTAGCTCGTAGCAAAGTTTCGGCAGTGAAGAATGGAGCTTCGGTAAGTGTTTCTTGTGATCTGATTGTAAAACTCATCGCAGCTGTAGGGGTTGAGATTGCTCCTCCGAAAGCCGCATAGGCGACCATAAGATCTGACGCGAATTCCCAGGATTGACAAACATACCGGGAGTTAAAATCTAGGGATTTCGTGCGCAGGAACGCCAAGACATCGATCCATCCGGGTTTAGACAAGCGCCGCCGCCGGTATCAAATTGGCCAGGCCCAAAAACAAGATCATAGTTAAAGAAAGCAATGGCTAAAGTTATGGGTGAGCTGAGTAACAGAAAAACGACTACCCACTTCAGGTGAGAGCGAAAGAATTGCCGTTTCTTCCAAAATAAATGAAATATGAATCCGCAAGATAGAGTGGATAAAACAACAGCAGTTAAACAAAGACCCCAGTTCCAATCGTAGGCCACCGAGCGAGCAAAAGCTAAAAGAGTCCAGACGAGAATAGTGATGCTAACAAGGTAAGCCTTGAAAAGTGGGCTTGATCTGATTTCCACGACCAAAATGTATCTCTGCCGGAAAGGAAACTCAACCCGTGGCCACTCGAATGACTGGCAGACGCTTAATCAAAGTCCACTTAAGGATTGATGCGTCGAATAGTCCGAGCATTCCGATGACTGCCCGGAAAATTCCAGAATTACTTCGTTCATTAAGATATTTTGAACCAAAAAATTGTGGTTCGTCCCAACAAATTGGTGGACCAACCCGAATACGGTACGAACCGCCCTTATGTTGTTGATATAATTCCTTTTCGTCCAACAGTAAAACTCATTAAGCCCGAGGAAATCAAGACGCTATATCTCAAAGACCGACTTTCTACTGCGGAAATCGCCACACGTGTTGGTGCCTCTAAGACGTTTGTTATCTCGGTTCTCCACAAGCTTGGAATCAGAAAAAGAGCCAACTCTTTGCCTGCTAATGCTTCCGATAACTACCGAACGCAACCCGCACCTTACGGCTATGAAATACGCAGTCGCCAGCTTCAGCTGTCTAAAAAGGAGCAGAAAATTTGCAAGCTCATCGTTCACCTAATCCGTTCTGGGCAAAACCTAACCCAGGTTGCGAACGATCTTTCCAAAAGAGGAATCAAAACTCGAATGGGCAAGTTGCACTGGCATCACTATACGGTCAAAAGTATTTACGACCGTTGGAAAGACAGACTTTAGGAGGAAACTATGAAAGATATTATCGCGTCGACCCTATTCATCGTCAGCCTGATTGGAGGAGGCAACTATGCTCTACGCCATGTGCATGACCATTTTCGGAAGGCAGTACTCGAGAAAGCAGCGAAAGGCTTACCTTCACTAACGAATCTGACAAAATCACTTCGAGGTGAAGAGCTGGGAAAATGACCCACATATGGCGATTCTCAGAACTATATATTTTAAGAAATCGTTTAAAATTTCAAATAGCCATGGACGCTGCCATTAATGATCAGCGCCTTATAGCAAGATCTAGTGATTTCCTACTGAACGAAGGTAGGAGAATGTGGTGTCGTCTTCTTTTTTCCCAAGTGCGACTTCCATTCGTAAAAGAGCACGGGGTAAATCACTAACTCCAAAATAAAACTTGTAGCGAGTCCGCCAATCATCGGAGCTGCAATGCGCTTCATCACATCGGCCCCGGCGCCTGAGGACCACATAATCGGAATAAGACCCATGAAGAGCGCCATGACGGTCATAAGCTTTGGCCGCACGCGGTGCACCGCGCCCTCGATAATGGCGTCTTTTAGATCTTTCGTATTATTCATCTGCCCGCGTTTTTCACGGTCATCATAGGCAAGATCTAAGTACATGAGCATGAAGACGCCTGTCTCAGCATCAAGCCCCATAAGGGCAATCATTCCAACCCAGGTGGCAATGGAGCTGTGGTAGCCCAATATCCACATAAACCAAACGGCACCAATCAGAGAAAACGGAACGGCAAGCATAACGATGCCAGTTTTGATCCAAGATTTTGTATTGAAGAAGAGAAGAAATGCGATGAGAAAAAGTGTGATTGGGATCACAATTTTAAGGCGCTCTTTAACTCGCTCCATGTTTTCAAATTGCCCACTCCAGGCAATTGAATATCCAGTTGGAACTTTTACTTTTGCCTCAACAGTTTTCTTTGCGTCTTTTACAAATGAACCGATATCAATCTTTGACGTATCAACGTCGACAAAGACGTAGCCCACAAGCATCGCATTCTCATCGCGAATCATGCCGGGGCCTTCTTTGATTTTTACGTCTGCAATTTCTTTCAGTTGAACTAGCGTTCCCATCTCTGTTCTTAAGGGTGCTCGCTCAATGGCCTCAAGAGAATCTCTGTCCGCTCTTTGAAGCCTTACCTGGATCGGGTAGCGCTCTCTGCCAGCGAGGCTCATCGACACGTTCTCGCCACCTATCATCTGCATGGCCTGATCTTGAGCTTCTTTAAGAGTCATACCGACAGATTTCAGAGCGTCTCGATTGAAATCCACATCAAGAAAGTAGCCACTTGCGGCGCGCTCTGCGACGACAGTCCTTACTCCCTTTGCTCCTTGAAGGGCTGATTCAACATTACGGCCTATATTTTCAATTGTTTTTAAATCAGGGCCAAAGACTTTCACTCCAACGGCACTTCTAATTCCAGTTGAGAGCATGTCGATGCGGTTTTTAATGGGCATCGTCCAGATATTGGGCATACCTGGGAAATTAAGCTTCTCGTTCATTTTAGTGATGAGTTCTTCTTCAGAGATTTTCTCAGGCCATTCGCTTTTTGGTTTTAAAATAATTGTAGTTTCCACCATGGACACAGGTGCTGTATCCGTTGAAGTCTCAGCTCGTCCCGCTTTGCCGAAAACTCTTTCGACCTCGGGGAAGGACTTAATGATCTGATCTTGTTTTTGAAGAACCTCAAGAGCCTGCGGTACTGATAGCCCAGGAAGAGCTGTGGGCATGTACAGAAGGCTTCCCTCATGGAGTGTGGGCATAAATTCTGAGCCCAGCATCATGTAGCCTGGCACAGTTGAAAGCGTCAGAACCCCAGCCAGGATAAGAACAAGTTTTCTTTTCTCTAGAACCCAATGAACAGCGGGCTCATAGAGTTTGTGCAAGCGACGCGAAATGGGATGCTTATCTTCCGAGTAATACTTTCCGACAAAAGCTGTATTTAAGAAGCCCCTAATCCATGGCACCGAGTGCTTAAACGGCTCGTGTCTTGAAAAAAGCATCCTCATTGCAGGATCAAGGGTGATCGCGAGAATAGCTGCAATGGCCATTGCAAGGTTTTTTGAAAGCGCCAGCGGACGAAAAAGACGTCCTTCTTGATCCACCAAAGTGAACACCGGAAGAAATGCCACGGCAATTACGAGGAGCGAGAAAAAGACCGAGGGGCCTACCTCAAGCAGCGCTTCAAGCCTCACATGGTGAAAATCTTCTTTTTTCCCGTTTGCCTCCCAAAGCTGAATCTTTCGATAAGCGTTTTCCACTTCAACAATGGCGCCGTCGACCAGCACCCCAACCGAAATGGCAATACCCGCAAGCGACATGATATTGGTTGTTTGCCCTAAGAAATAGAGTGGAATAAATGCCAGAAGAACGGCAATGGGAATGGTGACAATTGGAACAATGGCCGACGGGATATGCCAAAGGAAAAGAAGGATCACAAGGCTAACGATAATGAGCTCTTCAATGAGGCTGTGTTTTAAAGTGTCGACGGCGCGATCGATAAGATCGGATCTATCGTAGGTTGTGATGACCTTTACTCCCTGAGGAAGAGAAGGTGCAATTTCCCGGATCTTTTCCTTTACGCGCTTTATGACTTCCGGCGTGTTTTCACCTTGCCGCATTACAATGATGCCGCCAACCGTGTCGCCCTCGCCATCAAGATCGGAAACGCCTCGCCGCATTTCAGGTCCAAGGGCGACTTCGGCCAGGTCTTTCACAAGAATTGATGAGCGTGTGCGAGGATTAAATTTCACCACAGCATTGGAGATATCTTCTGTGGTTTTTATGAGTCCTTGGCTTCTAACCATCGCCTCAGTGCCTGAGAATTCAATAACCCTTCCGCCGCTTTCCTGGTTAGAATCTCTGACGGCTTTCATGACATCTTCAAAACTTAAGTGAAAGTTTTGAAGTTTCAGAGGATCAACCTGGACCTGGTATTGTTTTACAAATCCACCGACTGAGGCCACCTCACTTACTCCTGGGACTGCTTGAAGGTGGTAGCGAAGAGTAAAATCCTGAAGGGATCTTAGTTCTGCGGGATTAAGGCGTCGTGATTCATCTTTGAGCGCGTACTGGTAGACCCAGCCTATACTTGTAGCATCTGGGCCAAGCTCAGTTTTTACTCCCTCGGGAAGAGTTGGAGTGATTCGGCTTAAGTATTCAAGAACGCGAGATCTTGCCCAATAGAGATCGGTTCCGTCTTCAAAAATGACGTAGACGTAAGAAAATCCAAAGTCAGTTAACCCTCGCACTGACTTCACCTTGGGCGTTCCAAGAAGCCCCGCGATGATAGGGTAAGTGACCTGGTTTTCTAATACGTCAGGTGATCTATCCCATTTTGAATAAATGATAACTTGCGTATCAGACAGATCAGGAATGGCATCAAGTGGGATTTGCTTTAGCGACCAAACACCACCAAGAATTGCAAAAATGGTGAGAATAATTACAAGGGCTCGGTTGTGCGCAGAAAATTTTATGATGGACTTAATCATGAGCACCCCGAATGCGAGCTTCGCTGTCTAAGAGAAAATTTGGGCCAGAGGAAATCTCATCGCCTTCATTTAAGCCTGATACGATTTCAAAACCGGAATCGACTTTTACGCCTACATTGACTTTTTTTGGAGTAAGGCCGCTACTTGAGACAAGATAGACTATATCCTCGGTTCCCGTTCTCATAAGGCTGCTCTCTGGAATGTAGAGCCCGGTGCCACGATTGATTTGTATGGTAGCCAAGCCTGAACTTTCAGCCCGAAGTCCTTGTGCATTTGAAAGAGTGCCTGTGACCCGAACCGTTCGAGTCATCGGATCAAGAGCGTTATCAACTCCTGCAATCTTTCCTTTGAATTCAGATACCGCACCTAAACTCTTAAAGGTAAAGATTTGACCGATTTTAACTTTTGAAGAATCCGCCTCTAAAACTTGCATAGCGATAGAGCTTCCATAAAGAACACGAGCTGCGACTCGAAGTTCTTCGGCAAGAGCCCTCTTTTCTACTTTCACTGTTTTTAGCTGAACGGCTTTAACCTGCGGTTCACTTAGATCAAACGAGGATCTGCCAGATGCAGTGGAATCATCTTTTTTCCCTTCGTCTTCATAAACGGGGATGTAGTCCATTCCCATTTCATCCTTCATCGGCGCTTTGGATGTGATGGCAGGATTCATCGGGTTTCGATAAAACTTAATTTTCTTCTCGGTGTTCTTATTCTCAGCAGCCTTTGCACCTTTTACGAGCACAAGATCCATATGGCATATAGGACATTTTCCTGGTTTACCTGACTTAACCTCGGGGTGCATTGGGCACGTGTAAACCTGCTCAGAGTGATCGTGGTCTTCTGCGTGAGCTGATTGCTCCAGAGTCATAAATGATGGAGCTAGCGTCGTGAGTAGCCCAAGACCTAAGTAGAGAAATAACTTTTTCACGGTTCACCTCTTAAAACTTCAAGCTCTGCAAGAGTCTTCTCAAAGAAAGACCTAAGTCTTACGCGCTCAAGTCTTTGCTTTAAGACGTCCTCTAAGACCTCTCGGTGCTGTTCAAGACTTTGCATGTCAGAAAAACTTATCGAGTGGGCAAGCTTAAGGCGTTTTTCGGATCTAGGAAGAATCTCTTTTTCTAATCGAATGAGTTTCTTCTTAGTGACATCGACCTCGCCCAAAAAATTGGATAAAGCCGCCTCTGATTCGCGCTCAGCTTTTTTCTTCATTGCTTCTTTTTCAACGAGCTGCGCTCTTGCCTGGCTTACCCCTGCTGCTGGCTGCCAGAAAAAAACAAACGGAAGATCAATCCCAAGCATGACTTCCTGGTTTCTCGGGACACTCGCAAATTCTGAGTTCCACTTATACTTAAGCGTAAAATCTGGAAGATAAGCGCTTTTCGCGAACGACAGTTCTGATTTACTTTGCTCAACTTCTGCCTCAGCCTTTTTGATCAAAAATGAATTAGAGGCTGACTTTAAGTTCTCTTCTTGGAACTTGAGGGGCCCATCTCCGGGTGGAAGAGCTAACTTCTCCTTGGAAAGCCCGGTGTAAACAAAAAGAACATTTCGCGCGCGGTCAGTTTCAAACTCTGCATCATCAATTTCAGACTCCATAAGAGAAATTTCATTTTGAATGGAGAGAATGTGAGAGCTCGTGAGCGTGTCACTGACAGGACTTCTGGAAAGTCGTTTTAGGTGATCTTTGAGAACTGATACTTGCTCTCTTTTATATTTTTGTTCGTTGAAGGCTTTGTAGTAATTCCAGAAGGCTGCCTTTGCTGAAGCCTCAATTATTTTCAGTTCATAATTACGAGATGCAACGCCAGCCGTGAGCTCCTTGCTTGAAGCAGCCCTGGAAGCAAATATTTTTGTTGGAAACGGAATCGTCTGTGAGATCTCAAAAGAGGGTTTTTCTCGCATGTCTCCTGATTTGAAAGGGCCATCGGTTCCCATATAGGAGACGCCAATCATTGGAGCTGGAATGTTTGTAGCTCCACTTTTTTTGGCCTCAAGCCCCGTGAGCTTTGCCTCTAAGATCTTCACATCCGGGCTTTCGCTTCGAGTGGCTTGAAGAACTTCAGCTAGAGTTAGCGACTGAGCCTGCGCGCTATTTGGAACCAAGATGAAGGTAGGAATGCCAAGACTAAGAGAGAGACCGACCCGGATGAAACGCTTCATACTCAGATAACGACGGCAAATTCGGGTTTGTGACAGCTTTTTTGTTGTTTTTGAAATACAATAGTTCCGGTGGGTTACGACAATTCAAGCTCAAATGAAGAGCTTATGCGGGGTTATATAGAAGGAGACATGAAAGCTTTTGAGCGGCTCTATAGGCGCCTCTCTCCAAAGGTCTATGGCTTCCTGCGCTTAAGGCTTCAAAACAAAGAAGACGTTGATGAAGTTTTTCAAAAGGTCTTTTCTAAAGTTCACTTAACGCGTGAATCTTATGATGAGCACTATCCTGTACTCCAGTGGCTATTTGTAATCGCAAAGTCTGCCCTGCTTGATCATGTTAAATCTCTGAATCGAAAGGAGAGATTAAAGGAAGAATTTTTCTTGTCACAAAATGACCCCCTGCCGTCGTTATCTCATCAAATGGATGAAAGTTTACTTAAAGGACTAGGGAGTGAAGCAAAAGAGATCGTAAAGCTGCGGGTTATTGAGGAGCTTGAATATGATGAGATCTCACTTCGCGTTGGAAAAAGTGAAGCCAGCATCCGGCAAATACTTAGCCGATCGTTGAAGAAGCTTCGTCTTGGATTTGGAGGTGGGAAGTGAAGAACCTTCAGGATGACTTCAAGGACTTCATGGAATCCAACATGCAGCCCCCCGCCGAGCTTTCAGAAATTATTTTGGCGAAAGTAAGGCGTGATCTAGATCCACCAGCTATTCAAGTGTTCATTAAGCTTCTTGGTATTCATACCGTTGTGAGCTTTCTCACATTAAATCTTTGCCCACAGTTTGGATTTAGGCTTTTTGGCGAAGGTCCCGGCCTTATGGCTTACTTCATGAAATTTGGAGACGCAGGTTGCATGGCAGCTTGTGGAGTGATCTTCTTAGGAGCTACCACTTTCATTTCCTCAATTCTTTTGAGCCGAGATGAAGCAAGAAAGCTTATTAGACAGTGGCCAGTACATGGCCTCGTTTTGGCAGGCTTTTCGCTCGCGTTCTTCCTATCTGTGGATGCTTATATTACTTTTTCTGCGGTTATTTGGTGGACGATTGGCAGTCTAATGGGAGGCTACGCATCTCTTCGTGGCGGTCTCCTTCTGCGAAGAGCTTTTTCTTAGAGGGGAGTTCATAAAAACAGTTTTTGTCATCTTTTTAACGACAATATTAGCAACGACAGGTCGCGAAAACCTATGAAATTGAAGTGACGGAAAATGATTTTGAACAGCTTCGTTGCGTGCGGGGAAAAATGAGGACGTTATTTTAAGAATAATTCACCGCGCGCCGCGGAAATTTTTCGAGCTCAATAAATCATCTCGATAATTTTAGAATTCCCAAACCTCCTCTAAGAACAATAATCGCAATGACAGATCCAATAACAAGATCAGGCAGCGCCGACTTAGTCATATACACGGCGAAACCCGCGATGATCACGCCGACGTTTGCGATCACGTCGTTTGTCGAAAAAATCCAGCTAGCCTTCATGTGCACGCCGCCGGTGCGATGTTTCGAGAGAAGCATAAGGCATGTTACATTCGCAACGAGAGCTACGGCGGCTGTCGCCATCATGAGTGGCGACTCTGGCTCTGAACCATAAATAAAGCGTCTGACAACTTCAATGAGTGCGCCCGTAGCCAGCGCTACCTGTAAGAAGCCACTGAATTTTGCAGACCGCTTCTGAAGTTGCACGGCCTTCCCCACGGCGTACAGGCTTATCGTATAAACAAGTGCATCGGCCAACATGTCGAGCGAGTCCGCGATAAGGCCTGTTGAATCAGCAATGAAACCTAAAATGATCTCAACAACAAACATGCTGCCATTGATTGCAAGGAGTTGTTTTAAGACTTTTGCTTCTCGAATCGGGTCAATATGATCATCGTCAACGATGGATTCATCGTGCTCGACGTTATGTGACTCTTTTAGCGAGGCGCCAAGGTTTAAGGGTACGAGGACAGAAAGTAGGCTGGCGGGATCTCCATCATGAATTATGGACACCTGTCTCGACGTGAGGTCGAAAGTTAATTTTTTAACATTAGGATTGTCTTCAAAGGCCATTCGAATCATGCGCTCCTCAGAGGGGCAATCCATTCTTCTAACGTCAAAGACAGTTTGGGAGGTTTTCATGAATATCTTGTCCTTTTCTACAGGCCCAGCTCACCGACTGGGCAATTTTTTTATTTTGCAATCTCTTCTAGGATCAACTGTCGAAGTGGCTCGTAACCGAACTCCATTAGCATTCTGCCATTCACAAAGAATGTAGGTGTTCCTTTAACGCCTGCCTCAATTCCGTCTTTTTCGTCTTGCTTGATAAGATCCACGTACTTCCCACTATCAACAGCTGATTGCAGCTCTTTCATATTGAGCCCAACCAAGCGGGCATAAGACATTATGAGCTTCGTTTGCGGTTCTGCTCGATCAGCCCACTCTGGCTGCCGCTCAAGCAACGTCTCTAGCATTTGCCAGCCCTTGTCTTTCTCGCGCGCAAACTCGACAATCTGGGCGGCGAGAATAGAGTTTCGATGGTAGGGCATGTATCGAAAGTCAAAACGAACACTTTCAAATTCTTTGGCAAGCTCTTTCACCTTTGGATAGAAGGCTCGACAAGAGCCACACTCAGGATCAAGAAATTCGACCACTACCACTTTTGCCATCAGGGGCCCCAAGCTGAGCGCACCGTCTCTTAGGAGCTTGCTTGGTACGGCCGAGACCGTTGTTTCTTTCTCCGTCTGGACATTCTGCTCCTTCTTTTTAAATGCGAACGCTCCAAAGAAGAATAGAGCGATTGCGAGTAGCGCCACACCTGAAATGACATAAAATTCTTTTTTCATAGGAGGAAGCCTTTCTTGTGGCTGGCCTGTACACGAAAGTGCCAGAGCATTGATACGAAAATAAAAATGAAGGCGAGAAGCGAGAGTAGCGGAATGGTTACAAAGCCAAACCACTCAATCTGTCTTGTTGTGCAGGAAATTCCTTGCATACAGGGCGCAAGACTCTCGGGAATAACATGGTAGTAGAGCAGATTGTGATAAATACTCACAAGCAGTCCAGGAACAGCCAGCGCGACTATGTACGCAGCAGCTCGATCATCACGCATTAAAATCCCAAGCGGAATGATAATAGCCAGCGGGTACATGAAAATGCGTTGGTACCAACACAGAGAACACGGCGGAAGTTTCATTACCTCGCTAAAGAAAAGGCTGCCTAAAGTTGCAATTAGAGCTACAACCCAAGCCACATAAAGTGGGCTGGCACGCATGGTTTGCTCGCCAATGACCTGAAAAGATTTCTCCCTGTTCATTCAACTGCTCCTGCCATTGCCTTCGACGGTCTTGAAAGAATGAATTACAAGAAGAACCATTGCTAAGGTGATGGCACAATCTGCAAGGTTAAATACTGGCCAGTGGCAGGTGCCTGGGCTGATGGCAAAGAACTGTGGTAGGCAGCCATTACTGCTTCGGTAGTACCAATCAATAAAGTCAGTTACTCGACCGTCGGGAAGCCTATCCCAAAAGTTTCCGATGGCCCCGCCAATCACAAGTCCAATGGCCATCGGTGCCAACACCTCGGTGCTTTTAAATTTTGCAACGTAGCTGCGCCAAAGAATAAAAAGTACGACCGGAGGCAGAAGTAGAAGAACTGCTTTTCGTATTGCCTCAGGTAAATTCTTTAGCATTCCGAATGCTGCGCCATAATTGTACAAAAGCGTAAAGTTGAACCAGCTAAAAACCTCTTTAAAATCACCTTCGCGTCCAAATGCTGCTTCGGCCAGATTTTTTGTCCAAACATCAAAGCCAAATACGATCACCGCCACCACCAGCATAATGACGTAGACTCTACGAAGTCCGGTTTGTTGAACTGACATTAGCATTCCCTTTCAGCTCGCTTTAGGCGCGCAAGAAACCTCGATGCATTTTCAAAGCCGAAGAGCTTAAGCTTCGCACACACCCGACCACTTGGTGCGGCAAGAAGCACAGTCGGAAGACCTACGATTCCAAATTCCTTAGTCAAGGCGTCGGTCTCTTTTGTTGACACGGTCATGTCGACGCGGATCATTTCCCATGCTCCTTTTTCAAAAAGGGCTGCGACGCTTGGATGAGAAAATGTTTCATTTTCAAGCTGGATGCACGGTGGACACCAGTCGGCTCTAAAATCAATGACGGTGAATTTTTCTTTTGTCCATTCACTGAAGTTTCGGACCGGGTATTTGATTTCTGTGACTGCGTGATTTGCGCTTTCGCTAAGAAGTTTGAATCCCGGAACAAGGAAAAATAGTGAGGAAACAAACATCAGCAAAGTACCAAAGGTTTTGACAATCGGAGTAAAACGACCAATGCCCTTGAGTTTCTTTCTTAGCGATAGCATTAGGAAGCCAAGTACAAGAAAAGGAAGACTCATCCCTATGCCAAACACTGAGAGAAGAAAAAAACCTTCAAGGTAGGGAATATCTCCTTGGGCCGCTGCGGCAGCGAGCCATACCAAGATGGCCATTAGTACGGGGCCAACACACGGAGCTGCAACCACTCCGATTCCGGCTCCCATGAGGCTCGCCTTTGAGACCGCGGTAAGTTTTTGTAGGCGCGAATACTTTTTGACTTCTGCAGCTTCACCCTCCGGTTTTGATAACGCCCTAACCAGAAAACCTGGCATCGGAAAGGTAACGAGGCCCGAAAAAAACACTGCGGAAATTAAGATGAGGAAACCGGTCCCAATTAGAAAAAAAGGAGTTTGGGTCAAGGAGCCAAAGAGCGCTCCGCTTGCAACGGTAAAAGTCCCCAGGACTGCATAGGTAAGCGTCATACCAACGCAGTAGCTCAAAACGAGTAGAGCGCTTGAGCCCTTATGTTGAGCGCTCCAGCGAGAGAAAAGCGCCAGCGTGATTGGATATATGGGATAGACACAAGGAGTGAAGGCCGTAATTAGGCCCGCGAGAAAAACAATTAAAAGACCGATCGGGGAGCCAATCCCGTTCTCTAAGAACGCGAGGCTTTCCTTGAAATATGAATTCACCTGATCCCAGTAAGTTCCTTGCTCTTCAGAGATATTAAGCCCTGCGGCCTGGGCAGACGGCGGTGGAAGACTGATTTTCACTGCCACCGGCAAAAAGCAAATATTGGCATCACAGGCCTGAAACGTAACACCAAGATCTATATTTTCGGGCTTACCTGCAGATGGATCATTTGCCTTCATAAGTCCGATGAGGAAAACAGATTCACCGGAGTAGCCATCCATATAAGTTTTGGTGATAGGGTCAAGAAACTTACTTGTTTTGGCTTTTTCAATACCATTAATTTTCCACAACTCTTTCTTTTCCCTAGTTGATGGCAAAATCCAAAAAGCAGTTTTATCGACGTAAAGATGAAAGCGGCCCCGAACGTAGAGTGTAACTTTAGCCGTTAAGACTTCTGGGTCTGACGACGGTTCGATCTCAGTCCTAACTCCGACAGCTTTCTTCACATCTGATGAAAGTTCTTCAAAGGGTACTGGCCTAAGTGTCGTCGGCGGGGCAGCCTTAGTGATTGAACTAAATGCGGCTAAGAACAGAGCTAGAATTTTTAGGCGAGGTAAAGACAGGCTCAAGAAAAATTTCTTCCTAGTCCGCCCGATGTGTTTTTATTCATGACTCAACTGCACGACTTCCGGATTCACTGGTGCTTGATGGTGTTCTGCACCTACCTCCAGAGCGGATAGGAATGCGCGCAGAAAATCGCTTACGATCCGCATCGAACACTCCCCGGTGATCCGGAAAAAGCAGGATGCATTTAGCAAGTGATTGAAAAATCTCCGAACCTGACACGAGGCGATGGTAAATCCACCGACCTTCCTTTTCTGCGGACAACAGCCCCGAGTTTCTAAGGACCTTCAGGTGCCGCGAAACATTATATTCAGCCTCGTCCAAACAATCGACCAGCTCACAAAGGCAAGCTTCATCCTGAGTTGCGGCTAGAAGCCGCACGATTCTGAGTCGCGTTGAATCCGAGAGCGCCTGAAACACTTCCAATCCGTCCGGCATAACTACATGCATCCACAGAACTTTAGCATACTTGCATTGGAATGCAAGTATGCTAATTTGAATTCGACCCATTACAAGGAGGTTTCCATGATGAAGACATTTATTTTGTCCTTAGGTTTTTTAAGCGTTTTGGCATACGCCGATACTGCACGAGATCAGCCAGTTCCGGACCAACCAGCTCACGTAACGAGCATCGAGTTCCATGAGAAAATGGCAGGCTGTTTAAAGTCTGGCAAAACGAGTCAAGAGTGCCGAAGAGAAGCAGCTCCTGATTATTCTTGGGACAATGACGATATGCACGACAGTTGCTGGCATGGCAGTGCGCATGCCTCAGGCCGTTCCTGCTGCTGAGCCGCTTGAAGAGGATATGGTCCCTTGCAAGGGACCATATCCTCAGTAGCTACTGATGTTTGGCTGATGCAGTGCTTGATTTAAACCAAGGCAGATGGCGAATTTTTGAACCTGTACCTGTTTAAAATTTTTCTCGAAGCGCGAAACGCCAGGACGCAAGGTGCGGCGACCATTGCCCGATTGCAACAAAATCGTTTTACCGAAATGGTTGCTTTTGCGCGTGATCGATCCCCGTTTTACCGCGAATTGTACCGGAACCTTCCAAACGAGATTGCTGACCCAGCGTTACTGCCGGTGACAAACAAAAAGCAGTTGATGGCGCGATTCAACGATTGGACAACGGATCGCGATGTGACACTTGAAAAAGTACACTCATTTATAAAAAACCCAGATTTGGTTGGCGCGAAATTTATAGACCAATACACTGTTGCAACCACTTCTGGCACAACTGGAACACCAGGAATTTTTCTTCTTGATCGTTGGGGCATGTCGGTAACTGCCACCCTTTCACTTAGGCTGATGAGTGATTGGCTAGGAGCAAAAGATTTCACGAAAATTATTCACGGTGGACTACGGACTGCCATGGTAGTTGCAACAGGCGGCCACTATGCAGGCATCGTCATGGGCTCTCGGCTTGAAAAAAAACGAGGTGGACGCGTTAAAGTTCTAGCGGCTCAAATGCCTTTGTCCGAAATGGTGAAAAAGCTAAACGATTTTCAACCGGCAGTGTTGGCGCCCTACGCGACTGTCGGAGCGCTCCTCGCAACCGAGCAGGAAGCTGGACGGCTAAAAATCAATCCAGGCTTGGTAGTTCTTTCTGCTGAAGGACTCCCATTACCGGAATACGATCGAATTGCCAAAGCGTTCAACTGCAAAGTCCGTCACAGCTATGCTGCCACTGAGTGTACATTTATTAGCTATAGTTGTGAGCAAAAGTGGCTGCATATCAATAGCGACTGGCTTTTACTTGAAGCAGTCGATGCGGAGAATCGGCCCGTTCCGCCGGGCACTAAGTCACACACGGTCTTAATCAGCAATCTTGCGAATAGAGTGCAACCAATTCTTAGG
The DNA here is from genome assembly GCA_964477895.1 of uncultured Bacteriovoracaceae bacterium. Lineage (GTDB taxonomy): Bacteria > Bdellovibrionota > UBA2428 > UBA2428 > UBA2428 > CAYZFQ01. The sequence goes on along the minus strand of CAYZFQ010000003.1, from coordinate 257,743 downwards.
TACGACTTAGGGGACAGTGTACTTGTAAAACCAGATCCTTGTGCCTGTGGTAACCCTCTGCCTGCGATTCGTGTGCAAGGCCGCACAACGGACGCTCTTTCATTTCCTGGGCAGAGCGGGGAAAAAATTCGAATCCCAGCATTGGCGTTTGAAATTGATCACATTGCGGGTGTTGAACTCTTTCAACTTGTGCAAACCACTCCAACAGATTTGCGAGTTCGTCTGCGACTTATGCCTGATGTTGATGCGAACAAAGTTTGGCAATCGGTTCAGATCCAGGTTACTAACCTTCTTTCTCAACACAAGCTCGATCATGTGCGAGTTGAGCGCACCGATGAGCCGCCGGAGCAAACCGAAAGCGGTAAGTACCGAATGGTAATTCCACTTAGTTGAAAGGCGGAAACTGAGTGAGATCGGAAAAATTATTCCCATAGTTGATACAGAACACTGTGTCCGACAGATAGCATGTGAGCGCATGCATGACATGAAAAAGCCCTGCTGCTTTTGTCGAACATCCAGCTAAACCGTCGCCCCGGCCCAAGGCGGTTCTTTGCCAAGAACTCCTTTAAGATATGAGGCCGATTCCAAATTTACTTCTGAACAGTTTGCTCCTGTCGCAAGAAAGACCTCCGCGAAACCTGCCTCACATACCTTTCGCGTGACTTCCAATCCGTTTTCATCTTCTAGGTTCATATCAACATACACAGGCGTCTGCTCCGAAATGGCGGGTAGTGCTGAGAAGAACTCCTTGCTATTTTTGAAACACAGAATGTTTTTCCCAGCCAACTCAGCTCTAAATTTCCACGCCTCATGCACAAGAACTTCATTGTCGATCAACACAGCGTCCAAGTTGTCGATGGAGTTAATGGGAATGAATCCGGCAAGCCCCTTCGGAATAAGCGGAACGTGAAGCTTAGCGCACTTCCTTCGAATAGCTTCTTCTTCAAAGCGACTTGTTACCAAAATAGAGTGACTTGAGATTCCGAATTTCGCGATGAAATCCAGTCCTGACTCAGAAGACCCAATGAGTTCGTAGTCGATCAGGAAGCGGGTCGGAACGTCCCGATTCTCTGCCAGCCATTGAGAAAGCTGATCGGGAGTCGAAAAGTGTTCAACCTGAACGCCAACGGATTGCAGCCGCTTATCCCAAATCTGGTGGATCGACGAGTCGTCATCGAGAATACCAATGGTCATGCCCTGGCGTACCTTCAGCTTACCGACAAACCATTCGGGCGATTCGGAAAGGGGAAGGAAGATCGTGACCGTAGTGCCTACTCCACGCTCGGAATCGAATGTGATTTTTCCGCCCCAGGATTCAATCGTTTTATAGGCGTGAGAGAGACCAAGGCCCGAACCCTCGGCTTTAACAGTAAATCCGCGCATCCCGATTTTAGCGATGTCCTCTTTGGAAAGGCCCTTGCCCGTATCCCTCACTTCGATCTTGGCAAAGCTCCGCTCGATTTCCGTGGAAATTGTAATAGCTCCGTCTTTGGTCGTCGCTTCAACGGAATTATTCACAAGGTTTGAAAGCACGCGCTTAAACTCTGAGGGAACAACCTCGCAGAATATTCCGTAGGACGCCTCGCACTGTTTGTGCGTAATTTCAATTCCAATGCGCTCACGATACTGGGTTCGCTTCTCGGTCACGATGCCGTCAATCAGACTCGATACGAGATGAACGTCTCGTTTTTTTGTTTTTTCTTTGAGGGCTTCGCTTCCTGACCTGCTTTGCTCAAGTAGGTTATTTGCGATGTCCTGAATTCTCGTAATACTGTGACGCACAAGAAGGCGCGTTTCCTCGTCTAGTTTCCCGACCGTACTAAGCACCACGTTCAACGCCGCAAGCGGAGACCTGATATCGTGTGCAACCTGGCGGGCCATATCGCCTGACGAAGCTCTCATTACGGAGTGCATGATCGCCTGTAGCCTTGGAAGAACAGGAATTAGTTCTTTCGGCACAGGGATCGCCTCAAGACCTTCCTTGTCAGTCTGGTCGTTGTCTAATCGTTTCAACACGGCGTTGAAATACTCATTAGGCAACACGAGTTTTTGGTTAATCAACACGAAGATCGTGAATATCAGTCCGCAGACCAAAGCCGAAACGAAAGCCCCAATTATTAAGCTCCATTTCGCCCACTTGATCGTTTCCCAAAGCGTAAGCTTGTAGCAAACGCTGTAACCGTCGAGACTCTGCCCAATTCCGATGCAGGTATAGCTTGAGCCGAGAGCCGCAGTATCGTTTACGAGAAAAACTTTCGCGCCAAGCGGAAATCCATGCTTGATCTTCAAGCTGTCGATTAGCTCGCCATAGCGGAAAATAGCCGTAAGACTTCCAAGGACCTTGTCGCCCTCGGTGATAGTCTTGGAAAGATACACAATGCGAAGCTGCTTGTTTCTGAAATATCCAAATTCCCCAAACTTATTAGAGATGACTTCTCTTGAAGCGACCATCTCCCAGTTAGTTCTCTGAATGGTTGAATCTTCACCCAGGTTCATTCCGCCTGAGTCTTGGGTATTGGTGGCAAAGACCTTATTGAAGTTATCGACAAGGTAAAGGTACGAGATGTTGTCTTCGTTTGCGATGGCCTTGTTTAAAAGGGCCTGCGCGCTTCTCTTGTTGCCATTCTTCATTTGCGCCTGAAGGACTCCAAGCTTCGATAGAAGGCTAACCTTCGAGGTCATGTCTTCAATGGCCGTCGTTAAATCAGACGTGTACTTCCCGTAAGAATCCATGAGATCGGACTTCTTTAGGAAGTAGGTTCCCGTGACCGCGCTTACGGCAAGGAGGAACAAAGTTCCTACAACGAGCTTTTCGGTTTTGCTCCCTCGCAGGAGGTAATTTCTAATGAGCATCGTTACCTTCCATACGGGAGCTTGGCATCGCTAACAGGATGAAAGCCGAGTTTTCTTAATTTAGGTGAAATAACAAGTCCCAGCCGCCTAGCTTGGTTCAGGTTCACTTCTTCTTGGAAGTATTTCGCGTTTACAAAGCCGATTTCTGAGAGCGAAGTACCAGAAAGAAAATCCGCCACCTGTTCGCCCATATGCCGCCCGAGAGCGCGAGGACTTGCGGGGATACCCGCCAGAACGCCGATCTTAGTCGAGATACTGATGATGCCAAGGGAAGGAACTTTTAGCCTTTGCTTTAGCCACGTGCCGACGCGCTCTACGGACACTTCGATTCCGTTCTCGTCTCGGACATTGTAGGGGACAAGTACCCAAACGGCATCGTCTTTGGCATTGATCTCTTCAATGGCGCTCTTCCACTCGCTCCAATACTTGAGCTGATAGACGGTTCTGACCTTTACAGAGCCCATTTTGTGCAGGTCTCTTGAAATCTGTTCGGTCACGAGGTTTGAAGTGTCGTTAGTCGAAGTAAGGATGGAAAAGTTTTTAACGGACGGTTTCATAGTGCGCAGAAGTTTTACTGAAGCTTCGGTATCGTAGATTTCTAGTGTTCCCGCTGCTTGTTTTTTTCCGAAGGACTTGAGCCACGGGATTTGCTCAGCTCTGCGGTTGAGTCCGGTAAAAATCACCGGCTTGTCGAGTGCAGCAATATCTTGGGCAACGAAATCTGAAATTTCATCATCACACATAAGGATGATGTCGGGATTCTTATCCTTGAGGAACTGAAGAATCCGATTCTTTTCAGCAACTCGTCTTTCGGACTCACGGTCCCGCCAGAATTCCGAATGAAAGACTAGAGGCAAAAGATTGAACTTGATCCCCTTGTCTTGGAGCACCTTGCTCAAAGACGCATTGATGCCGTGATACCACTCACCCTCAGGATAGCTGTGGAGAATGGCGATCTCAACTGGACGCGCGGGATCGACCTTGACCTTGTATGATTTCGTACAAGCTCCAAGCAAAAGGGAAAAAGCGATAGCGGCCTTTAGCATCATGAAACGCCACCTTCTCGCGTAAAGCGTTTTATGATGGCGGCAAGATGTGGAAACTCTTCCTTAAGCTGACTTCGATCCCCAACAAGGAAATCATCATACTCAAAAGCTGGAGACACCGTGGTGCCCACGAGTGCCCAACCGTTCTTTATCTTGCTCTTCTCTGAGATCCGAAGACCTTGCCATACGCCACCCTCGACAACGACTTGAGGTAGGTCGCCATTCTGGATGTCGTTTCCAAAGGCTACGGTCTCAAGCTTTCCATCTTTTATTTTTATAAACTCTATGCTGTCTCCAGCATAGAAGTGAAAAATCTCATCTCGTTGCAGAAGGTGCAACGCTGAGAAATCTTCTGGAGTAATCAGGTAGTAGATTGCCGAGACAATCGGCTTGATCGCGTTCCTGTACTCTGCGATTTGCGCCGAACAGTAGGTACGCCTGAAAAATCCGCCTTCACCCTGAAGCGGTTCAAGTTTCATGAGTTCAATGACTTGCTTGGCGTTCATTTTGTACGCTCGCCATTTCTTTGCTTTTCCAGCTTCTCTTTGAGCTGCGCAAGTTTCCTGAGCACGCCCGAGGTCATCGTGCAGGCAAGATTCAACTTCTCGGGGCCAGTTGTAATTACATCAACTGCCGTTCGCTGAAGAACAATGACCTCTTCAAGATCATGAATGACTTCCGAAAGAGTATCTGAAGTCGGGTTAAGGTTTTTCTTTAATACAGCTCCGCTCATACTGATGACTCCAATCCGCGACCGCTCTTGAGCTGCAAGGTTTTCACCTTCATGGAAAGAGAAGACTGGGAAATCTTCAGTTTCTCCGCAGCACGGCGATTGCTCCCGTACTTTTGCTTGGCTTCCAGTACGATAATTTCTTCTAGTTTGGCGAGAGTTTCGGGGAGTCCTGGGAAGTCTTCGCTGATGTACTCATTTCTCGCGTTGAGAAGCGTTTTTACATTCGATTGAGGTGAAATGTTCCTGCGAACAGTTAGTTCACGCAGCTCTGGAATTGAGCGCCAACGATCCAATCGCTTAACCCCTTTGGAATCTTTTCTTGCGAGGGTTAAGAGCTGATGAAGTGCGATTTCAAGACCACGAATATTGAGCCGCGGAGGGCTACTTTGCAATGCTTCGATAAAGTCTTGCGGAATTTCTTCAAAGCTGATGGCGAATCTGGCCTCTTTTGAAATCTGTGGAATGAGTGAGCGCACGAGATCGGGAATATCTTCAATACGATCTCGAAGGGACGGCACTTGAATCGGAAAAGTCGAAATACGCGCCAGAAAATCTTCCCTGAACTTTCCTTCCCGTACCAGTTGCTCCAAATCCTTGTTGGTGGCGCAAACAAGTTTGAAATTACTTTTCAAGCGATGTTTGCTGCCGACGCGATGAAACTCGCCCTTGTCGAGTACCGTGATGAGCTTGGCCTGCATGGACAGATCAATGTCGCCGATCTCATCAATGAAGAGGGTTCCGTTATTTGCAAGTTCTACAAAGCCCACGCGACGCTCGGTTGCTCCGGTGAAAGCCCCTCTTTCATGGCCGAACAGTTCGCTCTCCATAAGTGTCGGGGCAAGGGCTGTAAGGTTGATAGCGTAAAAGTCGCGTTCCTCTTGTTTGAGGTATTGCTTTCTATATTCATGGATGGCTTTGGCAATGGTGGTCTTGCCTGCGCCCGATTCGCCCAAGAGAAGGACGGGACGGTTGCTTTCGGATACTGCTTCAAGCTTTCGCAAAACAACTTGCATGGATTCCGATTTGAATCTGAAGGCGAGAGAAGAGCTTGTCTGAATTGAGCACGACGATTCGACCCGCTCCATGCGGGTGCGAGCAAGCGCGATCTTTGCTCGCTGAACAGCTTTGATGAGCTTCATCTGAATGAGCGAATCATCCGAGCTTTTTCTAATATAGTCGGCGGCTCCATTTCTCATCGCACTTACGGCATCGTCGGTATCGGTGCTTCCCGTATGCATGAGTATCTGAAGATCGGGCTTCAGCCCCAAGAACTCAGGAATCGCGTCGATCCCGTTGATCTTGGTCCCGTCATCCATGTCTTCGCCGAGGTTCTTATCAAGCGTCATAACTTGGATAGGCTCTTGAGCAAGAACCGTGCGCGCCTCTTCAAGGCTCATGGCCCGAAAGAATCGGCAAGAGGAAAGCTCAGGAGTCGACTGGCAAAGATTTTCAAGTCGAAGGGCCATCAGGGGCTCATCATCGACAAAAAGGATAGCTGGACCGTTTAGGCGGTCTGGAGGGCTATCAAAAGTGGGGGCAGAGCCACCCGAAAAGTTATCGGCCATTCAATAACGGCTTCTAGTACACGAAATGATGCACTGCAATAAAATAATGCTTTCGCGCTGCGAGTTTCAAAATTTTGAAACTATTTCTTCAAGTTTCAAAAAATTGAAACTTTTCTTGTTTAGGCCTGATTTCAAAAATCGCTCTGAAAATCATACAGATAAGTGAAATTGAGACGGCCCGAATGTTCATGGCACAGATTGCTTACCTCTGATTTGTGAAACGGGGAAATCACTTCCCGCTTCAGAAAGAAAGAGGATCAGAAATCACCATGAAGCAAAACCTTGAACGGCCACCAAGCGGGTGCCCGCGTTGCGCGGAAAAGAGCTTTGAGCACCTGAGAAACCACAGCCATTGCGCTCGCTGCCTGTACTCACCGGAGCTTGAATCTCCCATCTCCGGACCCACGCCTATTTCAACGGAAAGCTTTCTCAAGCGCCTAGCGGCGTGCGAGTTCTCGCTGCCCGAGGAGAACGACACGAAATGAAAAAAATCGGACGTGCTCTGAAGAAAATCTGGAACTGGCTCGGCTCCGGCTGGAGCGAGGCAAGTGAAATCCAAAGGCGCATCAACGACGAGCGTGATCGCTACCACAGAAATTATTGGGGGCTTTGATGAGAAGCCACGACGAAGAGGAACCGCTCATGTTTGTTCAAAATATTGAACCTTTCGTTCAGCGTGAATCGCTGAATACATATCAGAAGAAAAAAAATGCTGCTGACGTGCTCACGCTTCAGATTCCCAAAGGGATCATCCAGCGCGAAGTCATTCGTCTGGCCGATCTTCAACGGGAAGCGATCATTAAACTTTTTTGGGAAAACTTGGACATTCCAGAAATCGCCTATCGCATGAAGCTAAGGCCGAAGTCAGTAACGAAACTTATCGAAACTGCGTTGACCCAGATCAGGAAAAAACTGGTCAGTGAGGAGGAGCTGTCCCCCGCGTAGCTAGAAAATTTTGGAGGTAGTGAAGGAAAAGAAATTAAAAAAAGAAAAATAAACAAGGAAAAAAATGACAAACGAAAAAGCAGAGAAATTTAACCTCTACTGGTTGTGTAACCAGACTGGAAAGACCTTGCCTGCGGGCGTGGCTTTCTTCAACGAAACCCAAGGGGATTACCGTCTTAAGATCGACGCCTTTCCCGACGACAAACTCGTGTTCCTGAAACTCACGGGCGCAAGTGACGGCTCCGTTTACTACCGCGTGGAAACGGTCGTGAAACGCGCAGGGCAAGTCACCCATCGCACGCAGATCGGCACGGGCTTCTCGAAATCCGAGAACGGCTTTCCCGTCTTCATGGACATCGGGCCGTACTCAAAAACCCTTATGATGGAGGTCGCATAGTTTGAATTACAACCGCCTTGGCGGTTTGGTTCTGGTAGGAAGTTTTTTCGTCATCGCTCTTTGCCCTGAGTTTGCCTTCGCGCAATTCGCGGGCGGCGGAGCACTCCAATCAAAGATAAGTGGCATCACCAACGGACTCACACACTTTCTGCTTCCCGCAATAAGTGTGCTTGGGATCGTCTATGCCGCGATCTTGGCGGCAACAGGGGATGCCTCGGCAAAATCCCGCATGGTGCTCGTACTCGTGGCATCCATCGTGGGCTTCCTGGCTCCGCTCATCATCGGTTGGCTCCAGGGGCTTGCAAGCTAGATGCTTGACCGATCAGTCGTGCATCGAAAGCTCGATGCGAAGTTCAAGGTCGTCGGCGTTGATGCCGCCGACCTGATCGCGGTGCTGCTTGTGGCAGCTCTGATGAATCTGTTCTTCGGTCGAATATCCATCGGCCCCATTTTTATCTTTGGTATTCCTGGGATTTTATTCGCGGTTCTTTACTTCGGAAAACGAGGCAAGCCCGACGGATACCTCATGAGTGCCATCAAATTTTACCTCTCACCTGGGCGAATTAATCCAGGCGAGAAGAAAGACGAGGAAGAATAAAAGCATACGTTCAAGATAGGATTCCGTTCTTTTGTTTCCATGAAGACCTGAGCGTGTTCATGGACGGATCGTTGGGAGTTGGTTTTAAGCTCACGGGACTCGACATCAGTTGCGCGAGCCCCGACGAGATCAACGCCTTCTCAAATAAAATCGAAAGTCTCATCATCGGTCTTCCCGAAAAAGTGCGGCTTCAGGTTTTTTACAAACTCACGAACGAGGCCAAAGGCATCATCGACGAGCACAAGAAGAGCGTGGGAGATGATGACCCGCTCTATGCTCCGATTGCCAATGCCCGTTACGAGTTCTTCGAGAAGAAAGTGCAGGAGGGATCACTTTTCGTACCGGAAATCTACTTCTTTGTGAGGTCGGATTCGCTGAATATGAAAAAGCGCGGGCTCTTCGAGAAAAAGCAGGAGTTTCAGGGTTTCCCCATCGAGCAGTTCACGGCGCACAAGGAAAAGTTTTTGATCCTTGCAAGCCAGATTGAGAGTTCGCTTGTTTCGGCAAGGCTTAAGCCGCGTCGCATGAGTAGCGAGGAGTGCTTTGCGCTCTCTTTCGGCTACTACAACTTCGAGCGGGCTGAAACTCTCGGGGCTCCTCTGCCTCGAAATCCGCTTGAGGCTCTTGCGCCGAGTCTCGGCTCCCAGCTTTCGATGACGGGCATCACGGTCCATGACGATCATCTTGCGATTGGACGCTATAAGTTCAGGACGGCGTCTTTGAACCTGCTGCCGGAAGGGGAGACTTTCTCCTCGATGGTGGACAGGCTCTCAAAGCTTCCGTTCCACTTCTGGATGTCGCAAAACATCCTGACGCTCGACAAAAAGAAAGAGATCGAAAAGCTGGAGCTGTCCCGACGTATCGCGCATTCGATGGTATCGGGCAGCCAAAACGTCTCCGACATCGAAAGCGAGTCGAAATACTCGCAAATCGAGGAGCTGCTTCGTGAACTCATGAACGGTTCCGAGCGTTTGGTATCAATGAGTCTTACGGTCATCTATTGGGGCGAAAGCGTTGAAGAGCTTGAGAAGAAGTCCGAGGAAATTATGCGTGCCTTCCGCTCGATGAATCAGAGCGAGGGCTTGGTGGAAAGATTTTCGGCGGAGGATGCTTTCTTTAAAGCGGCTCCTCTTGTCTGTGAAGGTTTTCGCCATCGCAAAATGAAAAGCTCGAACTGCGCTCATCTCATGTCGCTTTATTCCTGTTGGACAGGAAACAAGAGGCCCGTGGTGCTGCTCACAAACAGAGAGGGAACGCCCTTTGCGATTGATCCATTTGCAAAGGAACTTCCGAACTGGAACGGTCTTGTCTTCGGGGGATCAGGAGCGGGCAAGAGCTTCACCATCAGTCAGCTCATGCTTCAGTTCTGCAATCAAAATCCGAAGCCCAAGATCGTCTGGATCGACAACGGTGCGTCGAGTGAAAAGCTGATCGAAGTCATGGATGGCGAGTTCATCGACCTCAATCTCAATTCGGGAATCTGCCTCAATATGTTTGATCTTGAAGGGACTGAGGCAAAGCCCAGCTCCTCAAAAATCAAACTCATTTTGGGCTGCCTTGAGTTGATTTTAAAGGACGAAGACAAGCCTGGTCTTCCCAAGCGCGAAAAGGCCCTTCTCGAAGAAAGCATCTTCAATGCGTACAAGTCTGCCAACGGCAAAATTCCACAGCTCTCGGACCTTAGATTAATTCTTGCGAATCATCCGGTTCTTGAGATGCGAAAGCACGCCGATGTCTTGTACTCGTGGACGGGGGAAACCGCTTACGGACGGATGCTTGATGGGCAAACGAACGTGAAACTTGGCAAAGATTTAGTCACCATCGAAATAAAGGGCCTCGATAATCACAGGGAACTCAAAGATATTTTCCTCCTGCTTTTCACCTCTTACATCAAAGAAGAGGCCGCACGAGATTTATCAAAGCCCTACCTCCTAATTATCGACGAAGCGCACAGGCTTTTCCTCACGCCGAGCGGAAAGGATTTTGCCATCGAGAGCTATCGCGTGTTTCGCAAATACAATGCGGGCATTTGGTGTATCTCACAGAACTATCGGGACTTCATGGCCGACCGCGAGCTTGCCGACTCGATGATGCCCAATACGACCAACGTATTCATTTTGCGGCAGCGTAAGATTGATTGGGAATCTTTCAAGAGCACCTTCGATTTTAACGACGCGCAAGTGGATGCGGTAAAAAGTCTTGAGATCGTCAAAGGAAAGTTCTCCGAATTTTTCCTGATGCAAGACGAGAACCAAGGGGTCGTAAGGCTTGAGCCCGAACCTTTGAGCTATTGGATTTGCACAACGGACGGTAACGAGAAAGCTAAAATTTCCGACCTTCGTGAGAAGAATCCCGACAAGTCACTGATGGATGTTCTACTTCAACTCTCTAAGGGAGATTCATATAAAGAAAATAGTAAAATGGTGGCTTAGTGGGGCCATCTTCGCAGGAGCCTTGCTTTTCACGCCCGTAGCCCGCGCCGATCTTTTTGGCGGCGACGTGGCTGTACTCGTGCAAATTTTGGCCGAGCAGATCAAGCAATACTACCAACTGAAGAGCGTCATCGAAAATGGTAAAGGGCAGCTCGACTTACTTCGGAACATCAATGCGGGTATCGACAATTCGATTTCCCTCATCAGAACGCTTCCGATCAAAGACGAGAAAGTTTGGGCCGAGGTAACGCGCTTTGAGCAGGCGGTGAACCGAATTAGGGATCTTTACGGGCAAGTTCCGAAAAGTCCCGAGGAGGCTCTACAAGTAATTCACGACCAGACAGTGGCCGAAAGCCTCAAGATGGCCAACGAGTTCAAGGAGTATTCCACGCAGCAGGAGAAAAATTCGGAAGTCATCGCCGTGCAGGCCCGTCTTGCCTCGCCCAAAGGTGCAGCAAGAATGCAGGCCGCAACATCTGCCGAGATTCTTCGTTCGCTTTCGCAGTTACTTCGCCTGAACACGCAGCTTTTGAAACTTCAAAGCGAACAACTCGCAATGAACAACAAAAAATCAAAAGATGGCGTGGCGAACTTCCAGCGGGTGAATGGCGACCTCGGACGAGGGTTCAACAACTTCAAGCCCGATATGAACCTTACGAGATTCTAAATTGTTTGAATTTCTTAAGGGGGTCGGCGCAGAGCTGCGCGGTGAACTCATCGAAGTTTACTGGGTGCTTCTTGTGCCGCTTGTGGTTTTTTTACTCGTTTTAGAACTCATAAAAAGAGAAAGTCCGAATGTCAGGGAGATCATAAGGCGAATCGTCATTTCCGTTCTGCTTCTCATCACTTTTGATTGGGCAGTGGATGCCGTGGCAACAATTGGCGATGCGGTAACGGAGAGAATCGACGGGCTCAACAAGCTTTCGGAGGTCTTGGCGCAGCTTTCGCCGAACCAAGATCAGGGAAGTAATCTGTTTAGCCTGAAGGACACGGCGATGTATGTGTTCAGCCTTGCGGCCTACATCATCGCTTACGTCGGATTCTTTACGGCAACTGCCCTTACGCATTTCATCTGGACGATTCTCTATGTCTGTAGCCCGCTCATGATTTTGATGTATGTAAGTCCAAAGACTTCGCACATCACCATGAGCCTCTACAAGGGGTTAGTCCAGGTGGTCGTATGGCGCATTTTATATTCAATACTGGGCGTGCTTCTCCTGAAGCTCGCGCTCCAGTCGAAAATGAATACGGATGCGACGGGACTGGAGGACTATCTGCTTGCGCTGGTGGTGAATCTTTGCATCGGTATTTCGATGCTGTTCATCCCGATTGCTACGAAATCGCTCATAGGTGACGGACTCAATTCCTTGGCCACAACGCTGGCGATGGCTCCCGCTGTCTTAGCGGCGGGATCGATCAAGATTGCGGCCATGAAAGCGGGAGCCAAAACCGCAGTTGGCACAAAGGACTTTGCGAAATTCGCAGCGAAGCCCCTCAGCAATCCCGTTACGGGACGCCTCCAGCTCATGAAGGAGCGACTTTCACCGAAGGTTGAAGCCCTCAAGAAGGACTATTCTTCGATTGGGCTTCCGAAGGAACTTAAAACTCGAAAGGAGAATAAGACGTTCAAAAAATAAATGATTACTAAAAAAACTAAGGAGGAGAACACGGTTTCAAACATCTGGGCCATGCAGGAAAATCTGATCCACTTCTACAAAATGGTGGCTATCGGAAGCGGAGCAATTTCGCTCTTTATTCTGATCTTCACTATTATGGCCTACTTTCGTGATCCGATTGTGGTCGTGCGGACGGGAGGAACGCAGGAATTCTATGCAACAGCCAGAATGAGCGTGACCGTCGAGAAAAAGGACGTTGATAATTTTACGCGGGAATACCTGAAGGCGCTCTACGTTTGGGAGTCGTTTGATCCCGAAACTCTGGGCGCCGAAATCAGACCCTTCTCCGAGGAGGGGTTGGTGCCCAAAGTCCTTGCTACGCAAACGCAGAAGTTCGGCAAGATCAGGGACAAGAAGATTTCTCAGGATATTTCTTTCGTGAAAGTGAGCGTTCTTGAGGATCGTGTGAGCTGTTCGTTCATTCGTATCCTGAAGGTCGAAGGCATCCCACTTGTTGTACCCACGCAACTCACCTTCGCCCTTATCCAAGGGGCGAGAACAACGGCGAATCCAATGGGCATCTATGTGTCAGGCATCGCGGAGAGCGAAAATGCAAAATAGAGCGTTACTTTTAATGGTGTTTGTCTGGAGCGTAGTCGCTCTTGCCGATCAGCCAGGAGATAAGCGAACGATTCTCACCTCGGGCGAGAAAGTTCATCGAATCGGATTCCAACTTGGACAGTCCACCGTGCTCTACCTGGGTTTCAAGCCCGAAACAGTGATTTGTGGGAACAAAAACTATTTCAACATCGAGAAGATCAAGGAGGGGGTAACGATTCAGCCTCTTGCGAACTTCCCCACGAATCTGAGCATTTTGGATAAGGACCGGCGCTACCTGTTCTATCTGGTGCCAGCGTCGGGGCGGGCGGTGGATTCCTTCGTCGATGTGAAATGGATTCCCGAGAGTGAGTTACTGCCCGTTGAAAAACTGAGCAGCACCTACTCGACGAAAGTTTCCGAAATCGGAAGTCGTGTCCGAGTAACCAAGACGGTCGAACTCACAGTGCTAAAGCAAAAGGCGGTCGATGGAAGCAAACGAAGGATTTTTGAAATCGAGTTGAGTAACCAAAGTGGAGAAACGATCAAGACGGAGGAGATCGCGGTCATCGCCATGAACGGCAAGGTCGCGCCCCGTGGACAAGCAATTGTTTGGGAAGATGATGAGGTTCGTCACAAGAAAAAACTTCTTGGACGCCTGATTGTCCCCGCTCAAGTCTCGAAATTCTTTGATCTTGTCGTGCGCTTTAAGGGCAATGATACTCGGATGAAAATTAGCGGTGCGTTTCGTTGAGTCTGAGCGAAAAGACGAAGGAGTGTTGGGCCAAGACCAAGGCATACTTCTTAACCGAGAGCGGAGGCAAAAAGTCGCTCAACCCGAAGCGGGCTGGGATTGCGGGAGGGAGCCTTGTGCTCCTTCTCGCGGCCCTGGGGGCGGTCTTGTCTCCCACAGAGGATAAGACTTTCTACACCCAGAGCACGAGTCCCCCAAGGGAGGGAGAGGACAAGGAAACTGCGCTCGATCCTACGGCAAGTGAAGTGCAAGGCATTTTCAACGGCGGCTCTAAGCAACTCGCGGAAGTGCGAAGACTTGAAGCTGCAAAAAGAAAAAATGCCGTTCGCATCAAATACTCTGCTCCGCAAGTGATTGGAGTTGCCTCAAAAGGTCCCAAAGCAATCAGAACAGGAGCGAAACTTTTGGGCTTTCTCTTGACTGCGATTGATACACGGGAGCCATCGCTAGTCAGTGTCCTAATTCCGCGTGGAGGCGTATCCGACTCAGGCGTTGAGATTCCCAAAGACTCCGTGCTGATGGGAAATTTCGCCTACCGAGGAGCCGGAGAGAAGGTCCAGCTTAGTTTTGCCCGCCTTGATACCCCCGACGGAGACTCGATCAAAATTTCCGCCACGGGGCTTGATGTCGCGGACTATACGGCCGGCGTGCGAGGCAAGGTCTATTCGGACAACTCGGTAAAACTTGCTTCAAGTATTGGTCTTACAATGGCCGCCAGCATGACGGATGTTCTCACCGAACGCGAGGCTCTTTCGGCCTTTGGTTACGCCGAAGCAAAACCCACCATGAAGAACGCGCTTCTTCAGGGAATTTCGGGCGCTGCTAAAGAGCAGGCGGGAAGAACTGCGGAGGAAATCAATTCAAAGCAGGATTATGTCGTGATCCCGAAAGGAAACGAGGTCATCGTGCAACTCACAGAGGATTTTACACAATAACCCAGTCAAATAATGAAAAGGACAACCTGACCCGCATTGTGGTCGGGTTGTCGTTGGTCTTTTGGATTTTCATATCGAACGCAGTTCGGGCAATTTTCAAACGCTCATTCTGGACGTCGGAAGCGGGGATATTCTGGGGATCTTACGCTGTTGCGGCGACAGCCATCGTGTTCTCGCCGCGCTGGAATGTCCCTCGGATTCTCTACGCGCTATCAAGTAACGAGTTTCTTCGGACGTTTGCAAAGTTCGTTCATCTGCATGTCCCCACCTATGTCCAAGCCGTGCTGATCCCAATTCCACTTCTGCTTTACAGCTTTGCAACGGAAATTCCAGCCCTCACAAGAAAGCGTAAGATTGGAAATGCGCTGAAACACTTAGGGTTGAAATCTTCGACAGGACTTGAGCCGACGGTGATCGGTGTCGATAGAATCAGCGAGAGCAAGACTAAGATCAGCGTGCAATCGGTAGGAATCGACATAGCGAGTTTCCAATCCAAAAAGGGCACCCTTGAGGCCAGTCTTAACAAGATCGTGCAGGAGATTCGGCAAAGTTCTACCAGTAAACAGGTCGTTGAAATCATCGCATCGGACAAAGAACTTCCGAAGATGGTGCGCTTCGATTCGGTTTCCGAGAAGCTTTTCAGTCCCTATACGTTCCTCGTGGGCGAAGCCAATAGCGGTTTGATGGTTGGCGATTTGCGCGAGCTTCACCACATGCTGATTGCGGGATCGACCGGAGGAGGTAAAAGCGTTTTCTTTAAACAGGCACTTATCGGCCTGCTGAAAAGTTCAAAGCACCTTCAGCTTTATCTCATCGACCTAAAGCGCGGTGTAGAAATGAAACTGTTTGAGAATCTTCCAAACGCTTATATCGCGAGGGAAGTACCAGAGGCTGTTGATTGCTTACGAAGAGTTGTTGCGGAAATGGATCGACGCTTTGTGTACCTGGAAAAGAACGGTTTCACCGAAATAGATTCCGAGCGGGACAGACTCGACAGAATCGTAGTCGGAGTGGACGAGGCATCCGTGCTTTATACGGTCGAGCGTTCTGCACAGTTCAACAAGCAACAGGCGCACGAGGCAAGAGAGCTGACGGATAAGCTGACCAAGCTCGGACGAGCTGCGGGAATCCATGTGATCCTGGCCACCCAAAAGGTGACAAAGGAAACCATTGATACGCGAGTTCAAACAAACGTCCATGCGAAAATCTGTTTTCGGGTAAATACAATTGCAAGCTCGATGACGGTACTTGGAAACAAGAAAGCTGCCGAACTCCCAGAAATCAAAGGGCGCGGTATTTGGTCAGTTGGAAGCAACGACATAGAGGTGCAAGTGCCCTTTCTCAGTCATGAGGAAGCAGCAGACGAAATCGCGCATTTGTCGCAAAAGTTCTCGGAAACGCAAAAGTCGAATTTTCAAAAGTTACTGATAAACGAAGAAGAAGAAAAGAAAGAGACAGTTGTTGGAAATGCGGAGGACTTCGATTCAAGCGAAGACAAGGAAGGAGTGAACAATGGCGCTTGAGCTTCAGAAAAGAGACGTTGAGCTAGTTCGCTTTGTCTATGCCCATCGTGTAGTGAGCTATTCGCAAATCTGGCGGAAGTTTTTTGCCGACAGAACGATTGGGACAATTTCTCCGCGTCTTAAAAGACTTACCAAGGAAGGTTATTTGAAGTCCGCGATGATGCCAATTCGAGGCCACTACGCAGAACGATACTTCATGCCGAGCGAAAAATCGTATGAACTCGTGCGGCACCATTGGGGCTTTGAGATCGACAGACCGCTCTACAAAAGCGAGTCTATCGTTCACGATATGCACTTGGCCGATCTGGCGATTCGCATGGAGAAGCTGACCCAATTCAATAAACTACTTCCTGAAAATCTCCTCCAATCATCCTCGGCTTTGATCCAAGACCTGTTCTTAGGTGACTTGGTTCGAGCACAATCGGACGGCGCGCTCTACGCTACAGGTAAAACAGGAAAAGGCTTTCTGTTCGCTCTGGAAATGGAATTGAGCGATAAAAGCATTGATCGCTATAAAAGCAAACTCAGTGCGTACTACTTAGCCAAGGGAATCAATGGCGTTCTCTACGTCTGCGCAGATCAAAGAGTCATCGTTCCTTTGGTCAAAGCCGACGAGGAAATTCGCAAAGACAAGCCTTCGATTTTGCACTTTGCCCTCGAAGCCGATGCACTCGCCGATAGCGAAAAGATCACTTTCCGAAATGCTAAGAGCGGAAGCTTCGACCTGAAATAACGACCTCCAATCCGGATTGGTCCCCTCCAATTTAAGTCCAATATGGATTGGTGGGTAACTCGCCATAAGCTCTTAGAATGACTGAAAAAGTTTCGGGGGATTTTAAGGGGGGTCGGACTTATTAGGTTTGATTCGGGTTTTGTGATTTTGGAGTTGGGTTTCGTGGAGAGTTGGCATGGATGGTCGAAGGAAGAGAAGGAAGAAGCAAAACAAACAATCTATAAGGAGTATCTATTAACTATAAATCTATTGGTGGACTCGTACTGGTATTCGTACTGAGCGGCTGCGCATCGCTACGGGACTCGCTCGTAATTGGTGCAGGAACAGGTGTCGCAGCGGGCGCAATTGCTGGCAGTCAGTTGGGAAAAGATTCAACGGAGAATGCGATCAAAGGAGCCGTGATCGGCGGACTTATCGGCGGTGTCGCGAGCTATTTGATTCATGGATCGCTTGAGCGTCGGGATGCAGATGTCCGCAAGGACACGCTGATGAATCTCGAACAATATGAGGTCATGGGTGTTGAGAAGGCATACAGCTCGAAGTTTCAGAGTCGCAAACGCAGTGGTAAATGCTACCAGACGCGTGAGGTAGATGGACGCACGGTTTCCGTTCCTTGCGACCTAGCGGGCGATATGGAAGGCGCAAAGTAAGTGACTTCGGCTACTAAGCCGGAGGCCACCGAGGAAAAGGTAGAGGATCGGGAGACCGCCCAAGCCGTGCTTAGGGTGGCTCTTGATAACGAGGCGGTCCACGCCTTTGAAAGCATGGCTCACAGCCTGAAGGCCGAAAGTTATGTTCGGCTTACGCCCTCGAAGTTCATTAGCTTTTTGACCCAGTTCTACTTTCAGCACTACTTTGAAAAAGATCGCGAGCTACTGGCAAGCGAGTTCTTCGATTCAAAAGAGTTCGTTGCTGGTGAATTGAAGAAGGTTCGGAGCGTTTCAGAGATCGAGGCCGTACTTGAACAAAGTATGCGCAAAGTACGCCGGATGCAGGAACTTAAAATAAAGGGGGGCCGCCCCAAGCGTGGCCCCCGTTCCTCTAGCTCCGATGCTTAACGTCATGACTGTTAGGAGAGACTTGCATAGTATAAAATTATATACTACTCTGCCTTTAGATGACTTCGCAGACAATCGAACGGATAAAATCCGATCTTATGGAGCGGATAGAGAAAGAGATGGAACGAGCCGGAGTGAGCCAGGGCGAAGTTGCCCGTCGAACTGGTTTGCTTCGCACAAACGTGAATCTTCTTATGAACAAGAAGCTACCTGCCTCGATAGAAATGCTTGTCCGAATTGCGGAGGCCGTGGGGTTAACCGTGGAACTGAAAATAAAAAGGATGAAAGACTAGGAGAACTTTATCGCTCGACCTCGTATTAGGCGGGAGATTCGAGTCGGAAAAAAAGAGATACCGATAGTTTTTGAATACAAGGAACTAGACGAACATGAAAACGAAGAAAGAATTGAGAGGCTCGCAAGGAACATCCTTCGAATCGTGGAGGACGTTAGAAAAGGGCGCAAGCCTGCCTGCCCTCAAGAATCAAAAGTCGCCTGAGCTGAGGTTTAGAATCGCAGGATACATCCGTCTTTCTCCGACAAACGACGAGAGAGAGGAAGGATCGTTGGTTTCGCATCCGCAACGAATCAAACAGTTCGTTGATTTAAAGAATGTGCAAAGTGCGGGCGGATGGGGAGAAATCGTTGAATGGTATGTGGATAAGGACTTGTCGGGCAAAGACACCAATCGCCCGAGTCTTCACAGAATGCTTTCCGACATTCAAAGCGGGAAGGTCAATTCGGTCATCGTAACCGAACTTTCCCGCCTTAGTCGTAACGTAAAAGACTTTTGTGAGATTAAGGATTTTTTCAAAGAGCATAGAGTCGCTTTCTTCAGCTTGAAAGAAAACTTCGACACATCAACTCCTTCGGGGGAGCTGATGTTGATGCAGTCGATTGCCTTCGCGCAGTTTGAGCGTCAAACGATTGTGGACCGAATCAAAAAAGGTGCGAGAGCCCGTGCGGAGCGAGGTCTTGCCAATGGCTGCATAACGCTCGGATTTAAGTCGGTGGAGCACAAGCCGAACTATCGAGATGTTGACGAAAAAGAAAAGCCCTATGTGGAGATGATTTTCCGCAAGATTCTCGAACTCAAGAAACTAAGTCCAGTTCTCGATTATCTGAACGAAAACGGATACCGCACAAAGGAATATGTTTCTAAAGATGGGAAAAAAGTTGGCGGTAATCGTTGGACGATCAGCTCCCTCCATAGCACTGTCACCAACCGAGCCTACATCGGCGAGCGTGAAGTAAATAAGAAAAATCGTGGGCTGAATCAGGCTGAACTTGTCGAGGAGGATCGCTATTTCTTTGTGGATGCTCACTGGCCCGCGATTATCGACCGTAAATTGTTTTTCTCAGTTCAGGCTCTTTTGGAACAGAACAAGAAAAAGGCGAGAAAATACACTCATGACTATCGGCTGACCGGACTTCTTACCTGCTCCGAATGTGGGGCTCCGATGATCGGCAAATCTGGGACGGGTAGAAAAGGAAAATACTTCTACTACGGGCACATGCGAAAAATGGTGGCATCTTCGGATCGCCATATTCACAGATGCCATGTGGAAACAATTCCTGCCCTCGACTTGGAGGAAGCGATTGTTGCTCGCTTGAGGGAACTGGCGCACGATAAGACTCTCGTTGCCAGACTCGTTAAAGAATCCGCAAACTCATCGCAGGGCCGTCTTGAACATGAACGCTCTTTGCTTGCAGCCAAAGAGCAAGAGCGCCGAAAAGTGCAGTTGAAACTCGATAACTTGTTGGAAGCAATATCGGAAGAAACGGACAAGGGGCTTCGTGCCGCCTTGTCCGAGAAGGCCAAGGATTTTCATGCTCAATTGGAACAGGTCGAATCGGCCCTTTTCACGCTAAAGACTGAGAGTTCAAGGGCATCGTCGAACGTCATCGACCTCAATATAGCTTTTGGGATGCTCAAAGCCTTCAGAGAAGGTTTTGATAAGCAGCCGATTTCTATACAGGCCGAAATTCTAAAGGATGTTGTAAGGCGTATTGTCGTTCATTCGGACAAGATCGTGGCGGAGTTCTATGGGGCTAAACCCGTGCAGATTTCGCTGGCCGGAGATGGGCTGTTGGACAAACAAAAATACGAACCTGCGTCCGCTGCGTTGCGGTCGCCGGTTCGTACCGTATTCAAATTGGTGGAGGCGGTGGGAGTTGAACCCACGTCCGGAAAACTGACAACTCGAACTTCTACGTGTGTGTCTTTTGGATTTGTTTAACTACAAGCTTCTGCCAAAAGCCCCAGCGTCCTGTAGCGAGCTCCCTAAATTTTCGGCGGCAGCTAAGGAGCCCAGCTGCAACCTAGCCCTTTTGATATCAGGCTTCAGCGTCCTAAGGGCGGAGTGCGCTGGGCCTGGCTACTTAAAACTAATTAAGCAGCGATTGCATATTGAGGTTCTGCATTTATACCTTGATCCATGGGATTTACGAGTGTTTGGATCCCACTCGACACGCCATCCGAACCCTCGAGTTCCCGTCGAAACCCGACGCCCCCGTTGATTCTGAAAGACACAGCATTTCATAGCCTATAAACGGCGCCGGAGCGAGGCTGAACTTATCTGGCCTCAACAAGTCACGGAGCCTTAAGCTCGCCTCGGTAAAGTTTGGCCGCTACATCGTGGTCGTCGGCATCGGTCACTACATAAAAGTCTTCTTTATCAATCCACAGGCCCTCTGGCTTTGTATCGATTTTAATGTCGGAAATTTTTTCCCAGATATTTGACGAAGAAATTTTGCCTAAGATAGCGCCTCGAAATTCTCCGTCATGAAAAGTGGAGTCTTTGGCCTCGGCAGCCGCTAAAAAATAGATCTCTCCCTTTTCGTTTAGCGCGGCATCGGTAAAGCTAAGGCGTGTGCCCTTTACATTTCCGAGGTCAAAAGAGTGATGTCGTAAAATGTTTTTAGCCTGTAGAGCTTTTTTGTTTTTGAGATCCTCTAAAACGCCCTTCAAATCCAAATCAATCACCGCGTTCTTTCCGGCCGCCCCATTTCCGCGCTGAAAAAGTTTGAGCACCCCTTGGGCCATCACGGCCCCTTCAATATTGAGTTCTTCAAAAGATTTTTCAAGTTCTTGGTAGAGGGGGGCAAAGTCAACCATTTGGGGCTTATTTTTCCAATTGCCTTTGGAGTCCAGAGCAATCCAAGCTCCTCGACTTCGATTTTTTTCTGATCCCGATGGGAGAATAAGAAGGTGGGGATTGGGGCCTAGTGTGGAATGAGAAAATAAACAAAGGGCCTCCCAATCGGCTTTGGCCTTCTTACGTTCTTTCTTTTTTAAGGGGAGTTTCTCTCCTGTAAAGACCTCAAGATAGTGGCCCTTGACCTTAGGGTCTAAGCGAAATTGAGCTAAGGAAAGCTCATCGTCGGCCACCACATAGAAATAATCCTGAACTTTTAAAAGCCCACTTGCGGCCGTTACAAATTGGGGTCTCCCGCTTTCTGTTGGGGCTGAGGTGTCTAAGATGCGCAATAAATTTAGGCTAAGCAAGAGTGCCGACATTCTCCTTATCTATCACCAAGGAACGGGGCCGTCTCGGTTATCAAAAATCCACAATCCAAGATGGTGGATCCGAATTTTTGGAAAAGTGTCGGGAAATATCTCCTCATCGTAGTGCAGCGTTGTTTTAGCCAAGCAAAAGATGTGGCACGCGACTTGCTTGGTACTATTTGTCCCGACCGAGACCTTCTTGAAATTGTTCTCAGAGCGCCCCTGGCCTTCTTCCTCTTCCCTAGAGGTGGGCCAGGGGATTGTCATTTTTACGGATACGACCTAAGAATTCCCCATGAGCAAAGCTAAAATTTTTACTTTTTCAGGGAGCTACCGCAAAGCTTCTTACAATCAGCAGTTGGTGAATGTGGCAGCAGGAATCGCCCGCTCAGAGGGCTTCGATGTGACCGAAGTGAGTCTTAAAGACTACCCGCTTCCCCTCTTCGATGAAGATCTAGAACTTGAGGGCTATCCACCCAATGCTTTGAAGCTGCGTAAGATATTTTTGGAACACCAGGGTTTTATTCTTTCTTGTCCTGAATACAATGGCAGCCTCACGCCCCTTCTTAAAAACACCATCGACTGGATGTCTCGCACGGTAAATGGCAAAAGCGGTTTGAAGTGCTTTCAAAACAAAACAGTTTTGCTTCTCTCAGCGTCTCCAGGAGCCTTTGGAGGACTGCGAGGAGTCTTGCACGTGCGCACAATATTGATGCAACTTCAGGCCTTGGTGCTACCTAATAATTTTGGCTTGCCGAAGGCCCATGAGGCTTTTGATGAATCGGGCAAATTAAAAGACTCTAAAACTTTTGAAGCCTTAGCGAAGTCCGTAGCCCAATTTAAAAAAATAAGCTCACGCCTAGGGGTGGAAGCTTTAGCTTAGGTCATACAGTCGAGGATGCTCTTTGCAGTCTCGAGGCTGGGGTCGGGGCTTTCCTCGGCGATGGGCCTTTGGCTCAGGCAGTGATTTTTAAGATATTCCGAGTGCGAGCGACCTTCTTCCACGGGGTTGGGGGCTTGGCTGTTATTTTTTAATCGGAAGGGATAGGCCTCGCCTTCTCGAATGTGCTGAGCCAAGTGAACTTTACTTTCTACAAGAATGTTTGGGGTGACACCCTCGTCTTGGTGAGTCCAACCTTGGGGAGTTTGAAAGTGTCCCGCGGTTTGGATGAAAATGAGTTCAGATTCTAAGCGACCCCTCGTTGAATCGGGAAGTTGCGAAAATCCCGGGGTGAAAGAATTCACAAGACCCAGGCCTTGCTTCGTAGCTTTGCCCACCGTTCTTTCTCCCACAACCAAGGCCCTTCCACTTTCTTGAAGTTTTGCGGTGAGCATCTCAGCGGCACTTCCTGTGAAAATATTAGTGAGAATAATGACGGGAAGCGCTGTTTTTTGCGGCACGTTAGAATAAGCAGGAAAAACCAGTTCGTCTCGCAAAGTTTTTGTGGAATAGATTTCTTTTTGCAAAATACCATCCCGCACCTTGCCGATAGAGTCTGGTAAAAAGGCCGAGGCTAAATCAGCGGCAAAATCCATATTGCCTCCGGGATTGTCTCGCAGATCTAATATATATCCCCGGTAATTTTCGACCTCTTCTTGGTTGAAAAACTTCTTAGGACCCAAAAAAGAGTCGGTATCGGAAAAGTCTTGAACTTTTAGGTAGGCGTAGGTCTTGGGAGAATTTGTGCTTTCCAATTTTTTCCCAATAAAAGAGAGGTCTTCAACATGAGCGCGGGTCATATGAAAGCGCAGATTTTTTCCTCCGCGATTCACCTCAACTTGAACTTTAGATCCAACACCTCCACCTAAAAGCCAGCGGCTGGCCTGTGCAAAGGTCTCTGCGTTCACAGTTTTGCCATCTATAGTTCGGATTTCATCTCCCAGCTGAAGTCCCGCTTCTTGAGCCGGCCCTCCTTCGTAAAGCCGTACGACCAAGACCTTATCCACGTTACGGGTGATGATCACCCCAATTCCGGCCGTGGGGCCGGCTGAGACTTGGCTTCTTTGAAACTTTTCGCGAGCCTCTATTCGGGTGTGTGGGTCGAAGGCGTGTTCTAAAAAGATATTATATATTTGCGACGCCAATTTTCCGGGAGATTTTTTCACGCTATCTGAGTAGTCGGAGTAAAGAACCTTCCAAAAAGACTTCCACTTAAGCAGGGACCTGGCATTCTCTTTTTTAAAATCTGCCTTGGCGATGTTGTGAAGTTGTAAAACATCCCCGGACAAAAGTTCACCGTTGCTCGTAAGAGTGTCTTTGAGAAGGCGGCAACCCACATAGAATTTCTCGTTTTCTAGGCAGACCTCTTCACTTAAAATATATTTTTCTAAAAGCTTCGGGCGTAAGGCCGTGCCCTCCCAGGGAGAGGGCTCTTGGGCTCTCAGTCCCCAGGGGGCCGAAGCCAATAAAATTAAACCTAATACGATTCCACTCTTCATCACACGATCTCCAATTCCCACGTGTGACTAAGGAAGAAAATCCTCTGAAGGTCAAAACAACAGTTCTTAAATTAAGTGGAATTAAGTTTGTGTGGTGGAATAAAAGAAAAAAGGTTTCCCCGGACCCCCCATCCCCATGTGTTCCGGAGAAACCTTGAAAAACTTACAAAAACGATCACTCGTCTTCGTAAGATCTTTCCCTATGGAGGTGGAGCTCTTCTTCATAGTCGGATTCATCCGTCCAACGACGTTGGGATCCCGCGGCGATCGCGTGATCCAGATCCAGCCAATCTCCTTTTGAAAAACGCTCAGAATTGAGATCTGAACCTAAAGCCTCTTCCAAAGCATAACCCGCAAGTGAGCGTTCTTGATTCGTGCGGCCTAAGGTTAGGGTTTCAAATAAGTCTTTCATAAGAAGCTCCTTGCTTCGTTTAAGATCACCCTCATGGCGATCTGATCAAAAGACAGTGCTGGAATCATAAAGGGTTAAAAATTTTTGAGTCTTTCTTTAATGTTCGTCAAAATGTTGGCGGGGTTGAGGTCTAAGGTCTGGAAAGCCTTGGGAAATTACCTAAGCCCTTGAAATTCTTAATAGCTCTTAAAGATTCGCAAGGTTTGTACCGATAAAGTTGGAGAATGGCAGAACGTTTTGGCGTGGATCTATTACTCCTCGAAAAACTCGCCGCCGGCGGTATGGCGGAGGTTTTTCGCGCACGTCAGCTGGGTATCGGTGGCTTTGAAAAAACGGTAGCCGTTAAACGCATTCTTTCCTCTTATGCCGCCAACGAAGAGTTCAAGGAAATGTTTCGCCAAGAAGCGAATCTTTCGGCTCAGTTCCAACATCCCAATATCGCGCAAATTTTCACCAACGGAGAGCACGAGAGCTACCTCTTCTTGGTGATGGAGTTTGTGGATGGCAAGAACGTGCGACAGCTTTTGGCTCGCTCTGATAAAAAGAAAATGCAGATTCCCATCGAGGTCTCGTGCTTTATTGCTTGCGAGGCCGCGAAGGGACTGGAGTACGCTCATCGCTTTGCGGACGAAAAAACCGGCGTGGCCCTCGACATCGTTCACCGAGACATGAGTCCGCAGAACGTCATGGTGTCTTACGATGGTGCGGTAAAGGTAGTGGACTTCGGCATTGCGAAAGCCTCGGCCCGTGCGGACACCACGCGAGCGGGTGTCCTTAAAGGGAAATTTGGTTATATGGCCCCCGAGCAGGCCATGGGCATGAAGCTCGATAAGCGAACAGATATTTTTGCACTGGGAATTATTCTTTTTGAGCTTCTCACTCAACGACGTCTTTTTTCGAGTGATGACGACCTAAAAACCTTGCAGCTCGTGAAAGATTGCCGGGTTCCGCGTCCTTCCAAATACAATCCTGCAGTCAGCCCTACGCTCGATCGCATTGTGCTCAAGGCCTTGGCCAAAGAGCGGCATGAGCGTTACGAGTCGGCCGGCGAGCTCTATGCTGACCTTCTGCGATTTCTCAATCAAAAATACCCCAAGTTTATCCCCACGGATTGTTCAAATTTTTTGCGCCAAGTCTTTGCCGAAGAAATTCTGGAAGAGAAAAAACGTCGGGATAAAATCAATGCTGAGGTTCCGGCCGTTCTTGCTTCGCCGATAAAGCGACATGCAGAGCAAAAAGAAAGTCCTAAAAAAGAGCCTGCCGCTTCAGAAAATCCGGAGTCGACCTATGTAGATTCCGGAGACAAAACGGAAGTTTCCATACACAATATGGAACCTGTTCTTGCAGCACCCCCAGAGGGACACCACGCTGTGGAGATCAGTGCTATTAGCGATGCCCCCAAAGCCATGCCTGCAGCCGTGGCTCCACCCGTGGAGGCGAGGGTGCCTTCATTAGAAGAACTTCCTACGGAAAGTCCGGCTCTTGCTCCCCAAACTCTGCGTCTTGAGGTAGAGCTCGGTGATAATTATTTGCCGAAGGCGACGGTGCTTCCGAGTGCTCCTCCATTGCCGCAGATCTCTTCGATGTCGCGCCCCAAAGGTCGATTGATGCTCTACGGTGCCGCACTTTTGGTGATTGGTGTGGGTGTTTACCTGAAAGGGGCTCAGCAAAGTTCGCCGAGCCCTCAGCCGCCCCAAGAGTCGATCGCGCAAGTGGATGCCGATGTGCCCAACAATCGCTTGCCCGCTCGCAATAACGAAGTGTCGAACTCACCTGAAAACCCCTTAGGAACCCTGGGGGGAGAAAATACCTTGCCGCCTGCGAATGTGGAGTCAGGCGAGAGCGAAGCACCGCTGGTCACTGAAAATGCTTCAGATCCCGTTGCCGATCCGCTCCCTCCCGTTGAGACGGTGGCGACGTCGATTGAAGAAAAAGTTGTGGAAGAAGAGCGTGTGCCTTCAGCTGTGCCTCCCTCTTCTTCGGTTGTGAGCATGCCCGGCTTTTTGACTCTGGATGCGGTTCCTCGGGCTACTGAGGTTTATATTAACGGCCAGCTCCTTACAGATGCTAAAGGGGTGCCTTTGTCGACTCCAGTGAAACGTTTCTCTCTTAAGCCAGGAAATCACGAAATTCGCCTTAAAAACTCTTCATTCGGTGCAAGCTGGAAGGGCGAAGTCAGCATCAAGTCCGATCGAATTTCTGTAAAAGATGTAGTCTTAAAATAGAATATTGATTAAAACTTTTCATTCATGAATCCACTTGGAGTGAAAAACCTCGGTCATTTACTTAGTCTTCGCTGTCAGAAAAATCCTCAGCAGGCCGCCTATTTAAAAAAGAAAGATGGCCAGTGGATTTCTTATTCTTGGTCAGAGCTTGAACGGCAAATCTTTGAGGTGGTTTCGGCCTTGAGATCTGAGGGGATTAAACGTGGCGACAAAGTCGCCATCATTTCTCAAACACGCGTGGAATGGACACTTGTAGATTTGGCCGTGCTTTCCATGGGGGCGGTCACAGTCCCCATTTACCACTCCGTTACAGCCGACGAAGTCCACTACATTCTTAACGATTCCCAAGCTCGGGTGGTATTTTTAGAAGACACCCTTCAGCGCAAAAAAGTTTCACCGCTTCTGGAAAAATTAGCTTCGGTGCGTTTGGTGGTGAGTTTTGAGGGAGGCTCTGATGACTCTATCCGCTCCTTTAAAGATTTTTTAGCCGCGCCTTCTGCGAATTTTGATATTCCGACCTGGCGCGCAGACTGCGAAACTTTTGATGCCCAGACCTTAGCCACTATAGTCTACACATCCGGGACCACAGGTTTGCCCAAGGGTGCAGAGCTCCCCCACCTGGCTTTCCTGGCCATGATCGCAGATTCTCAAAGTATATTGGATATCGGACCAGAAGACCGTACCCTGCTGTTTTTGCCTACGGCTCATATTATGGGTCGAATTGAGCAAATGCTCTTTATCGGAGTGGGTTGGACCATGGCATTTGCAGAAAGTATGGCCGGCCTGATGGACAACATGGCTGAGATTAAACCCACGATATTGATTTCGGTGCCTCGGATCTACGAAAAGTTTTACGCCGCTCTTTTGGCAAAGTTCACTAAAACCGCGCACGAAAAATTTATTTTTGACCAGGCGCTTAAGGTGGGTCGGGCCTACAGTCGGGCTTTGCAGGCCGGTGAGAAACCTGGTCTTAAGCTGCGACTAGAGTACAAGATTTTCGATAAGCTTATTTTTTCCAAGATTCGAGAAAAATTTGGAGGGCGTCTACGATTTACGGTAAGTGGGGGGGCCCCTCTCTCCATTGAGATTGCGGAATTTTTTCATGCCTGTGGAGTTCTGGTGTTGGAAGGCTACGGACTTACGGAGAGTACCGGTCCGATTGTGGTGAACCGGCCGGGGGAATTTTGCTTTGGAACGGTGGGGAAGGTATTTCCCAGCGTGGAAATACGAATCGCAGAAGACGGTGAGATTTTGCTGAAGGGACCTTCCATTTTTACTGCCTATCATGGCATGCCGGAACTCACCGCGGCCTCCTTTGTAGATGGGTATTTTGCGTCGGGTGATATTGGATCTTTTGATTCCAAGGGATTTTTAAAGATTACCGATCGCAAAAAGGATCTCATTATTACGGCGGGTGGTAAAAATGTGGCCCCGCAGAAAATTGAAAATATCATTAAGGGGGACCCTCTTTTTTCCAACGCCGTCATATTTGGTGACCGGGAGAAGTTTTTAGTGATGCTCCTCTGTTTGAATCCCTCGGAGGTGAAGCGCTATTTTCAAAAGTTGGGTTTAGCCTATTCTTCTTTGGAAGAGGCGCTAAGGGATCCAGCCTTTGAGAAAGTCGTGAAGGCCCGGGTGGACTCTGTAAATGCCGTTTTGCCTTCTTATGAGAAGGTTAAACGTTTTCGCATTTTGCCCCGGGATTTGAGTTTAGAGGCCGGGGAGTTGACGCCAAGTCTCAAAGTGAAAAGAAAGTTTTGTGCCCAGAAGTATTCGGAATTAATTCAGCAAATGTACCAAGCCTAGAGATTTCTTAGTATATAAGGACTCAAGAAAGACAAAATGAACCCACAAGAATTTTTTGACCAAAAATTTCAAGCCAAAGTCACCGAAAATCCCTCGATACTGTCCTCAGCCGGGCTGCGTAATCAGAGCCTCGCCGTGGAGCTAGACGGGGCCTCGGGCGGCAACTGGCACTTTCAGTTTGATGCCAAGGGGGATCTCACGATGTCTAAGGCCCAGCATCCAGCCGACTGCACCATTGCCATGAAAGACGAAACCTTCATGGGTCTGCTCAACGGGAAAGTGAACGTCCCCATGGCTGTCTTTACCCGCAAGATCAAACTCAAGGGTGAGGCTTCGCTGGCTGCAAAGTTGGGACTGGCCCTTCAGAAAATCTTTCAAGGCTAAGGCCTTAGGGGCGCAGAGTCTTACTGCGCCAACAAAGCTTGAACACCCGCCTCGGCGTTCACAAGTCCACTGCCAAATTCGTTGCGATCAACAGGATTTTCCAGTCTTTGGGCGGTGCTCTTTAGAACTTCTTTAATTTCGGCGTTAGAAGCATTGGGTTTGGCGGCCCGTAGGAGTGCGACCACACCCGCCACATGAGGAGTGGCCATAGAAGTCCCAGAGAAGACCGCATAGTCGGTCTTATAAATTTGCATTTCGATGCTCTGGCCCCGACCCTGGTGGAGTTCCTCAGCCAATCTCTCTCCTTGGATTTTTTCAATCATGACCACGGGTATTCGAACTTCCGTTCCATCCTCCGACAAAGAACCCGACATTAGGCCCTCGGTGTTATTGTAGATCATGGCACCGGCTGCTCCGGCGCGAATGGCATTCTGTACTTTTTCGGTGAAGGCAATTTCACCGCGCATCATGAGCGCAATTTTTCCTGTCAAATTCAAGCCGTTAAAGTCCGCGGCTTTTCCGAGACCACAGTTGATTAAGTCACCACTGGTTGCCGCATCTGCGGCGGGAGCTCCGATGAAGCTCGTGCTGGGCACTTCCGTGAGCAAACCCTCGAGCGGTAGTTTCACGCGCGAGGCCCGGCCCGAACCTTGGGGTACCGAGCTTTCCACGTCGACACCTGGCCCTACCACATCCAACTCCGGGCCCCATTGCGAGAACAGCGCGCGTTCGCGCTTCTCGTTGATGGCGCCGACGGCAACGGCTGCGGGCGAGTTGGCCGGGTAGGAAATGCGATTGTCAAAGCCTGCTTCCATGGCGCTATTACCCGAAGCCGCTACGACGACAATGTTGGCAGCATCCACGGAGTTTAAAGCGGTTTCTTGGGATCTTGAGTTTAGCGGACCGCCGAGCGACATGCTCACCACATCCACACTTTTTTCAATGGCCCAGTTGAGTCCATTCACGATACCCGAAAGTGTGCATCCGAACTTTCCGCAGACCCGGCCCGAGAGTAAGCGCGCTTGAGGGGCCACACCCACAACACCATTGTTGTCTTCTTCACCCAGAATGGTTCCGGCACAGTGAGTGCCGTGTCCGTTCAAATCAAAATAGTCGTAGGCCACGTCAACCCAGGGCTCGATTTGCTCAGAGGGATCTCCGAACAATGTGGAGTTGAAGCGATTTTGCGGGCCGGAATTTTGTGCTCGTCGCAAAACAAAATTCTTACCTTCTTCAAAGCGATTTTTAATATCCGGATGATCTTTGTCGATGCCGGTATCCAAAACCAAAACCCGTACTCCTTCACCTTTGATGCCTTGGGCCCAAGCCCCAGGAGCTTTGACGGCATCAATGCCCCAAGGTTTTTCACCGTTCACCGGACGGCGGCCTGGAACGAAACTTTCATTTTGACTCAAAGCCCGACTGCGAGGAGCCGGTGGCAGGGCCATGATTTGCTCTGACTCGATGAAGGAAACAAATTTTTCCTTGGCAAGTTTTTCAGCGTCGGCTTCAGAGGCTTCTACAGCCAGCATGTTCAAATGTTTGTAGGCTTCAAGAGCGAGCGCTTGGGTGCCGAGGACCTTGGGCAAATTCACTGGGCGCATTCCGAAGAGATCTTTGCGACCTAAGCCTTGGGGGCCTAGCGCCGTTTTTAATTTTTCCGAGAGCTCATCAAAAGTTTGCTGTGAATTAATGTGAATAATATAAGTTTTGGCTGAAACGCTAGTTGTTAAAGCCAGCAATCCTAAAGCCATTATTTTTTGAATTTTAAATGTCATTGTATCCCCCCAGGAAAAACACTTATCCAATAGGAGGTCACTATAGGGTGTGGAAGCCTTCTTGCCGAAATTTTGACACTTAAAAGGTCTTAAGTCTGGGGACTCGCGTCAAGATTTGGCGCTGCGTTAGTTGAGGTGCCTAAGTGGGGGCTGGGGAAATAACTTTCGATTTGCGCCAGCAGAAATTCCACTTCTTCTTTTTTCGCGCGGCGCTCTAAATCGAGGCTGCCTTGGCTGTGATACAAGCGCAATATCCAGTGGCCACGAGTCGCGTATTGATCTCGCCGGCCCTTTTGCTCGGCAGAGATGGCAGCCATGTTGATGGCCCCCTTCCAGTTTTCAATGCGCAGATCCAAGTTAGGACATTCAACGAAGCGTTTGTTCCATTTGATCCAGAAGAATTTTTCAAAAGCTCGAATGGAAAAGCCCCCCTTCGGGAGTTTTTCGATGATCACGACCTCCTCAAAAAACCAACACAGCAAAGTCAAAAAGGGATACAGAATAATGGGGGTGTAAAAAAAGGCGGCTAAAAATTTATCGAAAAGATTTCCCTCATTCCATAGAACTTTGAAAAGGGGGGAAGCTGCCAAATACATAGTTCCTAAAAGGGCTCCTCCAAACAAGAAGGAAGATCCTAAAGAAAATCTTTTTTTGGTTGATTTAAGCGCGAGGCGGCTGGGGGTGCTCCCACGCTTTTCTGGCTGAAGTGCAAATACAAGACCCATGGGGCCGATAACACGAGGAATTTTTGTTGGGGTCAAGGCCCTTTTATTGCTCAACCCAAAAGTCCGCACTACGATGAACAGATATGTCGACTTCAGATGATTCCCTGATCAAAAACCGGGCCGAACTTGCTCTCGATTATCACCGAGGTTCGGCGATCCCTGCGGGGGCGGGAACGGTGCGTGCTGGGAAGATCGAGGTCATCGCCAGCAAATCGCTCATGACCCAACGAGATTTAAGCTTTGCCTACACTCCAGGAGTCGCCGAGCCCTGCAAGGCCATCTTTAAAGACCCCGAGGCCGCCTACTCCTACACTTCCAAGGGGAATTTAGTGGGGGTGATCACCAATGGCACCGCCGTTTTGGGCTTAGGCAATATTGGGCCCTTAGCTTCTAAGCCTGTGATGGAAGGTAAGGCGGTTCTTTTTAAGAAATTTGCCGACATCGATTGCTTCGATATTGAGGTGAATGCCCAGGATCCAGAGGACTTTATCCAGGCCGTCGCAGCTCTAGAGCCAACTTTTGGTGGAATTAACTTAGAAGACATCAAAGCCCCGGATTGCTTTCTCATCGAAGAAACCTTGAAGAAAAGGATGAACATCCCTGTTTTTCATGACGACCAACATGGGACGGCAATTATCTCAGGAGCGGCCCTGCTCAATGCCCTAGAGCTTAGCAACCGAAAAATCGACGAAGTAAAGGTGGTTTTTTGCGGAGGAGGAGCGGCCTCTATTTCGGTAGCCCGCTTTTGGCTGAGTTTGGGTGTGAAATTAGAGAATGCCATTATGACCGACCGCCTTGGAGTGATTTCTGCGGATCGCACGGAGGACATGAACCCCTACAAGGCGGAATTTGCTATTGCGGGCAAGAGTTGGCACAAAAAGGCTCCTAAAACTTTGGCGGACGCCATGGTGGGCGCCGATGTTTTTGTGGGATGCAGTGTCGGGAATGTGGTGACCGGCGAAATGCTAAAAAGTATGGCGGCCCGCCCGATTGTATTTGCCATGGCCAACCCCGATCCTGAAATTGAGTATGAGGAAGCCCTTGCTGCCCGGTCGGATATGATTTTTGCAACGGGCAGGTCCGATTATCCCAATCAAGTGAACAATGTCTTGGGCTACCCCTTTATTTTTCGAGGCGCTCTGGATGTAAGAGCTAAAACCATCAATGAAGAAATGAAAATTGCGGCCGCCCGGGCTTTGGCTCTACTGGCCAAGCAAGAAGTTCCCGAATCTGTGGTCAATGCCTATGGCGGAGAATCTCTGCGCTATGGACCTCAGTATATTATTCCTAAACCCTTTGATCCCCGGGTTCTGCTTTGGGTGGCTCCGGCCGTGGCTAAAGCCGCCGTGCAAAGTGGGGTGGCTCGGCGAGAAATTCCCGGAGGAAGCTTAGAGGCTTACAAAAATAGGCTGGAAAAACTTTTAGGCCAAACTCGCTCCGTGATGCGAGATTTACGAGACCGTATTGAAGTTTCTCAGCCGGGCGTTACCTATGGCGAAGACATTCGCAAGGTGAATGTTGTTTTCCCCGAAGGCACGAATGAAAAAATCCTTAAGGCTGCCGCCCAACTGGTAGAAGAAAATATCGCAACACCTATTTTACTGGGAGATCCTGAGGAAATTCGGGAGCAGATTCAAAAATACAAACTCTTAGAGCTTGAAAATTGCGAAATGATCCGACCTTCTCGCAGCCCCCTACTGGATGACTACACCGAGAAGCTTTGGGAACTTCGAAAGCGTCGCGGCTTTACTCCCGCTCTTTGCGAGCAGCTGATGAAAGATCCTTTTTACTTTGGGGCCATGCATGTGCGCACGGGGCGTGCTGATACGCTTCTTGCCGGAATTTCGCGCTCCTATTCGGACACCATTCGACCTAATTTACATGTTGTGGGCTCTAAGGGCGGTCAGCGGGTGGCGGGAGTTTACATGTTGGTATGGAAAGACCGAGTGATTTTTTTGGCGGATACCACGGTGAACATCGATCCCAGTGCCGAGGATTTGGCCGACATTGCCATCAACGCCTGTTCGGTGGCTCAGTCTTTTGGTTTTGAAACTCGGGTCGCCATGCTGAGCTTCTCCAATTTTGGAAGCAATGCCCACGCCGAGGCTAAAAAAATGGAAGAGGCGGCGAAAATTGTTCAACGTCGGCGTCCCGATCTTATAGTCGATGGTGAAATGCAGGCTGATACCGCAGTCAGCCCCAAACTTATGTCGGAGCGCTTTCCCTTTTGTCGACTCCGAGATCAGGGGGCTAACGTTTTAATTTTTCCCAATTTGGCCGCCGCCAACACCAGTTACAAATTGTTGGGTCAATTAGGTGGAGCGGAGTTGGTGGGTCCAATCTTAGTGGGTATGAACAAACCCGTTCACGTTTTGCAAATGAACTCTGAAGTCAATGAAGTGGTGAACATGGCCATCATCTCCGTGCTGGATGCCCAGCGCTTAGGCTTGCACCGGGAGCCTTCTGGCCGTGAGTGGATGAGCTTAAATGAGGATGTTTAGTCGCCTCTCTTGCTTAGCTGCTTGTTTTTTCCTCACCTCGGTCCAAGGTCAAAACCTAGATTCGGAAGTGGAACTTAAAAACGAATATCGTTTGCGGCCCCTTACCACCACCGGGCCTGCTATTTTAGAATGTCGCTTAAGCCCCAGTGGTTTTTTAAAGTGTGCGACTTCTCGTGAGCTTCGCCTGGTCACTTGCACGGATATCTCGGTCGACCCTCCCAGAGAATTAAAGAGCACTATTCTTCAAGAGGCCTTTTCTTGCGCGCTTCCAGAGAACTTGGGAAGACTCAATCATCTTTGGCATATTCGGATGCGAGGCACAGATGGAACCATGAGCGAGTGGCAAGTGGAAGGAGAGCGCCAGGTGCAATCCGAAAAAGCCTTCTACAAGGAAATGACCTACCAAGAAAAAAATCATCACCCCCTAGTGGAGACCTTTGATGCCGGACTCTCGGTAGCCGCTCGCAAAGCCAACAAAAAAAGCCAGAGTGCCGTTGGAGCCAAGGTGCTTGCGACTTCCGATCCTTGGCAGGGCACGATGGCCTTTGATCGCAACGAGCAAGAGGGCTTGCATATCCCAGCAAGTTTTTATTTGGGCCTGGCCTTTGCTCCGGGAAGACTGGGTTTAGACCGAAGCTTTCAGTGGGGGACTGAACTGCGAGCGCGTTGGGAGGGTCGGTCAGGACAACGCCACTTCGGTCCTGAAATTGTGGGCCTGGCCCGGTGGAAGCCCTTTTCTTTTGTGAGTTCCGAAATGGCCCTGTCAGCATTTTGGCCCAAGGTGGATCTTTTGCGGAGGTCTTTTTCGGCCGAGTGGGCCTTTATCTTCGGGGAATTTTTTTCACACTACCTCGTAGAGCTGCGCGCCGGCTATCTGAGCGAGGAATGGTCGGATGCCCAAATCTGGCAAAATAAGGGAAGCTCTCTTCGACTCCAAGTGTCATATCGATACTAGATTCTTGAAAGCATTGTTTTTTTTGAAAAGGCCCTTACACTGATTGAAGGGGGGCATTGTTAAATGAGCAACATCGCAGAAGTATTTAACGAAGGTGGCATATGGATGTACTTCATCCTTTTCATCGGCGTGGCCAGTCTTGGAATATTCTTGGAACGAATCGTGGTTCTCTACGGCCGAGCCAGTGTGGATAAAGACAAATTCATGGGCAACGTTCAGCGCGCCATCTTGGCGGGCGATTTGAACTCGGCTGTGAATTACTGCAACGATCGTCCTTCTCCTCTTAACAGCATTGTCAAAGCCGGTTTGATCGCTGTGATGAACAAAGGCAAAGAAGACGAAGTGCAAACCGCTATGGACGTGGCCGCTCTTCGCGAAGTTCCGGTTATCGAGCGTCGCACTCCCTTCTTGGCACTTTTTGGAAACATTGCCACTCTCCTGGGTCTCTTAGCCACCATCGTGGGTTTGATCACATCCTTCCGCGCCGTGGGTGATGCGGATCCTGCTCAAAAAGCTATCTTGCTTTCCAAAGGTATTGCAGAAGCGATGCATGGAACGGCTTTTGGTCTTGTGGTGGCGATCCCAGCTCTTTTGGCCTACGCCATGCTCCAATCCAAAACTCAGAGAATATTAGATGATATTCACGAAGTGAGTGTAGGGACTTTAAACCTCATCATTCAAAATCGCGATAAATTTCCTACTCGATCCTAAGTTCTTAATTTTTAACTAAGGGAGATGAGCTGATGGCTGGCGGAGGCGTTCCACAGGGTAAGGGTCGGAAAGGAGTTTCTGACTTAAACCTCGTTCCTTTTGTGGATTTATTTTCCACACTCATCATCTTCCTTCTCTCAGTCGCGGTGTGGGATCAGCTGGCTGCGGTGCCGGTAAACTTGGGAGCCCAAGATAAACCCTCTATTGAAGTGCCCAAGCAAGACATTAAAAAAGTAGAGAGCAATGTGAAGATCACAGTCCTCACCGATGGTGTGGAGCTCTTCAACGAAGGCAAAAGCCAAAAATTAGCCAAGGTCGAAGGTCAGCCCTTCGACTTCACCCCGGTTGCGGAGTTTGTGGCAGCGATTCGCCAAAATTATCCTGATAAAAAAGACATGTTGATTATGGCCACCGATCAAGCCGTTTATGAGGACATTGTAGGGGTCATGGACCGGGCCTTAGAGCAAGATTTTGATCAAATCATCGTTACGGGACTCGATCAGAAATAAGGAATTAACAAATGGGTGTACGCAAACCAGGCTATCATCTCAAGGCAGCCCACGATCTCCCGCATTTGCGCAAAAAACTTCGAGGTGAGGGCAAGCGCCAAGTCAATGCTGAATTGAGTTTGACCTCCATGATCGACATGTTCTCAATGCTTATTATTTTCTTGATCCAAAGTTTCTCAGCCCAAGGCGAGTTGTTTCAAGTAAATCCAGGCCTAAAACTCCCAAGTGCAGCCCATGGAAAAATGATGCTGAGGTCTCCCATTATCACGGTGTTCAACGACAAGGTGATCTTAGAAGGTGTGGGCGTTGGGGATAACGCAAATATCAATGAAAAAATTGAAGAGGCCGATTGGGATTTGCCGCTTCTTACGGGCAAGCTTGATGAATACAAAAAGTTCTTTGAAGGCATTCATACCGACGCTAAATTTCCCGGAGAAGTGATTGTTCAGGCCGACAAAGGCTTGGAGTTTGTTTATTTAAAACGGGTGATGTATTCGCTCGCAAAAGTGGGCTTTACCAATATCAACTTGGCCGTTCGAGGCGAAGCCAAGGGTGGGGCCTCTTTCCAGAATGAAGACACACCCCTTGGTGTGAACGCCCCCGGCGCAAATTTACAACAGTAGTTAGGGACTTGGCTAATGTTAACTGTGCGCGAGGAAGTGGAGCTGATGACATGCCTCACGTGTGGGTAGGATCGAGTTTTTGGGATCCAGGAGATTGCCTGGCATAGGGTGTTTTACCTTTCTTTATCATTTTCCATTCTGGTGGGATTTGAATTTGTCGTTCTGTTCGGGTCTCACAAAAAAACTCTTGGAAGCTAAGGATCTTGGTTTCTAGCCCGACCACTTGAGCCGGGCTTTCGATATGAGCCCGGGGTCGCCGAATTAGTTTCTTTGTAAATTGCGGAGCCATGTAATTCTTGTAGCTCATAAAAAGAAAGTACTTTTTGCACATCGCTGCATGTGTTTTTGAAAATGAAATAGTTTCCCGTGAAAAGGCTGCTACATTTTTTCGAATAATAAGATCCGCGTGATTAACTGGAAAAAGAATATTCTGAAAATTTCGGGTGGCTTTGGCGGAAATGGTTTTGTGATCCAGCAAAGCGCCCTTAAGATCTTGCTTGATGGATCTCCGGTATTGGAAGTGTTCGTCACTCAGCAACTCAAGCCTGAGCCCTGATTTTTGCTTGTCCAAAAGTCGCTTCAGCAACACTGTCGTGGCCAATCTAATGGCATTTTTTGGAAAAATGCCTGATGATTTTGAAAGCTCTAAGTTTCTTAGCTTTTGTCTTTCCGACATCCTACCCTTACGGTTCATAGGAGAAAAATTGCAGTCATAAGTGAAAAATGTTTCCGCCCCAATCGCCTGATTGATGTAGTTGGGTTCATATTGAGAGCCTGCAAAATTCTCCAACCCATCATAGGCAACGGGCTCCCAAATGCCCTTTAGATTCTTGAGCTTTTCGTAATGAATGAGGATAGCCTGGTCAGCCATTCTGTTAAGTCGATTTCTAATGCACCCTTCGCTCACTCCAAAAAACCTACCCATGTCGCGGTTTGAGGCCCCCACAATAAAGATATTTAAAATTCGGGCCGACAGCGTTCGGTCCGGAATTTTGAAGCGAAAGTAGCTTTTAAAGGCTCTCGCAGAGAATCTTCTGTGGCACAAAGAACAGGAAAATCTCTGGACCTTAACGTCGTTGTGAAGCTTATAGAATCCCGAACGTATCCACCACTGCGGAGGACTTGATCCTAGATTTTCTTTCAAATGATTAAAGCACTTAGGACTCGTACAGTAAGGAGGAACAAAACTAACAAACTCGAATTTTTCATCCATATCCGAGTTGCCCTCGCAAATCTCGTGCCTACCTTATTTCTACAGCTCCACTTCCTTACTCACAGTTGTTGAAAATAACTCTCCCACTCTCGGCAACCTAAAATATTTTTGTGACTCCATTCGGCCAAGGCCTCTGTCGGGGGAGCGCCTAGAGATTTCCATAAGGGAAGTAGGGTGGGGCCTTGGGGCCGTGGATTTTCTTGGAGGGCCAAGGCGTTAAAAAATATCGCATCTGCGCTGCGAGGTCCCTCTTGAGTATAAACATCAATTGAATAAGTCCCATCTGGTCTGCGAGGAATTTCTCTGATGTAGAGCGCTCTGTTGTTTTGATCAATCTCTCCGGCTTTTCCTCTGTGAGAAGGGCACTGAGCAAATCTTGTGGCGGACCACTTGTAAAAAATCCCCGAAATTTTCATTCCCTCTAAGACATCGTTGATCAAGGCCCTACACCGAGGTCCCTGCTCTGAGCTTTGTGTCAAAAGGTAACGGATGGAAAAATCCTGGGGCCAGTATTCTAATTTTCTAAGTTGTTTTTGAACGAAGGTTTTGAGCGGGCAGTAAGATTTCAGCAAAAGCAAAGTATCGGCTTGAAAGGGCAGGTCACAAGGTCCCAAGCTGTCGAGTGTTTTAAAACCTGAGGGCAAGTGAATGACCGAAAGCATCCATTTTTTCTTGGGATCTTTTCTGCCGCCATAGTCACGGGAGGCGACCGGATCCAAGGCAGCGTAGAGTCCTCGGCCCACTGAATTCCCATAGTGGTGGTCAAGGCGCTTAAAATCTTGGACCTTTGGGGTGATGTAGCGCAAATACGAAGGATCTCTTGCGCTAATCACTCCTTGGAGAGGTGTAGACGTGGGGCGACGGCTCCAATGAAAAACAAGGGTGGGAGCATTCGTGACCTTCACGCAATTTTGAAGGTCCCGAGGCATCAAAGAAAGGAGCTTTAAGCGGGTGGCCTCTTCTTGAGCTTGGGGTGCTGCCTGAAGCAGCGCGCCGAGTAGGGCCACAGAACTCAGGCCAAGGCGAAGTGTCATTATTCCATCATAACGGCAATTTCTTTCATCCGTTACCATGAAAGTATGGCAAATCTTAAAAGCCCTTGGCTCACTCTTGCTTTGGCTTTAACTTTAGTTTTCTCAGCTCAGGCCAACTCCAAATTCCATGCCTTAAAGGAGATCGAAGCTCCGGCCAACGTGCAGACCTTATTTAAGTCAGGAAAAAAGCCTGACGAGGCATTTTTGAAAAAGTCCGGCCACTGGTTTTGTGACCGTGAGGGGGAGAAAGTGGCCGCAGCCCTGGGCTCCGAAGAAAAAATCAGAAACTTGCTCGCCAATTCCAACCCTAGTTTTTCCTTTCAGCCTGATGGAAAAATGTTAGCGGTCGAGGGCGAGCACATCTCTGCTGAGGGAGCCAAGATCTCTAGCTCTTTTGGGGCTCTTACTAACCTTGATGCTGAACCCGAACTTTCCAAACTAAAGTACAAACCCTACTTCGCTTTGCGACAAAATGGGGAGCGCCTCTATGAGGAAAATATTCGCGGCCTTGTGGCAGATGTCCCAACAGGCACGGCTCAAAGTTCTTTAATCATCTCAGCAGCGAAGCAGGAAACTTTAGTGGAGTGCATATCTGAGTCTGAGATCATGAACAAACTAAAGGCCTATAGCTGCGGGGATGAGGATCAAAAAGCTGTATTGGTAGAAGCGGCCGAGTTGCGAGCCCTTAAAGAAAAAGAATTTCGAGATACTCTGCGCGGTAAAAAAATCGAGAAAACTTTTCGACCCAAACTAGATAAATTTGTAGATAGTAAATGCTACTTAGAACAATCCACCTAAATGCGGAGAATCTTTTTTTAAAGTCCCGGCATCATAGGCAGGCGAAGCCTGAAGTAACTTCTAGGGGAATCATTTTCCCCCCGGGCTTTGTTGAAAAAATGAATGTCAAGGTAGATGAATTTTGCGGCCCCGGCCTCTCGCAGATCTTTTAACTTTTGGCGCAAGTCTTTGAGCGGAAGAGTCAGCAAGAGCTCTCCTCGGGAAATAAAAACCGGAGATAAGATTTTTTGGGGATTCGGATAAACGAATCTTGAGCTGTGATTATGTTCCGTGTCGGCCTCATCATAAACAATCTCAAAATTATAAGAATCCACAAGCTCTTCAATTCCTAATGCCGATTCGCTCATGATAGTTATTGCGTCCGTCCCTCCGCCTAGCTGAATTTCACCAAGTGAAAAGACCGTGGGAGTTGAGGGGTGAAAGAGGGGGGACATTTGTTTGCGGCTTTCCCAAGCCTCCCGCCCCGTATATTGAAAGTCCACGATGGGAAGAATGCTGGGAGCTTCTTTCTGTTTGCCCCAGAACATTTTAAAGCGGGCGGGTCCATTATTAATTTTAAGAGCCTTTTGTGAGTTCTCCAGTGTGGTGGGGGCGGGCGTGCTAAGAGCGGGGGCTGCCGAAAAAGAGGGAGGACTGAAAACAACGAACACGAAGTAGAGAGTCTTAGAAATCTGAGGGGAAAATGCCTTCATAAAGGAGCTTATTAGCTCATAAGACGCACTGCGTCAATAAGGGTTTTGGTGACTGGAAATCCTTAAGCTGCTAACCCAGCCCCCATGGAATTCACCGGAAAAATCCACACACGAGAACTCGATCGTAAACCCTTAGAACTAAAGCCAGAAAGTGCCGAATCTTGGGTGAAAGACCTCTTGTCGGAAGCCGCACCCAAAGAAGACATTATAGGGCTCAAGCCCGAGCAATGGGCCGAAAAAGTTAAGTACGAGGGCGAAGTGCGTGTGGAAAAGGTAGGGCCAGATTACATGGTAAAGGGGAGTTTCGAGGCCGTCGTGCCAGCTCCTTGCTCGAGATGTGGGGACCTTTTCGAGGTGAAACGCGAGGGAGACTACCAAGTTTTTTTAAGTCCAACTCTTGGCAAAAAAGAGCCTAGTGATGATCCTGATTACATTCCGCTTGAATCCCAAGAAATTGATTTGCGAGGCATTTTGGCCGAGCAAATCATTGTTCAGGAGCCCCTGGCCGAGTGCCCTTCCCAAAAGGCCGATGGGAGCTGCACTCTGTGTGGAAAAAATCCTAGCTACCAGCCTGGACAAGTAGGGGCATTTGAGGCAAATTCCCAGCTCTCGAGCCAACTCGCTCGATTAAAAGGGAGACTTTAGTCATGGTAGTTCCTAAGAAAAAACGTTCGCGAAAACTCCGAGGCGACGGCCGAGCTCACCACTTTCTTGTGCCCAAGGGCTGGACCATTGTTAAAGAGACTGGCGAGATCGTTCCTCCCCACCGTGTTTCCCCCATGGGTTGGTACAAAGGTAAAAAAATCTTTAAAACTAAGGAA
The DNA here is from genome assembly GCA_964477895.1 of uncultured Bacteriovoracaceae bacterium. GTDB lineage: Bacteria > Bdellovibrionota > UBA2428 > UBA2428 > UBA2428 > CAYZFQ01. The sequence continues at coordinate 216,826 of CAYZFQ010000003.1, read as the reverse complement.
GAAATTAAGTCCGAGGCTTAGGCTTTGGGAGTCTTTTTTAGGCTCAAAAACTTATGATGCGATCACGCATTCTTTCAACAGGTCTGGGCACTCCTAAAAATGTCCTCACCAATCTCGACATTTCCAAAATTGTAGATACCAGCGACGAGTGGATTGTTTCTCGCACGGGTATCAAAGAACGAAGAGTTATTGATCGCGAGAATGGCGAAACTCACACCACCTTGGCACTTCAGGCTAGTGAAAAGGCTCTGAAAAATTCAGGCCTCAAAGCTAGTGACATTGATTTTGTGATTTGTTGCACCGTTACTCCCGAAACCTGGATGCCCATCACCGCTGCCCGAGTGGCAGGACTTATGGGCTGCGAACGTGCGGCAGCCGTAGATCTCAACTCCGCCTGCTCGGGTTTTATTTTAGGTCTCGCCACAGCGGATGCCTATATTCGCTCGGGAATGTATAAAAATATTCTGGTCATAGGCATCGACGTTTTCTCCCCAATTTTAAATTGGGAAGACCGCAAAACCTGCGTTCTCTTTGGAGATGGGGCTGGTGCCGCTATTGTTCAAGCCACACCCGAAACCGATGACAAAAATGCTCCTATGATTTTGGGATCCTTTTTAGGGGCTCAATTCGATAAAGACGAGTTCCTGGGCGTGTCGGGTGGGGGCACGCGCGCTCCTGAAAAACGCGGTTACATTACTATGAATGGCCAGGAAGTTTTCAAAAGTGCCAGCCGTGCTATGGCGATGGCGGCTGATGTCATTTTAAAACAATGCAAAATGAAGTCGGAAGAAATTGATTGGTTTATTCCCCACCAAGCGAATCTGCGAATCATCGACATGGTGGCTAAGCTCGCCAAAATTCCGGAAGAAAAAATTTACATAAATCTCGATCGTTGGGGCAACACTTCGGCGGCTACAGTAGCGATTGCCCTGGCCGAGATGGAAGAAAAGAAGATTCTTAAAAAGGGTCAACATGTTTTGCTCGACGTCTTTGGTGGCGGCTTTACCTATGGGTCTATGATCATTCGCTGGTAAATGCCTATGAAACAGATTTTTTTAATGTTTCCCGGCCAGGGATCACAGTTCTCTGGAATGGGGAAAGATTATTTTGAGAATTTTAAAGAAGCCAAGCTGGCTTTTGAAGAGGCCTCCGATGCCACCGGTCTTTCACTAAAAAAACTTTGCTTTGAAGGCAGCGATGAGGACCTCAAAGCTACGGAAATCACTCAGCCCGCTTTGCTCACTGTCTCGACTTCAATTTTTCGCTCCCTGCGAAGCACGGGGCTCTTTGAAAATAAAGAGCTCCTCTTTGCGGGGCACTCCCTCGGCGAATATTCAGCTTTAGTGGCCATGGGCGCGATCCCTCTCGGGGTGGCCGCCAAATTGGTGCGTCATCGTGGACTCTATATGCAAGAGGCAGTACCGGTAGGAAGGGGCGCCATGGCGGCTTTTATCTTCAAACCTGGGGCTTCCGGAACTGAGCTTGCTGTAAAAATTTGTGCCGAGGCGGCAGCAACTTCAAAATCCTCTGTGAGCGTGGCAAACTTTAATTCCTTTGAGCAAATTGTGATTTCAGGAGATGTGGCGGGAGTTGAAGCCGCTCAAGAGATCGGCTTGGCCCGTCCTGAATTCCAGTTGCGAAAATCTGTGCCTTTGGCGGTGAGTGCTCCCTTTCACTGTCAACTGATGGAGCCCGCCGCCAAACGCCTCGCCCCAGAACTGAGCGCTGCCCCTTGGAAAAAGACAGAATACGCCTATATTGCCAACGTGGATGCCGCCTTACATGATAGCGAAAGCCAAGTGGCCCTGCGTTTAGAGCAGCAAATTTGCTCTTCGGTGCTTTGGGTTCAGAGTGTGGTGAGGGCCCTGTCCGAGGGTTATCAACGATCTTTTGAAGTGGGTCCCGGGGCCGTATTGACGGGCTTGGCGAAACGTATCACAGCCAATGAAAAATCTTTAAGTGCCGAAAGTCTGCAGCATTGGGAGTCAGCCAAAAATGTCAGCAACTAGTGTTCCTACTTTTGACCTTCAAAACAAATCCATTTTAGTCACAGGTGCTTCCCGTGGAATCGGTCGTGCCATTGCTCTTTTTTTAGGCCAAGCTGGAGCCCAGGTGGCCCTCACCTATACGGGGTCTTCTGATAAGAGTGAGGCCAATGCTCGTGAAGTTTGCGAGGCTATTCAACGCAGCGGAGGCAAGGCCCTCGCTCTTCCCCTCGACTTGGCTTCTGAAGAGCAAATATCAAAGGTTGTTGAAGAAACTGTTAAGACTTTCGGGAGCCTCCACGGTCTTGTTAACAATGCCGGCATCGTGGTGGACCAGCTCACATTGCGCTTTAAATCCGAAGATTTTGACCGACTCATGAATGTGAATATCAAGGGGACCTTTTTGATGTGTAAAGCGGCCTTGCGCCCCATGATGAAGGCCGGGGGCGCCTCTATTGTTAACCTCAGTTCTGTCGTAGCAGAGATGGGGAACGCAGGGCAGGTCCCTTACAGTGCCACGAAGGCGGCTTTAATTGGCATGACGAAATCACTTGCCCGTGAGGTTTCCTCCAGGCAAATACGGGTCAACGCCATTGCTCCGGGTTTTATCCAAACGGATATGACCGACAGTTTGACCGAGGAGCAGAAGGCCAAATTAACCAGTAATATCCCCCTGCAAAGGCTGGGGGAAGGACTAGACATCGCACAGGCCGCGGCCTTTTTACTCTCGCCTTGCTCGTCGTACATGACGGGGCAAGTCTTGAGTATTAACGGCGGCTTGTATATGTAATGGAAACACAATTAGGGAGATCTCATGAACGTCGAAGAAAAAGTTAAAAATATCATTGTCGAGCAACTCAACGTGGATGCTGAATCTGTGACCGCAGACGCTTCGTTTATCGAAGATCTCGGCGCCGACAGCCTCGACATTGTTGAGCTCGTGATGACAATGGAAGAGGAATTTGACCTCGAAATTCCCGATGAAGACGCTGAGAAAATTAAGTCCGTAGGGGACGTGATCACCTACGTACAAAATAAATCTAAAGCTACGAATTAATTTTTAGCGCGGATCTTCGCTTCCTGCGATATCCGCGAGAAAGATCAACATGACTGCTAAACGCACTTTGGCTAATTCCGGCCGCCGTGTGGTGATCACCGGTTACGGCTGTGTGACTCCCTTAGGTCTTGATGTGGAAAGCACATGGGCGGCTATCCTCGGTGGCAAGTCGGGTGCCGGACCTATTACTCAGTTTGATGCCTCACCTTTAGATACTAAATTTGCTTGCGAGGTGAGGGGTTACGACCCTCTTCAATATATTCCAAAAAAAGATTTACGCCGTATGGATCGCTTTATTCAGTTGGGGTTTGGGGCCTCCATGCAGGCCATAGCCCAGGCAAAGCTGGACGAAGCCCCTAATTCCAAAGAACGTATAGGTGTTTTGCTGGCATGTGGGCTGGGTGGATTGCCGATGATCGAAGAGCAGCACAAGATCGCGCTAGATCGACCGACAAGGGTCACTCCTTTTTTTATTCCAGCCGTTATCGCCAACTTGTTGGGTGGTCAGGTGAGTATTGCCAAGGGCTACCAAGGACCCAATTTTTGTCCGGTCTCTGCTTGCTCTAGTTCTGCCCACGCGGTGGGTGAAGCTGCGAGAATTATCGAGCGCGGCGACTGCGATATCATGGTTTGCGGCGGAGCAGAGGCCACGGTTTGTATGATGGCCGTAGCAGGTTTTTCTTCGATGAAGGCCTTGTCATCTCGTAACGAGGCTCCCGAAAAAGCTTCTCGTCCCTTTGATGTGGACCGAGATGGTTTTGTAATAGGCGAGGGTGCGGCCACACTTATTCTAGAGTCTTATGAAAGTGCGAAAGCTCGGGGGGCCGCGATTTTAGGCGAAATTGCAGGCTATGGCACGAATGCCGACGCCTACCATATGACGAGTCCCTCTGAAGGCGGCGAAGGCGGCGCACGCTGCATGACATTGGCGCTGGAAGATGCCGGGATGAAGGCCACCGATGTGGATCATGTGAATATGCACGGAACCTCAACTCCGGCAGGCGACGTGGCGGAGTCGATGGCCATAGAGAAAGTGTTTGGGGATTACGCTCAAAAACTAAACTGCGTTTCGACGAAGTCGATGACAGGCCACTTGTTGGGCGCCGCCGGCGCTTTGGAAACTTTGCTGAGTCTCTTGGCCGTGGAACGTGGAATTTGTCCGCCTACCATTAATTTAGAAAACCAAGATCCGAAGTGCCGGCTCAACTACACTCCGCATGAGCCCGTTCGACGCGAGCTTCGCGCCGCCATCAACAATAGTTTTGGCTTTGGCGGCACGAATGTGAGTTTGGTGATTAAGAAGTTTCGGGGCTAGGGGTTTTTTCTTTCCTGAGCTAAGGATCGGCTTCTGAGAAGCTCGCGGTGATAATTGAGCCGCTCTTCAGTGTAAACACTCAGGCTCGATGTGAGTGAGAAAAGGTCTGCATCTGTGGGAAGTTTGTATTTTCCGCCACTCAGGTGAGACCATAAGGCCATCCAAAAAATTCTGCCGATGGTAGCTCCTCCGCGAGCGAAAGGATTGGCACGATAGAAAAGCTTTTCGGCCATTAAGAGGTTCTTTAAATTTTCAATTTTATTGAGTTCAAATGTGGGGTCTTGGCGAATTTGGTCGATGAAGGGACCTAGCGCGTGGAAATATCTTTTTGCTTCAGCGACATCTGAAAGGTAGTTGATGATGGTGCCGTCACACAAATCGATTTCTACAAGTTGGTCTCGAAAAGTTTCGTTACCGACGCGAAGAACTTCCTTTGAAGATGAAAAAAGCTGGTGGGGTGAGTCCGCGTTGAGCATCCAGTTTTGTGGATCGGGTTTTCCAACTTCGGTGTAGCCTAAGGTCTGAACGAAAAAGAGTGATCGCGCAATAAAGTGGCTCTGATCAAAGTTGTCTCCCCCCTCAGGCCAGGTGAGGCTGACCTGCTTAATATTTAAGGGTTTTATTGTTAATTTCCCATAATCTGGAGCGCTTCCTACGCTAACTCTTGGTTTTCTTTTAGCTGCGTCTGGGGATAACTCAAAAACAAGCTTTCCCGTGATATCTGATTGTTGATCACTGTTGTCGAGTGCTAGTTGGTGTCTCTCGTTCCCCATCTCTCGAAGAATGCTTTCCGTACTTTGTCCGCTCTTAATCTGTAAAAAAACTTCATTCGCCAAAGAAGCAGCCCATTTTCCAAAGGGAATTTTCTCTTTCTTTTTAAAAGATACAATCTTAGTCATTGCCGAACTTTCAAAGTCCGAAGCGACAAAGACAACCTCGAGGGAGCTTGAGCAATCTGAAGACTTTAGTTGGCTTAGAGGCCGGCTAGTGAAGGCCGGACTCACAATTAAGAAGCCTGAAAAAAAAAGAAACATTTTGGAGAGCATTTTGAAAGATGTGTATATCATAATAACGCATCGTGTCAATTCTTTATCCCCCTATCCCAAGGCACCCAAAAAAGCTAAAAAGGACCCCATGAAACTCCTTATCGCCTCCGACCACGCAGGTTTTGACCTCAAAGAGCACTTTAAAGCCCATGCCGACCAACTCGGCATCGAATTTATAGACCTTGGCCCCTCCAATAAAGACTCCACCGACTACCCTACCCATGCGCAAAATCTCTGCAAAAAACTATTGGCGGACCGATCTGCCCATGACCTTCTTGAGCCCTGCGGCGTCCTCATTTGCGGCTCGGGTGTAGGCATGTCCATTGCGGCCAATCGTTTTAAGGGCATTCGGGCGGTTCTTTGCACCGAAGTACAAACAGCCACTTTGTCGCGGCAGCATAACGCATCGAACGTATTATGTTTGGGAGCTCGCTTGATTCAGCCTGAACTCGGTTTAGAGATTCTAAAAAGTTGGTTGCAAAGCCCTTTTGAAGGCGGACGCCACCAGCGTCGCATCGAGCTGATGGACTAGCTCCTCGCGAATTTTTCTCCTGCTGTCTAAAATTTTAAAGGAGCCCTCGCCACAATGTCGCAAAAGACTTCCCTCTTTCATGATTCCCTTCAAAAAGCTGATCCTGAAGTTCTAAAAATTTTTGACAAAGAACTTCACCGCCAAACCTATCACTTAGAACTTATCGCAAGTGAGAATTACACAAGCCGTGCTGTGATCCAGGCCATGGGTTCGGTGCTTACCAATAAATATGCCGAAGGCCTGCCGGGTAAGCGCTACTATGGTGGCTGCGAATATGTAGACTTGGTGGAAGACTTGGCTCGTGAACGCGGAAAGAAATTATTTGCGGTAGGGGACTTTGTTCCCCACATCAATGTGCAGTCCCATAGCGGGGCGCAGGCCAACCAAGCTGTATTTCTAGCTCTCCTCAATCCGGGCGATAAAATCTTAGCTTGTGCTCTTCCTCACGGAGGTCACCTCACTCACGGTTCTCCAGTGAATCTCTCAGGTAAATGGTTTCAACCCATCGCTTATGGAGTGAATAAGGAGACGGAACGACTCGACATGAATGTGGTCCGCGAACTGGCTTTGAAAGAACGTCCCAAATTAATTATTGCAGGATATTCCAGTTACTCCCGCACCATCGATTTTGCCGCCTTCCGTTCTATCGCAGATGAAATTGGCGTTCCTTTGATGGTGGACATGGCCCATATCTCGGGCCTTGTGGCAGGCGGTGCCCATCCTTCACCCTTTCCTCATGCTCACATTGTCACGTCCACTACGCACAAAACTCTGCGCGGTCCCCGTTCGGGCTTTATTATGTGCCACCCGGACTATGGGAAAAAAATTGATTCAGCCGTTTTCCCTGGCCTACAGGGCGGACCTCTCATGCATGTGATTGCGGGCAAGGCTGTCATGATGGGCGAGGCGCTAAAACCTGAGTTTAAAAATTATGCGCAAAAAATTGTGTCAAATTCCAAGGCCCTTTGTGAGTCTTTAATGGGCAAGGGCTTTCGAATTGTTTCCGGCGGTACTGACAACCACTTGATGGTCTGTGATCTTTTAAGCTCCAAAAATTGCACTGGCAAAGAGGCGGAAATCGCCCTCGATGCCGCGGGCTTAAATGCCAACCGCAACACGATTCCTTACGATACGGCATCGCCCTTTGTAACGAGTGGGATTCGCTTAGGCACAGCCGCCCTGACAACCCGGGGGATGGGGGCATCTGACATGCAAAAAGTGGGAGGATTTATCTCGGAGGCCATCGAAAAACGGGGCGACGAGCAGGGTCTAAAAAAACTGCGAGAGCAGGTGGCGGAATTTGCGAAAGCTTTTGACATTTACGAGGCCTCACTAGGATAAGCAGTTCTCAATGAATTGCCCATTTTGCCAAAATGCCGATACCAAGGTCTTAGACTCAAGACCCGATGCTGAGGGTCGCACAATCCGTCGACGCCGCGAATGCTTTCAGTGTTCCAAACGTTGGCGAACCGTTGAGCGTGTGGAAGATGAAATGCCTTTGGTAATTAAAAAAGATGGGACCTACCAAACTTTTGATCGCGCCAAACTTCTTAATTCTTTAACCGTCGCTACCGGCAAGCGCCCGGTCTCTAAGCAACAACTTGAAGACGCCGCTGCTAACATCGAGTGGAATTTACTGGCTAAAAGTCGAGAGTCGGTGAGCACGGTGGAGCTAGGTGAAGAGGTCATGCGTGCGCTAAAGGCTTTGGATGAAATCGCCTACATCCGTTTTGCCAGTGTCTACCGCCGCTTTAAAGACGTGGGTGAAATGATGGCCGAGATGCAGGATCTTTTGATTGACGACAATAAAAACTTAAAAGACTTGGCAAAAGAAGTTACAGCCAAAGAGTTCAAAGAAGACGGGGGCGAGATCCAGAGTCCTCCTGAAAGTTCCGAGAAAAGCACATGACGACAGATCTAGAACTCATGAAGTTGGCGATTGAAGAGGCGAAGAAGTCCCCTCGTGAGGTTCGACCCAATCCCAAAGTTGGGGCGGCTCTGCTATCGAAGGAAGGGCATGTGATCACGGCGCACCACCAAATTTGCGGGGGCTCTCACGCGGAACGTTTGGTTTTAGAAAAATGCGTGGAAATGGGAATTCGAACGACCGGCGCTACCGTGGCGGTCACTCTGGAGCCTTGCGCGCATTTTGGGCGTACGCCGCCCTGCTCGGAAGGTCTTGTGGATGCGGGAGTGGCACGAGTGCTTGTGGGTGTGCGAGATCCTTACGTTAAAGTACAGGGGCGCGGAATGGAAAAGCTGCGGGCCGCCGGAGTAAAAGTTATTGAGGGTGTGCTCGAGAAAGAGTGCGAAGAAATTAATAAATATTGGCTCTTTGCACACCGCAACTCTCGACCCTTTATCCAAATTAAAATGGCAACATCTCTCGATGGTCTTTGGACCTCCGAAAATGGCGACTCCCGCTGGATTACTGGCGAAGAAGCTCGGGAACTGTCTCAAGAATACCGAGCCGAAGTGGATGCCATCATCACGGGTAGGGGTACAGTTGAAAAAGACAATCCGGCCATGACTGCACGAAACTCTGATGGAAGCTTAGCCAAGGGACAGCCTCGCGTTTTTGTTTTTGCCAAATCAGAATTTTCTTTAGATGGTCGATTGCTGGATACTCATCCTGCCGGCGCTGAAGTTGTGAACCCCGAAAATCTCTCAGTTTTTTTAAGAGATTTGTTCAACCGAGGCATTCATCACGCGCTCGTGGAGGCGGGTCCTAAACTCACGCACACTTTAATTCAGGGTGGGTGGGGTGATGAGCTGCTACTTTTCCAAAGCTGCTCCTTGTTGGGTGGTGAGGGCCAGCGCTTGAAATCGTTTAACTTTGGGCGATTGCCAGGTTTGCAGCTTAAGACGCAGGAATACCGTGATTTTGAGAACGGGGATAGCTTTAGGCGTTTGGTGCGGGTCTAGGCTCTCAAGGCTCACGTAAGGATTGCTTGAGTTTAGTCCCCCTTTTTGCGATGGTAGAGCTATGTCAGCAATTTCCGATATCACTGTAGATTTAGAATTCACTCCCAATCCTAACACCTTAAAGTATGTGACCTCTCAAACATTTTTGGAGTCGGGGGCTGCGAATTTTAAAAGCCCAGATGAGGCTGTTAACAAATCTGGGCTGGCGGAGGCTCTCTTTGCCCTCTCCGATATTTCAGCCGTGATGGTGGGAAAAAACTTCGTCACAGTAACTTTAGCAAATCAAGATACTCTGACCGAGCTCAATGAAAAAATTATTGATACTATTAAGGCTTATCTTGGCACTGGCAAAGCAGTTGTCGACATGGATGCCTTTAAAAAAATGCTGAACGAGAAAGTTCAGGCTTCGGGCGATGAAGAGGCCATGATTATTAAAATTTTGGACGAAGAAATTCGCCCGGCCGTGGCCATGGATGGCGGTGATATTACCTTTGAGAAGTTTGAAGATGGCATTGTCTTTTTACATATGCAGGGTTCATGCGCGGGTTGTCCGTCGAGCACGGCTACCTTGAAGATGGGCATTGAGAATCGTTTAAAAGAAGCGATTCCAAGCGTCCTCGAAGTTGTTGCCGTTTAATTTTTATGTTCACGGGAATTGTGCTTGAGGTGGCGGAGGTCACAAGCCTCCAGCCTTTGAAAGAGGGCCTGCGGCTGGGACTTCATTCCCGCATTCCCGAAACCCAAGACCTAGCCTTGGGCTCTTCAATTGCTTTGAATGGAGCCTGCCTGACTCTGGTGGAAAAATCAGATCTTCATCAGTTTTACTTTGAGCTTTCACCCGAAACCCTGAAGCTTAGCAATTTGGGCCTTCTAAAGGTGGGGGACACCCTAAATCTGGAGCCCGCACTTAGGCTTGGAGACCCCTTAGGTGGGCACCTTGTGAGCGGACATGTCGATGCTATGGGGAGAGTGGACCTTTTCCAGCAAGAGGGCGAGTTTTGGCTTCTAAAAATTCGTATAGAAGATAGGGCTCTCAAGGAAATTGGGCCCTATCTTGTGGCTAAGGGCTCGATTACGGTCGATGGAGTGAGTCTAACCGTAAATCAGGTCGAAGATTTTTCCACTGAAATGAAGCAAAGTTGTGTCTTTTCAGTGCTTTTGATCCCACATACTTTAAGTAAAACTTGCCTCCCTGCGCGAAAAATAGGAGACTCCGTCAACTTAGAAGCCGACATCCTGGCTAAATATGTGAACCGTTACGCTGATTTTAATTTACGATTTTAGGGAGTGACATTGCCAAGCTCTTGGAAGCACGTCGAAGTAGCCATCGAAGCCATTCGATCTGGTCGTATGATTATTTTGGTCGACAATGAAGATCGCGAGAATGAAGGCGACTTGGTATTTGCCGCCCAGTTCGCCACCCCTGAAAATGTAAATTTTATGGCCACCCATGGTCGGGGCCTTATTTGCTTAGCCATGGAAGACTCGATGCTGAAAAAACTGGATCTTCCCATGATGACCGACGACAACGAAGCTCCCTTTGGAACAGCCTTTACAGTTTCAATAGAGGCCAAAGAAGGGGTGACCACCGGTATATCGGCTCACGACCGCGCTCACACCATTCAAACCGCGATTCGAGATGGAGCTTCGCGAAGAGATCTGGTGGTGCCTGGGCATATCTTTCCTCTCCGAGCGCGTGAGGGCGGTGTTCTCGTGCGAGCCGGGCAGACCGAGGGTTCTGTTGATTTGGCTACCCTGGCCGGCCTTAAGTCTGCCGCTGTCATTTGCGAAGTCCTCAAGGCTGATGGCAGCATGGCGCGTCGGCCGGATCTTGAAATTTTTGCCAAAGAATATGACTTGCCAATTTTAAGCATCGCCGAGCTTATTGATTACCGGCTGACTCACGATAAAACTTTAGTGAAAGAAGTGGCGCACTCTAAGTTGCCCACTAAATTTGGTGTTGATTTTGAGATGAAGGTCTATGCCTCGGTTGTGGATGGAGCCGAGCATGTTGCCTTGGTGTTAGGAGATCCTGAACGTTTTTTTGTGGAAGCTCCGATGGTGCGTGTGCACTCCGAGTGTTTGACGGGAGATGTCTTCGGAAGTCTGCGCTGCGATTGTGGTCGGCAGCTTGATGCGGCACTTGAGAAAATTGCAACCCATGGATCGGGAGTCCTTCTTTATTTGCGCCAAGAAGGTCGGGGCATTGGGCTGCGTAACAAAGTGAAAGCTTATGAATTGCAAGATCAGGGCATGGATACGGTGGAGGCCAATACGGCATTGGGCTTTGCCCCCGATCTAAGAAACTATGGCATCGGTGCTCAGATTTTGCGCCAGGTGGGTGTGCAGAAAATGAAACTACTCTCCAACAATCCTAAAAAAATTGTGGGTCTGGAAGGCTTTGGTCTTGAGGTGGTTGAGCGTCTTCCCATCATCGAAGGTCACAACGACCGCAATGCGCGTTACATCGAAACTAAAGCTAGTAAATTAGGACATATTTTCTCATGACGCTTTTGGAAGCTAAAAATATTTTGTCATTGAAGCCGGAATTTGTGGATGCAGATTTTGAGAAACGGGTGCAAGCGGATTTGTCCAAAGTTTTAATTCTAAAAAGTAGTTGGTATCCCGAAATCATGGATAGTCTAGAGCAGAGTGCGCGAGATTATTTGATTCAGTCTCGAATTTCCCCTGAAGTCATTGTCACTCAGCAAGTCCCAGGAACCTTCGAGCTCCCTTTGGCACTCTTAAATTCCTATCCTTTCGACTTTGCCGTGGCCCTGGGCTGCGTGATTCAGGGTGATACGCCCCACTTTGAATTTGTCTGCTCAGCGGCTACTCAAGGAATTATGCAGGCTCAACTCTCGCTCAAAACTCCTGTAGGTTTCGGGGTCCTCACAGTAAGTTCAATCGACCAAGCCTTAGCGCGCAAAGACAAAGGTGCTGAGGCGGCCCAGGCTGCCTACTTTATGTATTTACATAAAATGCAAAACGCATCTGGGGATACAGTTCTTCCTACTCAAACCCTTGTGAAAGAAAGTAGCCTATGAGCCGTCACCGCAGTCGAGAACTCGCCATTCAAATGAGCTATCAGTATGATTTGGATCCTAAAGCACTGAGCGACAAGGGTTCTATTGAGCGTTTTTGGCGTGAGCAGGCCCTCAGTTCAGATGACAACCGAGCTTATTTTGAACTTTTGATCACAGGAGTTTCCGACTACCTGCCTCAAATTGATAAGCACATTGAATCGGTGCTCCAAAATTGGAGAATGGACCGGATGGAAAAAGTTGATTTGGCTGTTTTGCGGGTGGGCGCCTACGAGTTATTATATGGGCTCGAGAAGATCGATGATGCGGTGATCATTGATGAAGCGATTAATTTGGCTAAAAAGTTTGGTACGGAAGATTCTCCGGCTTTCGTGAATGGGGTTTTAGACGCAATGGCAAAAAAAAAGGTGGAGACTCTTTCTTGAGGTTACTCGTCGCCCGTATTCGGGAGGAAAGCCTAAAGGACCTGCTCTGGTTGGATGAACTCTGCAATGGTTTAGTCTCCCAGGCCCGACACCGGCGCTTTTTTGAAGCCGACGATGGTTTCGTTGAAGCCGTAAAAGAATCCAAAATGAACAAAGCTTCTCTGTCGGGAAAAATCATCCTTCGTCCGATGCATGCCGCCATACAGGGGGCCTATATTATAAGTGACGACAAAGAGAAGTTTTCCTGGGCCGAAATTTCTAAAATATTTCCCGATGTTCAAGAGCTCTTATTGGGAGAGGGTTTGAAAAAGACGGAAGTCGAAGAATTCTCAAAAAAAATTCCTTCACTTCAGCCTCTCGAGGACTTCCTCAAAAGGGCTGAGGCGCGGACGTGAAGCCCAAAGTCCTCAGCCCCCAGAAGATCCGAGAAATGGCTCGGGCCCATCTTAAAGAATCTGAAGATTTTGAATCCAAAAACCGACTCCAACGCAAATTTCCCACCTCTTTTAATCAGCTGGAAAATTCTCAAGATCCCGCAGCTCAGGATGTAGATTTTGAAGACGCCTCTGAAACGGATGATCACAAGTTAGAGTTTCAGTTTGGAGCTTTTGAAAAAGCTCGGACCGACTCGGTATTCATGGTGTTTCTCCAGGACGACAGTGATGGGGGGGAGGAAATGCGCCAGCTTTGTGAGACACTGGGGATGCAAGTGGTGGACACCCACGTCGTCAGTGTCAATCAGGCGAGAAAGGCTTCGCCCTCCACTTTTTTGGGTTCAGGAAATCTAGATAAAATTCGAGATCGTATGCAGCGAGCCGGTGCCGCAGCTTTGGTGATCGACGCTAAGCTCAGTCCAGTACAAGTTCGGAATATGGAGGATATCCTCAAGACTCCCGTCTTAGATCGTGAAGGAGTCATTCTCGAGATCTTTCACCACCACGCTAAATCCAGCCTGGCCAAACTCCAGGTGGAGCTGGCCCGCCTTAAATATTTACAGCCCCGACTATCAGGTATTTGGAGCGGCTTGTCTCGTCAGCGGGGCGCCAAAGGGGGCTTGGGCGGCCGGGGCCTGGGCGAAAGTCGTCTTGAGCTTGACCGGCGGGTGATTAAAAATCGCATTACGGTTTTGCAGAAAAAATTAAAAGAAGCTGAGAAGGCTTTTCGCACTCAAAGTTCGCGCCGGGCCGGACTCCCTCGTGTCGCCTTGGTCGGCTACACCAATGCTGGCAAAAGCACTCTTATGCGTTTGCTAACCAAAGCTGATGTTGAGGTTGAGGATAAGCTTTTTTCCACCCTCGACACCACCGTGCGACCCCTCCTCCCCCCCACAGAACCTAAAATATTAATTTCCGATACGGTGGGTTTTGTGCGGAATCTGCCTCACGATTTGGTGGCTTCATTTAAAAGTACCCTGCGTGAAGCCTTAGAAAGTCAGCTTGTGCTGCATGTTTTGGATGCCTCGCATCCCCTCTGGCGAGAGCACTTTGAAAGCACTGAAGCTGTTTTGGATGAAGTGGGTGCTGCCGAGCTACCCAAGTTGTTAATTTTAAATAAAATAGATCGGCTGGGTGGGGTGAGCCGCTTGCGGGAGGCGGAAGTGCGAAGATTTCTTAGAAATTATGAAAAATATGATCGCGTCATCGCGGTTTCGGCTCTTGATACCGCTTACTTGCCCACCCTGCGAGAAAATTTAATTGAAGTCTTAGGGGTTGAAAGTCCCGCGTGGATTCAGCAAAAAGAAACAAATGACGACTAAACCCGTGCTGATTATTTTTGTATTGAGCGATGGTACCGGAGAAACCGTGGACAAGGCCGTGCGCGCGGTGCTCACACAGTATCAGGAACCTGTGTTTAAAATCGTGCGCTACAAATCCATTCGTTCCAAAGAACAGGTGGAAGCGGTCTTAGAAGAAGCTAAGCGCCAGGAAGCTTCCGTCGTCTATACGGCAGTGAGTGCTGAGGTTCGCCAGGCCATTATTGAGGGCGTGAAATTTAATGAATTGAAAGCCGTGGATCTTTTGGGCCCCCTCTTAGATTTATTCAGCGGCGTTTTCCATACCCGCCCTGCGGCTCAACCGGGACTCCTCCACCAAGTCAACGAACAGTACTTTAAGCGCATTGAGGCGATGGAATTTTCGGTGAAGCAAGACGACGGGGCCAATCCCGAAAATTTAAAGCGGGCCGACCTGGTTTTGGTGGGGGTGTCGCGCACCTCTAAAACTCCGCTTTCCATTTACCTCTCGCACAAGGGCTGGAAAGTCGCCAATGTGCCCTTGGTAAAGGGCATCGATCCGCCTTCTGCTTTGTTTGATATTGATCCCAATAAAATTGTGGCATTGATTATTGATCCCGAGGCGCTAGCTAAAATTCGCAGAGAACGACTGGTGCGTATGGGGCGAGATCCGGCTGGCGATTATGCGAGTTTGCAGCATATTCGTGAGGAGATAGAGTGGGCGCGTGAGATTTTTCATCGCAATCGTAGGTGGCCGGTTTTCAACGTGACCAACAAGGCTCTTGAAGAGACGGCCTCGGAGATTGAGCGCGTGATGAATGCTAAATTCCCGGATATTGTTAGAGGGTAGGAAGGGGCCTAGCTTCCCTGAAACCCAAAATAACGCACCGCCTACCTGAGAAAGGGTCAGGCGCCTGCCCGTTTTCCCAGAAATTCTCTATACTGAAGGAACATGGGGGCACGTGCTAAGTTCTTTATCGGGACCTTTTTTAGTTTTGGGGTTTCACGCCTCCATTCTCAGGAAATTGAAGTCCCGGCCTCACCTGTCGATGAATACCGTGTCCAATCCCAGTATGGCCCTGAAAAAGCGGTCCTCAATTCCCGCTATCCTCGAGATAATAAACTAGAAATTGGTTTAGGCGGCGGCTACTCTGGGGCCTCATCCTTGATGCGCTACTTTGCGGCCAACGGCTCAGTGGTGTACCACATCAACCAACGTCACGCGATTGAGCCCCTCTGGTTTTCCTACACCTGGGCTAGCCAAACGGATTTTGTAAAAACTCAGATTGCAGACAAGCGTCCCGCCCAAAAGGGAGCTTTGGCCATAGAGATGCCTCAGTTTGTGGGGGCAGCCTCTTATCTTTTCAGTCCCTTCTATACCAAGATGCACATCACCGAACGCCAGGTAGCCCATTTCGACGTTTATATGGGAGCCGGCGTGGGCTTTGTTCAGGAAAAAATTGAGTACCTCAATGGGGCCGATGGAGGCAGCAAATTGCGTCCCGGACTTTCGCTGGCGGCGGGCTTGCGCTTTGTCTTTGCTCCTCGGTGGGCCATGCGCTTTGAATTCCGCGACATCCTTCACCGGAGTGAAAATTTGGGCTCCAGCTCTACGGCTAATAACATTCAGTTCACGGCTGGGATGAGCATCTTCTTTGGTCGCTTTCCAAAATTCGAGTAGCCGACTAAAACAACGCGCATGTTCGACAGTCTACAAAAACGCTTAGCCTCAGGCCTTGCTAAAGTGCGCGGTCTTTCTCGCATTACCGAAAAAGAAGTAGATCTTGTTTTAGCCGAAATTCGCACCGGCCTACTTGAGGCCGATGTGCACTTTCGGGTGACAAGAGATTTTTTAGCGCGGGTCAAAGAACGCTGTTTGCGCGAAGACGTGATCAAATCGCTTTCGCCCGAGCAGCAAATCTTAAAAGTTTTATCGGAAGAGCTCACTTTTATTTTGGGCGGAAAATCTCGCGACTTAAATTTAGCGGTGAAGCCGCCTGCGGTCATTTTGATGTGTGGCCTTCAAGGATCTGGGAAAACCACGAGCACCTCAAAGCTTGGACTCCTTTTAAAATCCCAGGGCAAGCGCCCTTTGCTGGCCTCCATAGATATATACCGTCCTGCCGCGATGGCGCAGTTGGCTCAGCTCGCAAAGTCTAAAGACCTTCCTTGCTACGCTTCGGCACCTGGCTCTTCGGCCCTTGATATCGCACGTGGTGCGCTGGATTTTGCCTTACAGACCAATGCCGATGTTTTGCTGATTGATAGTGCAGGCCGTCTGCAAATTGATGATGAATTGATGACAGAACTGGCCGCCGTTCGAGATCTTTTACAACCCACAGAAACCTTGCTGGTGATCGATTCGATGATGGGCCAACAAGCCGTGGAAGTGGCCGAAGGTTTTGATCAAAAAATTGGCCTTACGGGATCTATCTTAACCAAACTCGATGGAGACACCCGAGGTGGTGCGGCCCTTTCTCTGGTTTCAGTTACCGGCAAACCTATAAAGTTTATTGGTACAGGTGAGCGCCCTACGGACTTTGAAGTTTTTCATCCGGAACGTATCTCGTCTCGCCTCTTGGATATGGGCGATGTTTTGAGCCTCTTAGAAAAGGCGAAGTCGGTTATTTCTGATGATGAGGCCGTGAAAGCGGCTGAGAAATTAAAAAACCTCAATGATTTTTCACTGGAAGATTTCCGAGATCAGTTGCAAATGCTCTCAAGGATGGGACCTATTTCGGGGCTTATGAAAATGCTCCCCGGCTTTGGGTCCATCAAGGATCAGCTCGACAATGTGGATGCTGAAGGCGAGCTCAAAAAAGTCAATTCCATGTTGGATTCCATGACCAAAATGGAACGTAAGCAGCCTGAGATTCTCAATGGCTCACGCAGATCCCGCATTGCCAAAGGTGCAGGCCGAGATGTGGCCGAGGTGAATCAGCTAGTTAAGCGCTTCCTCGAGGCTCGTAAAATGATGAAGAGCATGGGCAAGATGGGTAAACTCTTTAAAGGAGGCGGGGGTGCCATGCCCGGTGGGATGGGAATGCCCGGCGGGGGCGGCGGAGGAGCTTTTAAAGGCCGCGGCGGCAAGGGCTTTGGTCGGAAGTTTTAGCCTGCGGCCTTTTTAGCTTAGAAAAGCTAATAAAAATACGTTTTTGAAGACTTCCACCTTGAGAAAGCTCCAAAGTTTAGCTACGAACGGTAACGCTTTAAAATTCCAAGCTTGGAGGTTCTTTTTAATGGTTGTGATTCATTTAGCTCGTGGTGGTCGTAAGGGCGCACCGGTTTACAAAATTATGGTCCAAGAAAAAGGCTCGAAACTTCGTGGCCGCTTCTTAGAAAAAATTGGCACCTATCAGCCGACCAACACCAAAATCCCTCTTCTTATTAAGCCAGAACGATTGACGGAGTGGGTGAGCAAAGGTGCCGTGGTTTCTCCACGACTTGCTAAAATCTATAAAGATTATCTCAAAGCTAATCCTGAAGCTCTGGCAGCTTCGGCTCCTGCCGCTACCGAAAAGACGGCAAAAAAAGCAGCAGCTCCCAAGGCTGCTAAGCCTGCAGCCAAAGCTGCGCCTAAGTCTAAAAAATAGTTTTGGATTGGGTTCCCTTAGCTCGGATTTTAAAGCCGCATGCCTATAAAAAAGACTCCTTCCCCTATAAGGCGGAGCTCTTTCATACGGGAGGCGAAATTTTTCGGGGCCGAAAAAGTATTTTTTTAGCCCCGCCTCCCTTGGGCGATTCGCTCGTTACTGCCGATTGGCAAGAATACAAGTTATCTGAAGAAGCTTCTCCTCTAGGAGCCAAGTGGGGCCAGGCCACGGGTCTGGTGGTGAATTTTGCGGTTGAACCGAAAACCGATGTACGCGGATATTGGGTGGCTCTGCCTCGCAAAGATTTTCCAAAAGTACAGGGTGAAGTTTATCTTTGCGACATGATGGGGGCAGAGGTTTTTGACGAGACGGGCAAAAGTTATGGCGTCATTCATGCCTTTTTTTATCCCGAACGGGATCCCGCCTCTATCAGCCTCCAAGTGAAGGCCCCAGGTGGAGACTTAAATCTAGAGTTTCCCTGGGCCTGGATTGATTTTGAGGCTTCCAACTTTCCAGCTGCGGGGAGTGATTCTGCCTTGAAGGCGAAATGTGTTGTTCCAGACCTTGGGGTCTGGAAAAAGCTTTAGCTCCATGGCGTCATCCATAAATGTCCTCACCATTTTTCCGGACTTAGTGAGTGGCATCATCAATTCTTCAATTCTTCGACGGGCTCAAATTGCCGGCAAAGTAGGCCTTCTCAGCACCGACCTTCGTGAATTCGCGGTAGATAAGCACCGCAGTGTGGACGATGCTCCCTTTGGGGGGCAGCAGGGAATGCTCTTTAAGTACCCCGTGGTCTCGGCGGCCTTGGAGGCCGACCTCAAAGCCGTTGGTGGCGACCGTAAAAAACTAAAGGTGATTTATCCCTCTCCTCGAGGCTATCGCTTGGACCAGAAAGTTTTGGATGGGCTAGCCGCCTTTGTAGGCCAAGAAGAAGGGTCGCGAATCACAGTCATTTGTGGGCGCTACGAGGGAATTGATGAGCGCATTGTTGAGCAGTGGGTGGATTTGGAGCTAAGCCTAGGGGACTTTGTTCTAACGGGAGCCGAAATTCCTGCCTTGGCCATTGTAGACGGGGTGGTGCGTCTTATTCCTGGTGTGCTGGGGGATGAGCGTTCCTCGAGGGAAGACTCTTTTAGCCAGGGACTCTTGGAGCACCCGCAGTACACCAAGCCCCGCGACATTGGCGGCCTAGAAGTCCCCGAGGAACTTCTTTCGGGTCACCATAAAAAAATTGAAGAATGGAAGCTCAGGCAAAGCCTTCTTTACACCTTTGCCTTTCGCCCTGATCTTATTCGAGAACATGCGGGCGAGGGCCTTCCCCTGTGGGCTCGAGAGCTCTTGCAAAAATTAAAGTCGAGGATAGATTTAAGGGCTTGACCTTAAAAGCTTTTGCAGATTAAAGAGCAAAGCTCTTATGGCATCCAAAGCGACAAGTTCTAAAAAAACTCCAGTGAAAAAAGCAGCTCCTAAAGCCCAAACGGTAACGTTGGTGGGTCGACTGGAACAAATCAAAGCGATGAATTTCAAAAGCGATTTGCCGCCTTTCAAGGCTGGCGACAAGATCGTGGTGAAATCAAAAATTAAAGAAGGCGATAAGGAACGTATCCAGGCTTTTGAAGGGATCGTGATTGCAAAAAATGGTCGTGGGATCCAAGAAACCTTTACCATTCGTAAAATTTCCGCCGGTGTGGGTGTGGAGCGGGTTTTCCCCTTGCACTCACCTGCCATCACTTCGATTGAATTAAAAAATGAAGGCTTTGTTCGTCGAGCAAAACTTTATTACCTCCGTGACCTGGACGGCCGTGCGGCCCGTATCCGCGATAAAAACCTAAAGCTTTTAGAGGCTCATGGTGGCGGACACGAAGCTGAACAAGCAGGAGCCGGGTCCAGTGAAGAAAGCTCTGCTTCCTAAAAAGAAAAATAATTTCCAAGCCCTATGTCCCCGACTCTCTCGTATTGAAGATTTAAAATTTGCGTGCACGGATGTGGATTTTGTCTTTGGCTTAGATGAGGTAGGTGTGGCCTGTTTGGCGGGCCCCGTGGTCGCCGCTTGCTTTGCCTATGCTCCAGGGCAGGCCTTTCTAGAGGGCGAAATTTCTTCTTTGGTGCGAGATTCTAAACAATTAAAACTCGCTCAGCGCTTGGAAGCTGAAAAATATTTGCTCAGTCGCGACGATGTTTTTTACGCTACTGCTGAAGCTACCGTTGAAGAAATCGATAAGATTAATATTTTTTGGGCCACGCGTTTGGCCATGAAGCGAGCTTTTGAAAAGGTGTTGGCCCAGGTCGAGGGGCGCAACATTGATTTTCAGCGTGCGGCTTTGTTGGTGGATGGACATATGCCGCCTAAGGAATTTTTGGAATTGGGCGAGAGATATTTGGTCCAAGATTTAGTGAAGGGGGATACCAGAGTCTTCCCAATTGCGGCAGCTTCGATTATCGCTAAAAATTACCGAGACGCAATGATGAAGGATTTGGGCGCTCAGTTCCCGGATTACGGTTGGGAGTCCAACGTTGGGTATCCCACCTTGGTGCACCGGGAAGCTTTGGTGCGACTTGGACCTACGGAGCACCACCGACGCAGTTTTAATTTGGATTATCGGTCCTCAGAGCAGGTAGGATTGTTGTAGGCCCGACTTTTGCTGGGGCCTTCTTGATGAGTAAAGATATTCGAATCAGTCGAGGTCGGTGGGCGCAGGCCGAAGCTTGTCGGTGGCTAAGAAGCCAAGGTTTTAAGATCGTCCAAGAAAATATTCGCTTTCCCAGAATATATCGGGCCGGTGAGGTGGATGTATTGGCGAAACGGGGAGCCGACCTATGGATTGTTGAGGTTAAGGCCCGGCGTGCGGCGGGTCTGGGTGCTACTTCCGCTCCCTTGCTTTCTTGGGCGCAGCGCACAAGGCTTTTGCGTTCTGCTCATCTTCTGCGCAGGTCTTATTCTTGGGCTCGACTTCGATTTTCTTTGCTTTGGGTGAAGGGAGAAATAGAGGAAGGGGGCAGCGAAATCGAATTTTTTGAGAATCCCTGTTAACATGTTGATATGGAGTGGCAATTTTTAAGCAAGTCCCCTCGGGCACTTACAAAATCTCTTTTAGTGACGGCTCTCATTTTTGCTTTTTTGTCTCCTCATCAAGTCCAGGCCGCCGCCTCTAAGAAAAAAGTATTTATTCTCACCTCTACCTATGGAGTTCTCACGGGCACCATGGCGGGACTGGCCTCCTTGGCCTTTTACTCAAGTCCCGGTAAGCACGGGCGCAACGTGGCACTGGGGGCCTCTTTGGGTCTTTATACGGGGATTCTTTTAGGGGCTTATATTGTTTATGCCACTCCGGATCCTAAAAAAGAAAAGCAGCGCGAACAAAAGCGAGAGCAGGAAGAAAATCGCAACCAAGAAAACCAACAACGGACATTAGAAGAAAATCCTCTTAATCTTGAGCCTCAACGTACCGACTTTGAAATGCCTACGCTGAGTCCTTTGATGTACGCGGACTCCAAAGGTCGAGCTTACCTAGGATTTTCCTATAATTTTTAGTTGGTCGCCCAGTCCAATTTAATTCCCTCGTGCTTTCTTTATTGTTCCAGTGAGGTGGCGCAGGGATTTTTCCCTTTACGTTTGGCTTTGGCTTTTTTGCCAAAGCTTTCAAATACCGGAAGATCTTCTGGAGTTTTTACCTTGGCCCACTCGATCTTTTGGCGTTCCTCTATGATGTCTTCAATCTTAGCTACCTTTGCGGGTTTAAAATCCGCTCGGCGAAGGACGCCATCCACTGGGCGAGGGGCGTCGGGGCTTCGAAAGGCTTTGAGGGTAGAGCTTGCCAAATTTGATAGGCTTCTCTGGGCCCAGGCCAAGGCGGGCGGGCGTCGCAATTCCTGTGGGGGTTCTTGAATAGGATGTTGGCTGTAAAATTCCTTAAGTCCGCGGGCTTCAATTTCGCCTTCTTCTGCTAGACGCAGAGAAAGAGGTAAAAAAAGCTTTTCGAAATTGGTGTCGATATATCGGTGAGCAAGATTCTTGGCTTCTTGAATCCAAGAAGCAATTTCCTCCTCAAGAATCGTACGACGTTCCGAGCTTAAAGTAGCCACATAATGTTCGACATTTTCATCGGGTGCGGCACTGTAGCCCCACCGATCCGATAAGCCCCATTCTAAAATGGCTCTTCGAGCAAAGGCTGAGGCGCGCATGATATCGTTAGATTTTCCCGCATCGTGCTGCTGGCCCACTGTTACATACTCTTGGGCCACCGTGCCTGCTAAGAGAACGGCCATATTTCGAATCACAAATTCCCGAGTGACTTCAGCCGAAATAAGTTGCTCATATTCCGCCAAACCCAAATAGCGCAACCACTCGCCGTCGATATCCGTGACGCCAGGAATGACGGTCACCAATACGTCCTCAAACCAATTGGGAAGAAGTGCCCTACGCATAAAGTTGTGTCCGATTTCGTGAAAGGCTGTGAGGACGCGACTATCATCACTAATCACAGGGTCGCTTTCTTTGAGCTTGCGTTTTAAACGCAGACGCAAGGGTTCTTCTTGGCCCTCAACCTGCACATCAATAACAAGTTGCCCTGCTACTTTAAATGTACTCTCAACACTCTCTCCCATTCGAAGGTGGATGCGGCTACCTTGCGTGACTTTTTCTCGAATGAGAAGAACCTTCAGTTCCTCTTGGAAATATCGTCCCACGTAGTGTTCAAGGGATGCCCCTTGTTCCCAAACTTTAAAGCCCTCTTTTTCAAGGTTTGCTAAAATATTCAGATAGTCTTGAGAATTGGCAAAGCCCACTTCCCAGCCCCGAGTGGATTCCGAGCCCTTTAATTCCTTAAGTGACTGAAGCAAAAACATCTGGGTAAGGCGACGTATGGCTTCAAAATTTAGAGGTGGATAGAAAAATATATTGTCGCTTCCTATGCGATTTAAAAGAGCTTCTAAAAATTTAGCCCGCAAGGTATTTCGCATGAATCCTGGTTTGGTTGTGGCTTTTTGGTAAACTTCGGCGAGTGCGGCAATCTGCTCGGATTCCGGGGCGTCGCGAGGAATTCCGGAGTACCATTCTTCACCGATATTTCCCGTGAGTACAGAGACGACTCCCCCCATGCTTAACATCTCATCCCCAAACTTCACCTTTGCTTCTCGAAAGAAATTAAAGAGAAGCTTTTGCAAGTAAGGTTCCATATTTGTGAATTCATCTAAGACCAAAACCATGCGGCCCCCGAGCTTGTCGTGAGCCTTCATAAACTCTGAGCGAATCACGTTGTTTTCCGAATCGAAACCACCCAAAATAAGTCGGCGTAGCTCTTCTTCACTTCGCACATTTCCCATTTGAAACTCTACGTAGCGACTTTCATCCCCAAATAATTCTTTGGCTAAGACCTTGGCGCTTCGAGTTTTTCCCGCAGAAGAAATCCCAAAAAATCCAAAGGCCAAAGTGGCTTTATTGGATTGCCCACTTCGAATGCGGTTGAAATCATCGGCCCGGGCTAAGATGGCTCGGCCTAACCAATTTAAGACAGGCTCCACTCCAAAAACTTGTTCCCCCATTTTTTGAGGTATCTGGATTAAACGATCAATTTCAGCATCTGAAATGAGAGGAAGCACTCGTTTGCGGGTGCTAGGAATTTCAGTACGAAGCTCACCTTGGGGAAAAGAGGGGCTTTTGAGCACCAAATCCATAGCCCGGTCTTTATTAGGTTTGATATCTACTGTGATCTTGCGAACTTCGTCGGGGAGAGGGCGAAGTTTTCGCTCGCGCACCAAATGGAGAACACTTCGCTCAATGAGAGCAAAAATCTTGGATTCCATGGGACGCGCCATATCTTCTGCGTTGAAGTGAAATTTTTGGATAAAATCCACCAGCTCATTTGAAAAACTAAAGCGTACGACTCCCAAGGGGGCATTCTGCTTTTCAAAAACATCTGCGAGCATCTGGAGTTTTATTCGAATAATTTTTCTTAGACCTTCGGGACTGGTAGGATTCATAAGAATCATGGCATGTGCCGGAATGCGATTGGCATTTTCCTCGGACATACCAGTAGATTTCTCAGCATGCTCTTGGCGGCCATTTTTTCGATTGCGTCCCTGTATGAGGCATTTTCTTTTGGCTTCCTCATCGTCTTTGTAAAAGTCATGGCGCTCTTTGAGCTCCTCATGGCTCAAGGAAGGCCCCATCCGGGATCCGTCGTCATCTCGAGGGGAAAGAAGCTCAATTCCTTCATTGGTAGCGATGACAATTCGAACCGGCACAAAAATTTCACTAAGGCCGGAAGAACCGGGATCACCGATAACAATACGTCCTGATTCTCCGAACTCCTTAAAGAAGTAGTCTTTGGCGGCCTTTGACCAGTTGTGGAACTCGTTAATAAAAATGACCCCGTCTTCGGGCAGGTACTCGCCCTCATTGAGGTCTTCCCGCCTGACATTGGGTTTCCAGCTTGGGTTCTCCATCACCATGTAGCGAATCTCATTATTTTTTTCTTCGGGTTCGATGTAGTAACGCCCACCAGAGTGGGCCACGGCGAAGCGAATCCAGGGAGAGAGATTTCCTGAACTCACGAGGCCTGGGGTGGACCCTGTGAGTTGCATCAAATCTTCTTTGCTTTGAATAAGCGGCGTTCGGTAAAGGTGCTTGAGATGAGCTTTGGGATCCTTGTGGATGGCGGCTAAGGCTACCGCAACGCTGGTGTCTTTACCGGTGCCGGGGTGACCCATCAGGTACATCATGTCGGGTTTTTCGCGCTGGCCGCGTTTTAGATAGTCGTTTAGAAGGTAATCTTCCCACAAAGCGATGACCTCGGGCTGTTCAATGAGTCCCTCTTCCATTTCTTGCCGAATGGCAGAAAGACGATCCAGTTCCTTTTCAAAAGCTTTCTGCTCTTTAATATCCCAACGGTCTTGGCCTAATAGCTCGCGGTGCAGTTGGCCTGTAGGATCTACGCCATCGGTAATATCTAACAAGCGGGGCAGGTGACTTTTACGGTATCGGGAGCGCGACGTGATTTTTTTCAACCAGGGCTCGACCTTTTCATGAAAGGCCACTTTCATTTCGTCCCGAGTGCCCAGTTCTCCGTAAGCGGCCACTGCCATTTCACGTATTTCTTTAATTTGCCGGGCATGGGTTTGGCTGATCATTTCATGGAGGCCCACCAGGCAGCTATGAACCACGCCCGGGTGCATTTTTGAAAATTCCCCGTCGCGGGCTTTTTCCATTTCAAATTGCAAACGGCTGAGCAGAGTCTGTGCGACCTCTTCAAAGTGAAAGTGACGGATATGTTCTAGAGATCGGGGGTCGTCCAGGTCTTCAATAGATTTTAACTTGGCGAGTATCGCCTTGATGGTGCCGGCCCTATGAATATCAAGACTTCCGCTCTTAGATTGAGCTGAATTTGCGACCAAATTCAATCCCAATACAAAAACGCAAATCCCGCGCAAAAATGCGGGTCTCCACCCCATAACAAAATCCTCTTCCCAATAAACTTTCGCGGCCCCTTGCCGCCATGCGCGAGACGCCCCGCGCGAATTTTGGAGTTAGCAAGTGAAAGGAAGGGGAACAATTTTTGTAAAAGCTTATTAAGTAATTTCCAGATTTTGACCGTCAAATTTCTGATTTGCCTGCCCGAATCAAAAAAAACTATAATTATTCCCGCATGGAGAGACTAAGGGATTTCAGGTATTTAGCTCCTGTGCTGCATTTTTTAATGCCTAGCTCCATGATTTTATTAACCGCAATGGGGTCTCCCCGTGTCTTTAGGGGGAGAGATTGTTTATTGAGGGTCGATTCACGTGGATGAAAAGACACTCATTGCAAGCTTCAAAGCGGGTGACCGCGGAAGCTTTGAGTTGTTGGTAAAGTTACATTACCGCGCGGTCTACAACATGGCCCACCGTTTTATGGGGGATCATGGAGCAGCCGACGATGTGGTGCAAGATACCTTTCTCAAGGCTTACCACGCCATCGAAAGCTTTCGCGCCGAGAGCTCTTTTAAGAGCTGGCTTCTGCGCATTGCTATCAATACCGCTAAGAATGCGTTGCGCTCGCGAGATTCGCGAAAGATGGTGGATGTTGAAGATGTGAAACTGGGACAAACGCACAAAGACTACGTTCGTTTAGAACAAGGTCAAAGTTCCCAGATCATAAGCTTTGCCATTGCCAAACTTCCGCCTCGCCAGAAACAGGCACTCGAGCTGCGGATCTATGAGGATTTGAGCTTTAAAGAAATTGCGGAGATTATGGAATCTCCTTTCGACACCGCGAAGGCGAATTTTCGCCACGCGCTGATGAACTTAAAGAAGATCTTAGAAGACTCGGAGTCGGGTCGAGATCTTGCGGAATTGCGACTCGCGTTCGAAACGATGACGGAGGATGAAGGTTATGAGTCCTGATGAATATGCTAAAAAAATCCTCGCTGAAATAGATGGCGAGCACGACCTCGGAATGCGAAAAGTTTTGGAGATCTTACGCACGGAACCTGCGGTGATGAACCGCGCGGTGGCTCCAGTGGGATATGAAAAAGATTTGCTGGCATCCTTAAGCGCCAAATTGCCTCAGCTCAAGTTGGCCACCCGCCAGCCTGAGCGCAGGAAATCCCGCCTTTGGATTTTCTCACCCAGTTTTTCTTGGTCGATCTCCGGAACCTTGGCTGTTTTGGTGGTGATCTTATCGATAGGCTACGGACGCCTGAAGGTGATTGAAGTTCCCACGACCTCAGAAGCCGACTTTTTAGTGGTGGCTGCCAGCAAAGCTCCCACCCGTGAAATAGCGAGCTGGGTCGCTTCAACTGGAGACAGCGCTAATCAAATTCGAGTGGCGCAGAATGATTTGACGGTGCTGATGGAAGAAGCCGAACGTCAAGGAAGCCCCCTTTTGTGGGAGAAAATTTACGATGCGATTTCTGGAAAAAAGATCTGATGGGCTCTGGCTAATTATTCGCTCTCTCGTTAAACTCGTATAGACAGCCATGGTGAACATAATGAAACGGGTTTTTAGACTACTTCTCCTGGGAAATCTTGGGGTGGCTCTACCCGTCTTTTCGGCTTTAGGTCAAAGCACAGATCCTAACTTTAAATATCGCCTCAACAAACTTTATTATTGGCAAATTGCCGATGAGTTAAAGCTCAGTCCCCAACAAGAAAAAAAGTTGGGAGAATGTTTAGATGGTTTTCAAGCTCAACGAGAAAAGGCACTTAAGGACCGAGATTTTATTCTTAGTTCTATGAAAGACCTCGGCGATAAACCTCAGGCCGCTCAGGCGGAAGCCGTGTTGAAAAATTATGAAAAAACAATTTCGTGGCTTTCCCGTTTGGATGCTCAAGAATACGCGGAATTAAAAAAGATTCTTGGAGCGGATGGTCTTACTCGTTTTTATGTCGTGCGCGAGAAGATCTTAGAGCGCCTGCGCATTGCTTTAGTAGCGAATCCTAAATAATTAGAACTCACTCCGAATATATTTTGAAGCCGACGAGAACTCCAATGTCTAAACGGGAGTGTTCCGCAATCGTGGATTTGTAATTCCGCTGCTGAAAAAATACCGAGCTCATAAGGGCCATGTCACTAAAGTTTTGAGTGGCGCTGACTCTTCCCTCTAAAGAGGTGCCCATTCCGTCCATTTCGTATTGGGTACTTCTGGTTTTTTTCATCGCTCCTAAGACTAAAGAAGTCGTCATGCCAAAGGCGTTTCTTTGGTAAATATCGGCCTGCAAGCGAAGTGCAAGTTGCGGAACGGACAGATGCTCAATCTGGTGAACGTTCAGACTCACGGCTCTAAGAAATATTTCATTAGCGTAGATAAATCCCAGCCCGCCACGCAACCACGACAAAGGTCTGTAGTCGGTAAAAATTTTACCTGATCCAAATGAGTTTTTTGATCCCACCAGGGATTGTTGGGTGGGGGCATTGAAATGTATATTCACCATGCGTAGCGAAGCCTCGGTGGACCAGCGTGAAGTCCAGTTTTCCATCCAGCCAAAGCTCAATCCCTGGTTTAATTTGCTTACAAAGAGAGCGGCGCCCCGGGTGGCCCGGTCGACCGAGTTCAGTCTCGAGTGACTGAGATCTAGGGTAGAGAAAAAGCCAGATTTCTCCTCAAAAGGCGAGGTGGTAGAATAAGCCGCGCCGGATCCCAAAAGTACTAAAACTAAGAAAGAGCGGCCCATGAAGTTCATGAGTTTAACCTATCGGCTCAATACCCAGAATGGCTTGAGACCTTAGTCAAAGTTATTTCGACACTTATTGGGCTCTGAGCTAGGGTCCCCTGGCTATGGAAAAAAGTCATGCTGATTTGGAACTTCGTCGCCAAATTCTTGACCTTAAGGCGCAGCATGGGTCGGAATTGATGATCTTAGGCCACCACTACCAGCGTCATGGGATTATTGAAGTCGCAGACCGAATTGGCGATAGTTTTGGTCTTGCCAAAGCGGCGGCTTCTGCCAAAGATGTTAAAAATATTATTTTCTGCGGAGTTAGGTTTATGGCAGAGAGCGCGGCCATTTTGTGTCGAGACGACCAAAGCGTTTATCATCCCGAACCCGAGGCGGGTTGTCCCATGGCCGATATGGCTCCCATGGAATCGGTCCAAAGGGCTTGGGACCACTTGCATGCCCGGGATGATTTGAAGGGACGAAAAATCATTCCTGTCACCTATATGAATTCTCATGCTCCACTCAAAGCCTTTACGGGGGCTCACGGGGGACTTGTGTGCACGAGTTCCAATGCGCAAAAAGCTCTTGAGTGGGCCTATGCTAGAGGCGACATCGTGTTTTTTTTCCCCGACCAGCATTTGGGGCGCAATACGGCCAAAGCGATGGGCATGACTGAAAATGAGATGCCGATTTATTATCCCTCCAAAGAGGCCGGAGGTATCGCCTCTTTGGAGGGAGTGCGAATGATTCTTTGGAATGGCCATTGTCCGGTGCATATGAAATTCACTCCAAGAGATGTGCACTTTGTGCGAAAAAATTTCCCACAGGCTAAAATTGCGGTTCATCCCGAGTGTCCGCAAGAAGTTGTAGATATCTCGGATGCCTCGGGTTCTACCGAATTTTTGGTGAATTACATAAAGACTCTTCCTCCAAAGACCATGGTTTTTTTGGGCACGGAAGTGAATTTGGTAGATCGCTTGAAGAAGGAGAATCCCCAGCTTCGAGTCGAGTTTCTTCATCGTTCCCTTTGTCCTACGATGTATATGGTCGACCTAAAAAAAGTTTTGGCAACCTTAAAAACATTGCCCGAAGATAAGCGCGTTCCTATGCCGCCTGAGATAAAGGCGCCGGCAAAACTTTCCCTTGAGCGTATGCTGACTTTACAAAACTGAGGTTGTGGTGAAAATTTTATCAACTCTTGATCTCTTTAGTTTCGCCCTGGCTGAGGACCGAAGTCAGAACGATGTGACAAGCGAAAGCTTGGAGGCCGTGGCCGGCGATTTGGGACTCGCCCAATTTAAGATCGTGGCCAAAGTTGGGGGCCTTATGAGTGGCACTCGTTGGGTGCAGGCCGCAGAAGACCTAGGTCTTCTTAGAATCACAAGTATCAGGGAGGAATCCCAAACTTTTGACCAAGGAGACGAGCTGGTGAGCGGCCACGGAAAACTTCGTGATATTTTAGCCGTGGAGCGAACCCTTCTTAATGGGTTGCAGCACCTTTGCGCCGTGGCCACGCAGACTCAGCGGGTCTGTGCCAAGGTTAATCGTGCCGCTCAGGCTTTTACGCGCAAACCTAGAATTTATCACACACGTAAGACCCTCCCTCTTTTTCGGGATTTGCAAATCCAGGCCGTGATTGCGGGCGGCGGACATGCGCATCGCCGCGATTTGTCGAGTCGTATCCTCTTTAAAGAAAATCACAAATATCTTTTGTTTCGCAGAGGAAAATCTCTGCGAGATTATCTTCTCAGTTTAGGTGAGCGTTTGCCCGCGGCTCTTATCGAGGTAGAGACAGCTGAAGAAGCCTTAGAGGCCCAGAGCTTGGGGGTTAAAAATTTAATGTTAGATAATTTTAGCTCAGGCGAGGTGGCGGCAGTCTTGCCCAAGCTCAGGGGTGACGTGATTGTTGAGGTTTCCGGCGGATTGTCGGAAGAAAATATCTGTGAGTATGTTTTGGAAGGGGTAGATCGCCTCAGTTTAGGATCTCTGACTCATTCGGTTAAAGCTTTAGATCTCAGCCTGGATTGGTCTATAGCTTAGTTCGAGATGAATGCGCCTTATGCCTTTGATGTTTTAGTGATTGGGAGTGGTTTAGCGGGGGGCATTGCCGCACTTCAAGCCGCAGAGGCCGGAGCCCGAGTATGTCTTTTAAGTTCGTCTGATTCGGCGAGCGCATGGGCTCAGGGTGGAATCGTTTACAAGGGTGAATCGGACCCGGAGTTATTGGTCCGAGATATTTTGAAGGCCGGTTGTGGAATCAATTATCGACCCGCCGTAGAGCTTGTCGCTGTAGAGGGACCCGTAGCCGTTGACTATTGGCTTAAGGAGCGCTTGGGTGTGCCCTTTGACCAGGGAGTGGATGGCAATCCGGACCTCACGCTTGAGGCCGCACACAATGCTCACCGCATTTTGCATGTGAAAGATTTTACCGGGCATGCCATCCAGGAGCGCCTCAATATCAAAATTCTCCAAGAGACTCGGATTCAAAAGCAAGATGGCTTTTTACTAGATTTTTTGCTGAGTGATCGTCACGATCAGCGTTCGGGAACGGCCTACCGGGCGAGCGAGGTCGTCGGAGCTTACGTCTTTTTGCCTTTCGAAAAAAAGGTCATTCCCATCGTGGCCAAAAGTGTGGTTCTAGCAACCGGGGGCTTTTCTCAGCTTTATATACATTCCACAGGCCCGCGCTCCAGTCGGGGTGATGGAATTGCTGCCGCCCACCGGGCAGGTGCCCGAACCATGAATTTAGAGTACGTCCAGTTCCATCCCACCGCACTATATATTCCCGGTGAGCCTCGCAAGTTGCTGACCGAAGCCCTTCGGGGCCATGGCGCTAAACTTTTAAGTTTTGCTCGCAAGTCTATCGTAGATGAACTTGCGGCCCGGGATATCGTGGCTCGGTCCATTCATGATTCTATGATTGAGGAGCAGTCGCCCCATGTGTGGATGGATCTGCGTCCCGTTGAAGATCTCAAAGAAAAATTTCCGGCGATCGTGAAGTTACTGGCCGAAAAGGGTTTTGACCCGCTTCAAGACTTGATCCCCGTGGTCCCGGCGGCCCACTATACTTTGGGTGGAGTTTGGGCAGATTTGGACGGAAGAAGCAATTTGGCCGGACTTTTTGCTGTAGGCGAGGTGGCTTGCTCGGGTTTGCATGGGGCCAACCGTTTGGCTTCGACCTCGCTTCTTGAGGCCGTAGTTTTTGGAGAGCGTGCGGGCAAAGCTGCCGCCGAGCGTGCCCAAAGTATCACCCTGGATTTCCAGGCTCGCGAATGGGTGCATGAAGAGCGTCGAGTCGATCCCGCCCTTCTTCAGCAAGACTGGAAACTTCTCAAGCAGACCTTGTGGAATTATGTGGGCTTGGTGCGATCGGAGCGCCGTTTAGAGCGCGCCGAAAAAATGATTGGGGAGCTGCGTTTTGAGATTGAATCCTTTTACCGCGAAAGTGCTCTGTCTGAGGAGCTCTTGGGACTCCGCAATGGGGTTTTGGTGGCGACTCTACTTTTGTATTCAGCCTTGCGAAATCCGAAATCTTTAGGCACACACTTCTTAAAAGAGGATTACTAAATTGCGACAGCTTGTGGTGCAAAAATTTGGAGGGACTTCTGTTGGAAGTTTAGAGCGCATTGCCAAAGTGGCCGACCTTATTGCTCTCAAGGAACAGACTGAGCAAAATGTCGTGGTGGTTTCGGCGATGGCCGGACAAACAAACAAACTGGTGGAAATGGCCTACGAGCTTAGCGCTCAGCCCGATCCTACGGCTTACGATATGCTTTTGGCCTCCGGTGAGCAGGTGAGCTGTGCTTTGGTAGCCATTGCCTTGAGTCAACGGGGAATCCCTGCGGTGCCGCTGTTGGGCTTTCAGGTGGGCATTGAAACCGATGACCTTTTTACAAAGGCGCGAATTCAAAACATCCGGACCGACTTGCTGAAAAAATATCTCGAGGCCGGAGTGGTCCCCGTCATCGCGGGTTTCCAAGGGGTTCGAAAAAATGATGAGGGTGAAAGTTTTATTACGACCCTTGGGCGCGGAGGTTCAGACACTTCGGCAGTGGCCATCGCGGCGGCTATACAGGCGTCTCGATGCGATATCTATACCGATGTGGTGGGAGTTTTTACCGCTGATCCGCGAATTGTTCCTCAAGCTCGGGTTATAAAAGAAATTTCTTTTTCAGAAATGATGGAGCTTGCGAGTTTAGGGGCGAAGGTTTTGCATATGCGTTCCGTAGAGTTAGCGGCTAAATTTGATCTTAAGTTGCGAGTCCTCTCCACCTTTGATCCCGAGGGTGGGGCCACCACAATTTTAAAGGAGTCTGAAATGTTAGAATCCCCAGTCGTGTCGTCAATCACCAGTGATTCGGCCGAGTGTCTCTTGGCCCTCACTCTCAAAGAAAGCGAAGCGCGCTATCCTGCAAAATTTTTGCGGCCCTTGGCAGATGCCGGAATCAACGTGGATGTAATTGTTAAAACGGCACCCGACGCAGAAGGCCTTTGTAATGTGAATTTTACCGTCCCCCGGGATGAGGGAAAAAAGGCTCTTGAGCTATTGGCGACTTCCAAGGCCCGAATTCAAAAAGAAAATGTGGTGAAGGTTTCCATTGTGGGAATTGGGATGCGCACTCATTCAGGGGTTGCCGCGACTCTTTTTGAAAGTCTAGAAAAGATCCAAGTTCCCAGCCTCCTTATCACAACAAGTGAAATTAAAGTTTCGGTGCTGATCGATGCGGTGGACAAAGATAAGACCGTGGCTACTTTGCATGATGTCTTTAAGCTGGCACAGTGAAGTCATGCTACCGCATTTAGGAGATATTCTCACAGAAGATCTGGAACCCCTCAGCACTCCCTTTTATCTTTATACTGAGAGGCATCTTGAAACTTTATGGTCGGCCTACCAAGAATCTTTAGGGGCCGAGGTGAAATTTGTTCATACCCACTTTGCCTTAAAATCCAATACAAATCCCGATGTCCTAAAGTTCTTCTTGTCTAAGAATTGTGGGGTGGATTTAGTTTCAGGCTTTGAATTAGAGGTGGCGAAAAGTAGCGGCTTTGCGAGCTCCGATATGATTTTCTCGGGGGTGGGCAAAAGTCGAGGGGAGCTAAGGTCTGCACTTAAAGCTCGGGTGGATTTAATCGTGGTGGAGAGTGAAGGCGAGTTGCAACGCCTGGAAGAATGTTGTGCCGAGCTGGGAACTCAAGCGCAAATTGCCTTTCGTGTGAATCCCGATGTGGATGCCAAAAGTCATCCCTATATTTCAACAGGCCTACACGAGCATAAGTTTGGAATTGATTTTAATGAGGCTCAAAAGTTAGCCACTCGCTTAAAGTCGTCCCCTCACCTTAAAATGAATGGAATTAGCGTGCATATTGGTTCTCAGATGCTCGACCTCTCGGCCTTGGCCTCGGCTCTAAAACTCACTCTGGATTTTGCGAAGGAGCTTAAAGTTCAAGGTCATTCGCTTAAAATTTTAGACGTTGGGGGCGGCTTAGGGGTGCCCTATTCGGAGCCCCAGAAGCTCCCGCCCTTTAGCGCCTATGGCAAACTTGTGGCCCAGACAACGCGTGAATGGCAGGCTCTGCAGGGGTCTGAGGCTCTCGTTTATAATGAATTAGGAAGGGCCCTCGTCGCCCAGGCGGGTTTTTTAGTGACTCGAGTTTTAGGAACAAAATCCACGCTTAAGAAAAACTTCCTCATTGTGGACGCGAGCATGACAGAGCTTCTGCGTCCGGCCCTTTATCAGGCCGTGCATCCCATGGGCCCCCTACGTGCGAAAAACCTGGGCGAACAAAAGAATTTTGATGTGGTCGGTCCGGTTTGCGAAAGTTCTGATGTTTTAGGACGAGACCGAAGTTTTACAAGTCCTCAGGAGAATGATTTTTTTGTGATCGAAGGGGTGGGTGCTTATGGATATGTGATGGCTTCCCATTACAATTGTCGGCCCATTCCTGCAGAGTATTTTTTAAATAAAAGTGGGCAACTGCTTTTGAGTCGAGCCCCTCGTTTATTTTCGTGATTTTTTGACTTTGCGAATGTCTTTAAAATGAATGCTTCCATCAGGGCTGACTTCGTAATTCGAGGGAGCGGGGTTGAGAATTTTTTGGCTACTCGGCAAGCGGATCGGTGGCTTTTTACGAGGGGCTATCCCCGCTTCAGCAGTCAAAGCCCAGCTGAGGGCGCCTAAGAATAAAACTCCAACAGCTTTCCTCATACGTTCCTCCTTTGCTGCTCCTTTCAGGATACCCTGAAATTGCCTACGCAAAAGTTAAGATTTCGTGAAGAATTTCTGCCAACACAAGTTGTCACAGCGTCAGATTTTTGAGCCATCTTGCCGATAAATAGCATTGCCGTAGATAAGAACGCGAGTAGTCTGTAAGTAGGACGCGTTTTGGAAGGATTTTAGAAGAAAGATTAACCTAAATACTTTTTTCAGGAGTCCAATAACTAGAAGGTCTATTTGGCACTAACATCAGGATTGGGGGAGTTTATGAAACGATCATTTTGGATTCTGGGAATCTTGCTTCTCTCGGTTGTGACCAGCGCTTGTGGTTCGAAAGAAAACCGCGATACGGCTTCACATAACGAGCAATACAGAGCACACGTTCCGTTGACTGGCGAAGCAAGTCGCTAAAAACGGTTGTAAGGCTAGGGCTGAAGGGCCCTTCATGCGAAAAGGCCTGATTCTCCTTGAGAGAATCGGGCTTTTCTTTTTAGATGCGAGGCATGCATAGTCCTGAACGTCTTCGAAGCAGTTCTGCTTTAAGAGATCTGGTGGCCGAAAATTCTTTGCGCAGCCAAGACCTCGTACTTCCTCTATTTCTAAATCACACAAAGAGCCGAGATATTTCCTCCATGCCTGGCGTGCGCCAGTGGTCGGTGGAAGATTCGTTAAAATTTGTAACTGAGGCCCGAGAACTCGGAGTTAAAAGTTTTATTTTGTTTGGCATTGTGGATTCCGCCGACAAAAGTCCGGGTGGAGAAAAGGCTTGGGACGAAAAAGGTCCGGTGGCCGAAGCTTTGCGAAAGTATCGCAAAGAGTTGGGCGATGTAAATTTATTCGCTGATGCCTGTTACTGCGAATATACGAGTCATGGCCATTGTGGGCCCATGCATGTGGAATCTCAGTTGCGTGAGCGTGAGGCCACTTTGGCTGGACTTGAAAAAATGGCATTGTGTTACGCGAATGCGGGCGCAAATATTATTGCACCATCCGGCATGGTGGACTCCATGATTGCGAAGATGCGCTTGGCGCTAGACAAAGATAATAAAAATCACATTAGCCTTTGCTCATATGCAGTGAAATACGCCTCGAGTTTTTATGGCCCCTTCCGTGAGGCCGCAGAGAACGCCCCACAGTTTGGAGACCGAAAAACTTATCAAATGGACGTGGCCAATCGTAAAGAGGCTTTACGGGAGGCGCGGCTCGACGTGGACCAAGGAGCCGACATGCTTTTGGTTAAGCCAGGGATTCCCTGCCTTGATATTTTGCGAGAGGTCACCAATGAATCGCCAATTCCTGTGGGTGTGTATCATGTGAGTGGGGAGTACTCGATGGTGAAGGCCGCCGCAGCTCAGGGCTGGGTGGATGAGCAGAAAGTCTTTATGGAAAGTCTGCTGAGCTTTAAGCGCGCCGGGGCGCAGTTTATTTTGACTTACTGGGCGGTGGAAGCCGCGAAGTTGCTTCGCAAGTAGGCTGCGGCCTTGGATCACGCATAAAATTTGATTTCGGAGACGAATTTGCCAACGTTAAATTGCCGAGTCGAGATATTGTAGGAAGTTATCATTTTTTGACTACATCTCTCATCGATTCAATTCGTATGTAGTCAAAAAATGATAACTTCCTACATCAGATGATGTCTGTGTTCCTACGAAGTGGACGAGAGTCCGATAGTTGGAGGGCCAATATCCACTGCGTCATACGTATACTCTAGAAGTCTCCTCCCCTTGCACCCTCAAAATCCGCTGATAATATCGCCCGCATGTCCACCTTTACCGATGCCGAAAAATCTCTTTGGAAAGAAGCCGTAGCGGCTCGCAATTTCTCTTACTCGCCTTATTCCAATTTTAAAGTGGGCGCAGCTTTCCAGTCATCCTCCGGCGTCTTCACGGGCTGCAATGTAGAGAACGTGAGCTACCCGGCCGCCATTTGTGCCGAAAGAACCGCTCTCGTGAAAGCCGTGAGCTCGGGAGTAAAGAAATTCTCCCTCTTGGCCATCGTGGCCGAAGCCCCCAAGCCGGTCCCCCCATGCGGGCACTGCCTGCAGGCGCTGGCCGAGTTTTGCTCTCCTGAGATGGATATTCTCCTCGCTAATCCGAGCGGTATTCAAATCAAATACAAACTCAAAGACCTCCTCCCCCACAGTTTTGTGCCTGAGTTCCTGGGCGTAAAATGAAAATGGCCCAAAAATAACTTGTGAGAAAAACAGAATAATTCTAGGAAAAGCGGTCTTAATGGAGGCGTTGTAAATTGGATCTTTGGAGTCTGAAAAAAAGTGCAGAACTTTACAATATCGATAGCTGGGGAGCGGGATATTTTAAAATTAACGACAAAGGCAATGTTGAGGTGCACCCCAGTGGTGTGAATTCCAATCATATCGGAATTGACCTCAATGACTTGGTTTGTGACCTTCAGGGTCGTGGACTGCGCACTCCGCTTCTTATTCGCTTTCCGGATATCGTTCAGTCGCGCATCAAGATGATGTCGCAGTCCTTTAATAATGCTTTTGAAAGTTTTGGCTATAAAGGCAAGTACCGTGGCGTTTACCCCATCAAAGTGAATCAGCAGCGTTACCTGGTAGAAGAAATTGTAAAGTACGGACGAGACGCTTCTTTAGGTCTTGAGGCGGGCTCTAAGCCAGAGCTTCTTATTGCTTTGGCTTGCATGGACAATCCCGAGGCCCTGGTAATTTGTAACGGCTTTAAAGACGCCGACTATATTGAAACAGCCCTTCTTTCGCAGAAGCTTGGTCGCAACACCATTATCGTGATCGAGCGCTTTTCCGAACTTGAAGCTGTGATTAAAGCCAGTCGCACTCTTAACATTGCCCCTCGAATTGGCTTTCGTGCGAAGCTGGAAGCTCGGGGCGCGGGGAAGTGGGTCGAAAGCTCGGGTGTAAAATCTAAGTTTGGTCTCACCGCTGCTGAAATGGTTCGGGGAGTGGAGCTTTTAGAGAAAAACAATCTTCTCTCGTGCCTGGAACTCATGCACTTTCATATTGGTTCCCAGATCACGGCTCTTCGAGCCATTAAAGACTCTCTCATTGAGGCTTCTCGTCTTTATGTAGAACTGGCTGCCATGGGTGCGGGTTTAAAATACATCGACGTGGGTGGGGGCCTTGGCGTGGATTACGATGGATCCCAAACCAATTGGGAAAATTCGGTCAACTACACCGTTCAAGAGTACGCCAACGACGTGGTCGCCCAAATTGCCTCGGCCTGCGACACTCGGGGGATACCTCACCCTAATATCGTGACCGAAGCAGGCCGAGCTCTAGTGGCCCATCACAGCATTCTGGTATTTAATATTGTGGGTGCGAATTTGATCCGCACAAACGAAATTCCTCCAGAGGCCACTTCCGAAGAAAACGAAACCGTCACTGAGCTCCATAATTTGTATAAGAGTCTTACGGCTAAAAATCTCAACGAACATATGCAGGATGCCTTTAAGCTCCGCGATGATTCGATGAGTTTGTTTAATTTAGGCTTTTTTACTCTTCGGCAGCGAGCCACGATGGAAACTCTTTTCCGTGCCTTTTGCACCAAAGCCCTTGGCGTAGCTGAGACAGCCTCTCGTCCGCCCGAAGAAGTCTCGGTGCTCAATAAGTTTTTAGCCGATTCCTACTATTGTAATTTTTCACTCTTCCAATCAGCTCCCGATACCTGGGCCGTGGATCAGCTTTTTCCCATTATGCCCATTCACCGCCTCAAAGAAGAGCCCACTCGTCGAGCGACACTCTTAGACCTCACCTGTGATTCCGACGGGAAAATCGACAAATTTATTGATGTCAAAGATATCAAGGAAACTTTGGAACTTCACAGTATCAAAGAAGGCGAAGAATATTATGTGGGGATGTTCCTTATTGGCGCCTACCAAGAAATTTTGGGCGATTTCCATAACCTCTTTGGAGATACCGATGCGGTGCACGTGTCGGTCACCCCGCTGGGAGAATACGCCATAGACCACGTGATCGAGGGAGATACCGTAAACGAGGTCTTAGGATATGTTCAGTACGACCGGCCCACATTGGTTCGCAAGGTGAGAGATGCTCTCGAACTTGCTTTAAGCCGCAAAACGATTTCTTTGGAAGAAGCACGCCTGCTTATGCGTCATTACGAAGAGGGTTTGAACTCCTACACTTACTTAGATAGTCTCCAAGACGAAGTGGAACTAACCCCCGTAGATGCCCTCCGCCGGATTGGTCAAAAGCAACAAGCTGAGACCCCGCCCACCCAGCAGACGGTTTCGCCTACGACCAACCTTGGAGCACAGAACCCTACATGAGTCGCGGCCTCGACCTCTTAAAAGCACAGCCTCCTGGATTTACCGTTGTTGGCATTAAGGTCGCAGGTCAAATCTACGACATCCATATGGAATTGCCCGCCGATACCTCAGGCTACGAGTGGGTGAAGCCTGATTCTGCGGACGGGCTCGATATTATCCGCCACAGCTCGGCTCATATTTTGGCCCAAGCGGTTAAGGCCTTGTATCCTGAGGTCCAAGTGACCATTGGTCCGGTGATTGAAAATGGTTTTTACTACGACTTTGTTCGCAAGGGCGGCTTTAAAGAAGAAGAGCTCCCAGCGATCGAAGCCAAGATGAAGGAAATCATCAAAGCCAAACTCCCCATCCGCCGCGAAGACTGGGCTGTGGACAAGGCCATTGAATTTTTCAAAGGACTTGGCGAAAACTATAAGTGCGAAATTATCCGGGATTTACAAAAAGCCCAGGGAATCACTTCTGTGAGTGTCTATTGGCAAGGTGATTTTGTGGATTTGTGCCGAGGCCCCCACGTGGGATCTACGGGCCACATTCCAGCCGTTAAGCTGATGAGTGTGGCGGGAGCTTACTGGCGGGGCGATGAAAAAAACGAAATGCTCGCGCGAATTTACGGCACGGCTTTCGCGTCTAAAGAAGGACTTCAGGCTTACCTTACCCAAATTGAAGAGGCTAAAAAGCGAGATCACCGCCGCATAGGCACGGACCAACATCTTTTTTCCTTTCATCCGGAAGCTCCGGCCTCTCCCTTTTTCCATCCGGCGGGGGCTTTTTTATATATTCAAATTCAAGACTACCTGCGTGCTTTGAACCGAGAGTATGGATTTGAAGATGTGATCACCCCACTTGTGCTCTCACAAGAACTTTGGAAGATGTCGGGGCACTACCAGAACTACGCTGAAAATATGTACTTTACCCAGGTGGATGAGCGGGATTTCGCTTTGAAGCCTATGAACTGCCCAGGTCATTGCTTAATGTTTAAAACCTTTCGGCACTCCTACCGTGAGCTTCCGATTCGCTTTGCGGAGTTTGGAAGAGTGCATCGGCACGAGCGAAGTGGGGTTACGGCCGGGCTTTTCAGAGTGCGCAGCTTTGTTCAAGACGATGCCCACGTGTACTGCACCCAAGACCAAATTGAGTCAGAGATCACCCGGGTTCTTGAGATGGTCCGCAAATTTTACAAGGGCTTTGGCTTTGATTACTTTGTGGAACTCTCCACTCGCCCGGAAAAACGCATGGGCTCAGAAGAAATTTGGGACAAGGCCGAGGGGGCTCTCGCCAATGCCTTAAAAGCGGCGGACCTCACCTACAAAGTTAATCCCGGTGATGGGGCCTTCTACGGGCCCAAGATCGACTTTCACCTCAGGGACTCAATCGGGCGCACCCACCAATGCGGCACCGTTCAGCTCGATTTTAATATGCCTAAAAACTTTAGTCTGGAGTACGTAAGTTCTGATAATCAAATGCATACTCCCGTCATGATCCACCGAGCGATCGCGGGTTCTCTTGAGCGATTTATCGGGATTTTTATTGAGCACGTGGCCGGACACTTTCCCATGTGGCTGGCACCCATGCAGGCGGTGATACTCTCGGTTTCAGATGAATCCGTAGACTTTGCGAATTCTCTCTTTGCTGAACTGAAAAAAAGGGGTTATCGTGTCCTTATTGATGATTCTTCAGACAAACTTTCGGGCAAAATTAAAAAATACCAGGCCCACAAATCCCCTTATATGATCATTATCGGCGCCAGAGAAGCTCAGGAAAAACAAGTCAGCTTGCGTTTACGCGATGGAAGCCAGAAATCCAATGTTACGATGGATGCGCTCTTGGAGCTCTTCGCTCAAGAATCCGCACAACCCAAGCTCTAAAGGAGGGCTTTATCAGCTTCAAAGAGTTAAATATTAATCGACAAATTCGTGCGGCCTATGTGCGTGTGATCGGAAAAGACGGCGAACAGCTGGGCATTCTCGACACTCGTCAGGCCACCCAAATGGCGGATTCGCTGGGGCTTGATCTTGTGGAAGTGGCGCAAAAGTCCG
The DNA here is from genome assembly GCA_964477895.1 of uncultured Bacteriovoracaceae bacterium. Classification (GTDB taxonomy): domain Bacteria; phylum Bdellovibrionota; class UBA2428; order UBA2428; family UBA2428; genus CAYZFQ01. The sequence goes on along the minus strand of CAYZFQ010000003.1, from coordinate 176,506 downwards.
ATCCGCCTGTTTGCAAGATCATGGACTACGGCAAATATAAGTACGAAGAAAAAAAGAAGGCCCAAGTGGCCAAGAAAAAACAAGTGATCGTGGAGATCAAAGAAATCCAGATCCGCCCGAAAACCGAAAGTCATGATTTGGAACACAAAGCCAAGTCGGCCATTGGATTTTTGGAAGATGGGGACAAAGTTAAGCTCACGGTATTTTACCGAGGTCGGGAACTGGAGCACATCGAAACCGGTTGGCAGACTCTGATTCAATTTATCAATAAATTACAAGACCGGGCCGTGATGGAAATGATGCCGAAGCTCGAGGGCAAACGTCTGGCTGTGATCTTTGGTCCGGTACCTCCGGGTAAGAAATTGGCTCCAGGTGCCTTGCTGCAAAGCTTGCCTAAGAGCCCGCCGGTGCGTCGAAGTAATAATCCTGGCTTTGGTGGGGGTGGGTCCTTTGCGCCTCCGGTTCCGCCGGCTCCTGCCGCTGGCGGCGGGACCGACGCGGCTTAAAAAAAGCACAGGTCTTAACCTCAGCTCAAATTCAGGCATAATGGTACTTATGAAGAGTAGCCGGCGTGGATTATCAATGATTGAGGTTTTAGTTGCCATCACCATCTTGGGTTTGGTGGCCGTGATTTTTAACCAGTTTATGTCGTCGGCCATCAAAGGGCAGAAAAACGTTCAGAATGCCGTGGAGTTCGACACCTTAAAATCTAATATCACCTTGGTTCTGGCCGGCAACAGCTGCAATGGCGCCTTTCAGAATGCCGACGGCTCCCATGTGAGTCTTCAGTTGCCAGCGACCTCTACTTGGTTAACCCTCACCACAAATCCCGCAGTGAATGTGCTGAGCCCAACCGCACCACTTCCCGTGCAAAAAATCGTTCAGGGCTCCTCCACCATCGTTTCTATCAATCAGAATTTAGGTGGGGGCATGGTGGTAGAAAAGCTTGAGTTTACTGAAGCCACTTACGATGGAATCGTCGATGTAGCTAATAATGCGACTCCCCCTGTGACGACACCTTACAGGGCTTTCACAGCCCAACTTCTTTTGGGTGTGAAAAAGCAGGCCGGTTCTTACGGGGCTCCTTCATACACGGCTCAGTTTGGAGTGAAGATTCTTGTTAATCCCTTGGGTTCTACGACAAATGGGAAAATTCAAAGATGCGGGGTTCAGTTACCAGAGTCGGCTACGCGGACTTTTGTGGTACAAGCATCCGCTTCTGCTTTGACGACTCCGACTCCAGGCCCCCCTTTTGGCAATCCTCGTGTCACTATCCCGAATCCCTTTAACACCACAAATATCATCGCTCGAATGGCCTTGAAGGCAAAAACGACTGAGGCCAATTATCAAGTTGGAGAGGAAATTCCCTTTGTTATGGAAACCAATCCTTTCAATTTAGCCTTTTTTTATACCGTTACCCCGAGCAGTATTTACATCCACAATAAAGATGGAGCAAAGATGCGCATATTTGATAAAAATTCTGGAGAGATTCTTGATATCAACCCCAATAACTGGGATTTGAAGCTCTACGTCACTCCGATGCAGCTACAGCCTTGAGATTAACCTAAACTTTACTTTAGTTCGTATTTTGAGACCGCGTATAATGGAGTTATGAGATTGGCGATCTTTTCCGTTTGGGTTTTGGGGAGTGCTTTTCCCGGGTTTGTTTACGGGAAGAAATCGAATCCCGTAGCAAGTCATAGGGAAAAAGAAAAGGTCTCTTATGATGACCGGCCGATTGGCAAAGCGGCAGACCTAGCGAATCTGCTAGAGGAATTCATGGCCAATCAGAAAGCTCATGTAGCTGACCGTGAAAATGGAAATTATGATTTGCCTAAGTTGAGTGAGCGCGAAAATGGAATTAACGGCGAGATTTCAAAATATAATTTCTCCAATATTGAAATTCCTTCCGTGATACAGGATTTTATCGTGGCTAAGAAAGCAGAGGGCAATAGCATCTTTGCTGGAGATATCCCTCGTGCCGCAGTTGAATCGGTCTCCGTTGAGAGATGGGCTGAATTTTTGTTTCCGCAGATTGATCGGTGTCGACGTGTGAACCAAAGTGGGCCCGACCTACGGGGCCACTTTAGTAAAATTCAACATATTGATAGCAAGTGTGAGGCCTTAGATATTTTATTGGCCGCTGTTATTGAGCGCCACGGGAAATTATTACTTGCGAGATCTTACAATCCTAAAATCAACCGACTTCTGAGTTCAATGTTCCAAAATTACGTGAGTCTCGAAATCCAAGCGCCCGAATCGAAAGTAGATATGAATGGAAAGTATTTATATTTTTCAGCTAAGGCTGGGGATCCTCGTGCTTTAAACAAGGTCAGTGAGCTCATGGCTAGCTATCAAAGTCATGCTAGAGATATGATTCAAGAGCCCAGCCTTAAGGTCATGTCGGAGCCTGTTTTGCGCCTTCTGCGCGAGAGCTTAAAGGTCTTTAGGGGTTCTCAGGTGGATAATCGAAGAGCCCAAAAACTTCTGTCTAAATTAGAAACTGAGATCAACCCGAGCCACTAAATTATGCGCAGAAATCCCCCATAACGCAACGAGTCAATTCCTTCCGCCCCCTCCCTTGAGAGCCATGCTCCGATCTCGGGGTCCTAGATCCCCCAAAGTCCCGAAAATTCCGTATTTTAGCGATTGTAAATCCCGCACTTACGTGGCAAGACGTAGGGCTACTTTAAGGAGTAAACGTAAATGCCAAAACTTAAAACCCACTCCGGCGCAAAAAAGCGTTTTAAAAAAACCGCGACCGGAAAAATCAAACGAAAGAAGTGCGGAGGTCGTCACCTTCAATTGGGTAAAGGTAACTCTCGTTTAAGGAGACTTAAACAAGCCGATACGATCCATCCCACTCAGCAAAGTCGCTTAGAACGACTTTTGCCTTACGCCTAAGGAGCATAGAAAATGGCACGCGCAAGAGGTGGTTTTAAAACCCGCCGCAGACACAAAAAAGTTTTGGACATGGCCTCCGGTTACCGCAACTCAGGTAGCCGCTCCTATTCTAAAGCCTATGAAATTGTAACCCGAGCACTTAAGTACGCTTTTCGCGACCGCAAGGTTAAGAAACGTGATTTTCGTGGATTGTGGATCCAGCGTATCAACGCTGCGGCCCGCACTCTGGATATGTCTTACTCGAAGTTGATCCAAGGTCTTAAAGCCAAGAGCGTTGAACTCGATCGAAAGAGTTTGGCGGATCTCGCGGTGACCGACCCCCGCGCCTTTGAAGCGGTGGTTAAAGCCGTTCGCTAAGTCCCTAAAAAATTCTAAGCCGCGTCCCAGATATGCTGGGACGCGGCTTTTTTTTTGTCTTTTTCACGCTTTTTTTCTCTCGATCTTCTCTTCGGGAGTGATTTTAGGTAGCAATATTATATGCCGGCATCTCTCGACGAATTACTTAAAAGCTTGGGCGATTTTGAGTCCCTGGCCACTCAAAAAATAGCGGAACTCAAAAGTTCTGCCCGAGGGAGTGAGAAAACTTTAGCGGATGCCGAGGCCCTGCGTATCGAATGGATCGGCAAGAAGGGCTTCCTCACCTCCATCATGAAGGAACTCGGGGGCCTCTCGGGTGAAGACCGACCTAAGGTGGGAGCTCGGGCCAATGAAATTCGTGGCCTCATCACATCGGCTCTCGATGGCCTCAGCGAGGAGCTGAAAAATGCGGTCCTGGTTGAGAGTTTAAAAAAGGAACGAGTGGATGTGACTCTGCCGGGGCGCGGCCTTCGTCCTTCCTATGAGCATCCCGTTCAAATGGTCCAAGATGAGTTAGTGAATATTTTTGAATCTTGCGGTTTTGTGGCCGAAATTGGTCCGGAAGTTGAGCATGAATTTTATAACTTTGATGCTTTGAACTTTCCTAAAAATCACCCCGCCCGCGCGATGCAAGACACTTTCTTTGTGAATACTGAGCAGCCGGTGGTGCTTCGCACTCACACCTCTCCGGTTCAGGTGCGCACGATGCTTCGTATGAAGGCCCCGATTCGTATGCTTTGCCCTGGCCGGGTTTACCGGGCCGATTACGACGCCACTCACTCGCCCATGTTCCATCAGATCGAGGGCCTGCTCATCGACCGAAATGTGCATATGGGGGATCTCAAGGGAATTTTAGCGCAGATGCTCAAGGAATTTTTTGGGGCTTCGCTCAATGTGCGTTTGCGACCCTCCTTCTTTCCCTTTACCGAGCCTTCGGCCGAAGTGGATATGGAATGTGTTTTTTGTAAGGCGCAGGGCTGTAAGACCTGCAAGCAAACAGGTTGGATCGAAATTGGAGGCTGCGGCATGGTGGATCCTGAGGTCCTCAAGGCTGTGAGTTATGATCTGGAATCCTACCGGGGTTTTGCCTTTGGTATGGGCCTTGAGCGCATGGCCATGTTGAAATACGGCATCGATGATTTGCGATCTTTTTTTGAGTCTGATCATCGCTTTATTTCGCAATTTGCGAGGTGGCGCGTATGAAGATTTCTCTTAAATGGCTATCAGACTTTTTTCCCAAGTTGGAACACGGTTTACCCATTCGCTCGCAAATTTTGCGGGCCAAGCTCCCGCTGGCTGGTATTGAAATCGGTGGAGTTAAAAAGTTAGGCGAAGGGATCGAGGGCGTTATTGTGGCCCAGATCCAAAGTTTTGAAAAGCACCCTCAAGCCGACCGCTTGAATGTGTGTCAGGTCTTTACCGGAGAGAAGTTGCTGCAAATCGTTTGTGGGGCGCCTAACGTCAAAGAAGGCGTGAAAGTGGCCCTTGCTCCGGTGGGCTGCGAACTCCCGGGAAATTTTAAAATTAAAGAATCGGCCATTCGCGGTGTGACAAGTTTTGGCATGCTTTGTTCTGAAAAAGAGCTGGGCTTAAGCGAGGAGTCACAGGGGATATTGCATCTGCCCGACACTGCGCCCCTGGGGCAGTCCCTCGTGAAAGCCTTAGGCATGCACGATGAAATTTGGGAGGTGGAGCTCACCCCCGATCGTGCGGATTGTTTGTCTCACCTAGGGATGGCCCGCGAAGTAGGACGCTTGGTAGGGGTGAAGGGGCAGCTTCCGCAGTTTGAGATTTTAAATCCAGCTGACTCCAGCGATGTGCCTTTAGTGAGCGTGGAAGTTCAGGCACCTAAGGCTTGCGCCCTTTACACCGGTCAACTTTTTGAGAATGTGGAGAACCGTCCGAGCCCTGAACCCATCCGTCGGATGCTCGAGACTTTGGGGATTAAATCCCACAACAGCATCGTAGATATTACGAATTATGTTTTGATGGAGCTGGGCCAGCCTTTGCATGCCTTTGATGCGGATAAAATCACGGGTTCTCGGCTCATCGTGCGCTTTGCAAAAAATGGAGAGAAGTTAAAAACTTTAGACGGGGTGGACCGAGTTTTAAGTTCTGAGGATTTGGTTATTGCCGACTTAGAAAAGGTTTTGGCGCTGGCCGGAGTGATGGGTGGAATGGATTCTGGTGTGAGCGAGAAAACAAAACGCGTGCTTTTGGAATCCGCTCTTTTTGAGCCCGACGTGGTGAGAGGCATGAGCCAGCGTCACAAAATCCATTCTGAGGCCTCTCATCGCTTTGAGAGAGGCGTGGATGCGGTGGGGGTGGCCCGAGCGGCAGGGCGCTTTGCTTTGCTGGCTAAGCAGTTTTGTGGAGCTCGCAGGCGTGGGGCCTTTATCGAGATCAAGTCCGAGAAGGCCGAAAAGCTCTTGAACAAAAGTAGTCTTAACTTTGATATGAGAAATTTTAAAGAAGTGGTGGGAATTGATATCAGTCCCGAAACTTTGATGGCTTCATTCAAGTCGGTTGATATCGAGGCCCAATTGAAGTCCTCCAATGTTTTGCGAGTCGAGATTCCCACTCATCGACTCGACCTTGCCCGCGAAATCGATCTTATCGAAGAGGCGGCTCGTCTTACAGGTTTTGAGCAGATCCCTACACGCTATCCTGTCCAAGGTCACGCCACCGAGGGGGCTACCACCTCCCTGTACAAAAAGTTGCGGACTTTGCGTCGGCGTTTGCTCGACTGCGGACTTACGGAGATGATGCCCTACGCTTTTATTTCGGAAGCCGAACGCGCGTTTGTTCCTCAGGCTAAGGTGGTCCAACTCAAAAATCCCCTATCTCAAGACTGGCTCTATATGCGACCCAACCTAAGTTTTGGCTTAATCAAGGTCTTGCAACGGCATGCTGGAATGAATCAATTGCGCGGAAGTTTTTTTGATAGCGGCTCGGTTTTTGTGGCGGATCCCACGCTCAACCAAGATCGTCAAACGGGTACTTTGGAAAATTTTCATGCGGCATGGGCTCTTTTGGGGCAGCGTCAGGAAGATCATTGGTCGAGCGATAAAAAAAACGCGGAACGCAAAGCTCCGGTAGACTTTTTTGATGCCAAGGGCATTGCGGAAGAATTTTTAAAGCATGCGGCCCAGCTGGAACCCCGAATGAATTCGGCCCAATTTATTTCTCTTTTGGACGTGAACGTGGCGGAAATTCAGCTTGCGGCCCCATGGATTCCCTTAGCGCTTTTGCATCCGGCTCGGTCTGCCCTTATCAGTCTGCCCGGCAAGTTCCCGGGCGGCATTGTGGGTTACGTGGGAGAATTGCACCCGGCGCACAAGGGGGAACTTTTGAATTTGCCCACAGGATTGCAGTTAGGAGCTGTCCTTGGTGAAATTTGCGTGCTGAAGGATTTGTTGACGGTCTCCGAGAGAATGGTGGCGGGGGATGAGGTCTTTCCTAAGGGTCGAGCTAAGGTCACTCCCAGCAAGCGTTTGCCTGTCGTAGAGCGAGATTTTGCCTTTGTCGTGGCGGCTGATGTTAAAGAGTCTGATATTGAAAAGACGCTGAAGCAAGCCTTGGGTGCTGAGCTGCTTGAGCTGAAGTGCTTGGATCTCTATGTGATGTCGGAAGAGAAAAAATCCTTGGCCTTTAGGCTTTTGCTTCAGGGAGCGGAGAAAACTCTGTCGGATGAGGAGATCTCTGCCATTTGCAAAAAAGGTCTTGAGGCTGTGAAGGCGAAATTTCAGGCAGAGCTCAGAAGCTGAGATTAATTTTTCTTTAGCACCAGCTGATCAATGCGTTTTCCCGAGGACGAGCTGATGCTTGTATTCTGGTACAAAATTTCAGCACCTAATTTTTTTGCACTTTGTATAAGTTCTTCTCGATCTACGATTTCATAGAGACGTCCGTCCTCTTCTCTTGAATTTATTGTGGCTAGGGGATGACGCCAGCTCAGGCTGATGACACCGCCTTTTTTTGTGATTCGGATGAGATTTGTTAACGAGTCAATATGCTGGGAGCTTGGGAGATGCATCAAAACCGTTTCGCAAAGAATGTTTTGAAAGGTTTCATCGGAGATTTCTTTCAAAAGCGGGAGGCAGGCGTATTTAAATTCGATTTTTGGAAAGCGCCTTTGAGCCAGGGTCCTGAGGCTAAGTGAGGCGTCAAAGCCCGTGCAGGGATAGCCGTTCTCGTTCAGCCAATGGCTGTCTCGACCACTTCCGCTTCCAATGTCTGCCGTGGGCGCTCCCGGTCTAAAATAATATTTTATAATTTCATGAATTTCAGCTGGGATCACTTGGCTGAGCCAAGTGTCCGCGTAGTGAAGGGCGTTGGAGTCGTATATCTCGAGAGTTTTTGCATCCATGGGCTAAAAAAAACCTAAGGGCACCAAAGAATGACATTTTTGAAGGTCTGCAATTTTTTTCAACATCGAATGGGAGTCGATTCGGTCGATGCCCAAAAGATCGAAGCGATTTTTCATTAAATATCGGGTCATAGCTGTGAACTTCAAGCTGGTGTGAAATTCTTTGTCGATGACATCGGTGAAAATCTTTCAATTCTGTATTCCGACCCCCTAACGGCACTCGGCTTTCTGTTGTTGATGTCGGGACTTCGAGACTGCGTTAGGGTGGATGACGTCTGGAAAAAGTTCTCTGACGCCTTTTCTTAGCGGAATCCACGCCGCACCGCATAACGACCCGCTAGACCTTCTTTAAATTGCGTGGTCAAATATTTGTTATGGCTTACTTTCGCATCAAAGACGCAGCAGAAAAAATCGGTGTTCAGCCCCATGTTTTGAGGTTTTGGGAGTCTCAGTTTCCCTCTCATAGACCCACCAAAACCAGTCGGGGGCAGCGGCTTTATACAGACGAAGATATAGAGAGTTTTCTTAAAATAAAACACCTCCTCTATGACCAGGGTTATTCAATCCCTGGGGCTAAAAAGGCCTTAAAAGAAGAAAAACAGGGTTTAAAGAGCGCTCCCACGGCTTCCGCCAATAGCAGTGCCGAGGAGTCCATAACACGGGAAGTCCTTAGGGAAGTGATCTCCGATTTGAGGAAAGTCCAAGCATTCGCTAGAGAGATCTAGCGTATGAACAAAAAATACACCATCCAAGCTGCAACTGGTAAATTAGGCATCCTCACTCCAGGCATGGGGGCCGTAGCCTCCACCTTTATGGCCGGAGTGATTTCGGCTCGAAAAGGTCTCACAAAGCCCATGGGCTCGCTGACACAGATGGGGCGCATTCGCATTGGCAAGCGCACCGATAACAAGAATCCTTTGATTAAAGAGTATGTCTCTTTAGCCTCACTCGAAAACATTGAATTTGGCGGTTGGGATATTTTTCCCGATAATATGTATGAAGCTGCTGCCAATGCGGGAGTTCTCACCCCAAAGGACCTCGAACCTATCAAAGAAGAAATGGCCGCGATCAAACCCATGACCGCTGTGTTTTCTGAGAAGTACATTAAGAATATTAAAAGTACCAATATCAAAACCAAGGGCAACCTTTGGGATAAGGCGCTAGAACTTAGAGAAGACATTAAGCGCTTTAAGAAAGAAAAAAATTGCGAGCGTTTAGTGATGGTCTGGTGTGGATCCACCGAAGCTTACTGCACTCCCTCCAATGTGCACGCGACCATGGAAGCTTTCGAAGCTGGCCTTAAGGCCAATTCTGACGACATCGCACCTTCCCAGGTTTATGCCTATGCCGCCCTCAAGGAAAAAGTTCCTTACTGTAACGGGGCGCCTAATCTTACCGTAGATATTCCCGCCTTTATTCAATACGCCAATGAAAACGGCGTTGCCATTTCGGGACGCGATTTTAAAACGGGCCAAACTTTAATGAAAACAATTTTAGCTCCGGGCTTTAAAGCTCGGATGCTGGGTATTGAGGGCTGGTTCTCCACAAATATTTTAGGTAATCGCGACGGAGCGGTTCTTGATGATCCAGCAAATTTTAAAACCAAAGAAGAGTCAAAATTAGGTGTCTTAGACACCATTTTGCAACCCGACCTTTACCCCGAACTTTATTCGAAGCTCTACCATAAGGTGAACATCGAATATTATCCCCCTCGCGGAGATAACAAAGAGGGTTGGGACAACATCGATATTGTGGGTTGGATGGGCTACCCCATGCAAATTAAAGTGAACTTTTTGTGCCGAGATTCTATTTTGGCAGCACCTTTGGTGCTGGACCTGGCCATTTTTTCAGACTTGGCCCAGCGCTCAGGCATGAAGGGTATCCAGGAATGGCTGAGTTTCTACTACAAGGCCCCTATGGCCAAAGAGGGCCTCTATCCGGAGCATGACCTCTTCATCCAACAGATGAAGCTTAAAAACACGCTGCGAGCCCTTAAAGGCGATACGGAAATCACCCACACCGGACTTGATTATTACGAAGACGGCAACAAAGCCTAAGCTCTGGCTCTTGGCCCGTGCCCAGTTGCGGGTGGGGACCTTCGGCTTTGGAGGCCCCTTAGCCACCATGAGCTTTATGCGCGACGAGCTGGCCTTACGGCTTAAGCTTGTCGACGAAAAAACTTATCTCGAGGCCCTAGGCTTTGTGAAACTCCTTCCCGGTCCAGTCTCTTCACTTCTGGCTATTTTTTTGGGGATGGAAATAGCGGGAGTCTGGGGCGGTCTTATTTCGCTTTTTTGCTTTATCTTCCCTTCCTTTTTTGCCCTCCTTCTTATTTCTTTTTTTGAAAGTCCTTTGAGGGAGTTTTTTGCACCCTATCCTGCATTGGCCTACGGCTTTGAAGCCTTGCAGGCGGCCGTTATTTTTTTAATTCTCTACACTTGTTATCGACTTTTTCGGGAGTGCTGGGAGCGTGAGTACTTTGGGGAAAGAAGAAGTCTAGCTGTTCTGCTCTTTTTTTTAGGGGCGATCGTAGCTGCATGGCTTCAGGTGCCGGAACTCATTATTTTATTGGCTGCTGCTTCCTTGGGTAGCCTCTTCTATTGGCTTCATAAAAATTCTTCGAGAAGCCGGCTCTCAGTCCTTCCTCTTGTAAGTTTATTCGGAATATTTTTTCTGGCGGGCCTTAGTGTTTTCGGTACGGGTTATATGATTTTGCCTCACTTGGAGAGAGTTCTTGTGACACAGTATGGACTCCTCAGTCCTGCAGACTTTTTAAATGCGGTCACACTGGGTAATCTCACCCCGGGTCCTGTGGTTATTGCGGCAACTCCGATGGGTTTTAAGATTGGCGGACTGTCTGGTGCCCTTACGGCTACGGTGGGGATTTTTTTGGGTCCCCTCCTTTTGATGTTGTGTCTTAAGCCCTTGAGTAAAAAACTTTTAAGCCAAAAGTGGGTGGAGGGGGCTTGGTTAGGTCTTTTGCCTGCAGTGGCGGCCACCATCGCGCTCAGCACTCTGGTCCTCGGACTAAAAATGGAGTGGGGCTATTTTAAGATTTTTTTAGGGCTACTCTGTTTTTTTCTATGCCTGCGTAAAAAATCAATTCCTAAGATATTTATGCTTATTTTTATATTAGCCGCCCTCTACTTTGAGATTCCAAAGAAGATTTAAGTCGCAGCGGGGTGCCTGCTGTAGTTGATTTGCCACTAATAAAAATCCTGCCGGGAAGCGGATGGATAAAAGTAGGGGTATAAAAAATTGACTAAGTTTTTAGTGGCGGCAGTTTTAATTTCAGCTGGAGCTTGGGCGAAGTCCGATTGCACTCTCTCCTTTCCCCAAAGTTTAGATACGGTGCCTCTTCGGATGTTGGTGGAGGAACGAGGGCCCTTAAGAGAGATAGTTAGCTATTTTTTAAATGCTCCCTCGCAAAATCTGAGTCGCAAAGATTTGGCTACATTGGAAGATCTGCTCCTTCATCCCGCCTTTCACTTTGAATTTCGGGTGGGCATTCCGCAGTCCAGCTCTGAGGCCGTGCAGGCTCGAAATAATTTCATTCGTACAAGCCAAATATTCGCCGAGCGTTTGGCTCGGATCGAGGCCTTAAGTCGCGAAAGGGCTCCGGTGGCCATTGGTCGGCAAGAAAAGTGGTATGGCGCCGTGGCCGACTTTTATCTGGGCGACTGGCTAGGCGGGGCCTTCCGTGAAGAGGCGCTGAGCCACATTGAGCCTTACCAAGCTCGTCTCTTAATTGAGAAAGGATTGTCTACTAAGGAACTTGAAGATTTGGCGGATCGGGCCGAAGCCATGGCTCCGGAAGGGAGTCTGCAAGAAGAGCACGCCTCCCAGGTCGAGGAGCCTATGAATGAGCTGAGTCGGGACTTGCCGGGTGAACAAGTGAGGCAGAGTTCCGAGTGGGTCGCGAATTACAAAGCTACAAGATGGGATCATAAAAAAATTGCGACGTCCCATATTCTTTATCTGCATTTAGAAGCCGTTTTTAATGAGGAAATAAGCCCGGAATCCCCTCAGTGGGAGCCGAGCATGCCTTACCTAGAAGCCTTGCGGGACGTCACCATCAACTATGAAGAAGGTCTGGACTATTTGCGGGGCCATTGGGGACCAGATTTTGCTAGGGATTTTATTCCCTTAGCTAAAGTTTATCTTACCTACTTTGCCGGCCTGCGAATGTACCTCAATCTTTTACAATTAACTTCGGGCAACCATAGTCAAGCCGACATTCACATTGCTCGAATTGTCAGCAAGCTAAAAAAGATTCAGTACCCGCTTTCTTCTGCCGTCTGGAAGTTAGGCGATTCTAAGAACCCTTTGGTACGGGAAATCACGAGCCTTTATCAGTTGGCAGGAATTCAGTTCCCCTGAGGTAGAGGCCTAGGGGGCAAAAAAGCTTTAGGCCTTTTCTTTAGAAATCTTGCTATCACCGCGAGCAAAAATCGAGGCCACAAACTGCAACACGTCGGTTGCGGAAACTTCATCGTAACCAAAGTTTTTGATCAATCGAGTTTTTACGATGTCGATTTTTTCTTGGGTAGCTTTGTCGACCACATTGCTCACGAGGGTTGTGAGTTTGATGGAGTCCTTCTGATCTTCAAAAAGTTTCAGCTCGAGAGCTTTATGCAATCTCTCATTGGTTTTGTAGTCGAAGGTTTTGCCCTCAACAGCCAAGGCGCCAATGTAGTTCATGATCTCGCGACGGAAATCTTCTTTTCTGATTTCAGGGATGTCGATTTTTTCTTCAATCGACCGCATGAGGCGCTCATCGGGTTCCTCGTATTGACCTGTGTAACGATTGCGCACCTTTTCTTTTTGGGTGTAGGCCTTCACGTTGTCGATGTAGTTGGCGCAGAGCTTAGCAATGGCATCTTCATCGGCTGAGATCGCTCTTTGAACTTCGTTTTTAACGATGTCCTCATATTCCTGCTTCACAACGGAAAGGAGCTCCCGGTAGAGTTTTTTCTTTTCTTCGTTGTTGATGAGGGAGTGGTTTTTGAGTCCGCCTTCGAGTTCATTGAGTACCATAAAGGGGTTGAGGCAGCCCGTGGTCTCCCCGTTCTGCACTAAAGCGTTAGAAATTTTATCATAAATATAACGCGGAGAAATTCCATCCATACCTTCGCGTAAAGTTTCTTTACGAAGCTCTTTTACGTTGTCCTCCGTGAATCCTGGAAGAGTTTTTCCGTCGTAAAGTTTTAATTTCTGCAGAATACTGAGATTGGCCTTTTTTGGCATCTCCAGGCGAGTGAGAATGGCCCACATGGCAGCCATCTCAAGAGTGTGGGGAGCGATGTGGATATTGCGCACTCGGTCTCGGTTGAAGACTTTTTTGTAGATTTTAGTCTCTTGCTTCCACTTGGTGATGTAGGGAATATCCACCTTGATAGTACGGTCACGGAGAGCTTCCATAAACTCGTTATTTTGAAGTTTTTTGTACTCAGGTTCGTTGGTATGGCCGATGATCACTTCATCAATGTCTGTCTGAGCGAATTTCTTAGGTTTAATCTTGTGCTCTTGGGAAGCTCCTAAGAGATCATACAAGAAAGCCACGTCGAGCTTTAAAATTTCCACGAACTCTAAGAGACCACGGTTGGCCACGTTGAACTCGCCGTCAAAGTTGAAAGCTCGGGGGTCAGAGTCAGAGCCGAAAATAGCAATCCGGCGGTAGTTGATGTCGCCGGTGAGCTCTGTGGAGTCTTGGTTCTTTTCATCTTTGGGTTGGAATGTGCCAATTCCCACTCTGTCTTTTTCAGAGAAGAGAAGTCTTCGCACTTTGATGTGGCCCATGACTTTGGTCCAGTCTCCGTTGTAATGGCGCATCAGTTCTTGGTACATGTAGCGGGAAGCCGGATTGAGTTCGCCCTTAATGGCAATCTTCCATTCCGACTTACGACCCTTGTAGAGCTCTTCTAAAAATTTCGGACGAAGATCTTCCGGTAAAAGCTTTAGGGGATCTTCATTCATAGGATCAGGCATTTCTTCCACGCCCAGTTCTTGGAGCTGGCGAAAGACGGCAATGTTTTCATTTTCAGGATTAATCCAAGAAAAAGTGTAGAGGCGGCCGGAGTCTTGCTTGGTGTAATGTTCCATGCCTTTTTTCAGCATGCGCACAATGGTGGATTTTGAGGAACCTACAGGACCGTGCAAAAGGATCACACGATTCTGGGTGCCGTAACCTTTGGCTGCGCTTTTCAACACGTCAACCAACTTCATCAAAGGCACTTCCAAACCAAAAACAGCATCCTGGCCGTTCTCGATGGGGTCATTGAAAAGATTGTAGTGAGTCAGTTTCTTTTTAAAATCGACAGACTCTTCGCTGCCCCATGAAAGAATCATGTCATACAAACGTTGGAAGGCATTGCGCCCAATTTCAGGGCTTTCGGTGAGAAGGTCGACGTAGTCTTGGAAGTTCCCACTCCAATGAACTTTTTTAAATTCATCGAGATTATGGTTTTGGGTCACAAAGTTTTTTACATCGAAACTTTTTGCCATAGCCTTATTATGCCAGCTAAGGCCCCCCCAGGAGAATAGGATCTCCTTAAAAACACACGCTTTTTTGACGCTTTGTTAAATTTTGCGCAACGCGCTAAAGAAATGCTGCATTGTGACGAAGAGTTTATTGTGCGGTGCAGAAGCGCACCAAGGGAGGCTCGAATGTCTGAAAAAGGAAATACTAAGGGTGGCAAGACCAATGCTGCGGAAGCGCCTAAGAAGCCCGTAGTGGCTGCAAAACCTAGCCGAGAAGCGGCGGATGGCCCTTCGAAGTGCAAATCTGAAGAATGCAAAAAGAAGCCCGAGAAATTCGGTTTTTGCATGGAACACTATGAGTTTTACATGGCGGGTATCCTTCGTGGCGACGGTAAGAAACCCGTGGACTACGAGGAAAAGCTTTCCAAGTGGCAAGAAAAGTCTAAAAAAGTTGCCTAAGGCCAAGATCCTTTAAATTTGGTTCGAATGCGTAGGTTCAGGGTTATTCCCATTTCCCTGAACGACAACGTTTAGACGGGTTGGAACCTGCCGGTCCAACCCGTCATTTTTTATTTTGGCCGTTCGAGACTAGAATGGTTGGGTGACAAACGAACAAGCCCGGCGCTCGGGAGACTATCGTTACCGGGTAGAGCTCTTAGGCAAAGAGATTACGCCATTGGCTTCGGTGGAAGCCCACTTAGGAAATCTCAAACTCAGGATTCTGAATATTTCATCCGGGGGAGTGGCTCTTTTGCTTGATAGTGATCCGCCTCTTAAGTTGGGAGATGTAGGCGCCATCTCGATTTCCATTCGAGAGCGAGCCTTCCCGGTGCAGATTGAAGTCAAAAACCAAAATGGATTTATTTTACATTGCGCCTTCTTGGACGCCTCGCGTGCCTTTCAGAGTGCATTGCGAGAATTTTTAAAGCCTAAGTTTTTAGGTCAGAGCTTAAAGCGCAATCTGCCTCTTTCAGCGCGCGCCGATGCGCTCGAACTGGTGAGTGGTGCCACTGGCTACGAAGCTTTCGTGGGGCAAAACGAAACGGCGATCTTTGTTTGGGTGACGTCGGACCGCAGCTTACTGAAAATTTTTGGCGCGGCCCAAGATCTCATCTTGCAGTGGACTCCTTCAGAGGGCTTGCGCACGGGTCGGCAGAAATCCAAATCATCTCCCATCGATGACATTACTTGGGATCGCAATCCCGACTCCGCCATCGCCAATTACTTTGCCGATATTTTTCTAGCCTGGCTCGTAAATGAACCCCAGTTTGTGGAAAAGCTTTTCTCCGACGAAGCTGTGGAAGAATCGCTGAAGTTCCCTTTGTTATCCTGAAGGCGCCTGGCGCTTTTTCATGTAGGCGCAGCGTTATTTTGTGCAGAGGAAAGAATTGGGAATTTCTACCTGCCAACTCGGGGGGTAGGTGTGAAGTGTGCTGCTGCCCCCACACTGGGGCGGTTGATGATTTTTTATTTGCGTGCGAAAAGAAAGGCCTGGCATGGGTGTTCGAATTTCCCAGCGAGGGAGGGCTAGCAAGGCGTAAATTCCCACGAAAATGGTGAGTCGGCGCTGGGAATAATTTCTTCCACTATGGGCGATGATATAGGCCCAAGCAATAAACGCGGCAGCACCAATCAAAAAGCTATATCGCAGCCACGAGTAATAAACTTCACGTTTCATGAGCGCAAAAAAGTTTGCCGCATCTTGGCGGGCAATCCACATCAAAGCCAAAACCCCGTAGGCGCAAAGGACGTAGACCCAAAGATGTTGGGAATTCTTCTGAGTTCGCCGGCTCCAATTTAGTGCGTAAAGAACTCCTCCTAAGCCTACGATCCAATACAAAATAGAAATATGCTCCGCGAAGATTTCAGTCATTTTGTCGCCCACCAAAGGTTGAAGAACGAGGTAGTTGATGAGGCTGTGGGGAAAACTTTTTAGCAGGAGGTGGATGTTGAGGTTTTGAGCTTCGCCACCTCGGTCGCGCACGATAAAGTTCATGAGCCCCCAAAAAAGAAGAATGGCTACAGGAAGGACTAGGGTGATTTTTCGGGGGAGCTGGGTTTTCCACCACCGAAAGGCAAAGAGTGGGACAAAGCAAAGGGCTTCCCCGGCCGAAGCACCAACCAGAAAAATCCAAAGATAGGCACGGTAAGTATAAATGTGATGACGATTTTTTAGACCAAGAAGGCCTAGGCTAAGAGTGAGAACCCAATGTAAATTGGTGGGGTTTCCCAGGACTTCTCCTAATCCAGGAACAAAACTAAGGCCCAGTGCAAAGGTTATGCGGGAGCGCAAATTGCCAAAAATTTCTGAGTAGTCGTCGGATGCAAGCTGAGCCAGTACGGCGCAAAAAATAAGAATGCCTGCGATGTTGGTAGAGATTCCAAAGTTCTCAATGCCGAACAAATGCAGAGAGAGCCATGACAAAAGCTTAGGTAGGAAATGATAATAGCCCCGGTAAGATTCAAAAAGACCTAGAGCACCTCGGCTAATAGCCTCACCAAGAAAGAGGGGGGCATCCTCGGCCCACAGGATGGCCTGCGACCATCGGCTCCAGGATCTCAGCCCCATCCAAAAAACAAAAAATAAAAAAAGCGACCCCCTTGGACATCGCCTCACAAAGTCTTGCATCTCCAGATCAGTTAGCAGGCGCCTGCTTCATTTAGGTACACCCACCGCGTCAATTAATGCACCGCCTACCTGAGAAAGCGCCAGGCGCCTTTTCTACTTCAGCTTATTTGAGCACGGGTTACTTGAACTACGACCCTTAATGGAGAACTCAGCCAAGATGCGCTCTGTTTTATAAACTTTTCGTAAGGCTTCTAGAATTCCCGCTGAGTGCACGGAGATTCCTCGGTTGTCATCAATGCGGTAGTGGTAATCGCCCAAAATTCCGTAGCGATTGCCGTCGAATACGATCCCGGCAAAATAGCCATCTCGATCCACGACAGCACTGCCGGAGTTACCTCCAATGATATCGTTAGTTGTGACATAGTTGAGTGGAGTGTCCATATTCAACTGAGAACGGGCCGCATGCCAGCTGGCAGGGAGCTGGAAAAATTCCCTAGCACCATGGGCTGTTTCATGAGCAAAGGCACCGCCAATCACGGTGTTTTCTTTTAGAGGCACACCGTCTTGGACGTAGCCCTTTACGGAACCAAAGCTTAGCCGAGGAGAGAAAGTGGCATCTGGATAGATGCTGGCTCCGTTGTAGGCAAAAAGAACCCGGGTGATGCGTTTGTAAGCGCGCTCCGTGGGTACCTTTACCCTTGTCTCTAAGCGTTTGCGCAATGATCTTGAAGTCTCATCAACTTGAGTCGCAAGTTTAATAAGCGGGTCGGAAGCATAGCGAGCTAAGGCTTCGGTGCCCCCAGTATAAATTTCTCGGCGAACGCTAATTTCACGCAAGCGAGTTGTTCTAATCATTTCCTCGGCCCGCTGCTCGGGGCTCACATCGCCTAAAATTTCTTGAGTCAGCGCGTGCTCTGGCAATTTTAATTTTAAGAACTCAAGGCTTGCCGCCAAAGTGGCCTGCTCAAGTTCTGGATAAATAGGTTCTTCCGAAAATAAATCTCGCTCGAGTTTGGGCAATTGCGATGTCCCATACTCTGGTAAACGTTGGTCTTCGGGTAGTTGTTTTTCGCGAGCCGCACGCACGAGCTTGCGGGCCCAGCCGAAAAATCGAGTGTCAAAGGCGCTGCCTTCCTCAAAAAGAGCGTGGGGGAGGCGAAGGTCTTGGAGAATAGAAACGGTTCTCTCTACTTCGGTCCAGGCCCCCAGTTCCGATGACAAAGCTTCATCGGTGAAGACTCGGGCTTTTAAGGCTGTTTCGCTGGCAAGTTTTGCCGCCAAAATGCTTTCATCCAAAAGCTTTTCTTTTCCAAGGCTCACCTTAAGTGAATTTGAAACGCTAAATCGTTTGGCTTCGGCTTGGCGCAGGGCCTCAGGAGAACGTTCGCTGTAGCTATCCAGAGTTTTAAGATTTCGATTTAGAATTTCTAAGGAAAGAGGAAGTCGGTGATATTTTTCATCCATCAACGCGGCATGAGTGAGAAGGCGGCTTGTTTTGCCTGGGTTTCCCACTACAAATTGCAGGTCATCTTTTTGCGGACCCTTTTCTGAAATGGGCAAAAAGTTAGAAACCTGGGCCGGTACTCCGTTTTCGTAGACCCGCAGCATAGCAATATCTAGAACAAATCGTGGGTATTCAAAGTTATCTTCGTCTCCACCAAAAAAGCCCATCGTCTTTTCGGGCGCAAAGACCATTCGCACATCAGTGAAGCGTTTGTAACCGTAGAGGTGATATTGTCCACCTTTGTACAGGGTCACTACTTCCCCAATTTCGCCAGTGCTGGCTTGGTGTTCACTTTGAATCTCTTCAAGTTCCGCATTACGCAAACGATTTTCTTCCGTCTCATCGGTGGCTCCTGCGATGGCCGCCGCAACTCGGGCGGTGACATCCGTGATGGAGCGCAATTGATCGATGTAGAGGTTGGGGACCTGCTTCTCGTCAGCCAAAAGGGCGGCATAAAAACCTTTGGTCATCAGATCGTTATCGGGGCTGGAGATCTTTTGAAGGGGACCTTGGGCCACATGCCAGTTGGTCATCACAAGGCCGTTTTTTGAAACAAAAGATCCGGTTCCTCCCGAGCTGATTCGCACCAAGGAATTTTTTACATTTGTGATCCAATCCGCTGAGGGAGTGAAGCCATAAGAACTTTCAAGTTGGGAAAGAGGGAGGTTGTCGAAGGTCCACATGCCCTCTTCGGCACTCAGTTTTTGTCCTCCAAGGACTAAGGACGCCGAGAGCAAAAGTTGAGTGCGAAAAATTTTCATAAAACTCCTATAGAAAATAGTTGCTATGTTTTTGCCCTAAGCTTGGGGCTGGGGTCAAAGTAATGGGGCCTAATTTAGGATTATTAAGGGAGGACCTTAACCCAACACTTCCATCTTCTTTTCTCAATCTTAACAATTACCACTATCATTTAGCGTAGACTTTAGATTGTGCGGAAATTAAATTCCTTTAAGATTATCCAGCCTATTTTGGCATGGGCGCTTAGCTCGTGTACGGCTATGATCTTAGACTTACCCCGTACTTCCAATAACTCGACAGGTGAGACTACGTCTTCAGGCTCGGCATTAGTGGGTACTCGTGTCTATCTGCGATTATCAGGAGACGATGGCACGGCCGAGGTCGATAACATCAACAAGCCCTTTCTCACAGCCCAGGCAGCCTTTGACGCCGCCACAGCCCTCGTCCCTACGGCACAGCTCCCTGCGATTATTGATGTGGGAGATGCGGGCGGTGGGGATTTTGGAGATGTCGTACTGGGTGGGAATTTCGGGGAAAATGTGATTTTTCGAGGACTGGGAGCAAATAGTAAAATTGGAAATGTGACCGCTAATGGCGGTGACGGATTTTCTGGCGGGGTGAACTGGGTTTTTTCAGGAGATGACGGTGGAGCAGCCTCCAATGCGCACAACATTACTTTGACTTCCAATGGCACCGTCACTTTTGGGTCGATTTACTCGATGGGTGGTAACGGAGGTGCCGGTGGAAATGGGGACACCTCTTACTGGGATAACTCAGTTCCTTTTATGGGTGGGGATGGTGGTGCTGGAGGAAACGGAGGCACGATTGTGCTCAGTGGTGTGACTGTATACATTGTTAATGCCGGTGGCGGCAGTGGGGGCTCCGGTGGAGCGGCCTATATTAGCAACAATATGATAGTTACTCCCGACCATAAGGCCAATGGAGGCGCTGGCGGGAGTGCGGGCTCGGTTACTTTAGTTAACGTCGTGTTTACGGAGGTCGATACACTGGGGGGGACTGGTGGATCTTCGGGCCTCCTATCATGGGCCTATGGCAATAACATTGATGGCTATGGCCAGGGAGCGGGTGGCAGTGGTGGCTCCATTATTGCGACATCGTCATCAGGAGCCGTCCTGGATTCCTCAGGTGGGGGCAGTGGGTCTTCGGGAGCTTCTATGTTTGCGCCCTCAGGACGCACTTTGGGTGGAGCTGCTGGCGCCATTACCCTAAATGATGGAACGACTGTTTCAGCGGGTTGTAATGCAATTGGGGGCTCGATGGTCGTAGGGGGAGTGGAAGCATCTAACATGGGTGGAGCTGGCGGAACGATTACAATCGATGCGACTTCTTCTTGCGCGTCCACAACGGTTACGGGTGGGATTGGTTATCCGAGTTCAGCTAATGATGGGGCTGCAGGCGTGGTGCAGTAAAAAAGCGGCTTTTCTTAGGTATCCTGGGCATTCCATTTTTAATGAAAAAAATAACGCACCGTGCTAGGTGTGAGAGATGAGCTATTTTTCGCGCCGATCTTTGCCCTATTTAAGTCTACTTTTTTTCTTTCTAGTTTCTCCTCCAACCGCCGCTGCCGCCGTGCCCTTAGGGAAGGCCTTCCAAAGTTTTGAAAGCGAAGAGCTCGCCCAAGTCGAAGTCTTGCTTAATCGCGCCCTTTCCATTGTTTCTGCATCAAAGGATAAAGGCAAGGCTTCTCAGCCCGTAGAACCTTTTCGAGCTCGGGTTTCTTTTTCTTCCGATAAGAAGCTTGAGGGCATTCGATTTGAGATGAAAAAAGCTCCGGTCGATTACAGTTTAATTTTTAATTATCAAAATGATGAACTGGAAGGTGTGCAGGGAGCTTTTGTAAGTCGTGAGAGCGGACAGATTCTTCATTCTTTAGGACTTGTTGATTTGAAGCCCTTTCTTACAAGACTCAACAACGCATTAAAGCCCGCGCTAAACGCTATAGAGGAATTTGGTAGAAAGCGGCGGGCAACTTCTGATTCCCCTAAGCGTGCCGAGATTATGTGGTTGGGGATAGCGATCGTAAAGAACCTGCATGGCAATCGCGCTGAGCTAGAGGAGTGCGTGCGTGAACTTGAAGTTGTCCTTAAGCCGCTCTTTCCTACTGGAGCTACAAGTGTTGAGGCGGCTCGTACTGCCTTGGGAAATCTTGAGAGGAAAGCACAGTCAGAAAAGGCTAAGGTTGAGGATGTCTTGCGCGCTACCGAGGAAGCTGTTCAAGAGCTTGCTCAAATTGGAATGTTCATGGCTCTTCTAGTGGGTCTGTTTTTTGCTTTGTTGGTGATAAGTTTTTTAATGCTTCCTTTAATGATCATATTTCCTCCCCTCGCTTTGATTTTGGTTTTGAACGTGCTCCTGCTGGGTTACATTGCCGTGTGCCTGGGCTCCTTAGTTGGGTAGTTCTTTGGGAGGGTGAAAAGCCATTAGATGCCTCGCTTTCTCTATGTTAATTTCTACCTATGCTTTCAAGCGAAAATATAATCGAGGTTGATCTGAGGAATTCCAACGATCTCGATTTCGCCTATCCCATAATGAAACAGTTGAGAACTCATTTGGATAGGAAGCAGTTTGGGGAACTCGCTCTGGCTATGGCCCAGGAAAATTATCGACTTTGGGCCTATATGGAAAAAAACAAAGCACTCGGACTTGTTAGCACTCGAGTTTACACGGACCTGGTAAGAGGGGCTCACCTCTACATTGATGACTTGGTAACAGACGCTAATTCCCGTTCTCGGGGAATTGGTGCCGCCTTACTCAGGCACGCCGAAAAAATTGCTCGGGAACTTAAGCTTCCCGTTCTTAGGCTTTGCTGTGTTATCGAGAATGAAGCGGGTATGAAGTTTTATCGGCGAGAAAACTGGAAAGAGCGGGCCTACGCTTTGGTTAAGAAAATTAGTGCCTAGTTTCCTCGGCCCACGGATTAAAGCTGGTGCGCCCGGGAGGGCTCGAACCTCCGACCACCTGATTAGAAATCAGGTGCTCTATCCAGCTGAGCTACGGGCGCCCCTTGCGGACCCCCTAGCTATAGCAAAAAAGAAATTAAGCTTCATCCCCCGCGAGCATTCGAGCAAACTTTTGTAGTCGCATCGGCATTTGGCTGGGATCATCAGGTCCTTCGCCTTGCAAGCCGGCCTTGCGTTCCTCAACCCGCAGCCAGAGCTTTTCCAAAAATCTTAGGTATCTCTCAAAGCTTTTCTCGGAAAAGCGCAGGCTCATCGGACCCAAGTGGATCTGCAGACTCCCGCACTCATGAATTTGGGCGCGCAGGTCTTCTCCTTCGGCAATGAGAGAAAGACAGTTGGAAGTGGAATTAACTTTGGGTGCGTGGCTCATGAGAAAATGATAACCATTCTCAAAATATCCTGGCAAGTCGGCAACTCATAAAATTCCACTTGTGCCGCCATGCTCTAAATTTTTTGGGGATTAAAATTGAAAGGAGTGACTCACCTCGGAAGGGGGGGGAGGGGAGGGGGAGCGAACGAAGGAAGCTCCCGAAGTGAATCACTACCAGCAGCCTGTTCACAGACGTACCGCTTACATGCTGCGAGGAGTTGTTTTGCGCACTAAGTGCGACGAGTCAATTCAAAATCAGGTCGGCTGCGAGAGTAAAACTTAAATATAACTAAACCTTGAGTCTCCTTAAAAATTGTCGTCAAAATGCGGCGAGTAAAAGGCTAGAAAATCATATTCTTGCAAAATGACACTACGCGCTCATGCGCCGTGCTCAGTGCAGCGAGCTAGAAATCTAAATAAAGTCCTACGACTCCACCAAAGTCTGATTTCTTGTCATCGGTGAGACGCTGAGCGCCATAGACCATGGTTTGGAAGGGTAAAAACTCAAATAGCGTCCACTGGAATTCGAAAGTGGCCCCCGTGGTGGCGTGCAGCTGATTGTTCGTGTTTTCGCCACCCACAAATTGCGCGCCCGCTATGAAGGGGCCGGCCCGTAAATTTGTAATGCGGGGATTCCACCAAAGCCGATCCCACACATGCTGGGTGCCGTAGTCTTGCTTGCCCAGAGCAAATTTGTAGGAGAGCTCTGATCCCCAAGCCCGGTTGCCTCGGAAATAAAGATCACCCAAGCCCAGCACGGTGATGCGGGCATGCTCTTTGGTGCTTTCCAAGCTCAGCCGGTCGCCCAACCAAGCATAGTCCTGGATAAGGCTCGGACCTGAGATCATCCCGGCAACTCCGCGAGATTTTCGGTCCACGTAAAATTGCTCGGCTTTGATTCTAAAGGAATCTCGAGAGGAGAAAGTCAGTGGTAAATAAAGATTCTGTTCAAAATTATAAATATTCAAAGGATCGCGGTTCCCCCAGGAGTCGGGATAAAGGGATACGGATTCTGAGAGTATCAATCCCTTTCTAGCTCCCGCTGAGCGGCGAGGAATACTCGCGCTTTCAAAAGAGTGAGCCAGCACCGTTCCGAATTGGTCTTCTTCACCTCCTCCGCGGCGATGCACAGGAGAGAACTCAAAAGTGTGATTATAAAGAGGTTCCATAAGGGTGAGAGTGGTGGTGCTAAAGGACTCGTCCCGCAGTCGTAGGCGCTCTGAATAAAGGTAACCTGGTTCGTGCCGAAAAGTCAGGGCTAAAATGTTGGGTTCAAGTCCCGTGTAGAGCGCCATCGCTTGAAAGTTATTTTCGCGCGGCAGGTTGCCAATAAAGCCGGCTAAGTTCCAGCTGAATTTTTTATAAGGGCTTTCGCCCGCCAATAAAAACCCCACACCCGAGGAGTCGTAAGTGGTCACTGGTAAAAGAACTCGAGTGACAGGCCAAAAAACTTTAAAGGGAGATTCTCGGTAGCTCTCACCCGGAGCTTGGGCAATTTCAGCGACGGGCGAAGGGCTTTGGTTTGAGATTTTTTTACAAGCTCGAGATCCTCCGTTATCGGTATCTACCGACCAGAATCGGCCCTCTCGTTGCACAAACTGAAGTTGCCTGGCCGCACTCACATTAAAGTCTTTGACCAACCAGGGCGCCTGGCTCAGTTGGCAACTTTCCTCCGGACGGGTGGGGTCGATTTGCTTCACATTGTAACGACCGGAATCATCACTAAGGTAATAAAGGGATCGGTCCACCCACTGGGGCATGAGTTCTTGAGACGGCGTGTGAGTCAGCATTTTTAGTGAGGTCTGTGCAGAATTCAAATCCAGTAAAAAGAGGTCCCAGTTATTATTGACATAGGCGCTGAGGGCCACCGTTTTTAAGTCGGGAGAAAGGCTGAAGCCCGAAATTTGCTCGGGGCCACTGAGTGTGGCGACTACTTTTAAGGGGGCGTTGGGGTGTGCGAGTTCTCCCAACTCAAGGGTGTAAATGGGGGCTGAGGACTTGGGGCGAGATTTTTTCAAAAGCCAAAAACTCCCTGAACTGGGATCTGTAAATGCCGCCGTAGATGTGGCTTCACTTCGCAAAATGCGAAGACTTCCTGATTCTACATTGAAGGAGGCAAAGACTCCGTCGATTGAGATTTGGTCGCGCGAAGGAGCATAGCTATGAAAGTAAACTTCGCGACCATCGAGGCTGGCATGGGCTTTTACTGGGGCGCTCAACTCACGCGCGTAAAGGGAGCGCAAGACTTTCTTCCAACTCCATTCATTTAAAATTTTCCCCTCTGGGGACAAAAGCAAAACCCGAGGGCTATTGTCTTCTTTGGATTCCCAGACCAGGGTATTTCCATTGGGCAAAGGTGTTAGAGCTTCGAGGTCCGCAGAATGATCAAAGTAAATTGAGCGTTGGGTATCGACCTTGGCCTGGGCTGGAGAGTCGCGAAGCTCTTGGTTTAAATCTGCTAATAGCTCGCGAAAACTTTTTCCAAAAACGTGTTTGAGATCACTCGAAAAAGTAATTTCTGAGGTACGGCGAATAAACTCATTTACTTTAGCGTCACCATAGTTTCGTCCCAAAAAATCTATAAAAGTAGAACCTATGAGATAAGGACTTGCACCCGAATAAATCCAATCTCTATTTTTGGTATAGAAATCAAAAGGCACGAGGTCGCGTTTTTCATCCTTGAGTGCCGATTGTAAGAGTGCGCCAAAAAAAGCAGTTCGTTGCCGACCCTTAAAGGGCGCAGCTATTGTGGACTCTTGGTAGACGGCATAGCCCTCCCAAACCCAAGAAGGTGTCATGATAAAATCAAAGGGAATCAGGGGACCTAAAATCTTATTAAAAAATCCGCGACCCATTTCGAGCTGAGCGTGGTGGGCCAATTCATGCACGAAAATATCAAAGGCCGAACCCGAAAAGCCCGCCATAAAAAGATCGGAATAGATTAAATCCAGGGGCAATAGGATGTGACTGTCGATCCCCGGGAGAGTCCCCGTCACGTAGGCATTGGGAAAGCGCCTGGCCGTGAGAAAAACCACAATATCTCGAGGGTATTTATAGCCGATTCGAGATTCGAGGTGAGTCACGTAGTCTTCGGCCTGAGTGAGGAAGTGGCGGGCCGCATACTCATGATCGAGGGGATAGCGCAATTTGATATGGTCTGACTCAAGGGTTCTGTAGGACTCATTTCCCGTGAGAAGGGAAGTCTGCCCTTGAGCTAAAATGGAGCCTGCCAAGAAAAGAGGGCCCGTGAGATAGGAAACTATCATCTTCATGGAGGCTTAGTTTAGGCCAAAACAAGTTAAGTTTGCGTTAAGGCCTCAAATATATTTGTGCGCACGAGGGGCCCACATTCGTTAAAATATGAATATGAAAGCGACATCGTTTTTATATTTCTTTTTATTCATTCTTCTCAGTGCCTGCGGTGGGGGCAAGGGTTCCCGCGGCGGGAGTGGTCAAACGTCGAGCTCCTCCTGGCTAATTCCCGGCTCTGAAAATAGCTCGAGCACAGGCCCACATAAAGATTTGGTCTATGCCACTCGACTCACGGATGGGGGGACTCATGTGCCTTTTTGCTACGACAACAGCCCCTTTGCTCTTCCCGTGGGTTCCGGTCTGAGCTCCACATTGGAATGTCAAAATCCAAAAGAGCCCCTCAAATCATTACTCGCCTCAGGCAAGCAAGCCATCATCCAAGGCTTTGATCTCTACTTGGAAGGTCAAAGTGTCTCTTCCGTTACGGCAGCGGAAGTCACGATGGCCGAAATTGGCTTCGATGCCTCAGGGAATTTAATTGCCGGTGACTTTAATGAAGGCACCGGACAAATGACTGTGGGAAAAACAGTTACCAAAAACCTAGTGGATAATTGCATCGTGGGTGTGGGCGGATGTGTGTCCACTTGTAATTCTTCGGCCCCTGGTGGGGCGGGACTTCCCTTCAATTCGGCCAAACCTTATTTGATCTCCGGTCTCTACATCGACGCTCAAGACACTCCTATGGGAGGCCTTTTTCAGAAGCCCCGAGTGCGCATGGCCCGAGTTTACGCCCGAGCTCTGATGCAAAACTCTTCACGCTCTTTTGACTTTAACCCGCCCCTGAATACTCCGGCAGTGACCGATGTTTTTGGAGCCGATACCAAAGACGCCTCAAAATATCCTACTCCTCTTGTCACTCGGACCGCCAATGCTCGAAAAACGGGCGAGTCTGCGGATTCTATGGTGTACATTCCCTTTCGCTTAAACGATAGCGACCTTGCGGCGGTGCCAGACGCCAAAAATCGCGTGGTTGTGGCCTATTGTATTAAGGGCGGAATGCTTTGGACCCTCACCCACCTCTTCAAACCCACTCTCAAATAGCTCGCTTAGCTTGCAATCCACTGAGCTTGCGACTATATCCTGGGCGTCGGCCTAAACCTTAGGCTCCGTCCCGTGACCGTCTCAAGTCCTCAACACGGGCCTAGAGCCCGAGTTTATAAAGGACTTGAGGAAAGCTCATTTGATTAAAGAAGATCAGATTTCAGTTTTAAAAAGCCCTCTTGAAGCCAAGCTTATTGGGCTTGTGGAACCCGTCCTGGCATCGTTGACCTATGGCCTCTGGGACTTAGAAGTCGTAGGCGGGGCTTCAGCTATTGTGCGAATTACTCTTGAAAATATTCGAAGCGAAGCGGATGCCATAGGTATCGACGACTGTGCCAAAGTCCACAGAGAATTAAATCCGCTCTTTGATGTTTGGGATCCTTTAGCCACGGCCTACACTCTTGAAGTGAGTAGTCCCGGCGAACGAGCGTCTTTGCGCACTCTTCGTCAGTTTAAAATGGCCATTGGCGATAAAGTCCGTTTCCAGACAGACGAAGCCTTGCCGATGCCGCCTCCAGCCAAAGCACGCCGCAATTGGGAAGGTGTTTTAAAAGAGATCAAAGAGGCTGAAGTTTCGGCTTCTGAAAAGGGGCCCTCTTTGGAGATCGAAGATAGTTTGGGTGTGCATAAAATTCCTTTAGATAAAATTCGCTCGGCCCAGTGGGTGCGCGATTGGACATTAAGAAACG
The DNA here is from genome assembly GCA_964477895.1 of uncultured Bacteriovoracaceae bacterium. GTDB lineage: Bacteria > Bdellovibrionota > UBA2428 > UBA2428 > UBA2428 > CAYZFQ01. The sequence goes on along the minus strand of CAYZFQ010000003.1, from coordinate 149,192 downwards.
AAGAGAAGGCCTGAACGGCCAGCTGCGACGGGAGAAAATATGAACGCAAGTGAACTCGAAAAAATGATTGAACAAGTCGGAAAAGACAAGGGCATCGACAAGGCTTTGCTGATTTCCGCAATTGAAGAGGCCATGCTCACTGTCGCTCGTAAAAAATACGGCATGAGTCGAGACATTGAAGCGCGCTATAACGATGAAATTGGCGAAGTAGAGCTTTTTCAGTTCAAAAACGTGGTTGAAAAGGTCAAAGACACCGACAAAGAAATCTCTTTTGAAGAAGCCAAAACTTACGATTCTGAAGTTTCGCTAGCTGATAGTTTAGGGATTCGAATGGATACCACCTTACTTTCGCGGATTGCGGCCCAAACGGCCAAGCAGGTGATTGTGCAAAAGGTGCGCGACGCCGAGCGCGAAATTATTTTTAATGAGTTTCAACACCGTAAAGGAGAAATCATTACGGGTTTGATCCGTCGAGTGGACCGGGGAGCTGTGATTATTGATCTGGGTCGCACGGAAGGTTACATGCCTTTAAAAGAACAAATCCCGGGAGAGGCCTACAACCCTGGAGATCGTATTCAAGCCTACCTTAGTGACGTGCAGTTAACTCCAAAGGGTCCGCGCATTATCCTTTCGCGCTCTTGTCCGGAATACCTTATGGCCTTGTTCACAAATGAGGTTCCCGAGATTCGAGAGGGCTTGGTGGCTATCAAGGGAGCGGCTCGCGACCCTGGTATCCGCGCAAAAATTGCGGTCATTTCAAAAGACTCAGACGTGGACCCCATTGGGGCCTGTGTGGGTGTAAGAGGAAGCCGAGTCCAAAACATTGTGCAAGAACTCCGTGGGGAGCGCATCGACATCGTGCCTTGGGATGAAGATATCACTCGCTTTGTGTGTAATGCTTTGGCTCCGGCCGAAATTCAAAAAGTTATTATTGATGATGAAAATCGCGCCATCGAAGTGGTTGTGGGAGATACGAATTTGTCGTTAGCTATCGGCAAACGTGGGCAGAACGTGCGTTTGGCAAGCCAACTCACGGGATGGAAGCTGGATATCGTTTCCGAAACCATTATGGCTAAGCGTTTGGCTGAAGCCAAGTATCAACTCATGTTGATCCCCGGCATATCCGACACCCTTGCCATGGCTCTTTATCAAAGTGGCTTTGACACGGTTCGAGACGTGGCGTCATCAGACGCTGAGCTTTTGAGTGAAGTTCCCGGTTTCGATGTGGAAAAGGCTAAAGAACTCCTCCTCAAAGCCGCTGAAGTGGTGGCATCGGGTGCCGCCGATCGGGCCTTAGAAGAAATTGCAGCAGCAAGAATTGCAGACGCCGCGGGTTCCGGTCCTAAAGAAGATGCGTCTGCAACTGGATCCATAGGTGGCCTTGAGGCTAAACTGCGCGCCGAAGTGGCCGCACGTGAAAAATCCAAGAGCTAAGAAGAAAGACTGAAGAAAGATTGGTTAGGGCATGACAACAGAGAACATCAAAGTTTTTGAGCTCGCAAAGGAGCTCAATATTAAGGCCTTAGATCTCATTGATAAGATTAAACCACTCGATCTGAAGTTGAAAAATCATATGTCGGATTTGAGTGGCGAACAGGTTGAGAAGATCAAAAATTTCTTAAACCCTCCGGAAGCCTCAGACTCACCTAAAAAGAAGTCTGCGGTGACTCGTCGACCTAAGGCTTCGCGCGCTGAAGATGCCGCCTCCGCGGCTCGGCGGAAGTCTTCCGAGGTGGTTTTGCGAAGAGAATCTTCTGCTAAAGAAGAGGAAGTCATCGCAGAAGTGGCGCCGGAAGAAAGTTCTGATGCGGTCGCCTATGCGGCGGCGCCGGAGAATCTGAGTCCTGAAGCCTCGGCGCTAGATCCGGTGGAAGAAGTGGCATCGCTATCGGCTGAAAATCAAGTCTCAACGGAAAGCGCGGAAGCTGAGGTTACAGAAGTTTCTTTAGAGAGCCTAAATGTAGGAGAAAGTACTGAGTCTCTTCCTGAGGTTGAATCTTTGGCAGAAAGCACAGTGATTCCGGCTACACCTGCGGCCCCTGTAGTGGCTGTGCGTCGGGGTCCTCGCTATAGTGTAATTCGTGTGGTTTCTACAGAGCCAGTGCAAAGAGCGAAGCCTCTCATTGTTGAGGAAGCTTCGCCAAACTACAAAGCTCCCACAAAAAAAGGTCCCTCCGTTCCCAAAACCTTTAGCGATCCGGAACTTAGCAAAACCGCGGCCGCCCTTCTGGAAAAAGAATTGGCGGATGAGGAAAGCCGTAAAAAGAAATCTTCTCTGGGGCCTCGGATTCGCGAAGATGATATCATGTTCAAGTCTACGGATTATTTGCGTCGGGAACGCGTCTATCAACCCAAGAAAAAACGCTTAGCCTTGGGCCGAGGCTCAAGTTCCCATGCTTCAACAAGTATGTCGGCCGCGCACAAACGTTTGGTTGATTTTGACTCCCGCATTTCTGTGGAAGACCTCGCCCACCAAATGAGCGTGAAGGTTCATGAAGTGGTTAAAAAGCTCAAAAGCATGGGGGTTGAAGAACCCGATGTGGAACATTTAGAAGACTGGCTACTCGACTTGGAAACGGCCCAACTTTTAGCGGCGGAATTTAGTTTTGAGATTCGCGACGAAACTTTCCGGGAAGACGACTTCATTGCTGAGAATGCCGGCGAAGAAGAAGACGAAGGGCAGACCCCTCGTTCACCGGTAGTGACCATCATGGGTCACGTGGATCACGGCAAAACCTCACTCCTTGATATGATTCGCCGGGCGCGAGTCGTTTCAGGTGAGGCGGGTGGAATCACTCAGCACATCGGGGCTTATACGGTGTCGGTGGCCGATGCGATTAAAAATCTCCAGGCCTTCACAGCGGAAGCCGCCACTAAAGACAAAGATAAAAAAGTCAAAAAAGATCGAAAAGAGAAGGCGCCTGCTAAAAGTGCTTCTTCTGATAGCAAAGTTCACGTAGAGAGCCTTACTTTCTTAGATACTCCCGGCCATGCGGCGTTTACAGCCATGCGTTCCCGCGGTGCTAAGGTCACGGATATTGTGATTTTGGTGGTGGCGGCGAGTGAGGGTGTGATGCCTCAAACTCGCGAGGCGATCGACCATGCGAAGGCCGCGGGTGTTCCGATTATTGTGGCCATGAATAAAATGGATCTACCGGACGCTAATCCCGATAGACTTCGTCAACAGCTCTCGGAATTTGGATTGCTATCGGAAGACTGGGGTGGGGAGACGATCTTCGTTCCTGTCTCCGCCAAAACCGGTTTGGGCGTAGACAAACTTTTAGAGATGCTTCAACTCCAAGCTGAAATGATGAGTCTTAAGGCTCGAGCCGAAGGCCCTGCTGAAGGCGTGATTGTGGAAGCCAAGCTCGACAAAGGTCGTGGACCCTTGGCAACCGTTTTGGTCAAACAAGGAAAATTACAAGTGGGCGACTTTGTCGTGGCGGGATCACTCACCGGTAAGGTGCGTGCGCTCATCGATGATAAGGGAAAAAATATTCGGGAAGCCGGTCCCTCCACACCTGTGGAAATTTTGGGTCTGAGTGGAGTTCCGGAAGCCGGTGATTCTCTCAATGCCTTGGCGGATGAAAAGTCGGCTAGGGAGTTGGCTGAGTTCCGGGCAAGTGCCAAACGCACGGAAGCCACAAAGGGGCTCTCTCTAGAAGATATTTATTCTAAGATGACGGCCGGTGAAGTGAAAGAACTTCCGGTCATCATTAAGGCTGATGTCAAGGGTTCCGCCGAAGCCATTCAGGCTTCGCTGTTGAAAATACCTTCAGACAAAGTGAAACTAAAAATCCTAGCTGCGGCCGTGGGTGGGGTATCAGAGAGCGATGTTCTCTTAGCTTCTGCGTCTAAGGCGATTATCTTTGCTTTCAATGTGAGGGCCGATTCCAAGGCCGAAAATATGGCTGAGCTTCAAGGTGTTCAAGTGAAGCAGTACACGATCATCTACAATTTGTTGGATGATGTGACCAAAGCCATGTCGGGCATGTTGGATCCTACCTTCAAGGAGACCTTGCAGGGTCGGGCCGAGGTTCGCAACGTCTTCACGATCACGAAGGTCGGCGCAGTAGCCGGTTGTCAGGTGGTCAAAGGCAAAATTGCTCGGTCTAATACTGTGCGACTTATTCGCGACAACCGAGTTATTTACACGGGCAAACTTTCTGGACTCAAACGCTTTAAGGATGACGCCCGAGAAGTGGCGGAAGGTTTTGAGTGCGGGATGTCCATTGAGAACTACAACGATATCAAAGTAGGTGATTTTATCGAGGCTTATACCGTTGAAGAGATCGAAGGAACTCTGAGCTCTGCCCAACCGAGCGCCTAAGCGGTGGGCCTTTATCTAGTTTGGAAAGATAAGGGCCTGCTTTCGCAAGATTGCCTTTTCAAATTTAAAAAGACTTTGGCGCAGAAGTCGGGCGCCCTTGTAAAAAGCCGATTGAATATTGGGCACACGGGAACTTTGGATCCCTTTGCCGAAGGCTTATTGTTGGTCGGGACTGGTGAGGGAACTAAGTTACTTGCACCTCTTACAGGCTTAGACAAAAGCTACCAGGCCCGAATGTTTATGGGGGCGAGCTCCGATAGTTTGGACGAAACGGGAGCGCTGATTTTGCCAGAGAGCCCCCTCTCGTTAAATTTAGAAAATATTACAAATAAAATCCAAGATTTTTTACCGAAGGCTGTGGGAAAAATCATGCAGGTTCCCCCCGCGCTCAGTGCCATTAAGGTGGATGGTAAGCGAGCTTACGACAGGGTACGAGCGGGGGAACGAGTTGAAATGACGGCACGGCCTGCCGAAATTATTTCCATTGAGCATGAATCGCTTCGGGAATTTATTTTAGAAAAAGGTTCCGCTTCGGTGCCGGGACTTGAGTGGGTCTTTCGGGTGCAAGTCGCGGCCGGAACCTACATCAGGTCCCTAGCCCGGGACTGGGGCGAGGCCCTCTGTGGATTCCCGGGGATGCTGCTGGACCTGCGTCGTAGCGCCATAGGTCCATTTGAAATCGGCGCTCCTTTGGAGAGGGCGGCCACCGGAATTCAGGTATACGGGTTAACGGGTATACCTGAATTCCGGTTTCGTCAGCTGGGTCTCGATGACCTGAGGTCTCTCTTTGATACTCACACCCTCGAGCCCCTCCAGGCCTCCCGGCTTCTCGCAACGGGCGCTTACCCTCTCCCCGAGACCCTCGAACGCCCCTTGCTCCTTCTGGCCCCCGATAAGGTTCAGCCCGTAGCCTGGGTTCAACCAGGGCCCCCCGTTCGCCTGGGACGAGTCTTTTTGCGATCGCCCTTTGACCCCGATGACTTTTAACAAGCACTCATTGAGTTTTGGGTGCTTTTTGACTATGCCCTATCTGGTAAAAAATTAAGGAGAAATTAGAAAATGTCTATCAGTCGAGATGAGAAGGTCCGAGTTATTCAGGATTACAAAATTAACGACAAGGATTCTGGATCGCCCGAAGTTCAAGTGGCCCTTCTCACCACCCGTATCAATAACTTAACCTCGCATTTCAAATCACACGTGAAGGACTTTCACTCACGCCGCGGATTGCTGAAGCTGGTGGGTCGTCGTCGTCGTCTTTTGACTTACCTCAAAACCGAATCCGCCAATCGATATAACAAGCTCATCTCTGACCTCGGCTTACGTAAGTAAGTCGCCGCAGCGAGTTTATTTTTGGCGATTTCGCCAGGGCCCTCGTCCGTCTTTTTGGGAGATAAAATGCAACAACTTAATAACCCCGTCACGGTAAGTACTGAATTTGGCGGTAGAACTTTAAAAATCGAAACGGGCCGTTTAGCCAAGCAATCGCATGGTTCAGTTTTTATTCAGTATGGTGAGACCTCCGCTTTGGTTACCGCTGTGGCCAAGGCAGAAGAAAAAGAGGGGATTGATTTTTTCCCGCTCACCATCGAGTTCCAAGAAAAATTCTACGCTTCCGGAAAAATACCCGGTGGCTTTTTCAAACGTGAGGCTCGCCCTTCGGAATGGGCAACGCTTAACGCTCGCCTGGTAGACCGTCCCTTGCGACCTCTTTTCCCTGAAGGTTTTCGTCGTGACACCCAAGTGGTAGTCACCATTCTTTCCTACGACGGAGAAAATGAGTGCGAAACCATTGCAGGTTTGGGGGCTTCTATTGCCCTGTATCTTTCACCGATTCCTTTTACGAATCCGATCGCCACTGTGCGCGTGGGACGAATCAATAATGAATTTGTGATTAATCCCACGACCACAGCCCAAGATGGCTCCGACATGTCGATTTTAGTGTCGGGCACCAAGGACGCCATTATGATGGTTGAGGGTGGGGCCGACAACATTGATGAGGATACTTTCCTTAAGGCGGTGTTCTTCGGTTTCGAGCAAATTCAAACTCTCATTGCCCTTCAAGAAGACTTGCGCAAACAATGCGGTAAGAAGAAAGAAGATTTCAAATCTCCGCCTAAAGACGAGGCCACTCTCGCTAAAGTCAAGGCTTCGGCTTGGGGTCCCTTAGGGGAAGCCTTTGCCCAGCGCGAAAAAGCCACACGTTACGAGCAAATTGCCAAGATCAAAGATAAGGTAGTTTCCGAGTTTACGGCGGGCGCCACTACGGATGCCGAAAAGCTTTTGTTAAAAACTCAGGCGAAAAAAGCCTTTGACGAAGTTAAAAAAGATTTCGCAAGAGATTTCACCTTTAAGTCGGGCAAACGCATCGATGGCCGGGAATACAATCAGATCCGTCCTATCGAAGTCGAAGCCGGTGTCTTGCCTCGAGTGCATGGTTCGGCCCTCTTCACTCGTGGAGAAACTCAGGCCCTTGCTATTTGTACTTTAGGAACTTCCGAAGACGAGCAGCTTATTGATAGCGTGCGCGGCAAATTCAATAAGCGCTTTATGCTCCATTATAATTTCCCTCCTTACTCGGTGGGTGAAACGGGTCGCTTCGGTGGCAACTCTCGCCGCGAAGTGGGCCATGGAGCCTTGGCCGAGCGCGCGGTGGTAGCCATCGCTCCAGATTACGAAAAATTTCCTTACACCATTCGATTGGTCTCAGAAGTTTTAGAATCTAACGGTTCTTCTTCTATGGCCACGGTTTGTAGCTCTTCGATGGCTCTAATGGACGCCGGTGTGCCGATTAAGTCAGCTGTGGCCGGTATTGCCATGGGACTAATGAAAGAAGGCAGCAACGTGGTGGTCCTCTCCGATATTTTGGGGGACGAAGACCATATGGGCGACATGGACTTTAAAGTTTGCGGAACCCGTGCCGGCATCACCGCAGTGCAAATGGATATCAAGATGGACGGCCTCAGTCCTGAAGTCTTGCGCAAAGCTTTGATGCAGGCTCGTGAAGGTCGTCTGCATATTTTGGATCGAATGGAATCGGCCATCAAAGAAAATCGGGCTGAGCTTTCCAAATTTGCGCCACGAATCACCTCGATACAAATTTCTCAAGAGCGCATCAAAGACCTCATTGGCCCCGGTGGAAAAAACATCAAGGGCATTGTTGCGGCCACAGGCGTGAAGATCGACATCGAAGATTCAGGCAAAGTGAACGTGGCTTCCACGGATCCCTTGGCCACCGAAAAAGCTCTGGAAATGATTCGCAATCTTACGGAAGAAGCTGTGATTGGTAAGGTCTATATGGGCACGGTCGTGCGCATTGCCGATTACGGTGCCTTTGTAGAAATTATGCCGGGAACAGATGGATTGGTGCACGTATCGGAGTTGGATCACACCCGAGTGCAGTCGGTTCAGGATATCGTCCAAGAAGGCGATCAGATTCCCGTGAAAGTTTTGGATATCGACCGCCAGGGTAAGATTCGTTTGAGTCGCAAGGCGGCTTTGCCACCCCTAGGTAGCAGCGCGAGTCCGAATCCTCGGTAATAAGTTGAGTCGATGAAGCAGCATAGCGGATTAGGTCGAGTACTAGCCCGCTATCAGGTTCACCCTAAAATTCGTTTAGTGGTGGAACGTCATCCTTCGGCCGCCTCAGCGTCTATCGGATTTTTTGTAAAGTGCGGGAGTCGTCACGAACCACGGCACCTTCATGGAATGACTCACTTTGCGGAACACATGTTTTTTAAGGGTACGACAAAGCATAGTGCAGAGGAAATTTCTCAAACGATTGAGCGCACAGGGGGCGATATCAACGCCTTTACCGACCGTGAGTACACTTGTTTTCATGCCTGGGTGCCCAAAGACCAAACCCAATTGGCCTTAGATCTCTTGTGCGAAATGATTTTTGACTCTCTATTAGAGCCCCAAGATTTTTTAAAAGAGCGCGAGGTCATTGTGCAGGAGCTGCAGGGCTACGAGCAAAGTCCCGATGATGAATTCTCCGACAACCAATTAGAGGTGCCTTGGAAGGGTTTTGCCTTGGGTGACCGTGTGGGAGGTTTTTCCAATCGTGTGGCCAAACTCTCGCACGAAGAGTTGCTAGGACATATTCGAGATGTCTTCTTGCGTTCGGAAATGGTGGTTACGGTCGTTTCTTCTCACTCGCCTGACAAGATTAAAGAACAATTGATGAAGTCCCTAGCGAAAGCCGAAGACTATTTGTGGGGAGGGTCTCTTCGCAAAGCCTTGCCGCGACATCCCCGTTCGGTGCCGAAAATGACCGAGCCTTTTTATGAAATGTCTCAGTCAAAAAAATTTGCGGTGGACCAAGTCCAAGCGGCTTTCTTTTGGCCGGGAGTGGCGCTTTCTCACAAAAATGAAATTCTTTTTTCTGCCCTTTGCTCATTGATTGGCAGTGGTTCGAGTTCTTACCTATTTCGCGAATTACGTGAAAATCGAGCCCTCGTATACACCACCTATGCCCAGCATATGAGCTTTACTGATGCCGGGTTGATGATGACCTATTTTGCCTGTGATAGAAAAAAACTTTTTGAGGCCACCGAAGCCGTGGCTAAAGTGATGTCTCGAGTTTTAAGCGGGATTTCAGAAGACGATATCGAGTTTTTAATTTCCATGATGGAAGGGGCCACCTATATGAGTTTTGAAGGCGTGAACAATCGAATGGAGTCCATCGGGCGCCAAGAGATTCTTTTAAACCGCACCATTTCGCTTAAGGAAGCTCTCAAGGAACTCAAAATGATTTCCAAAAAAAGCTTAGATCGCAGCGCTAAGATTTTTCAAAAAACACCCTGCTTCTACGTTTTAGGTCCCGTAAAAAACACTGAGCTCAAACAAATGAAAAAAGTCTGGGAATCTGCAATGTGAGGAAAGGGCGTCTGAGGAAAGGGCGCCTGGCGCCTTTTCATGTAGGCACCGTGTTAAAAGTTAAGAAGGGGAATTAAAAATGGCAACTCAATTAAAACTTAAATGGAAGCGCCTGAATGAGAAGGCGCAAATCCCACAAGTGGCCAGTGCGGGAGCGGCCTGTTTTGATCTTACGGCAGCTTTGGAGGCTCCCCTCGTACTTGAGCCGGGAAAAATTGTTTTGATACCTACAGGACTAGCTTGTGAGGTTCCTATGGGTTTTGAGCTTCAAGTGCGCGCGCGTAGCGGCTTGGCTGTGAAATACGGATTTATGTTAGTCAATGGTGTGGGCACGATTGATTCTGATTACCGGGGGGAAATTAAAGTCATCGCAACCCTCATCGGTTCCCAGAATCTCACAGTGAATTCGGGCGATCGCATCGCGCAGGCGCTGGTGTCTGAACTCACCCCCGTTGAACACGTGGAAAGCCTGGAGCTTTCTTCCACGGAACGAGGCACAGGCGGCTTTGGATCTACAGGAATTACCCTATGAAATTAGCTGTAGTGGGTGCGGGCCAAATGGGTGCGGGCATTGCTCAGGTCGGGGCACAAAGCGGTTTTGAGGTTTTTATATTTGAGCCTCAGGCGGGAGCGCAGGCTAAGGCGCAGCTAGGTTTTGAAAAAAGTTTAACGAAGTTGTCTGAGAAAAAACTAATTTCGGAAGCCCCTGCAGATGTTTTAAAGCGCTTAAAATTTGCGCCTACCTTGAAAGATTTGGGAAGCTTCGGGCCAGACTTAGTGGTGGAAGCTGTCTCGGAAAACTTCGAAATTAAAAAGAAAATATTTTCAGAACTTGATTCCGTTCTCCCTGCCCATTCTATCTTGGCCTCTAACACCTCATCTATTTCCATTACAAAAATTGCCGCGTGTACCAAACGTCCCGACAAAGTTATTGGCATGCATTTTATGAATCCCGTTCCCCTTATGAAATTAGTGGAAGTTATCCGAGGGCTCGCCACCAGCGATGGCAGCTATAACCAAGTTAAGACCTGGGCGAAGACCATGGGGAAAGAAGTGGTGACCTCACAAGATATGCCAGGATTTATTGTGAACCGGATTCTCATGCCCATGATCAATGAAGCTGTCTTTGCGCTCAGTGAGAACATCGGTACAGCCGTAGATATTGATAACGCCATGAAACTCGGCACCAATCAGCCGATGGGTCCCCTGGCTCTTGCCGATTTTATCGGTCTCGATACTTGTTTGGCGATTATGCAAGTTCTCTTTGAGGGGCTGGGAGACAGCAAATATCGACCGGCACCCTTGCTGCGAAATTATGTGGAAGCGGGTTGGCTCGGTAAAAAATCTGGCCGCGGCTTTTACACCTACTAGTGCTCACTCATAAACAATTAGGAGCAGAAAATGGCCAATGAAGAAGACATCCTCAGGGTCGAAACGCGCGATTGTGCCAGCCACCATGTTGAAGTGTGGACCCTCAATCGACCCCTTTTTTTAAACGCCCTGAATATGGCGGTCCTTAAAAGGGTCCGCTCGGAGGCGGACCGATTAAAGGACGAACTTCGTTCGTCTTATTCTAAACGCGGCCTGATTTTGATCGGAAGCGGGGAGAAAGCTTTTGTAGCGGGGGCAGATATTGCCGAGATGAAAGATCTGGATTCGGCCGCCGCCGAAAAATTTTCTCGAGAGGGTCAGGAGGCTTTTGCTGCGTTGGGTGAAATTCCAGTTCCCGTGATTGCAGCCGTTCGAGGTTTTGCATTGGGTGGGGGGCTTGAACTTGCCATGGGTTGTGATTTGATTGTGGCCACAGCCAAGTCCGAGTTTGGGCAGCCTGAGGCGCATTTAGGATTAATCCCGGGTTTTGGTGCCACCGCTCGTTTCACCGCAAAATTAGGACTTTCAAAATCTTTGGAGCTTTTATATTCCGGGGCGCGCATTAAAGCCGAGGAGGCTCTGCGTTTAGGGCTCATCCAGCGAGTGACGGAAAATGAAGAAATCTTGCCCTTCGCCTTAGAGGTGATGGGAGAATTTATAAAAAAATCCTCACCCGGAGCTTTGGCAGAAATAAAACGGCTCTGTCGCTTAGGGCAGAAAAAAATTATTGAGACGGTTTGTGAGGAAGAAGCCAAAGCTTTTGGAAGAATATTCGCTACTGCAGATAAAAAAGAGGGTGTGGCGGCGTTTTTGGAAAAGCGTAAAGCTAAGTTTTCGGGAAATTAGATTCACTTTTCCAAAGCGGCACGAAATTTCTGAAGGTCTTGCGCATTTGTAAAGCCATGTGGGGCGAGTCGAATTCGATCTTCGCGTTGGGTGTATAAAACTTTTGCCGCATCGAAATTTGAACTTAACTTAGTGATATTCCCTCGAGGATCTCTAAAAGTTAGAATTGGGCTCGAGGCCTTATTGCCCCCTAAAACTTCAAAGTCTTTTTTCTCTAGGGCCGCTTTAATTTCCGCCCGCGCAGCCATAGCTGCGCGGTAAATATTCTCTACACCAAAGTCCATAAATAATTTTATTGATTCGGCTGCAGCCACCACGTTGGGGAGTGCTGGGGCGCCAGCCTCGAAGCGCTTCGCATCGGAGTGGGGCCTGCGGCTGAGGTCGACCGTGTCCATTGGCGTGCCGTAGGTTGTGGCGCCCACAATGGCGGGATAAAAGTCTTCCATCAACTCTTCGCGAATTCCTAGGAAGCCGGCACCTAAGGGACCACAAAGCCATTTGTGGCTCGCCCCACAAATCACGTCGACTCCCATTTCTTTGATATTAAACGGAATGACACCCAAAGCTTGAAAGCCATCCACAACAAAGAGAGCCCCTACATCTTTGCAGCGATCAGAAATTTCTTTCAGAGGTGCTCTCTCACCCGATTGGTACTGGACCCAGGAAAGAGTCACCACCTGAGTATCAGAGTGAATCTGATCTAAAAATTGTTCCCAATTTATAGAAAAGTTTTTATCGCTGTGGACTCGGATTACCGAAGCGCCTCGCAACTTAGCTGCCTCAATCCAGGGGTAGGCGTTGGAGGGATATTCTTGGTCTAAAGTGAGAATTTCCCCGCCTTGAGACAGTTTTTTATAACCCAAGGCTGCAAACGAAATTGAAGTGGCGCAGCCATGAGTGAAAGCGACTTCAGTGGGCTTTAATCCTAAAAATCGGGCAAAAGTACTTCGCGCATTCTCAAACTGAGAAAACATGGCAGGCACTGCCGACGAGCCCTCTTCGCTTTGTAGCCTGGTCAGTTCAATAAGTTTGTCGCGGGCCGGATTGCTGAGCGGAGTGAAGGATGCGTTGTTTAGGGTTACGAGTTCGGGTTTGAAACTGAAGGATTTACGGAAATCGTCTACAGGCATACCTAAGAATTTTTAGATGCGAGTGGGGTCTTCAGTCAAAAGCCTGCTTCACTCGCTGCAGAGCAACAACCCTCTCAGCTCACAAGAGTGACAAAAGCCCACACTCCCCTAGAATAGAAAGATGGCAGCCTATTTTAATCTCACAAACGACACCTTACTGAGCTCAGATGAAGCCGCGCTGGCCCAAGTGGCACGTGACTTCGCCCGAAAAGAGATCCTACCTCGTGCTCGAGATATCGACTCTAAACATCAGTTCCCGAAGGAAATTGTGGCGCAGATGGGGGCGATGGGATTTCTAGGGATGATGGTGCCCACCGAATATGGAGGCTCAGGTTTAAGTGCCCTAGCATATGTGGCGGTCCTTGAGGAAGTAGGAACGGCGTGTGCTTCGACGGCAATTATTATGTCGGTCAATAACAGCTTGGCCTGTTTCCCCATTACAGCCTTCGGCACCGAGGAGCAGAAACAGAAGTTTCTTCCAGACCTAGCCACTGGGAAAAAGTTAGGCTGCTACGCTCTCTCGGAACCTGGGAGTGGATCTGATGCGGCGGCCATGAAAACTCGGGCCCTAAAAAAGGGCAATAAATGGATTTTAAATGGGGTGAAAAACTTCATCACAAACGGGCGTGAGGCGGAATTGGCCATCGTGTACGCTATCATTGACCCCGACAAAAAACACAAGGGAATTGGAGCCTTTATCGTGGAATCTCATCGTAAAGGATATTCCGTAGGTAAGGTTGAAGACAAGTTGGGGATTTGCGGGTCTAGCACCACTCAGATTCTTTTGGATAATGTAGAAATTCCTGAGGAAAATCTTTTAGGCTCAGCCGACGACGGCTTTAAGGTGGCTATGAAAACTCTTGATGGGGGTCGGATCGGTGTGGCCTGCCAAGCGGTGGGTATTGCAAGATCTGCCGTTGAAGAAGCCACTCTATACGCGCAAGAACGGACGGCCTTTGGAAAGCCCATTGCTCAGCTGGGCATGATCCAAGTTCACCTGGCAGATATGGCTACCAAACTTGAAGCCTCACGGCTCTTGGTTAGGGCCGCGGCCTCGAGGAAGGATCGAGGACTTCCCTACTCAAGAGATGCCGCTCAGGCCAAGCTTTTTGCTTCCGAGGCTTGCATGGAAATTACCACTCGGGGAATTCAAGTTTTAGGGGGCTATGGGTATACCAAGGACTACAATATGGAGCGCCATTTTCGGGATGCCAAGATTACCGAAATTTACGAGGGCACAAGTGAGATTCAAAGAATTGTAATAGCAAGCAACTTATCTAAAGAAGCTTCCACCTAACGTCAGTGTTTTGGGGAAATATTTTTTGCACAGCCCCACAGCTTAGGGCTTTTTCTTGCTAAAGTTTCCTTTATGTCGAGTCTCAAAGGATTGCTTCATCGGTCCATCGGTAAAAAATTTCTGATGGGCATCACTGGCCTCGTTTGGTCAGGCTTCGTCTTAAGTCACATGGCAGGCAATATGCTGATTTTTGTGAGTGCCGAAGCCTATAACAAATATGGGCATGCCATTATTACAAATCCCATATTGCCTTTGGCTGAGGCGGTACTGGTGCTGAGTCTGCTCCTCCATGCCGCTCTCGGTATAAAATTGTCTATTGAAAACAAGCGGGCTCGTCCCCTGGGTTACGCTGTCCTACCCAAAGGTGAAAAGCGGGCCTCTTTTTCGTCGCGCACCATGGCTTATACTGGAAGTCTTATTTTAGCTTTTGTGATCTTGCACATTGCCACTTTTAAATACGGCACTCTCTACACTGTGAGCTACAACGGGGTTGAGATGCGAGACCTTCATCGCCTCATTGTGGAGGTCTTCCAGAGCACTGGCTACGTGCTCTGGTATGTGGTGTCTTTAGTACTTTTAGGATTTCACTTAAGCCACGGATTTTCGTCGATCTTTCAATCATTAGGATTTAACCATCCTCGTTACACGCCTTGCATTCGCGCCATCGGCACAGTTTACGCTGTGATTGTGGCGGCAGGCTTTCTCTCTCAACCACTCTATGTTTATTTTTTAAGGAATTAAAAAGATGGCACTTGATTCAAAGGTTCCCAAGGGTCCGTTAGAGGGTAAATGGGAAAATCATAAGTTCGACATGAAGCTGATAAATCCCACGAACCGTCGTAAATTTACGGTGGCCATCGTCGGGACGGGGCTGGCCGGTGCTTCCGCTGCCGCGAGCCTAGCTGAGATGGGCTACAACGTTCTTTCTTTTTGTTACTCGGATAGTGCCAGGCGGGCTCACTCTATTGCGGCCCAAGGGGGCATCAATGCGGCAAAAAATTACCAAAACGACGGTGACTCTGTTCACCGACTTTTCTACGACACCATCAAAGGTGGAGATTACCGAGCGCGCGAAGCCAATGTTCATCGCTTAGCCGAGGTGTCTGTAAATATCATCGACCAATGTGTCGCTCAGGGCGTGCCCTTTGCACGTGAATACGGAGGTCTCCTTTCGAACCGCTCCTTTGGGGGGGCTCAAGTTTCCCGCACCTTCTATGCGGCCGGCCAAACTGGACAGCAGCTGCTTATCGGGGCCTACCAAGCCATGATGAAAGAAGTGGCGAGTGGAAAAATTAAATACTACCCGCGGCGGGAAATGTTAGAATTGGTTTTGGTGGAAGGCCAGGCCCGCGGCATTATTGTGCGCAACCTCATCACAGGTGAGCTCGAAAAATACGCCGCCGATGCCGTTCTTTTGTGCACGGGAGGTTATGGCAACGTATTTTATCTTTCGACCAATGCCAAAGCTTCGAATGCCACAGCCGTTTGGCGGGCTCATAAAAAAGGCGCTTACTTTGGCAATCCTTGCTTTACGCAAATTCACCCCACTTGCATTCCTGTTTCGGGCGATCACCAATCCAAACTCACTTTGATGTCGGAGTCTCTGCGAAATGATGGCCGAGTTTGGGTGCCCAAGGCCAAGGGAGACAGACGAGATCCTCGGGAAATTCCAGACAGTGAGCGGGACTACTACTTAGAGCGAATTTATCCCAGCTTCGGTAATCTCGCTCCTCGAGATGTGAGCTCACGACAAGCCAAATTTGCCTGCGACAATGGCCAAGGTGTGGGAGCTACGGGTTTGTCGGTCTACTTGGATTTCCGAGATGCCATTCAGCGAGACAGTAAAGAAAAAATTGAAGAGCGCTATGGCAACCTTTTTGCCATGTACGACAAAATCACAGGCGAAGACCCTTACATAGTTCCCATGCGTATTTATCCTGCGGTTCACTACACGATGGGCGGACTCTGGGTGGATTATCATTTGATGTCTACGATCCCAGGTCTTCACGTTTTAGGTGAGGCGAACTTCTCAGACCACGGAGCTAACCGCTTAGGAGCCTCGGCCCTTATGCAGGGCTTGGCCGATGGATACTTTGTGATTCCTTACACTTTGGGCCATTACTTCGCGTCTCACAAACTCGGCAAGGTGACCACCGACCATGTGGCATTTTCTGAGGCCATGAACGACGTGCAGCTGCGCTCGCGCAAGATGCTCGACATTAATGGCTCTCAAACAGTGGACGAAATTCACCGCAAACTGGGCAAACTCATGTGGGATTATTGTGGAATGGGTCGCAATGAGGCAGGGCTTAAGCTTGCGCTTAAAGAAATCCCTAAAATTCGAGAAGAATTCTGGAATGACGTAAAAATTCCAGGCGACTCAAACGACATGAACCAAGAACTCGAAAAGGCAGGTCGCGTGGCCGACTTCTTGGAATTAGGAGAGCTGATGTGCACGGATGCTCTTCACCGAACGGAATCCTGCGGCGGTCACTTTAGGGAAGAAAGCCAAACAGAAGATAATGAAGCCAAACGCGACGACGAGAACTTTTGTTACGTGGCCGCATGGGAATGGAAGGGCGAAAATAAAGCTCCAGCACTTCATAAAGAAAACTTGGACTTTGAGTACGTGAAACTTTCCACCAGAAGTTACAAATAGGGTTTTGGAAAAGGAAAAACTATGAGCCATGATTCCTCGGGACTGAACTTAAAACTAAAGATTTGGCGCCAAAAAAATCCCCAAAGCAAGGGGGCTCTTAAAGATTATGACCTCAAAGGAGTGAGTCCCGACATGTCCTTTTTGGAAATGCTGGATGTTCTTAACCAAGATCTTATTAAGAAAAATGAAGAGCCCGTGGCCTTTGACCATGATTGCCGCGAAGGGATTTGCGGTTCATGCTCACTGGTTATCAATGGAGCGCCTCATGGGCCCGATACGGGAACTGCTACCTGCCAGCTCCATATGCGCCGCTTTAAGTCAGGCGAAACTTTGGTCGTAGAACCCTTCCGAGCGAAAGCCTTTCCAGTTCAAAAAGATTTGTCTACTGATCGCTCGGCTCTGGATCGTTTGGTTCAAGCCGGAGGTTTCATTTCGGTGAGTACCGGAAATGCCCAAGATGCCAACAACCTCCCTATTTCTAAAGAAAATGCCGATCTTAGCTTTGCAGCAGCTTCTTGCATCGGCTGTGGAGCTTGTGTCGCAGCCTGTAAAAATGCTTCGGCCATGCTTTTTGTGGCTGCCAAGGTTTCGCATTTGGCTTTGCTCCCACAAGGTGCCATCGAAAAAGAAGACCGGGTCTTAAACATGGTAGAGCAAATGGACAAAGAAGGCTTTGGCAACTGCACCAATACCCAGGCTTGTTCTGCAGCCTGCCCCAAGGAAATTAAGCAGGAAAATATTGCTCGATTGAACCGGGAATATGCTTCGGCCATGATTCGGACGCGCCGTTAATTTAACTGTGCGCCGGGAAGTGGACCTGTGGAAGTGAAGTAGGCCCGGAAATTGCGAGGGCATGCCTTGCATGGAAGAAAAGTTTGAATTCATAAATTTCACTCCACCATTTTGTACCAACGCTAAGTGCTTTAATCATTTAAAGAAAAGCTTAGATCTTCGTCCTCGTAAGTGGTGGGGAAAGGCGGGTTTGTACAAAGTTAAAAACGGAACTCAAGTCCCCCGATTTAAATGCTTTCAATGTCGAAAAAAGTTTTCGGCCCGTGCTTTTAAGTTTCACTACCGATTTAAACTTCCCGATAAAACTCTGTCAGCTCGAATATTTAAGGCCTTCACCCTTGGCGCTACCAACCGGGACTTGGCCTTTGTCTTTGGCGTGAGCGAACACTGTGTGCGAGGTCGGCTCAACCGCATGGCTGATTGGGCCTTTAAATTGCACCAGGAACGTTTAAATGAACTTGGCACTGTGAATGAAGATATTTGCTACGACGGACTAGAAAACTTTGCCGGCACGCAATACGACCCTAATTATATCAATCAAATGATTGGTACTTCCTCGCTTTTTATCTACGACTTTAATCTCGCACCGATGAACCGCAAGGGCCGCATGTCGGAACGGCAAAAGCTCAAAAATAAAGAATTAGTCGCATCGGTAGGTTCTTATCCCAAAGATGCCATTCGCCAGGCCACCACCGCCTTAATATCGCGCATGCTTAAGCGAAAAAAGCCTGGGGAGAATCTGGCTTTGATCAGTGATGAACACTTTCAGTACCGACGCTCCATTCAATATGACCTTAAGGGAAGCTGCATTGACCATATAACGATCTCAGCGAAAGCCTATCGATGCTTTAAGAATATACTTTTTCCCGTGAACCACGCCGATCTGCTAATACGTAAAAAGGTAGGGGCCTTTTCTCGTGAAACTATTTCCTTTTCCAAAACTCATACGGCAATGGCTAAGAAGTTTCTGCTTTTTTTAATAGATAAAAATTACATGCGCCCGCAGTTCACAAAAAGACATAAAAGACGTCCCCTTGCCCATCTACAGAGTCCTGCACAAAGCTTAAGCATTGAGACGCATGTTCTGGCTTTCCATGAATTTTTCTCGGAACCTAGAACCGAAGTTCAGGTACCCATTCCGGCAGAATGGTCCATGATTATAAAAGGACAGGTGCCCTATAACCGAAGTGTTCTGCCACAACCCACCTACTCATGGCAGGCAATTTAAATGCCTCTCCATGATCCACTTCCCGGCGCACAGTTCCCCCCATCGCCATTGATGTTAGAGTTATAACGATGTGATTCAGTTAAAGCCTTTCTGCAACGTGTCTAATTGAATTCATATAAAGGCTCGATTCGCTTGAAGCGTGGCGGTGCATCGACTGTGCTGGAGTCTATGGCAGCTACATTGAAATTCTTTGAAAAAACGTACTCTTTTGAACCTTTTTCCGCGTTCAAATCTTTCGATTCTAAAAAAGTGAGTCTTGTCGTATGGCCTAAGGAAAAGGTCAAGGATTTGAAATCGCACAAGGCCTTTGGCGTTTTTGGCGTGGGCCTGGAATCAAAACTTAAGCCTCAGCCCGCTAAGGCTTTTGGTCCCGCGTCTCAGTATTCCTCGGTGAATTTGCCCTTTACCGAGGGTGGGGCCGTGAACCTATTACTGGTAAATGGGAAAATCTCGACTCACGAACTCTTTGAAGCTCTACGCTTAGCCTTTAAAACAAAGCCTCAGTTGGTGCTCTGCGCTTTAGAGGGCGCGATGGGTGAAAAAGCCTTTGAAGGTATGGCTTCCCTCTTTGAACTAGTAGAGTGGAAGGGGCCAGAATACGGACTTCGCACGAAAGCATCAAACAAAGAAAAAGCAGATAAAGATTCATCAAGCACTAAGATTGAAATCTGTGCAAAAATTTCTTCCTCAAAATTAAAGGTGATTTTTGAGAAATTTCTGCAAGTCGCCCAGGGGACGAACCTCGTTCGCACTTTAGCGGAGACTCCGGGGAATTACCTAAACCCCTCTAGCTATCGCAAAGAGATCGAAAAATTTAGCAAAGACAATAAGCTTAAATTTGAGTTTATTGACCAAAAAAAGTTAAAAGCCTTGGGAGCTGGTTCTTTTTTAGCGGTGGCACGCTCTGAGGAAAACCACGACGCAGGAATTGCGCACCTTGTGTATAAGGCGCCCCGGGCTAAGAAGAAAATTGCATTGGTCGGCAAGGGGCTGTGCTTTGATACGGGCGGCTACAACATTAAAACGGGCGATTACATGGAAGGCATGCACAAAGACATGACGGGGTCTGCCGTGGTGCTAGCGCTGATGGGACTGATGGCGCAGTTAAAACTTCCGATTGAGGTCCATGGCTATATGGCCATCGCTGAAAATCTTATTTCCCCCACGGCCTTTCGTCCTAACGACGTGGTGACCGCACTGGATGGGACCACCATTGAAGTGAATAATACCGATGCCGAAGGGCGGATGGTATTAGCCGACACCCTGGCCTTGGCACGACGAGAAGCCCCTGATCTATGCATCGACTTTGCTACTCTTACGGGATCTTGTTTGCGTGCAACGGATAAAAAACGTGCCGGAGTTTTTTCTCACACCTTGAAATTTTCTCAAAAAGCCATGGACCTCGCTGAGAACAGCGGCGAAAGACTTCTGTCTTTGCCCAGTGGAGGTGATTTTTGGAAGGGCCTAAAAAGTGAAGTGGCCGACACTCGGCAGATTGCCCCAGGCCCCGGGGCCGACATGAGTTATGCCGCCACTTTTCTCTCGCATTTTATTGGTGCTGAGACTCCGTGGTTGCATATTGATCTTTCGCCTCATGTGCATCCTGGAGGTTTAGGATTGGTGGGAACGGATGAGCAAGGCTTTGGAGTGCGAGCAGGGCTTGCTCTTATTGAGGGACTGACTTAGGGCCTTAGCCTTAGCGTGTAGAGATAAAAAAAATCCGAGCCACTTGGAGCCGAGAGGCTCCGGGGAGGGGCTCGGATCAGCACTAAAAGCCTTTTGGGCTCTTTGTCCTCAGTGACGCCTTACTTTTTCTCAGTAGTAGTCTCAGTTGTGGTTTTTTCAGTGCTTCCATCAGGATGCTTTTCAGTCTTTTCTTTCTTGCTGTGCTTCTTCTCAGGATGGCCTTCTTTTTTGCCTTCGTGGTTGTTAGCGAAAGCAACAGAAGTCGAAAGCGCCATTACTGCAAAGATTCCAAAAAGTTTTTTCATGTTATTTATCTCCTTTAAAGTCCACCCCACTATGGAATGTACTATTCAACATGAGCTAGCATAAGGAGTATTGGGGCGTGGGGAAAGGGCCCTAAATAATATAAATGAAATTTTATTCCCTATTTGGTTTAGAGGAATAAAAGCCCCCAAGGATGAAAAATATTTCATCCTTGTTAAGACCGATCTGGAGGATTCTTGGACCCACTACACATACTTGCTTCGTTCCTAGCCGGAGCTCTGCTGATTTTTCTGTTGCTCAAGGCCTTTGGTCGTAAAGAAGTCTCGGTGTCCCTTGAGACGCACGGCGAAATTGTAAAAACTTCGGCCGGTCTAGCCGAACGGGTCCAAATGCTGAGCGCTGAGAAGGAGAGGTTTCAGGGTGAGCTGTTACGGATCCAGGCAGAGCTCCGAGAGTGCACAGAAGCTCTCTTCCAGGTTAAATCGTCCAATGCAGTTTTTGAAGCCGAAAAGAAAAACCTCGAAGAGCAGCTTAGGGCGCAGAAGCTTCAGTTCGATGAATTGATGCGGCAAAGTAAGTCTGAGTTTCAGATCGTTGCAAATAAAATTTTGGAAGACAATTCCAAGAATTTTTCGGAACGTAGCGAAAAGAACTTGGAAAACATTTTAAAGCCTTTGCGCGAGAAAATTACGATTTTTGAAAAATCAGTGGAAGACAAGTTTAACAACGAGGGTAAAGAAAAATTCGCTTTAAAATCCGAAATTGAGAAACTCGTGACTTTAAATGACCGCCTTTCCAAGGAAGCCAACAGCCTCACCCAAGCTCTCAAGGGGGATTCCAAAGTTCAGGGAGACTGGGGTGAAATGATTTTGTCTCGGATTCTCGAAGCCTCAGGCTTGCGCAAGGGACACGACTATGAGACCCAAAGTCATATGGCCAATGAGGAAGGCGATCGCCTGAGGCCTGATGTGATTATCCGTCTGCCGGAAAACAAGCAGGTGATTGTGGATTCCAAGGTTTCGCTTAAAGCCTACGAAACCTATTGTTCTTGCACCGACGAAAAACTTCGCAAGCAAGCGCTTAAGGCCCACATCGATTCTGTTCGCTCCCACGTGGCGCAGCTCAGCGCGAAGAACTATCACCAATTGGCAGGAGTAAATTCCCCGGAGTTTGTCTTTTTATTTATTCCCATTGAGCCGGCTTATCTTCTTGCCATGCAAGAAGACCCGGAACTCAGTCAGCGGGCCTGGAATGCAAAGATTGCTATCGTCACTTCCACCACTCTCTTTACGAGTCTGAAAACTGTGGCCTCTATTTGGAAGGTAGAGAATCGTAATAAAAACGCCGAAGAAATAGCCCGCGAAGCCGCGGGTCTTTACGACAAATTCATCGGCTTCTATGAGGATTTTGAAAAAATCGGGCGCTACTTTGATAGCGGCAAGGCCGCCTTTGAAGGGGCGCGAATGAAGTTGCGCGAGGGCAAAGGAAATGTCTTTAGAAAGCTCGATAACTTAAAACTTTTAGGGGCTTCGCCTAAAAGCCAGATTCGTCCGGATTTGTTGGAGTAGGGCATGTACACCGTGAAGTCCTTTGCCTCTCGCTTAGAGGCCGAGCTTGCGAAATCTAAGCTCCAGTCGGAGAGAATTGAGTCTTATATTAGTGCGGATGACCTCGGTGGTATGAGTTTTTTCTTTCAGCAGGGAGTGGATTTAAAGGTTGCAAAAGAAGACCTTCAGGCGGCTTGCCGAATTTTAGAGGAAGAGGCCGAAGATTCTTAAGGCTCGCAGTTCTAACCTTCGGCGTTCTCGATAATATCCCGGCGCTCTTGAAAGCTCTCCACCTCTAAGTTTCCCTTGCAGAAGCAATCAGGGCTCTGCTCCGAGGCAGATAGAATGCTCATTCGGCCTCTGCCGCTTTCCGCAATTTTGCGATAACAAAAAAAGTTTTGTTGGAACTGAAGTTTTGAATACTTCGCCTTAAGGGGATAGCTCATAAGCCGACCCTCAGTTTTTCGAGGAAAGCCCACTTCTTCAATAATACCTGTATCGACCGAGGATTTTGCCATCATCTGGCAAATTTCAGCGGAGCTTTCGCTGTCTACTTTTAGGGGGAGTGTAAATGCCATGGCCCCTACCGTTTGCCCGCCCAAAACAAGAATTGAGAGAGTTTTGAGACCTTGGTTCTTGAGCTGATTTAAAAGTTTTGAACTGCGCATAAATACTCCTAGCTTAAATTTTGGACTTCCCTATTTTACGAGTTTGAGACTTGCGAAGCGAGGGCAAAGTAGGCCTCTACTGCACTCGATTTCGACAGTTATAGCGCGATAAGTTAAATTATCGCTTATTATAAGTAGCTGATATATTGTGTTTTTTAAAATATGAACTAGAATAATAGAAATGGGCATCAAATCGGTTTTTGGGAGGCTTAAAAACGGCTTTAAAAAGCTCTTTTCCAAAAAGCGCGGCCCAAGGAAGGCCAAGGACCCCTCAAAAAGGGGGGCTAAAAGGCGCTTAAATGAGGGGGATTCTGCGGACCTTGAAAGTCCTCAAATTGTTTATCTGCCCGAAGCTCTCCCACCCAGTCCCAGCCCAATAAACGCAATCCAAGACTTTTCAACGATTCAACTGAGTATCCACACGCAACGAGCCTACCGCCGCGATCTCCAAGATTTCTTCGCCTATTTGCGAGTCCAGGACCTTTGGGAAAATTGGTCTCAACGGGTAGGGCCGGCGGTGGTGGCCCAATACCGGGAGTATTTGCTGCATTCTAAGGGGCTTTCAAAATCATCCGTGACTCGAAAGATTGCGGTCCTTAAATCATTTTTTAAATGGACGCTGGCTCAGGGCTACATCAATCGAAACCCGGCTGAGCTGGTAAAAACCTTTCCCCAAACCCAGGATTCAAAGACGGGATTTTTGTCGGACGAGGAAGTTAATCAGCTTTTGGCTTCGCTCAAAAGTTTAGATGCCACCCGACTGGGTCATGCCCTCTCGAAACTCGCGGTCGAGAGTCTTTTAATGCTGGGGCTACGGAGGTCGGAGGCCTGCCAAATTCGCGCCGAACACTTGGAATATCTAGAAGGGCGCTGGCTTGTACGCGTCCAAGGAAAGGGGGATAGAGAGCGCAGGTTACCTATTCCCGTGCGCCTGCAAAAAACTTGGGCCTTGTGGTGGCAGCGAATTAACGACGAGGCCCCTCGGCAGAGTTTTGCCGAGAATCCCGCAGGGTGGGTGGATTGGAAGAAGCGGCACTTCCGCCAGCCCTTGCTTATTTCCTCTCGGTCCAAAACTTTTGACCAAAGCCTTTCTTCATCGGAGCTTGCACGTATTGTAAGAAAAATTTGTAGGCGCGCCGGGCTTATTAATAGAGTAAGTCCTCACATGCTCCGCGCCACGGCCATCACTCACGCCCTGGATCAAGGAGCTACTCACCGAGGTATTCAGCAAATGGCTGGATGGACTTCGCCTTTGATGATCAGTCGCTATGATAAACGCCGCAATGACCCGCGCTTCTCTGCTATTTATCAGTTGAAATATGCGCTGGAGGAGGACGAAGTTCCTTTGGCCACAGTGGTCATGAGAGATGAGGGTGGAGATCCAAAGGAAAGGGACGAGGCTGTTGAACCGAGGATTATCTTTGATCCTCGCTTAGATAAGTTGCTTTGAAGAACCAATTTATTGACTTAATATATTCCTTGTTTTTCCAAGGTTTTCCATGGATAATAAAGGAATGGCAAAGCTTTCCACGTTATCCACCAGTATCGATGCCGAATTGAAAAAAGCGCTTGCAGGCTACTGCAAACAACGTGGCCTTAAAATTCAAGGGGTCGTTGAGAGCGCCATTCGAGAACGCCTAGAAGACGAAATCGACCTGGCGGCCTATTTGGAGCGAAAGAATGAAGACGAAGTTAGCTTAAGTTCCGTGCGAAAAAAGCTGCTTAAATAATGTCAAAGCCTTATCAAGTTGTATTTAAAAAAAGCGCCGTCAAAGAACTTCTGGCACTGCCGCAAAAGGTTCAGCAAAAAATTTTAGATGCGGTCAATCTACTTTCACTAAATCCCTACACAGAGCTTCTACAGGTGAAAAAACTGAAGGGAGCCGACGATCTCTACCGAATTCGCATCCAAGACTACCGAATTATTTACAATTTAGAAAAGCAGGTACTTAAAGTTGCTATTATCAAAATAGGTCACCGACGCGAAGTCTACGATTAGGTCTCAACCCCAACCCTAAAAATGCAGCCCCACTAAAGCCGTACCCACCATGCTTTGCTTGCCTTCTTGTTTGCGCGCAAAGGCGGCCAATCTAAATCGAGTTTCTAAATTGATGTCGGCATGACGTAAGAAAATAGCGCCCACATCTCCGGCAAAAACAAAGCTACTATCTGTGATACCGCCAAATCCAAATTCCCCGCCTGCAAAAAGAGAGGTGGTCTGAAAATTCTTAAACAGATACTGAGCCCCTAGTGTGAAGGACCCGGTAGAGTCGCCTGCCGACTCAAAGCTATT
Source organism: uncultured Bacteriovoracaceae bacterium (assembly GCA_964477895.1). Taxonomy (GTDB): domain Bacteria; phylum Bdellovibrionota; class UBA2428; order UBA2428; family UBA2428; genus CAYZFQ01. Next base: position 124,206 of record CAYZFQ010000003.1, on the reverse strand, counting down.
GGCGATATCGTAGCGAATTTCTAGAAAAACATCCTTAAGATCCCAGGCATAGCCTAAGTTAAAGGCCCAGAGTGAGTTCTCGCCTGCGGCACGGGTATTGTTGCTGTTGGCCACGCCAATTCCCAATTGCCAACCTTTAATAGACTTCACCCGACTTCGGGATTTCTCGTCCTGATTGAGGGCAAAGCCTTCAGTAGCGGTGTCTTCTAATTTGATATCTTTAAGAAGGGCATGCACCACTCGCTTTGCCGCGGTATCCATTTCATCAAAGCTCGATAGGCGCACCTGGCGACTTCTCTGAATGGCTCCTTGGAAACTCACCTTCAGTAGCAGCACGTTCTCGAGTTTTGTGATCATACCCTTTAAGGTGATATCGGCCGGATCTTTAGCCTCAACAATTTTGTAATCTGACTGAGCCTCAATTTCTCCTTTGACCAATTCTTGGGCAACTTGAGATCTTTCTTTATCGAAACCAATGGCTTGAAAGGGCTCGATTTTAAGGGTGCTGGCTGAAGCCAGGGCCGAAGTAAAAAGACCGAGGAGGAGGGTTCTGGTAATTTTCATGGCTTTATCTTAGCAGTTGGTGTTTGGGGTGCAATAGAGAGTCCCCCAGGACTCCTTAGTGTAGATTTATACTTTTCTACACTATGTAGAAAATAATCTTGCCTCCACACAAAACTTCTCATTAGAGCTTTACTTATGAAGAGCTCTCCTAAGGAGTCTAAAACTCCTTTCTACTTTCAGTGCTTGAAAGACGCTCTCTCTCTTCGCTGCCAAAAAAACCCAAGCTATTCTCTCCGAGCCTTTGCCCGAGCGCTAAGGCTCGATCCTACGGCGCTGTCTCGAATTCTTTCGGGCAAACAGGTGCCTTCTCTTAAAGTCGCCCACCAGTGCATTCAAGTGCTGGAATTAGGGCCCGAACAAAGCCGAAAATTCTTGTTGTCGCTGGCCAAGTCTCAGGCTCAGCGAAATCTTAGGCGCAGGCCCCCCCGGGGCTTTTCGGACTTAGCCGATCTCTATATCCAAAGTCCTTCGGACTTAGTTGTCACTCCGTTGGATAACGAAAGCTACCAGGTCATCGCGGAGTGGTTTCATGCTGCTATTTTGGAGCTCACTTTCTCAGACGACTTTAAATCCAATGCGAAGTGGGTCGCTTCTCAGTTGGGAATTTCACCAATAACCGCCAAGCTTGCCATAGATCGAATGTTGGATTTGCGACTTTTGAAAAAGGGACCTCGGGGTCAACTGCTGAAAACCCACAAGCAACTCGACACGGTCGACCGTCACCTCAGTTCTCCGGCCCTTCGAAAAGGCCAAAAGCAATTTTTAGAAAAAGCCATTGAATCCGTAGAAAATGATTCTATAGATGAGCGAGATATGAGCTTTATGGTGATGAATATCGATCCCTCAAAAATTCCAGAAGCCAAAAAAATGATCGTCCATTTTCGGCAGGTCCTTTGCAAATATTTAGAATCTGGGAAGCGTGGCCGAGTTTATAATCTTCAGATTTCTCTTTATCCCTTACAGAAAAAGTTTTCTAAGCCAGGAGTTAAAAAATGAAAGCAAACAGATTTTTACAAAGTGTTTTTTTGGCAGGCCTCTTTGGCTTAGGCCTGCTTGGCCGTGGTGTTGAAGCCAGCGGGACTGGGGGGCATGGGGGAAATGATTTGGCGGCAAGGATCGATGCAGATTTTCTTGAGCAGGTCGCCGCGGTGAGTGACAGGCCCGCTCTAAAAGATCTTATTCCTAAGGTGCTCGCTCAATATCGTCAGATGGAAATTGTGGTTGTTCGCGATTGGAAGAACTCATCTTTTGATCGTTACGTGCGTATTCCGCAATCAAAGGGTGTCCAAGATCGCATTGAAGTTTCTGAACTCTTAGCTACAGTTTACAAAGACGGCGTCTACGTTGACGAGAATAAGGTGTCTTTTCATAGAATCGACTCGCTCTATAGCCGCTCCGATACCATTCCGGCTCTTTTTGGCCTTATCTCTAAACTCGTTTTAGATATCCCACTGATTCCGCAAGAAATGGGACTTCGAGAAGTCCTGGGTGCTGAATGCTTTCTTTACACCTTTCCCACTATGCCTAGGGCAGGATCTGAATTGAGCGGGCATTTTTATGAGAACTTTCCCTACGCATCGCCCAAAGAGCGCCAGGCCTGCGCTTTTTTTCGAATGGGCTACGAGATCTTAGCTAAGTCGGCGGATCTGGGTGTTGAGAGATTCCCTCTGGCCTCAGATTTGAAAGCATTTTTGCCTACTTTGCTGGGACTGAGGTTACGGGTTGTTTCAAAGATCAGCCGACCTGCTTTGATAAGTGATGCTTTGTCTGATCCTAATCTGAATATCACTTGGATTTCAGCGAAAGCTCTTGAAAGCTACCAGGTGCCTGAGGAGCTATGGAAGGATTCCCAAAGGCGACTCCCCACCCATGAACTTCTAGTTCTCGCTGCTATCGATGGAGACAATCATTACCGAAAAACAGATGAGGTGATTCGACGAGCTCGGGCGGGCATCCCAAAATGTGGAGTAGAGGGGTTTTACATAAAGGAAAAAGATTTTAAAAAGTTGTATCTATATCAAGGAGAACTTCTGACAGTTCCCCAACAAGTTGAGAAGGGACTGCTTTGGGGAGGCATGATAGACGTCGCCCAAGCCGTGAGCTCCTATTGCTTTGATCGAGCTACGGAGGCTGCCAAAAGAGAGCGGGTGGAATGTCCTGAGGGTTTTCAATGCGAGTGGAGTGGCATTCAACACTGGATTGATTTGGCACGTGAAAAACTTGAGGCCCCGGGAGTATCCTTTATGGAGCAATTTAAGTGGAAGCAGCTTAAAGGTGCCAGTTTTCTTGAAGTGGGAAGCACGATGAACGAGTATGTCCTGTCATCAGATGAAACACGACGTTATTGGGCTGTTAATAACGCTCGATGCAAGGCTGAGTATGTGGGCACGAAGCATGGCGCCAGGGGGCCTACGGAAGCTGAGAAGTGTGACTTTATCAAGACCCAATGTCGCCCTAGCTTTATCAAAAACCCAAATCTCATTGCCGCAGACCTAGAGGCCTTAAACGCCATAGAAAAATCTTTGGGCTGCCCCTAGACCTTAGAACACTAACTCAGGTCGTGGTATTCTCATGAATGAGATCTATAAGTCTCATATTCATGATAAGTCGGGAATTTTTTAGCGTACGCCTCGCTCCTTTTCGCAATAAAAACTTCAACTTGATTTTTGCCGCTCAGGGAGTCTCTCTCATCGGATCCTGGATGCAGGAACTTGCCAAAAGTTGGGTTGTGATGAGTTTGGTGGGCAGCGCCAGCGCCATGGGGGCTTTGCTTTTTGCAGCTGCCGTGCCCAATCTTATTTTTGCCGGGATCGGCGGAACGATGGCCGACACTCGAAGTGTAAAAAAAATCCTCATTGTGACTCAAGTTCTTCTCTCTACCATTGCTTTTTTTTTGGGACTTCTTGTTTCGGGTGGTCATATCCAGTTCTGGCACCTTATTGTTTTTGCGGTTCTTGAAGGCTCGGTGGTGGCTTTTGATATACCGGCCTTTAACATTGTCACCCCACAAATCGTTTCCAAAGCAGATTTTCAACAGGCCCTGGCTTTAAATTCCGTGAACCTCCACTTGTCTCGATTTATAGGTCCTAGTTTGGCTGGACTCGTGATGGCTTTTGGAGGGGCCTCATTCGTTTTTTGGATCAATGCCGTGAGCTTTATGGCGGTGGTGTGGGCGGTGAGTCGACTGCCTCTTAAGCCTTCCATGCATCACTCACACAAAGTCTCCTCTAGGGCCGCCTTTAAAGAAGTCTGGCAATATCTATGGAAGCACCCGGTTCTTTCCCGAGTCCTGCTTCAATTTGGTCTGTTGATGGCTATCGTTTTTCCCTTAGTTTTCACAACCCTTAGGCTATTTATTAAAGAGCAGTTTCATCTGGATGCTCAGCACTTTGGTTTAGTTTTTTCAATGCCCGGCTTAGGGGCTCTTTTGGGAAGTCTACTTTTTTTATTTTCTAGCCCCAAAGATCCTCTGAAGCTTTTGGGTATCGGCCTTGTGGGGGTGGTTTTGTTTTTGGTGGGTATCGCCCAGTCTAGCTCTCTGCCGCTCACCGTTGTTCTTTTAGCGTTGTTTTCGGTTGCGATGTTTCTCACCATTGGTTCTCTGGTTGTAACCATTCAGCTCACGGTAGATAACAAAATCCGAGGAAGGGTTTCTTCCATTGTAAGTTTGGCTTTTATGGCCTTAGCGCCTTGTATGAGCGTACCCATGGGTGCTCTTTCGGATCTGGTGGGTCCTCGACCGCTTTTGTTGAGTGTGGCCATCCTTTTTGCCGTAGGTTCATGGAGTTTAGGAGTCTTTCGTGAAACGGGGCTGCGGGCCCCGCCGGCCCAGGATCCCCCCTCCACTTCACTCTTATCTTAGGCTTTGTAGTTTATGGCCTTGCATTTTTAGACACTTCGGGGGAAAAGATCATTCTCTTTTGTGCACCCGTAGCTCAACTGGATAGAGCATCAGACTTCGAATCTGAGGGTTGGCGGTTCGACCCCGTCCGGGTGCGCCAATCTAAGTTTCTTTTAAAACCCTAGTTTCGGCGCCGGTAGTGGGTGAGCCCTTTGCTTCGAGCGGTCCCAATCTCATGTAGGAAGTTATCATTTTTTGACTACACCGGCTTTTGAGAGCGAATCCCCCGGGCCTTTCTGCCAGCGATGCCGCTCTTATGAAATACAAAGCAGATTTAACGGCTCTGTCCGTCGGTCAAAAAGAATCATGCCTCTGGGCTTAGGGTAACCGACATCGTGAAGCGCTCTGGCGTGGCTCAGCCTAGGTATCCGCAGTTAAAAGTGGCGCGTCGGTGAGCGGAAGCAAGTAATCAAAAAATGATAACTTCCTACAAGTAGTGGGGGTCACCTAAAGCTAAGGATTCGAGCCCGACCCTTACGTCATTAAAGCGCCGCAAACTTGTGCCTAGCCCTTTTCCTTTTCATTCTCAGACTGAGCAATGGACGTAAAGGTGCGAAGTCCCCAGGGAAAAATAAACTTAATCGGATTGCGGCTAAAATTGAGCCACAGGTTGCGGTAGAGAGCTGCTCGCGTAGGTGCCGCCACTCTTTGCGCATTCACCGCTACCAAAAAAGCCATAGCGAATGACACAAACAAGTTAAAAAAGCCAATGGCCCAAACGCCGGCCACGGCTTCCCAAAAAACTCGAGTTTTAAAAATGGGTGGACCCAGTTCTGCCACGGCAAATGTGAGGGTTCCCGTGGCTAAAGTCACGTGCCGAACATCAAGAGGAAGTCCTAAAAACTTTGCAAACTTAGGTGCTAAACCTAAAAACAAACCTAAAGACACGCTACCTGCGATGGCCGCGATGTTCTTTTGTAACCATTGGGCGATGGCCAACCGGCGTTTCTCACCTAGAAAAAATCTAAGACTTCGGTGCGAAGCAAGAGCGGGAACAATTTGACGGTAAGCAAACCAGTTGTCGATCCACCCTGCGCAAAGCGAAGAAAGCCATAGCAGTATTCCCGTAAAGCCCGCGTAGATCATGCTGGGGCCCCAAATTGAATGGGCCCGTAAAATCTCAAAGCCCTCATCAATGGTAAAAATCTCCTCATGAAAAACATTGGCGCAAATAATAAAAAGTAAAAAGGCCCCTGGAATCACGCCCACGAGATTTCCACCGATTGCCGCTACCTGGGATCGCAAAATGTAGGTCATTTCAAGCAAAAGATTTTGCTGGGCAGACTCTTTTTCTAAACTTTGCATTTTTGAAGCGAGGTGACTGGCGGTCATAGCAGGTTGCTTGGTGGCAAGAGTGAAGTTGGCGAACTGCATCGTCAAGAAGCTCCCGCTGTAGTTGACAGAGGCTAGGACTCCCTTAGCAAAATAGGCCACATTCAAGTTTTCGATAATTATTCTAAGGAGCGCCGTAATCGAGGTGAGTAGGCCACCCCCGAGAGCTGAGCGCATCATGCGAGCATAACCCCGGAGGTCGCGGGTAATGTAGTGCTCACCGGTTTCCGCACTTCGCTCCACAATTTTTTTGGAGAGAAGGTTAAGGTTCTGAGAAAAAAGCGAGCGCAGTGACTTTTGGTTTTGATGCTCTCGAATCAATTTTAAAATAAACTGCAAAATTTCTTTATGTGAACTGGAAGCTTCGCCGTAAAGAAGGAGGAGGTCGCGCATTCTTTCGATCTGGAGGGTGACTTTCTCAATTTGAAAAACAATGCCCACACTCACCCCAAATTCATTAAGGTGAGAGCGGATATCCATCACGCACTTTTCGCAACGACCCAAGATTTCACGCAGGTCTCGAAGCTTCCCTTCCAGCTCGTTCGCGGGGGCTCCACTCTCTTTTAGGGCAATCAAACTTTGAAGGGCAGGGGTCAGCTGGAAGAAGGGAAGGTTACGCACGGGGCCCTTGTGACCCATACGGTAGCGAAGAGCGGGCGAGAGAGCTTGGCTCTTAATTTGGGCCGTTAGGTACAAAAAAGCATCTTCGATATCCTGGCTAAGGCCCCGCCAAATATTTTCTTCGGGCCGGTCTTCAAAGCAAAAGAGATCAAAAATTTCACTAAGGGTGCGTTCGTCGAGGCGGCTGAGCCATTCTAAGTCCGAGGGCTCGGAGAAAACTTTTTCGAAAATCTCTCCTAAATCTTCGTCACGAGGCGGCTGGGGCACGACTTGTCGAATGAAACGTTCTTTGGCTTCTGAAAATAGACCCGCGGCTAGCGGAAGGCCCGTGCTACTAAAAAGTTCCCAAGCGTGAGTGTCCCGAATAATAGATCGAAGCGTTTGGGCAATCTTGAGCTTCCACTCCGGATGACGAGACAAAAGGTGAAGAAAATAGCGAAGTCGGGTCGCCTGAATCTGGCCAGTTTTATGTTCTGCGTTTCTATCAACTACAAGCCCCGGGGCCCGGATCCAGTGAAATATTTCGTTGAGCCATTGTAGTCGGTCGGCGATGGAAGCTTCGGGCTGGGCGGCCGAAATCAAAAAATCCAATTCAAATCTTAGATCCCGAGCCTTGCGCCAACGTTCAAAAAAACCACGAAACATCTAGAAACGTATCTTAACGCCGAAAGTTGGGATCAGCCAGCGGCGAAGGGCTACATCGATAATTTTGCCACTGATATCGTGGGTCGGGAGGCAAGCCACCCTCATTGCGGCACACGGCCAGATCCAGACTTTCCCAGCTGAGTTGTCCCAGCTGTATTTTATAGGCCAAGTTAAAAAAGACGGGACTGAGGCTCGAGCGGATGGTTTGGGCTACGGAGGCGTCTTTGAGAGGGTCGCCGGCTTCGTACCCCTTTAAGCACAGTTCATCCCGGTAGACGTCTTCCACGCTCATCCTTTGAGTCAGGAGAATATAAATTCCCGAGAGCAACCCCGTGCGATCCTCCCCCACAGTGCAATGAAAGTAGAGCATGCGCGCAGGGTCCGACATCACAGCTTTGATGAGGTTAAGGGCGTCGATTGTTTGCTCGCAGGCCACCTGAAAGGATTCCAAGTTGCGCCATTTAAACGGGATCTGCTGCACCTGAATTCCACTTTCGCTAAGCTTTTCTTTTTCTCGTAGTATTTCAGGACTCGTGGAGTCCTTAAATATCAAAACATCTGTAAATTTTTGGCCTGCGTTGTTAGCTTCCTGACTTTGGTAAGCCAGGAAAGCCAAAACTTCCTGGTACCTCAAAGCTCGAGCTTCTTCGGACTCCGGAGAATTGCGACGCCGGGGTGGGGTGGGAATATTGAACCCTTGGCCTCGGTAGAGTTGAGAGTTAATTCGATGCACATTGCGCATGGGGAGACCCGGTACCTGTGAAGGAATGGGAGACTGGAGACTCAAGGCCAAAATACTCGGGATAGAAATAAAGAAAGAAAATTTCACGAAGAACGTTTTCATCACTTTGCCGTAACTTGTGCGTCGCTCCTTGTCACCTTAATTTCCTTTGATAGAGTGATGGACTTGGACCCAAAAAATATCCCGAAAAAGAAATTAGGCTTAGTAGGGCGAAATCTTTTTTCCGCACTTCTTTTGGACCAACTTAAAGATTACTCCCATCTCGAACTTCACTCTTTTTATTCTGAAAAAGAGAAGAGCTATTCGCATCCTCGCCTTCTTTTTTGGCCCAATTCCCTAGTGGAAAGCTATGGGGGCCAGAGTCTTCGTGAAGAGTCCCTTTTGATTTTTTTTGACGATTCCCGTCGCTTGCCTTTGAGCGATTACTTGCGAAGGTGCAGGGAAAAAACGAAGCTCCCTGAAGCCTTGGTCCAAAAGATAGAGGCTTTGCTTTTATGGAATGATCGCAGCCCCTATGTAGCGGGTCCGCAGGGTGAACCTCTTTTTAATTGGGTGGGGGAAAAGTCTTGGTCGCTTCAGAAGAAGATGGCGGCCTCTCCACAATTGATTGACCTTGAGCGAAGCCTTCCATTGATTTTTTCGGAAGATCATTTTCCGCAGACTCACTTTCATGAGGCCTCAGTCACCCATTTGCAGAACATGGACTCCGGAGCGGCTTCTTTAGTTTTGGAAGCCCCTTTTTCACGGATGGAGATGGATCGCGTTTTATGGATGAGTTACGGAAATGCTCTCAATATCGAAGGTCGCCCCCCCGCCCTCCCTTTTCCGCGTCCCGCCTTTGTTTGGAAGTCTTTTGGCGCTTATGTTGATCGTACACTTTTGGCGGCCCTTCCGAGCTTTTCTTTTTGGGTCGACACCGATAATTCCCCCGAGTTTTTTTACACTGGACTTTATCGCTGGGGACTCTTTAAGCGGGTTTATGTCGATCGAAACTCACATTCGCCCAAAGACCCGAGTAAGGTTTGGTTGCAAGTTGATGAGCTCCAGCAAGCGGAGACACCCTCCATCAATCGTCCCGACCGTTTTTTGTGGAAGCTTTGCCCCTACCTAAAAGATACAAGTATAAAATTTTCTGAGTGGGTAGCGCCAGAAAATAATTTCTTTATTCATCCCGCGCCTCACAATGAGCGGGTGGAAGGGCATGTGTACCAAAGCTTCCCAGGATTTTTTCTAAATTCAGTGGAAGATTGGCTCTCTCAGTGGAAGCTTAAGGCCCCACCTAAAAAAGTCGTCGCTGTGTCGACAGCCAGTCCCCCACCAGCTTAAAAGTTCTTCCCATGTCGCAACCTTCAGCTGAATTTTTGCAGAACGCTATATTTCTCATTGATGCTTCGTCATACATTTTTCGCGCCTACTACGCTATTCAGGCCGAATTGCGAGCCCCCGATGGAACCCCGACCCATGCCACTTATGGGTTCATCTCCATGATACAGTCCCTGGAAAAAGAGTATCCCAAAGCGCCCGTTGTACTCATCTGGGACCGTCCCGAAAAAGGTTACCGTCACGAGCTATACAAAGAATACAAGGCCAACCGTTCGGCCCCTCCTGAAGATTTGGGCGTGCAAATTCAAAACGTCAAAGAGGGGACTCGACTCTTGGGTTACCCCACCTGGGAACTTTCAGGTTATGAGGCCGACGACATATTAGCTACCTTAGTGCGACGCTTTCCCAACCAGGCCTTTGCCATTGTCACGGCCGACAAAGATCTTTTGCAACTCGTGGGAGAGAATGTTTGGTGCTTAGACACCTTTCGAAAAAAATGGTCGAACTTTGATGAGGCTAAAGAAAAATTTGGCGTCCCGCCGGCCCTCATACGGGATGTGCAGAGCCTATGCGGAGACTCCGTTGATAATATCCCGGGAGCACCTGGCATCGGACCCAAAGGGTCGGCAGAATTGATTTCGCACTTTGGATCTCTAGAAAATGTTTTGAAAACCGCCCAAGAGCGTTTTGCGGCCAGAGCCGAGGCCCCTAAAGGGGATCCTCTCAAAGGTAAAAAACTTGAGTCGATTGCCAACAATATTCCTCTCATTGAGATTTCCAAAAAGCTAGTGACCTTGCATGACAACGTGCCTATTGAAGTCGTCCCCCAAGATTTTGTACGTCGAGCATTTTTGAAAGAGGAGTTCAAAGCCTGGGCCAAGCACTTGGGTTTTAATAAGTTTGTGGCCATGGCTGATTCCCCTCAAGAAATGGGCACGGTCCACAATCGCCCTATGGAGGTCACAGAAGCCCCCCGAAGTCTCCCCCAACGTCAGCTGGGAGACTTCCATGGAATTTCTAGCCTCTCGGAGCTGCGAGATACTTTACAAGCAGCGGCCCATCAAAGCCGAATGGCTCTCGACACGGAAACTCTGAGCCTTGAATCTCGACAGGAGGGAAATCTAGTGGGTGTCAGCTTTTCTTTTGGCGAAGGCAAGGGCTTCTATATCCCTCTTAGGCATGTGGCTGCCAAAAATTTAGATGTCAAAGAGGTCTTAGAAGTCTTGGCTAAGTTTTTAAGCTCACGCCCCTCAGGCTTTAAAGTCGTTTTTCAGAATGCCAAGTTTGACCTTCATGTTCTTTGTGCGGAAGGATATCGCTTGCCTGAAGGCATCGTGATTGAAGACACCATGGTTCAAAGTTTTGTGTGCGATCCCACCCAAGCCCATGGGATGGATGCCTTAAGTAAAAAATTCTTAGACTACGAACCCGTGGCCTTTAGCAGCCTTGTTGCCAAGGGATCGAATTTTTCAGAGGTTTCCGTAGAAGACGCCATTCGCTATTCGGCTGAAGATGCTCTGGTCACCTTTGAGCTCTACTCTAAGCTGAGGGCCGAGCTCGACAGCACTCAGACTCAGAAAGTTTATGAAGAGATAGATGCTCCTCTGGTAAACGTTCTCTTTGAAATGGAAGAGAACGGAGTGGGACTCGACCTCAAACGTCTCAAAGTCTTATCGTGGGAATTGCAGGAAGAACTTCGCGACAAGGAACGGCAGGCTCGAGAATTGCTCAAAGCCTCGGGCCTAAATCCCTCTCCAGACTTAAACCTCGGCTCGCCCAAGCAAGTCGCCGAAATTTTATTTGAGGCCTTAAAACTGCCCATCATTAAAAAGGGTAAAACCGGCCCTTCCACGGACATGGGGGTTTTAGAAGAGCTCTCGCACCTTCATCCCTTCCCCTCAGCACTCGTTGAGATTCGTGAGCTCTCCAAACTACTTTCCACCTATGTTGACGCCTTTCCCTTGCTGGTCGACCCCAAAAGCCTTCGCCTGCACACCGACTTCTCACAAACGATTGCGGCCACAGGAAGGCTGTCTTCTTCTCGACCTAATTTGCAAAATATTCCCATTCGTACTGAGCGAGGTCGAAAAATTCGGGAGTCCTTTATTGCGCAACCAGGATTTAAACTTCTCTCTATAGATTATTCCCAAATTGAACTTCGCCTCTTAGCCCACGTCTCGCAAGACGAGGAACTTATCAAAGCCTTCCGTGAGGATGCCGACATTCACAAGAGAACAGCGGCATTGATGCTAGGTAAAAAGGAATCCGAGGTGAATGATGAAGATAGGCGCACGGCAAAAACAATTAACTTTGGTATCATCTACGGCCAAAGTGCCTTTGGCCTCTCCAAAACATTGGGCATCCCTAAACACCAGGCCCAAAACTTTATCGACCAATATTTTAAAACCTATTCTCGAATTCGAAACTACATGGACGACACCATTGCAGAGGCCAAAAAGTTCCTAGAAGTCCGCACGCTCACGGGACGACGACGGCCCCTGCGAGATATCCAAAGCAAAAACCCCACGCTTCGCCAACTTTCCGAGCGCATGGCTATCAACAGCCCGCTACAGGGCCTAGCCGCAGACCTCATGAAAAAAGCCATGGTGGATGTTTTTGTGGCTATGAAAAAAGAAAAATTTCAGGGGCGATTGGTGCTTCAGGTCCATGACGAACTTTTATTTGAAGTCCCTGATGAGGAAGGGGAACGCCTTCAAAAATTTGCCGTCGAGATTATGGAAGATCGAAAACTACTAAAGAACTTAGGCGTTCCTGAATTTCGGGTCCCTTTAAAAGTGAATGCTTCATTGGGTCAAAATTGGGGTGAATTATAAGACTCTTAAGCACAATTAAGAGTCTCGGGGTTTGACAGGGCCCCGCGGCCTCTCCTATTTCCAGTCCAGGGAAAGAGGAGTCAAATGGGGAAAAAACTCTTAGGTTTATTGTTATTAGGGACCTCCGTATCAGTTTACGCACAGGAAGACGACAGCGCAGAGCTGGATCGCTTTCGACAACGCGTGGAAGAATCGGTGGTAAATCCTGTTGTTTATGCGGGTCAAGAAGGGGCCAATATCAACGACGGCCGCTTTATGTTTTGCGATCAGGAACGCACTCGTTTTAGCGATTGGAAGGCTCCGGTAGATCAATTCAGTAGCTCAGCCGATCCTAGCACTCAGGAAGTAAAAATATTTCTCAGCTTTAAGCCCTCCTTTTTGGAATTGCGCAGCTACTCTAAGCAGGCCTGGTCATTTTGCGCTTGGACCGGTGGCGACACCCGCGTCAGCGTAGATCGCTTGACGACTATTGTGAGAATAAAAGCCATACCCAACGTGGATCACCCTCAAGTGATTCTGGATAAATTTGTGATTGATGGACTCAATATCAAATTAAATATGGGATCGAGCCTTTTCGCTAAGCTTTTTGATTTGCGTCGAGTCCTGGGCGAGGGTGCCGACTTTATTCTCAATAAAACCATTGCGGCCATCCTTGCGACGAATCTTAAGGCTCGTTTGAGCAATGTGATTACTGCTAAAGTGGCTGATGGACTCGACCAATATCGCCTAGACCAAGCCTCACCGGGCCTACCTATCGATACAATTCCGGAAGTGCACTGATCCGCAAATCCTGACTTCGGGAGAGAATCTCCAGTTCAATTTTAGGATGAGCCTCAGCATCTAAACGTGCGAGATCTTCCGCACTAGGGCCCCGAGCAAGGATTTGGGCCCGACGACGCAGCTGGGAGCCCTGAGCCCAGGGCCACCGAGCCTGGGCCTGCGCAAGATAGCTATTAAGCCGAGGGTCTTCCACAGCCGTTCGGCGCTGCAACTGCGACTGTAGTTCAGGATTTTGCGAATCAGGGGTCACACCCGCAATATGAGCCATCCACTCGGGCATGGTGGAACAGGCCGTGATGGCGAAGCCAAAGAAAAAGGTGCCTAGATAAGAAGACAAGTCCCTCATAAAGTCTTTTCGAATCCCTGGGAGCAAAACTTAAGCCAGAGATTTGACGGCCCTAGGCCCCTCTAAGAATTTAAGATTAGGGTTTGCAATTCCCAAGCGACTACGTTTAACTCCGCAGCCGTTAGGCAGTGCTCGCGTGGTGGAATCGGTAGACACACAGGACTTAAAATCCTGTGCCGGGAAACTGGCGTGCCGGTTCGATTCCGGCCGCGAGCACCAGTTTTGAAAAGGTGAAAAGGCGTCAGTGAACTTTTTCCAGTAGTCACCCACCCAAATATACTCATTTTTAGTGTCTTGAATTTCGATAAAGAAAATGGGCTCCCAAGCCGATAAAGTAAGATGCCTAGGAAGTGTTGGCCATCTCTCTTCGTGCTGTTATGCGGCACAATTGAAGCTGCCGATGTTTCAAATATGCTTAAAAGCCATATTTGCATAACGGCTTTTACAGAAATGAATAAACGAGGAGCATTCGTAGACTTGGAATCTTCTCAATTGCCTATAGCCATTCAGCATCTCCGACAATTCCGGCTAACGAGCACGGAAGACCAGGAGCATCTTGGCAGCTTGACCCCAATTACAACTTCGTCAGAAAAAATCGGTGGAGCAAAGGCGTGGCGAACACTTAGGCAGCGTATCCGTGGAATCGAACTCGATGATTCAAAATCTTCACCGGAAGCTCAAGACGATCCGAAACTATTTATTGTTCACCTTAGTTCCGCGTCAAAAATTGAAGACTTCTACCGAGATCTTGAGCTTGAGGCTAAGTTTTGGGCCGACAAATCAGAAATCGAAAAGCATAAGAAAATGCAGTTACCCTTAGGATGCGCTTCTGCATTTTTTTTGCTCGGCGCCGGCATATGTTTAGCTGGACCCGACCTCAATATTACAACCGCTCCTCTTGAAAATATTTCCGGATTGTTGATGAGTTTTTTCACGAGTACGCTTATCAACCCGCTTCCTCGATTAAAATATTCTTCCAAAGCTATGGGTACCCATCTTGAAGATGCCAAAAAAGTTCTGGAACATTCAGAAAACGGTCCTCGCTGGGCCTATTTTTCTTTGTCTCAGCGGCTTCCCTATAAATTTATTCACTATCCTATTAAAGAACCCCAGGAAGTCACTCGAGAATATTTGCTTCATATGACAGATTCCGACGCTCTCCCGATGATTCCTAGGGGTGGGATGAAAATCGACTTTCCGATGAATACAAAAAATATTCCCGTAGATCCCGATTTCTTAAAATGGATACACCTTGATTTCCTACTGGATTATTCGAATAATAGAACATCTCCAACACTAACTGCCGTTGTGCGTACCACTGTTGAGAATCCAAGATACCCCAAGGGCCCTAAAAAAAAATCCTTGCTTGAAATGATGGAACAGACGGAATTGACTGTGGCCCCAGAGCCCCTGCGATAAGCAATTTCGCCAACTCCATACAAAATCCGCAGAGCTAAGCAGATTTCTGAATTTTTTCTTTCCTCTCAGCCAGCGCAACAATTTGGCTCACATGCACTTCAAAGCGACTTTCCCAAACAAGTCCAAGCCCATAACTATCTGGGCTGACCTTGCTCCATTGAAGTTCATCTTTTGGAAAACAATAAACACTTTCAAATGATTTCAAATCGCAAAAATACCGCATGCCATCTGAGGTTTCTATCATCACTTTTTTATAGGCCGGTATTGAGACTTTCAAAATTACTGGATTGGGAGAATCCATGGAATTTCCTTTCCTTCGTTGGCCAATTGCCAAGCTCTTTTAAGTTCGTCCTGTCTTTCTGCGCACCATTCAGAGACCAGTCGACTGGCGCGGTTTCCCAGATCACCCTCCATACAAGTTCCCGAGAGATCAAACGGCTTCTTTACCGGAATAGCGCACATGAAAATGAGGCTTCTTATGTTTTTGCGTATCAATCCAATACATAAGAATCGTAATACCAAAAAATTCAGAAATTTTTGGCATTTTGAACTCCGATAAACATAAGAAAATCGTACTACGAGCATTGCTAGAAGGCCAAAGAATCCAGGATTGACGCTTAGCGCTTGGAGACGGATTGCCTAGTCTAATTCTACTGATGCCATTTGGCGTGGGGCCTAAACGGGGCCATCTCGCCAGAATTTGATCTGGAATACCTAATAATTCCAATTCCCCCACAACAAACCGAGCAGGACTTAAAATCCTGTGCCGGGAAACTGGCGTGCCGGTTCGATTCCGGCCGCGAGCACCAGATTTTTTTTGGTGAACTTCAGGTCACTCAGCTATAGGGAGCGCGGATTGTACGGTTATTGGCAGTGTGTCGTCTACTTTATGGGATGACGGAAGTCCTTCGCGGAGGTGAAAAAATCCTTGAGATCAATGACCTTCGCATCCCCATGAAAGACTATTCTCAATAAACCATCACCTGAAAAGGAATATCCCATCGCCTGGTTGAGGTTTGGAATCTGCGTGGTGGCCCCTGTTATGCCGGTCATAGGATTCCATATGGACAAGTGATCGTCCGTACCTTCCACCAACAGATAGGGAGTACCTTTGTGAGAGAATTGTATCGGATCTCGCATGACTCCCGGGATTTCAATTTTCGGAACTTCGTTTGCTTTTCCGAGGTCAAACGACATCAAACTTTTATTTAACTCAAACTCGGTTACGAAATAGAGCTTTGGGCCGATGGCTTGGAGTTTAACAGGGGCTTTCCACGGATGTCTTGTGAGTACAGATGTATCAAATTTTGAAATTTCCGACTCGATGATATTTCCCGTTTCATGCCATTGGTATTTGACGAGTTGAAAAGTCGAAACGCGAGTTGTGCCTTGACCCGTATCTGTCCTTTTCAGAACAAAACCGGTGTTACCAGAGGGTATCGAGGCAGCTATCACATTTGTGTCGTTGAAATTTGGTCCCTCAATCTGAGAAGGCACTTTATTTGTCTCTAACTTTGCGGGAATCGAGTAAGGACTGATAGGACCTGTCGCGTTGTCAAAGCCTGATTGCAAAACGGAAGCTACTTGGGTCGTAACGGGATGACCTAAGACTGTAAAATTTGGTTGATTTAAATCAGAGTAAAAAACACCGGATTTTGTATTCGAAAAAAATAGCCTGCCGTCCCTCTCGCCCAAAAAAACAGTGCTCGAATATTCAGTGTCATTCCTGAGTCTTAGATGTAGAGTTTTTCCCGTATCTTTTTTTACGATAGCAATGGCATGAGCCGCATCACTTCCGTGACTTTTCAGGCCTTGAACAAAAACATAGTCGGGGTTTTCGTCGATTCCAAAGCTTCCGACCCCAGGCTTCCTGGAATCCCAGTTCAACCATGGTTCCATTGCCTTTCTGAAGTTTATTTCTGCTTTTTTAACGGTATATGAGCGAGTCAAATACCTAGGTTTCTTCAATTCCAAGTTAAGGTCGATTTTAGGGGGCTCGATCACTAACAGGTCTGCGCAGGACGGAGGGCTGGCTGACGAAAGCACTAATTCAAGATTAGAATTTGAACCGAAAGCAAGTGCTGAAATCAAATTGAAAAAAGCCTTTGAGACAAACCTCAGCATGGGTCTGATTTCGGAGTTTCTTTCGCGACAGTCAAGATTTTGTGAAATGTCGCAAAAATACCGCGTGCCAAGCCGTTTCAAGCTCATTCTGCCTTTCCGAGCTCCATTCAGAGACCAGTCGAATAGCCCTTCTCTTGATCGGATGGGCCTCGTCTTTAAATTTTGCAGCTGAATTTGAGGGCCTGTGCTACGGCTTGGGCATGGCAAGAAATTACACTAACATTAAAAATATCTGGCTAATATTGGGGACCTTCTTTGCTTTTCATAATAACGCATTTTCTATAGGGCTTAACAACAACACTTGCCCGACTGATTTAGATCCCGTTAGTGCCTGGTTCGCCGGCAAGGAAGCTCCTCTAGATTTAGGGCCTTATTCGCATGATGGTTCCCCGATTAAGATTCCCGGATTCAAGCCGTTAACACCGGTCATTGAGCCCATGACAAGAAGATTGGGCAAGTACGAGGCTAAGGATAGAAAAATTGGCGAGGCAAAAATTGAGGATGAAGGGAGTCCAGATGGTTATACCGGGGGACGTGAGATCTCCGGCTTTAATATAGCTTTAAGTCGGGAAGAGGCTATCGTCTGTCTTCATTTAGCCTTTCATGGCAAGGAATCGTTTTTAGTTTTAGCTGAGGGAAGCATTCCAGAAAATTTATATCGCTTGCCTTTTCCCATAAAAGGTTACGAATGGATATTTGTTCGGAGCTATTTGGGTAACACGGACCCTCCAATGGTAGAGATGAGGTTTTATGTATTTAAACTAAATGCAACAAAAACTAAGGAAGAAATTAAAAAGGATTTTGCGGAACAGCAAAATTCATACAGAAAAGAATTTGCTTCAGCACAAGTGTTATAAAAAGGCGTCAGGTAACTTGCTGCACACGTCACCCACCCAAAATTGACCAATGTAAAATTCAAGCCAATACTTAAGAAAATGAAAGTAAATCGAAATCACGCGAGCGTCCTAAGAAGGGCGATCGAAGATTGGCAGCAAAGCGGACTGCTGGATGAGAAAAGCTCCAACGCTCTTTACCAAGACATTGAAGTCGTAGCCTTTGATTGGAAACGACTAGCCAAATACTCATTTTGGATTGCTCTCATTTGCATTGTCACCTCGGTCGGAGCCGCTCTTGTGGATAAAGTATTGGTCGCGCTCTTAGACTCCATTTTCAATGCGCCCTACATTGTAAAGTTTTTTGGACTCTCAGTATTGTCGGGACTCATATTCTGGTTTGGATTTCGACGACGAGCGACCTATCCCCATAAAGTCTTTAGCAACGAAGCGGTATTATTTTTAGGAGTGCTCAGTACCGCAGGAGCCATTTATCAATTGGGTCGAGCTTTCGACGCGGGAAGCGGCCACTATTCCTTGCTTTTACTCTTATCGTTTTTTATTTACGGAGTTCTGGGCTACTCCTTTAAATCCAATCTCATTTGGTTGTTTGCCCTAATTTCATTTGGCAGTTGGATGGGCACTGAAACCGGATACGCATCAGGGTGGGGGGCTTATTACCTCGGCATGAATTATCCGCTTCGATTTGTGCTGTTTGGAGGAGTCCTCACCGCTGTAGCCCTCTCAATGGAGAAAAAGAATTACTTTGAGCCGTTCTTTCGCTCCACCCTAGCCATGGGCTTACTGTATTTGTTTATCGCCCTTTGGATGATGTCGATATTTGGTAACTACGGCGATGTGAGCTCCTGGAATCAAGTGAAGCAAATCGAACTTTTGCATTGGTCATTGTTGTTCGGATTGGCATCTGCGGGAGCCATTTTTCACGGGCTTAAGTTTGATAACGGAATGACCAAAGGCTTTGGCATTACCTTTTTACTGATTAATCTCTACACTCGATTTTTTGAATATTTTTGGGATTCTTTCCATAAGGCCCTTATTTTTGCGTTGTTAGGAATCAGCTTTTGGATTTTAGGGAGTCGGGCCGAAAAAATATGGAATTTAGGCGAAAATAAGAAAGCTTAGAGGAACCTAAATTTTTGACGCTTTTTGCGTCATCAACTCTTTTGTTTGGAAACAAGGCCACGTTAAAATTGTACTCATGGTTAAAATGAGCTACCTGGCCGCATTGATCCTAATTTTTGGTCTTTCTCAGGAAATCTTTGCAAAGCAAAAAGCAGATTCATCCTCTGCGGTGCACTTCGAGGATTTGCCTGGAGAGGTCGGCGGGGTTCCTAGCTTTAATGCCACTCCAGATATGGAGTGTGTCCATATGATGAAAGTCCTTTTCGACAAAGATTTTGTAAGTTTGCCAGTTGAATCTAAAAGCTACGGCTACGTGAAAGACGATAATAAGGGTCGGTACTTATTTTACAAAGTCGATCCTTCTGGAAAAATGATCGCAGCCACTGAGGCCGATGCGGTAACGTATTATTCAGACCAAATCAAAAAGCAGTATGGGAGTATGAAAAAGATTGTAAAAATGCTTAGAACCCACAATTCATATTTACCTCGGAACCTCGGGGAGACTCTTCGGCATGAAGCCAGCAAACTACAGGCCCATTTGCCTACACTTCAAAAGGTCTGCTCCCCAAAGATATTGAGCAAGTACCTAGGTCTACAGGAAGAAGATATTTTCAAAATAGATAGCACTCCCTTTGAGTCGTATACCAAAGGTCTCAAGGTACAGGATTGGCCGCCTCTAGCTCCAGCTCGTGAACGGGATTGGCGGGTCCAGAAAGACCCTAGTTGATTGGGCGTCACAACCCCCAAGTTTAGTGAATTTTTTCTTTGGGAGCGCGGCTTGAAATAGTCGAAAAATTGTAAAGGCCTTACGGTTCCACTCTTGAAGCCCTGCGCAGCTCTGTCATAGGAACGCTGTGGGGAATCTTAGCTTCCCAAGTTTCGGGAATTTTTAACGGATCAAATATCCACCGCCGTAAATCGGATCTCTCATAAATTCCAGATTGAAACTGTGCAAACTCGACCTTGAAAGTTTCAGGGTTGAGTTCTTGAAGGGAGCTAAAATAGACTTTTAGCTGCGCCTTAATGATTTCTCTAAAATCGTCTGGCGTAAAAACATATTTGCCCAGATGTTGAGTAAGGGACTCCTCTTCGTTGATGACACCCAGCTTCTCCAGTCTACTCAGATGCAAATTCCAATCCTGGGTATCCATCATATGGGGTGATACCCAAACTAGGGATGGCGAAGCCCGATCAAGGCGGTAGCTGTGATAGGAGTTGCCATAGCGCTTTTGACTAGGATCGGTAAGGTCCGCTGCATTCAACAGAACTTTAAGGTGAACATGGCCATCGGAGTGCACCAACGAGGCCGTCGTTGAAGATTTCGTATTTTCCCCGGATGGAAATCCCCACTCATTTGCAATTCTTGAGCTTAGTAGCGGGATTCGATCATCGCCAATATCCCGGAAAAAAGTTGTTGAGTTGTGCTGAAAGTCCAAAGATACATTTTCTACTGCTGTACTAATTTCAACATCTGATCGCTTGGAAGCATCTACTATATACGCATAGCGATTTAAATTGGCTTTGCTAGTCGACATCAAAGCGGTGAGGGGAGTTCCCCCCTTTATGCTAATCCCGATGGCACTAAGTGCCCTGTGAAGCTCAGCCTCACTCTTGGATGATTTTTCAGACTCAACTCTGCTAATAAAATAACTAGTAAATTCGTCGATAAGCCTTTCTTTACTCTTCAGTATTTTTCCACCCACTCGAGGCTGTCCTTTAAGGAACTTTCTAAATTCTGGCAAAGCCAAGAGGTGGTTGTAGAGGGAAGGGGTCGCCATATTCTCCCCCCTCAGAAGTAGAGAAAGTGTTATTCGGGATTTTTCAATGTCTGGATGAAAGCCCGCGAAGGATTCAAGGGCTCTAACGCAAATTTCTACACTTCGATCAAGGCGGCGCGCAAAGCCTCCGGCGCAGAGGCTATGCCCTGTTAAAAACAACATTAAACCTAGAGTCCGTTTGGAGTATCCCAATACTAGATACTCGCACAGACCCAAGCAATTCGCGCCGTTGAATTTTTGACCCCAAGTTGAACGATATTGACATCGATACACAACTCGTTTAACCTTAATTCATGAGCGTAAAAGTCTCTCCCAAGTATCAAGTCGTCATCCCCGAAGAAGTTCGTAAATCGGCTGGGATAAAACCAGGGATGCAGGTCAGCGTCCTACATAAGGGCGGTATCATTTACATTGTCCCCATAAAGTCGATCGAAGAAATCGCCGATTCCTTGGCCAAGAAATTTTCTTCTTCAGACCTTAAAAATATTCGAGAAAAGAAAGATCGAAAAATTTAAATATGGTGGTAGACAGCTCCGTATGGCTTGAAGTGTTTTTTTCAGGACCTCTCAAAAATGAATGCCTAAAAGAAATGAAGGGCAAAAAGATTTTTATTCCCAGCCTTTGCTACTATGAATGCTATAAAAAATTAAGAATGAAGCTTCCAGAGCACGAAGCTATAGAAGCGATAGCCTCGTTGCAGTCCACACCTTGCCTCGATCTCAATTCGGAAATTGCACTTGCAGGCGCTGACTTGTCGCTCAAACATGACTTGGCGATGGCCGATAGTCTTGTCCTGGCTCACGCCGCTGTGTTGAGAGAAACTTTGCTAACGCTCGACAATGACTTTGCCGCTATTCCGGGGACAAAAGTTTTACGGGCTTCTGTTGACAGATAACGCTCCGCGCTCCGCAACCAATTCCCCCGTCTCAAATATCGTAAAGTAAATCACATAACTTGAGACAAAGAAGTACGGCAGGGTCCACAGGATAAAGGGTAGGGCCAGCAAGAGAACAGAAAGAAAAGAAATCAGTAACAACACGAAGCCATAGATCACCAAGGGCCCTAAATTTGCCCAAAATCCCCGAAAACTATTTTTGAGTGCCGCCTCCGCTCTAAGATTTTTAAACAGCATCAGAGGCATGATAAAAACAACGGCGGGCATGGTGATGGCGAGCCCTATCGCAAAGATCACTGCAAAAATGGCCTTAATCACCAAAGAAATTGGAATGAGCGCCACGACAAAGGCGACTCCAAAGACCAAAGCAAAGAGCAGCGCCAAAACAATGTAGTAGGGGTAAATTTTTCCCAGTAGAGACTTTTCATTAAAGACCGCAAATATTCTTGAAAATGAAGTTTCTCGCTTGTGCACCAAGTCTGAAATAAGAAGCATTTGCCCGGGCAGAATGAGCATTTGGCAAATTAGACCTAAAAGTTGCCCAAAGCCTCCACCCGCATTTCCCATGATACCCACGGCTAAATAAAAAATAGTGCTGCCTAAAATTAAGCCGTAATTTTCGAAAAGAATTTTATGCCCGGTACGAAGCCAAGCTTTGTATTGGTTGGAGGGTAGGGTGTTAACAGTAATGTGATTCTGGAGATTTTCGTTCATGAGCACAGTTTAGCAAGACTTGAGCTAGACGCCTAAACTATTTGGTTACGATCACTCGGTTAAAGCGAGTTCCGATAAAACTGGGGCCCGACTTTTTAACACCCTCCGCCAAAATATTTTCATAAAAATTCTTAGCGTTTTCATTGAGGCAGCTGGCCAGCCATATCGCATTCTCATTCGCAGTTTGCACGACAATATCCGAATGTCGGTGAAAGGGTCGGGCAATGTCAGGATGGCTTTGCTCTAGTCCCGCGAAATTCAGTGTGTAGGTCTGAGATATTTTCTCGGGACCCATGTGAATGTTCTCCTCTGTCGCAGATGCGATGATCGAGGTGCCTAGATAAAAATCAAAGCGCTCTTGGGTCATGACGCCCTCTAAAATGTTTCGTTGGTAGCGGTGCTCAATGAAAAGTTCTTTGTCCCTGCAGGAAAAGGGGCCTATTTTTGAATGGATTTCCCGCTGCAAACAGCCCCCCAATATTAAGAGGCTTAGTCCATATAGTACTTTCATTAAAACTCCATAGGCTCATAGCTTTTAGGATCAGATTCCAAGCCTTTGACTACTGTAGCAATAGAATGCCGACAGATCACCTCATGAAATCCACAAGCTTTAGCCGAGATATCCGGCTCTCGACCATTGACCTGGGGGCGAAAATTGTAAACCACATCCCCACTAATTCCAAAATTTCGTACGCGCGCGTTCCTAAAGCAAAGGGCGACATTAGAAAGAAATTTTTTGATGGAACGAGGAATGAGCACATTCGAAAGAAGGCAGGCCTGAACAACTCCTGGCGCATTGAAGGTGACCGCTTGAAGTGAAGTCCGACCTGCCGCTAAAATTGCCAGGGCCCCGCCTAAGGAGTGTCCCGTGAGCCAGGTGCTACGTGCCACACTAGCCGCGACTTCTTGGGCTAGTAAGGTGGCGGATACTCCCTGTGGAGGAAAGTATCCCAGGGCGAGAGTGGCATCGTCCACTAAGGCGTCCCAAAGATCTTCAGTTCCTCGAAAAGCCAAAACTCGTTCCCCTAGTGAATTTTCATAAAGATCGGCAGAAAATCCCACACGCGTGCTCCAACGATTGGCACGGGTCCAGCGAAGCCAATGGTGACTTTTTGTTTTGGAATCGAAGCGCCGTACCACCACGCTTTTATCATTGGAGTAGGCGGCTAAGGATAGCCGAGCGAGGTCCATTTTAGATGGCACACTACCTAAGAGTGCAAGGACTGAGCCATAAATGTTTTTCAAGAAGTTCTGCCAAATCTGTGAGAATTGATATCTCGACCCAAGATCACAGAAAAAAAGTCCCGCAATCCAGACTTTCGAAAAGCTCGAATCCTGATATTAAGCCGCTAGCTTCCCCTTTTTATTTCGGGCCGAGCGCTCAACGATGTGACTCAGCATACCTTGGTAAAGACGGCAACTTTGTACGAGGCTACTATGAACATAGTCCAACTCCTCTGAACTAAAGCTTTCGAGTTGTTTATAAAGTTTCTGAACGTGCTCAATATCTTCTTCTCCGTGAACTCGCCAAAATCCGTCGGAGCCCGGGGGATGGGTCGCATGAATCTTAACCAGAGCGGCTGGGGCCTCAGTCACGGCCATCACTTCGAGGGATAAAATATAGCCCATCAAGGCCTTGGGGTTCTGATGCTCTATCCAGTAGAATTGAGTCTGATAGAAGGCCTGGGTTTCCGGCAATTCTGAAAAATCTTCCAATTTATATCCCAGCTTTTGCATGTCAGTGGAGGCTAGCTTTTGGTGACTTTTTTCTTCGCCCATATGCTCTAACATCCTTAGGTGCAGCCTATCGTCTTCCAGTTTGAGGCGGGCTGCCGAAGCCGCAAGCAAACGAGTGGAGTACGAAACATAGTAATAGGTTTGGGCTAACCAATCCGCATAGGCTCGAGCCTCTTCCCACGGAAAGGCAGCGACTACTTGGTTGTGTGCGACCAGTAACTTTTGTGCGGCTTTTTTAAATTCCGAGTATGTCATAGTTCTCCTTAGGCAGCTTTCTTGTAAAAAATTGGGGTCACTTTGGCATATTCGGTATAATCCCGACGCTCCTGCCAACACTTCTCAACCATGGCTTTCATCACAGGCGACTCGTGCTCCTTGAGCTCGGACCGCGGACAATAGATCACGCTAACCTCAAAATTGTGACGCAAATATTTATCGCCCCGGGTCTTAAAACCATAGTGACTTGTTATCTCGGGAACTTTTACATCCACCCGGGCGTTGGCAAAGGAAGCCTGGACCCCCGAGATCTCCACGAGTCGGCAGCCGCAACCCACCAGAATCTCTGCTACCGAAACCCCGCCCACGGACTTTCGGTAGGCGGGAGCCACGGCCAAGAACTCCATAGAAAGTAAGGAATTCACCCCTTCTTGTTGGATTCCTCTCAAAACTTCTTCCGGAAATTTATGGATATATGAATGTCCCCAAGTGGCTCGGCTTGAAAGCTCGAATTTACTTAGCAAGAGTATCCCACAGATTTCGCCGCCCTTGAAAACGGCCGTTACAAAGTGGCTTCGAATAAAGTCCTCGGCTTTTAACTTTTCCGAACTATGGGCGTCGTTGTAAAAGCGAGCCCAAAATTGATTCCAAAAATCGTAGATTTTATCGTAGATTTCTACTCTCTCAGCCGCTAGATGGCTGGGGTCCCCTGGGCACACAAGATAGGTAAAATCATTCTCGGTTACATGGCTCATCGCTACCTCTGATGTAAATATCGGCTGTTTACAAAGAAGGTTGAGGATTATTCTTGCAAAGCTCGGATGCGCTTTGTTAAATCTCTCGCCTATGCGTACCTTGGAAGAACTTTATATCAAACCAGAAATTGAAAAGCTCTCCTATAGTTCCCGACTCGAAGCCCTTCTCAGGGAGTTCGCACAGCGCGCCCAACTTGAGGGCATGCCAGTGAAAACCTTCTCCGAATCTCGCCCCCTACACACGGTATTCGCACAGGCTCCCCTTTTGAGGCAGCAAAAAACCTACGAAAATTTCAAGCAGTTTTATGACGTTTGTGCAGATGCTATACGTAATGAGATTCCCCTGGTGCAGGGCTCCAGGCTTTTGTGGCGAATGATTTCAAAGCTCGGACTGACTCCCTGCTCCGACCTCTTTGACAAAATCGAGGAGGAGGATGTTTTAGAAATCTATGATTGTGAATTGATGCAAGTTTTCCGTAATTTCAAGTTTTTGGAGCTATGCAACTATTCTTTGGATCAGGTTCTATCCTACCAACTCACAGAGCTCTTTCAGCGTCCACACGCCATCACAATGACCATGCTGGACCAGGTGCAGAAACTTCTAAGCAACGATGGCAAAGGAAGTACCGTAGTGGCCGACATCCCTCTGCACACACTCGAAGAAGTGATGACACCCGAAAAGGCTCAATTTTTAATTGAGCACCGGTATTTTTCCCCTCTTTATAATGACGATAAAACTATTGTTGGCTTTGTATCGACTCTTAAGGCCCGACCCCTCTAGTTATTTATTATTCTAAATAAGTATCTAAATAATTTTTATAGAGTTCCGATAAGAGGGACATGAACGAGCGTTCCGATAAAGCCGCCGCTTTTGAGCAGGAATCCGCATATGGCCTACCAGCCTCACTAAAGAATCGTGCGACCCTTAAACTTCGAGAGCTGTCACAAATCCGTCAGCTTCGAGGACTGCTCAGCCTCGCTGGGGACTGGGCGATAATCTTTGCTTGTGCCTACGCGGCGCAGAAGTCAGACCTCATCATAACCAAAGCCTTTGCCATTTTTTTCATAGCGGGCCGTCAACATGCCCTGTTTGTATTGATGCATGAGGGCACTCATTATCGATTGCTAAAGAACAGAGCGTGGAATGACTTTGTGTGTGAAATATTTACAGCCTATCCCCTCTTTATCAGTATGACCGCCTACCGAGCCAATCACTCGGCGCATCACCGCTACCTCAATAGTGACCGAGATCCGGATTGGAGTCGAAAGCTTGGACAAGAACAATGGATCTTTCCCACTACTCCCAAAGTACTTGTAAAAAGATTCTCGGCCTATATTAAGGGCTTGGGCTTTTTCGAAATGTATATGATGGGTCGGGTGCTTTTGGGGCCTCCACTTCCCAGACTTCTGCATTTAATCGGGGCTTCTTCGCTCATTCTCCTAAGCGGAACATGGAAGATGGTGCTTCTCTATTGGATTGTGCCTTATTTCACCCTTCTTCCAGTTTTTATGAAAATTCGCAGTATTGCTGAACACTTTGGCTTAGAAAATAAAGTTCCGCTCAATCAGTCTCGAACTATAAAGAGCCAATTCTGGGCAGCCATGGCTTTTGCTCCCCATTCGGTTAACTATCATTTGGAGCATCACTTGTTTCCTTCGGTACCCCACTACAACCTAGAAAAGTTTCACAGTTTTTTGATGCAGTTTCCCGAATATGCGCAGGGAGCTCAGCTCACGCGAAGTTATTTTGGAGAAGAGGGGAGTCTTTACCGAGAGCTAGTGGCGGTTCGAGAGACTGAGCCCGCTAAAAAAGCGGCCTAGGGCCTGCGCATGCTCATCCACCGGGATGGGCAGCTGCTTCTCCACATGTTTTCCATTGATCACAGTGGCGACAACCTGGAATTTCACATTAGGATTGGTGGGGTGGATTCCGTGGGAAATGGCCATGGCCAAACCGGGGCGGTTATTATACTTCACATATTTTTCGCCGCTCAGGGCTTGGCTTATTATATTGGGTTCTCGCACAGGGATGGCATTAATTTGCGCCAGCAGAACTTGGGCCTCAGTGTAAAATCTAGAAAAAGCTTCATCGCCGTTACTCGTGTAGTCTATGGCAGTTTCGCTAAAGACATCCGAGATTGTGTTTACGATTCCGCCGTTCACAATAGCCTGCGCCTCTTGGGCTGCGGCCGTATTTCGAAGCTTGCGGTAGTCGCGAAGTGCCTGAAGTTCATCGCGCGTAAGGGGAGGGGGGCCGTGTTCCGTGGGCTGCAGAAGTTCTTCGTCCCCTGGATGAATGCCGTCACTATGTTTAAGTTGGTCGATCATTTGGTTGAGACCACTTTGAGTTATGCTCTTATAATTTTCAAAAGCTTGGCGCCAAGCCACCGGATTTCCCGGCATTGCGGCCTGGAGCTTAGCCAGTGTCCACTGGGCCTCATGTTTGAAAAGTAGTTTCACCACATCGGTGCCCCATTGCTTAATGACTTCTTTATCAATTCCCGTTCGATTCTCAATTTGTGCTTTAAAGGAAAGAATTAATCCAGCAGTACGTGCCGCGCCCACTTTATGAAAGGGCGCATAGATATAAATTAGATCGCGCAAAATCTCGGAACTTGTTTCGGGTACCCAAGCTAGAGATCGGCCCACCTCGGTAATTTCTTGGTCACGTCGGGGGTTGGAGCTACCCACGGTGACAGCACCGGTGGGATCTCGCGGAGGAAAAAGAGGGTTCGTGGCAGTATATTGAGCGGCATTGCTGACCCCACCAGGTAGCTCCCAGAGAGGCTTCATTTTATTTAAAGCCGCAACCACTCGAGGACTCTCAAGTGATTCCGGCTGAAAATCGGCAGGCACTTGACCATCGGTTGCGTTATGAGCCGCCGCATCGATGCGCTGAATTTCTTGGTATAGGGCATCGGCATAAGCAAAGATCTCAAGTCCCAAGCCTTCACCAAATATCCTACTCAGATAAGCTTTGGTAAGGGGGACGTTAAGCCCTAAATTCATGGCGTTAGTGACGCCTTCAAAACAATAGAGGCCTAAGAATTTTTGTTTTTGGAGCATGGAATAATAAGACGTGTTTTCGTCAACTCCCAAATCTTTTTCGACATGAAGGGCTCGGGCACGTCGAATGATTTCGCCATTGAGCTCAGAGCGCACCCAATCCCTTTTGAGCCAGCCCTTGGCAAAGGCTAAAGTTTCCTGGAGGTCCGCGCCGGTAACCCAATCAAATTTATAATTTTCGGCAAAATTATACTGATCAGGGTTTTCATAATAGAGGCGAGTCCACAGAGCGGTGTTCATATTCACGGCTTCTTGGTCGACACCGATGAGACTCAGCGTAAAAATATTATCGGAACTTCCCCCATAGAGCATTTGTCGGCGAGAATTGCTGCCCTGACCCGTGTAAGAGCTGACATGACCCGTGCCCGTTTCGATTTTTACCTGGGCCATTTTCCAAAAGTCACTGTAGTAACTTTCAAAAGAACTCGAGTGGGGAACCACAGCGTAAATTTGTTTTGAGAGATCTTCTTTCTTAGCTTCTCCATACATGATGGAGCGCAGGAACTGGTCGATAAGCTGGGTTCCGGGAGGAGGGAGAGGAGAATTAGGATCTCCATCGTTATAAACGGGTATGAGTCGTAAGCCGTAAGTTTCAGGGCCTGTGCCTTCTTTCACGGGATAGAGGAGGTCTGGAATAAGGACCGAGCTTTCCTGGCCCTGCCGTGAAATAAGAAATGTGCTCGTAAACAATCGGTAACGAGTTTCCGCCCCGAAGACATCGGGGGATAAGTTAAGATTTTCGAAGTCAAAAATCTTTGAAAAAGTTTCTGGATCATTTTTTAAAATAAAGGAGCCTTGATAAGTGCCACGGGTGAAATCACTTCGAGAGATATTGTATTGAGCCGCAGCCAAGGCCTCAGCACCCAAAGAGGCGACTAGCACTGCCCCTAGTCCGACTTTTTGCATTCTTAGCCCCATGCTTCCTCCTAAAGCTGTGGCATAACCTAGCTTCCTAAAAATTTGCAAACCCCAAAGAGATAACAAGGCTTTACAAAGCCTACCAGCGGGCAGTTAGGCTAGCCGCTGTAAACAGTGCGTCGTTAAACCCGAAGTTTTGAGTATTGGGATCGTTGGAAGTTTCAAGAGTTGCACTTGCGGCCCCAATTCGATTGGAATTGGAACCAATCACAAAATCAAAGTCGACCGGCGCAAATTTTAAAGTGGCGCCGATTCGTGCAGAAGTAGGATCGGTCGTTAGCGACTCGCCCCGCATATAATCGATGAGGTGATAGGTAAAACCGCCTCGGACCGTGAGCCATTTTTCGATTTCGTGTTCGGCGGCGATGTCGAGAGGAATGATGTTGTGGCGTTCCGTCGTAGCCCGCCACACACCACCGCCGGCATAGACTGCCGTCTTGGCGTTAATGGGAATTTTCTTGCTGATCCCGGCGCCAAAGGCGTCGTCAGTGTCCAAGATATCCGAATCTCGTTTTTTACGTTTCCAGTCGGCACCGGCGTAAAGGGTCCAGGCCTCAAACTTATATCTAAGGTGCGATCCAAAATGTAGGATCCGAGCGACGCGGCCATCGTACTTAGATTTCCCATAAAGTTTGGATTTAATCACAGGATAGAGGTTTCCGATTTTTGCGCCCACGGTGAGCTGGGTGTCCTCTTCTTTATTGCCTTCGCGCTGCTGCTTTCGAGCGGCGTAACCCACCTTGGCACCCAAGGTGAAGGAAGAGAAGGGATAGGCCCAGGCCAATTCCGCCGGACGCATGGTATTGGAAGTCACATAAGTCACCCCATTGCGGTTGTCGGCACTAGGTCCTTGGTCGGGAAGGGAGGCCACCCGATTTAAAATAAGTCCCGCGTGATGTTTTCCATAAACAGGGGCGAAAAGTGAGGCCTGAGCCGTGGTGCCCGGCAGGTTGGATTTTTCCACCACAGCAGAAGAGCTATTTTCGATAATAAGCGCTGGATTGGCATAGGCATTCGAAAGATCATCGTAATAAAAGCTGCCCTCATTTCCCCAGGGGGCCAAAGCCCTCCCGGTGGGATCGCCTGAACCCATAACAATGGTCCGAGCCCTTGAGGCTAGGGCCCCATGGCTAAAAATAAGGCACCCAAAACAGAGGAAAATACCCTTGAAAATACTCAATGCTTTCATAGGCTTTGGGGCTAGATTTGAGACCTAGCTGAGTCAAGCCTCTTGACATGCTGCGTCATTTTCTCGATAATGGGAAGTGAAGTTGTTGGTGCGTTTGTTGGGGAACTCTTTGAACCTCCTAATCGGGGTGCTGTATGAGATCTCAGATTGCGGTATCAGTGCTGTTTTTGACCCTCTTAGGAGCCTGCGGAGACCCTCCGCCCCTTCACGTTTTAGATCAGCAATTATATCAGCCACTTAAGCTGGAGTTTGACGACCAAATCGACATCTTGTTTGTCGTGGATAACTCGGTTTCCATGGAAAGCAAACAGCGTTTGCTAGCCCAGGGCTTTGACAGCTTTATTCAACAGTTCAACCTGAAAAAACTCGACTACCAAATTGGAGTTATTTCCACCGAAACTTTTTTGGGCGCCCGAGAAAAAATTGAAGCCGACCCCTTCACAAGTGAAGAATTGGCTTACTTCCAGGGCAACACCATGGCGGTAGCGGGGCGTGCCGAAAAATCTCCTTACACCGATTTCAATGCCACACTTCTTCCCGGTCCCGCGGCCCTCCTAGCCTATAAAACAAATCCTAAAATCATCCGCGCTAACCGCCAAAGCAGCAAAGAACATCTCAAGTCGGCCGCCGAGCAATTCAAGCAAAACGTAAAAATTTGCACCCAAACCGACGCGAAAGGTGACCCTACTTGCGTCTCCTACAATCCAGAAACCGGCGCCCGCGCTTTCATGGCTTTTATGAATCCGGCCCAGCATCTCAAAGGCGATGCCAAGCAAATGGAAGAAATTGTAAAATGGAATGCGGGATTCTTTCGCCCTAAATCTCGCAAGGCCGTGATCATTTTCAGTGATGAAGACGAATCTCTCCCCGTTCGCTGGAAGGGCAATGCCCAGTCTCCCACCCTTATCAGTCCATTTATGTCGGCCGATGGCAAAAGCCCACTTGAAACTCTTGAGCAGCGCGACGCCCGAGTCAAAGCTTTCGAAAACCTCTTTGTTTCGGAGTTTCGAAAACTCAATCCCGAATCACCCGATCGTACATACTTTGCTGTTGTCGTGGTGCCGGATCAAGCGAGCCTGGATCGTGTGCGAGCTACGGCCAAACCCGGCATCAAGGCGGGAGAGATCGGCCACTTCTACATGCAGCTGGCCAAGCGTCTTCCCATTGCCGACTTTAATAACATCTTAGACATTTCCGAAAAAAACTTTTCAGCACCTTTGGCGGCTCTGGGTAAAAGCATCGCCAAATCTTTTGACGAGCAGGTTATACCTCAGCCCTACGAGAAGGATTCCCTCAAAGTGCGCGTGCACATCCCTTCTCGCAAAGAGGCGGCTTGGACGGATCTCAAAGAAAACCAAGCCGATGGCTACACCGTTCGTCCTCACCCCAACCGCAAGGGTGCCTTTATCGTTAAATTTGGTTCCGAGGTTCCCCGCGAAGAGGGAACAGAAGGTTTCATGATCGATTTTATACCGTTCTCAGGCGTTCAGTAACAGGAGGAAGACTATGTCATTTTTTGCAGCGATCCCTAATTTCTTTATCGAAGGCGGCCCTACCATGTATGTCACGGCCACCGCGGGTTTTTTTGGGGTCTCGATAGCTTTTGAACGCTTCACGAAGCTTTATAAAGTCTACCGCGAAGACAACGAACTTTTTATGGCTCGGATTAAAGAGCTTCTTTTGCAAAACCGACTTGAGGACGCCATGTCTTTTGCCTCTCAGGAGCGAGGACTTTTGGCTCCTGTGATTAAAGCGGGCCTAGAGCGCATCGGCTGTGATGATGCCTTGGTTCGTCAGTCAATGGAAAGCGCTTACCTGGAGCAAACGCCTAAAATTCACAATCGCCTTCCTTACCTCTCTTTGATTGCCAACGCCGGTATGTTGTTCGGTCTTTTGGGAACGGTCATGGGTTTGATTTCTCAGTTCGGAGCCTTAGCCTCTGCTGATGCCGGACAAAAGCAACTTCTGATGGCGAAGGGTATTGCCGAAGCCATGAACAACACCGCCCTAGGTTTGATGGTCGCACTGCCTTGCTTGGTGCTTCATGGAATTCTTTCGGCTCGTGCCGCCACGTTAACCGAGAACCTTGAGAAGTCTTCCAGTCAGTTTTTGGACTGGGTGGGTCTCTACAATTACGGGCAACTGGAAAAGAAATTGAGTTCACCATCCAGCAGCTCACGTAAACGTTCCGCTTAACTAACTTAAACTAACGGGGGTCCAGAATATGGCTTTTGCACGACGAAACCGCAGCGCACACTCCTCCGGTGACGCGCATGGCGAATTAAACATCACGCCTCTTTTGGACGTTTTTGTAGCCCTCATTCCCTTCTTGATCATGAGCGTCGTTTTGTCTCGAGTGACTGTACTTGATGTGGGTATCGCGGCTCCGGGCGGAGTGGCCTCAGCCGCTGAGAACATTCGAGAACGTGAAATTGAAATGCGAGTCTTCCCAGGCCGGGCCGAAATTTTGGTAGATGCCAAACAGGTCGCCTCGGTAAAGCGTGGTGCCGATGACAAAGTGTGGACTGAAGAAGTTCACAACCGATTGGTTGAAATCAAAAAGCAGAAACTCGACGATCTCAAAATTTACGTCGTGCCCCAAGAGCGAGTGAATCTCAATACCGTGATGGCTCTGATGGATTCCGCTCGAGAACTCAAAACCAAAGACGGCGACATCTATCGCAAGGAAAAAGACGGTCGCGAAACCAAACTTCGCTATCTCTTTCCGCAAATCATTTTGCGAGGAGTGTACTAGTATGAGCCCAGTATTTAAATCTAAGAAATTCGGTTTTGGCCGAGGCGCCACTCATGCGGCTCCCGCGCACTATTTGAATTTAACTCCCATGATTGACGTCATGGTCATTATTCTCATTTTCTTGGTGAAGAGTTATTCCGTTACTCCCGAGTATTTATCTCCGGCTCAGGGACTTAATCTTACAGCGGTAAGTTCCGACACCGCCGCCCCGGACCGAGCTGCGATGGCCATCACTAAAGAAGGCATCCGTATTCACGACAAAGTGGTGGTAACTTTTTCAGAACTGAAGAAAAACGCATTGGAAGAAAACGTTTGGCCTCAGCTTCAACAGGCCCTTATTCGCTTGCAAAAAGATAAGAAATTCCAAAAGAGCGATATTTTGATCATTCAAGCCGACCGCGACTTGCCCTTTGATTTTATGAAGCCCGTGATCCGAAGTGCGGCGGCTGCCGGATTCAAAGACATTAAATTCGCTGGGGTATTTGAGGATTAATATGAACAGCAGTCGGCAATCGCATCTTTTAGCACTTCTTCTTGCGGCTTTCGCTTCGGTTTCGGCATTCGCCGCAAACTCGGACCGGAAGACTGCCGACTTGGACATGACCCAGTTTCAAAAGCTCTTTACGAGTGGGCCCTCGGTGGAGGAATCTATCCGCAGATTTCAAAACATCGAAAAGTTGCGCCAAGAGGCCCAAGCCTCTTTGGATGCCCTCCTAAAGAAGCGACCTTCCGACGTAGAACTTAAACTTCGTTACGCCGAGCTCTTGATGCAGCGTTCTCGAGATTTAGAACAGCTCGGACTTGATTTAGTGAGCTCGGGGCGTAGCGCTGAGGGGCAGAAGGCCTCGGCCCTTTCCAAAAATTTGGCTCGGGAAGGTTTGCGCTATCACTCACAAGTTTTAGCGAAAAACTCTCGCCATTCCTTAGCTGGAAAAATTTATTTGGCAATGGGGCGAAGTGAAGTGGCTTTGCGTAACCCTAAAGGGGCTCTCCGTAATGCAGATCTTGGCATTCAAAGTGCGGCCACGACCGACGCAGAAACCCTTTTGCATCTTTGGATTCTCCGAGGTGACGTGTCCTTCGACGTACTAAATTTAAAAAACGCCTATGAATCCTACAAAAAGGCGGAGTCTTTAGCCAAAGCGGCTTCGCTCGAGGAAGCCTACGTAGCCTATAAAATGGCTTGGGTTTACTACAACACCAAAGAAACTCCCCGTGCGCTGGCTCTACTTGAAAAAGTGATGGAACTAAGTCGCGACAAATTTGCACTCAAACAAGAAGCCATCTCTGATTATGGCATTTTCGTGGCCGACCTTGACGCCAAATCTTTCGATGGCCGGGGTGGGGCGAAAGGCATTTACACTTTTCTCGAAAAACGCTCCGACTCCGAGTCGGCCCGCAAAGCCCTCGTTTCCATGGCGAACTTTATTGCTAAAAACGGCAAACGAGAGAACGCGGTAAAAAGTTTGGAATTTTTACTGGACCAAGACAAACTCGGTAAAGAAAATCTCGATTATGCCCTCCAGATCGTGGAGTGGACTCATCACTTTGCCGACAAAAGTCGCCTTGTAAAACGTTACCTTTGGCTACTGGAGGGCTACGGCCCACAGTCGGCTTGGTATACCCACTACCGTTTAGATCCTGCCCTTCAGGAAAACGCCTCTGACCGAGTGGAAGCCGCTCTTCGAGTTTATGCTGAAGCCCTCCATAAAGAAGCCCTTGAAAATAAGAATCCAGGACTTAGAGAAAAAGAAATCAACTTGGTTCTTTCACTTTATGAAGCCCACAGTTCCGTTTATCCTGATATTTCCAGTATTCATTTTTATGCGGCAGACATTCACCGCGATCGCCAAGCCTTTGCCCAGGCCGCTCGCCACTACGACCACTTCATTCGCATTATGGAACTGAAGAAACCTGAAAGCCGAAGCAAATTAGATCGGGAGCACTTAGAAGAATCCTACACAGGTTCGGTAGCCATGTGGGCCCGAGCCGTTGAAAAAGACAGCAAAGTGGCTGGTGAAATGCTGAAATCGGTAGACCACTTCCTCACCGTTAAAGCCCAGCACCCTAAAGCCGCAGAGATTGCATTGGGAGCCGCTAAAACCGAGGCTTCTTTCGGAAGTCCGGCTGCCGCGCTGGTGCGCTTAGACCGTATCATTAAAGATTTTCCTCGCAGCCACCAAAGCTCCGAAGCCGTTCATGCCTCTTTAGATCTTTTGGCGAAGTCGGGCGACCTCACCAACGTTTCTCTTAAGGCCCGGGAGTGGTTGGCGAATATCGACACTTGGGCAGTGCCCTCAGAAAAATCTAAACTGCGCTCCGATTTGGAAGGCATTTTCTCCCGCACCGAAGCGAAAACCTGTGAAGCGATGGCGGGTAAATCCTCCTCTACTTTAGAGGCGGCTTTGTGTTACCAGGCTTTTGCGCCTCGGGCGCCCACACCGGCACTCGCCGCGCGGGCCTACTTATTGGCCGCGGATAATTTCGAAAAAGCCAACGACATCAACGGAGCTTGGATTGCCTTGGAAGCTCTGGTTTACAATCATCCCCAGTCCACGGAGTCTCTCAGCGGCTTTTCACGCTTGGCGGTTTATTACGAAAAATCCTTCCAGTTTGAGAAAGCTGTAAAAATTTATGAGTCGATGATTAGCCGTAAGGACGTGAAGGATCGCGAAAAAATCACACATCGCTTGCTCACTTTGCTTCACGGATTAGGTCGAGACGACTTGCTCGAGCAAAAGCTTCGTTCCAAAGATAGCTCGGAGGCTTTGAAGCGGGAATTTAAAGGCGTGGCCTTTGAAGACCGCTTTCAAAGCCTTCTTCGTGAGGAGCATTTGCACGGCTACGGTCACGGCCAACTTAAATCGGCCCGAGCCCAATCCATTTTTCGGGACATGTCTTCGCGTGAAAGCATGCTCGACGCCAGCCAACGCCTCGAAATGTACCGAATTCGCGGCCACATTGAATGGAGTCGGGGATCCTTGGCCTCCGCCGAGAAACATTGGAAAGCAGGTCTGCGATACTTCCAGTCTCTGAGCACTAAGAACCAGAGCAGCTGGGATGCCGGAGCCAAGCTTCGCATAGAATCTCTGCTTCCTCTTTCGAAAAATTTCTACGCTGTTTCTCTTAAGAATCAAGCACAGAAAAA
Organism: uncultured Bacteriovoracaceae bacterium; assembly: GCA_964477895.1. GTDB lineage: Bacteria > Bdellovibrionota > UBA2428 > UBA2428 > UBA2428 > CAYZFQ01. The sequence continues at coordinate 88,428 of CAYZFQ010000003.1, read as the reverse complement.
AATCTCACTTTTTCAGAAACTCGATCGGGCTTATTCCGAAATATTGAGTTTGAACTCTCCTAGCCAAGCCCTTGAAGCCTTGGCAAAAAGCAGTGAGCTGTATTTTGAAATTGCACGCCAGGCCAAGTCGGCTGGGGTTCCCGCTCACCAAGTAGCCCTCTACGAAAGAAAGGCTTTTGAAGTGCGTCGTCAGCTAGGACTCCGAGCTCGGTCATGGAAAATGATGACCCCTACTGTCGTGGCTATCTTTCGCTCGGGCCAAGAAGAAGGCCCAGCCACCTTCCCTTGGTTTGACCTCCCCCGATGGATGGATCTTAGCGAAGATCAAAAAGACTGGAGCGAATGGGGTACAAAAACTTCGCGCTTAGAAGATAAGTTAAAAAAGAATAAAAACCGTCGCGACACCTACCGCTCGGCCTTTATCCTTCTCTCGCGTAAGGCCACTCTTAAAGATCCCCGAATTGCCCAACAAGCCCAAACCTGGACGGATAGACCTGGAGTGCAGCTGCGAATCCAAGCTCACATGAACGATGGGGAACTCGAAAAAGCCATTCTCTTTCTTAAACAGTATGTAGCCTACTTCGGGGAAGACGCCTTTGCTGAACATCAGATGGGCCGCCTGGATTGGCTTTCTGGCAACTATTCTGGAGCCTACACACGTTGGTCCCGCAGCAAGTTCACCAAAGACTTCCGCTCGGTTTACTGGACCCAAGGCTGGGTTTCCTTGATTGATTACCTTATGGACGGGCGCTCGAGCCCCCGTCGCCAGGCCGATGTGTTCGCAGCCCTCAGCCCGCTAGTCCAAGACCGCTGGCAGAAGCAATATTTGGCCTCTTTGTGTTTGCTCGAAGCCATTCGCTGCGAGGGTGACTACGAGGTGGCCGATTCGATTGACTTGTTAAAAAAGGATCCCGACGACCACTACGCCTATGAAGTGGCGGACGCTCGCTCCTTGTGGTCCGTTCAAAAAGGATCTCTGAGCTTCTTTGTGGAAAAAAACTTAGACCTCACTCAGAAAAAAGATGAGATGAAAATTATTAAGCGCGCCCTCGATGGTTTAAGCGGTCTCAAAGCCAATTCCATAAACAGCAAAAAGGTGGAAAAAGACTTTGAAGCTCTCAAAAAGCGAGTTGATCGCAAGACGGTGCAATTAGAAAACGAGGAAAAATCAGGCAAGGCCCTGGCCTCGGTCCGCAATCCTTCCAGCGCTAAAGCCACCAAAGCGCCCCGAGTCGTTTATGAGAAGAAAACAAAAATCGATCTCACGGAAAAAGATGTCGATGGCCAAATTTTAAAACCGGATGGCCAAGCCATTCGAGGGGATCAAAATCTCACGTTTGATAGCCTTTTGGACTCCCCCAAGAATTTTAACAACCAGATGAAACGTAACTCAGGAGCGCTGTGATGAAATCGAAAATGTGGGAAATTAAACTTACGCACGAAAATGGATCCGAGATCCTTCGTCAGGTGCATGCCGATGAGCTGCGTATAGGGTCGGGTGGGGGAATGGATTTACACATTCCCGGCTTACCCGTGGGCAGTCTTTTTACCGCTCGTGATCATGGGGGCGAGATTGAGTTTAAAGCCTCCCATGAGCTCGACATGAAGGTGGCTTCTAAGTGGACTAAAAAAGATTCCTATAAGGGCTCCCAACTCCCTGCCTTCAAGGTGGGGACGAGCCACTTTGAAATTCGCAGAATGGCCCCCGTTAAAAAATCTCCTTATTCTCCCATTGTTTGGGCGAAAAACTTAGACCTTAGCAATGATTCTCTGGGCTTTTGGCATTTTCAGGGCGAGCAGCTTGTAGAAACAGCCCACTTTGACCGCGCTAAAGGCAAGCGCCGCTTAAATTCTGGAATTGAAATTCAGTGGAATTTTAAAGGTAAACCCGAAGTCTCTATTCGAGAGCAAGGGGGGCGTTTTGAGCTCGTTGACTTAAGTAAAAACGCTCAAGGTTCATTTGAGGCAGAGTGGAAAAATCAGAGATTTGTCATCACTGCCGTACCCAAGAAAGACAGCCTAGCCCCCTTTGTGGCTTCTACTTTGACTCCTGCTGTGCAGCCCGAATGGAACAAATTTAAATTAGGGCTCTTTGCTTTCTGGACTTTGTTTTTCATTGCCATTCACTTCATCCCTCGTGAGGAAGACAAGCTGGAGCAAGCCGTCGCGTCCGTTAAAGTAGAAAGCTTCGGTACCGACATGCCCAGTCCTACAATTAAAAATAGCAAAAATCCGGGTGGCAATGGCAAGCGCGGCGGTGGCGGCGTGGAGCACGTGAGCACTAAAGATCCCCGAGGTGGCGCTGGTCGAAGCGGAGTGGGACAAAAATCCTCTCAGTCATTAAAGGCCGCTTTGAAATCTAACCCCGGTGGAAACGCCGCTAAAATAAAGACCGCTAGTGGGGGAGCAAAAGTGAAATCTTCGGCTCGCCCAGCTCCTAAAAACTTTGGACTCCCCATGCCCATGGGTGGGGGAATAAGCTCCGCACTGGCCCGCCTAGATTCCAAAGTTCGAAGTGGAGCCGTGGGCTCTGGCGCCCCAGTCGTGGGTGGCGGTAAAGATTTAAATGGTCGAGATGGCGTACTGGGCTCGCTTAAGAACATGTCGGGCACACCGGGTGGTGGCGGCATGGGTATTGGCGGCGTGGGTACGAAAGGATTCGGCGGCGGTGGTGGTGGCGGACGCGGCGCCGGATTTGGCACGGGTATTGGCGAAGGCTTGGGCGAAGGCCATGGTCGTCGTCAGCTGAGCTTTGGCGGTGGTGGATTTATTGTGCGCGGCGGACTGGAAAAGTCCGAGATTGACCGAGTGGTTCAAGAGAATATGAGCCAGGTTCGTTACTGCTTTAACAAACGGTTGCGATCAAATCCCAATCTACAAGGTAAGGTGGTGACCAGCTTCACCATTGGAGCCAACGGTAAGGTAGCCAGTTCGCGGATGAAAGACTCTAACCTGGGAGCGCCCGATGTGGACTCCTGTATTTTGGAACGCATCTCTAGCTGGCAGTTCCCCAAACCGCGGGGTGGCGGCACGGTTAGCGCTACAGTGCCCTTCTTGCTCCGCGCGAACTAAGGGCGGATCTGCTAAGAAGAGGCGATGCGCCGCTACTTTGTGGAATATGAATTGAGCTCCGACGACGAGCTGGTCGACGCAACCTTGCCCGGCCAGCCCTTCGAGTTTGAAGAAGGCAAAGGAAATATTCACCCTCTTTTGGAAAGGGCCCTGGTAGGCCGACCCGTGAACGAAGAATTTGAAATTTCGTTGGATCCCACACTCGCCTTTGGGGAAGTCGACCCGAGCCTTAAAGTAAGCATTGCTAAAAAGAAACTCGATCCCGCCTTCCATGATCTTAGGCCTGGGGACTTTTTTGAGGCTGAAGACCCCAAAAAGCTTTTGCGGCGCTTTCGGGTGATGCAAAACTTCACGGAGCGCCTGGTGGTGGATGGGAACCATCCTCTTGCTGGGAAGATCCTCCACCTGAAGGCCCGCATTATAAAAATTACTGACTAAGACCAAAGCCGGTTGTGTAACGGAGCGCGCGCGCTTAAAATTAACTCCATGGCCCCACGCGTACAACGCTATCCCCACTTAGCAAAGGAACCTTTTTTAACTTCGCGCCAACGCGGCAATCCTGAAAACCGAGTTTGGGCGAAGGCTATCGACTTTTGCATTATTCAGTGCCTCGTTTTTGTTTCCCAGTTTGCATGGGTTCACTTTGAGTGGATTTTGCCACTACTGTTGTGGACTTTTTTTGAGCAAATGGGCCGGGGCCAATCTCCCGGAAAGTGGCTTCTGGGCTTACACACCATTGAAGTGAAGCGCGGCTTTGCTCCCTCGCTTTACAATAGTTTTGTGCGAAATTTTCCCTTCATTGTGCTCAGCACCGCGATGATGCTTAAGGGCCAGTGGTGGTGGATCGTGGAAGTCCCGCTCATTATGTGGCTCGCCTTGGAAGCTTTCTTTATCTTTAATCTCCGTAGCGGGATGAGGGTGGGGGATGTGTTGGGAAGCACGCGAGTAAATGATTACAAAGACGAGCACACTAAGTTTATCGAACAGTTTTTAAAAGAAGAAGAGTCGGCTTAAACCTCACTTAGCTTAAATGCCAAGCCGCACAAGATTTCCGTAAGTAGCATCTCGCGGTATCCTCAAAAAGAGTCTATCTTAAAGAATCGTAAACTTTTAAAAATCAACCCCTGATTTAGGAGACATTGTGACGTTAAATCTAAAAAGAACTTTAGCCCTGGGCCCGGTGGCCGCCGTGCTGGCTTTTTCATTGGTCAGTTGTAATAAAAAAGGACCTTCCGCCAGCGGCGAAAGCTCCCTCCAAGTGGTGAAGGGCTTATCGGATAGCACGGCCATCATTGAATTTACAGGTGGCAAAGTTACCGCAGCTGACGTCAAACAATTTATCAATCCCCGATTAGAACAAATGAATGAAGAAATTCTCGAGGCCTATCAGCAAACAGCCGAACGTATGCTGGTACAAAAACTGGTGGAAGCGGAGATGAAAAAACAAGGCGCGGCCTCGCCTGAAGAACTTCTTGCCAAAGTGGCTCCTGCCGCCGACGTGAGCGATGAACAAGTTAATAAGTTCCTTAAAGATAATGACTTGGAAAAAGGCTTTAAAGATCCTAAAACTGGCAAGCGCAGCCCCGTTAAAAAAGAAGACGTGCGTAAATTTTTGAGTGAACAACAGCGCCAACAAAAAAGCCAGGCTTTCTTGCAAAATTTAATGGCGAGCTCCAATGTTAAAAATGTTCTTCCTGAAAAAATTGTAAGCATCCCCTTGAATCCCGCCTCACCTTTACTGGGCAACGCTTCGGCCAAAGTTGTGATTCACGAATTTAGTGACTTCCAATGCCCCTATTGTGAACGCGCCCATTCTCTCGCAGGCCAGATCCACCAAGCTTATGGCGATAAGGTCGCGGTCTACTTCCGCCACATGCCCTTGACGGACAAACACCCTCAGGCCAAGCCTGCCGCGATGGCGTCTCAGTGTGCCCATCGCCAGGGTAAATTCTGGCCTATGCATGACAAACTTTTCACCATCACCAACACCATGTCAGAAAAAGGGATTAGCGATGCTGCGGCAGCCTCAGGTTTAGATATGGCCAAATTCACCGAGTGCCTCAAAGATCCTACCATTGAAAAAGAGGTCACGGCCGATATGGATGCTGCGCAAAAATCCGGCGTGAACGGCACCCCCACATTTTTCCTCAATGGCAAACGCATCAAGGTGGGCCCACAAATCGAGCAAGTGAAGCCACTTATCGACGCAGAGCTTGCGAAAAAATAAGCCATCCCTTATTCATGGGGATTGATGTCGCATATCAATCCCCCCACCGCTCCATTTATCGTCTTTGAGGGAGGCGAGGGCACTGGGAAAAGCACTCAGATTCACTCCCTCAAGGCTTTTTTAGAATCACAGAAAAAAGAAGTTGTTTTAAGCTGGGAACCCGGAGGTTCTCCTATTGGGGAAAGCATACGTGAGCTCCTGCTTTCTCCCACTTTTAAGGGCATGAACGATCGTTGCGAAGCCCTGCTCTACGCGGCCGCCCGAGCCGAACATGTCGCCAAAGTCCTAAGGCCGGCCTTGCAGCGAGGGGCCACCGTTCTATGTGATCGCTATTGGGACGCCTCCCGAGCCTACCAAGGCTTCGCCCGGGGCTTAGGCATGTCGGCCATCGACAACCTCAACCTTTGGGCCACGGAAGGGCTCTTCCCGGACCGAGTTTATTTTTTCGATTTGGACCCCGCCCTAGGGCTCGCTAGGGTCAACACGCGCCAACAAGGAAAGCTCGATCGCATGGAAGCCGAAGCTTTAGGTTTTCACGAAAAAATTCGAGAGGCTTATCGATTCATCGCGAGAAGTGACCCTAAGCGCTATGTCTGTATCAATGCGGCCTTGAGTGTTGAGTCGGTGGCAGAAATCATCCAAAACGACGTGGCAAAGAATTTTCTTTAGAAAGAACCTATGAGTGCGAGTGCCAATACCGAGATTTTCAAAAAACTCAGCTCTGCATTCGCTCGCAACAAATTAGGCCATGCTCTTTTACTCAGTTCTCGCCAAGCGATGGGGGAAGTCTTCCAGCGTGACTTGCTGCGGTTTATTCGCTTCGCGGCTTGTATGGATCCCCAAGATTTTGCACCCTGCCAGCACTGCGATTCCTGCAAACTCTTAACTCACAAAGAAAATGCTCACCCCGACGTTTTGTTTTGCCGGGCCGAGGCGGCCCTAGGTTATGGGGTGGAACAGATTCGCCAACTCTTAGCTCAGGTACACCTGAGCCGAAGCCTTTCCCCTTGGCGAGTCATTTTGGTGGAGGAGGCGGAGAAGCTGAGTGCTGGCGGAGGTGCGGCCGGCAACGCTTTTTTAAAAATCCTCGAAGAGCCTCGCCCGCAAAGCCTCTACATTCTCACCAGCTCTAGGCCAGAGGCGCTTATGAGCACCATTAAAAGTCGCTGCCAACACTTTAGATTCCCATCCGTGGGAGAGGAAATATCTCCCGCGCTCGGCAACTGGCAGGCCCTGTCGGAATGGGTCCACGCGGGGGCCCAGGGGAGCCGTTTCGCGGAGAGTCCAGCTGATGATGAAAGCTTTTGGCAAGATAGGGCGGAAGCCACTTTGGAGCTCGAAGAGGTTTTTCGCGGGCTCTGGGCAAGGTCTAGGGGCCAGTGGCCCCAATGGCGCATCTCCGAAGCTCGACGAGTGAGCGACTTCTTTGCCCGATTTGAGGAGCTCATATGGAAGTGCCGTCACTATGCCAATCCACATCTCCAATGGCTACAGTTGAGAATGGATGCTAAATTGGAGAACCTATGGAGACCGTAGAAGTTGTTCGAGTCAAATTTCGTTGGCCGGGCAAAATGTATGAATTTTTAAACAATCACGGGCTCACCCTCAAACGCAATGAAACCGTCGTGTGCGAAACCTACCAAGGAGGATCCCTTGTGGGTACAGTGGCCATTGCTCCGCGAATTCGTATACGGCGAGAGGACGACCATCAACTCAGTTCCGTGCTACGCGTGGCCACCGATCAAGATCTCAGCCTCAACGCCGCGACCAATGAATTCAAAAGTGATGTGAAGAAGTTCTTTGAAACTAGGATGCGCTCCCGCGAACTCAGCGGAGTTCGAATGGTAGACGTGGAAAAGGCCGATGGAGGCCGCAAGCTCATTATTTATTTTGCCTCTGAGCAACGCAAATTTGATCCCCGAGACTTAGCCGCAGAGATGGGACAGCGCTTTGGTGTGCGCATAGATTTGCGCCCCGTGGGAATTCGAGATGCGGCTCGTCTGGCAGGCGGCATTGGCAAGTGCGGACTGAGCCTCTGCTGTAGCACTTGGCTTCCTGAATTTGACCCGGTCAGCATCAAAATGGCAAAAGACCAGGGCCTCTCACTCGACCCCGAAAGTATCAGCGGGCAATGCGGGCGCCTGCTTTGCTGTTTAGGATATGAACACCAAAACTATTTAGAAATGGGCCGCGGACTTCCTAAAATTGGAAAAGTGGTCACCACTCCCCTAGGCGATGCCCGAGTTGTAAAACTTGATATCTTAAAAAGCATGGTCACCGTTCGAACGGAAGAAGGGGCCTACGAAGTTTTTTCGGGCAACGACGTCAAGCGGAAGTATGGTCCCGGACAAGGTCAGGGATCGACCCAAGAAGATTCTGAAAACGAAGGCCCGGCACATGAACTCGAAGATGAAGGTCTTTGATACTCATTGCCACCTCGCCAACAAGGAGTTGTTGGAGCAGGCCCCCGAGCTTGCCCAAAAAGCCCTTGCGGCCGGGGTAGCCGGCATGGCCCTAATCGCGGCCGATGAATTTAGCTTGCGCCAATGCCTTCCCCTCCAAGAAAAATTACTTTCTCAATTTCCTTCACTTAAAGTTGCGGTAAGCCTCGGACTACATCCTCACGAAGCCGAAGTGATTGATGAGACTTTATGGGAAGAGGTCTTGGCTTTGGCACCACAGGCTCAAGCGATAGGAGAAACGGGTCTAGATTATTTTTACGAGCACTCCTCCAAAGACACGCAGAAAGATTTTTTCAAACGCCACATTGAGTTAGCCCTGCGAGAAAAAAAGCCCCTGGTGATTCACTGTCGCAATGCCGCAACCGATGTCATCGAAACATTGGAGGACTATCGCTCGGAACTTTTAACTCATCCCCGCCCCGGAATCCTGCACTGCTTTACGGAGACTAAAGAAGTGGCGAGGAAATTGCTGGACCTCAACTTTATGATTTCTTTTTCTGGAATCATGACTTTCAAAAATGCTGAGGGGCTAAGAGAGGCCGCAGCCTACGTGCCATTGGATAAAGTCCTTATTGAGACCGACTCCCCCTGGTTGGCTCCCGTGCCACAGCGGGGCAAAAAGAATGAGCCGGCCTTTGTGGTCCATGTCTTCCAAGAGCTCCAGCGTATAAAAGGAGTCGATGCCGCCTTCCTGCAGGATGCACTTTGGAAAAATTCATGTCATATTTTTAATCTGGATGAACATTCATAGAGTATTAGTCATCGGCGGCTCGGGTTACCTGGGATCTGCCATTTGCGCCGGCTTGCGGGACCAATACGAGGTCTTCGGGACCTATAAATACAACGAATATCGCATGGAGGGTGTAACCTCCTTTTCCTTTGACCTCATCAATGGAGACGACGTGCATCAGGTCTTGCGGCGTTTTCGTCCCGACTGCGTCATTTTTGCAGGCGGGGTAACTGACCGCGAATACTGTGAGGCCAATGCCGCAGTTACCGAAGCCATCAATTACAAATCTATTGCCTTATTTTTTAAACTGGCCGCCCAGCCCTTTTATTTTATTCATTTCTCCACGGAAGACGTTTTCCTCTATGATGCTCTTAAAGGAAAAAGCCAATTCAAGGAAGGGGAGCAAGGCACACCGCTCAATTCCTATATTAAATCTAAAATTCAAGCTGAAAATTTCATCAATTCTCAACGTAAGCAGTGCGCGAATATCCGTTTATCCAAAGTCTATGGAGAACCCTTCGGCAGCTCAACACTTATTCGCTATTCCTCTTTTGAAAGTTTGAAAAATCGCGTCGATCAAAAGCAACGGGTGCGCTTTGAGCAAAGCGTGCGACGCTCCCATATCTACTTGGGCGATGTTATCCGAGCCACTCGCCTCCTTTTAGAGAAACCTCCGGAAAACACCCGCACCTATCACTGGACGCACAAGCAAGTTCGACTCACTGATGCCGAAATCCTGCGTATTTATGCAGACCAGGCAAACATTAAAGACAGCGTGATTGAAAGTGATCCAGAGGGCAAGCAGTCAGAAATCTCATTGAGTGAAGAAAATTTTAAAACGCACTATGGCTTTGAATTCCAAAGTCCCGCCGACGGTATGACAGAATACCTGGAGCGCCTGCGCACGGGCTTCACCCGCACCTGGACGTGAAACACTACTTGTAACTTTGCCGCGTAAACTCGCTTAAAAAATATCGAACCACATCCAAAAGCTGAACGCGTTCGTTTTTGAAACTCCAGAAGAGCTGATCAAAAGGTCCCCAGCTAGCCTCAATTTCAACAACCGGGGCCTGGTTGGGGGCAAAGATTTGACCGAGATACTGGTTAAAGGCAAAGAGCACTCGACCCGCCCGCGCCCCGGAAACCACGAGCTTCACTCCATTTCGAAAGAGCATAAAATCTCCTTCAGAATTCGAAACTCGGTAAATGTGTACAGAATGCGAGGGGGAGCGGCGACTTTCGTTAAAAATTTCCACGTGGGATCTAAAACTTTCCTGGAGCTGCACCATATATTCGAGCGTGCGATGTCGTAGCACTTCCTGTTTTTGGTAGACGCTAGTGAAATCCACGACTCCCTGACTTTCCATACGGCGCTCATCAAAAGCGAGTTCGGCGGCCCAGGGAAGATTTTTTGTGACTTCAGATTTAAGCGTGGGTTTTTCTTGCGTCGGGGCAACGGCTTCGGGTGCTGGACTGGGGCGCTGGCGCGGGGCAGGGGTAGCTATGGCCCTCCCCAGGGGGACTTCCACGCCTTCATCGGCCGCCCAATCCGACCAAAGTTCCGCTCCACTTTGGCGTCCGCGCAGTTCTTGTTGCACAGGCCGAGTGAGGCTGTCTTTGGGGCTTTCGCCAAAATCAATTCGAAAATCTCTTAAATTGCCCGGATTTTGGCCTTTGCTCATAACCCACAGTTTAGAGGCTCCGCACTTAGGGGCGCAAGAAAATTACTTGGCGCTTCCGGTAAAGGCGCCAAAAACGCGTCGCCCAGAGGGCGACCCATATAAAAAAATGGGTCGAAGCTTTGAAAAGCCTCAACCCATATCGGCAGGGGACCGTTAGAGCCGGTCGCTGGAACCCACTTTGACCCCAAATATTGAGGTGGGTGTCCTAAGGTCTTAGGCCCGTAGGCTAAAACTTTAGAGCAGATTTTAGGCTTCTCCAACATAGTTGGAGCATGCACACCGTCCGCTAGCAGGACTCCCGATTAAAAAAACATAGGACAAAATGATTCGTCCAACGGTATCGGACTCAACAGTGATCCCTGTCCGATAATCATTATACTCTGCTCCGGGGTTGCGTGAGTGAAAAAAATCAGAGATTCTAAAGGTCAAGATGCCCACACCCGGTGACAGCGTAAAAATTATCCTTGCCGATGATTCCATCACCATGCATCGGGCCGTCGCGCTGGCTTTAAAGAAGGAAAACCTAGACTTAATTTGCTGCGACAATGGCCAAGATGGATTGCGCCTTAGCCTAGAGCATCAACCCGCCATTTTATTGGCAGACTTAGACATGCCCGGCTTAACGGGCATTGAACTCTGCCAAGCCGTTAAAAATCACCCCAGCTTGCAAAAAACCAAAGTTATTCTCCTCTGCGGCTCTTTTGATCAGGTCGACGAAGGGCGCTTAGAAAGCGTGCCGGCAGATGGTCGACTTTGGAAGCCTTTCGAATCTCATGTCCTCATTACGCTAGTTCAAAAAATGCTGGCGGAAGTGGGCATCGCCCCTGGTAGTTTGAGTTCCGGGGACTTGCGACAAAGCTCAGAGGCCACCCGGCCCCTTCCTTCAGCACCCCGAGGCAGCCCCCCACCACCGCCCCGATCTATCTTAGAAGAGCGCACAGGCGCTCGAGACATGGCCGCCGATATGACTCAGGAGACTTTTCGAAATTTAGAGGAGCCTGCGGTTAATTCCCCCGAACAGACCGCCCCCTTGGTCATGGAAAGTGTGGGAGAATTTCGCCAAAGTCCTCCCCTTCCCAACAGTCCCACATCGCCCACCCAAGGCTCAGGATTGTGGGATCCTGACTTTAAAGTGAGCGAAGAAGCCACCGCTCCTTTGGCTAAGGCCAAGACTAAACCTAACCCTCCACAGGCTCCTACCCTTCCAGGTGTCCCCACTAAATCCCTTGAAAAAACTAGAGTCTCCGACATGAGTAGACTCAAAGAATTGCGAGCCTCCGAAAAAACCGCTCAAAGCCAAGTAGCCTCATCGGCTCCCGCCTTAAATTCCGAGGAACTACGTAAAATGGTTCGAGAAGAAGTCGACGCGGCTTTACGAGGTTGGTTCTCAGCTAAACTACACGAAAAACTGAGCGAAGTTATTGCTGAAATCGACCGCGATTAGTTCAAATGTGGGGAAGTCTTAAGCAAGCCGAAATCTTTGAGCTTAAAGAGTGCACTTCAACCCAAGACTTAGGTCGCAATTATCTTCAGAATAATCCCCAAAATTGCGCCTGGTTTCGTGCGGATCTGCAAGTTGCGGGTCGAGGAAGGGAAGGGCGATCGTGGGAAGGACTCTCGGGCAACCTTTTTCTCAGCTGCGCTTTTCGTTTTGAGATGGAGGGTCGGGAACTTAGCTTTCTGCCCCTGGTGGCCGGTTTGGCGGCCTATAATATTTTAAAGAATTCACTCAGTATAAAAGACTCTCTTCAAGTCAAATGGCCCAACGACATCATTTGGCTCCAGGAAAAAACTTATAAAAAGCTCGGTGGAGTTTTGGTGGAATCCTTCGCCAAAGACCGGGTCCTTGTAGGCTGGGGGATCAACCTCAAATCGGCTCCCCCTGGACTTCCTGCCGAATGCCTCGAAAATTTAGATCCCAATACTCCGCTATTAAATCCGAAGCTTTGCCTTCAAGCCTTAAAACTTGAGTTTGAGAGCCTTCTCACGGCATGGGGCGAGGATCCCACCTTTAAAGGAAGGATGATTGAGAGGCTCCAAAATGAGGCCATGGCATGGGCCTGGGGTCGGTCTTGCCAAAGTCCTAGTGGCCAATCCTACCTGGCCCACTCCCTCAATCCCGACGGGTCGCTGCGAGTGATCGACCCAACCACTCAAAACTTTCACAACTTTTGCTCAGGTGAAATCCGCTTTCAATAGCTAGGGACAATTTGCGCGGAGGGGCTGCCTAACTTTTAGACGAAATACTGTCTAAAGTATGGCAGTGTAAATATATGTATTTACTGTACTTTTAGCTTTTCACACTCAAAAAACCTCTTGGCACGGCAGCTGCATTACCTAGAAGAAGGAAAGTAAATTTGAGGTGATTATGAAAAATGTAACTGTAAAAAACTTAGGTCTTATCGCATTAGTCTTCATCGTAGCAGCTTGCGGCGGTGGAGGTGACAACAACGGAGCACCCGGTGTTGGTGGTGGGACATCCTATAGTTCAGACCCTATCTTCACCCAACAAGTTCCTCGTCTCCAAGATCGCTTCGGAGATGTGAACCTCACCCGGCCCGCCCCTTTGGCCAACGGAGTGGTTATCCCCGCAGGGATTCGCAGCTGGGCCGAAATCTACAACGCTCTAAACAGCGCTGTAGACACGGCAGGTTGCCGCCCCACAAACACGAACAATCAGTACGGCAACCCGTATAACAACCAGTACCAATACAATAATCAGTATCAGTACAACAACCAGCAACAGTACCAACAGAACACGGGTCTCTCGAATATCAACCAAGCCTGCTTTAGAAACAACATCTACTTGCCCAACCAACAGAGCTGGAACCAACTGGTCCTAGCCATCTCCCAAAAAACGGGCGAGCACATGAGCTTCTACACAGCGGTACAGTTCTTGGTGCCCAGCTACTAAAAATAAAATCAAAGCCCAATGCTTTGATGATCCTTCTGACCTGGTCCCTCCCCCCCCTCAAAGGTTCGCCAATCCACAAGGGTTGGCGGACCTTTTCCCATTTCTAGACATATTTTTGCAGCGACGGTATGCCCTGTGGTGTGAGGTTTTCTCAAAGTTTGGCCCTACTTTTATTCGCATTTTTTATATTTAATAATTCCGCTCAAGCCATTCTTTGTACGCACTATCTCAGCGCCGGCCTCACTCGAGAAGCCTTGTTGATGCTGGCCCTAGACTCTGAGGCCCAAGTTACGGAATCATCAGAATTTATCGAAGTGAGGTTCCCGGACCCACTCCAACGGCCCAAAGCCCAAGTTCTGGAAGAAACTTTAGAAATTTTTGGGATCAAGGGCCTGAGCCTTGTAGAAACTCCTTCTTTTGAAACGATACTCTACGTTCCTATCCTCGAGCTTCTAGAAGAAGAGCTCCCCCCTAAACGAAAGTAAGGCTATGGGCCGCAAAGAAAATCCCTTAATCAGCTCAGAGGACCGTGCCCCTCGCGATCACAAACTCACCCAAGAAGGTGCTCTCACCATTCTGCTACTCAAACCCCGCATCCCGCAAAATACCGGGAGCATTGCCCGCATGTGTGCGGCCACTGGATCACGCCTTGATATTGTGGCTCCGCTTTTTGAAATTAACGACGCTAAACTAAAGCGCGCCGGATTAGATTATTGGCCGCTATTAGATGTGCGAATATTTCCTAGCTACAACGATTGGCAATTGGCCCAGCCTGAAAAAACTCCTTGGTTTCTAGAAGTAGGGGGCCCGCAGATTTACACGGAGGTTGCCTTTCAACGCTCCGATATCCTTGCCTTTGGGGATGAACAAGAGGGGATCGACCCCATGCTTCTGGCCAAACATAGCGAGCGGCATTTGCGAATTCCTCAGCAGGGTGTGCGATCTATGAATTTGGCCACCACGGTGGGAATTGTGACCTTTGAGGCACTTCGGCAGATAGGATGGCTGGGGCTTAGGTAGCTAACTGTGCGCCCGGAAGTGGACCTCGGAAGGGGACCTCGGAAGGGGATGCTTCGATCTTTCGTTATATAGAGATGCTAAGTGATCTAACTCACTAGAGATTTATATCTCTGACTTTCAAAGCTTGGACATCGAATCGTCCCCTGGCTTTTTCGTCCCTTTAGGTGAAGAGAGTCGATAGGAATTCAATAATTAACTGGCTCTTGTGTCCCAACTTAGGTCCATCACCTTCTTAAAATGCAGCGCGTGGTCCACTTCCGGGCGCACAGTTACTCTTTAAATAGGGGCGGCCTCCTCAATTAAATTGACCATTATGGGCAAATGGCCCATAATATCCTCAGATGAACCCTGGCTCTAGGAAAACGTCTTTGTTGTTTCATCAGAAACTCTCATTGCCGAGATGTCTCATCACGGAGCGCAAGATATGGAAGCTGCCCATCTCCGAACGTTATCCTTTTGGGATAAAGTATCGGTTAGTTTTGGCAGATCCCAAAGCTCGTTGTGTGGTGTTACTTTTTGATAATCGTTGGCCTAAGGGGCCGCATGTTCATTGGGAAAGTAAAGAACGTTTTTATGATTTTGTGAGCTTTGAACAATTACTTAAGGATTTTATCCAAGAGTCTGAAGTGGAGGAAAAACGCTATCATGAAAACAAAAAGAATAGTGATTAAGTCCCGTGTAGAGTTTGATGCGGCGTCCTTGAATTTTGCGCGCCGGCTAGACCGCGGTGAGAAGGTCACCCCTATGAAGGGTGAGTATTTCGAGTCATTAGAGGCCGTGAGGAATTTTCTGACAGAAAAGCGTCTTGAATTATGGCGAGCGATCCGAGATCAAGAGCCAAAGTCTCTTACAGACCTAGCAAAGCTCGTCGATCGAGATTACAAGGACGTACATCAGGACGTCTCCATTTTGGTAGAGGTGGGGTTAGTTGATTTGCGGAAACCTAAGGGCGCTAAAACCCGCGCGCTTAAACCATATAGCCTTGTTGATCAGCTCGAATTCAAAGTTGCCTAAGCTTATGGGATCAGGAAGACAGTGCGTTTCGTGAAAACTCCTGCCAATTTGGTATCGGATTATCTAGAAACTAGATCTGATCGAACCGATATAATCTTGCAGATCCCGTCTTCTTTTTTAAAGGTGTGAGATGCTCCCCCTAGGTTTGGAGTGGAACATTGCAAGGTTGGCTCTTTGTTCTCAGTAACCCAAGTGCGACAAACCGCAGGAGTAGGTAAGCTTTCGCAAGGTAGACTATAAGAAAGTAAAAACGGTGTTTTTGTCGTGGAGGCTTCACAACTTAGCTGGGCAGAGCACACCGTCATCCAGGAATTATTTGCCGGAATGCGATCCAACTTTCCATTCTTCGCAGACACAAAAACTGGGGCGAATAGTAGAAGTAAGCTGATTTTGGTCCATACGTTTTCCATTTATAATATTTTAGTTGAATCTAAATTAGTATAAAGTCAGTCTTTTGACCCTTAGTTCCCTATCTTCGACCGTAAAAAAACCATTTACCCGAACCACTATATTTGGCTGGGCCGCAAACAAAAAAAAAGGGAGCTTCCTTTCGGAAACTCCCCGTTCAATCCTAACAATCTTTGAGCAAATCTTATCGTTTGCTGAACTGAGTTCTGCGACGAGCGCCGTGCAAGCCGTATTTCTTACGCTCTTTCATTCGAGCGTCCCGAGTAATAAAGCCGTTGGCCTTTAGCACAGGGCGAAGTTCCGCATTGAACTTGAGCAAAGCCCGAGTCAAACCGTGGCGCAAAGCTCCCGCTTGACCAGCATGTCCGCCACCCACGCAATTGGCGTAGATATCAAACTTGCCCAACATATCGAGGGTTTCCAGAGGTTGGTTAATGACCAATCGAAGAATGGGACGAACAAAATATTCTTCGAATTTCTTACCATTTACAATGATTTCGCCTTTACCGGGGCGAATTCGAACTCGAGCGATGGAAGTCTTGCGACGACCGGTAGCATTCACAAAAGGTTGAGCCATTTTTTTCCTTATTCCTGACTATTGGGTGTTGAGCGAAGTTTCCAGGCCATAGGCGCTTGAGCGACGTGAGGGTGCTCAGTACCGGCATAGATTTTCAGTTTTCGCATTTGGTCTCGACCCAAGGGGGAACGTGAGATCATCCCTCGAACCGCGTTTTCCAAAATTCTTTCGGGGTGTTCCTTACGCAAGCGTTGGGGAGTGGTGACTTTCATCCCACCAATCCAACCGCTGTGCTTGAAGTATTGCTTTTGCTCTTCTTTGGCCGCTGTAAACTTAACTTTTTCGCAGTTGATAACCACGACAAAATCACCCACGTCGTTATTGGGTGTAAAGGTGGCTTTGTGCTTACCGCGCAAAAGTTTGGCGATTTCACTGGCAACTCGACCTACCGTTTGACCGGCTACATCAACCAGTAACCATTTACGATCTTCGTTTTCTTTAGGAGCAAATAAAGTCTTGCCCGCCTGGCGAGTCACGGGCCCCTTGGCCTCGGTGATACGAGCGGAGTGGGGGGCGTGACCGAGAGCTTTCACTTTGATGCGGCTACCCTCAGATTTGGGTTTTGCGGTAGCTTGGTTGGCTCGGGCCAAGGTACGAGTCATACGCACTTTGGTTTTGGCAGCCGTTTTTCGAGCAGAAGAAGCCGATTTCTCAACTTTCTTGCTAGTGGTGCTTTTGCTTGCCTTGGGAGCCGTTGTTTTTTTTGCCGTTTTATCTGCCATCTTTTTAATAAACCTTTTGTTTGAAAACCGAGTACTTACTAGCCCCCTTTTGAAGGGTCAAGCTTAGAACCGATCTAATTGTCTCGGTACCTAGCACTGCCAGCTTATTGACTGAATCATTAGCCCTATTCACGCTACACTTAAAGAGTGAAAACACGCTTTTTATGTCCCGTTTGCTCTCAGCCCTTGAACCGGGAGCTGGCAGACCACCTGAGCTGGTCATTTCACCTGCGTGTGGGCTTTGGGGTTTTGGCTATCTGTATGGTGGCCTACCTCTTTTCGGGTTTGGACCTCGCCTTTAAACTGGTTTTTCTCTACCTCCCTGTTTGGGCGGGGGCGGAGTTCATTCAGGCCGCTAAAACTCGTAAGCTCGCCCAATGCACCGTTTGCGACTTTGATCCTTTGCTTTATTCCAAAGACTGGAAAGCGGCCCGCAGCCGAGTGGAACAAAAGCTATCAGGCCTGAGTCTTGAGCGAAGCACGCTTATCCGGGAGCATACGGCGAAAATGGTGCAAAACAGAAATGCCAGCTCTCTTTTGGCGCAGTCACCCTCCGATCAACGCGTTGCGCCGACTCCGAATCCAGATAAAAACTCCTAGGCGGCCCAGACCCCTCCTTAACTTTAAAATTTAAAGATAAAGTTAGGACATGAAAACGGCATATATCGTCAGTGGTCTGCGCACCCCCTTCGCCAAAGCAGGGGCCGAGTTGAAAAATGTATCAGCGGTGGAAATGGGTCGCTTTGCCCTCAGTGAGCTTTTAGCCAAAAGCGGAGTCCCTCTTAAAGATTTGGGCAACGTCATTGATGAAGTGATCATCGGCAACACGGGCACACCTTCAGACGCCGCCAACATTGCTCGATATGTCGCCCTGCGCGCCGGACTTCCGCAAAAAATCTCCGCCTACTCCGTGCACCGCAACTGCGCCTCTGCTTTGGAATCCATTGCTCAGGCCGCCCTTAAGGTAGAAGCGGGCGTGGCCGATGTCATGGTCGCTGGCGGCACCGAGTCCATGTCGCAGATGCCACTTATGTACAATCAAAATGCCGTAAACTTTTTTGACAAACTTTCCCGAGCTAAGTCCATGGGAGATAAAATCAAACTTTTGGCCCAAATCCCTATCGCCGATTTTATGAAACCTCGAATTGCCATCGTAGAGGGCTTAAATGATGTGACCTGCGGACTGAACATGGGTCAAACTGCCGAAGTTCTGGCCAAGGAATTTAAACTTTCGCGCAAAGAACAAGACGAATTCGCACTGCGCTCCCATGAGCGTGCCCTTTCGGCCCAAGAGGCGGGCCGTTTTAAGGACGAAATTGTTCCCTATGCGATTCCCCCCAAATATGAAAAAACTTTGAGCTTGGATATGGGCCCTCGCAAGGGACAGAGCCTTGAAGCCCTAGGCAAACTGAAACCTTACTTCGACCGCAAATTTGGCACTGTGACCGTGGGCAACGCCTGTCCCATCACCGATGGAGCCGCCATGCTTTTTGTAGCTTCTGAGGAAGGCTTAAAAAAGTTGGGCGGGGCGAAGCCTTTGGCTAAAATTCGCTCTTATGCTTTCGCGGGTTTGGATCCGGCTAAGATGGGCTTAGGCCCCGTTTATGCCTCTCATAAGGCTTTGGAGAAGGCCAAACTTAGCTTGGCCGACATGGGCGTGGTGGAATTGAACGAGGCCTTTGCGGCCCAGGTTCTGGCTTGTTTAAAGGCCTTTGACTCCGATGAATTTTGTCAAAGGGAACTGGGTCGGAGCCAAAAAATGGGATCTATTGATCCTGCCATTTTAAACCCGAATGGCGGCGCTATTGCGATTGGGCATCCGGTAGGGACCTCGGGCACACGCATTGTGCTGACGGCAGCGCTCGAAATGAAGCGCCGGGGAGCTCAGTTGGGCTTAGCCAGCCTATGCATTGGGGGCGGCCAAGGTGGCGCGCTCATTCTCGAAGCCATTTAGATAATTGAAGGGAAAAGATGAACACTGAGATTTTTAGAGGCAAGGCCTTTCATTTAGTAAAAGACGGAGACGTCGGCATTCTCACTTTCGACCTGGAAAACGAGAAAGTAAATAAGCTTTCCGAGATGTCGCTTCGAGAATTAGAAATGATTCTCACTCAGATTCCTACCCATGGGAGTCTCAAAGCTTTGCTCATCCGTTCAGCCAAAAAAGGCAGCTTTATTGTGGGTGCAGATATCAACGTCATTCAAACTCTCACGGATCGCGCCCAGGCTGAAATGGCCTCGGCCCTTGGACAAAAAATATTTGATCTATTGGAAGATTTAAAGATCCCCACCCTTGCCGCTATTGAAGGCCCCTGCATGGGAGGCGGGACCGAATTGGTCGCCGCTTGCCGATACCGGGTATGTTCTGATTCGGAAAAGACCGTGATTGGTGTTCCTGAGGTGAAGCTGGGAATACTTCCGGGTTGGGGCGGCACTTATCGATTGCCCAAAATTGTGGGCCTCATGAATGGCACCGACATGATTCTTACAGGAAAAAGCATTCGGTCCGACAAAGCTCTTAAAATGGGCCTCGTGGATTCTGTTATTCCTTCTACCATTTTTGCTGAGAAGGCTTTAGAATTTGCTCACGGACTCGCCCTAGGTCAAAAAATACCAGGCAAAAAAGAGCGACAAATTCCTCTTCCCGAAAAAGTTCTCACCGGAAATTTTGTGGGCCGAAAAGTTTTTTTCACACAAGCTCTTAAACAGGTAATGAAAAGCAGCGGCGGACACTACCCCTCTCCTCTGCGATCCCTCCAAGTTTTAGAGAATTTTTTTGGCCGCTCGCGCCAAGAGCACCTTAAAGCAGAAGCTGCGGCCTTTGCCGATCTTTGGGCGACCGATGTGTCCAAAAATCTGGTCGGATTATTTCTTCTCACTGAAGAAGTGAAACGCGACCCAGGAGTGAGCTTAAGTTCTGAGGTGCTGAAAAATCTAGCTCCCCTTTCTTCCGTAGGAGTTTTGGGTGCCGGAGTGATGGGTGGGGGGATCGCCGCTCAGTGTGCCTCCTCAAAAATTCCGGCCATCATTAAAGATTTGGTGCCTGCGGCTTTGGGCAAGGCCTTGGCTCATGCCCGGGGACTTTTTGCCTACGACCTTAAGAAAAAACGAATCAAAGCCTTTGAGCTAGAAGACCGAATAAACCGGATTCGCACCAGCTTAGATTTTAGCGGCTTTAAAGGTTTGGACCTTATTATCGAAGCGGTTGTGGAAAACGTGGAAGTGAAAAAACAAGTTTTCACCGAGCTTGAAACAAAAGTTCGTCCCGACACCGTCATCGCCACCAACACCTCCAGTTTACGTCTTGAGCAAATGGCACCGGCTTTTAAGGATCCTACCCGCTTTGTGGGTCTTCACTTTTTTAATCCAGTTCATAAAATGCCGCTCGTGGAAGTGATCGTGCAGTCCCAGACTTCTCCCGAAGTGACGGCTAGAGCGGTCGCCTTTTCCAAAGCCATCGGAAAAACTCCGGTGGTAGTAAAAGACGGGCCCGGATTCTTGGTCAATCGCCTGCTCATGCCTTGGCTCAATGAAGCCGCCTGGTGCTTGTGGGAAGGCCAAGACATGGGCCAAATGGACCAAGCTTTGAAAAAGTTTGGGATGCCTATGGGTCCTTTTGAGCTCTTAGATGAAGTGGGCTTAGATGTGGGCTGCAAAGTGGGTCATATTTTAGCCCAAGAGTTCGGTGTGCGCGCTGAGGTTTGCCCCGTACTTGATAAAATTTTGGATTTTAATAAAAAGCTTCCCAAAGATTCCACCCCTCTGCTGGGACGAAAAAGTGGCTTGGGTTTTTATAAATTTGATAAGGCGGCTGGAAAAAAACAAGAACTCAACCAACTTCAAATTGAACAGGTTGTTTTTGGCGGATCGGTACCTTCGGCCAAAGCCATTTCAAGTGAGAATTTAGTAAAACGCATGATCTACCCAATGATCAACGAAGCCGCCCTGGCCCTCAAGGAAGGGATTGTGACCGAGGCGAGCCGTGTGGATATTGGGATGATTTTCGGCACGGGCTTCCCTCCCTTTCGGGGCGGCTTATGCAAATACGCCGACAGCGTAGGTTTGAATAAAATTGTGACTGAGCTCGACGGTCTTTCGAAACTTTACGGAGCCCGCCTGGCCCCCTCGGCGGCACTTAAGGAATTTGCGGCTAAAGGCAGCTTTTACAAGAAGGCCTAGAGCATCGGCTCGCAGATAAGTTTTAGGTTTTTATACTCTGTAGTGGGCCCCGCGCCCCAACTGAGAGATGCCGAAAGACTTCCTTTAAAAGGAGCTTCCCAGGTCTTGCCGTGGAGCGGCTCTATAATGAGCTCCAGGTGACCGTGAGGATCTCCCGTAGCAAGTCCATAGCGATCTTCTCCCACATCTTTAATGGGGTGATTAAAAACTTCTAGAGGAAAACTTTCACCTGCAGCGTTTTCCACCACAAAAAATTCTCCTGGGTAAGGTGCTCCGGATCCCGAAACATAGGCCCGAGGGTGTGTAAAAATTAAAAACTTTTCCGGAAAATGTGGGGAAGAACATCTCCAAGCAAGTGCAGCTCCACGTTCCTTCATACTTTTTACAATCGAAGAAGAGTTGAGAGGATTTCCGCAATGCGGTGGCAAAGACACTCGCGCAAAAGCTGGGGCACACAAAACCACTCCAATCCAAAAGACCGTATAGATTTTTAAGTTTTGCATGATGGGGCTCCTTTTCTTTTTTAAAGGGTTAGAAGGCTCAGCACTTTAAGGTCAACCTTTAGTTTTAAGCCGGAGGAGCAAAGAAACGTCGAACTATTAAGCAGTGTCTAGGCGCAGACTGTCTTTTTACTGAAGAGCTCGCCGTAACTACCTAATAATACAGGCCTAAAATCAGGCCCTAAAGCTGCACCTAAGACTCCTGCATGGGAGCACTCTTTTCAAAAATTCGCACGCATTTGGCGTTGGCGTTTTTTATGGCAACTTCGGCTCATGCGTTTCTTAGTGCGAACTGTGATCCTAAAAAAGCAGATTGCTCCAATGAGTGGGTGAACAAGGGTTCCCTTCATGGATACTGCGTGGGCAGATTTGTTTTAAATTCAGAAGGTATGGAACTCACCATCAACCAAATTCGCAGCGCCGATTCACGTCTCAACTTATCGCGAGTAAGAATCGAGGGCGCTGGTCCTCAGTTACGATACTTGCAGACTGACCACCAAGAAGCGCGGATCGATGAGGTTTTCTATAAGGGTGGTTGCTTGAGTGGAGTCTGTCACGATGACCGAGGTATGGTTGGTAGTGTTGCAGGCCAAGTAAGCGGACTTAATCCCTTCACTAACGAAATATTCGTGGACATCCCAGGCCGACGTCTAAAAACGCGTCCCGAAAACTTCCAAGTTACTCAGCTAAATCGGGACTACGCGGATTTTCGACGCATTTCTAATTCAGTCTCTGCACCTCCCCTAGATGGATCAGGATATAAAAAATATTGCCCCAATTCCATAGACTATCTCTTTGCGGGAATCATGCGCATTGAAGCCAAATGGATAAGCTACATTGATAGTGAGAGTGGAAAAACTGAAAGATACGTGATGACCGGAGCCTTAGAACAAACCGAGATTCGCAGCACCCTTTATAACCCCGAAAAAAGAATTTACGAGGAGCACATCACTCGAATTGGCCCCTTAACAATTTTCACTCAGAAACCCAACTCCCGCATTCCCCAAGAAACAGGTCATAAAGGTCGTTTCAAATTTGTTTTTTACATCCCCAAAGGCAAGAGCGGACCCACTATCAAAACGCAAAGTTTAGCCGCAGCCGCCGAGGGCTAAAGCTACCTTTTCTTCGCCTCGTGTTCTTTCACCACTGTTTTTATCAAGGCTTCGTCTTCCTGGCTTAATCGTGTTTTTGCTCCACGATCTCCGGCATAAGTAATCTTCCCAGCATCATCTGTTTGGTAAACTCGGGTGATTGTTCCTTCACCTGTGGGAATGCCTCGACTCATTTGAGGCTTAGTCCCGGCTGGTTGAGTTTTTTTCGCTAAGCCGGGGTCTACCGCGACTTCCGGGAGCTCCCCCGTAGGCCTTGCGGGAACAACTGCTTTCACTTTTTTCGGCGCTACCTTGGGCGGGGAGCGCAAATCTCCTGCCGAAGCTAAGATCACCCCACTGATATTCAAAGCACCGAGACACCATCTTAGATTTCTTAAACTAGGCATAAGGTGATTGTAGCCATTTCCCCTTCTTCAACGCTCGTCAAGAATTTGTTAGCGGCCTTCCGTGACCTGTTTTCGCAGTTTTGCGAGGACTTTCTCAGATTTTACGATCTTTTTGTCCGCTTCCATCTTTTCGAATTTACGTTGGAGGTAAAACTGAAAAGCTCCTTGAGCTTTTTCCGCCTCTTGTTTGCCTTCATTTTTTACAGAGGCCACAGCCGGAGCCGCCTTTTCTTTTTCTTTTAGGACTGAAGGGTCTTGGGGTCGCTTAATTTCAGTCAGCTTCAACAAAATAAACTTGTCCCCTTGAGTGATGGGTTGGGACAAGTAACGACGGTCGCTGAGATTGAGCTTAAGTATGGCGTCTAAGTGTCCCTGAACATTCCCCACGGAACCCAATCGTTCCTGAAGAGGGGACCACTCGGGCTGCTTGACCCAGCTGAGGCCCAGTCGCTTCAAATCGGCATCTGAGGGAGACGTTTTAAACTTCTCTAGCCAAGCCTTAGCGTTGGCATTTTTCTTCTCATCCAGCAGAACCTTCTCAGCCAAGGAAACTTTGAGCTCATCAAAAGTCTTTTTTTGAGCTCCTTGTCGCGCCACAAATTGAATGAGGTGAAATCCAAAGGCCGATTTTACAGGTTGGGAAATTTCATCTTTAGCTTTGAGCGCAAAAGCCGCCTGGGAAAATGCCGCATCCATAGCGTCAGCCGTGAAAAAGCCCAAATCGCCTCCCTTAGAGGCATTGGAGGGATCGGCGGAATACTTCTTAGCCGCATCGGCAAAGCTTAACTTCCCTCCTTCGATTTCTTTACGAATATCTCGGATCTTGTTTTCGGCATCTTTCTCATCGCGCAAGAGAATATGCCGGGCATGAACCTTTTCGGGAACTTCAAATTCCGCCTTGTGCTGCTCAAAGTAAGCTTTGACTTTAGCTTCATTGCCGGCCACCCCAATATAAGTTTTCACCTCTTCAGCGCTCACACTTTTAGGTTCTGGGAAGGTCTTGGGATCCAGGCTGAGGCTATCAAAGACGTACTTTGTTTCAAAAATCTCCTCTTCAGACTTCTCCAGAGGCGAGACAAGGGCGAGGCCAGATTCAAAGGAGCGGCTAAAATTCATAAATTTGATTTGCTTACTGAGGTCCTTCTCGTAAAGCCCCGGTTTTTCGACGCGCTGCCGATAAGTCAGGGCATTGAAGGCTCCATCTTTCTGGAATTCAGGATCCGATTGAATCAAGTCCCGAATGGCCTCCGGGCTGGCCTGCATGCCTTGCCGCGAAGCCACGGCCACCAGAAAACGCTTTTGGATGAGTTGTTGCAAAACGGAATCTGGATTGACTCTTGAGCGCAAAAATTGCTCCATAAACTTGCGACTTTCGGGATTCCCCTTAGCCTGAGCTTGGATGGCCGATTCCGCCTCACGGTATTGCCGATCTAAATTGATCGCAAGTTCCCGGGTCGTGATTTCTTCACCGTCTACCTTCGCCGCCGCATCAGAAGACATAAAAGCCCCACCTCCCGAACCGGCACCTTTCCCAAACATGGTCAGCACAAGGCCAGCCGCTGAAACCACAAAAACAGTTGAAAAGAGGGTACGGTGTTTGCGAATAAAATCCATAAGGCTTTATCATCTTCGACCCCCAGGACTTGTCAATCGAGTCTAGAAACAAATTAGAAGAATGCTACAATGGACTTAAGCAATGATTTTTCAAAAGTTTTGGTCTCGCCATAAACGTCTTATCTTTGTGTTTTTTCTCTTCTCTCTGCCGCTGGCGCCCATCCTGTTTTTTAGAGTGCGCCTGCCTCGACTCAACATCTATGAACGCATGAATACCGCCCTCGTCTTGCCCTTTACCGAAGCCCTGCGCAATGCGGGCTCCGGAGTTGGGGTGCTCTGGGACCGCTATCTGCACCTAGTCAACGTAAGTCGCGACAATGACAACTTAAAGAAAGAGAACGACAAACTTCGCGGCGAAATCTTGAGCCTCCAAGAGGCACAGATCGAATCTGTTCGTCTTAAGAAACTCATCAATCTACAGGATGTGCCGCAGAGTGAACAGGTGGTGGCGAAGGTCGTGGGCCAGGACACTTCTTTTGAGAACTTGGGTTTTTTTATAAACGCGGGTGAGAACCAAGGCCTTCAGCCTCGCATGCCCGTCATCAATGCCCAAGGTATTGTAGGCACCATCACCCGGGTATTTAAAAATTCCGCAAGTTTTGTCACTATCCTAGACCCCAGCCACGATGTGGATGCCCTTATCGTACGCAGCCGTGCCCGCCTTGTCGTGGAAGGCAAGGGCAAGCCGCTGGTCGCCCGATTAAAATATTTGGATCGTTCAGAAGACGTGCGAGTGGGTGACACCGTCATCACGAGCGGACTCGATGGCGTCTTCCCCAAGGGTCTTTTAGTGGGTAGCATCGTGAAGGTGGAAAAGCCCCAGGCGGGGGTCCTTCAGGAAGCCGAACTTCGTGCGGCCTTTGAACTGGGCACTCTCGAAGAAGTGATTGTGATCAAAAACATCGATGCCACAGCGCCGGCACTGGCTCGGCGCCCGGAGACTCAAGCCAAATGATGACTCAAACCCAAAAGAAGATCCTAGAATGGCCGCTTCTTTTGGCTTTGCTCTATTTTATTCAGGTTCTTGAGGTGGGAGTTTTGCACCTTCCTCTACTCGGCAGTCTGCAGGTTTGTCCTATCCTCATTATTTATTTCACGCTCTCACGAGGTTGGGGGCAGTTGGCTTTTTTAAGTTTTCTTTTTTCAACCCTGGCTTCCACCTGGGTGTCCTACCCCGCACTCCTTTTTGTTTGCGTCCAAGTGTGGACGGCCCTCATTACCAAGGCGGTCGTTTACGGCTTGGCTCTCGAGGGGCGCAATCCCTTTGTATTTTTAGTTGCCGGATCTAACGCGTTTTATCGATTGTTAACGTGGTACCTGCTAAAGTCCGATGGAGATGCCATCCCCTTTTGGGACACGCTTCTTCACACTCTCGGGACTTCTCTAAGCTCGGCCCTTCTAGCCTGGTGCTTCTATCCCTTGTTCGTGGGGTGGGACGAATATTTTGAACACGAAGCGGAAGACGCCCGTGAACTTAACCCCAATGTGTTGAGGTAGAGAATGCTAGGTCAGGGCGATACGATTAAGGACTTCCAAAATCGCTTCCCGATTTTCTTCTATATTATCGTGGGGTTCTTCGCAGTTTTGACTCTGAGACTTTTTTATCTCCAGCTCTACAAGGGCGGATTCTACCGAAGATTTTCAGAGGAAATTTCATTACGCAAAGAAAAACTTCCGGGACCCAGAGGGCAAATTTTTGACCGAGAAAACAAGCTTCTTGTCGACAATCGGCTTCAGCTCGACATCACTCTCACTCCACAGTTTTCTAAAAATCCTCGCCAGCTCATTGATAAGGTGGCCGACCTTGCGGGTGAACCCGCGGACAGAATTTTTGAGCGCTACAAAGAAAAAGTATTTGGAAATCCGCGATTCCAGCCCGTCACTCTCATTGAAAACGCACCCTGGCCCTTGGTTGTAAAAATCGAAAGCCTTAAGGCTGAATTGGGTGGGGTGGAAGTCGAGCCCCGCATCCGCAGAACCTATTTGCGCAAACAGGTGGGGGCGCACCTCTTCGGTTATCTGAGTGAGATCACTAAACGTGAGTTGAAAAATGCCAATATCGCAGCGGAATACGAACTCGGGGATTGGCTGGGACGCTCCGGCCTTGAGCGCAAATGGGAAAACTATTTACGGGGCAAAGATGGTGTGCGCTACGTGGTCGTGAACGCTCACGGCCACCGCATCCAGCACAGCGCCGAAACCACAGCGGTAAATGTCATCTCCAAAGATGTGCCGCCTGAGCCTGGGCACAATTTGGTTCTCACGCTCGATGACGATCTGCAGACCTCAGCAGCAGAAGCCATGAAAGGAAAGATGGGGGCCGTGGTCGCCCTCGACCCTCGCACCGGCGAGATATTGGCCATGCAGTCTATGCCGGGCTTTGACCCCACTGAAATGGCAAATAAAGGGCCCGAATTGTGGCGCTCATTTATGAAAAGTCCCTACGGACCCATGAGTAACAAAACCATCCAAGATCACTACCCTCCGGGATCCACTTTCAAAATTTTCACAGCACTCGCGGCCCTTGAGGAAAAAGTTGTGACCCCTCAAACAACCTTCAACTGCCCGGGCTTTTTGAAATTCGGTAAACGGATCTTCAACTGCCACATTCAGCGAGGCCACGGCTTGATGAATTTAGAAAATGCTCTTCGCAGCTCCTGCGATGTTTATTTTTATAACTTAGCCACGCGCCTGAGCGTGGACGCAATTTCAAAAATTGCCAATATGTTTGGATTAGGAAAACGCACGGGCGTGGCCCTTTATAATGAAGTGCCAGGCCTGATGCCTACTGAAGAATGGAAGCTAAAAACCTTCAAAGAAGCTTGGCAAGGTGGGGAAACTTTATCAGTGAGCATCGGCCAAGGTTACGACCTCGTTACACCCCTACAGCTTGCGCTGGCCTACGCCACCTTTGTGAATGGTGGAAATTTATACCGACCCTATGTTGTTTCGCGTATCGAAGACGTCAACGGCAAAGCGGTAAAAACCTTCGGGCCCGAGCTTTTGAGCAATCACAAAATCAATCCCGAATACCAAGCCATTATCCAAGAAGGCCTCTCAAAAGTTATCAACGACCCCCAAGGTACGGCCTATCATATGGCCCGGTCCACGGAGTTGAAAATCTCGGGCAAGTCGGGAACCGCTCAAGTGATTTCTCTCAGTCGAGACGAGCTTTTTAAACCCTGCGCTAATTTGCCTTTTGAGAAACGCCACCTGGCGTGGTTTGTGGGCTATGCCCCACAAAAGGACCCAGAGATCGTAGTGGCCGTACTGGGCTTGCACGAATGCGGCGGGGGACGATCCTCAGGCCCTGTGGTCAAAGCTATGATTGAAAAATGGTGGCAAAAGAAGAAGGCCCGAGAAGCTATGCGAGGACCTCAACCAGCTTCGGTGCTTTAAGGCTCTCAAAGCTGAATCAAGTACTTCGACCCGCAGTAGTCACACAAAAATTCGAGCTCACGATCTTCAGGCTTTGCCTTCATTTCCTCGCGTTCTTTTTCGCTTAATAAAGAAAGCGCTTTCTCGGCACGCTCCCGTGAGCACGGGCAAAACAACTGCAAAGGTTCTTCCCACACCAAGTTTTTTGCAGGAACTTCTTTACCTAGTAAAAAGCTAAAAATATTTCGGCTCACTTGGGTGGCTGTTCCGGGCATCTCCCACTGTGAAAGCGGACCCAATTCGCGAATATGCCGGTCCCAACTCGCCAGCAAAGCGTCCTTCTTTTTTTCTTCATTTTGCGGAAGAATATGCACCAAATAAGCCCGAGCATGCTTGACCGTGATAGGCGAAGGCGTGCGGCCTTCCTCCCAACCCAGTTCTACCGACAGCGAAATTCCACAATTTTTCTGCTCAGATTTTTCGAGGTAGTTAGCAATGTCTTCGCCTATGAATCCCGTGCCCGGGACAATACCGGTGAAAGGGTGAAGGTCTTGAGATTTTAAAACTCGGCGCACCTGAAAAAGACCAGGTCCCAAACCCGTTTTTAAATCTTGGACCGCCGCCTGCGGCACGGAAACCGCACTTCGCACTTGGCCTAAGCCAAAGGCATCGGCATAGAGATTCCCGAACGCACCTTCTGAGCGCCACTGTGTTTCCACCTTGGCGCACTCACTATCGTCAAAGAGCGCCCGTAAGAGCAGTGCACCCATAGCCGCTTGGCCTACCTGCACCAAAGAAGCCGGGTAGGCGCCCAAGCGGTCTCCCAGTAACTGCACCAAATCGGTGGCCTCAAGAGAAAATAAGATGACTTCCGAAGAATCGGGGACACATTTCCTAAGGGATCCCGAAAGGTCTGAGATCACTCACAAGGCTCGGTTTAAAAGTTGTTCAATAACGTCTTTAGGCTGATTGCCCACGAGCTGATCCACCATCTTGCCGTCCTTAAACAAAATAAGGGTGGGGATCCCACGAATGCCGAACTGTGCAGGAACTTGGTGGTTGGCATCCACGTCTAGCTTTACAAATTTCACTTTACCTTCAAAGCTGCCCGACATTTCTTCGAGCTTGGGGGATAAAGCTTTGCAAGGAGCGCACCAGGCGGCCCAGAAGTCCACAAGGACCGGAGTCTTGGCTTGAAGGACATCGCTTTCGAAACTAGAGTCAGTGATCGCTTGTAAGTTTGACATGCCTCCGATCGTACTGTGTTTTGACCCTGCGATAAAGTCTTTTTGGTCGGTTAAATGGAGAAAAGTTCTACTTAAAAATTATGCTATTTTGGCTTGTACTTTTGCTTCCCTGGGTATTGGACCTTCTGGGGGGTCGCGCGGTGTTAGCCACCGTGTTTGGCGCCCTGGTGTGGGGCCTCACCCTAGTCCTTAGCTGGGCATGGACTGAGAGTCGGGACCCTAAACTTCGCCACAAACTCCTTATCTTAGTTTGGATTTCCGCCACCTCTTGGTTGACCTACTGGCTCCTTGTATTTAACGGTCCGAGGCCAACCTATTTTGGAGATTTGGCGCTGCGCCTTTTGACTTATTTGCACGCGGGTTTACTCCTTGCAGGAGCGGGCATTGTCCTCTTTCTTCTTGGAGTGTCAATTTTGGGTCTGCTCAGAGAGCGCCATTTACAGAAAAGTTCTTGGGAGCGCCGAAGCAAAAAAACTTATCTACCTTCCCTTGAATCCGTGATGAAAATGTCACGCGGTGCCCTCCAGTTGGCGGCTCGCTGCTGGGGCGTGGGACTACTCTTGGCCTTTGTGGTGGGCTTGATGGGTTGGAAGCGCGCTCATATGGAAAGTTCCCAGCCAGAACTCAGTTGGCTCTTTGACTTTCGAATTCTATTTGTCAGTTTAGTTTGGGTGGCTTTGATTTTTGAACTCCGATTCAGTCGAAAAATTCACGGGGCCTCTCTTCACATTGTGCATTTGGCTTTTTCTATTTTGTTTCTTTTTTCTTTCACATGGTTTGTCAGCGGCCAGCATCCGGCGCTTTCGGGCCCTATTTTATGGTTTGTGCGATGAACCTCGAAGACTTTGGCGTTCTAGGCGTGAGTTCTCGCGAAGGGGATCCGGCTTCCGTTCGCGAGCATTTGGCCCTCAGTCCCCAGCGCTTGAAAGAAGAATGGCAACCTTTATGGGAAGAATTGTCATCGCCCTATCCCCATGCGGCCTTTCTCTACTTAGGCACTTGCCATCGCATAGAGCTTTATTTTTTTGGAGTTCCTATGCCGGAGGTGCGTCGTCTTTGGGCTCGCATAAGTCCTGCGGGATCCACGGACTTTCTTCATTCTCACCAAGGTGTTTTGGCTTTTCAACATTTGATTCGAGTGGGATCGAGCTTGGAGAGCGAGGTCTTAGGTGAAACTCAAATCACAGGTCAGCTCCGTGCTGCTGTAGAAGAGGCACAAAACAAAAAACACCTGCACGGGACCCTACAAAAGATATTTCAACAGGGACTCAAGGCCATCAAAAATATTCGGAGCGGAACTGAGCTCGGACGAGGCACGGTGAGTGTGGCTCACGCCGCCATCGATGGCCTCGAAGACGTTTTCGAAGATCTCTCCGAAAAACGAGCCCTCGTGGTGGGAGCAGGTTCAATGGCTATTCAAGCCATTGAAAGACTTCACCAGAAGGGCATTAAAAAAATAACCTGGATCAACCGCAGCGCTGAAAAAATCGCTGCACATCGCCTGGCGCCGCTGTGTTCGCTCGACAACTTTTCCCAACTCCCTCGTCTGGTTTTCAAGCATCACGTGTCTTTGTTTGCGACATCGAGTCCTCAACCCCTTTTGCACCGCTCCCTTTTTAAAAGTCCAGTCGACGAGTCGCTTCCAGGCCCTCGAGTTCTTCTGGACCTAAGTCTTCCACGCAACGTTGACGAGAAACTCCATAACTTTGGGGGATTTTTGTTAAGGAACGTAGATGAATTTGGAAATCGCACAGACCAAGGTATGTCAGAACGCATGAGGTCGGTAGAATTGGCCGATCTTGTGGTAAAGTCGGAACTGAGCTCCTTTCTAAAAGTATGGGATTATTGGGGAAAGGCACCTCTTTATTCTCAGGTCGTTGAACATTTTGAACGACTTAAGGAAATCGAGCTCGCGCATTACGACCTAGGAAAAAACCCTGATCTGGAGTATAAGGTGTCGAAAATTTTCGCTAAGCTTCTCCACCGACTGCTCCAGTCCCTAGGTAGCCTTGAAAATCAAGAAGCTACAGTCGTTTTAGAGTCGTTGGCGCTGGCATGGAGGCAACCGGATCAATGGCAGGAAAGAAGTCCACTTCTTCAAAAGCTGCAAAGGGATCTCAAACACGAGCTGGAAGTGCAAAAAGTTCGGCCTCTCCAAAGAGAAGCCCTGCTTCGAGCGCAAAAGCTGTAAAAGCTCCCGCAAAAAAAGCGGCTAAAGTGGCGCCTCCGGCTGAGAAAAAATCAGCTGCGAAACCCGCTAAAGTCAGCATGGAGTTCATCGGTAGTTTCCCCCTTCGCCGTTCTAATGACGAAAAGAAAAACGAATTAAAAAAACAAAGCACGGGACCCGTCTTTCCCGTGGGATCTTATAAAATTGCGAGTCGGCACACGCCCTTGGCTCGAGCATTATCAGAAGAATTTAAAGCGAATTATTTGGCTAAGCACACGGCTGACTCCATCGATTGGCGAAGCATCCCCACCACGGTCGACCGTGAACCACAGCTTCTGGGTTCAGCGCCTAACGGTGCCACTCACTATTTCACTAAAGAACTCTTCGATGCCCTTCTCTCAAAGACGGTGGACCTTACAATTCACAATCTTAAAGATGTGCCACTAGATTTGCCCCCGGGGTTGATCTTAGCGGCCGCCGTGAAGCGCGAAGACCCCCGAGATGCCTTGGTGACACGTTCCACCTACGGGGCCATCCAAGAGCTCCCCACAAATGCCAGACTCGGCATCACAGCCAAACGTCGGATCATGCAAGCCAAGGCGCTGCGCCCGGACTTAGAGATCAAGCCCGTATGGGGAAATCTCCAAGATCGCTTAGCGGCACTGGAAGCTGGTGATGTAGATGCTGTTATCGTGGCCTGGGCCAGCCTGAGACGACTCAATATCTCGCCCCGCTACTACGTGGCCCTTCAACCCGAGATGGTGCTGCCTTCGCCCTGTCAGGGCATTACGGGCATCGTGTGCCGCGAGGAAGACGCGGACTTGCTGGCGAAGCTTCGATACATGGAAGATTCTGAGGCCTCCTGGGCCAGTCGCTGCGAGCGGGCCTTTCTGCAGAAATTAGGCGGACACTGGGACGCCCCGGTTGCGGCCTTCGCTCATCGAAAAGGCACCCAAGATCCTTGGATTTTGGATGCCGTGATTGGTGACTCAAAGTCGGGTGAAGTTTTACACCACCGCGAAATAGGCACCAGCCGCTGCAAGCCAGAGTCTCTAGCCGACAAAGCCTTCACGGGAATTTTGTCGAAGGGTGCGCGGAAGTTTTTGCCTTTTAGTTAGTATCCCGCGATCTTAGGAATCGCCCGAGCCCACTCATCGTGCGAGTTAAGCGAAGTGATGAGCTTTAACGACTCGCCTCCTCCTTTGATAAAATCTTCCTGCGCTCGAATGCCAATTTCCTCAAGTGTTTCCAAACAATCGGCGACAAAGGCCGGACAAAACACGGCCACGCGTTTTTTACCGTTAGCGAGTAAACGTGGCAGTTCAAAGTCCGTATAGGGTTGAATCCAAGGCGTGCGACCCAAGCGGCTCTGGAAGGAAATGGAAAATCTATATTCAGGAATTTTGAGCGCTAAGGCCATGGCTCGGGCCGTTGCAAAGCACTGTGCTCTGTAGCATTTGCGATTCACTTCCGTCACAGCATCGCAACAACTCTTAGAGGCCAAACAATGTTTTCCGCTGGGGTCGGTCTTCTTCACATGGCGCTCGGGAATGCCGTGAAAACTGAAGAGATAGTGATCAAAGTCAGTCTCTGCAATTTGCGGGCGAGCCACAGCCTCCCAAGCCTGAATAAAGTCTGACTGCGAAAAAAAGTCTTCTATAAAGTTAATCTTCGTAAAGGCATAATTTTTTGCTTCGCTTTTTACCTTTTGGATGGAACTCTCGTTTGCGGCCAAGGAATACTGAGGATAGAGAGGCAAGACCCTGAGTTCTTCAACACCTTCCTCGGATAACTTTTGTAAGACCGAAGCAATGCTGGGCGAGCCATAGCGCATGGCAAATTCGACACGCTGGGGGATTAAACGCTGAACTTTTTTCGTCAAATCTTGGGTGTGAAAGAGTAGGGGTGAGCCTCGGTCTGTCCATATTTTCTCATAGGCATGGGCGGATTTTTTCGGGCGTGTATTGAGGATGATGCCTTTCACCAAAAATAAACGTGCGAGATAAGGAATATCAATCACCCACGGATCCATCAAAAATTCATCTAAATATCGACGCACGGACATAGGGGAAGTGTCATCGGGAGTGCCGAGGTTTATTAAAAGTAGGGCCTGCTTAGACATTGGTATTTTTTACTCTCTCCGAAGGCCATTGGAAACTCTGAGCGAGTTCAAAGTTTCGCTCAACTATTTGCGAGAGGCTCAGCGACGCATAAGCATTACCGCATAGGTAAAGGCCATGCCTGGCCCAATCAGCCCGTGGCAAGTCCTGTAAAGCCGATTCTAAATTCACTGTGTAATGAGGAAAGGCTTGAGGCCAATGTTGAATGGAAAATGACATGCGCCTTCCTTGGCTCTTAAAAATTTCTTCACGTTCTCTATCCACGATTTTCATCCACTCATCTGCGCTAAGGTCAGGCTGGTGGTGATAGATCCAGGTTTCTGAATAATAAGCTTCGGGACACCGATCGGGAAAGATATCCTTATTAAATAATATCCCTAAGACCTTTTGACCCTCGCTTCTGGGGAACAAAACCCCAAAGCCCTTCGCATGATCCGATTTTTCTGCATAAAAAATGGTGAGGCTTGTAATCCCTACCATCTCAGTTTTGGAAAACTCTCTAAGCGCCCGTTGCTCTGCCGGGACTAAGGCCCGCAGAGACGGCGCCCCCCATAGCAAGGTCGAAACCAAGGGTTCCACTGCCGGCGGAGGCACAGCCAACACCGTCGCCTCGGATGCCTCCTCCAAGGGTAGGGGAGTCCCCAGATAAAAACGCACCCCCTGAGCTTCTAAGTGCCGATGCAGGGCCGTTAAAAAAGACCCCATCCCTTTCTCTGGCGCCACGGAACCACGATAGGGAGGGGAGACCTCTGGACTTTTTTTTGCTTTAAAAAAGCGGCTTAAAATTAAAGTAGCGCTGAGTTTTTTAGGATCTCCCGCGTAGATACCCTGAAGGGCAGGAGCCAATAAAAAGTTAGTGGCGGCCGGCCCGAGTACCCGCAAGCCCCAGTCGTAAATCGTTTCACGAGAGCGCGGGGCTCGAGAAGGGGCCCAGACAAAGGTCCACAAAGTTTTTAAAGTTTCGCCCAGGCTCAGAGGCCAACGCCGCAGAGCTCCCCCACGAAAGATATACCGCTTGCGACTGAGTTTGCGCGCCGGAATTAGAGGGCAGCCAATATCCTGGGCCATATCAAACAATTTTGTACTCGCCAAAAAGGCGTTGGCTGCTTTCTCCACCAAACCAAAGGAAGTCATTTCAGACTGAATCAGCCCCCCCACTCGTTGGGCTTTGTCGTAAATTTCAATGGTCACGGTAGGCCCCAATTTTTTCTGCAAAAAATAGGCGGCCGTGAGTCCCGAAAATCCTGCACCTGCGATACGAAGGCAAGGTCGAGCTATAGAATTTGGTGCTGACATCAGCTACGAAAAAACTCGGCGGATTTCTTGTACAAAGTAGCGCACGTTCTCTTCGGGAGTCTGAGGTAAAACCCCGTGACCTAGGCCGCAAACCCAACCCGCACGTTGAGCGGGACTTAATTCCTTCAAGGGTGCCAGCCAACGTTGGAGCTCGAATTTAAATTCAGACGCACTCATATGCAAAAGAGCCTGATCAAAATTACCTTGGATAAAACCCGTATTGGGCAGCTCAAGAGCCAAGCGAAAATCCCAGCGATGATCCACGCCTAATCCGGCTAGTTTGCCCGAAGCAAAAAAGGGGTGAGTCAAATAGCTGCGATGGGTACCTTTGGAATAATAGGCGAGCTGCTTAGGAAAGGCTTCAGATAAAGTTTGAATGGCCGGCACCACATGGGCATGAAAAAGTGCGGGTGAAAGTTCTCCGGAGGAAGTGTCGAAAAGCATGACGACTTCAGCACCTCCTTCCAACTGCAATTGAATATTGGCTTTCAAAAGGGGTAAAAGCTTTTCAAGAAAAGTGGGATAGAGCCCCAAATGTTTTTTAGTTTCAATAAGGTTTCCATCGTGCGATCCCTGCACCGCATAGCTAAAAAGCGTGAAGGGACCGCCCACAAAACCCACTAAGCTTTTGTGGGTGGGCAAGCGACTGCGGGTCAGCTGCATGGCTTCTTTTTGAAAGTGGAGCTGGGGGAGAGCGACTTCGATAGGTTTTAGCTCCTGAATGTTTTTTTCATTGAGATGCCACGCCAATTTAGGTCCGGGCTCATAGGTCAAACCCATACCCATCGCCTCGAGAGGAAAGAGCAAATCCGAAAACAAGATGGCCACGTCAAAGTCGAAGTCCTGAATCGGCCCTAAGGCTACCTCGCAGGCGAGCTCCGGAACTTTGCAAAGCTCCATAAATTCGTGCTTAGCGCGCAGCTTTTGGTAGTGCTGGTGGTAGCGGCCGGCTTGACGCATCATCCAGATAGGGGGGCAATTTTGAGTTTCTTTTTTAAGGGCTTTTTGGAAGAGGGGATTCATTGCCCTCAGATCATCACGAAAGGGACTAGCTGTGAAGGGAATTTTTCCAAGACAAAAAGTCCAAGTGAAGCTCAAGTTTACTAAGGTCCGGCAGCACTCTTTTAAGGTGAGAATAGGTGTGCCCAGGACCACAAGCGTGGTGAGCCTGCATCATCTCGGGATATTCTTTCCGAGCGACTTCAAAAGCCGAAATGCTCATCCAAAAAAAATACTTTTTTCCACGCAAATCCGGCAGATGGCTTTTTTGGATAAGTTCATAAGTGGGAATAAGGGTCATGGCGGCTTGGACCCCATCTTGGTGCCCCAATTTGCGCCATTGGGCGGAGCCGCCTAAAAGACTGCTCACTTGAGGATCCCAGTTTTCGCCTAATCCCTCCGCCGATCCGTTCACCCAAATTCCTTTTTTAGCCAGCCGCTCCCAACTTTTTAAACCCGCCGTCCAAATGACTTGCGCATCTTGAAGTTTCCAATCGTCATGCAGAGCATCGGCCTTGGAGATCCAAAAAGAGATGCCCTTGGAGAGGGGCTCGGGCATTTCCAAGTCTCGTCGATCAAAAAACTGACTATCTTCCGGCTTGAGGGGCCAGGAGAGTGCAGCGGCCTTTGCCAAGTACTCCTTTTGGCCTAAAATTTTATACTCATTTAAAATTTTCCCAGCACTTTCTCCCCGCAGAGAAAAAACCCGACCAAAGGGATGGGTCTGCACTGACACACCAATTTTTTGGTGGCAGCCTCCTCCAAATTTCCCTAAAACTTCTCGCTCGTACTCCGCATTCAAAGTGGATTCTCTGCTGCAAATAGATTCAAAATAGTCGATGAGCTCGCAGGCATCACTTCTCACTTCGATAGCCAAAGCACCTTGGGCCGCCGCGCAAGGATTTTCCTTAAGCGGAAGCACCATCCACCGGCTTTGGTCCAGGTACTGGCGAAGTTCCAGGCGGGCCGCCGCAAACTCAGAGGAGCGGCTCATCAACAGACGATCAACGGCAGCTTTGGCTACGATGAGCCCGTCCACTTGCGCACTTTCAAACAATTTACGAAAGCGGGTGGAAATATTTCCACGCACAGTGTGAAAATCTACCTTTTGGATGGACCCTGGCAGAGCTCTTTTAAGGAAGGGCTCCAGATTAAAGGCACGCCGCGGAGAGGAGGAAAATATTTGAATATTTTTTTGCCTACTTATTTTTTCCTGTGAAGATTTTTTACAAATAAAAAGATCTCGGGAATCCGCACGCAGAGGAGCTCCTACAATGGTCGTTCCTGGGCTTCGCTCCAGAGGCAAATCCTTCCACGAGTGCACGACCGCATCAAATTTGCCCGCCATTAAATCGGCTAAAAAATCTTGGGTGAAGACGCCTTTTTCCGGCATTTTCCAAAGGGGGTCGTGTTGGTTTTGATCGCCGAGAGATTCTCGGTAATATAATTCTGTTTTAATATCTGGAAACTTGGATTCTAATTCGGCAGCCACTTGCTGAGCTTGCAAGCGCGCCAGATCGCTCTTGCGGGAGGCAATGACAACTTTCTTCATTCCCTTTTTGCAGCCTTGAGCTCGGGAAGTCGAAACAAAAAGTCAGGATTCACATCGCCCTTAGCGTAAACACGCTGGTAGTTAAGATAGTTTCGTAGAATAGATTTCACGTAATTCCTGGTTTCTGTATAGGAAATCCTTTCCACAAAGGAAAGGGGAGAAATATCGGGGTAATAAGATTGCCATCGACGAACCGGAGGACTGCCCGCATTGTAAGACGCAATCGCGCAAATCCAAGAATCAGAAAAGCTGCGTAAATTTCGCTTTAAATGGGCTGTGCCGAGCTCAACAGCCACCGGGACCTTATAAAGCTCGTTATAATTAAAGTCCTTCTTCCCCAAAAGTCGGGCTTCTTCTCGGGCCACAGGTGGAATCATCTGCATCAGCCCTAAGGCATTGGCCCAGGAGCGAGCCTTGGGATTAAAGGCGCTCTCCTGGCGTATGAGCGAGGCTACAAACCACGCATCGATGCCTTGAATTTTAGCCTGCAAATCAATTTGATCCCAGTAGAGTAGGGGATAGAGGTAGGCAAAATCCACTCCCTCGAGACGATGCCCAAAGCCTTGGCGTAAAGCTTCGGCGGCTCGTAGCGACCCCACATTATCTCCCAAACTTAATCTCAGCCACGCCACGGCTCGGCCAAAGTTCAAACGATCAGCCTCAGAAACCTGAGAGGAAAGAACTCGGCTCCATAGAACTCGGTCCATTTCAGGAAAACTGCGCGCCGCCGATGCGGACTCCCCGACCCGCGCTAAAAAATAAGCTCGGGCCAATTCCTTAAAGGCCGGATCTAGAACACGACCCTCTTCAGTAAAAAAATGACTCCACTTGGGTTCACTATAGTCTTTAGATTCCGGAAGATTCCAGAGCTTCGGACTCTCGCCTAACCTTCTCAATTCCAGGCCTGCCAAGTTGCTGTAATACGAGAAAGGATCTGCATCGAAGGCCTCATTAAAAAAGTTCTTGGCCTCCTCTTTTTTCTCATTCAACTCATAAACTCGGCCCTTCCAATAAGCCAAACGACCGCGTTCTCCCGCATCGCTAAGGTTGGGGCGAATTTTTTCGATGGCAGCCGTAAGATCGGCGATACTACGGCTCGCTGGGGCCTGATCAAAGATCAGCAAAAATTTTCGCCATTGCAGATCCAGCGCCACATCAGCGACTTGCTTAAGACCAAGGGCTTCGTCCACGGCCAGGAGTGCCTGAGATTTATCTTCTTTTTGCTCTAAGATGCGAACCTTTAAATAGGCGGCCTGCCCTCGATTAATATCATCGCCAAATTTTTTAGCGTAGCGTTGGATTTTCTCCATAACAGCTAGAGCTTTCTCGGGACTGTCATAGGTCCAATAAAGTTTAGAGATTTCCAGTGCCCGCTCATTCATTTTTGGAGCCATCGTTTTAGATGCAGGTGCTGCCAAAAAGTTTCGAATTTTAAGATAAGCGGTGATCACGGCGGGAATCTCTCCGCGGCGGTCGAGGATGCGCAGAATTCGCACATGAAGTTGTAGGGCCTTCCACAATTCCTCATCATCCTTGAAAGATCGGCGCTTCACTCGCAAGGTTGTCAGGATTTTTAAAGCCTCCTCCGAGTCTACATTTTTCACAAGCGCCGCGGCCCGCGCCAAAGCCTGAGTACTCGAAAGTTCATCCAGGTTCACCGGCTTAAAAAGTTTCGAGGCATTAAAACGTTGATAAAGTTCTTGGATCTTGCGCTGATTGGCCGCTCCCGGAAAAAGGGCATGGAGAACTTTAAGTTTTTCTAAGCGAAAGGCCCGCTCAGAGGGGCCCACGTGTAGAGGCGCCAATTCAAAGCTTCGGGTCCACAGAAAGAAATCTTCCGCACGTCCCGCCGTGAGTTCTATCGGACGCAACGTTTCAATTTTCTTTTGAAACCACTGACGAAGGTGAGCGTCTGAGTAGGACTCCGTCCAATAATCGAGCTTGTAGAGAATTGAATTTCTGGCCCACTTAGGCCAATCTAACCACTGCTCTTGGTCGAGGAATTGCAACAGACTTGGAATGCGCTGAGACTCACCAAGAATTTCGGCCCATAGAAGCTGGGCCTCCATTTTAAGAGGGGAATCCACAAAAAGACCTTCCAACCAAAATCGAGCTTCATCCACAAGTTCGTCGTTCTGAGCCAAAAACAGGCCGGAGGGATTCTCAAAGCTTTGGAGATCAACGGGCAAATCTCGTAAGTAAATAAAAGACTCTCTAGGAACCAAGGGAGTTGCTGGAGTCAAAACACTTTTTTGAAAATTTTGAATCTGTGTGGTTAGAAAAGTATCCACCCGGAGGCGCTGAATTTCCTTCAGTATCACTTTGCCTACAAAATAACGAACGGGCACATTTCCCTCGTGTCGTTCCCGCGCATTCTTTAAAAATTCCTTAAGAGGGCAGCGCAAAGTAAATCCTTGGGAATTAACAGTGGCGGAGTCGGTGGAATTTTCATCTTTCTGAAGGGCCTGCAAATCTTCACTGGGAATTTCCTCACTTGGATCCTTAAAGCAAGTGGGGAAATATTTCTCAGCAATACTGGGAATATGGGGCAAACGGCGTTTTACAGAAGCAGGGCTCCGAGCCATAGCGGCCTCAGTGATGAGAGTGCCCAAAATAAAAGCCTGAAGTAGATTTGGCCAAACTTTGATCATGAGTCCTCAGTCTAACACGAAAGCATTCCCATACTGAATGGAGCCAGGGCCAAGTTTTCACTGCCAAATTTTAGTCAAGTTTACATAAGGCTAATTAGAGGGCATGTCTATTTATCCGTTATTCCTGAGCTCCAAGGGTCGATAAATCCGCGCCAAAAAATCTAGCCGGCAGAAAACGCTAAGCAGCGAGGGTCCGTGAGCCGCCACATCGGCCAAATAATCCATCATCGAGCCCACATCGCTAGCTTCAATTTCAATGTTCAGCATTCCCACTATTCTTTCGTTACTTAATAGAGGTATCGCGGCCCGACTTAGAAAGTTTCCATCCGGCAGACTAATAAGTACCGGCCGCTTGTACACCACCGCATTGACGATTTCAGGGCGGTCTTGGATGCCATGAGGCGTGGTGTCCTGCGGCTTAAAAGCCTCACTCCACTCCAAGTGCCGAAAGGAGTAAGAGGGAATATCCTCAAGACAAGAATCGATTTTTAGAGAGATCAAACTCATATGACATGTGAGAGGTGAGGCCGAAACGATACTATTGAGTGAGGATCGCAAAAGTCGGCGCAGTGTCTCGGTGGGCTGGTGCAAATTATTTTGCAAAGTTTGAGCATTCTGCGCCCATCCCTTCTGCCGGGCACTAACTGAAGTGGCCGCGGCGAAAGCTTGCATTCCCTCATCCGAAAGTTTTTCTAGCGGGAGCACCATTCGCTGCACATTGCGATTTTTAAGTTCGGGTGCTCTTTTAGGATAACCGTGCACCAGCTTATCGGGTGGGGAATGCTGGTCTCCCCGGTCGTAAACTTCGAAATTGCGTGCGGCCTCGCTAGCACTCGCCTTCTTTTCAGGATTTTTCGAAGCCTCAAAAGAACTGCCTTCTTTAAAATTATAGTCACGGGATTTATGATTGTACTGACTTCGGTGAGAATCCGTTGAGCTTTGCCCCCCCTGCCCCGTTAGACTTTGAAAGCGAGCCAGCATTTGACGTGAGCGCAATACGTACTGAAAGCTGTTCACGGGTGAGGGTAATATCAGCTCAGCTCCCAATGCAATCGCTCTCTGGCCCACCTTGTCGGTAGTGCCCGCAGAGGATTCCAAAATCCAGAGAGCTCGAGAAAGCTTTCGACCCGATTCGAGAACCTTTAAGACGTCAGGGGCAAAACGGTCGTTAAGAAAGACACAAAAAGCTCTTGGATCGTAGAGCTTAGTATAAAGCTCCTCTTCGGAGTAAAGCACTTCCGTGTCTTTGGCATCCTCGGCTAATTTCTTTATAACTGAATCGTGTTTAGTATTAGGACCAGCGGCAATTAAAACGAGGGGAGCTTGGGAGGAGTTATTTTCACTGCCCATAGTTTAATCTTAAGGCAAATGCTCAAATTGTCCAGATTCAACAGATGCATAATGAACTGCATAAAGTGAATAAACTAACCGAAGCGACCTTCCACATAATCTTTGGTGCGTTGGTCTTTGGGACTCGTGAAAAGCTCTCTGGTGGGAGAACTCTCCACCAGCTCACCATTCAAAAAGAAAGAGGTTTGGTCGGAGATGCGCAAAGCCTGCTGCATATTGTGCGTCACGATTAACACCGTGACTTTAGTTTTAAGTTCCATGATGAGTTCTTCAATACGACCCGTGGAGATGGGATCTAAGGCGGAGGTGGGCTCATCCATCAGGATAATCGAAGGATCAGTGGCCAAAGCCCGAGCCAAACATAGCCGTTGCTGCTGTCCTCCAGACAGACTGAGACCCGATTTATGAAGGCGGTCTTTCACTTCATTCCACAAGGCCGATTGCTTTAAAGAGAGCTCTACTTTTTCAGCCACTTGGCGTTTGTTCTTAATTCCGCGCAACGACAGTCCGTAGGCCACATTGTCGAAGATGCTTTTTGGAAAGGGATTGGGTTTTTGGAAAACCATAGCAATTTTCATTCGCACTTCAATGGGATCAATCTCGGGGGCTAAGAGATTAACGCTGTCAGGGAGCAGCTCAATCTCTCCCCGGTATCGGTTGTCGGGATAGAGGTCATGCATTCGATTAAAGCAACGGAGCAGAGTTGTTTTTCCACAACCCGAGGGGCCAATAAGAGCACTCACCCGAAATTCAGGAATTTTTAAATTAATCGAACGCAGCACATGATTTTGACCGTACCAAAAATCTAGGCCCTTAATTTCCGCTTTGGATTTAAGAGGCGATGGCAATTCAGAAGCAGGTACCTTTTTAGACAGAGCATCGGGCCAGTAAACATGGACCTTTTGATCATCCGTTTTGATTACCATTGCTCTTTTCTCCTCAATCGACTTCTCAATAGAATGGCGGTCCCGTTTAGTCCAAGTGTTAATACAAGGAGAACCACCCCGGCGGCAGCCGCGTTAACATGGAAGTCCTCCTGGGGTCTGGAAACCCAGTTAAAGATCTGAATTGGCAAGACAGTGAAGGGGTCCATAAGCCAAGCCAAGCTTAAAAATGGAAAGCTGGTACTTAGAGGAGATTTCGGCAGAAAGGCGATAAAAGTTAAGGCCCCAATGGTCACCAGCGGTGCCGTCTCCCCAATGGCCCTGGAGAGGGCAATAATGATACCCGTGAGCACACTCCCCATAGCGGAGGGCAAAACATGATCGCGAATCACTTCCCACTTGGTCGCACCCAGCGCATAGGCGGCCTCTCTTAGTGAAGTGGGAACACTTCGCAAGGCCTCACGGGTGGCCACAATAATAATGGGCAAAATAAGTAAGGCGAGCGTGAGACCGGCTGTCAGTATGCTTGCTCCAAATCCGAAAAGATGCACAAAGATTCCTAGGGCTAATAAGCCAAAAAGTATTGAGGGAACCGCGGCGAGATTGGCGATATTAAGTTCCAAAATCCAAGTAATGCGATTTTTAGGAGCATACTCTTCGAGATAGATACCAGCCCCAAT
Source organism: uncultured Bacteriovoracaceae bacterium (assembly GCA_964477895.1). Classification (GTDB taxonomy): domain Bacteria; phylum Bdellovibrionota; class UBA2428; order UBA2428; family UBA2428; genus CAYZFQ01. The sequence goes on along the minus strand of CAYZFQ010000003.1, from coordinate 45,482 downwards.
ACCCACGGGTATGGCGATGCACGCCGTTACCAGAATCACTGCGAAGGTACCTACCCACGCCGATAAAATGCCCGCCTGTGCTGCAAAACGCGAGGGGAACGACACTAAGAAGTCCCCATCGATGCGCGAAAAACCCTGGCGCACCAAGTCGCCAACTAAAAAACCTAACAGTAAAAGGCTCAGCACTAAAACGGCAATGCTACTGAATAAAAATATTCTGTCTCTTCTGCGATTGCGTCCGATAATTCCCGCTAATGCGGCGTCCATGACTTTCATACGTTTCTCTCAACCAAAAAAGTTTAGTCGTAAACCTCGCGGTATCTTTTACGAAACCAAAATCCCAATACGTTAAAAAAGAATGTCATGAGACAAAGGGTAAATCCCACGGCAAAAATACTTTGGTAACCTAAACTTCCGTGGGGAGAATCCCCTAAGCTCACTTGTACGATAAAAGCCGTCATTGTTTGAGCGGGGTGGAGAGGGTTAAGGGTCCACTGACTTTGCATGCCAGCCGCGATCGCCACAATCATCGTTTCACCCACGGCTCGAGAGAGAGCCAAAATCCAGGCAGAGCTCAAACCTGAAACCGAAGCTGGAATCACCACCCGAAAGGCCGTTTGCAGGCGAGTAGCTCCCAGAGAAAAAGAACCCTCACGCAGAGTTTGAGGAACGGCCCGCATGGCATCCTCTGAAAGAGAACTCACATAAGGCAGGATCATAAATCCCATCACAAGGCCAGCTGAGAGCATGTTAAAACCCGGCAAGGAGGGAATAAATTTCTGCAAAAAAGGAGTGAGCAAAAGTAAGGCAAAGTAGCCGTAGAGCACGGTCGGAATCGCGGCCAAAAGTTCGAGTAGAGGTTTTAAAATTTCTCGAGTCCGAGCCGAACAATACTCACTTAAAAAAACCGCCACTAAAATTCCAGCCGGAATGGCCACGGCTAAGGCAATTCCTGTGGTCACCAAGGTCCCGGCTAATAAAGGCGCAATGCCAAAACGGGCTTCATCAAAAAGAGGCATCCATTCTCGTTCACCTAAAAAACGATTCAGGCCCACGTGCTTAAAAAAAGGGATCGACTCCACTGCCAAGATACCCAAGATTCCAAGGGTCACCACCACAGACAAAAGGGCGCACAAAAAAAGCGCGCCCTCTATGTGAATACCTGATTTTAAAGAAAAGGCTTTTTTAAAGCGAAGACTCACGTTTTAAAAGCTCCTCGACCTTCAGTCCGATATGGCTCTCTCCACCAAAGGCCGTTCCTACCTTAACCTTTTTCAAATGTTCTAAGCCCATTTTGTAAGCCTTGTCGGGCAAGGGCACGTAGGAAACTTCTGTTACAATTTTAACCGCAGACTTAAGATAAAAATCCGCAAAGGCTTTGACATCGGCACGCTTTAAAGAATCTTTACTCACATAAATAAAGATCGGACGAGCCAAGGGATAGGAAGCGTCGCGAATGGTCTTTTCACTCGGAAAAACCGCCGGTCCTTTAGCGCCTTGGATAGCAAGTGCGGTTAATTTTTTAGTGTTGGAGGCGTAATACGAATACGGGATGTAGGCCAAGGCCCCCTTATCGCTCACAACCCCCTGAACAAGGGTATTGTCGTCTTCGGAGGAAGTGTAATCACCTCGACTGGACTTGGCCTTACCCACGATGGCTTCAGAAAAATAATCAAAGGTGCCGGAGTCTGCACCGGCACCAAAGAGTTTCAACGGCATATCGGGCCAAGCGGGCTTCACTTGATTCCAGCTCATGATTTTGCCCTGGGCCTCGGGTTGCCAGATTTTTTTAAGGTCCTCAAAACTAATTTCTTTTAGCGCGGTGTTCTTAGGACTCACCACCACTGTGATGGCGTCGTAGGCAATAGGGAGCTCTATATATTCTACTTTGGCTTCCCGACAGGCTTTCATCTCGTCTTTACTAATGGGCCGAGAAGCATCTTGGAGATCCGTTTCCCCGCGGCAGAATTTTTTGAATCCCCCACCCGTGCCAGACTTGCCCACTGTAACCTGAACGTCTTTGGTAGTTTTTTGAAATTCCTCAGCCATACCTTCTGTGATGGGAAAGACCGTGCTGGACCCATCAATTTTAATTGTGGTGACGGCATGGGCCGCGAGGCTAAAAAGAATGCTTGTGGTGGCGAGAACAACTTTGCTGTGCTTCATGATCTAAAGATCTCCTTTGGGTGGGTTCTTTTTCTTAAGCCTTGGTTTTGCTTCGTAAAAAAGGCTTTTCAGAACGTCAACCTGTAATTTTATTATTTTCAAAAACTGCATAAGTATTCCTTATGCAGCACTAATGCGATTTAAAATCCCTAAGCCTCCTTCAAGCAGCCAGGCTCTAGATTCATCATAAATTTGTCTTTGTTTGTGACGATTTGCGATGGATTCCAAAGAAGTTGAGCGAAGACGAACCTGGGTCGCCCCACCCTTTAAGTACGACCACAAGTGACTTACAAAATCTTGGTCCGCCAACCAGGCGCATCTCTCGGTCTCCTGAAAGTCCAAGTATAAAAGCTCGAGGGGGCACTCCGCCCCTCGAGCGGCTGCAAAGGCTCCTCCAAAAAAGTTAGAATGTTGGCGACGAGGTCCCAACACCGAAGTTGTGCCCTCAGGAAAGACCACCACACTTAAGCCTAAACGCAAGCGATTTTGAATTTCATGCAAGGCGCGAGCTCGACTTTTAAGAGACTTTCGATTCACAAAGATCATCCCCGCTCGATTGGCAATGAAACCAATAAGGGGCCATTCGGCAATTTCCGATTTGGCGACAAACAAAGCAGGCTGGCGTGAAAGGAGGATGGGGATGTCGAGGTAGCTCACATGGTTAGAAACCAAAACATGGGGCCTTGTGAGGTCGTCTCGCAGGGCGTTTTCCTGAACCTCAATGCGAAATATTTTCAGAAGTATTTTAGAGTAGTGATGAAGTAAGTTGGCGCAGAAACGAATGCGCTGACCTCGACCGGGATAAAGCGAGAGGAGCGCGACAACAAAGGCACAGAGCAGGGCAGAAAATATAAAAATTCCCATGCGCAGTATTCTCATGCCCCTCAGGGTAGCCAAAGTTTATATAAGTTCAACTTATATATGTATTAAGTATTAATTATGTGACGTGGGGTGTTGCAAGAGGCCTTGGATGGCTATTCGTGGATTAACTGTGCGAGCTTAAGTGTGACAACCGTCGCTTGGGACGTAATATAATCCAATACTTATAAATTAGATTTGTGAAATCGGAAGATTTTTATCTTTTTTCTAAACTTTACCATTGGACGACGGGGGATTTTGTCACACTTAAGCTCGCACAGTTAGAATTTACCTAAACTTAATGGTGAGGGTGAAAAGCCTGGAACTACTGGGCTTTGCAGGGTTATTGACTCTACACTTCACTTTTGGGACAGGGCGAACGGGTTATACTGGAGCGATGAGGGTGAGATCACCGCTGGCTTTAGGGATTTTCTTATTTTCTGCATTTGCCTATGCCCTACCTGGAAATCCGGTCGCCGCACCTGCCATCCCTGCTCACCAAGAAAGCTTATCTGCGGAAGAAAAAGCCCCACCTCGAATAAACTCCTCCGACATTGAGAAAACATATCGATGCTTTATCGCCTTAAAACTAAACGACGACTGGGGATTTCCCACCGCACTGCCTGAGGAATTTTCTGTTATTCCTCCTTCCAGCCTCAAGGTTGGCCCTCACAAAAATCTCACAGGACAAGTTCTAAGAATTAGAACTAAAGCCGACAAAAAAACATACGAGCTCGTTTTTGAAACCTTTGAAGTTTCACAAATTCCCCCTTCAGCTTCCAAAGACCTCAAAGCACTCAAGACTATTAGCTTTGCAGATCTGTTGCTTGAGCAAATGAGATTAGGCAAACGAAATAATATTCGCAAAGTTGACGGCCCCCTGGAGTTACCCGTCGCTAACGAAGGCCCGGCTTTGAAAGAATTTCATGAATGGCTCGCTCAAAAAATCACAATGGCGAAGGGTTCCGGACAGCGATTTAATACCAGCATTTGCCCAGAACGTGTTCAGCTAAGAAGCAGTGTTCTCCTGCACCACCAAGCAACCAGAAAAAATATTGGCTTCTTTGAGGAGCGAGCCATTCCAAAAAATGCACTCAGTAACTTTATGGGGGCTCCATGAACACTTATAAAAATCTTGTACTCTTTTTTTCTAGCATTTACTTAATGGGCACAGTCCAAGCTCAAGAATTTGTAAAACTTGAAGTTTCACCTGGAATCCAACACGGCTCAGCTAAAGAACTTCCCGAGTCCAAAGCATCTTCGAATTTTGATAAAATGGACAGAACCCAACAAGAACTCTACCTACTCATGCGGTGCTACAAAAAGATTTTAGCCGTACATCCTTTTAAAGGAGAAGGTCATTCCAAGGACTTTGCGATTCTGCTCCCCCATAGCCTCAAACGCGTGGAGAATCCTGCCGATTCTACACTTTCGGTAAAGGGCGAAGTTTTGCGGCTGCGTGAAAATGTGCGGCCCCCCTCTTTTGAAATTTCACTCGACCGCCTTGAATTTGCCGAACTCAATGAACTCACGAAGAAACCTTTGAAGAACCAAAACTACTCCTCGACCGATCGCTATCTAAAAGAAATTACCACCAATAAAAACATCCGATTCATTAGCCAAAATGCTTCAATCCACCCTCGAAACCTCGAAGCCCGCATGAATGAATTTCGGGCCTGGATTTATGAAAAAGCAGAGTTTCTAAAGAAGCAAGGGGAACTGAACTTTTTAGAAAAAGAACTCAGCCCCTGTTTGGATTCCTACACCCCGACTGCAAACAAAGACTAATTCCGCTGAACGTTTTTACTCTGCTTAAAATGCAGACGAATCGGCGTGCCGTTGAAACCAAATTCCTTGCGTAGAGTATTAGAAATAAACCTACGAAAACTAAAATGCACGCCACGCGCCGGAATATTTGAAAAAAGCACAAATTCGGGAGGTCCGGCTTTGACCTGAGCCAAATAATAAAATTTGGCCGTTCGCCCCCCAGGACCACTGGGGTGGTGATGCAAACGCAGGCGTCGCTCAAAAATATCATTAAGGCGCGAAGTCTGCACACGTTGCTCGCGCTCTTTGAGCACAGCCTCCACCTGTTTTAATAGCTCCGAAATTCCCTTGCCGGTTAGGGCCGAGAGCTTCACCACTGGACACCATTCGACAAAGTCGAGCTTACGATCTTGGCTTCGCTCCAGCTGGGCCAGCTGATCGAGAACACTTTCTTCGCCACCGCGCATTTGATCCCACTTGTTAAAGCAAATCACGAGACTGAGTCCAAAGTCCAACGCCATGCCGGCAATGGCACAATCCAAATCGGTAACCCCTTCGGTGCTATCTAAAACCAAAATAGCCAAGCGGGCCCCGCGGGCCGCGTCTTTTAATTTCTCGCGAGCCACCCACTCTACGTCTCGCTCTAAGCGACCCGGGCGACGCATTCCTGCCGTGTCACACAGAGTCCAAATCTTACCGTGGTGTTTGTATTCGGTTTCAATGGTGTCACGGGTGGTGCCCGCAATGGGGGAGACCACGTGTCGGTCTTTGCCGATAATTTGATTCAGAAGGGTGCTCTTGCCGGTGTTCGGACGGCCAATCACAACAATGCGTTCTTCGGGGTCTTTTTCTTCCACATAGGCCGCGGGCAACTCGCCTTTAAGAATGTAATCAGCTGCAGCTTCCCAAAGTGGGGTGATTCCCTCGTTGTGCTCGGCTGAAATCGGCAAAACCCGGTCAAAGCCCAACATGTAAAAAGAAGAGTCATCAAAAGTTTTGTCGTCGGACTTATTGGCTACAATCCAAACCGCCCGAGAATCTAAAATTTTCTGTTTGCGCAGCCAGGCCGCGACTTCCAATTCTTCGATGCCCACTTCCCGGGTTCCATCGACTAAAAATAAAATTAAATCCGCTTCGGCTACGGCCACCTGAGCCGCGCGCTCAATCTCGGCTCCAAGGGGATGGCTCAGAGCTTCTGGTCCCACCCCACCGGTATCTACAATTTTCACAATACCCACGGGAGTGTCGGTCACCCGCATTTCGTGACGATCCACGGTGACCCCGGGACGATCGCAAACTATGGCTCGGCGAGTTTTGGTAAGTCGATTAAAAAGGGTCGATTTCCCCACATTGGTGGGTCCCACAATGACAATTGTGGGGATCTCATTTTTCATGCGCCGTAACCTAAATCCTTAAGACGGGAAGGATGGGAGTTCCACCTCTCCACCACTTTTACAAAAAGCTTTAGCACGATGTCGTCTCCGGTGACTTCTTTGTAACGTTCGCGAGCACGCGTTCCAATTTCTTTAATCCGGGTGCCAGCCTTGCCCACCAAAATGGGCTTTAGGCTTTCCTTGGTCACCCAGATATTGGCATGAGCCTCGCTTCTACGTTTTTCATTTTCGGCTTCTTTAAAGGATTCAATGGAACAATCGGTCTCGTAAGGCACTTCTTCCCGACCTTGGCGAAAGATGGCTTCCCGGATTAAATTTTGCAGCAAGTCGCGCTCATTTAAATCTGTCCAACTGTCTTCACCGAAGAGAGCGGTAGCTAAGGGAGCGCGCTTCTCCAAAACATCCAAGAGGGGCAGAAGATTAGATTTTTTGTCTTTTAAGCCGAGCATGGCAGCTACGGGAATAATTTCTTCAAACTGAGGACAAAGTTCATAGGCTTTTTGCATTAAGGGAAGGAGCTCGGCTTTGTCGACCAAGTCAGCTTTAGAAAGAACCAAAATCCAACGAGTACGCTTTTGCTCAGGATTTTCGGACGCGATTTTTGCACTTTTTCGAAGTTGATTTTGCAACCATCCCGCGACTCGGTCCGAACCCGGATTCTCAAATTCAATATCTTTTAAATCTTTGGCAAAGGATCTGGGATCAGCCACCCACACGGCCACGTCCACCCCCATCAAAGCATCTTCAACAGCCATAAACATGGATCGCTCGAGCAAACCTTTTTGGAAATTTAATCCTGGCGTGTCGAGGATCACCAGCTGACCCGTCCAATCTTTTTTATCATTGTAACGCTGAAGAATTCCCTTGATGTTGCGGCGAGTGGTTTGGGGTCGCTTAGAAGTGCCACTCATCGGAGTCTCTAAAAGGGCGTTGAGTAGAGTAGACTTACCCGCATTGGGCCGGCCTAAGACGGCCACGGTGGCACATCGGAAGCTGGATTTTTTTACTGCGGTTTTTTTAGCAGGAGCGGCAGCCTCCGCCGCCAACTCGGCTAAGACATCTTTGTTTTTTGCGGGGGATTTTTTTGCTTGGCTCATGAATTTTTTCTTCCAGAATTTCTGCGATTTTTGGCCAGAGGTTCAATCCCCTTGGTTTTCAAATACGCGACTAAATTTTCGGCATCTCCGTACTTTTCTAAGAACTCTCGAGAAGCCTCGTGGGTGGCTTCTTTTTTTGTGGGCCCGTCTGCTCTCGCACACTCCACGCCCTGAATGTTAATCGCCATGGTAAAGCGAATGAGATGGTCGGGACCACTCTGGCCCAGACAATCATAGGTCGGAGCGGCATAACCTAAGCTCTGGCAAAGCTCCTGCAAACGAGATTTGGAATCACGCTTGAGAAGCCGTTGCAAAACTGTGGGCAACATATCTGTTCCGTGCGCCAGTTCCACCATGATGACCGAAGTCACCCGTCGCACAGGTTCCATGCCCCCATCTAGGTAAATCGCAGCTACGATGGCTTCCAAAGTGTCGGCCAAGAGAGCATCTCGGTCGCGCCCCCCAGAAAGGGCTTCTCCGCGTCCTAAACGCACAAAATTCCCTAACTTTAAGAGGCGCGCGGCTCGCGCGAGGGTCCGCTCAGATACCAGCTGAGATCGCAGCTTAGAAAGCTCTCCCTCATCTGAAGTGGGGGCAAAACTCATCACAACTTCGGTCATGCAGAGGTCGAGAACCGCATCGCCCAAAAATTCTAAACGTTCATTATGGGGGGAATCCCCAAATTCATGAAAATGGGACCTGTGGGTCAGAGCCTCAGTTATAAGTTCACGACTTTTAAACTCATAACCAAGGCCCTGTTCCAAGGCCTGGGTGGCATCAGAGCTCATAAGGTCGCAGAGCTTGCCCTAAAGGGGGAGCGGCTATCAAGGGAATAAGACCCGAGAAAGCCTTTATTACTGTTTAGCGCTGGTCGAAGGGCTTAGAGGCCCAGAGCTGCTCATTACGGGCTCTTCCAAGTCTTCTCGCAGAGGTGGCAAGAGGGGCGCTCCACCAAACTGGTATAGCCAATTGCGAACCGCGCGGAGCTGACGTTCGGCATCGTCGCCAAAGTATCCAGGAACAGCCGCATGAGGAGAGTTGGGGTTGCCTTCATCAACTGCGGGCCACAGAGACGGCATGCGAGTTCCCGGCATAATGGCCTGGGGATTACGAATCCAAGTGATCACCCAAGGGGCTCGCAGGCGTCCTTTGACGTTGGCAAAATGAGGGGCCGCATCTTCGACGGGCTGCCCCGCAGCTCGAACCGCGTGGCACGTCATACAACCTTGCTTAGCAACCAGCTCTTCGGCCGCCTTTCGGTCGGCATCAGTCATACGCTCAGCCTTGTCACTGTAAGGGTAAGAAGCCTTGTCGTAGGCCGCAAAATATTTTGTAAGATCCGTGAGCTGTTCACGATCCAAGTGATACTGCGGCATACGAGCTTTCACCCAGGGACGAATCATCACAGTGGGATTGGCTAAGAAGCGGTAAAGCCAATCCGTTTGAACTTTTTTGCCTTCGGTATTTAGGTTCGGAGGACCTGCGCTCACATCGTCTTGGTAATGAGCTAAAATCTCAGCGCCTCGATTTTCGAGGGCATGACATCCGATACAGTTTTTTTGCTGAATGATTTCTTGCCCACGGATGATACTTTCCCAACGGCCATTCACCTTAAAGATCATTTCATCATCTACGTTTTTATTCTCGTGACCTAAAACGATGGCGGTGATCACACTTGTTTGCTCGGCACTAAAGCCAAACTGGGGCATTCGGGTTTTACTTTCAAAGTCGCGGTTTTTACCCACATCCCAAATGCGCGGTGTGCGGATTTTTGTGTAAATCCACTGCGCTCGCGAATTGCGATCGAGGTCAGTATTTTCAAAAGCAAATTTAGAAACGTCTTTAGAACCTTCGTAACTAAGCTCTGCACCTAATTTTGGAAATTTCTCAAAACCCGAAATGGCATGGCAGCCATAGCAACCATAATGACCAATAAGCTTTTCCCCTAAGAACATTTTCTTATCGTCCAGTGACATGGAAGCTAATTTCACAGCCGCCTCTTTAGGGCTCATCGCGGCCTCCAAATAAGTCACCATGGCTTTGTCACGGGCCTTATCTTGTGGAGTGGGCGCGACGATATTCTCGAAATTCACATTGCGTTTGGTCAAAAGATACTCGGCAATGTCATTGGCCTCTGTTGAGCTGAGCTTCATGTTCGGCATCGCGGTGTCTGCTGAATAATGCTTCGGATTGATAAGCCAAGAATAGAGCCACTCTTTAGAAACTTTTGATCCCAGCTGATTGAGTTCAGGACCAAACATGGGTACCCGGGGATCGAGGTGCCCCAAAGTCCCTGCAGGAGGATTTTTACGAGGGAAATCGGCCACCGCGTGGCAACCCAAGCATCCAATGCTTCCAACTAATTCCTTGCCTTTGGCCGCATCCCCCATGGCTTGAGAGGCCATCTTAAGCGGTTCAAAGGGAACAGACTTTTTAGCCAAATAGGCGGTGATGGCTTCAATTTCAACGGCGGCGCGATCCAAGGAAGCGGGATCAGAGTTGTTATGCAATTTCCAGAAACTTGGCATGGTGGTGCTAGGGCGGAAGGACTTAGGATCCCAAAGCCATTTTTGGATCCAGGTTTCATTCACTTTTGAAGTGATGGTACGCAAAGGAGGCCCTACTTTTTTAACTTTCGAAAGCTCCTCAAAATGGCCCGCAAATTTATGACAACCCCAGCAGCCGTACTTTTCAATATTGCGCATGCCTGCATTAAAAACTGGAGCGTCTTCGAGCTCGACTTGTTTGGCATGGCACTGAACGCATTTTCCTTCGGTCATGGGAGTGGGAATCATCGGAGTGCCGATGTGGGGACTCGAATGATAATGATACTTCGCTTCCCACTCTGCGGCTTGCTCGGGGCTACGCGGCGTATGAGCCGAGAGAGTGAAATCAACCGAGTTTCCCGCTCCAGCATGGCAAGCCGTACACCCAAACTTTTCCTGAGGGTGAGGACTGTCGGGTCCTACATAGCGATTGAGTTTAGGATGAGATTTAAAAGGCTGGGGAAAATCTTCAAATCCGGAACTTGCGATGGTCACATGGCAGCTCATACAACGATCTACACGTGGGACTTTATTAAAAAAGTAGTCGTCTTTTAAATGAGGGGTCACGACTTGGGAAATTTTTACAGTAGGTGCAATAAAATCAACGACTGGCGAATTTCGTACGATATTAAAAAGACTCATCTCGTTTTGAGCGATGACTTTTTTAATTCGTTCCCGTTCCAAATTGAGGGCCAAAAGCTCATCCTTGAGGGCTTTTTGCTGGGACAGAAGCTGAGCTTCATCACCACGAGCCGCGTCCCGATTTCGTTCAGCCTCATCCGCTTTAACCTTGAGAGCTTTTACTTCAGCTTCCAAGCCTTGGTAATGAGCGCGAATATTGGGAACCTTGGGATCCTGGGCTTTGATCGCATGCTCAAGATGGAAGAGCTCGGCATCCAGTTTGGCTTTTTTAAATTGAAAGTCCTGGTTGGCTCGATAGTACAAAGCCGCGCGGTGTGCGATTTTGTCTTTAAGTTCTTTTTCGAACTTCTGAGTTGCCAACTGATTTTCTTGAATCTTTTTTTCGATGCCTTCCAGCTTTGACTGGTCCATGAGCTGCTCGGCTTGGTGAAGCTTGCGCTCTCCAACGGCCGCCGCAATTTTCTGACTTTGACGGCTGTAGCGCTTCCAGTCCCGATCATAATCCTCAAGGACGGCCCATACTACAGCGAGCAACAATACAAGAGAGCCGATGGCGAACCACTTCGAGAGGGCTCGGGTGTTATAGACTTTGTCGTTGGGATCGTTCAGTGCCATCTCTTCTTTGCCTAAATGTTAAAAAGATATTCCGGAATTGCCATGATGTATTTCAGGTTGATGGACCAGCGCAGATACATTTTGATGGGCAGCGAAGCCATAATCAAAAATAACTGCAAGACAAGGTGGTAGCGGACAGCACCCAGCTTTTCGTAAAGATCGCTCAAATAAGACTTCGCTAAAAGAGGCGGAATGACTCCCAGATAAACAACGACAAGGACAATTCCCACCACTTCCCGGACTAAAATATTCGCAGGCAAGCCTACGTTTAAGAAGCGAACCCAGACCAGTTCCGACAAATTAATATTTGAGAGAGCCTCAACCTTGTGAGTGTCCCACTCTTCAAAGGGACCAAAAAAGTTCCATCCCGGACCCCGCATAAAGGTACCCAGGAAAATAAGGGCAATCCATAAAACCACAAAACCAAAGCCGAAAATATTGATAGCGTATTTTCGTTCCTCAATCGTGTAATAACCGTTGCCCTTAGGATTGATGTCCACATAGGGAATGGCAATCAGCCCCACCACGATAAGAGAGGGCAAGACCACCCCTGCGATCCAAGGATCGTAATACACGAGCATTTCCTGCAAGCCCAAAAAATACCAAGGAGCCTTGGCCACGGCCGGAGTCACCCCGGCGTTGGCAGGCTGTTCCAAAGGAGCCTTAAGGAGGACGGCCCACAAAATAAGGAAGGCCGTAAAAAGCACCATACAAATAAGTTCCGAGTAAACAAGGTCAGGCCATGTGTAGACTTTCTTATCGGATTCTTGCTTTTCTAAATTAGGCTTTCCTTCCAAGAGCAACTGATCGTTCTGCACTCCTCGGTAAAAACTCAGCCACAAACAAAAGGCCACTCCATAACTCATAAGCCAAATAGGAATGTTGTCGGGCTTGAGAGCTTCTTTTCGGAAGTTGTGATCACCCAGTGCCGCCAGAAGAACAATGAGCGAGATCCAAAAGGCCTTCTTCATGATGGAGGGATGAGTCCACACTTTGGCGTACTTCATCAAAAGAAACCAACCCACGGCCACACCTGTAAAATAGATCACCGGGTTGCAGAGGAAGTTGATGACGGCTTTTAGAAAATCAAACATGATTTAATCCTTCACCTTGTTAAAGGGGTCCGGAAATTCCTCCATCTTTACGCACTCGCCAGAAATGCAAGGCAATCAGAATAGTCACAACAAAAGGAATCGCAATGCAATGAAGGACGTAAAAGCGCAGAAGAGTCGCCTCACCAATAAAGCGGCCCGCAAGAAGTCCAAATTTGGCATCATTTCCCGCGTGCACCAAGGCCACATCTCCCACCTTAAGAAGCATGGCACCGGGGCCTTCCACTCCCACAAAGGGCGAGGCCGCCCCCATGTTGGCACCTACTGTAATGGCCCAAATGGCCAATTGGTCCCAAGGAAGGAGGTAACCGGTAAAGGAAAGCAACATCGTGAGTACGAGCAAAATCACACCCACACCCCAGTTGAATTCACGCGGCGGCTTATAAGATCCCGTCATAAAAACTCGGAACATGTGCAACCAAACGGTGATGACCATAGCGTGGGCACCCCAGCGGTGAATTTCGCGCAAGATTCCCAAGGGAACGTGCTCTCGCAGGGCAATGATGTCGTTATAGGCAAATTCAAGAGTGGGTCGGTAGTAGAACATGAGCAAAATGCCGGTGACAGACTCTACTAAGAATAAGAAAAAAGTGAGCCCGCCCATACACCATGTAAAAGACATCCGCACACCCGATTTGCGGGTTTTAACAGGATGCAAATGCAAAAAGACGTTAGAAAGTACAGCCAAACTCTGGTCACGAGGATTATCGGGAACTCCATGGCGGAATATGGAATTCCAAACTTGTGTCTCACGAATTTGCTTCCACAAGTTACGTATCGGGGAACTCACGAATCTAACCTCCTAAGCCTTCAGCAAAAAGTCTGGGTCGGCCCATTGATTTTGGTAACGAATGGCCCGGGATTTATCGATCTTCAAAAAACCACTCTCATCCACCGAAACAGAAAAGCGTTCCAGGGGGCGAGGAGCGGGACCTTCAAAATTAAGGCCTGTCATACGGTAGCCACTTCCATGGCAAGGACACTTGAACTTGTTCTCAGCAGGCAACCAGTTAGGCGTGCAACCTAAGTGAGTGCACACTGTGGAAAGGGCAAAGAGACCATCTGCCATCCGAACGATCCAAACGGATTGGGTATCTTTGAATCTCTCATCCACTCCCAAGGGAAAATCCGAGGGCGGACCTGCCCGGAACATACTGGGCTTTTCAAAAAGAACATTGGGAAACAAAAAGCGTCCCAACAAAGTCGCAATGATTCCACAGGCCACCGAGAAGGTGATCCAGCCCAACCAAAACCAAGATAAAAACTCTCTACGAGTAAGGCCTTCTTTTTTATTTTCCGCTGCCATCTCTTATTGATGCTCCGATCCGTATCTTATTCCTTTTCGAAGAGAATTCATCAATCCCTTCCATTTTTTTTCTGCAACTCGGCGTGTTTCTGGATTTCAACCTTGGCGGCCTGGCGGATCTTAAGGTTGGAATGCTTATGAGCAATGCTTTCAAGACTTCGTAAAAGCTCTGGATCGGCCAGTTCCCTCACGGCGCGGAAGGTCCCTTGATATACCTGAAATTTATCCGCCATTACCTGCTCCGCACCCGCATTCTTACTCTCCACTTCGCTTAACAGTTCTCTTAGCGTCTCTCCAGCTGCGCTTTCTTTTTTCCTCGCCAAGGCAAAGGCCGCATTCCAGCGAACCGGTGCGTGCTCATCTTTGAGTAAGGACATCAAGGGTGCTCGCGCGAGGGAAAAATCTTGAGAGAGTCCCAAGGAAAAGGCCGCGGCTGTGCGCAGTGCGGGGTCGGAACTTTGGGCAGCCTGAGTGAAAATATCCAGCGGAGCTTCACCTAAACGTCCGAGCGCCAAAAGCACATAAACTTGAGTTTCAGGATAGGAAGCCTCTTTTTGCAAACTTCGAGCAAAGTCCACCAATGCGGGGCGCACGACGGCGGGGTCTTCACTAAAACCTAAAACAAAGGCCAAGCCTGCTGCCAATTGGGGATCCTTAGGCAACTGAGCCTGCATTTCACTGACCAATATTTTAGACTGAGTGGGATTAGGACGCCACTGCCTGAGCTTTTCGGGTTCTTCCTCCACCTGGGCCAAGGTGCGGGACCATTCGGCCGCAGCCATTCGCCGCACTTCGCTACGACCATTTACAATTTTTTGAAAAAGATCCCCTGGATCGTGGGTTTCAAAGGCTACAGCACCGAAAAAATAAGAGACCCCAAAAGCGACCATCCCTATGGCCACGATCAACAACAAGCTTTTGGTCAGCATGTTCCCAAAGGTAGGGGCTATTTCCTTTTTTTTAACCTCAGGAATTTCCAAGGGCCCATCGTTTTTCAATTGAAACATTAACCTTTAGGTAAGGGATTATCGTCTCTAAATTCCAAGTAATTGTAGCTAAGATGATCTCGGTCGTATTTTGAGTATTCAAACTCCTCGGTATGCACGAGACATTCTGTAGGACAAACTTCAGTGCAAAGTCCGCAGAAACAGCAAAGCGCCTCGTCAATGTCGAAGCGCAAAAGTTTCAATTTAATGGGCTTGGATCCAAAAGCGGCGGGTGTGCGCTCCTCAAGATTCTCATGAGATTCTTTTTTGCGGCTCTCAATGCTGATGCACTCCACCGGACAAATCACCGCGCACTGATTGCAGGAAATACAGGCCTCTACGTGGTTGAACAATCGGTTGCGAGTGCCTTTGGGCAAAGGATCTTTTTGTTCCGGGTACTGAATCGTGACATCTCCGGTACCGTAGTTGTAGCCCCCCTGGCGCTTCACCAAACCATTTGTTTTGAGGTAGGCGCGCATGGTGATTTTAAGTCCCAGGCTCACCGTGCGAATGGCATTATAAATATTCTCAAAATATTCGCGAACAGAACCTTTTTCTGATGTCTGCACAATAATTCCTCTACCTATCCGTTTCCCCAATAACAATATCGAGACTGCCAATAAAGGCCACCACATCAGCCAACATCATCCCGCTGCAAATCTCGTCCATAGTAGAAATCGAGATGTAGCAAGGTGATTTCACCTTCACTCGGTAGGGCTTCTTAGAGCCATCGGCAATGATGTGATAACCCAAGGCGCCTCGGGGACACTCCGTCGCAAAATAAACCTCGCCCGGCGCTGGTTTGAGAGTTTTGGCGATCTTGCCCATGTGCTCGCCCTCAGGAAGTGCGGTCGCGGCCTGTTCAATAATTTTAATCGATTCAAACATTTCTTTGATTCGACAATAGTAGCGGTTCCAACAGTCGCCCACGGAGCCGCGCTCGCCCTCACCTACGATCACCTTAAAGTCATATTTTTCGTAACCCGAATAAGGCTGTTCTTTGCGCAAATCCCAAGAAAAGCCACTGGCCCTCAGATTCACTCCGCTAAAGCCATAGGAAATCGCAAGGTCCAAAGGAATGATGCCGATATCTTCGGTGCGCTTCACAAAAATTAAATTTCCCGTAAGAAGTTGATTCACTTCCTCGAGCTGGGGCTTGAAGTATTTACAAAACTCCAAAACCTTTTCTCGCAAAGCGGGCGACATGTCGCGCGACACCCCGCCCGGTCGAACATAATTATAAAGCAATCGGGCGCCACAGAGCTCTTCAAAAATTCGCAGCACTTGCTCGCGGTCTCGGAAGGCGTAGAGAAAGGGAGTGAAGCCCCCAATGTCCAGGGAGTAGGTACCCACCGCCAAAAGGTGAGAGGCAATTCTGTTAAGCTCGGCTGTAATGACTCGCAAGGCCTGAGCTCGATCGGGAATTTCTACATCCACTAGCTTTTCAACAGCGAGGCAGTAGCCTAGCTCCATATTCATCGCGGCCACATAATCCATGCGGTCCACATAAGGCACGACTTGGACATAATCTCGGCCTTCGGTGTGCTTTTCAAAAGACCTGTGCAAATATCCGAGGTCGGGATAGGCGGCCTTAATAACTTCCCCATCACTAATAACTTCCACTCGCAAAACTCCGTGAGTGGAGGGATGCTGAGGCCCCATATTGATGATGAGATCTTGGGTGCGAAATTCGTTGTTGGCTAATTCGCTCATAGAGGCACCTTCATCCCATTGTATTCTTCTGGGAAAACATAGTCTCGGCGCAGCGGATGCCCCACCCAATCTTCAGGCAAAAGTATGCGATGCAAATGAGGGTGACCGACAAATTCCACGCCCAACAAATCGTAGCACTCTCGCTCGTACCAATTGGCGCAGCGGTAGAGATCGGCAATGGAATCAATCTTCGCGTGGTCTCGGTCCATATAGGCCTTCACTGTAATCTGATGCTTAAATTGATAGGAAAAAAGCACGTAGGCATTTTCCATCCACCCTTCCCGGGCGGGGATCTCGGGACTTTCGTCGGTCGCAGGGACGGCGGCTCGGGGTGGAAAGTCGGTGGAAGAAATAATTTCCAAGTTGGTGCAAAGAAAGCGCGAGTCGTCGCGCAAAAATAAAATCACTTCTTTGAGTTGCTTAGAATCCACCACCACAAAGGGGTCGCCCTTGTGAGCCTTCTCAATTTTTTTAACGGCGCTAGGAAACTTTTCCTTCAATGCCGTCACAACTTCGTCGATGGTTTTGGGGCTGTTGGATCCCGCACTAGCGGGTGCGGCCGGAACGACGCTTGGAATGTAGGTTATTTTGGGAGCCCCGATGAAAGCCTCTTCAGCCATGATACCTCATTAAATGTTAAACCTTTTGCCCACTTAGGCCTTTAGTGTGCTTTTCTAACCTTGACAAGTTTGCAACAGACACCGAACAAAATCAAATGCCGCACGCAAAAAGTTCACTTATCAGCAAAGCTCAGCGATTTGCGAAAATCATGAGTGTCACCATGGCCTCGCTCTGGAAGGTGCGTCGCCTCAAAAAGCCGACAGACGCGCAGGTTTACGCCCTCACCCGAGCCTGGGCTCTGGAAGGAATAAAAATTCTAGGCATTCATGAGATCAAAGTCACGGGAGCTCCTATTGAGCAAGGCCCCTGCTTGTTTTTAGGAAACCATATGAGTTATGTGGACATCCCTTTGCTTTTTACCCTTCACCATTTTGTTTTTGTGGCGAAAAAAGAAGTGGCGGATTGGCCCGTTTTTGGACCGGGCGCAACGGAAGTGGGGACCATCTACGTGGACCGCAGCTCCTTTTCCTCTCGTAAACGCGTGGGCGAGCGAATTCTAGAAGGTATTGTGAAAGACGGCAAAAGCATTGTCGTTTTTCCAGAGGGCACTTCAAGTGTTTCGGGTAAACCATGGAAAAGAGGGTCGGTTTCTCTTGCTAAAGATAACAATATTACTGTTCAAGCCTTCCGCGTTGCTTATAAGCCCGCTCGCGAAGTAGCCTTTGTGGGCGACGACGCCCTTCACACACACCTATGGAATTTATTGGGTTTTGAAAATATCGAAGCTTCCGTGGAATTTTTTCCACCCATTAAAGTCCAGGATACAGATGCGGATGTGGCCCGCTTAGAGGAGCTGGTGCACAAGTCACTGGCTAAGGCTTTGGAGGGGCAGGAGCTTCTGTCACCGCGCTAGAAAGGACCTCATGGATCTCTTCGAATCTTCAGCCCAACGTCATCACTCCCTCACAGGCGTTCCGCTTGCTGAGCGCATGCGCCCAGAACATCTAGAAGATTATGTGGGCCAAGAAGGAATTCTGGGCCCGGGAAAGATCTTACGTCGCCTTATCGATAATTTTAAAAATAATTCCTCCCAGCAACTTTTACCCTCCATGATTTTCTGGGGCCCCCCAGGAACGGGCAAAACCACTCTGGCCCAAATTATCGCGAAATCCGTGGGTGCTCATTTTGATATTTTTTCAGCCGTTTCCAGTGGGGTGAAAGACGCTCGGGCTATTATTGAAGCCGCCCGAGATCGCAAAAAGTTCAACAATGGGAATACTGTTTTATTTGTAGACGAAATTCACCGATTTAATAAATCGCAGCAAGATGCTTTTTTGCCGGCGGTGGAAGCCGGGATCATTTCTTTAATTGGGGCCACCACTGAAAATCCTAGCTTTGAGTTAAACTCGGCCCTTATCTCCCGGTCTCGGGTTTTTATTTTAAAGGCCCTTGACCAAGGCGATATTGAAAAACTTTTGCGACGGGCCTTGGTCGACAAAAGTCGGGGCTTGGGAAAAATGCAGGTCGATATCGATGATGAGGCGCTTCGGGCCCTTTGTAATTTGGCGGGCGGAGATGCTCGCACGGCACTCAATGCCTTAGAACTTGCGGCTTTATCGGCTGACCTTGATCCCGCTTCTGGGAGAAAGCGCATTACTCGCGAACTGGCCGAAGAGGCTTTGCAGCGAAATTCCATTTTGTACGACGCCTCAGGAGAGGAGCACTACAATATTATTTCGGCCTTTCATAAAAGTTTGCGAGCTTCAGATCCCCAAGCTTCGCTATATTATTTGGCTCGGATGATTCAAGGTGGTGAAGATCCTTTTTTCATTGCGCGCCGCTTGATTCGCGCCGCCTCTGAGGATGTGGGCTTGGCCGACCCTCAGGCGCTGGTGCAGGCTCTAGCCGCCAAAGACACGGTAGAACTTTTGGGCTATCCCGAATGCGACATCGCTTTGGCTCAGGCTGTAATTTATGTCGCCACCGCGCCAAAATCTAACGCTGTTTACAATGCCATGAATGCGGCCAAAGCCGAGGTGCAGGAATCGGGCCCCCTGCCAGTGCCCTTGCATTTTAGAAACGCCGTGACAAGCTTGATGAAGAATGAGGGCTACGGGAAAGGTTATCGCTACGACCACGATTTCCCCGACCACGTGGCTCCTCAAGAGCGCATGCCCGACAAATTGCGCGGAAAAATCTTTTATACTCCGGGCAACTATTCTTTTGAGAAGGAAGTTGCCAAACGAATGGAGTGGTTTGAAACAGTGAGAAAAAAGCTTGAGTCAGACAGCTAAAGAAAAAATACGAGCCGAAATTATTGGCAAACTAGAAAAAGACTTGGCTCTCTTGGTGTCGGCCGCCCGCACCGCTCGGGAAGAAGCCACCCATGAAGAGAGCAAGGCTGAAGATAAGTACGACACTCGGGGACTAGAGGCTTCCTATTTAGCGGGAGCTCAAGCGAAACGCGCGGCTGAAATTCAAGATTTGATTGTGTTTTATTTAAATTTAACTTTGCGAGATTTTAACTCCACCGATGACATTGCTTCTTCAGCTTTGGTGGAAATTGAGAATGAAGTTTCAGAAAAGAAGTCGTGGATTTTTTTAGTTCCCAAAGGGGCGGCGATGCAGGTGGAAAGTGGGGGATTAAAAATTCAAGTGCTCACAGCTCTATCTCCCTTAGGCGAGTCCTTACTGGGAAAACATCTCGGCGATTCTTTCTCCGTTCAGACTCCTTCGGGCCGGCAGGATTATTCGATTCTTAGCCTAAGTTAAAGCTGGTTCTTGGCGTTCAAGGCGGCAACTTTATAGGCCTCGGCCAAGGTGGGGTAGTTGAAAATATTGCTTACGAAAAAATCTACGGTGCCTTCAAAGTGCATCGCAGTTTGGCCGATGTGAACCAACTCGGTGGCCCCCGTTCCTAGAATATGCACGCCTAAAATTTTTCGATCTCCTTTGGACACCAAAAGTTTTAGCAGTCCATGATCGTCGCCTAAAATCTGGCCACGCGCTAGCTCACTATACTTCGCACGACCCACTACAAAGGGAATATTTTTTTCTTGGAGTTCAGATTCTTGGGCACCCACTGAGGAAATCTCGGGGATTGTGTAAATGCCATAAGGAAAGAGTTTCGAAAATGGGGCACTCTCCACTCCAAAGGCATGGCAGGCCGCAAGACGCCCCTGCTCAGCCGAACTGGCCGCTAGGGCCGGCGGACCAATCACATCCCCGGCGGCATAAATGTGCTCCAGATTTGTTTGGTAAAATTTATTGACGGGAATCATCCCCCGCTCCGCGATTTGAACGCCGATGCCCTCGAGGTTAAGTCCCTCCACATTGCCCTGCCTACCCAAGCATGCCAGTGAGGCCGAATACTTCACTTGCTCACCGTTAAGTGCCATGCAAAATCCATCGGTGCAGTGAGAATCTTTGTACTCAGCACCCAAGAGCAATTCAATTCCTGCCTGTAAAAAATGATCTCGCAAACGCTGAACAATTTCTGAATCCACGTTACGCAAAAGTTCATTTCGCCGATCGATGAGAGTCACCTTCACGCCAAGCCGGGCAAAGATGCTGGCATACTCACAACCAATCACTCCGGCACCAATTACGAGTAAGCTCTGGGGCAAGGTTTTCATTCCCATTAAAGTGTCGCTATCGAAGAGATACTTGGAATCCCAGGGCATCGATTGGGCTTGGGAGGGGCGAGTGCCCGTTCCGATAAGAAATTTTTTGCCAGAATAGACTTGGCCACCCACCTCAATAGACGTGGCGTTTTTGAAAACGGCGGTCCCCTGAATTCTTTTGACATGATTTCGATCCAACTGATGGGAAATGATTTCAGCTTCGAGTCTAAGAACCCGGTCTTTTTTTTCTTGGATATGCTGCCAAGGATTTTCTAAGCGACCATCGTTTTGTAAAGCCGCCTCACGCAAGGTTTTACTGGGAATGGTTCCGGTGTGAACGCAGGCCCCACCCCAGGATTCTTTTTCAACAATTAAAACTTTCTTTTTTACCTTGGCGGCTTGAACGGCCGCCCGCTGACCCGCAGGTCCTGAACCAATCACAATCCAATCGAAGGTGTCGTGCACCTTCTTAGTGTATCAGGCCTTTTTAAAATCCAAACTCAAAGAGTTGATGCAATAGCGTTTTCCAGTGGGCTGCGGTCCATCGTCAAAAACATGACCCAAATGGGCCCCACATTGGCGACACAAAACCTCCGTGCGCTTACGCCCATGAGAGAGATCTTCTTTGGAATCTACCGCGGCGCCATGACTCGGGTCCCAAAAACTGGGCCAGCCCGTGCCCGAATCAAACTTAGTCTGGGATTTAAAGAGTTCCGCTCCACAGGCCGCGCAGACGTAGGCCCCCGCTTCTTTGTTGCTCAGCCATTTGCCTGTGAAGGGAGCCTCGGTCGCAGCATTAAAACAAACCTCAAAGGCTTCAGGAGAAAGTTTCTTTTTGTATTCGTCGCGACTCATGGTTTTGAGGCTAAGCCGCAAACATTATTTCTTCAATGGCCGGCCCTAGCCGGCCTCCATATGGCTTTGGGCGCTTGCGCCCTCTAAAGGACCGCCGAATTCAAGAAGCAAAGCAATTTCTGACCTTTAAAAACTTAGGGTGCCTCGCTATTTGCAGCAACGATAACGATGGTGTTGGGATGAAGCATCGTGAAAGCTTTGGAGGCAAGGATTTGATGTGCCCCCTGTACCAGAATTCATCAGGTTAAACTGGTCGTTGGTATAGAGGTCGTCTACCCATTCTGCCATACCTGTTCCTGTAGGCCCCTGATCCGCGGCCCCACTTTGGCCACTTGAAATACCCGAATTCAAATTCTGTAGAACGGAACCTGGGTTCTCAAGACAAGCAGAAACCCACTGACCTGCGGAGCACAGCCTCATGCCTCGGCTATGACAATCAAGCAGAGCATCCTGGTATTTTTTGGGCGCGTTAGGAGCTATTTCGATAAAGTAGGGAGCCCCAGCTCCATCAATTTTTACCGTACCGGGAGGTGGAACTTCTTCTCCTCCACCCGCACAGCGTTCGATTCGGTTGATGTTGTCTGCAACACTCGAACTCTGATTGGCTAACATTCGCACGACGAATACTTGGGCAAGAACTTTTCTCCCTAAAGAGCCTTCAGGTTTTGTGGCTTCCAATACAAGATTGACCAAATAAGGCTTGAAAGGAGTTGATACTGAGCCCACCATGTAGTTTTCATTGGGCCCATCAGGAACTGCGCTAGAAACCTCAAGCTTTGTAACTTTGAGTCCCGCGCCAAGATCTTGATCAGCGGCCACCAAAGAATTCCCGCCATGAGTCACTCTTTCCACAGCTACGGGAGAAGCTAAAAAACTTCCGTTCGCGTTGGGGGAACCCGAAAGAATGAGTTTCACGGCCTTCCCAGCTGAATCTTGAATGGGGCTCTGGCAGTTCTGAGAATTTAAAACCATATTGATGGAATTTTTTAAAATGTCGAAGTCTACCGAGTTTTGCACATTTTTTTGGGCCTTCATGCTTCCACTAATAAACTGGGTAAACGCGACGGCTAAAATCCCCATGATTGCAGTTGCCACCAAAACTTGAATGATTGAAAAACCGCGACTACGCATATTGCCTCCAAAGATAGCTTAACATTGTTAAGATTCCTTGGTTAACGCGACTCCAAATAATCCGCACAAGCCCGAACCCGCTTCGGCAGCACTCTACTCTCGGCCTTAGCCTTCGCTTGCCTCGCAAGCACACTCTTTTGCCACTCGGGCAAAAGTTGCTCTCCTTCCCGAAGCACCGAAAGAATTTCCTCACGGTTCAGCGTCTTTTTTTCCAAAACTCTGAGAGCCACCAATCGCAACTGCGGCCAGCGCTCTACTAAGCGCTTTTTTATTTGGGCATCGGCTTCGGCTAAGAGTTTGTGAATTTCTTTTTGGGTTTCTTTGGCTTCAATAATAACCTTACCGTCTTTCACCGGCAGCCTGAGCGTAGTGTCGCCCAAGCCATAAATGGCCACACACATTTGGGCAAAGCGGGTGGCCTGCTCTCGGTCGGCCTGCCAGCCTGAGCTCTTCGGAAATCCAGCCAAAATTTCGGCATGCATCCCTCCCAACATCATGGCAATTCTTGCCACGGCTTCTTCGCGGGTGACACCAAACTTTTGCAGCTCCTCCCACCTCACATAACCTCCAAAGCCACCTGCCCCTTGGATGGTAATCAGTTCACTCTGTGTGTGTGTAAGCTCTTCGTCGTTTCCTACCAAATGACCCGCCTCATGGTAGGCCACCATGGCAACATCCTTGAAGAGCCACAGCTTCTTGAGAGCTGCATCCCGACTCACATCATTCTCAAAGCGGTCGAGTCCTAGGCCCTTGTGCTTTAGCAGAAGTGAGAGTTTTACTTCCCGCTCCGGCGGCCGCTCGCCTCGAAAGGTGGAAATTCCTGCGTAGTTGTCTTGAATATCTACAAAAAACTCCACCTGCGAAAAATCGATTGTTCCGTAATATTTTGTGAGGGCTTGGCCGATCAAATCCACCAAGGCAACACTGGCCAGATCCCTCACACTTCTCCCGCCGAGGCTATGTGAAAAAAAGCTTTGGGCCGCGCGCTCGTGGTAGCCCTCGGCAAAGGAAATTTTTCCTAACTGATACTCTTCAATCATTCCGGCCAAAGCTCGAGATGTTTCTTTGTTGGAGATCTGCGCTTGCTCCGGACCAATGAGCGGCTTGAATAAAACCACGCCATTACCTAGGCGCGAAATCAAAGGGGCTGGCCAACCATGATGACGAAGAATATCTTCAATACGATCTTTACGATTGTAGTAATTCCAATCGGCCATCCGCAAATCGTCGTTGGGAGCTTTTTCGAGAAGTTCGGCTCCATCATTAGCCGTAAAAATAATAATATGCTGAGCCAGGGAGTAGGTCTTGCCCTGCGAACTGGTCCAGACTCCGTCTTCAATAAGCGGATAAAACTTCTTTAAAAGTTCGCCCTTGCCCGTGGCCGTGCTGGGTTGCGGATCGCTGGGGTCATGACCCATGTTTCCAGCTTCATCAAAGAGGTGAACATAGCAATCGGGAAAATCAATCAAGGCTCTTTCAAAGCGAGAAATGGTGTTGGCACCTTGATAACCTTTGGGAGGATTAAAAATATTATTAAAATCTCCCTCGTGCTTCACATCTCCCATTTCATATTTTCCTAAGCGTTCTTCGCTACCGCAAATATGCTTAGCAATAAGGCGGGCGAGTTCGGTTTTTCCGATACCTCCCGAACCTAAAAACAAAAGAGTAGCGGGACGATTCTCCTGGGAGTTCACAAGGCGCGAGCGAATCACTCGTTCCGACACCTCAATAGCTTCGTCTTGGCCATAAAGCAGAGCTTTAGCCGCACTGTGAAAGTTTTTTATCACGGCGAGTTTCTCAGGATTCTCAAAGACCGAAAGATTTTGCCGAGGCTTTAAGACGTCACTAAGAACTTGGGTGCTTTCACCAGACCTGGCCACTAAAGTCGGGTTTAATTCTCGCACCGCCTTGAGAGGATTTTCGAAAGTGACCGCATATTCTCGAGTCACTCGAGCGGCGCCCCCAAGGTTAGCCGATATCAAGTTTTGAGAAATTTCTGCTGTGATTTTTCGAACCAAACGCTGAAGAGGTCGGGCCCCCGTTTCGGGCCGATAATCGGTTTTGACCAAGCGCTCTAAGATCTCATCGGAGAGTTGCACAGAAACAGACTTCATCTCAGCCATGGCCTCCCGATGCAAAATATCTCGTTGTAATTTCGCCAGCACGAGAGCTCCCGCCTCGGACGGTGGGAGCATGGCCAAGGCGGCGTCAATTCGCTGAAGCTCCGCCATTCCCCAGACTCCACTGCGATTGTCGAGATTGTCGGGAGAGGCTTCCATAAAAAGATTCTTCACCCGCTGATCATTAAAAAAAGCGATGCGTTCTTTGCGTTGCTGGGCACTGAGTGATTGGCGGTAGCCGCGAGGATAAATGCTATCAGCCCCCTTATTGGAATTTAAAATAACAATCGACTGACCCCCGTGATCGATGCGCCCATCACCCGCCTGGATTTTTCCAGTGTCGAGGTATTCCATAATGATTTTTATAAAATCCGGATGAGCTTTCTCCACTTCATTGATGATAATCACGTTGCGACCCTTGCCGGAGCCGCGCAAAAACTCAGGCAGCAATCCCACAGGACTATTGGCACTATAAGCCGCACTCCCGATAAGGCTGTCTAAACTATGCCCCCCACTCAGATATTTTGTGGCATCAATTTCAAGCACTCGAGTGGCGTCGCCTAAAACATATTTGGCAAAAACCTGGCCCAAGAAAGTTTTTCCTGCACCGGTAGGACCCGCCACCAGCAAACTGCGCACTTTAGACCGGCCCGTGTTCATCACCGAGTCCCAGTAAAGATCAAGCAGCGTATCCACCGCCTCATCTTGCTCTACGATTTCACCTTTCATTTTGCTTCGAGCTTCTTCAATTTGTTGAACAAATTTTTGCGGGTCCACTGGCCCCACGTCGTAGAGATTCCAGGCCGCGGCATCCACTAAATCGTAGGTCGGCTCCGAGATTTTCTTCGCATTCAGATCGGATATGAGTTGTTGGGTAAGTGCTACCGAACGCCCGGGATCAGCCATCGCAGGGTCATAGGTGGCCGCCACTCGGGCAATGTATTGAAAGATGTCATTTGAGTAGGGGCGAATTCCCTTCAAAGAAAACCAACCACGAAGTTTTTCGGCGACAGCAGCCTCCCCCTCGACAGCCAGAGTGCGAATCGAAGTAAAACGACGCATCATCGCGGGGTCACCGCCAAAGGCTTTGCGGTAAGACTCAAAATCATCGGTTCCGATAATATTGAAGTCTCCTGAAGCCATCGGGTCCTTAAGCATCTGCAAGGCATCTACGTCGCTATTGGAATGAGTCCCGGCTCCCTTCAAGGTGTGCAGCTCATCGGCAAAATAAAAAATCACACGTTTGCGACTGGCCGCGATCATCTGCTGAACTTTTTTCTCGCTTTGCCCGCGGTACATGCTGTTGGCTTCAAGATGCGCTCGTGCCAAGGAATACAAACCCCAAGTGCGCGGGAGGTAGTCTACCAAGGCATCAAGCAAAGTGCTCTTCCCGTTACCCGGCTTACCGAGCAAAACGACACTGCGGGCCCCGCGTTTTTTTATGGAAGCAAGAACTTTATTGAGAACTTCTTGGTCGCCTTCATTGAGAGGGAGCTTTCGTTTCCCCTCAACCTTAGTGCGAAAATTTTCCAAGAAGGACCCCACACCTTCGTCATATTCCGAGACTTGTACTTTGTTGCCCCGATAACTTGTTGTGATGCCGTTAGAGCGCTCACTAGAATGAGTTTCAACGGCGGCTTCAAATTCTATCGCCTCTAAGTCTACAACCCGAGGAAAGCCCACCACCTCCAAGAGCCCCTCACTCGATACATTCACCTTAAGTGAGGTGGAACTGGACCCGCTAATTTTCACAATGGCTTCAAGGTCGGGATCAATCACAAAGGTGCCGGGGCTACGCTCAGAATCAATGCTAAGAACATAAAGGGTGCGACCCTTGTATTCGACCTTTCTTAAAACGACAGACTTGGGCTCCGTGGGCAGAGGAGTCGAATAAATAAAGCGGCCGCGGCTGGAAAATATTTTAAGTCCGTTCGAGTCTTGGAGCAAAATAAAGTCATCGGTTGCCACCCACTCGGGCTCTAAGGGCTCATGCTCGGGTTTAAAAATTCTTGAGAACCGAGAGCTCACTCCTCCTGCTTGAGGGTTGGCGAAGGGGGACTCCGCAAAGGGGAGAGCCTCTGCAGCAGGCTCACTAGAAAAAAACTTAAAGCGCTCTAAAATTCCGGGCTCTTCAACAAGTTCCACTCGGGCGCCATTGGCAAAGGAGTGCGACTTTGCCCACGCTGGCGCACCGGCAACGTAAAGCAATAAAAATACAGCCGATACCTTTAAAACACTTGGGATATTCTTCCCTGATTTCATGATCTCTTCCCCAAACTTATAAAAACGAAGTCTTGGGAATAGATTTTCCAACGCCACACTACAACCCAGCGCAGCTAACAAAGACTTTACATTAAGGATTTTTAAGCCAAACTAAGATGGGGGCATTTGCTCTCAGGAGGAATTTTTCATGTTAAAAACTTTCAAAGCTTTGATGTTTACGGGTGTGATGTTGGCTGGCAGCGCTGCCTTTGCGGGCAAATGCGACGACGGCTGCGGATGTGAACCGGCTCCAGCTTGTTGTGAGCAATGTGCCCCTGATTGTGGCGGCGATTGCTGCGACCACGCTGCTGGCGACGACCATTGCGGCGATCACTGTGATGGCGACGGTTGCGCTAACTAAGGCCTGCTGACCTTTTGATGCGCGATTTTTATTGCGGGATTCGCCTCATATGCCTAAGCAGCGCTTATGCATGTGAGGCGAATATTTATCCTTCTTTTAAGTGCTTTTTCGGTCAGAACACAGGCCGCAGATTTGGACTGCCTGCGTGTAGGCACCGAAGCCCACCGCGATGCATTTAATCCAAACGAAGCGAGCGCTGCTGCTCGAAAACTGAGTCCCCCTCCCCAGCTCAGCCCCCCCTTGCTTTTAGCCTATGCCTACGCCTTCTCTAAATCCATTTACGCTGCCCCCGATCTTGAGCAAACAGATGATCCTACAACTTTCACGAAAGCTTTCGATAGTTTTTTGGCTTCAATACCCAGCCAGCACCGCCTTTATCACTTGGCTTCAAACCCAGCTAACGGACTGAAGTATGCCATTTATGCCCCAAAAAATGATGGGCCCGGCCAACCTTGGATACTTTCGATTGCAGGCACCGAAACCGTGCGCGATTGGACCAACGATCTCATCAAAGGTTTTAACCAACTAAGCTCCCTCACCAATCTCTTCTCTAAATGCCTTTTTCAAAACGATAAGGGCGTACCCTCGCTAGATCGCCCCTTAATTATTATTGGCCACAGCTTAGGCGGCGGCCTCGCCCAAGCTCTTTACTATTTGCTCCAGGAGAGACTTCAATCAGTACTGAAGACTGGATTTTCTAGCCCCCTGCATTTAGTGACTCTCAATTCTCTCGGCGGATTCGGTGTTCTCCAAGAATTCTACGACACCGCCCGGGACTTTCATCCGGAATATATTGAGAACGATAAAGTTCGAAATTTTTATATGTCTAATGACCAGGTGGCTCGACTCTCCAAACACCTGGGCCCCACTTACGAACTCATTCCTTATGGTCGAGACGGAAAAAAGAAAGATATTGGGATCGTCACATCTCATTCCCTGGAAACAATTCTGGAAACCATTCGCCTCAACGGGGAACTTAAGATTCCCTTCCCCACCACTCCCTCAAATCTTAAACCCCCTACCGTGGTGGCAGGACTGGATTGGTTTTTTAGAAATATGGGGGGCTTGGACGGAGTGGGCTTTGTGGGCACACGCATTCGCTATGCCCTCATCAGTGGAACAAATCAAACTACGAACACTCTTCTTAGCTTTTTTTCAGGAGTGCTATCGCAGCCCCTCGATCGGCCGGGTCGAAGCGAGCTTTTAAATTACCTCGATTTGCTAGCCAAAGACGAAGAAGCCCGCCTACGCGCGCGCCTACAGTTCCTCTCCGCCAATGCCTTTCGAAAGAAGTTAAATAGTCTCGGGCGACCCTAGCCGAGGCGCAGGCGCACAAGTCGTCTCTTTTGACGAAGGCCCCGTCGGGATATCGTCGCGATCTTTCAAAGTCCTCATTATCACCACCCTCGTCTTCCAAAAAAAGAAAGGGACTGATAATGAAAAATATTAAAATAAAAAATGCTCTGTTGGTGCTCGCCGCACTGAACTTAGGAGCTTGCTCCATGGACAAAGATGACGGCAGCGAAGTGAACACCGACTACAAAAAACTTTATCTTCAGCAGTTAGATAAGACCAACAAACAAATTGACGAGTACAACAAGACTCTCACTCACGCCCAAGGTAGCGACGATCTCTTTTTAAAATCGGCTCGCCTGGTGAAGCTCATCGACTCTGGCTCTGTCGAGGTCCTGAGCGCTCGGGATAGCCTGAAGCTTTTGCTAGCCACTCCCGCCGTTCAACTCAAAGTCAAAGACACCGCTGAAATTCTTAAAAAATCGACTCAGGAAACCATTGCCCTTATTGGAGACTTGGAAAATCTTTACAGCAAAGAAAGCGAAAGTCTTCTCATCCATCGCGCTGGAGAAACTTTGCAAAGCCAAGGCCTAGCCAGCGCCCAAAACAACAGGCAAGAGCGCCTCAAGGCCATGCAAAATTTGAGTGGTCTAAGAAATTTGTTACTCAGCATTTATGAGGAAGTTGGGCCCGCGGTGAATCTTTACTTGGGCCAGAATATTTTGCCCAGCTCTGTCACCCGGCCCATGCCGCGAGAGATGGCGCAAAATCCCGTGGTCCAAAGTCTACGCGAGGGTGGCATGATTTCTGGAAGACTGCGCCACGCTTTAACAGGAGCCGCGGTGGCCAACGTGAACGTGGGTTTCAAACAAGAAGCAGGATCTCCACACTACATTCAAACAACCACGACAAATTCTGAGGGAGTTTACCGCTCGCCCTATTTGCGAGCGGGAAATTACTATGTGGACTACTGGGGAGAGGGTCTTGCCGCCTCTCGCGACCAAGCCATCACGGTGACCCTAGGTCAAAACCGTGAAGAAGTGGCCTCGGTCACTCCCCCCATTGCAGACGACCAATACCGTATTACTTTGAGCTGGACCGACGCTAAACGAGGTGCGGTACGGGATGTAGACTCTTACCTGCAAATCCCCAATGCGCCCCAACCCCTTCATTACCGCATGAAAGGCCAAAACTATGAAGGAGCCTTCCTTGACCGAGACGACACCGATTGGGGTGGTCCTGAAACCACCACCATTCGAGAACTGCGAAACGGAACTTACATTTACTATGTGAATGCCTACAGCGACCGCGACGTGCCGGGAGCTCTAGGAAATTCAAACATTACCGTGCAAATCTTTAAGGGGAACTCCTTAATGAGAAGGTTTTCAGTGCCTGCAGGCCAGGGAAATACTTTCGAGGTCTTTCGCATTGTGAATGGAGATTTTGAGAGCTCCGAAAGGTATTCAACAAATCTTTGGCAGAGCCGCAGCGGGAACTAAGCCCTACTTTGCACTAAGCCCGTAGACGGAAATGATTCGGTCTACGGGTACTTTAACCAGACACCTGGATCTGACGATAAAATCAAGTATCCTACCCCAAATGAGCTCCAAGCCCACGGTTTACGCCATCGACTTTGGCACCTCGAATTCGCTTTTAGCGGCGGCCAACAGCCATGAAGTCTTTGCCCCCATTCCTCTCGACCCTGAAGCCCCCGACCCCAGCGTTCTTCGAAGTCTTCTTTACTATCCCAATCAAAATAACTGCTACTTTGGGACCCAGGCCGTAGAGGAATATTTGCACCGAGATTTCCAAGGGCGGCTGATCCGTTCCATCAAACGTTTTTTGCCCATGCGAAGTTTCACCGGAACCTTTGTAGAAGAGCGTCCGCTCAAAATGGAAGACATCATCGGGCGCTTTTTGCGGGAAATGCGACAGCGGGCCAATGCTCACTTTGGAGTGGATGTGGAGGCCGTGGTCTTGGGCCGACCGGCCAAGTTCTCAAGTGTGGAGGCCGACGATGCCCTCGCCCAAGAACGACTCGAGACTTCGGCAAAACTGGCAGGCTTTAAATCCATTGAATTTTGCCCGGAACCCGTGGCCGCCGCCCGGGAGTTTCGGGCTCAAATGGCCCAAGAAAAACTAGTCTTTGTGGCCGACTTTGGAGGTGGCACTTCGGACTTCACTGTGGTTCGCCTGGGACCTCGGGCCTACCAAAGTAGCGATGTCTTAGCTGTAGGGGGAGTGGCCGTGGCAGGAGATGTTTTGGACGGCAGCTTGATGCGCCGGCGAATTGCCCCGCACTTTGGAGCGGATGTGCGCTACCAGGCACCCATGGGAAGCAATTTTTTAACCATGCCCATTTCACTCAATGAAAAACTTTGCGCCCCCGCGGAGCTTGCGATTTTGCGAAAGCAAGACACTCTGCAATTTTTACGAAATGTGCAGCAGTGGGCCCTCGAAGGTGAAGATAAGCGCAAGATGGATCAGCTGATTATTCTAATTGAAGATCAGCTAGGTTTTGGAATTTTTGAATCTATCGAGGCCACTAAGCGAGCTCTATCTTTGAGCTCTACTCACAATTTTTTATTTGAGTATCCGGGCGTGAAGGTATCAGAACTCATCACTCGAAAAAATTTCGATGAGTACATTCAAGTTCCCGTGCAGAAAATTTTAGCGGAAGTGGATGAAACCCTAAAATCCGCCGGCCTTCGAGCTTCCGATATCGACGTGCTTTGCTGCACGGGGGGTACAGCCAAGGTGGGTGCGATCCAAGAAGGTCTTAGCGACCGCTTTGGGGCCGCCAAGCTCCAGCAGCACAAAAACTTTCATTCTGTGGTGCAGGGCTTGGCCGAGCAGGCTCGCGAGATGAGTCGGAATCTGACTTAGTTTCGGGCTCTGGTGTGAATATCTAGCATCAACGAACCTACGTCTTCCTGAGTCTGGCAGGAACCTGTTTTGAGATAAGTTTCAGCACCTTTGGGAAGGGAGGCCGAGAGCAAAATAGCTTTAGAGGTG
The DNA here is from genome assembly GCA_964477895.1 of uncultured Bacteriovoracaceae bacterium. Lineage (GTDB taxonomy): Bacteria > Bdellovibrionota > UBA2428 > UBA2428 > UBA2428 > CAYZFQ01. The sequence goes on along the minus strand of CAYZFQ010000003.1, from coordinate 14,059 downwards.
GGTGTTGCCTTGTACTCAGCCGTTACCCAAAGATAATCTGCTTTATCTGTATTTTGAGTGATTTTGATCTGAAGGGTTTTTGCCTCATTCTGCGAAAAATTCGGATCCGCACTCGTTTCGGTGCTCACCTTTGCCAAGGCTTCATCAAACCAAGCCTCGCCATTGGCATCCACGCGTGCGCACCTTTGAACAAAGGCACTGGCCTTAGATCCCAAAGACTGTGCAAAGGCTTGAGTGCCCATGGCAAGTCCTAAAATAATTCCTAATAGATTTGTGGGTTTGAAATTCATAGGTCCTCCTTGGAGAGTTGGAAAAGCTCAGTCCTAGATGAGAATTTGGGCCCGAGGCAAGAAAGATCGCGACCTAACTACACGCCCGCACTCACGAAAGCCCAGTCAAACTAAGACTGAAAAAGCTTCTTAAGCTCTTCTTTATCAGGAACTCTTCCTGCAACTTTTAGCACCCCATCAAGAACAAGTGCCGGAGTCGACATCACGGAATAGCTCGCAATTTTTACGAGATCGGTGACTTTCTCGAGATGGTACGAAATTCCCAGATCATCTGCAGCTGCCCTCGCAACTTCTTCAAGCCTTTTGCACTTTGCACAACCTGTTCCAAGGATTTTTATTTCCATTTATTAGCCTCCTAAAAGATAATGTGAAAAATTGTTAAATAGAAAACCAATCAAAATAATCCCGACCGTTACTATTCCGGTAAAAAACACGAGCAGTGGCATTTTTATAACTTTCTTAAGCATAATGAGCGAAGGCAATGAAAGCGCTGTGACACTCATCATAAAAGCTAAAACCGTTCCGATACCCACGCCTTTTTGCACCAGGGCCTCGGCTATGGGTAGGGTCCCGAAAATGTCGGCATACATGGGAATCCCTAATAAAGTAGCCGCCAAAACGGACCACCAGTTTTGAGTTCCCAGAACAGAGGCCACCCAGACTTGTGGAATCCAGTTATGTATAGCCGCACCAATCCCGACCCCGATGACGACGTAAATCCAAACTCGGTGGATAACGTCCTTCACTTGATCAATGGCAAAGTTAAATCTTTCCTTACGTGAGAGAGCGAGAGGCTCTCCTGCGACGGTTTTATTAGTTAAAATAAAAGCCTCCACAAAGCGCTCCATTTTTAGGCGGCCGATAAGAGTGCCTCCCAGCACCGCGAGCACTATTCCCACTACCGTATAGGCAATCGCAATCTTCCAGTTAAAGATGCTAGCCAGCAAGATGATGGAGGCAAGATCCACAAGAGGCGAAGATATTAAAAAAGAAAAGGTAACCCCTATTGGAAGACCAGAGCCTGTGAAACCGATAAAGAGGGGAATGGAAGAGCAAGAACAAAAAGGTGTTACGGTCCCCAACACGGCTCCGAGCAGATTGGCCGACAAACCATTGAAGCGACCTAGGATTTTACGGCTTCGTTCAGGCGGGAAGTAGCTTTGAATCCAAGACACGCTGAAAATGAGTACGGAGAGCAAAATAAAAATTTTTATAACGTCATAAATGAAAAAATGAATGCTCCCGCCCAGTTTTGAAGCGAGGTCGAGGTTTAGAATATACTCAACAAAGACGGCAACAAGATCTGACAACCACTGCATTTTTAGAATCTGTTGGTTGAACCAATTAAAAACTGCCATAGGTAACTAATAGCAAAAACCCCCGATGATTTCTCACCGAGGGTTGGCATCTAAACCTTGCAGATCACCGGGCTTGTAATAGATTTTCTAATATTTGGTAACAGCACATGAAACAATCCACAACCATATGTATATAAAGGATATTTCAGCCTGAAGCCCTGGTCCAAAATGGTTTTTCGACTTTCCAACCGAGGGCTAATGTTAACTTGTGTATTTATACAATGTTATGTAAAATCAGGAAAGGTTGTAGATGAAATCGGAATTACTCAGCAAAAGAAAATTCCTGTTCTACAGCCGCAAAGGGGAGCCCGTCGTGGTTGCAATGGATCTTTATAAAATTCGCGATCCTGAAAGCGCAAAGTATCCCGAAGGCTATCGGATGAGCTGGATTGCTTTTGATCCCGAAAAACCTAGAGAGAAGCGCGTGCTCTTTGATTCCCATCCACCCAAAGGACCGCACTTTCATATTGATAATAAAAAAGCTGAGATTTCTTTTGTGTGGTTGTCTCTTAAAGAAACTGAAACTCTGTTTTTTGAAATCGTTTGCGAGCATTTCAATATTGATCCGGAGGAAATATGAGAACTTTCACATTCCGCTATGACCCCCACTCTAGGAAGTCAGCCCTCAAAGCCATGGAACGAGCCGTGAAGAGCGGTAAGGCTGATATCGACGAGGATTCTCTAGCTTGCCGCAGTGTCGAAGACATGGTGAAACTTATGACCAAGAGCCGCTTTCAGATCTTTACGGCTATCGTAGAGCAGGCTCCTCAGTCCCTTACAAAGCTTGCTGAAATTCTGGATAAGGACTTGGGCAACGTGCAGCGAGATGTGCGAGTTTTAGAATCTCTTGGACTTGTAGAACTTCAAAGAAGTCCTGGTCAGCGGGGCGAGAAGGTAAAACCCATAGCTCTTTATGGACGGATTGTTTTTGAATGTGAGCCGAAGAAGGCGCAGAGTTCCGGCTGAACCAATTAAGAACTGCCATAGGTACCTAATAGCAAAAACCCCCGATGATTTCTCACCGAGGGTTGATTTCGAATATTGGTTGCCTCGGCCGTAACCAAGGTATTTCAATAACATACCACGCGTTTTAGTCACTGTGTAGTGCCCTCAACGCGACCCGATGAGTCTTGGATGCCTTCTGGTATCCAAGGGGATAATTTTTGCTTCGTGAACACTCTCTCCCGAGTACTTGTCTCCCACTGCGTTCATAAGAGCCTGGTTGGTACCTTCTGGGCTTTCAGAGCGATAATCCAGGGGCGCTGTAATACCCTTGTCATCGACTCCGGACAGACGAACGTAATGCATCATGGTTTTGATGCTCGTCCATCCTCCGACCCGCATAACACTTGGTACGGCCACACCGCGCTTTAATAGCTCAGTTGCGAAGCAAGCTCTCAGGGTATGGAAGCAAACTGGGGTAATCCCAATCTCTTCACAAAAGAGCCTGAGTTTGCGAGCTTGTTCTCCGTTTTGCCAAAGACCGGGTCTCGGCAAAACATAGCCGGGGTTCTTGCAGGCACCTCTTTGAACATCGTGATCATGATTCTCTTTTAACTCCTGAACAATCTGCCAAAGAGGTTCACAAATGGAGACGTGTCGCCACTCTCCGGTTTTTGTGCATTTCTCCTCCTTGAACTTTTTGTTGTAGGAGCGTTGAACCGTGATCATCCGATCTGCAAAATTGATGTCGGACCATTTGAGAGCATAAAGCTCGCCATTCCGCATCCCAGTGTAAACTGCAAAAGACCAAATGTAATACCAAACGGGCTCATACTGACGAGAGTAAGACAGGAGCTTCTTGATCTCATCATCCCGCAAAATCTCGGTCCGCATTCTGCGCCGACTTTTAATCGAAACGCCTAATGTAGGACTCTGTCGTATTCCGCGAACATGATTAAACAAGATCCCAAACTCAAAAACTTTTTTGATGTCACCTTTAACTTTGCCAATCACGGAGTCCGACATCCCATTCTCCTTCATCGCATGAAGGAGTCTTGTAATGTCAGCGGCTCCGATACGAGCGGCAGGGTCGCGGTACCATTGCTTGGTCCACTTATGGAGAGCGTTGATCGCTTCACCAAAAGTCTGTTTACTTTGACACCATTGATCTCGATTCAATTGGTCCCGAGCATACAGTTCAAAGTTACCAAGCAGAGTCTCCCAACTGGTTCCATCAACTTCTCTTTGAGCTTTCTCCTTCTCTGCCTCACGGATCAATTCTCTCTCTAAGGAATTCGCCTTAGAAGATCCTTTTTCCACGCCTTCATAGACACGTCTAAGTTGGACGCGACCTGTGGGATGATCTTTGCACCTCACAGATACATAAATGCAGAGTTTTTTAATTCCGTCAGATTCAATTACGGTTTGCGCCATATTCATACCTCCTGATTGAAAACAGGAAGTCTTATGAGCAAATCCAGTTCGTCCCTGCGAAAACGATTATGTCTTCCCAGTTTGTATGGACGTACACGACCTCGATAGATCATGGACTTGATACTGCTAACGGACACTCTCAAGTATTGAGCAGCCTCGCACGTAGTAAGCCACCTTACTTCTTCGGGCGAGGTCTTTCGTTCACTAGCTTTTTTATTCTCAAAGAACCACTCAGAACGAAATCCATTTTCTGAAAATTTTGCTCTGTTTTCTACTCCTGAATCTACCCCAGACGCTTCAATTTTTCCACCCAAACTCTGCTTGATATTCTCGGTCTGTTCTTCCTTTCCCCTGTATTTGTATTCCATTCCTTATTTACTCCCTATTCTTTACACCCCGCCGCATTTACCCCGTCTTCCTGACACCTCACTATCGATGTACAAAGTACAACATGCTTTCTGCATGTAGATGGTGAGGTGTCAGGAAGCGCCAGAGGGGTATTTGCGGCGGGGGGTCCTTCTTTAATTGTTTAAAACTAAAAATCTTTTCCCGTTTCGCCTCAAATTGCCTTTCAGCCAAAGTTTCAGGACATGGTCATGGGAACCGCAAACATTGATTCGTCTCTCTGGTACTCTTCGGTCCTGAGTAGAGTGCTCATCCATTCGCCAAGGCAGACAGCCTTGCCGAATGAATTAAACATCTCTGGCTGACGATCAAAGCCTTGGAACTCTGAGTTAGAAAACAGCACGAAGTTATGACCAAAGTGACTCACTCGGTTGATGTCCTTCAACACGTTGTCACGATACGAAGTGTGAATCAGGTTTGGTCGAACATCGGCTTCGCAAAAATAAATCACTCCGTCTAAATATGTTTCTGCGGCATATTTGCAAAGTTTTCGTGCAAGCCTCGTAGGTCCCTTGATGTTTCGCTCTATCTCAACCGCGATGCTTGCTGGCCTTGAAAACTCAGGACGGCGAAAGACAAGCAACATGTCTGGGTTCAGATCATTGTCTTCTCTGTGGCTCATGAGTAGCCTATTTCCAACATCAAGATAGTGAAACTCGTGATCCCTCAGTATGAGCGCGTCCGGAAACTTCCGCTTGAAATACTCCTTCCAAAGCGCACAGTGATCGGAATGAATGAGGTCAATGCGTCTAAAAAACGGAGGCCGAATGTAAGCCGGATCAATTCCGATATGTCGAGCTACCGCATGCCTTGCAAAGGTCTTGTGGGCCAGAAAATAATAAAGTGGATCACCTAAACTGCCATATTGATTTTTACAACTGACCCAGCCGTACTTCTTGAGACGTCCAATGACCTCACTTAGCCGACGCCGATTCATCGGCGGACGAACACATTGCATAATGGCTCTTCCGGACATCGGCCCATGCTCTGCTAGCAGCTTGAGTACATCGGCTCTGCGAGAATGTGGTTTTGCCTTTTCCATCAAACCTCCTCTTGAGAGCTATTAGTTGTGCGACCGCCGCGTTTTGAAACTCGTGCCTTTAGATCCATTAGCGCCTTGATTGCTGAATCGAGATCTAGGTTGTCTTTTACTGCGAGGTTCTTAAGAGAACGTTTGATGTCGGTTCTCTTTGCTTGAAGCGATTTGATGTCAATCTTGGAACTCATAATCATTTCATTGATAACGTCTGAAATTCCAATGCTGCCATCTTTGAAGTCTTTGTTTGCCTCCTCAACAAAAGTCTCGACCGTGCTCCACGCTTCGTTTGAAAACAACACCTGCATTCGACGACGCTCATTCATTTTAGGTTCCATTATCTTGCTCCTTTCTTAAGAGGAGTTTTTGGTACGACAAACGGACTCGGCGGCAGATCACCAAAGTGCATCTCAAAATCTCTGTTATCGAGATATTTTCGATCCTCTTCGACGCTCTTGTGAGTGAAGTAAGAAGTAATGAGTCCCAGAGCCGTGCCGATGGCCGCACCGACGGCCACGTTCTCGAATGTGAGAGATTTGCCTCCCGCCGAATACCCCGCAGCAGTAGCAGCGCCTCCGGTGGCGGCTCCCATACTGGCTCCTAGAATCAGCGAGTCGTTCATGCTCGCGCATCCCGTCACCAGAATCGCAATGGTTAGTCCTAAAGTTAAATGTTTCATGCAATCTCCTCCTTTTTTGTTTCAAGTTTTGGGAACTTAATTCTGAAAACGCTTGAGGCCCCATGTGGAGTCTCTTGGCCGTGTGCGATGAGAACAGCAGCAGCACCTGTCGCGAGCGTTTTGAAAACGTCCGGTGATGCTCTGAACTGGTGGGCTTCCCGCTGCGTGCCATCTTCAAGAATCTCGGCACGATCTATATCTTTTGCGTTCGTAATTCGCTGAGTGGTCTTCTTATAAAGCTTTGTGCCAAATGCTCTGGCAAAATAGTCAGCGGTATCTGGGTCATTGATGCGCATTACAATTTTCGTTGCGGAGTTATCCGTAACCTGACTGATGAAGCCTTTTGATATGTTCAACAGATCTCCAATGCTTTGATGCGAGAAATGTAGAGCAAAGCCAGCGGAGCGAGCTTTCGAAATCAGATCTGCAAACTCAGGGCACGCAAACGAAGCAAACTCGTCCAAATAGGTTGGAACGAGCTTGCTTCTAATTGCGAGCCCCTCCGCCCTGTGCGCACTTCCGGCCAAAAAATTTAAGTGGTTGATGAGTAGACGGCCGACAATGCCTACAAGTTGAGGGGATAGTAAGCTCTGGAGCCTAAAGTAGAGAACCTGCCCATCGTGGGCCTTCTCAAGCCCAAGTCCTTCTTCGTTTTTTGGAGAAAGTATTTTGTTCAAGTGTCCAAGACACAGAGTTTTAATCTGATCTCGCAATCCTGAAAGCGCCTCGAAATCTTGCATGGCCAACTTCTCGGGATACTCGGGACCTTGGACACATCCAGCAAACGTGTTTGGCGAATTAAGATAGCGATCTAGGTCGCTAAGTTTCGGGTTCTTCCCCTTATTGCGAGTCGAGTGAATCTGAAACAATCTTTGAAGAGCAGAAAACGCTTTCGATTTGTAATATTCTTCGCTCCAGGTAAGAGACGAAAACAGTCGTTGCGCCGCCTCAATGGCGGAACCCGCTTTTAGCGGATCGTAGCTCTTACTGTTTTCATCGCTCAGGTCGAAGATCTCTAGTTTATCTTTTGGAACCCACGCCTTGAGGCTATTTATGAAACTAAGGTCTCCTTTTGCATCGAGAATGATACTTCCAATCCCTCGCTCAACGTCTTGCCGAAGGAAATTTAGAATCACGCTTTCCGTTTTTCCAGACCCAGTCGCGCCAATGATGTGGACGTGTTTTGACCGAAGACTGTCAGGCAAATAAACCGTGGCACCGAGACTCGACTCCTTGCCCATAGAAATACTTTCGCTCGACGAACAAAGTAGTTCCCTTGGCTCTTCAGAAATCGCCGCAATCGCTTTTATTCGGATCCGAGCTCTTTTGGAAAAGTGATCCCATAGCACCATTCCTATGACGCTGAACGCTGCCAACAAAACAGTGCAGAGTAGAAATGCGTCAAATCGAGAAAGATTTTCGAACAATGAATGTAGGAAAAGCGCTAGTGCTCCAAAGCCAACCATTTTCAGCAGGGATGTATCGTCTTGAGGATTCATTTTGAACCTCCAGGAAAAAAGTCAGTAAGTTCGGCAAAAAATTCAGTCGAAGGACTAAGACTCAGAACTTGCGATCTGTTCCTTTCTACTTGCGCAGACGACCCAAATTCTTGAATCAGACCTGATGTCAGCGCCCGAAACAGTATTTCTTTGAAGTCTGCATTTGTTTCAGAGCCCTTAATTGATTGTGAGCTGTTGTACGCAGATCCGATTGCGGAGCGCGTGACAAATCCTTCCTTCTTTTTTGCTTCAAGCCCAAGAGTTCCATCAAGACTGAGTGCACGGGCGCTAAGCTGAGCAGCCATTGAGTCGCGATTAGGGTCTCTGGCAAAGCGAAACGAGATGTTAATTCGCTCAAAGTTTGGATCAGGAGTGGCATCCCCAATGAGGGTTCCGCCCATTAATCTGTCACCTAGGCCCCGATCAACAATCTGTACATGTACGGGAGCGGTTGAATAGGTTTCTACGACGTTGAGCAGTCGAACTCGCACCAGACTTCCCGGAGACTTTTTGCCATAAGCAAAGCCAGCGCTAACGCCGCCTTTGCTACCAGTTGAGCCGACAAACTCAATAATTTGAGACGTTGGAGATCCTGACTGGCTGTTTTGATTTGAATACTTTGGAAACTTCCTTTGGGGAACTCTTTCGAGCGTAGCGGAACGATAAATAAAAACTGCAAGTAGTGGGAGCACAACAAAAATTCCTAGATCCTTTGCAAGGAGTTGTAATTGAAAGCGAGGATCGGCTCCGGGATAGTCTTCAGCCGACCATTTTGCTTTTAGGTTGCGCTTCAATCGTTCCAAAAGTGAATTAGGATTTTTCATTTACGACCTCCTCCAAGACTTGTACTCAAGGCATTTGCCTTTCCCTGAAGTGGCACCACAAGGCTCACTTCGGTGAGATCCCTTGGGAGGTTTGGTTTTGCAAAAACAAGACGTGCATTAACCCTAGAGTCGCGCTGAACGTCTTTTCGCTCAGCCCAGAGTTTAGATGGCGTCAGAATGTTTTTTCCAAAACGTAGTCTTACGAGATCCCAGTTTGGTTTCAGAGGTTCAGAGGAGTCTGCTGCAATCTGAAATCCGAGGGTCAGATAGTCCTTTTTAGAGTCAAACTCCTGTCGCAGAATCCTAACTCCAGCCATCTTGATGGAACGCTCAAACACGGGAGCAGCTTTCGTCAATTTGGGTAACTCTTTGGTGACTATCTTCAATAGATATGATGGTTCAGCGTCTTCAGAAGCGGTAAGTACAAAAAGTTTGGGCGATGCCTCCCGGAAATAGACAAACAAATTTGTCACCGCATAAGGAGCGAGGGTGCGCACGACTAGTGATCGCTCAACTCGCTCCACCTGAAATAATTGAGTGTCGCCCAATACGACTCGAATCGGCGCTTCATCGAACTCAATGACGGAGCTAAAGCCTGCCTTCAAAAAGATAGGTAACGGCTGCGTGCCCATGTTCACCGAAGCCAGTGCCGGAACTGTGAGAAAAATACTTAGAATTACTGTTTTCATTTTTTTAAACCCCTTTCGCTAAAGCGCTTCGCTGCATAGCCTTTGGCCATGCTGTATCCCTTGCTTCCAGCCGCCTTGGCCTGATAGGCGCTGCGGATAACCATGCCTTTCGGATTCGTCATCATCACGGCATTGAGAGCGCCTCGCCGCAAAGTATCCCCAACACTCAAACTGACTCCTTCACAAAGTTGCGACACCAGAAATGGAGAAAACAGGAGAGCAACAGCAATAATAATGTTGAGGACAATCACAGTGACAAACTCTCCAACGCCGCTGTAAGCAGCGTTGAATGGCAGAACCTTTAGAAATGCCGATAGGATTGACCAGATGACCGGCCATGCCGCGACCTGAAGCATGTTCTTAAACAAACCTCTTGTGATTCCAGATGCTGCATCAAAAAGCGTCCCAAGAATCAGGAACGGTCCAAGAGCTACAAGCAAAAACCAGTAGAAGTGTTGAAATGCGAGAAGCATGAACCTCGCACATACAAGAATCAGAAAACTCACGACCACTAAAGTTCCCATGATGAGGTCACTGCCAAGATTGAGGAGCCCTTGTAGGTCAAACGAATAGGACTCCGCTTTTTTGGAAGCAGCTTCAAGGACTGCATCAATGCCTGTCATGTCGTCGATAGATCTTGCGATCTCCACTCCAAGAACCTGGCAAAACTCAGCTATTTTTGGAAACGCAACCAGCAGTAGCGCAACAAGCAAAAGTCTTTTGAGTCTGACCAAGATTGATCCAGTAAGTCCAAGATCAGTTGAGTAGCTAAATGCGACAGACAAAAGAAACAGAGGCAAAAGCATTTGCCAGCTCAAATTACTCGTATGAGCATAGATGGCCTTAGCCGCAGGCAAGAGTCTTTCATATTCTTCGATTGCAGGGAGTGAGTATTTCATTTTCCAATCCCCATCGGATAAACATGGCTCGAAAAGCGTCCATCCTTGTTCCCTAAATTGTTAGATAGGCCACTAAACGAACCTCCACGACTTACGACAAGACGGCTCTCCCGTTCATTGCCTTCGGCAAGAATCTGCGTGAGCAGACTCGTGATGTGGCTTTGTAGAACCAGTGACTGTGATTCGAGCGTAACGAGTGATCCAACACCAGAGGCCGTGAGCTTCTGAGCAACTCCGGGAGATGAATCTTTGCCACGATTTTCAAGTTCCTTGCCGGACTCAAAAGAGGTTTTGGCTCCGGGAGCAATTCTCGAAATAGCATTCATCGCTCGTGAAATTTCAGATTCAATCGCATCCGATTTTTCAGAGCGGTATTCCTTTGGAATCGTGTGGTAAATGATTTTCAGGCGCCTCATTGCTTCGCGCGGATCACGCCATTCATCCCATTGAGAGGGTTGAACAACCTGAGCAATCGTTTGCACGCGATAGATCCGATCTTTGATCCCAGCCATCTCATCTCTCATCAATTGGGTTTGTTTTTCTAACTGGTAGAGAGTCTGAAGAGTGTTGGTCACGATCTGCGCAAGAAGCGGAAGGTCTCCACCCCAAAGGTCAGCTCTCGCCTGCGACGCCGTTAAGAAAAATGTGAGCGTAAGTAAATATTTTTTCATGCGATCTCCTTAGTGCCGAGCTGGACAATGTTTTCGGTGTTGGCGAGCGTGTAGAATTCCTTTGTCGGATAAAGTCTAAAAACCTGACTCATATTTGGGCTAAGAGCGAAGAACTCGGAGTAATGAGGTTTTTTAGAAGTTACGGACAACGCGCGATCAATGTCGGATTGCGGAAGGTCAAAGGTGTCCTTGAGAAACTCAGCAGTCGCACCGTTTTGAAGAAATATTTTTGTGAAGCTATTAGTGAAGAGCATTTTCGCAAATGCTTCGTCACCATAGTCAGCAAGGTTCTGAGTGATCGAGACAATGCCCGCTTTGTATTTTCTGAGCGTTCGATACATTTCCTCTAAGAAGCTTTTGCTTTGGGCAAAAAAGCGCCACACTTCATCAAATACGATTAGTGTTCTTGAGTAGCGGCCCGTCATGAGATCGCGCCACAAAAGTTCGGTCAGCAAAAGAATCGTGGTTTTTTGAAGAATCGGATCTGAATCGAGCTCTTTAAAGTCAAAGGCTGCTACTGGTGCCTTGATGAGCTCAATCAGATCAGGTCGATCTTTGACTTCATCAAACGAAAGGTGCGGCTTTAACCAATGTGCAATGTCGAGGTAAAAGCGCTCACTGCGCTTCTTTGCATTTTTAATCAAGTCGGCAATCTTTAGAGTAGAGCCTTCGCATTCCTTCAGCAGGTCATCCAAAGCAACACTGTGCGAGTGCGTGATATGTGCTCCAGAACCGCAAAGAGTTTCAAGAAACGCACGATAGAAGCCCTGTTGGCTGATGGGAGCCATTCGCAGGAAGGTAGCAATCAGAGCCCGCGCTTCGTCCTGACTAAGTGAGGTGCTTTTGCCATTGCTGGATTCAATGATTTTTCGATAGGAGCCGCCCACATCAAAAATGCAAAGCCTTGTTCTAGGGTCATCCTTGATTGAAGAACTGAGTACCGCATTCATTAGGAAGCTCTTTCCACTTCCCGATGCCCCACAGATGAAGGAATTGAAGTTGAGGTTCTCCCTTGAAAAGAGATTCAAATATGAAACCTCGCCCGCGCGAGACCTGAGATCTAGGTTCGATCTATCGTTGATGCGCGCATAATCCAAAAACAATGGGAGCAAATGAGCCAGATTTTCAGAGAGGATCGCTAGCTTGCGGATACTCAAAGTTTTGTTGCCAGGAAGATGACTTTTTAGAACCGGAAGAGTTCCCAGTGTTTCCGTAAATAGACCGGCGTTCCCAATTCCAGAAACAACCCGTTCAAAGTCCCTAGCAGTTCCAAGAGTGGATTCTTTGTCACCAATGATAAGAGCCGCTACCGAAATCTCAAAAAGAGTTTCTTTACCTACAAGAATGCGCTCCAAGGTCTCTTCAGAGGAGGACAAAACGGAGTTGGATTCGATGTTTCTGACCTCTAGCGATGAACTAACAGAGAGCGCGTGGCTAACTCGGCGCTTGGTCTCAAGCTGTCTCTTCACTTTGCTCCGATCAGGAATTGCAAAGCGAATCGATAGCGTGAAGTCACATGGATTCTCAAAGATTGGCTGCAAGCAACCTTTCCAAGTTACTTGAGGAAGCTCCGTTAGCGACAAAGTACGAATGACCCTGCCTTGAACACCTACAGAGTTGTGATCCCAAGTGAGATCCGGCATTTTGCCTTCAAGAACTACCGGACCAAAGACTCCAGACAGCAGTTCGCGCCAGCCCGAATTCCCAAGTGCATTGGGTCTAAGCTTAAGCTCTTCGAGGAGCGCGTTGAGATGCGAATAGCTGTCGGGCTTATTGATCTTCTCAAATGCGAAAATACGCGTTTCGTATCCAGGTACTTCAGAATTTTGCAATGCGCGTCTGCATAGTAAAATGTGTCCCTCAAAAAGATTTGGTAGTTTTGTAAGCAGGTCCGAAAGTTTCGAAAAAAACGTATCTGATACGGCACCTTCGAAATCTTCTTCGAGAATTCCACTCGACAGTGGCTCAAGCTCAAGTGCTCGCGAAATCAGTCCATCTGGATGTGCAATGACTCCGTCCTGTACCCACTGTGATCCAAGTAACGTTTGTGTGAGTGAATACTTTTTCATTTAGTCTCCTTCTTTGTTCTGAGAGAATGCCCCAGATAAATGTGTGGATCGGCGATAAAGCGAGCCAGCAGTTCTAGATGTCCATTCTTTTGTCCGTGCGAAATGATTCTCAAGGTGAGCAAAGTGCCGATTCCGGCAACCCACGAAAGGATGAGTGGGTTGCCGGAAATGTTGAGAATCACGTTTGAGCTTGCGAGTACGAAAAACGAAGCAACAATCTGACTGACTTCAAAACCCCAGAGCTTTGAACGGTTCATATTGCTTGTAGGGCAGTTCTTCATCGAACGGTCCTCTCGATAAGATCGACAATGCTTTGCGCTCCAAAGAGGATGACCGATCCAACGACGGCATAGACGAGATGCTGTTTGGCGTTGATGTTTCCCGTAAAGAAACTAAAAGCAGCAAATCCTAGTCCGAGCACTGCAAAGATCGGCAAGATAGATCCGAGAAGAACTGTTTTGAGTCCGAGAAGTGAGGATTCCACCGAAGCATGGGCCATCGGCGAAACGAAAAACAAGCCAAGGACAAATAGAAAAGTTAAATTTCTCATGTCACTCCCTCCTCAAAATGGAACATTTTCGGAATCATTCATTTCCGCTTCATTGTTTTGTTCTTCTTGTTTGTTTTGGAGCTTCACGAGGTAGCGCTCGCCTGGAAACATGAAAAGCTCAAGATTGAGTGCGTTGCCGGACTTAGATGCCCATGCAGATCCAACTTGACGCCACTTCGTGCGCTTCTGTGGTTTTCCATTTTCGATTACTTGAAATTCTTTAGCGACGATTACGTCGTAGAACTTGGTGCTCATCCGTTTCTTCTCCTTCGAAATCTTCAATTGGGTTTGTTTTGATGTTTTTAGGCAATCTGAATCGCCCGAGAGTCAAAAGACAGAATTCGTAGCAATCGAGGGTCATAGGCCACCTCGAATGCCAAGAAGCTGTTCCAGCTCTCTATTGTTTTTGAAATTGCGGTTTGAAGAGCGAGGCCGGCGAAATTCAAGCCGTGCCCATTCTTTCAAATCCGCGTGATCTTCGAGAATGTAGTTACATTCCCAGCAATGGGCGTGCGTGCTGAGGCACTCCATCATGTATTCCCCACATCGTGGGCAGCGTTGGTAACCGTTCATGCATTTTCCTCCTATTTTTCCGGTGAGACTTTCGCGTCTCCCAGAGATATAGGTAGCAAGACCGTGCCAACGTGATTTTCAGGTGCTCAAAAACTTAAGTGTGCGAAAAGAAAGTGAGACTTCAGTCTCACTGAGTCTCAC
>CAYZFQ010000002.1:247338-396554 GCA_964477895.1 uncultured Bacteriovoracaceae bacterium | reverse complement strand
GGACAGCTCCCTTTCACGGAGCAGACCGGGGTTCGAATCCCCGTGGGGACGCCATTCTCACCAATACAGGAATCCCGGTATACGGGTTAACCGGTATACCTGAATTCCTGTATGGGAATTTAGAAGTTCAGGGTCTGAATCTCTGATTTAAGTAAATTAAATATCCAAGCTCCGAGCTTGTCTGCCGTGTTGGGAACCGCTTCATCCGTAACCCTAGCGAGTTTTAGTATAGTTTTACACTCTTGAACGGACGCATACGCCATTTGGTAAAATCGCTTCTTTTCGGGCACCGTCCTCTTCGCATTCCCCTCACTCAAATTTAGTGCGATCGACGACGCTGCCCTCGAAAGCTGATCTTTTAAATTTCCTACCAATTTCAGCGATTCCGTCATCTCATAAAACTCCACCGCCAAATCCAAAGTTCTAAACGTCATCTTATCTCCTTATCCAAATTCCAGCCCTCGCAAGAATGGGGCCCAGACTCCGCCACCGAAAAAAAGCCTGGCCCGCAAAATGCAAAGGCAGTCCACATGGCAAGAAAACAAGAATCTTCTGATCAACTAAGTTTTAATGATTTCAGTTCTAAAGATGAGGAGGCGGGCTTCGACGAAATAATCTTAGAGATGTTTCGAGTCTCTGCAGTTAACAGCGAAAGCGTAGGGCTAATCTGCGAATTCGAGGACCTTTATCTTTACCCTGTCGCGGTTCCACCAGAAATTAGGCAGCATATTAGGGTGGGGCAAGTGCATCTCATGAGGATTGGACGAATGGGTGATGACTTGAAATTAATTTATCTAAGCGCCCCGTACTTTGGTGGGTAAACGAGGTCTCTATTCTTTACCCTAATTATCAGCTCACATTGCTTGCTACTATTCCCGACTGCACTATAGGGTGGTGGGCAAGTTATGAAAGAAGTTCTTCACGCAAATCTTGAACGGTATTTTTCCGCGATTCATGCATTCATGAGATTTTTGGTGTTTCTGACTGCAGTTATGATTCCGATAGGTGTGGGATACTGGAGATACAAAACCCTGTCAGACTCACCTTACTGGGGTGATTTTGCCTTAGGCCTTACCTTGTCTTCAGTTTTTAGCGGTGGCCTGTTGCTAAGCCTCACAAAGTTAGGACGAAGATTCAAATGGGTCACGTTAGCTTTCATTGTTATTTCTGCATTCCTTCATTTTGGATTTGTGGGATATTACGGAGACGCTATTTTTACCTTGGTTGTTTTAACTGAATTGTATGCAGTCTTTTCACTCTTTCGGGGTAAGGCTCCTTCATGAAAAGGCCTGACCTCTTAAGAGACGAGTCTTGCATGGAGGCCTATGAATACTTTGACCTAAGAATCCGCCGGCTACCAAAAACATCGGATGGGAAAATTGATGTCCGCGCGAGAGGTGCATTTCAGCATAACGACGTTGATGCATTTAGACATGCCTATGTGAGTGGGGTTTTTACTCTGGAATACGGAGAAACCGCAGCTGATATTTTTGGCCGTATCAACGAACTGAGCCCACCTGACCTTTATTCGAATTCCAATAACCCCAGAGGTCAGAACATGGACCTCTGGAATAATGCAATTGGAAGAAAATATGGACTCAAGGCAAAAGACCGCAAGAGCTTGCTGAAAATGATTCATGAGTCTCTGAATAAAGGAGAGCTTATTGCCGACCCAGCCGACCTTCGCCGATACGAGGGTGCGTCAAATGATAAAATTAACAACTCAAAACCTATTGTCGTGCTTAAGCAAAATAAAAAAGGTCGAAATGAATTTTTTTATGACATCGAAAAACGACTGCTACTATCTTGCGAAGAGTTTGTTGGCCTGATTCTAAATGGTAAATACCCCGGCTATACGGTGAAAAAAATTTATGGTCTACCGACTCCGGTTTCAAAACGAGATAGCCGCAGCACAAACAATTTAGGATAAAAAGCTCGAGATCTACCCTAAACATCAATCAGAGAGCTCTTTTCCCTACTTGGCCTCGAACAATTCTATGTACTCTTTTGAACTCAGGATAATATTTGGACCATCCCAAGGCCTTTTTATATTCCTGAACAAACAGTTCTTTTCCGGGGGTGTCCTGTGGCCATGCGTAATCAATAAGTTCAAAAGCTATCTCCTCGTTTCCAGAAAAAGCCAAGTTAGTTATTTCTTGAATGAAGGATTGCGGAGCGGGGTCGTTACCGGTGAGATGCCCAAACTCCTCTCTCCAGTTACCAAGTCTCGAATTGTAGGACGATAAAGTCGGAGGAGCCTGGGTCATAAATTCTGGAGCTATTTGGTAAGAGCCATATGAGTATTTTAATACAACCTCACCAATGGCGGACCAGGCAAAACTAGAAAATATGTAAGCTAAAAAATCATCGTAAAGCTTGATCTCAAAAATCCCATCTTTATCGAGATCTTCAAGTTGAGGGTAATAGTTGCCGCCGTCAATGGTAGCAATTTTTCTAAACTCTTCTCCTAGTTCAAAAATATGAAGCAAAAAGCAACAGTGCGCTCCACCCGTCCACTCGGAGACAATAAGATTTGGTATGGATTTGTGCGTTAAGTGAATGAGCGGTTTGATCTCTTCTTGCCAATCGATTCCCATGTAGAAGTGCGTTCCTATCCCTTCCTTATGATAAACTAAGGTGCCATTCTTAAAAATATCTATAAGCACACAGCCCCAATCGTTGGCTTGATAAATTTTAATGTCATGGGCACCCTGTGAATGTTCGTCTAAAGTTTCAAAATTACTCTCACAGGCCTCGTGGTTTTCTTTGATAAAAGAATTCTCAAATAGGAATGTTGGAGCTGCAAGTTCAGCGGCGGATAGAAACCCCGCTTTTTGACTAAACAATCCCAGTAAAAAAATGAATTTAAGAGAGGGTTTCTTGCATAGAGTTTTCATGTCTGTCGCCCTTGTGTACCATTCGCACGTATGGTACACAAGGGGGTCATGAGTAAACCTATTCAAAAAAATGTTCTTCCCATAAAATATTTTAGTGAGATCTGTGACAATGATGGGAACCTCCGGGAAAATTATCGTCAGATTTATCCTGTCTGGAATTCGCTCAGTAAGCGGGCAAGGCGTAAATTGTATCAAAAATCCAAAGATCTTCTTTCGGGTGATTATTATCTCGATCCTTTGCCGCGAATCCTAGCTCAGCGAGAATTTGACTTTATCAAGAAAGGAGTTGAACAGCGAGCTCAAGCCATTTTGGCCTTCCTTTGTGATTACTATGGGAAGGGTAAAAGGTGGCAAAAAGTCCTACCAGCGCGTCTTCTCAACCGCATTATTCGAAGAAATCACAGCATGACCTTTTTGGGCGAGATAAAGCCCGATAACCTATCTTTTCCCTACGGTCCCGATATTATCCGAAACCAAGGTGGGTGTTGGCGTATTGTCGAGGATAGTGCGGGTAATCTCGGAGGCATCGGCGATCTGGTGGCCGGACAAAAAATTGTTCCGAGTCTGGTGCCAGCATTTGGTTCGGTTTTAAAGGCGGCCAATGATTCGAAATCTTTTTTTTTAAAGCTTGCTTCTTACTATCATTGGAGGGCTGCGCGGAATGGCGGGATGGCTCTTTTATGCCTAGAGCCTCCCGATGTTTATGCCGACAACGAGAATCGTAGGTTAGCCAAAATATTTCGGTCCCTAAATATTTCTGTCTTCACATTTTCTGATCGCAGTGGACGGATTGAATCTGATCAGTCAGGTATTTACTTTGTGAAGAGGGGTCGTCGTAGCCGAATAGGTTACCTGGTCTTCCGGGGAAATCCGGAACATTTGGAGCTACGCGGGCTGCTACGATATATAAAAAACCCTCGTCGATACGTTATGTCGGTCCGTGCCATGTCGTCTCCAAATTCTTATACTTGTTTTTTAAATTCGTTGCTTCAGGGTCATGCTCACACAAATTTTAGTCCAGGAGTAGAATTTGTTAATGATAAAATGTTTGGTATTTTTGTAGATTCCCTCGTTAAGTTCTACCTCAAAGAATCTCCTCACATAGAATCTATTCCCGCAAAACCGCTCATTTACAAATGTCTGCAGGGACCGTGGAAGACCGATCTTTCTTTATTGCGCAGTCTTCCCAAACACAAGAATTCTTACGTCATAAAACGTGTCGATCAAGATGGCGGGGAAGGGGTTTGGATCGGACATAAGCAAAGTCTCGGAGACTTTAAAAAGCTTATCGCTAAGATACGGGAGGATCCTGAGAAATATATTCTTCAGGAATTTGAACATCTTTCAGTGCTTGAAGACCGAATTGTCGATTTGCGTCTCCATGCGCATGTGGATACGCAAGAGATCATCACGAGTAACTGTCCTTGGGGTCGAGCCAATTGGCTTCATGATGATGGAAAGGTGAATATCTCCTCTCGAGGATTTATGTCCCCGGTTTTTGTACTTCAAGGGCAAATGTGAACAATTTCAACCGCTTCCGCCTTCATTCATATCCCGGCTTAAAATACCCATTTACCCATATAAGGAAAATGGGTATGATGGCATCTATGGCAGTCGCTAAGAAGTTCAAAGCTCTCGCAATTGATGATCGTGGGCGTATTACGCTTCCCCCTGAGATCAGAAAACGTGTAGATGCTTTTGAAGTACAGTCTTTGGAAGATGGAACGATAAAGCTTGTTCCTCTTAAGACTCTTTCTCTTCAGGATGCGGAGCTGATAGAATCTCTAAAAACATCGGCTAAGCAATTCAAGGCTGGCAAAACAGTGGCAATGCCCAAGGACTTTCTTAAGTGAGCATGGGTCCGTTTGATTTAAGAGTCACTCCCGAGGCGCTTAAACAAATTCAAAGCTTTATGGAAGATTCGGGTAAAAAGGGGCTGCAAAAGCAAATTAAAAAAGCTCTTTCAAATCTTCAGGCTAATCCTCAGCACCCAAGCCTTCACTCGCATCTCATGCCTCAGTTTGACGAGATTTTTGGAGCGAAGGTCTATAGCTCATACGTGCAGAATAACACGCCCCAAGCTTATCGAATTTTGTGGGCTTATGGTCCAGAGAAGAAACAACTCACGGTGCTTGCTTTGATTCCGCATTATTGACGGAATTGGATTCAAATTCTCCGGCCTAAAGCCCGCTCAATAGGTTTCAGGTAGGTCAGCGCTCACTAACCACAGGGACCGACTTTAAAAATGCGCTTTTAAAAATTGAAAATAAATTTGGTAGGGATCTTCATGAGTTTCTCGGGTCTTTAAGACTGTCTCTAGAGCTTGGATAAGTAGAGGGTGTGTTAGTCTTTCCCTTGTGTGAACCCCGTGGGGACGCCATTTTTTGGCTAAGTACTTATAAGACCTGGACCTTTGAACATTCAGAATCCAGTCTTTGTTAGAATTTTGCTGTGCAATTTTAATCATCGAAAAAAGTCATTAAAAAACATATAATCTTCGTGGGAGAAATTTTAAAGATCGAACCTTTGAAATAATTTTTATGATTCATACTGTGATTCAAGTAAAGCCTACGGAAGACTTTAAAGTGTATGTTTATTTTTGTGATGGAAAAATCAAGATTTACGACATGGCTCCCTTGCTGGGCAAAGGGATTTTCAAGCAGATCAGCGATATTGATGCGTTCACCGAAAAATGCACAGTTCTAAATAGCACTCTTGCGTGGGATATCGGCGGTAGCTTTGACGATACAAAGTGTCTCGAGATCGATCCGGAAGTTATTTACAGTGAAGGCATAGAAGTTGCGGACCCATTGGGTGAAGAGGCGGCATAGAATCTTACTTGAGTGCGTTTGACCTCCAATGTTGTGCCCGCGGTCCAGGGAGCGCTCTCTTTGCTCAGTGTGCCTGCCATAGTTCCGCTAATTCTCAGATTTCGTAGTATGTCTATCATCGCGTGAATTTACTGGCGTTGGTTATATTTAGTCTCATGCTGACGGTAGGCTGGGTGATGGTGGTCTTGGCGCCCCGAAACCTAGTCGTCTTGCTATGGAATTTCTTCTGGTTTTTTATATTGGCTAAGGTAGGGGGCTGGGCTTTCGGCAGCCATTACGGAGCCTATCCTGCGGTGGTCTTCGTGATTTTGTACACGGTCCGGGCGCTACGAAAAGCTCCTCGCGTGAGTGCAAAAAATCCCCAGGAACTTTTTGAGATCTTGAGAAAAATGCAGAGTGCTCGAGGAAGGCCTCTATCTAAAGACTTGTCGAATGATGATGCGATCGAGGCTGAATTCCGGCGCGAAACGGATCCTGGGCAAAATTAGGGGCTAAGAAGGTCGGTCTCCCCAGCACAAGCTGTGCGGTTTGAGGCTAGAAACCCTATATCTTATCGCCTCATCCCAACCTTTCTTTGTATAAACGGGCTTATGAAAAAGCTTCGTTTAAAAAAAGTATTACTAAGCACTCTCGTTCTCGGGCTCAGCGCTATCGCTCTTATAACGGCAGCAGCCTTCTATCGGAATCGTTTCAAAACCCAGGAATATTCCTTTGTGGTGGGAGCTCAATCCAAAGCCGAGCTTAAATACAAAATCCCAGCAAATTATCCTTTGGACATAAGTCTCGAAGTGCCTCGCCTGAAAAGCGGGGAGGATAGATTCTGCTCCATGCAGGCCTCTCAGCGTCCGGTTGAGGTAGGTTATTGGGTAAAGGAAGGCTTCACTTTCTTGAGCGGAGGGCAGAAAAGTCTCGAAGTGAGTGCCTGGTCGGCTGATAGCTGCACTCTGTTGATCGACTCGATTGCTCCTCAAAAGTCTGGAGATCAAGAAGTTCTTGTTATGCTCAATAATCCTCCCAAGGAACTTTTAGGCCGAACTGTAAAAGTCAGCGTGGGAAGAAGCCAGTACTTGGGCAATCCAGACCAAGAGATCTTTTGGGCTTGGGTGACTGCGGGAATAACTCTGTTTTTGGTGCTTCCTTCGCTCTTGGGTTTACTAAGCCAATTTTTGCTAAGCCGATCTTTTCGTTTCCCACGCGGATCTTACTTCAGGGCGTAGATCTTCGGCGTGCTAAGCCCTATAGCGAGCCAGAATTATGGCTCGCTTTCTGAGTTCCTTGCTGTAAAATTTAAGATAAATTGAAAACGCTTTTGAGGAAACTTAGTCTAATCGCTTTTTGTGCATTGGTTTATAGGGGATTTAACCCTGTTTCTCATGCGGCGGAGTGGAAACTCGAAGACATCCCGCAGGGTGAAGTGGAAAAGCTTCTCCAAGCGAGGCTAGCCGCTGCACAAGTTTATGAAATCATGGACCCCTTCGATAAGCTCCCCACAGGCCGCGCCCACGTGAGCTTCTATAGAAGCGCCAACACTCCGTACAAAATCGTGCAGAAGAGAATCGAGTCTCGATACCACCGCGATACAGATCGCTTTATTAAAATTGAGGTTGAGACCGAATACGAGAGCACCTATCCCTACAAATTCCTAAAAGAAGATTCCACCGTCTACGAGTCCGAATTTGAGAAGCCCTATAAAGAAGTCAGAAGGGCAAAAATTTTTAGAGACAATGATCGGTGGCTTCGCATGGAATCCCGGGGAAAGCGAAAAGGGAGTCGAGATTTGGGATTTACTCCGATGAGCTTGGCCGATCATCTTCTGCCGGCCGCAGCCTCATCGAAATTTGAAATGAGAAGTGGCGATCAATTTTCTGCCAAGGCTGAGGATTTGAACGCACCGGTGCCGATACAAAAAGGAGTTCGCTATCAGGCGCATCATGGCGAGAGCCTAGATGTGCCGTGGAAATATGAAAAAGGCTTTTCAATTTCTTCAAATTATGAATTCAACGATCCCGAGTTGCGAAGCTTTAGCCATCACAACGGAAGGGTTACTCAGTTCTTTGAAAAAAACGATTTTATTTTTACGGATAGATGGGCACTCAAAGAATTAAAGAGCGAGTTAACACCCGAAAACTTTGAGGGGAGTATGCGGGCAGACTACTTCAAGCTAAAGAGCGCTAAAAAAATAGCCTATGCCAAAAAACACAAAGAGAAATATCCTAACGAAAGGTTCATATTTGTACCTCAAAGCCTTTCGGAGGGGGATTATAAAAAAGCCCTAGCCAGTGAGCTCATTGCAACAGGTAAAATGGATTTTCGAACAGATAACGAACTTGTTAGTACGAGTTTTTATAGAACCGAGCTACGAAGTGAGGGGGGCATAGAATATCTCCAAGATACGACCCATGAGGTCGGGCTTGCGCATCATAAGGGTACATATTATCTTTCAACCGAAGTAACACGCAGTGTTTATGACTCTCGGTTCCCTCATAAATTGAAATCAGTAAGTTCCACGACATCCCTCAGGCATCCTGAGACCCAGACCATTGCCGAAGTTCGTTCGACCGAAATCTTTAAGAAGGATGCTAAGTGGATTAAAAAAATATCAAGACAAGGTAGCAACGAAGAAAAAAGTGAAGAAATTGATTGGGGTGAGGATGAGGAGCCTCGGAGGCGAGATGAAATGGCTTTTCGCACCTGGATTTTGAGTCGGGACCGAAAGGTAGGTGATGAGCTACAAGCACATTTCGGATCTTTACCCGATACAAAGGCTGAAATGCGCGTTTATAAGATTGCAAAGGTTGAGGGCGGCGTCACTCCCCCGTTCTACAAGGTAGATATTAGCTTTGAGGATGGAGAGACGCTAAAGGGAGACGTGACGACTGATTTCGATGCGGCGGAGATTCGCTCCGGAACAAGCTCCTACAAGATAGTGGAGTTTGATAATTCCAAAAGTCTGCAGGATCTTGCGAGCGAGCAGGAAAGAGTCATTCTTAGCAGTCAGATTGTCAAAGACGCCCTCGTGATGGAGAAAGGGATGAAAAATGGCTTTGCCAATCCCATATTTCACTTCGATGTTACGATGCCAAAGGGAAAAAAGATCCCAGCGGGCCCTGATCAAATAGTAAAGTTGGTGGATAAAGACAAAAATTTATTCCAGGTTAAAATTGGGCATGGAGTGAATGCCCAGTACGGGGTGGAAGCCATAAAAACCCAGGCGATCGATAGCGAAGTTCCTCCCAAGTGGCTTAAAAATATTCATGAAAAAATTGAGGCATGGAAGAAAGAGAATAAATCTGAGATCAATGATCGAAAAAAAGCTCAAATAATTTCGGATTACGTAAAGGAAATTCTTACGTATGAGGCAGGTGAGACCCTTCGGCCGTTCAAGAAGGCTTGTGAAGATTTAAAGGGAGATTGCTCTGAGTTTTCGATAATTACTGCGGCCCTTTTGCGACGCGTAGGTATTGCGGCTCATACAACCTCGGGTTACGTTCGGCCACTTTCTGTAGACAAAGGAGCCCACGCACAGGTTGAAGCCTTACTCGATGGCAAATGGTACTCTATTGAAGCCACCTCTAAAGAACACTTTTTCGCCAGTCATGATGCCACTGGTATTTTTCTTAAGATGGAAAACAACGACAATAGTGATGATTTCACCACACCTTTTGAGTCGATAAAATTTACTGAGATTCCACCGAGCGGCAATCCCACGAGCCAAGATGTCGAACATGACTGAGTGGGGTTCTAAGGCGCGGGAACTCCTTGACTTCTGAGAAATGAAATTATTTGTAAAGTAGTGCCTCAGAACCTTCGGCAATCCAGGGGACAATCATTAACGTCAGTGTGGCACCCATTGACGAAGGACCTGCGCGGCTTCTCCAAGGCTTGTTGAAATTTCGGACCAGAAGCCATCCGCACGCCACATTCACAAAGTCTTTGCATGTCTCCTTGGTTCCAAAGTGAGGAACGCCGGGGGTTTAAGTTCTATTAAGTTTCTCCATAGCTAGGAGTTCTCTATAGAACCAGAAAACAAGAAAGGCGTGCCATGAAATCCATCCTCAAAAAAGTTCTTATCAGCTCAAGTTTCCTATTTTTACTCAGTTTGCCTCATTCGGCGATAGCAGCCCAAGAATGGACGTGCGGGAGCGTCGTAGAGATTGGCGAATACGATATAAATTTTATTGGCGTAAATATAGATGTGGGTCGAAGTGGAAACGGATCTTATGTCTTTCACAATAAAAAAGGAGAAGCCGGAAAAGCCAGCCTAGATGCCGCATTCCTTGCTCTTGGAAATCCAAAACTTGATTTATGCGTCATTGAAGACAATTACCGAATTGTGCAGTTTAAAATTAAACGGCAATAGGGCACCTGTCATAAATCTCACCGCGGCTTTTTCTTAGCCTCAGCCACATCCAACCGACTCTGCTCAGCGGACGCCCACATGTTGTCAATGAGGTTGGGGTACTTTCTTCCGGCAGCCTCGGCTCGCATTTTGGCCTTGGCTTTAAACTCTGGCCTTAGTGCCACGCGTTCTTTGGAGGGCTTAGGATTTTTACGTTTCCAGGGAGCTTTGCGATTCGATTCCATCCTAAAGGCCTCTATAGCTGAAAAATCTTATCTACGTGGGGCACTTTTTTTGCTCGCAAGCGAACGAATGGCAAAATTGATGACGAGAGGTTTGGGATCGTAAAAATCTCTATTGGCACGGTTATCATTAAAGTGGATCTCAATCTGATCGTTGTGCGTAAAAACAATTTTTTTGGTGGCTAAGCCGATGGGCAGGTCGAAGTGTTTCATCTTGCGACTGCTTTCTAACTGCCACATTTCCTCTTCCTTGCCCACATATCCCTTAAAATAAGGATAACCACAACTTTCATCAGAAAGAGAAGAGGGAAAGAAACATTCAAAATCGTTGGTCACCATAATATAGTGATTACCCGCAGACTGAGTAAAATGAAGTTGAACAAGGAATTGTCGTTTTGTGACTCGAACTTCCATAATTCGAGCTTCCACTCGGTCAAATTCCAAGTTTCCTAGTGTTGTGGGAAGGCGAAGCGGCGCCCCCTTGATTTCATACTTGATGAGATCGCCCGGAGTGGGCTGTCCGCCAGATTGAGCGTGTTCCAAAAGAGCCTTGAGAGTAGACCTAAGGCTGGAACCATAGGCTCCTTTAACTATGGTGGGGTTCAATTCCACGGCCTCGCCTGTTAGGCCTGGGCGCCCATCTTTTCGATAGAATACATTTTCGTTTACAGACTTCATAA
The DNA here is from genome assembly GCA_964477895.1 of uncultured Bacteriovoracaceae bacterium. Lineage (GTDB taxonomy): Bacteria > Bdellovibrionota > UBA2428 > UBA2428 > UBA2428 > CAYZFQ01. Next base: position 385,565 of record CAYZFQ010000002.1, on the reverse strand, counting down.
AATCCTTGGGTATCATGGCTTCGATACCCTGAGGATCGGGGTTCTCTTCTTCAAACAGTTCTTCAAGGCCCTCAAATAGGCCGGCCTCAAATCTAAAATTCTCGGCATTCCACGTAGAAAAATATTTGGCATCGAGTTCAGAAATTCTTTCTGGGGAATCTTCCAAGTTAAGGCCAGGTCTGTGGGTTGGTGCGTATTCCAAATCAAGCGCGAGCAAACGCTCATCGGTCTCTCGGAGAATGTCGAGAAGGCGCCCTTTGGTGACTCTGCTATCCTTTAAATGCCCTACACTTTGAGGATGAGTTCTCCAGTTCAGGTCAAGAATTGTGCCTAGGGCGAGCGCGGGTCTGCCTGAAAAAGCGAATAATTCTTGCCCAACTAAAGATTCAACAAAAATTCGATAGTATCGGCCGTACTTCCATAGAAGGTCGGGGCTTAATCTACGGGCATGATTTGCGTTAAATGTCTGGCCATTCACGATGATGTCGAAATTATCGGGGCAGCGTTTCCGGGGAGACACTGCGAAAGAGTTTGAGCTCCAAACTCCAATGAGAAGTAGCAAAAAATACCGCATGAAAATCTTAGACCAATTTTAGAGAAAGGAGGCAAGTTTATAGCTAACAGGCGCTCAGAAGTGGGTTAGAACGGAACTGTTAGAATGGACAATTCAATACTATGCTCCACGTACTTGGAGAAAATATGAACAAAAATACAAAAGCCAACCGATCCCTCTATATTATTAGAATTCATACCGTTCTAGCGGGCTTCTTTTTGCCCGTTGCCATTATCTTTGCCGTGACCGGTGGGCTCTACACCTTCGGAGTTAAAGGCAACTATCGCCCGCTAACCCAAACTCTGGAAGTGACCCTTCTCGATGAGTCGGATTTAAGCGAAGTGCACAATGCCGCCATCAATATCATCACTGAAGAATTTTCAGGAAAGCTCCCCTCAGGTTCGCCATCAATTAAGAAAGTAGGGACTTCTTGGCAGTTTGAATGGACCGGCAGCCGTGCGGATTTCACCCTCGAACCCACCACGGCGGCTGGCTTTTATAAAGCCGTGTATAAGCCTACAACCTGGCATCGTTATTTTGTGCAGCTTCACAAAGCTAAGGGTGGTGCGCCCTTTAAGTTTTTGGCGGGCGGATTGGCTCTGGCTTTTATTTCTCTTTTTGCCAGCGGCGTTTTGATTGCCTTTGGCCGCCCGCAGTTGCGACCGCTTTTGTTGACGAGTTTAGGGCTCGGGACGGTGATTAGCGTGGTCCTGGCTTTTATGAGTTAAACTCAAAACAATTTAATTAGTTCCCCGGTTTAAAAAAATCTAAGTTAAAGGCGAAGAATTCTTCATCTTTAGACGACCACACGTTTTTCATAAGATTTTCAATGTAGTCCACTATGCTTTGTTTGATGATTTTTCCGTCGGCCTTAGAAATATTGAAAACAACCGAGTAATGAATGTTCTCGTCGTGCTGGTTGTCTAAAGCCTTCATCGCCTGCAAGCGCCAATTGTTATGATGCTTGGAAATAAGATAGGAATCTCTTTCCAGGTGAATGGTTTGTCGACCCGGCTGAAGTCCACCCTTGGTGTTGGATTTGATAAGGCCTACCGACATTAAAAAATCGCAAACATCACTTACCTTTTGAAGCGACAAATTGAGGGCCCGACTCAAGGCTTCTTTGTTTTGTAGCGCAGGAATTCCGCAGAGAATGTGGATGGCAGCATAGTACCAAGCACTGTAATACTGAGTCTGCTGCTCCAAATTCAAAGTCTCAGAACTTTTGATTTGTTTTTGAATGTTGAGTCTTTGGCGGTTGAGTTGCTCTTCTTGAAGAGCATCAATCTGTTTTCTAAAGTAAATTTTTAATTCAGCGCTGCCAGCTCGCTCCATCTGCACAAGTAGCAAAAAATAATGGGACTCGTCTTTGCTATGACCAAAAAATCTATTGGCCGAAAAAGCCTGTTCTAAGCTGAAGTCGGCCTCCCCTGACAGAATTCGAGCCAAATATGATAATTGGCATGGAATGCATTGAGCCAAGGAAGCTCTTTGGCCCCGTTGACCCCCGTATTTAGGTCCAACTTTGGCTCTGAGATAGTCACGGTAGCTATGAAAGCTGTAAATGCTAAGGCCCATGGGGTTGAATCTATACACTAAGTGTGTACGAAAAGTGAACATCATTAATTAAAATTATCTTTGCGGCCTTTCCTGAGTCCGCTACGTGTGGAGTTATGAAGCAGGTGGCTCCTCTCTCCAAAGCCTTAGTTTGCGGTCTTCTCCTTTGTATTGGTCAACCAAGCGTTTGGGCGCTGGGTGGAAGTTCGGGCGGCGGGGGAGGTGATCTGTTGAGGCTCTATGTGGGGGACGTGCCAAGCACGGGTCGCTATCCCTCAGAGTTTAGAATGAATCGACTTCGAAATTATATTCAACACAATCTCCGATCTGATTTGAAACTGCGTCTAAAAAAACTGCAGGCGGATTTCGGTGAAACAAATCTTAAGAGTCTTTCTCCACAACTCAGGCCTGCTTTGGAACTCCTCATTGGCAAATACGCCAGTATGCTTTCAGACATCGACCAAACACCCCCCTACATTCTGGTGGAGAGTAGCTACCTTTACTGTACTGATTGCCCGAATAAAGACCAAAGGGTTCACGCCAGAACTTATCACTATTTTGCGGCACCCATTTGGATCAGTGTCCAAGATTTGGGCACGATAGATATCCCCTGGTCTCAAATGAAAGATGCTCTCGTTGAGCTATTGCTGCATGAGCATATGCGGCATCATAATTTTCGAGATGAAAGCGGAGCTTATGCCCGTGCGCTTGCACAGTATACAAGCCCTAAGCCACTTAAATTGGGATGTACTTTTAACCGCCACGCCATTCAAAATTCCTTTAGCAATTTAGTTCCTCCGCAAAGTGCCTTTTTAAAACAAAAAAGCATTGCTCTGTCTGAGTTGGATATCCGGGAAACTTATGACCAAAATTGTCCTACTAGTCTTTTGGAAATGCGTGGAAGCTTTACACGAGTGGCCCAGGGACCTTTTGAAGGTTCTACAAATTCATCCGAATGCAAGGAGGGCCTTGTTATCGAGGAAGAATCTTTGGCTCACCGTCGCCTTAAGGTGAAGGGTTTTCACCTCTTTCAAGGAATTAATACAGGATCTTTCGATCTCAGTTTTTTCAATTTTCCCAATATCTTAAAAGTAAGTACTTTCGTGGTGGGAAAAATCTCGGGAGATACCGCAGTAGGTCCCTTTAGCTTAGTGAGAGAAGAGTGGATACGAATTGCGAATTCCGCGCCACCGCTTCTCAATCGAGACTGGAATGAGAATGAATGGGATTTCGGTGCCAGAGAAATCAGGGTCAGTAAGTCGGGTTGGGCCCAATCGCGCCTACTGACTCAAGATAAAGAACAAATCTGCAACTACAGAAAAATAAGGAATTAGTTATGAACACGAAACGAAGATTTTTAAGAATCGCCTTTCCTATGATTTCGGCCTTTGTCATAAGTGTGGGGGCAAGTGCCGCAACTCGAAAATTAGGCATAGACTTTGGCGCTTTAGATCAAGGCGCTGAGGCCGGATTAAAAATTGGGTGGTACTTAAAAGATGGGCTTATTGACCAACGGCCCATTGATTATGAGCGATTGGCTACCGACGATGCCTATGTTGAAAAATTGCGAGCTCAGCACACCGCAAATGAATCTGCTTTTGAAGATAGAATAGTGAACCTCATCTATAGGGAAGGGGATGGTGTCGCAATCACGGAGGTTCCTAAGAACAATAAGAACCTCGCCTCGGCATGCTTCAACGCCAAGACTTTTGTTTTGGTGCATCGCTACTGCAGTCTTTTTGTAGATCAACCCTCAGGTTTTATTGTTTACCAGCAGTGGAACCGATGGGGTGATGCCGGAAACATCGTGGCTATCCGTTACGACTTTAAAACTCAACAAGCTACCGCTTGGGGAAATCTTACGGAAAAAGCTGAAGAGCTCTTTGCAGAAAGCTTTAGACTGCGCTTTGCTGGAAATTCGCAATACGAGGCTGATAAAAGCGCTTTGTTATATGCGCCTTGGGTCAAAGGATTCTCTGCCACCGGTGCGCCCAATAGCGTGATTGCAAAGGGAGTCGTGAATGCTCTTGTGCCCAAAGGAGACGACACTCGCTTTGATGAAGTGATAAAGGGCAATGTCAAACTTGTTGATGATGGCGATTCTGCAATTCGCTTTGAAGCTATCCCTTCCCCCTCCCCTCGCCCCACTTCCGAAAAGTAGAGGCGGATGTAGAGCGTCCCTCATCAAGGAAAGTCCAGGTTTCGATGGCTTTGGAACCTGGACTTTGTTTTTATGTTAAAAAGAGACCATGTTTTTTGAGCCCATAATCTACGGTTCCATGTCTTATCTCTTAGGAGTTATCATAAACGCGCTAGTGTTTTTTTGGTGCTACCGGGAGTTCAAGGGGGGGCGCCTCAGCAAAGTGCAATATGTTCTCAGTGCGGTTTTTTCTTTAGCTTTGTCGTATCTACTATGGGCCTGGATTTTTCCGAGGCTCGGGTTCTTAATTTTTGGAATTTGAATCAGAGGTTTTGTTTTGGGGCGCTGAGGAGTCTTTCTCTCAGTAGCAAAGATCTTCTAATAAAGTATGCGACTGAAAGAAGGTAGGGGCCTATGGGGAAAATAAATAGGTGATAATCCCAAACAATATTGGATCTAACGTCACCCAAGGACAAGAAATAAATGGTTATGGCGAGGCCTCCCATCAGGAGCCCTACAAGAGCTGCCAAAGCAGCAAAACGCAGGTGGCTAAGGCGGGTGCAGAAGCTCAAGAATGTGAAGCCCAGATGTGTCGGCACAAGGCTATAAACCGCAGCTATAAAAATATAAAAAAACCAAATAGAGGTATTGTTGCGAATTCCCTCATGAGACTTCGTATAAAATTCGTCGCCTAATACAAAACTAAGAGTAATGATCCCGACAACTATGGAAAACTGAAGGCTGAAAAATAGCTCCCGCCAAAATCTTCGGTAGTAGCTAAGAAAGCTTCTCTTATTTGTCATGAGTTATTTTTATCCTGCTTTTTTATGGCGCTCTACCTAAATAAGGATTCCGGCGCCGCAAGGCGCACGGAATGTGCTTTGGTTAATGCGAAAGACTTTCCATTTCTCGGATCATCTCTAAAGTTTTGTCCATATGCTCGTTCACGTTAAAGGTCTTAATGGATGAGTGAGTTTTGTTTTTAAACTCCACCCCGTGATATTTTTCTTTAAAGGACTCAGTGGCGCAGATAGCTTCGCCATAGTTTTTCTGGGCGACGTACTTGTCTAAGAGGGTATTAAACCTGTCTAAATCCTCCATGAACAATTTGCTGGGATGGGGCATCTGAGAGTTGGGTTCGTAGGCCAGAGGGTTTCCAGGAAAGCGGAGCTGAGGATATTCCACTGTGTTAGTGACGGGATTCGAACGGGCGCTTGCATATGAGGAAGCCCTGCTCAAAGATTTACTATGAATTTCAGCCTTGGCGCTGGAAGCCCGCGAAAGCCATGTTTGGCTATCGCCTTCGACATCGATTGTGGTTTCTTGGCCGCTAATTACCTCTTCAGCCCTACATTTTTCGTCTTTGTATTTATTTCTGAACTCGGCAACCTTGGTTTCGAATTCTGAGATCTCTTGGAGAGATAGGGGGCGTCCACCGTAGCTCGCAATGGCATTGTATTCGGCTACCATTTCCGAAGAACAGGCGTCGTCCTCATTTTTTTTATCCTGAGAACAGGCTCCGAGATAGAGTCCTGCCGCGAGAAGGGACATCGAAAAAAGGTTCCGGTTACCGTGCTGCATCTAAGCGTCTCCTGGGTCTTTAGGGGTAGGTTTAAAAATTCGTAAGAAGGCTTATGCAATGCGGGGGCCAGGTGGATAAGTGCCTAGAGTTATAGGGAGGAAGCCTAGTTTGGGCCCGTGCATGGTGTTGATGTTTTTTACGCAGTGCCTATCATGCGTGCAGAGGGTTTTTTTAACTGTGCGAGGTTAAGTGTGACAGTGGTCGATTTCGGTACAGTAAAATCAGCCAGTTAGGTTGGCTTAGGGTGTGGGTTGAAGGATTTTTCGATGTTCGACCCTCTTCTCCTCGTGGGCGCCGAGCTTTTGTCACACTTAACCTCGCACAGTAACCGTGAGCAAGAAATCCATGAGGCTGCTCGAAGGTGTTTATAATGCCAGCACATAACCCCTTACTTTCAATCTACGGAACTCCAAAACTGGGGTTCTGAAGACTCCTGTTTGCCTTCCTTCTCCACACGACGAACATTTTCGCGGACTTCTTTGTAGATTCGAGACCAATCTAAATCCCAAAAAGATCGCCCAGTTTGCGCTTCTAGGGCTTTCGCATAGAAGCCCCCAAAAAGCGTGGTGGTGCTTCCCGGATCGCATCCAAAGCTTGTTGTGTCGTGTCGGGCTGCTGTGAGAACTGTGGTCTTTGCAAGGCCGCGAAGGCTGGGGCCGTTTTCTGTGTTGGGTGCCAGAACAAAGCTTCCGCTAAAACATCCTTGGACTACGACAAACTTTTTGGATGACGAAGGCAGCTGTTCAAGTCCGGCTCGAAGTGAGGCGGGGGTTAATATGTAATTTGCGGCGCCTTGGGGATTGGCTTCGGCATAGTCCCAGATTTTTTGGTGGCTTGTGTTGAGAAAAAGATTTCCGGTGTCGGAGTCTCGCTCGATAACCATATCAAGGCTGTAAGGATTCGCCCACTCTGGCAATTTTAAGATTCGAAAAAATCTTTCTTTTTGTTCATCCGGAATTTCTTTCACAGATTGGCTTCGAAAGGGCCGACTTCCATGGCTTGAAAAATAAAAATAGAAATCCGTCGTTTGGCTTGTCTTGAGGCTTTGCAAATGCGCCATAAGCACTCCGGGGTTGGCGAGAAAGCAGTCGTTCATCTCATATTTTAGTTGCCGAAATTGCTCGGTGTCTTGATTGTTTCCGTCTCGAGGCGGAGCATAATAGCAAGCGATCTCGTCTTTGGTGAATCCTCGAGCTTTCCAAATTCTTTTTTGGTCGATGATTTCTTGATTGAAATTTGCGCTGTCGTCACTACCGGCGATAAGAAAAATTTTTGTATTGGGGGAGATGTTTCCGGTGACGTAATGAAATCCACTATTGAGGCTATGGTAAGTTTTTGTTGTTGAGCATGCGGATAGGAGAGCGTACGAAAATAGCACAAAATAGAATTTCATACGGCGACTTTTAGGTTATTTGAGTCCTAATGGCTAGATTTTCGGGTGCCGAGAGGGGGACTCAAGGATTTCTTACTGAGCGAGAGGCCCAGTCATGGGGGGATCCTTAAAGTCGCTCAAATCACAGGGGCTCAAAGAGCGGCTGCTGGGGGCGCCCAGTGAAAGTGCGGCACTCAGTAAGGCTCGTTGCTCGGCCTTCTTGGCTTGTTCGTGCAGAATTTGTTGAATTCCTTTATGGGCCCCAATGGCCGGCCCAATGGCACTTTCAAACTTAGGTAGCCATTCAGTTTGGTTTTCGGGGGAGGTGAATTCATAGGTACGGTCACTCGTTGTGTTAAATCTAATGGGAATCATGATGATGTGACTCAGTCCGTTTACTTTGAAATCCATCTCAAGATGAATCACGCCAATCCTGGTTGGAGAGCTTAGGGGTTGGGCTTCGAAAGCGGCTTGTACCGAGATATTAATGTGATCTTCATCGGTCATGGCCTGGTAAATGCCGAGGAGGTCCTGGGCTTTAAAGGAAACTTCGGTCGCTTGAAAAATATCCTTGCTAAATTTGTCAGCGTAGCGAAATGAGTTTCTGGCCTGAGGATTTTTTAGGTCCGGTGGAAAAAAAGCCTGAGATAGAATTTGATCAACTTGCGGATGCTTGACTTTGAGTTCGTCGATTTCTTTGCGGATGTTTAGAATCTGCAAAATGTGGTTTTGCCAAACAGGACTGGGAGTAAAGGCTTTAAAGGCTGACTTGGATTCCGACTTTAGTTCGGCCCGCAACTTTCGAATCATTTTAGATAGCTCAGGGTCTTGGTCGGTGAGCGATAGTTCCAGGCTTTCAAGTTTTTTCAAAAAAAGCTCAGACTGCTTTTTGGCTATTTTTTTGTTCTGAATGATCTCGCTGCTTATGGGCGTGCCCGAAAGGAGGGCCGCCAGCCAAATATCTCGGCCTGAATTTGAAGGAACATCTAAGCCGTTGTGTTTTAACTGTGCATAAAAGGCTTCGCTGAAATCATTGCTGTGGTTTGGTAAGTTTTTGATCTGCTTCATGTCTTGATATCTTTTCAGGCAGTTATTAAAAACTTTTTGCGATATTAGGAGTGCAGCACCTCCTCCACCGGCGGCGGAGATCAGTCCCATGACTGTGGCCAGATGAGTGCCTCCAAAAGAATCGATGCCATATGCGAAGCCTGTTAAAGCTGCCGTTAGAGTGGAAAAGCCAATTCCTGCAGTTTTTACATTAAACGCTCTGTCGGATTCTCTTTGAGGTTCTAGACCTTTGACTTTGCCGATATCGTGAAAAACTCCTCCGTGAAAATCACAATATGCTCTCTGTTGCCCCTTGAAGTTATGTAAGCAAATTTTAAGGGAGCTTAGAATCGCTTTGCTTTGCTCAGGAGCATCCGGGAGGGCGGCTTGGTGAGGATCGTTAAGTTGTATGAATTTCCGGGCCTGCCTAGCAAAGTCGTCTGCACTGTTTCGGGCTAATTGAAGATATCCTTCTTTGTTTTGGGGAAGGGGGCAAGTTTCCGAGGCTCGAGTGGGGTATGCCTCACACAATAGAAATCCTGCAAGCAGATAATAGGGTAGGGATCTCATGCTTTTTTATCGGAGTTTTTAAAGAATTTATTGAGAAGTATCAGATCTTAGAATCGGGATGGCCGAAATCACCGATAGGTCGGGGTTTGCCCTCTTGTTGGTAGGCTTGGCCGGGTGGTGGGGCGAGTTCGATCGCATGGATAAAGGCATTGAAGTAGTCTTTCACTCGGGCTTGTTGACCCGCGAGGCAGGTGATTTGGTACTTACTATCTTTGGGAATAATTGTGTCGGGAGGGATGATTTCTTCAACCACGCCGTTTGTGACGGTTTTTTGAGAGGCAATGGTGGGGGCGATAACGATTTGAGCGCTGTAGGGTTGGGGTCCTCCGATAAATCGTTCTCTAGCGGCGACAACTGTAAATTCTGAGTTGGCGGGGATTATCACTCGATCTTCCTTGAATGATTTTGTGACGGCTAGAGTGCAGGTCATATTCATGAATTTGGTGACTTTGGTTTTCCTACCTTTTTCATCAGTTTCTTCGACCTGAACTGCGAAAACACCTCCAGGCAAATACTCACAAGAATAATTAACTAGAGGGCATTCCACTCTATTAACAAATTTTAAAACTTTGTTAGTGAGGTCTTGTGCGGTCGAGTTCAAAACTTCTTCACGACTGAGTGAGGGGGGCTGGGCGCAGAGGGTTGCTGGCAGCAGAAAGCCCCATAACAACTTCAACCAGCGCTTTTTTATGTCCATCATGTCTCTGCTTCTTTATTCGGTACTTTGAGGAGATTCTCAAGTTCATAGATTGTGCTGCGCGTTGTTGTGGGTCAAGCTTTTTACAAAGCTACCGAAAAGATAAAGCAACTATGAGTACTACCGCTAAGCATCGCTACAGAATTTTGTTTTTGATGGGTTTGCTTGTGGCTCCTGCGTTTGCTGGGGTGAAGCCGAATCGGTTTGAAGGCTTTGAAGGCAACGGCGAGCAAGATTCTACAGAGCTCATGCATAAAACCGCGGCTGCGAATAATACTGAGGCTGCTTACAGCTCTAATGATAAGCTCGCCCTCGGAAATACATTAAAGGCATTGGTAGATAATCCCACTCAATATTCAAAAGAAAAAGTAGCGGCCGCAAAAGACTTGCTTCAAAGTATACACAGTATCAATCCTAAGAAACTTCCTCAAATTGTGAGCCTCCTAAAATTCAAGGACCCAGCAGCATTGAACCCGGTACAGGGCGCCGGCGGAAATTCTGAGGAGAAAACCTTCCTTGTGTCCTCGGATAATGATGAAGCCGTGAGTGTAGGAATTCGCGGTGACGATTTGCAAAAACTTGTACCCGTTCAAGGTAAGCGAAATTCTCCAGTGTTTGATCCACTGGTTATTGCAAATCTCTTTGCAAGAGCAGACCTAAACCGCGACCCCTCCCTTCGCTCCCGCATAGCCGCAACCCCAGAAGCCAAGGCCGCATCCCAAGCCGATGAATCCGCATCTCAAGCCAAGGGTACTGCCCAAGCTAAAGCTCTCGCCTCCACCAACGCTGGTCCTTCCTCCTCCCCATCCTCATCCCCACTAGACTTTCCCACCGCGCACGAGCGCGAAGCTCTCGTAGGGAACTATGTCCAACAAGCCAATAAAGAAATAGGTATCGCGAATAATGGTGGGCTGAATGCGACCGCCTCCCCCGTTTACAATGCCGCCTCCGGCCCCCTCAAAGCCCAAGTCCAAGAAAGCTTCAAAGCCTTGGTGAAAAACGACGCTAAAGCGGCGTCGTCTGGTGAGAATCTAAAAATTCTCGAAAACTTGGTAGAAAATCCAGACTTTCAAAAAGTAGCAGAAAAAGCTTTGGGACCTGAGCGTGCGCAAAACATGAACTTGGCTGTGGCGGGAGCTCAAATCTCCCAAGATAAAACTAACGACAAATCTGTACTCAGCAAAGTAGCCGAAAGCATTGGCGGGATGATGGGCGTTCCCAGCAAAGCCTTGACGGCTAAAACAACTTTGGGTCCAAATGGAAAAAACTCACTAGCGAATGTCTCTGCAAAAAGTGGCGCAGGTTCAAAGGCCGATACCGGAGCAGCTGGAGGCCTTGGTCGAGCGAGCGATTCCCCTTTGTCTTGGATTGATGTGGCCCTCGACCTCAGTGACGAAAAAAATCTTAGGCGGGCCACTTATGGAGATCCGCTTAAAGAGAAAATGCGCGAAGGTCGCAAAGAAATTCAGGAACTGAGAAGCGACTTAGCGAGTTTGCTCCAAAGTTCACTATTATTGAAAGTTTCAGATCCTTGCTCCTTTACCTTGCCCGCGCAGCGCAAAGCTTCTGAAAAGACGCTGGCTTCAGTGATTGCGGATGCGGAGCAAGTTCCCTCACCCTTTAAGGGCGGGCCGGAGGCTAAAAGTTTTCTAGGCTTTAAGTCCGAGCTTTCTCAGATGAAAATGAACCTTCAAAAAGCAAATACTTTCCCTGCTAAAAGCACTGTTTTAAGAAAGCATCTTATTCAAAATGAAGAATTCTTAAAGAAGTGGCTTGAGTTCGATCCGGCTTCAGTAGGCCGTATTCGCAAGTCGGCCGGGCTTGTGATGCTTCATTCCAAGATGATGTCTTGCATGAAGCCCAATCAAAGCAGTCTCTCCTTGTTAATTGAAGAAAGCTTGAGAGCTCAGGAAGAAGAAAAATTAAAGAAGGCCGAGAAGCAAAGTCCGGACGGCTTTCAGCAGATTTAGTTAATATTTTTCATTCCGAAAGTTTGGCCGATGCTGAAGCTCAGTGCGGATTCTCATTAAAATCTCAGGCGTTCTATAGGCGGGTGGATCGGTGGGGTTTTGATGATGGTCCGATCGCAAGAGAAGTCCCTCCGTTTGAATTAGTAGGCGCGCAAGAGACGGATTCTGATTTATCTTCTCTCTAGTGGCTCGGTAAATCAGATCGTAGTGAAAGGCCGATCCCTCGGCCCCGTCTTTATAATTAAACTGTTGTCCTTGGTAAGAAATCCACGAAATACCAAGGTTTCTCATTTGAACATTGGCCGAATCCCCGGCGTCTTTGGCTTCCCACCCATGAAGAAGGGCCACCTGCTCTCGAGAATAGGCCCAATTTTGCAAACGGGCTCGAGGGTCCTCCTGATTCTCGGGGTATTTCATCATTTGCCAAAGTCCTTCTACTGAGGCGTAACGATGGCCTTCAAAATCAAAGGGACTTTTGGAAAGATTTGAAAAAACTCCCAATTCCGTTCGCTTAGATAGGATAACTTCTCCCTCTGCGGCGTCTTGAGGCAGAATTTCCCAAGATGATCGTTCAGATTCCGCCACCTCAGGCCACCAAGACCTGGGATAATTTTGTTGGGCCCACGCTGAGGTGGAAAAGAGGAATAAAGCCAGGAATTCTCTCATCATGCCTTTGTAAAAGATGGGAAGGCTTTTCGTCGACAAGACTTTTTCAGCAATTCCAAGTTGACTCGCCAGGTCAATGATCTCTAAAGGTCGGACGATAGCGAGGTAAGATGAGAATTCTTCAAAAAACGGCAGCCATTTTTTCTTTCTTTTTATTGATTCTTTGCGCTCATGCTGATCGCTCGGCCTACGACCCTGGCCCCAATCTAAATTCTGAAAATGAGTTCGAACGAAAAATGGCCAAAGAGTTGGTAGACATTTTGGCTGAGATTCCCGATGCCCCGGCGCTCTCCGAGCAAATCGTGGGCCGTCAGAGATTTCGTCCGGCCTATGGGCCGATTCCCTTGCGGATGATTTTAAAGCCGAACTCTATAAAAATTCTTTTTATCGGTCAGGACGGCACTCATATTGCCGAGGCGGCGAACCGTCCGGCCACTGCGGGCTTTGGTGGTCGTGCACAGGACATGGCGGCTTATTTTGGAGTGAGCGAAAGTGCGGCCTTTATCAACGCCTTCGCCTTTACAATAAATGGACAATACAGTTCGGCCAACACTCCCTACTTTGAAAAAACACCCCAGGGTTATAAGGCGGGGAAGGCGGGATTTGTGGACAACCATTTTTGGCTCTTAAGCCAAGACCCTCAAAGCGCGGTCACTCAGTGGCGAAACCGCCTTATCGATTGGATTCTTCGCAACAATCCCGAGTCCCTTCGAATGATTGTGGCCTTTGGCGGGGCCGCGAAAGACGCCATTAGTTCATTTGTTGTTGCGGGTGGCGGACGGGTGGGGACTCGACTCGAGAAAACGATTCACAAAATCCAAATTGCCGAAATGAATTTGGAAAATGCCGGGGGAAATGGTCAATTTTCCGTTCTCTCTAACATCAATGGAAACGATCTTTTTCAGAGTGTAGAAAATGCCAGGGCAGAATCTGAAGGGCGTCGAGCGAAGCGTCTCGACTATTCAGAAGAGGAAGATCAGCAAGACACTTTTAGAGCCCTTCAAAATGATTTGAGTTCCTATTGGTCTCAAATGGTTTTTACTCAAGGAGGTCCGCTTAAGAACGGCCTTGTTCATCCCGCTCAGTTAGGCGGCTTCGACATTGAGAAAATTAGAATTGGAGATGACGAGACGGAAACCATGTCGCTTAAAGGGCTCAAGTTATCCGATGGAACGAGCCTTTCTCATCACGTCATGATTGCTCAGTTTCCTCATCCTACGGCGCTTAGCATGGCGCAGATGGATTACGAACAAGCCGTAAAGAAGCGCCGTGAAATAGAGAGACTCCGAGCCGAGGCTCAGCGAAGTGGTCAGCCCCTTCCCCCTCTCAATAAAATTCCTAGTAATGCATCGGAGATTGTGGCGAATTTCTTATCTGGCCTGAAGAGATTTATCACTGAACGCGCTCCGGATTGGACTATTGAGGCTGACCGAAGTCTTGACTCTCGAGGCCGTCCCCGGGTGAATCAATTTGCCCAGGGCTTAGCCTATACCTATGGCAGAGAAGATATTCCTCCTGATTTTTATGACTTTGGTACGCCGGCTTCTCGCATGGTGTCGGTGTCTTCAGCTGTGAGAATGGGACGTTATCGATCCCGACTTGAGGGGCTAGGTGAGGAAGAGGCCGAGATTGAAAGAAAGCGAGAAGCCAAGTCGAAGATCACTTCTTTTGGACAGGTTATCGTTTTCGGCGCCCGAGAAGACGAGGGTTTTTCTGACCTTGAAAGCCTAGATAAAATTACTGAGATGACTCATTTCTTGCCGGCGCAAAAGCCCTCAACAGCGGAACTCTACACCGCCAGGCCGCGAAGTCTTGAGTCGCGTTACGTCTTTGATTCTGGACCCGGCCCGGAATATGCGTTGCTGCTGAAAGAAGATTTTCGGGAGACCTACCGACTCAAGGATGGGACCGAGTGGGATGCAGAGAATCGCGGTCAACAAGACCTACCGATCTCTAGCTTTAATATTAAAAGTCATCCCATCAATGGTGACTTTGGTCATTACCGGGGAACCTTTAAATCGCCTCGGGTCATCGTGCTGGCCGACCCCCATGGTTATGATGATTTGATCACTTCGCGAGCACTCACGGGTGAGAGGGGACAGTATCTCCAAGGCTTGATGAACGATTTAGGAGTGGGGGACCAATACCTTGTGATCAAAACCCTTCCCTTCGGTATGGATGAAGCGACTGAGGAAGAGTGGGCGCAGGCGCTGCTGACGACAGCGAACTATCGAAAAAAGCTTTTTGATAAAATCCAATCGGAGCTGCGTCCCGAGCTATATATTGCAGACGGTCCCTATGCCACCAAAGAGTTGGAACACCTTTTGAGCGAATCGCAAATAAAAATTATCTCGATTGCGCGAAATTCTGAATCAAAAAATTCAGGAATCACCCCTGCGGGAATGCAAATTGTGAATGAGATTCCGGCTTTTGCCAGAAAGGAAATTCGAGGTCTGCGGTCTAACATACCCCGTAGTCACCTTCCCTTTTTCTCGAGAGTTTGGGAGGGCACTTCGGGTGACTCCGTCATCACCGCTAGTGGACGTTGGAAGGGCATAGCTTTTGCTGAGGTGGCTCCGAGGTGGGCTTGGGAAAAATATGAACTTCTTCGAGACGAAAGAGTGCGAGAACAAAGACGCCAAGCTCTGGCTGAGTCCCTCTCGGTATCCGAGCGAAAAAGTGTTGAGGAAGTCCTCAAGAAATTAGAGGTCCCAGGGGAGGAATTGCCTCGGCCACGGGACACATTGCTGGATTTTTTAAGACGCCGACCTGTGAGTCCCTTGCCGCTTGCGGCTTAGTGCTTCGGTTAAAAAGAAAAGATTGTGGAGAAATCTATGCATAAAAAGTTCATTTTGCGCACCTTTATCTGTTTGGCATTCTTTTCGGCGCTTAAGGGTTTTGCGATGGAAGAGGTCCTCTCGCGAATGGGTTCGCAAGAGGCCGCAAGGATCAGTGCCACAACCACAGCCATCGATATCAATCTCGGTACAGCCATTGAAAAAGACGGCACGTTCATTGTTGAGCTTCACAATCGTTGGGTAACCAAGTGCGACAGTCTTTCAGCCGAGGAGCGACGCCGTTGTAGCCTCTCCGAATGCGATTTCAAGGAGTACTTCGGTGAGACCTGTAAGATAGACAATCTCCTGCTGTTTCGGGGGGAAAATTCCCTTAAAAAATTCCCGGCCTTGGCGGGTCTTGCGAGAACTCATATACAGGGCTCGAGTTTTTTAGAGCAGGCAGCAGGTGCCTCGGAGTCCAGCACCGCTCTTCTTTCTCAACTGAGAAAAGAAATTTCTAAGCTTGGCCCCGTTCGAGACTTACCTGAAAGCGGTCTTGTTCTTTCTGTTGAGAGAGAGGGCCGGGCTTGGTTTCAAATTGATGAGGTGGAGGACCGAGTCATGAAGATGCTACCTGGTACCGATCCGAGGCCTGTGCCCACGGCTCTTCTGGCCTATGGCATTCATGTGCAGGGTCTACCCTTTCTTTTTCATGATGCGAGTCTCCTTTCGCTAGAAAGGCCCTACTCGGAGCTGCGGGGGAATGATCATCGCCTCGATCCTCTGGTGTCGTTTTCCTATGCCATATGGATACCGGTGCAGTTCGCCTCTCCCCGGCGCGAAGGGACCTTGGGTCGAATCGTTGTGCTCTCCCTTCCACGAAACCAAATCGATACGAATTGCCCGCGAGACGAAAGTCAGGGCTTTCCGTCTGTAGGGGCTCTTTGGGATGCGGGAAATTGTGATATCTCGCAAGCGACGCAATGGAGTGAGTCGGAAGTGGATGCGGTGATGTATCCCGATTCCAAATACGTGGCGGGGTCCTTCCACATTCCTTACGGTACGGAGATCGAGTATGGGAATTTTGCGGATTAAGTCCCGATGATTTTTATTAAGTCTGAGCTAAAAGTAATTAGACTCCCAACCTCAGTCCCCATCTCCATAGAGCTCAACATTTTTCATGGCAGCTCGATGGTCGATTGCCACTGTGTAAAGCCTATTAAGGGCGTTATGAAGCTCATTGGCCTGATCAAAATTGAGAACAATTGGCAGTCCTTTATCTACAAGCTTCTGCATGAAAAAATAGTCTGCAGATACTTGAGGATCTCTCGCTCCTGAGATTTGCCTGGCGTAGTTGAATATAGACATCAGGGAATCAATGTCGGGGACTTCGCTTAGCGTGGCCTGGCCGTGGGTACGAGCTCCTTTTCGGGCGATCTGAACATATATGGAAGTTGGGTTGTAGAGATTGTTTAGAGAATGGATATCACTTTGGGTTTTTTTGGAGATTTTATCCACTCGAGGATCTAGATGAGCGCTTCTTTCTTTGTAACTTAAAAACTGAGCATTTTTGGCAATTAGGTCGGATGAAAAATGGGTTAAATATTGCTCAAGTCGTTTTACGGAATTTTCAACCGGATAAGGGTAGCGAGAGGGATCCCTTTGAGTTTTGGCATAATCACCTGATATTTCTGAAGCGGCCACAATGCCTTGTCGGGAAGATTGAATTTCCCCCATCCAAAGAATTTTTTTGATTCTCACATTTTGCTCTTGGAGGGCCAGCTGTAAAATGGAATGTCTCCCAGGCATTGAGTCAAGGATGGCAAGTACCTCTTCTCCCTTTTCACTAAGGACCAAGATTCCGCTTGCAAAGGCCGCGTCTTCTCCTGAATGAATTTGTAGAATGCGACTGTATTTTAAATAGGAAAGAGGCTGAAGGGGACTTTCCAAAAACTCTCTAAAGCTACAGGGATGGGGTGGGGTACTCAGTTCGGCAGTTATTCCAAAAACATGGGTAGAATATAGAAAAAGGCCAAAAAATCCTAAGCGAAGCATCCTTATTATTGTGCCTTGAAAAGTGAGGGGTTTATAATGGCTTCTCAGCGTCAAATTTTTGTACAGAGTCTGCTTTAGTCTTGCCCCGCATTCCTCCGATAAAAGGAAAGTGAGAAAACTTTTTCTTTGGTCATCGTTTTTTGTGAGTGCTTTTATAGCCGTTCTTGCAGTATTTCTGAGCCCGCATTTTCTATGGAGCTTTGCGTTTGTAGGCCCCCTCGTTTTTGTGGGTTTTGTGGATTACTTTCAAAAAGCTCAGGCTATTCGGCGAAACTTTCCGATTGTGGGTCGAATGAGATACTGGGCCGAGGCCTTGCGTCCCAAAATTTCTCAGTATTTTAGAGAATCGAATTCCGATGGTGTTCCCTTCAATCGAGAGCAGCGATCGGTGGTCTATCAACGAGCCAAGGGCGAGCTGGATACCCTTCCCTTTGGAACTCAGCAGAATGTTTATGCAGACGGATATGAGTGGGTGGCGCATTCTTTGGCCCCTCAGCATTTAAAGATTGAAGACATGCATGCCACCATTGGTGGGCCGCAGTGCTCACAGCCCTACCAGGCCAGCCTCTTTAATATTTCTGCCATGAGTTATGGCTCGCTTAGCAAAAACGCCATTATGGCGTTAAACGGCGCAGCTAAAGATGGAAATTTTGCACACAACACGGGTGAGGGAGGACTCAGTCCCCACCACCTAGAAAATGGTGGCGATTTGATTTGGCAAATTGGCACCGGCTATTTTAGTTGCCGCCATGCTGACGGAACTTTTTCCAATGAGCTTTTTGAAAAAAACTCCAAGTATCCTCAAATTAAAATGATTGAGATCAAACTTTCTCAGGGAGCGAAGCCATCTCATGGGGGAATCCTTCCAGCAAAAAAAGTGACGCGAGAAATCTCTGAAATTCGCGGCGTGCCTATGAATGAAGATGTGGTTTCGCCTCCCGCGCACTCGGAGTTTTCTACCCCCGCAGAGCTTTTGGAATTTGTGGATCGCCTGCGCAAGCTCAGTGGTGGAAAACCGGTTGGGATTAAGCTTTGCTTAGGTAAGCGTCGGGAGTTTGTGGCTATTTGCAAAGCCATGCGCAAAACTGGAATCTGCCCTGACTATATTTCTGTAGACGGTGGCGAAGGCGGGACAGGGGCGGCGCCTGTAGAGTTTTCTAATTATGTGGGTTACCCCGGCATTGATGCCCTTGTTTTTGTGCATCACTGTTTGGTGGGTTTTGGACTTCGGGCCCAGGTGAAAATTCTCACTTCGGGTAAAGTCACCACGGCTTTTGAAATTCTAAAGCGCCTAGCCTTAGGGGCGGATGTGATTTATTCCGCTCGCGGAATGCTATTGGCCATAGGCTGCATCCAAGCCCTCCAGTGCAATACCAATCGCTGCCCTACCGGTGTGGCCACCCAGGATCCAGGCCTTGTGGCGGGCTTGGTTGTTTCCGACAAACGAAAACGCGTGGCGCAATTTCATCGCGAAACGTTAAAGAGCCTGGCGCATATGTTGGGCGCCATGGGAATGAAGCGCCCGGCTTATTTGCGACCTTGGCATATTATGACGCGCGTGAGTGGGGCTGTGATCAAGCATTATGGAGAGCTTTATCCTGTGGTCGAGGCGGGGGACTTTTTGAATGGGAAGATTCCAGAATCCTACCAGCGCAGCATTGGAGCTGCGGATCCCGACAGTTTCGATTCTTTGCAAGACGAAGACGGTCCTTCAGTAAGGGCCGCTTGAGGGCTGCCGTGAAGCGACATGGGAAGCTCTTCTTCTTCTTCTTCTTCTTCTTTCTCGGCATGTCTTGCGGGCAATGCCTGGCTGCGACTGTCACGCCAAGTTGTGACCGACTTCTCAGTGCCTTTGTGGCGCCAGATGAATTAAAGCGAGATTTGCATAAAACAGAACAGTTGAGAATTGGCACCTTGAATGCGACAGATTTGTATTTGGAAGGTTCCTTGGCTGGCTTGAGTCCTGCCAAAACACCGGAACAGCTTGAAGTGCTCAGTCATACGATCTTGAAAGCCAATGTCGATCTTTTAGTTTTACAAGAGGTTGTGAGCCCGAAAGTCATAGAGACATTCATCGAGCAACATTTAAAGGATCAGTATGACTATGTCTTCATTGAGGGTAACGACTCTTGGGGGCGTGGCATGGCATTTCTGATAAAAAAAGATTTGCCTTTGCACATGAATGTTTTTTCTCATGCCCGTGAAGAGTGGATGCATCCGGTTTTAGGGCGTCCCACTAGGGTTTTCTCAAGAGATTTGCCACTGGTGGAGTTTCGAAGTGTGAGTCAGAGCGAAGGAGACTCTCCCCTCCTTACAGTTCTGGGCGCTCATGCCTCAAGTTTTATAGCCGGTGATCCTATCCGAACTTTGCAGCGAGAGGCCCAGGTTCAAAGAACGACTGAGATTCTTCAGGCTTATATGACAAAGTATGGTCGTAAACCTCCCGTTGCCTTGGCTGGGGATTTCAACACCAGTATCTCCAAGCTTCAAAACTTCGAGTCCTTTAGGGCCTTGGGTATGAAAGATGCGGCCGAGATTAGTTCGGTTCCTCCCGCGCACCGCGCGACCCATGTTCAGGGTTCGCAAATAGATGGCATTTTGGTGAATTCAGTTTTGAATGCAGAGTCTGCCCAGGGGCCTCTGGTAAAGAGTTCAAAAGTGCACCGCTACCAAGATCGCTTTGGAAAGACGGTGGAATTAGACCCCAGGAGAAAGGATCTCTTTCCATCTACTCACTTTTTAGTGACGGCAGATATCAAGCTGGGTCCCTTGCTGGCATTGGCAGGAGAGACTCCCGGATCAAAAGTTCTGAAAATGCCCGCCGCCATACCGAAGCCTGAGCCCAGAGTCGTTCCAAAAACTGCGACTTCGGCACCCAAGCTTGTCTTGGTGCCACTCGTCGGAGAGCCGAAAGCTCCGGGCCCGGTTGATGTTGCCAGGCGTTTAAATCAATTTATTGAGGAAAGATATTTTACAGAAGATGTTTTGCGTTTGCCTGATTCTGAGACAGAGCTTGGTCAGTTGGTTAAAGGCATGAATCAGAATACAGAATTCTGGTCGGCTCTGGATTTTGATGCCGCCATGCTTTTGAATGAGGCCAATTCTCAACTCACAAAACGAACTGCGGTATCGGGCTCCTCTGCCAAGCCACGTGATCCTTTTATTGACCAACTCGACCTGCCTGAGCGTGATAGAGATGTTCTGCGCTCGCTGAATATTTCAGACTTTGCGCGCGGTGACATTGCGGAGCTGAGCGAGAAAGATAAGGTCCGCCTTTTCGAACAGGTTTTTTTGAAGCTTTCTCTAAATCCCAGGGCAGCGATTTGGAATGATTGGGGAACCGACAGAAAATTAGGAAGTCTCGTGATGTCGGTGCGAAATGGAGAATACCGAGTTATCTTTGATAAAGTCCAAGATAAGCCTCGGGTCTTGCTGATTGGTCCCCCAGAAAAGTTAAAAGAGCTACCACCGAGGTTGCGGGAACTCGATAAGCCTTAGGGTGGGTGACGTCTGGAAAAAGTTCTCGGACGCCTTTCTTTCGCAAGGCCCCTTTAGTTCCTGCCCCAATAGGATTAAATTTCGGGGAGCATGAAAAACACCATTATCTACACGAAAACCGACGAGGCTCCGGCCTTGGCTACCTATTCCCTATTGCCCATCATCTCCTCCTTTGTGGCTCCTGCGGGCATTAAAATGGAGACCCGTGACATTTCCCTTGCGGGTCGGATCTTGGGGAGCTTTTCGGAGCTTTTAAAAGCTGACCAACGCGTGGGTGATGCTTTGGCCGAGTTGGGTGAACTGGCTAAAATGCCCGGCACTAACATTATTAAACTTCCCAATATCAGCGCCTCGGTTCCACAGCTGAAAGCGGCAATTCTAGAACTCCAATCGCAGGGTTTTGCTATCCCAAGCTATCCGGAAAATCCCCAGAGCGATGCCGAAAAGCAAATTAAAGCTAAGTACTCCAAGGTCCTTGGAAGTGCCGTAAATCCTGTTTTGCGAGAAGGCAATTCCGATCGTCGAGTGGCGGGTCCCGTGAAGGCCGATGCCAAAGCTCGTCCTCATTCAATGGGGATTTGGTCCAAGGATTCCAAATCTCATGTGGCACACATGAAAGAGGGAGATTTTTACTCCAGTGAAAAATCGCTCACAATTCCAAGCGACACCGTCGTAAGGATTGAGTTTGTCCCGGACTCGGGTGCGCCTCAAGTTCTTAAAGAAAAAACCACCCTTAAGGCGGGAGAAATCATCGATGCCGCCACGATGAGTGTGAAGGCCCTTCAGGCGTTTTACGCCCAAGCTATAGAGGACGCCAAAAAAGAAAATGTCCTTCTCTCCTTGCACCTTAAAGCCACAATGATGAAGGTCTCCGACCCCATTATGTTTGGCCATGCCGTAAAAACTTATTTTAAAGATGTCTTCGATAAATATCAGGATACATTTTCGAAATTAGGCGTAGATGCTCGCAACGGACTAGGTGATGTTTACGCAAAAATCAAAACTTTGCCTGAGGCTGAGCAAAAAGAAATTACACAGATGATTGAGGGCACCTATGCCAAGCGCTGCGCCGTTGCGATGGTGGATTCCTCAAAGGGCATCACAAATTTCCATGTGCCCAGTGATGTGATTGTGGATGCCTCGATGCCGGCGGCCATTAGGTCGTCCGGAAAAATGTACGGTACCGATGGAAAGCTTTACGACACCAAGGCCATGATTCCCGATCGTTGTTATGCTGGGATTTATCAGGCCACTATTGAAAATTGCATACAGCATGGGGCCTTTGATCCCAGCACCATGGGCAGTGTGGCCAATGTGGGACTTATGGCTCAAAAAGCCGAAGAGTACGGCTCTCACGATAAAACTTTCCAGATTCCTGCCAAAGGTAAGGTGCGGGTGGTGAATGGGGATGGGGCCACAGTTCTGGAGCACAATGTGGAAGCGGGCGACCTGTGGCGCATGTGCCAGACCAAAGACCTCCCCATTCGGGACTGGGTAAAGCTTGGGGTCACTCGAGCTCGGGCCACGTTGACTCCTGCTATTTTTTGGCTCGACCCCCAACGTGCGCACGATGCGGAATTGATTAAAAAAGTAAAAACTTATTTAAAGGATTCCGACACTCAGGGCTTAGATATACAAATTCTCTCCCCCGTAGAGGCCATCAAGTATTCTCTGGAGCGCATTCGTAAAGGCCAAGACACCATTTCCGTTACTGGTAACGTGCTGAGGGATTACCTCACAGATCTTTTTCCAATTCTTGAACTTGGCACAAGTGCCAAGATGCTATCCATTGTGCCGTTGCTTAACGGAGGCGGACTCTTTGAAACCGGCGCCGGCGGCTCGGCTCCCAAGCATGTGCAGCAGTTTGTCCAAGAAAATTATCTGCGCTGGGATTCTATGGGGGAATTTTTAGCCCTAGTGGTTTCGCTAGAAGATTTGGGAACCAAGCAGCAAAATGCAAAGGCCTTGGTTTTGGCCCAAGCCTTAGATGAGGCTAATGGTAAAATTTTAAGTGAAAACCGTTCTCCGGCACGTAAGGTTGGGGAGCTGGATAATCGGGGCAGTCATTTTTATTTGGCGATGTACTGGGCCCAGGCCCTAGCGGCACAAAATAAGGACGCCGAGCTAAGGGCGAAGTTTGGTCCGATTGCTCAGAAACTCAGTGCCGCGAGTGAGAGTATTTTAAAAGAATTGGTGGAAGTCCAAGGTAAGCCCGTGGAGTTGGGGGGCTACTATCACCCCTCAGAGACTAAAACATCCGCGGCGATGAGACCTAGTCGTAGCTTCAATGAGATTGTGGCTTCGATTTAGGGTAGGGGCGCACGACCTGTGCGTGGGGCTACCCTTTAGGAACGAAATTTATGTCGTCTGAAGTGGTCTAAGGTTAAAGCCTTGGTATGGAATTTTTAAATCCTTCTCGATGTGTCGAAGACTTACGCGCAGGACGTGTCAACGAATACGAATCTATGAAATATATGATGGCAACGGTGTTGCTTGAGATTTCAGGCGGGAGTGGGGCGTTTTCTCATCTAAAAGGGCAGGCATGGTGGGTGTGGCTTCTTGGTGTGCTGATTTTGTTAACTGTAAATTTTTGGGGTCTTAGAAGGTGCTACGCCGCCAATGGTGGAGCCCAAGGCCAAGATTTTATTAAGCGCTACGTATGTATCGGTGTACCGCTGGGGGTTTTCTTTGGTTTTTTGATTTTGCTGGGGCTCTTATTGGTAATTCCATTCACCATGCTTTTTTCTGGGCAAAGTGCTGAAAGTTCTCCCGTCGTGAATGCCGTCTTAGTCTTGGTTGTAGGGCCGTTTCTTACTGGGGTATTTTATGAGTGGAAATCGAGGTTGTTGGAACGGGTGGCTTCGATTTAGTGGCGCCCTTCAAGATCAAAACCTGAGGCGACCTGCCACTCCGAAGCCATCATCATTAAATAGGAGGCCGGCTGACCAAGACCAGCTATTGGCATACATCAAGCTAAGCTGGTACTCGGTGTCCAAGCTTTGGCGTAACTTTAATTCCACATCCGAAAAAATGTATTTCCACCACTGAAAACGTTTGGCCAAATCCAGTCTCAGTTTCCCTTTGTGATCAACCAGCAGATTCGTTTCGATGAGCAAGGGTAGGAGGTACCCTACGCCCACTACAGCGCGCGTTTTATCGTGAATGTAGGAGTGGTTGTAGCTAGCGCCAGCGATCAAATTTAAATATTGATTGAACCAACGTCGATATAAAAGATCAGCCTCATTGTGATCTTTTTCGTAATCGCGATTTTCAAGTCGAAATTCAAAAGTGTCCCAGGTTTTGGCCAATTTTAAATTGACCTCGGCCTGTTGGCTGCCCACGAGAAGAGATCCGGTGGGAGTGGGATGGTCGTGAAGATGGTGGTCGTATTTCTGAATGGCTGCGATTTCGGGCTTGGGGGTGAAGGAAGAATACTTCACGACTCGCGCCATTCCTGACTTCATGTGAAAGAGATTGTGACAGTGAAGCATCCATTCACCGGGTTCATTTGCAAGGAACTCTATGGTACGAGAACTATGTGGAGGAACGTCTACCGTGTGCTTAAGGGGTGAATAGTCTCCGTTTTTATTGAGAACTCGAAAAAAGTGCCCGTGCAAATGCATCGGATGATGCATCATGCTCTGGTTTACAAAGGTAAATCGAATCACGTCACCTTCGCGAATAATGATGTTGCGCTCTTGGAACATGGCCCTGCCGTTGATGTGCCACACATAGCGTTCCATATCCCCGCCTAACTCAAGCTTAAGGTCGTATACGGGAATTTTCGGATCAAAGGAGCTTTTAGTTTTTGCCTTCAAATCATCCACGCTGAGGCTTTGGACGCTTGTAAGTGGAACTTCACTGGTCTCAGTTTTTTTATGTCCCTCATGTAGGCTGTGATCGGTTGCTGGCATGTTGTGTCCCTGGTGCTGGGAGTGGTCCATGCTGGCATAGGGATTGGGTGCTTTGTTGCCGGTCGCATGAATTTTTTCCCCCATACCTATCCAGCCAGAGGCAAATCCCGAAGCGTCTTGGGCCGTGGCTCGAAGTTCATAGTTCTTGTGTTCGGGGACCTCAAAAAGAACGTCGTAAGTTTCAGCCATGCCCAGCAATATTTCTTTAGCGAGTAGGGGACTTATATCCATTCCATCGGCAGCGACGACTTTCATGGGCAAGCCAGCCAAGGAAACGTTGAAGTAGGTGGAGGCCGCTGCATTAATGATTCGGATGCGAATTTTTTCTCCGGGATGAGCTTCTAAGAGTGAAGCGTCTCGTTTCCCGTTTATCAAAAAAGCGTCGTAGCCCACGTCCGACAAATCCATAGCACCCATGCGGGTCCATTCATTGGTCAAGTAACTTTTGAATGAGTGTGCTTGGAGGGCTCCCACCCACGACTGCATAGTGCCCTTTTTGTAGAGGTAGTAGTCCCCATCTTTTTTTAAATTGCGTATGATGTTATTCGCATTTTCATCCGACCAATCGCTCAAAACTACGACCAGATCTTTATCGTAACTAAAGGGACGAACTTTAGGATGGATGATGAATGCCCCATAAACGCCCATCTGCTCTTGAACATTTGTATGCGAGTGGTACCAATAGGTTCCGTGCTGGCGGATTTTAAAGCGAAAGGTATAAGACTTTCCAGGCAAAATGGGGGGGGTGTTTACGTAGGGAACCCCATCCATTTCGGGTGGCAAAAGAATTCCATGCCAATGTATTGAGACGTCTTCTTTTGAAAGGCCATTTTTAACTTCTATTTCGGCGTCATCCCCTTCAGTGAATTCAAGGGTAGGGGCAGGGATGCTGCCATTAACAAGCAAAGCAAAGTCGACTTCCTTTTTTCCGCTGAGATTTATTTTTTCTTGGTTAATATTGAGTTCATAGCGAACGGTTTTGGCAAAAGATGGCAAGGTGAAAAACAAAGATATTATAATGAAGAGCCAAGAACTTTTATTTTTCTTCATGGCAACAGTCACTTTCTAAACTTTCTAAAATGGGACAATCGGGGCGCTCATCGCCTTGGCAATTTTTTGCCAAGTTTTGTAGGCTGTCTACCATACTCTGCATCTCTGCAATCTTCTTTTTAAGATTGTCCACGTGATTCAAAGCGAGCGTTTTTACGACCTTGCTCGCCCGAGCCTTGTTTCGCCATAGCCCAACAAGATTTTTAATTTCTTTCATTGAAAAACCTAAGGATCGCGCCCGCTTTACGAATTGCAGAAAAGACACGTCACTTTCGGAGTAAAGTCGGTAGCCCGCTTCGCTGCGAGCGGCCTTTGGGATGAGGCCCAGGGATTCATAGTGGCGAATCATTTTGGCATTTACGCCCGTAAGCTTAGCTAATTTGCCGATGTTCATTAGGGCTATCTTAAAGCTTCCCACGGTGGGAAGGTCAAAGGGGCGCGTGGGGGGATGTGTCATTTTGCTCCTTGACCTTCCCCTAGTGGGAAGGTGGATACTGGATTCTATGAAGCATGATTGTTGCAAAGCCAAGGCTGATACGATGTCGAGTTCCAAAGTTAAAGATCCCGTATGTGGAATGTTAGTTGATCCCCGGAGCCCCCGAGGCGGGTCCGCCGAGTATCAAGGCCAGCTCTTCTATTTTTGTAACCCCAAGTGCCGGGAAAAGTTTGTGGCAAAGCCACTTTCCTATCTTGGTGTTGTTGAAACTCCCCCAAAGCCTGAGAGTTCTGACGCCATCTACACCTGCCCCATGCATCCAGAAATTCGGCAGAAGGGTCCGGGTTCCTGCCCCCTTTGCGGGATGGCTCTCGAGCCAGAGGGCGTATCCGACTTAGATTTACCCAATCCCGAACTTCTTGATTTCACCTATCGACTTAAGTGGAGTGCGGCCCTTTCTGTTCCCCTTCTATTTTTGGCCATGTGGGAACATTCTCTCCCGCTCAAACTCAATCTGCTGATTCAGTTTCTTTTAGCTACCCCCGTAGTGCTGTGGGCGGGATACCCCTTTTTTGAACGAGGTTGGGCATCCCTTAAAAATAAAAATTATAATATGTTTACGTTAATCGCGCTGGGAACGGGAGTTTCCTACTTGTATAGTGTGGTGCTGAGCCTTTTTCCTGAAATTGTTCCTCCGTCGTATCGGGGTCACGGAGCTATGCCTGGAGTCTATTACGAGTCGGCTGCAGTTATTATTACCCTTGTTTTGCTCGGCCAAGTTTTAGAGCTCAGAGCCCGAAGCCAAACGGGAAATGCCATTCGAGCCCTCCTTGAGCTCGCCCCACGAACGGCTCGAAAAATTGTATCGGAGGGAACGGAGGTCGATATCGCTCTCGAAAAAGTTCAGACGGGTGATAGGCTCCGCGTGCGTCCGGGGGAAAAAGTTCCTGTGGACGGAATAATTTTAGAAGGCGCAACTTCTGTTGATGAAAGTATGATCACGGGAGAATCTTTACCCGTGGAAAAAGTTACAGGAGCCTTGGTGACTGGGGCCACTCTCAATACTACGGGAACATTTGTGATGAAGGCCACACATGTGGGGTCTCAAAGTCTTTTATCCCAAATTGTGACCATGCTATCCCAGGCTCAGCGCAGTCGGGCCCCCATTCAAAAATTAGTGGACCAGATTTCCCGCTATTTTGTTCCCGCAGTGATGGGTCTTGCCGTGCTTTCCGCTTTGCTTTGGTTTTTTTTAGGACCGCCGCCCCAACTTTCTTTGGCTTTAGTCAATGCCGTCGCCGTCCTTATCATTGCCTGCCCGTGCGCTTTGGGATTGGCCACACCCATGTCGATCATGGTGGGCACGGGCAAGGGCGCCACTCTTGGAGTCTTAGTTAAAGATGCCGAGTCTTTTGAGAGCATGGAAAAAATCAACGTTCTTGCTTTGGATAAAACGGGAACTCTCACGGCTGGTAAAGCCCTTCTCAGTACCGTAAAAACTTTGAACGGATTTTCGGAGGATGAGCTTTTGTCTCTGGCGGCTTCTGTTGAGAAGGCCAGTGAACATCCTCTCGCTGCGGCTATTGTGCGGGAGGCTGAGTTAAGGAAGATAAAAATATCGCCCGTGGAAAACTTCGAATCCTTTACGGGGCGAGGGCTTAAGGCGCAGACTCAAGGTCGGGAGATTTTGATCGGCACCCAGAAATTTTTAGAAGAAAGCGGCGTGGATGCCCAGGAGCTGGGGTCGATAGCGCAGGAATTCCAGGCTCGAGGTGAGGGCGCGGTACTCGTAGCCGTGGGGGGAGTATCGGCCGGAGTGCTTACGGTGAAAGATCCTATCAAGGATGGGGTCGTGGAGGCCTTGGCGTATTTTCGCAGCAGAGGAGTTGATGTGCTGATGCTCAGCGGAGACCACAAACTCACGGCCATGGCAATCGCAAAGGAATTGGGAATCGAGCAAGTAGAGGCTGAGCTTTTACCCGCAAGAAAAATTGCGATTATTCAAGAACTCCAGACCCAGGGGAAAAAAGTAGCGATGGCTGGTGACGGAATTAACGACGCCCCGGCCTTAGCCCAAGCTGACATTGGTATTGCCATGGGTACGGGGACGGATGTGGCCATCGAGGCTGCGGGAATAACTTTGCTGGGCGGGGACATAAGAGGAATTGTGCGAGCCCACAAACTCTCTCGAGCCACCCTAAAAAATATTAGGCAGAATCTTTTCTTTGCCTTCATTTATAATGCCTTAGGTATCCCTATTGCGGCGGGGCTTTTGTATCCTTTCTTCGGAATATTGCTCAGCCCTATGCTGGCAAGTCTTGCGATGAGCCTAAGTTCGGTTTCGGTTGTGGCCAATGCTTTGCGGCTGAGAGGGGTGAAAATCAGCTGAGTTTCAGTTGTGGGCTTTCTTCTCGTTGTTGACGTGTAGAGTTAGAATCGCCTAGCTCAGACTCTATGATGAAGAATAATCCTTTTGCACTTGTCGCTTCAATGATGCTTTCGTTTTTTGTGGGTGGAAGTGCTGGTGCCCTTCAATCGGAAAAATTTGAAGTGTCACTTCCGGGAGAGGAATCTCTCATCCAAGGACTTATCGGCAAAATTAAGTCCGATATAAAGGGGAAGAGGGATGCTCATCCCAAGGATCATGGATGTGTGGATGGAATTAAAGTCAAAGTGAAGGAAAACTTGGGCGCCCTACAAGTAGGAGTTTTTAAAAACCCAGGTGAAGAATTTGATGCCATATTACGCTCATCTCATGGAGAAAGTAATGCCCAGGCTAATGACAACACACCGGGGGGCCATGGATTTGGCCTGAAAATATTATTGCCAGAAAATCTGCAGCAAGAAGTGGCCGACATTCCGGGCGAAGAGTATTTTCCTGATCTCGGTGTTGATAAAAAGTACTACAAAACATTTGATATCATCACTATCAGTGGCATTCATGAGTTTATGTTTTCAACTGTGGCGGACTATCCCGTTTTTTTCAGAGCTCAGGGTTTAGTGGCAAAGTTCAAGAATCAGTTTGCCACGCAGACTTTAAATCCATCTGATTTTGGAAAAACAGCACCTTTGGTTGAAAATTTAAAAAATGCCGTAGATGCAGGGACGGCAACTCCTGCACAGGTAGAAAAAGTAGGAATCGCCATTTTGAATGACAATTATTTTAACATTCCCGAAGCGGGTCAAAATCCAGAACCCGGCGTGCGAGTGAGGGCAGATGAGCTCAAGCTTACAAGCATTTTTAGGACTGTTCAGACCCATGATGTCCTTCACTCCAGCTACCAAAGTTGGGTGCCCTCTTTGTTGGGTCCCGACCAGGCGGTGAAATATCAGTTTCGTCCCGTGGCCTGTGAAGGCGAAGCGGCCAACATTCTTAAGGACAAGGCCCTTGTGGACAGCCTTGGTATCGCGGAAGATCCCAATCGTCTCCGAACAGCACTTAAGGCTCGCTTGGTTCAATCCAAGAATTGCTACGAACTCGGCATTCACGTTTTAGAAGTCGGTCACGAGGCTTTAGTGGAGCAATCTGAGAAAGCTTGGCCCGGGCGTGACAATCCTGGTGCCTACAAAACGGTGGCGACTCTTAGCATCCCGCAGAAATTGCCAGGACAAGAATTGCTGCCGGCTGAGATGTGCGAAGCCTTGTCGTTTAACCCTGGTCATAGTCCGTTGGCTCACAAAAACATTGGGAGTAACCAACGTGCGCGCGAAAAGATTTATGCGGCTATTCAGACAGAACGAAGTACGCAGGTTCGAGCGGCGAAAGCGGCAGCTGCGGCTCGAAAGTAATATTTCTCTGGCGTTCTAGGGAAAGTCACACTGAAATCTAGATTCCGGCCGATGCGGTTGATCTAGGTATCCCACTCGTAGACCTTGGACCGTGATGAGGCCAGTAGCGATGTCTCGCTCTATAGATAAATCCGAATCATAAAAGACTTTCTCCGAGCTCTTGGTCACTTTACAGCTCAGCACTTTTTGAGGGCGGTTTTTTCCGATGGCCAATCCCGCATACTTCTCCATGCTTGTTCCTTTGCCGCGCTTATGGATAGTCAATCCGTAATTCAATTTATCCCCAACTGGATAGAGCTCTAGCTTACAAAGATTCTTGGACTCGTTGAGAGGAAAGATCAGCTTTCCCGTGCTGCCCCGACTCTGATCCACCCCATCTACGGAAGCTCGAGTGGCCAGCCTTTGACTCTCTTCCAAGCTTTGGAGGGCACTAACGAGTTGAGCTCCAATTTCTGTGCAGCTTGTGGTGGAAGGAGCTTCTTGCTTAATTTCGACCCGGGGCTTTTTCCCCGCACAAGCAACTAAAGCTATACTCATTAGAGCAAACAGATAATTTGTAAGTTTCATTTTTTTACCTCGGAGATCAAAGTAAGGACCCGGGATTTTTGTGACAAGCTTTGACGGCATTGCCTTGCTATAGACGCACGATCTGTGCGCAAATTTAACTGTGCGAGCTTAAGTGTGACGAAATTGTTGGCCTAGGCCCGGAAATTGCTAGGGCACTAGGGCAGCCTTGCGACCAAGCTAAGCAAAATGGGGATAATGCCGCCTACTGACCCATTTTCTGCCCCTATCAAACTTTGCCTAGGCATAGAATCGATGGCGATATCCAAAAAGACGCCTTCACAATCCGGCTCATGACAACCTAAGAACCTCAATCTAGCACTAGGAGGAGCCTAAATTGCGACCTCGTTGTCACACTTAAGCTCGCACAGTTAAAAAAGACCTTTTTTTGACCGGCCGCGCTTTTTTCCCTCGCTTGTTAGTTTTTTCCAGCTTTTACGATCTTCTGACGCCAGGGCCTTGTCTTGCTTTCGCAAACCATGGCGAA
Organism: uncultured Bacteriovoracaceae bacterium; assembly: GCA_964477895.1. Lineage (GTDB taxonomy): Bacteria > Bdellovibrionota > UBA2428 > UBA2428 > UBA2428 > CAYZFQ01. The sequence goes on along the minus strand of CAYZFQ010000002.1, from coordinate 354,841 downwards.
TTTCGGCTTCTAGCTTTTGGTAGGATTCCCAGCGCGCAGCGCTTAGGGTGCCATCCGAGAGTCCGGCCTTAATCACACAGCCGGGTTCCGTTTGGTGTTTGCAGTCGGTAAAGCGGCAGCCCGCAGCCAAATTTTCTAGGTCAGCAAACTGCGCGCGGACGCCTTCGCTATGATCGGCCAGTTGGAGCTCGCGCATTCCTGGGGTGTCGATCACTAGTCCCCCGAAGCGGCTCACGTACAGATTGCGTGAAGTGGTGGTATGGCGGCCCTTGCCATCGTCTTCTCGCACAGCTTGGGTTTTTATTTGCTCTTCGCCAATGAGGTAGTTTACCAGTGTGGATTTTCCCACTCCCGAGGAACCTAGAAAGACGGCGCTTTTTCCGGCGCGCAAATAGTGGACTAAAAATTTAGCGGCACCAAAATCGTTTTGACTGAGACCTTGCACATCCACGCTAGGAAATTCTTTCTTAATTCCGGCGATAAGTTCATCCACCCTTGTTCCCACAATATCAGCCTTGGTGAGCAAAATGATGGGAATGGTGCCCGCCTCCCAGGCGATGCTGAGGTACCTTTCGATACGACGAAAATTGAGATCTTCATTTACTGAAGTTGTAATAAAAACATAGTCCACGTTAGCGGAAAGAATTTGAAGGTCCCCGCTTGTTCCGGCCTGCTGGCGCTGTAGAAGTGTTTTACGAGGATAGATTTTTTGGATCAATCCCCGTTCCGTGGGGCTTGAAAATTCCACATCCACCCAGTCGCCCACGGCTGGGTAGTGGATGCGGGATTGAGCTTCATGCTGCATTTTTCCGCTAATCGCTGCCCATAGAGATTGCTTCAGCCCCACTTGCACCCGATAAAGTTTTCGTTCCTCGGAAATCACTCGGGCTGGGACGCTTTTGTTAAGGGTGGGGTCGGGCGCATGTTGGGCGAAGAAATCATCCCAGCCAAAGAGATCTAGAAAGTCTTTGTGGGAGCTTGGCATGAGAACTTACTAAGTTAACATAGTTCCAAAATAGTGAGAGGATTAGGGCTAAGATATTTGCACTTCTCCTTGCTTTCAGGCAGAAGTTACTTTTTAACGAGAGTGATAGGGGAAATGCCACACGCGCTTGTGGCCTTACGTGTGAAGGTGCCTCTTTGAAAAAGCTGACAACCATTGAGAAAATGTTGGAGCCTCTTAAAAATCGAGGAGGGCTGCGGCTCTGGATTTTTTTGGCTCTCTCGATAACGGGGGTCTTTGCCTTTGTGGTATTAGCCGATGAGGTGCGAGAATCGATAGCGGGAGATCCTGAGAGCCTTCATCTTATGGATTTGAGAGTGATGGAGTGGGTGGCCCAGAGACGTCATCCGCTTTTGACACAGATGATGACCGACTTTACAGCCCTCGGGTCGTTGAGTGTGACTTTATTAATTTCCATTCTTGTGCTGATTTTTTTAAACCGCCTGAAGGATTTTACGGGCATTTTTCATTTGCTAGTGCTGCTTGCGGGGACCGCCATCCTTCCCCGATTTTTGAAGGAAATCATCAATCGGCCTCGTCCGGGAGTCTTCCCTCAGTTGGCCCGAGTCACGGACCCCTCTTTTCCGAGCGGGCATTCTTTTAATGCCGCCGCGTTTTATCTGACCTTGGCTTTTTTTCTAAGTCGCTATCAGCCTGATAAGCGTGACGAATTATTCTGTGTTTTATTGGCCTGCCTGGTGAGTGTCTTGGTGGGTATTTCTCGCATTTACCTAGGGGTGCATTATCCCTCGGATGTTTTTGCGGGATTTTTTGCAGGTGGGGCTTGGAGTTTAGTGGTGGCCGCTTTTTTTATTCCGCGCTATCGAAAGCCATTTCAGAAAAAATCCTGATGCCTTTCTGATAAATAGCGCCACCAAAATGCCGTAATTTTGCAAAAAATTGCCGCAACACCCTGGCTTGGACTTGAGAGTGCTTTGTACAGAGAGATTATCCCTGCGCCTTTCCAACAATCTCTAAGCGAGAGTGCTAGCCTGAAGCGACGGTTTTAAAAAAGACAAGGGGTCGTGGGGAATGTGCAAAGGTTTCAGTTCTATTTTAATTTTATCTATGTGGGTGTGGCCAGCGCTAGCGGACAAGAAAGGTTGCGGCGAGGATCTTGAATCTTTTGAAAGGACGCGCCCATCTGAGAATCCCCTGGGTTGGGCCCGGATTCAAAAGGCAGTGCCCTTAGCGGAGATGGTCCGAGTCCACCGCAGTCAAATCGCAGAGTCTGCGGAGCTTGCCCCTCATTCCAAGTTGTTGAAGTTTCGAGGTCCAGGTTTGGAAGGAAAAACTTTTTATAATCCGACAGATGAATTTGTGGCCAAGCTTAATTCCAATTCGCGCCCTCAAAGAATGATTGCAGTGCGAGTAGAAGAGGCGCATTTAGAAACGGGATCCGAAGTTTTGCTCTTTGCTAGGGGCTCCGACGGGATTTATGATCTCATCCCCGGGGCCCCGCGCTTTGTGGCTGACGGACATTATGTGGCGATGCAAGACCCTACACATACCGTGATTCACGGTGAAAATATTTTAGCGATGGTGGAGGTTTATCATGAAGGCGATGTGCTGGGCTACCGCACGGCTTTTTACCGTGACTTTGGTAAAGGAATGGCAGAGCTAAAGCGTTTTGCCGTGGGTCCACCGAAGCACAAAGACATTCGGATGGTGCAACTCAGGTCGGGGGAAATTTTAGTGATGACCCGCCCTCAGGGGCCCGGCAATCCGGGAACTATTGGCCGGACTAGAATGAAGAATTTGGAAGATTTTACGATTGATCTTATTAATCGTGCTCCGCTGTTTGAGGGACAGTTTGCGCCCGGTGAATGGGGTGGGGCGAATAAACTCACTGCGACTACCAATTCTCAAGGGGAAGAGATTGTCGTGGTCCAAGGGCATGTGGCTCGTTTTGACGAAAACAAAGAGCGTGATTATGTAGCCGCAGACTTTGGTTATAATCCCGCGACGGATGAAACCACACCCTGGACGGTGATCGCAGAGAGGCGTGACTTAGCTCGTGGGTTGGCCGGTGCTTCAAAGCGTGGAGATTTGAAAAATGTCGTCTTCACCGGTGGTGGAAAGCTTCCCAAGCGTGGTGCCGCCCGTATGCCCATGACCTTTGGTGCGGGCGATGCAGAAGTGCATGAGTCCCAGGTTAAAAACTTCTATTCAAAATACCAAAACTAAGCTTCGGGTATTAGCGCCCAAAGGAAGTCGGTGACGGCATCTTTATGAGAGATAAGCACCGCTTTGGTAAGGGCTTCGGGGCCGTAGAGTTTTTCAATGAGAGTCGTGTCGGGCAGGTTGAGGCGAATTCCTAGCAATCGATCGGAATATTCTTTTAAAAGAGTCTCACAACCTCGATTAAATCTGTCGCTGCCCCCGTCGACAATAACAAGAAGTCGAGAAATGCGTTGGACGGGCTCTTTGTTCATTTTTTTATTGAGGGCGTTTAAGCCCTTGCGTTCACCCGCTAAGACTTCTTCGATGCGCTCTAATCCTCGTTCCAAAAGCTTCATCCGGTGCTGATGCACGAGAGTTTTTTCAAGCATAGGATTTATCTTCAAATGCGCCACCGGCAAAGTCCCATGAGTCCATAGCATGCGTTGGTCTCGACGAAGCACAGAAGCTAGGCGCTTCACTCGGGGATCGTTGGCAATGGCGCGGGGCCAGGCCGCCGAGCTTTTCTCAGTATTTTGCATGGTAGGGGGGTATAGCATGCAAAGCTTTAGAGACCAGGAATAAAATTAGCGGCCTAAGTACGGAGCGATCCCCTCGAGAGTGGGCTCACCTAAGGGAAGGACTCGATTGTCGCGGAAGGTCCAGGGCTGCTCGATGGACCCCGAATAAATTTCAAGCTTGGTGCCACGTTCAATCGCGGCCTGCATCCAAGGGCTTTCGATCTCGTTTAGAGGGGCGTCTGTTGCAAAAAGTGTCGTGAGTGCCTCCGTATCCCGTTTGGCTTTAATTCGTTGGAGTTCCGCCAAGAGGTCTCGAGAGACCTCATAGAACTTCTCATAGTCCACTACGGCTAAAACAAGATTTTGATTTGTAAGCTCGGTTCCGTTTCGAGCCACTTTGGCCACAGCGCCCTTATCTAGAAGCTGCTTAATGAGCATCCAGTGGCCGCGTTGGTGGGCCTCGCTTAAGCTGCGTTGCTTAGAGAGGCTTTGCATAAAGTTTGTGAGATAGATGTCGTACATAGAATTTCGCACACGCAAGGCTTCTGCCTCGTCGGCGTAGAGACCCACGTTGATGCCGGTGGCATCGGGACGTCCCTCGTGATTCACAAGAAGGGGATCGCCTGCAAAAACCAGAGCCGCTAAATCAGCCCGCTGCTCTTCTAAGGCGGAGCCTAAGGCGCCTAGGGCACCGATGGGGTCTTCCTCAGGGCCATAAAGAGTGGTGTCGTAGGTCCCGGAACCATGGCCAATAATTTCATGGAGAAGGACGAGGGCTTTGCGCGCGAGGGCCCAATCTCGCACTATGCCTTCGACTTTTTCGGGCAGAGCAAATTCCTGAACCATCTCTTTACGAATACGCAGGGCATTGGGGTCGCGGTCCTGGCCGGGTAAATCTAAGCGAATAATATTTTTTGCCCCCACATCTCGTCGAATGTCGTCGAAATTTGGCAAATTGTAACCCCCGGAGCGGAAAGCAGAAATTTCTTGAAAGTAGTAAACCATCATTGCGGGTGGGGAATAGTCCGCAGGGAAAACTTTTTTGTAAATTCCGTAAGGCATGCTGTTTTCAAAGGCCTGAGCATTCTTGGCCAAGTTTACGGATAGTTTGGTGGTGGTGGGATCCACAACTTGCACATAGGATTCCCAGGAGCCGATTTGGTTGTGGTAGTCATCATAAACTTCCACATAACCCATCATGAAATCCACGGTAGAAGAGGTCCCGTCTTTCACCCATTCAATGTTCATTTTACGGAAGTCTTGGACATCACCATATTTTAAATACTTGATAAGGTATTTGATCTGATTGCTTTGGTGCTCGGAACTTGCATAGGGGAGGGCGCGATCTAGTTCCACGACAATTTTGCTGAGAGCTTTGCGAATCACGGGTGCCAATGTGGGATTGTTGAGAGCCTGGATATCGCAGGCAATGGCGCCGCTTGCATCTTTAATGATTCGGCAATTGAGGTCGGAATTGAATCCATTCGCAAAAGCCGCGCTGACTTCTTCTCCTGTAATTCCTCGTTCATAAAGATTGCCACCCGAAATGATGAGGTCAAGGCCTGCGGCATCTTCCGGGTGGGCGATGACTTCATAGTTGGGATCGGTGAGAAGCTGAATAGATTCTTGTACGGCTTGGGCAGGAGCGCGAGGCAAAAGGCGATGAAAGAGGCCCGCAATTTGTTCGGGTCGGGCCAAAGTCAAAATATATTTTCGGTTGGAACTGGCATAGGGGCCTGACTGATCGGTAAATTTTGCGGCGTAGTTAAGATACTCCGTAAAAGCGTTTCCCAAAAAACTTTGGGTGTTGGCGTAGTGAGCTGTGCTCAGCGATTTCTCTAAAAGCGATTTGATCAAAAGAGCGTGGCGGTGATTTTGGTAATACACCAAAGGTTTGCCGGCCTTGGCGGCGGCAAGAAGGTGCCGCGCAAGAGCTTGTTGTTTAGGTGTGAGATTTTCCCATACCAATTGCCGCGGAGCTGAGCTACTTACCCGTACCGTGGGGGGCAGAGGAAGGGGTTTGTATAAGGATTGTGCGAAAGATTTCTGTGTGAAAATGGCAAGAGCAAAGGATAGTAGGCCAGCGGCTTTCATCGAGTCTCCTAAATATATGGGGATTCGAGAAATTTATTTTCCTGGGATCCCCCCCTAGCTTCCGGGTTAGATCGAAGGTGTGGAGGGGGTCAATGAGGAATCCTGTCTTTAAGAAGTCTTAAGTGCTGTGGCAAAGTTAAAGCTCAGGGCCGGCTGGCCGGAGCCTCAAGTTGGGTTGCAATGTCTTTGAGTTTAGCTTTTTGTTCGGGAGTCATGCTGTTGATAAATGCCGCTGGGTCTCTTTGGGCGGCCTCCAGAGAGCGCATCATTTCGTTGGGATCTTGGTTGTTGTTTTTTGCGAGGTCCACAAAAATAGAGCTACTGAGATTGTAGATTTCTTGGGTCTGCCCGCGCGCATCTCCCAAAGCTCTGATGTTTCTATCAGCCGCGATAGCCTCGGGAGACTTCAAGGCGTCTTGGCGCAGAGTGGGAGATTTGAGCAAAGCCTGGGTGGCTTCGATGGGATCTTGGCCGTGGCTTGTGAGGGATAAAAATAGAGCGAAGAGGAGTCCCACGTAAAAGGAATTCACCTCAAAAGATCCCTTGCTCATGAAGGTAGTTTAGGGAGTTCTGATGCGGTGAGCTAGTTAAGTTTGTGGGCGTAATGGATGAAGATTTAGTTAAGAATTTTAGGTTATTCTGAAACTCAAGATAAGGGAGATTTCAAAAATGATGTCAGGCAAAATAAAATGTTTTTTCCAAATCATGCCGCAAGCAAAATGCGCTTCGCTGGCTTTGCTATTGCTTCGCTTGGTGGCCGGTACGGCCTTTATGTTTCATGGATGGGGGAAAATTCAATCGCCTCTATCGTGGATGCCGCCCGATTCTCCAGTGCCCGGTTTTTTGCAATTTTTAGCGGCACTTGCTGAATTTGGCGGTGGACTGGCTTGGGTATTTGGAGCTTTGACTTCACTGGCCTCCGTGGGTCTTATCTTCACAATGATTGTGGCCACGGCCCTACATGCCGTGGTGATGGGCGACCCCTTTGTGGCCTCGGGGCCTGGTATGGGTTCCTATGAACTGGCACTTCTTTATTTGGTCATTTCTATTTTATTCTTAATCATGGGCCCCGGAAAGTATTCCGTGGACCAAAAGCTATTTGGCGAACGCGTTTAAGATTAATTGCATTCGTAAATTGTAAAGGCTTCCGCTTCGCGGGCGATGAAACGAGATTTTCCATCCTCTGCATTGAGTTGGGCAAGGCGAAGTCTAGCGGCTTCGCTCTGGGTCGCGATTCGCGAGGCCAGGTCTGCACCTTCAATGTAAAAGGTGGATTCCGCAACCCATTGTCCTTGGCAGGGAGGTATCTCGGCATCTCGAAGGAGTGGGCGAGCGTGAAGATTCCCTACACAAAAAATACAGACGGCCATTAAAGTTCCACTGAAATATTTTAATTTCATCATGTCCTCTTCCCAAAAGAATGATTGTTCAAGTTGAATCAAGCGCAGGGCAGAGCGGCCTGGCAGCTTAATTCTTCTGTGGGAGGGAAAAACGTTGCCCAGAAGGGGTAACTTTTTGAAGCTTTTTATCTAATGTCCAAACGACAGAGTTATTCATGAGGCGAGCCGATTGAATGATGGCAGCGTCTATCAAACCCACGCCTTTGGACGGAAATTTAGATTTTCTACTGAGTACGCCGGCGTCCAGCCAGATTTTCTCTAACTCCTCACTCTCAGGTTTGGGAATGACTTCCCAAAAACTGAGAAGCCGTTGGCTCTCTTCATCATCGAGGGCGCCTTGCAAAAGCTCTCCAAAAATCCAAGGAAGGGAAAAGATTTTTCCTAATTTTAAAAAATCTTTAAAACGAGAGTGAATGGGTTCTTTCCCTCTTAAAAACTCAATCCAAACGGAGGTGTCCGCAAGAATCACCCTCTTCTCCGTGAAGTTTCGCGGCTTTTTTTAGCGAACTCCTTGTCTTTGAACCTGAAGGGCTTGTTCGTGACTTCGGCTGAGAGGGATGCGAGCTTTTTCATGGCCACCCATTCTTCAAGTGCGATAACAAGAGCCTCGGTGGTGGTGTCACCCTTGGTCATCTTTTTGACGGTGTCCACGAGGCCGTCATCTATTAGTGCCGTGATTTTCATACGATTAAGTATACGATGGTACATCGTATGGGTCAAGGCTTGATTTGGGGGGCCTTTTCTAATTCTGTCGCGGAAAAGCTAGCACCAAAGCATCCACATCGCTGATCTCTAAACGCTTTACACAATCCTCAAAGGCTGCGGTGATGGAGGCCGCCGTGGCCTTGGAAAGTTTGAGAGACTTGGGGGCATCCGAAAGATTAAGAAAACTCTTATCCATTTTCTTTTCTTTTTTCTCGGTGACCTCAAAAATTCGGGTTTGGACCTTGGTAGATTTTTGGGGATCTTGGCCGTGTTTGGCCAGCATCATAAAGTAGACTCCGGGAATGGCTTCTTTAGGAAGGAGACTTAAGACCATCTTGCCCTGCTCAGAATTGATTAAAAATTCTAAGGTTTCTACGAAATCGGGATGGTCCACAGTGAAAAAGCTGAGGTCCTCACGGGCCAAGGCCTGAGATCGGTCAAAAGAAATCACACGCTCGCCGCTTTCACCTAAGCCCGGAAAATAATCCACAAACATAAGAGACGAAGTGGAAACTTTGATGTTTCCAAGGCTGTCGTGGTCTTCTACATCCACGCCAAAGAGATCATAGATCCCTTCGAGAACTTCGTGGATCCGAGTTTTTTCTAATACTTGGGCTGATTCAAGGAGGGCCTGGGCATGCTGCGGGTCGTAGGGCTCCCGTAGAGATTTTAGAGATGCGCTTTGGTTTCTGGTGGCGAGTAAATCGCCTTCTTCCAAATCCTCTGTGCTCGACCCACTCCAGGGTTCACTAAAAACCCTATATTGGTCTCGGTGGGCCTCAAAAATTTTCTCATCAGAAGGCAACACCGGGCACCACACGTGAACTTGCTGGCTTTGTCCTAAACGATCGAGACGCCCAATTCGTTGCTCCAAGAGCAAGGGGTCTGAGGGTAGGTCTAGTAAAAGCATCTCGTGGCAGAACTGAAAGTTGCGGCCCTCGCCCCCAATTTCGGAGGAAAGCATAAAGGGCGCACCTTCCGCGTCGGCAAAGTAAGCGGCCTGGCGGTCTCGTTCAATCAAATCCATTTTTTCATGAAAGAGAGCAAAGTGTTGGCCCAATTTTTTGCTGAGTTCCTGGCCTAAAGCGATGACATCTTCCGCTCGGGAGGCGATGAGGAAAAGCTTTTTAATCTCAGTCCCGCTGTTCTGGGCTTCTTGCAGACGCTTTTCTAAAAAGTCGATGAGCCATTTCTTTTTGTCGTCTACCATCACAGCCTGCAGCTCTCGGTAGCAAGGGAGGCCGAGTTCGGAGCGTTGGGATCTAAAGAGCAAAGGTTTCGTGCCGCCCTGAGGTGTTTGCCCAAGGCCCTTCATCATTTTATGAAAGGCCGCATCCCCATGCACCGTCGGAGTGGCGGAGAGGAAAATGACATGCTTGGAAACGGCGACAAGTTCTAAGAGACGTTCTGATTTTTCGGCATCGTTCAAGAGTCGGTGGGCCTCGTCCACGATGAGCAGATCGAAGGCTTCCAGGTTTTTATCAAATTCGTCAAAGGAGGCGATGACAAAGTCACGAAACTCGTCGTCCTCAATGAGTTCTTCATGGTCGAGTCGAAAACGAATGTTGAATCTGCGAAAGCTTTCGGTGAGCCATTGGACTTTAAGGGCGGGCGGTACGAGAATGAGCACGCGCTTTAAAGCGCCGCGCGCGTGGAGGGCGGAAAAAATAAGACCCGCCTCGATAGTTTTTCCCAAGCCCACTTCATCGGCGAGAAAGGCGCGTATTTGGGGCATTTTAAGGGCGGCGTCTACCACCCAAAGTTGGTGGGGCAAAAGTTGGACCCGGCAACCCACGGCTCCTTTGAGGGGGTGAGCTTCGCGCTGCTGCAAGAGCTCCCAGGCTTGGGAGCGGGCGCGGAAGGCTTTGAGCTTAGTGAACTTTTCTTGGCGCAGTAAATCGCTCACGCTCTGGTTCTGACTGAGGCTTAAAATATCCCCTTCGCTAAAAATCCCGGCTTCCGTTTTAAAAACGTAAATCTCATTTACTATTTCCAAAGTCTGAATCGTTAATTCTTTAGAACTTTCAGAAACCGTGACCTTTTCTCCCTCGTGCAAATGAATGCGCTTAAAGGGGGGATTTTTTTTGGTGTAATAGCGCATCTCGCCCGAGCTCAAAATTTGCACTTTAAAAACCGAGGCATTTCGGTCGTCTACAATGCGAAGCGGGCCGAGAGATTGGTCACTTTCAATCCATACCAGTTGGGGGGCTTTCCAAATCGTCATGCCCTGTTCATATAGGTCAAATTTGCTTTTAAAGAAACTTTAGTGAAGGCAGCAACGATAGGCGGCTTGAATGCCAAAGTAGTCCACGTTGTGACCTTCTTTGTAGGAATTACACGTTGTGGGGGGGGCGATGCAGCTTGTGGCACCTGCGCTGCAGTCGTTGCCTACAATGTTTTGTGTTCTTCCATAGCCACCATGGCCGGCGGGATTGATAAACTCTTTAGCCGCACCGGTACCCGCCATGATTTCGGTGATGGGTGGCACAGCTGAAGCCGCCGTTCGGCAGGCCATGCTCCATTCCTCCGTATTGCAAAAACGGGCTTTCGGATTTTGGCTGTCGCAATAGGCCTCCGCCGGGGCCACCAGAGAAGCAGGGCGGCGTTGGGTTGATATGCAGAAAGCGCTTAAGTCACCTGAGGTGCCCACGAGGCTATACCCGGTGGGGCAATCTTCTCGGCCTTTTTTTACGACACCCGTCGTTGTGCACTTTTCCGCACGATTGTTGGTGGCGTTTACCAAAAGGCGCACGCTAAAATCTTTGGAATATTCAGGCGCTCCCAAAGACCCGGCCTGCTTCGTTACCGTGACATTGAGTACCGATACGTAGGCGTTGTAGGCCACGCCGGAAATGCTTTGAGTCCCGTCGCCGACAGCGCTGGTGATTTCCAATTTGGAAAGCTTAAGTCCTCCACCAAGGTCAGGTTTCGTCATATCTAAGATTGTGGCGGAGCCTTGAACCATCTTCCCAATAGCCACAGGTCCCGACAAGGCATTTCCACTTGTGGGGAGCGGTGACGTAAAGACAAAGGTAACGGGAAGGCCGGCGTTGTCTCGAATGGCGCCATCGCAGGCCTTCGTATTTAAAATAAGATTTATGGAAGTTTTGAGAATGTCGAAGTCCACGGCATTTTGCACATTTTTTTGACCCTTGGCAGCTCCACCTAAAAATTGAATAAAGGCGAAGGCGAGGCCCCCCATAATGGCCGCGGCTACCAAAACTTCAATGATGGAGAGTCCTTGAGATTTTTGACGGATGTTCATTCTTCTATTGTGCAGCAATCATTTTAGATGACAAGGCATGTAAGAGATCTTTTGACCTTACAGGACCCTTTGTCCAAATCACCCACAAAGGGGGGCTAGATTATTTTGGCAGGAATTTAAAGACTGAGGCTGCGGTAAAGCCAAATTATAAAGAGTGCCAACACAAGGGCAAAGCCCAAAACAAAGAAGCGCATTCGCAAAAGGACATTATTGGAGCTCACATGAATGTAACTGTGGGCCGCTCGACTTAAAACAAAAAGCCAGGCCAGGGTCAGGACTAAAGGGTCGCTGCTCTGACTTATGTAAAAGACTATGCAGATTGCATAGAAAAAGACTGGCAGCTCAAAAAGGTTATTATAATTGCGGCTTGTACAGAGCACTTGTTCTGGGATGGAGGTGCTGTCGCTCATGGTCTTGAAGTAATGCAAGGAAACCTTACCTTCCCTCACGGATTTGATTCTTAAGAAGCTCATCCGCACCGCGATCGCTAAAGTTAGGAAAAACATTCCGGCAATGGGGTAAAGAATCAAAATTTGCTGCTTCATGAGTTCTACAAAATAGCACTTTGGCACTAAGAAAGGTGAGAGGGTGAATAATGTTGTTAGCTGATTTTCGTCGCCTGCTTACAGCCCGTTTTCTATTTGAGTTTGCGGTGGATATGCAGGCCGTCATTATGGGGTGGCTAGTTTATGAACTCACCAAAGATCCCTTGTATCTGGGCTTGATGGGTTTAACCGAAGCGGTGCCCGCCTTGGGGCTAGCACTCTATGCGGGCTATCTGGTGGATCGAAGTCGGCCCTTGGTGGTTTACCGATGGGTATTGACGGGGGGACTTGCGTCTTCGCTTATTCTCCTTGGTACTCAGATTTTTGCGGCTCAGATTTCGCTGAGCACCCAAATAGTGGCGCTTTTCCTGGCAGGATTCACTTCGGGAATAGCGGCGGGCTTTTCACAGCCGGCTATTTATTCCGCGGTGCCTCGGCTCATCGCTCGGTCTGACTTGGCCCAAGCCTCGGCTTGGACCGGAATCACCATGCATGTTGCACGCATTTCAGGCCCCGCCATTGGGGGAATGGTTTTTGGCTTTTTTGGAGCCAAGATATCGGCCGTAGTGATTTCGTCGACTTTGGTGCTCGGAATTTTTTCGGTATTGCGGATTCGCACGAAAATCATGCCTCCTGAAGCTCGGAGTCCGCAAAAGTCACTTAAAGACGAATTGCTGGTGGGCGTGCGCTTTGTCTTCTCGCATCCCATATTATTGCCCGCTCTATCTTTGGATATGTTTTCGGTCCTCTTCGGAGGGGTCACGGCAATCCTACCGATTTATGCCGCAGATATTTTGATGGTGGGGCCAAAGGGACTGGGTTTGCTGCGTGCGGCTCCCGCGATAGGTGCCGTATTGGTGAGTTGGGTATTAACCAAAAAAACTTTTGGGGCCGGTGCGGGAAAAATTTTGTTGTCGTCGGTGGCGGGTTTTGGACTTTGTATTTTGGTTTTTGCCGTGAGCACGAATATTTGGCTCTCGATTGCAGCTCTCGCTGTGAGTGGGGGACTTGATAGTGTGAGTATGGTGATTCGAGGAGCCGCCGTGCAGTTGTCTTCACCCGATGAGATGCGTGGAAGGATTTCCGCGGTGAATTCTATTTTTATCGGCTCATCCAATGAGTTGGGTCAATTTGAGTCGGGTGTGGCCGCGCGCTTGCTGGGTACGGTGCCTTCGGTTTTTGCGGGGGGCTTGGCGTGTTTGGTGACGGTGGGTGTGATGGCTATTTTTTGCCCGAAGTTGCGGCGGATGGATCTTAAAGCGCTGGCTGAGTCATCGCAGGTTTAGTTTCCGTCTTTGGAGTCTTTTTGCGAGTATAAAATTTTTCAAGGCGTGCGGGGGGCAGGTCGATGAAATATTGGTCTAAGATCTTGGCTTTCAATGCGCTCATTTTAATTTGCGGATTGGCTTTGAAAAGTTCTGCGGCAATGTTGGTGGCAATTATCTCACGCAATATTTTTACTTGAGTCGTTTTTGCCATGTTGTTCATTACGGTGTCGGCTGAAACTGCGGGATTTTTGGAGCCCTCGCTAATTTCGGAGTCGAATTCTTCGATGGTGAGTCGCAAGTCGGCTACTAGAGAGGCCAGTTGAGCCGTGGGCTTAAGTGTTGGATAGTGAGCATATTCATCAATTTCGATGTCGGTGCGTGGAAGCACAAAGGGGTTGCCCAAGATTTCAGTGAGTTTGACAAGTTCAGCAGATGAATCCACAAGAATAAAGATTTTGGATTTACCAGCCTCAACGATGTAGGAATTTTCACGAGGAGGGCTTTCTGTTGGGACTTCGGCGCGAGGAGAACTTTGGATTCCAAGAATACAAATCAGTGCCATGATCCATAGGTTTTTCATATATTTCACAACTATATTGATGAGCGAATAATTCGGTTCATGATGTCGGCAACAGTGCCCGGCCACTGGGAGTTGGTGTTTTTAGGATCATTGCTGGCTCCGGGTGGGCAGTAGACTCGTGCAATAGAAGCCACCGTCACAAGACCTCGATCAACGTAACGGTTTTTTAAATATTCCGCCATGGCCGCTAGGCCTTGTTTAACGCTTCCAAATTGCTGGTGGCGTTTTGAATTTGAAGCCTGCATCAGGCCGCCGGGATTGTTGTAGTTGCGCAAGGCTTTGTTGGTGCCCCAGCCGGTCTCGAATGCAATAACAGCGGCAAAGAAAGCGGGGTCGATACCATTTTGTTGGGCGAGGCGTATGATTTCTTCGCCCTGGCCAGCCAGCTTTGTTCCTTTAAATCGGCGATTTATTTCGTTGCTATCCACAGTGCGTGCGACTCGGACGTCACTATTTCGGGAAGCGGATTGACTTGAGCCTTTGGCGACTAAAGATTTTTCTACCTTGGGAACCTCTGTCTTAGTACTAATTTTGGACTTTTCTTTTGCGGGCGTGGCTGCCATCTTAGGGGCTACTTTTTTAGACTTTGAATCACTTTTTACCAGCACTTCTGGTTGTGGAGATTTTTCTTGGTAATCTTGGTGCGCTGAAGAGGCCATGATACGTGTGGCAATCGCTTTCGTGGGAACCACAACTTTAGATTTCGTTTCTGGAACTTTTGCAGTTTTAACTTCCTCGGTTTTCGAAGGTGATTCTGTGGGGGTGAAAAATTCCTTTCGGCCGGGACTCGAGCTGCGCTTGGGGCTGGTCTCTACTTTTCGATCAGCTAAAACGTCTTTTTGATTTTCCACATTGCAGAAGGGGCGAGGAATGGAATTATCGTCGGCCGCCACTCGTGGCAAAATTGTGTATTCACCGCTATTGGGATTTACATAGTAGGCCATGTGAAGTTTTTGCGGAGATTGGGGCAAGTCGACTTCGAGTTGCACCAAGTTGGGCAATTTCGAAGGTAATATTTCAATATCACCAGGGACGATTTTGTAGGTGCTTGCTTTAGCGTCTGCCATTTCCTTAACAAGAAGGGTCTTTAATTCGTCGGAAAACTGATTGAGGGTGGGGTGTGCACGACGCATTTCATTAGCTTGAATAACGTTACTTAGGACCCCAATTGTCATCTTCCAGCTGGCCTGAGGAGGACAAAGTTTTTCCAATTGTAGGTAGTTCTTAGGCGCGGAAGCAGAGGGATTGCTTGTTTTGCGAACTTCGTTATGTTGCCGAGCCGCGATGGCTTCAACGGCGCATAGCCCCACGAATGCCAATAGAGATAACAACAGATGTCTCTTTTGCATAACCCCTCTCATACCAAGGGTAGTTGCAAAGATTGGGCCGCTTAGGCATGCCCTATTTAAGGATTTGGGGCTTCAGAATGTATGCTGGACTTATTCCTGTCTAAACTTTCGACAACAACTGTGCGCTCTAAATTGGATCTGGAAAGCTTTTTAAGATGTTTAAGTGTTTGATTTTAATTAAATTTAAGCAAATACTTCTTGAAATCAGTTGGTAAAAGATGAAAAGTCCTAAATATCAGGCACTTGGCTATGGTCAGCTCCACTTAAGCGCGCACAGTTAGGATTCACTCCTCCCCCCGCCGGCTGCGTTTCTTGGCTCCATGTAGGCTCTTAGAATCGAGTCTGCGGCGTTGAGAGCCTTTGGTGGCCTTGGTTTTAATGCGCTTCTTCGGGGGATGGGCTACCTGGTCTAGCAGGCGGCTTAGGATCTCCAGGGCCTCCCTCAGATTCTGACCCTGGGATCGGTGCTGTTCGCAGCTGAGTATAAACTCCCCTGCTTTATTAATCCGATTGGCTTGCGCCACGGCGAAGCGCCGCCGCACAGCCTCGGGTATCCAGTCGGCCTCGTCTAAAACAAAACGCAGTTCGATTTTAGTTTCGGTTTTATTTACATTTTGGCCGCCGGGGCCACTAGAGCGTGCGCTACTAATGGTCAAACGCCACTTTGGAATGAACATCCCGCAATTTTATCACCGAGGCATAGGGAAAGCACCGACTAAACTAGGCTGCTTTTTTTCGATGATCTACGGGGCTACTTAAAGCGTTGGAAGATATTTTAGATTCATTGCCGCGGTATTTCTCGCGGAGGCGAATGGCAAGATTCAAGCAAAATACGAGTGATACAGCCAGGGGATCAAAGACAAGGACAAATACCAAAATAAGATATTTCACTACCGTCTCAATCGGCATGCCTAAGGCTTCGGCTAAAAAAATCACCGGTCCAATTTTACTCTGGGTATGAAGCATTTCCATTTTAACTTTGTCGGCTTCCTTCAGCACTTTTACCGATGCCGCTTGGAGCTGGGCAATTTGGGGAGCGTAGCGCTTTTCATATTCGAATTTTCGGCTCACGCGGTTGCGAGGAATTTCGTCGATAAAGCGGCGCATTTCCGCAATCTGTCCTTGGTAGCGCTGGTTCTCGGCATCTAGTGTGCTGAGTTGAAGCTGTTGGGTGCGAAGGTAGAAGGAGGATTTTTGAAAGGCGTTAGAGAGATAGCCAAAAATTCCCACGCTGGTAATGAGCACCAGTGTGACCACGGCAAAGCTAAGGTACACGCGTAAAATCCGATTCACGTGGCCCCAGTAACGATAAAGAAAGCCCGTGACCACAAGCTTGGCAAACTCTAGGGCCGCCGCCATAAACATCACAGAAAGAGCGGCGCCCGCGAAGAGTTGCGCCAATCCGAAAATCGAAAATGCGGCACCCGTCACAGCAATCACCAGGGAGGCAACTAAGAGTAGACGGATGTACATTCGACTCATCAGAGTTACGTATCGGCACGGGAAAGAGAGAACTTAATGGGGGCTAAAAAGTAAATTAAGCTCTAAAAAACGAGTAGATAAGAGCAAAATGTAAGGCAGCACCCGCTAAAACGCAGAGGTGCCAGAGTTCATGGAAGCCAAAGATGCCCTCAAAAAGTTTGGGTCGCTTCAAGGCATAAATCACAGCACCCCCGGAATAAACGGCGGCACCTCCTAGCAAAAGCCCGAGTTGTTCAGTGCTGATGCTCTTTACAATTTCACCGATACGAATCACCAAAATCCAGCCCATCACTAAAAAAACCGAAGTGGAAAAAATTCGGCTTTGAAAGCGCGGAGGCAATTTGTATTTGAACCAAGTGTAGAGCATGCCGACAACGGCCATGGCCCACACCGAAATAAGTAGGGGGGTTTTCCAAGGCTCTGATATCGCCGCAAATAAAAAGGGTGTGTAGGTTCCCGCAATAAATAAATAAATTCCTGAGTGGTCCAGACGGTCTAAGAGAAGTGTGACCCGGGGAGAGGCTTCAAATCCATCCGAGAGAAAGTGATAAACTGCACTCGCGGTAAAAACAAAAAATCCAGAGACCAAAAAAGCCAGGCAGCAAAAAAAAGCCATAGGTCCCGCCGGATAAACTTCGGGAAGCAAAAGGAAGGCCCCAAGTCCCATCAGCAGGGCGCCAAAGGCGTGGAGCTGGGCTGAAAAGGTGCTCATAAAAAAGCGCAAAGGGCTGTGTTCGGGTCGGCGCCGCACCGTCATGGCAACAGGGTGACCGAAAGCCTCAAGGCTGGCAAGGAGGCGAAAAATGAAAACACGTGAAGGCTTGGCGCGGGCTGTTAACTTCGCCCGTCTAGGGAGAGATGATTTTTCCCGCCTCTGGCGTGGCCGTGAGTTGGTAACTAGGAGCCATGTCCCCCAGCTCTCGAATACGTCTCAGGTCTATGAAGAGTTTAATTTCGTTCTCCAAGCTAAGGCCAAAGGTTTTACGCATCTTTTCCATGGGTAGTTCCGCGCTTTGCAATTCCAAAATCAGGGGCAAAATGCGATAGCGAGCGATGTAGACTAAGCGTTCGCGTTCGACCTCAGGGATGGGCATCACCAGCGGGGCTGCAACTTTTATCCCGCTAAGTTCCTCGGCTTCTGCCTCGGGAATTTCGAGGACCACTCGATGGTATTCTTCATGAAGGATCTGAGAGATTTGGCTCAGATCCCCGATAAGCTCCATCGTTTTGGCACGAAGTTTTCGAAAAAGGATGACTCGCCATTTTTGAAGTTGGGCGTTGAGTTGCCAGTTTTCCATTTTGCTGAGGCTAAGGGACTGATGGAACTTTTGGACATCCGACCAATCACCCTCCACTTCCAGCAGTTTCTGTATTTCGCTTTTTAGAACTTCCTCGGCATTGGGAGAGATGTCTTTTTCAAAGTGCACGGTGGCTAGGGGTATGATTTCAGAGGCCAGGCCTTCGGCATTGGCGAGGAGTCGCTCCAGGCGCCCTAACTTAAGACGGAAGGAATCTCGAAAGAGGTCCCCCTCAAAAAGCAGGGGTGCTCGCGTGGGAGCATTAGGAGTAAGGACGTCGTCACTCTGGGTGCTAAAAAGGCTGATACGGGTAAGTTTTTCGGGCTGTAGTCGAGGCGGGATTTTATCGGCGTCGGCCAAGGCCCAGCCCTTGGTACGCGCAAAACTTTCATTGTTGGTGAGTTGGAGACGAAGGTAGCTTTCCACAAATCGGCCCACATGACCCTCGAACTTTGCTTTAGCAAAGTTTTGACTTTGGTCGGGATGTACCTTTGTAAATTTATAAATTAGTAAATTGAGATATTCCGAGATTTTGTGGGCTGTTTGAATGCGGGGATTTCCATTATTTTCTAAGTTCTCAATGAGGGCTCGGTAAATGTCGGACGAGGGGGATCTTGCGTTCAAGGAGCTTGCCGAAAAAATAGAGAGATAGGAGGTCACAAGATGTCGAAAGCTTCGGGACTCCTCGAGGAAGGACTGCACTTCACCCACGGGACGAAAGGCTAGGGGAAGCCAGTTCAGTCGTTCACTGGCAGAGGCGGGAGTCCAAAAGACGCGTTCGGAAAATGCCGGGGTAGGGGCAGGATTTGCCACCATTAAAGAGACCCGGCAGTGCAAGCGTTGGTCTCCGGCTCTTAGATGGGTGATGGCAGCAGCTGGGTAAGCCAAGCTTAGAATCGAGGCTCCTGACAGAAAAACTTTTAACCCACGTCCTGTTCTACTTAAAACCTTCACCGGCCCCAAACTCTAACAATCCTAAGATCAATGAAACTTAATTCGCCTTTCGTTAAGACTTGATTCGTTGACATTTAATTTTGCAAAACACACTTTCATTCCCATGATGCAAAAACGTGGCTTCGCCTTCACCCTTCTCCTCATGTCCGCAGTGGCCCAGGCTTCATCGCGCATAGAAATTACCGTAAGTCCTGAACTCGAGGAGCGGGCTCGACAGCTTCTGCAAGTGGGAGATGTCTTACAGTCACGCTTTGTTAGCAATCGAGATCGAAGTGCCGAGCAAGCGCACTATGCTGTTGCCCAGGAGCTCGTTCGAAAATCTGTAAATGAGTCCCTAAGCTTTCTTGAGCTTTATTTGGCCAACACAAAAACCGGAGAGACCGTGAAGCTTCAAGAATTGGTGGCGGAGCCTTTGCGAAAGCTACAGGTAGACTTAGAAGCTGAGTTTAAAGCTCGGCAACCCGAAAGGTTGGCCGACTATCAGAATTTTGTAAGTTCCAATAAGGCTTTGATTGAAGATCCCGTTTATGCCAAGGCTGCTCAAAGCGCGCTGACCCGCGTGTCGGCGGATTTTATTGCTCCCTTAGCTCTTTCCGGAGGAAAAGATGTGGCGGTTCAAAAAAGAGTCGTCGACGAATTAGAGGCTGCGGTGAAAGCGGATTTTGCCGAAATTCGAAGTGAGATTATTCAGTCGAATGCGAGTCCAGCCGCCTTTGTGAAGTGGACTTTGTTTTATGAAACCTATTCTAAACTTAGCAGTCAGTTGAGCAACATTTTATCAGATGCGCTTTTAGAGCATAAGTTGATTGTTATGGATCGCTACTCACTTTCCGACATGAGGTTAGCGATTTCTCAAGTCCAAGGCTTCACTCAGCCCAACTCGAACGCCTATATTGCGGCGCTTGTGGAAGCCTACAAAGCGCGTAAAAGTGCAGCAACCCCCGATGGTGCCCCCGGGGCCGAAGGCCCCGATGCCGTCCGACCCGACCCTTCGGACGCCAATCCGGTCACAGATAAGGACGGTTATCAGAAATTACTTTTTAAGGGTTCGGCCGGCTTTCCTGTCGACTGGTATTTGAACCAAGAAGTTTATCTTTAGCTTCTAAAAAAGCGGCAAAAATTCCCTGAAGGAATTTTTCGTCCGCTTTTTTCCATTACCAAGAGTTCGCCACTTTCGTGACCCGTACTCCATTGGGAACAGCGGGGACCCAACAAGTTTTCTAAAACCTGCGGGCTAAAGCCCGGAGTGTGGCAACTGAGATGTACAAAAAGTGGCTTCTCCGAGAGGACGGCAAAAACATCGTCCAACAGTTCATTGATGTCGTCTTCAATTTTAAAAAGCTCTTTTTTAGGCCCTCGGCCAAAACTTGGGGGATCGAGTATCACGGCATCGTAGCGATTCCCACGCCGGGCTTCGCGTTTTAAAAAACTCATGGCGTCTTCTACAATCCACCGAATCTTTCCATCGGTTATGTCATTGAGTGCGGCGTTTTCCCGTCCCCAATCCACAACTCCTTTGGCCGCATCGACGTGAGTGACTTGGGCCCCTGCCAAAGCGCAGCTGAGCGTGGAGGATCCTGTGTAACCAAAGAGATTTAAAATCTTAAGTTCTCCGGGAGCTTTCGGGGCCTTTGATATGAAGTGGCGAAACCACTCCCACTCTCCGATTTGCTCCGCGAAAAATCCGAAATGTCCAAAGGCGGTGAGTTTGATTTTTAACTTAAGTCCACCGTACTGAATGACCCAAGACTCAGGAATCTTAGTCTTAAAATCCCAGTGGCCGCCCCCTTTCTCAGATCTCTGGTGGTGGGCGTGGGCCATTTTCCATTCCTGAGGCGAAAGGGAGGGGGGCCAGAAGGCTACGGCGCACTGGCGTTCAATGAGCCAGTCGCCGACGCGTTCTAGTTTGCGGCCTGCGCCGCTATCGAGGATTTCATAGTCCATCATTATTTCGCGAAGCTTTTCATATCGTCTGGCAAGGCACTTTCAAAGTGAAGAATCTCTTTTGTCATGGGATGGGGGAACTTGAGTTCAGCCGAGTGCAATGCGGGACGCGGGAACTCTTTAAAGATATCCGGCAGCAGCTTTTGTCCGTATTTAAAATCGCCAACTAAGGGATGGCCCTCAAAGGCTGACTGCACCCGTATTTGGTGGGATCGGCCCGTTTCCAGCTCCAAACGCACCAAACTTAGAGGCTCCGTTTTAAACTGGAGCTTTTGAATGAGATATATCTTAAGGATCGCACTTTTCCCGCCCGAATGGACCACCCGCACCCGATTGTTTTTGTCGTCTTTTAAAAGTTCATGGCGCCACAAAAGTTCGGGGGCTTTTAAGTGGCCCATCACCAAGGCCAGGTAGCCCCGTTTTAGTTCTCCGGCCTTAAGAGCCTCAGTGAGGCGCTCGGCCGACTTCGACCTTTTGGCCACCACCATAAGGCCAGAAGTATTTCGATCAAGGCGGTGCACCAGGCCCACATAATTGCGTCCCAGGTAGACCCTCAGGAGGTCCACCAGGTTCTCGTCTCCCTTTTCTTCACCCTGACTCAGTAGGCCGGCAGGCTTATTGATGACCAAAAGGTGGGCATCCTCAAAAACGATAAAGGATTGGATTTGCACCAGAAGGCAACTATCATGAAAGGCTTTACTCCACCAGAAATGCGGTCTAAAGGCTTCTCACTGCTGCAGTTCCACCTCCATTGGGGAGATTCGGAATGATGTTGCAAAGCTAAAACTCTTTAAAGAGTTATTAGGAGTCTCATGAAAGCTGCAAAAAAATCCATAGAATCAAAACTCAAAGCGGGTTTCCCCTTTGCTTTGCTCGGTAAAAAAGTGGGCATGACCCAAATTTTTAATCCGGAAACCGGAGATGTTATTCCTGTGACCGCGATTGAAGTGGGACCTTGCGTGGTCTTGCAAAAGAAAACGGTAGCTACCGACGGCTACAGTGCCGTGCAACTTGGTTTTTCGGATAAGAAAAAACAACGGGTGACTAAGCCTGAAGCGGGTCATGCCGCCAAAGCCAAAACCCCAGTGAAGCGAGTGATTAAAGAAGTCCGCTTAGATGACGCCAACATCGAGGGTTATGAAGTGGGCCAAGTTCTTAAGGCCGACATCTTAACGGTGGGTGATAAGGTGGACGTGATTGGGACCTCAATTGGTAAGGGTTTTGCGGGCGTCATGAAACGTCACAACTTTGCGGGTAAAGACGCGGCTCACGGAACGCATGAGCATTTCCGTCACGGGGGCTCTATTGGTAACCGTTCCGATCCAGGTAAAGTGTTTAAGAATAAAAAAATGCCAGGCCATATGGGTAACGAAAAAGTGACCGTTCAAAACCTCAAGGTTGTCGCCATTGAAGTGGAAAATAATCTTGTTTTGATTAAGGGTGCTGTTCCTGGTGCTAAAAATGGTTACTTGGTATTGAAGGCCAGCGTGAAGGGTGGATTTGCGAATCGTAAGCCCACTTCTCAAGAGGCGGCTGCTGAGGCCCCTGCTGCGGAATAAGGCCTTTGGGATTGATTTAGATTGCCGATGGGGCGCTCCTTTTTTAAGGGGCGCCCTTTTTTTATGGGGGAAAATCTCTAAGATGTGGGGATGAATATAAGATTTTCCGGTTTAGCCCTAGTGTCTTCTTTGTCTTTAGCGGCTTCATCAGAGCGAAAGCCTGCTTCCGTACCCATCGCTGTTGGCACCAGTGCTGTGTACTGTGTGCCTGACGTTAATGAGCGCCCCTGGCATTTGATGCTGCAAAAATTAAACAAAATTTTAATGGGTAGCCCTGAATTACAGGTGCCTCGAGACGGAAGCGGAGAACTAGAGATAGTTTCATTCAAGAAGCCCTTTTCCACTTCGGCCCCTACTTTTATACCCACACAGACAGGTTCAAATCTTAAAGCGCTTTGTGTCACACTAACCCAGCTATAAAAACTGCGGATGATTTAGGATCTTTTGGCGGAAAATTTCGCTTTCTTCTTTCGGAACATCTACGGGATAGGGCCGCTCACTGCGAGTAAAGCGCTCCAGCCAAGTTTTATCTAGAAGCTTTGGTGCGAGTCGGGCTTCGTTGGCGGCATGGGTGCTATCGCCCTGAGGGCCAAAGCCTTGGGTGCTTGAGACATAAAAACCTGCCGCTAAAAGAGCCGCGCGAAAGGCTGTAGACTGAGAATATGTGATAAGCCTGCTTTCGTTTCCACGACACTGATCAAAGATTTTTTTTAGAAAATCGTAGGTCCAAGATTCAGGATTGGTTTTGCTGGAGAAGGGGTCGAAGAAAATAAAATCTGCAGGAGGAGCCTGGGAAATCTCTTTTCTGAAGTCGCCCTCAATAAGCTTCCATTTAAAAAGTCCGTCTTCCGAGCACCATTCCCCTCTTTCAAGAAGGGCCACCGGAGCTCCGTGCCGTATATGCTTAAAAAGATCGGGCCTTGCTACGGCCAAACGAAGGGCATCTAAATCATTTTCAAAAGAATAAAGATGGACCTGAGCTAAAGTCTCGCCCTCTTGGCCCGCTTTTTTTAATTTCTCCCACTCATTCAGTGTAGCCATGGCATTGTGCGCACAACCTAAGCCCAAATCCCAAACTGTAAGAGGCTTCGAGTTTTTAAGTGCCTCCGCTAGACCCGATTCTTCCACATAAAGCTTATGCGCTTCGACATCGGGTGAGGCGCTTCGGTGCATAATTTCGAGAGACTCTTTGTGCTGGATATGGGCTCCGCCCTCGGCATTTATCTTAAGAGCGAAGTTTCCCCATTCGAGGCGGCGTTCTCGACGACGTTTGATTTTAGGCGGATGGGCGGGATGCTGCTGATCTTCACGGGCCAACTTTTCTCTGGCTTCGCGGTAAAAACTACTGAAGGAGTCATCTAAAATTCCTTGGCGCATTTTGGCCATAAGCCGATGGTAAAAAGTGATGTTGTGAAGGGCGATAAGAGAAGTGCCATAAGGTTCTTTGCGCTTGGAAGTGTGGTGAAGGTAGCCCAGAGAATAAGTGGTGCAGGCTTCACAAGGGCAGCCTTCTTCAATGGGGGCTTTGGAAAACTTATAAACGCTCCGACCTACTTTTTTGATCCCTTCAAAAGTATAGGCAATTCCTTGTTCGGCTAGGGCGGTGGGGATGATGCAGTCAAACATATCCACGCCTCGAGCCACCGCTTCTAACAAATCAATGGGAGTGCCCACTCCCATAAGGTAGCGCGGAGAATTTTCGGGAAGGAGCTGCGCGCAAAGTTCTGTGAAATCCTCGCGCTCCGATTTTGTTTCACCCACAGCCAATCCTCCAATGGCAAAACCATCAAAGGGCAGCGAGGTGATGGCGCTTGCACTTTGCTTTCGCAAATCTTCAAAGCAGGCTCCTTGAACGATGCCAAAAAGTGACTGCAAGCTTTCGCCGCGGGCTTGGAGTGAGCGCTCGGCCCAGCGGTGAGTGCGGTCCATGGCCTCAAGGGCTACGGAATAATCACAGGTGGAGGGAACACACACATCGAGAGCCATCATGATGTCGGATCCGATGGCGCGTTGAGTGCCGATGCTCAGTTCGGGGCTTAGCAAATAGCTAGTGCCATCTAAGTAGCTTTGGAATTTGGCGCCCTCTTCTGTAATTCGTCGAGATTTAGGCAGAGAAAAAATTTGGTAGCCCCCCGAATCGGTGAGCACGGATTTAGGCCAATTCATAAAGCGGTGAATGTCGCCGAAACTTTTAAAAACCTCAGGACCTGGTCGAAGGAGTAAGTGATAGGTATTGGCCAAAAGAATTTGGCTTCCGGTTGAGAGCAGATCGGGGGTGCGGATATGCCTTACGGCGGCGTAAGTCCCCACCGGCATAAAAAGCGGGGTGAGGACTTCGTTGTGCAGGGTCTTAAAGCGAGCCGCCCGCGCGCGAGTATCGATAGACTTTTTATCGATCGTGAACTGAAGGCGGCTCATGCCTCCTTATTTAGCGGCTGTAACTTTGAGGTCAATTTTAAACTTGTCGTCAATGGCTTTATCTCCCAGATTCTCAAAGAATTTGCCGGAGCCGTATTTTACGCCATAGAGAGTGCGGTCCACTTCGGCAGTCCCGGTGGCTTTCACGCTGTCTTTTGTCACTTCGAGAACGGCAGGGAAGCTGAGTGGCTTGGTGGTGCCTTTGATCGTGAGGTCGCCGCTCACAGTTGCGTTGGCTTTGCCCGCTGGAGCATTGGCAATGGGCTCGACTTTTTTGATCTCAAACTTTGCAGTTTTGTTTTTATCAACCGAAAAGAAGTCATCACTTTTTAAATGGCCGAGGAGTTTCTCGTTGGTTTTTGGATCTGTGATGTCCGCCACGCTAATTGTGCTCATATCAATATTGATGGTGCCGCCCACCACTTTGTCGGCTGAAAGTTTTAAAGAGCCATCTTTAATTTTAATGGCACCATTATGGGCACCGGTAACCTTTTTTCCCGTCCACAAAAGTTCAGATTCTGCGGGCTTGATTTTTAGAACCTTAGTGGGCGCGGCGACAGCGGACAGGCTGCTCAGTGCAAATGCTAAAAGATATGTCGTTTTCATGTTACCTCCAGTTGTAAAGAAGAAGAGCTTAGAGCGAGTCGGCGCGTCCCGCAACGGGTTTGGGGGGAAACTTCGTGGTAGAAAAGTGGAGTGTCGATTTACGTAAAGGTTTTTCCTTTGAGTGCGTTAATCTATTTGGGATTTTTGGCAACCCGCATTCACAAAGTGCGCAAAGAAGGTATCGCAAGTCTTCTTATTTATTTTGTGACACCCCTTATTGTATTTAAGGGTGTGCTTATGGTCCCACTAGATCAGAGTCGATTGCTGCTTCCTGTCTTTACTTTCACCTTAGGCACTTTTTTTTGTTTGGTGCTGCGCCCCCTTGCCGAGAAGTTTTTCCCTCGGCCGGCCTCAAATATTTTGGCCTACACGGTGGGGAACTGCAATTCGGGCTACGTGGGTCTTCCGCTGGCCGTGGCCCTTTTAGGAGAGGCCGCCTTTGCGCAAGCCGTGATGCTTTCTTTTGGATTTATTCTATATGAAAACACCTTGGGGTTTTATGTCACCGCTCGGGGGCAGCACAGTCGTCGCGAAAGTTTGGCAAAGGTTTTAGTCTTACCTTCGCTCTACGCCTTTGTAGCGGGTCTTATTCTCAATCATTTGGGTATGCGGAGCTTAGGTTTTCTTGAAGAAGTTTTTACAGCAGCTCGTGGGGCCTACTTGATTTTGGGAATGATGCTCATCGGGATGGCACTAGCCGACCTTAAGGAAAGGTCCTTTGATCTGAAATTTTGCGCCTTTGCTTTTGTTGCCAAATATCTGTTATGGCCCGGCACGGTAGGCTTGTTTTTGTACTTCGATCGGGAGCACTTCCATCTCTTCGACTCCTTTGCGCGCAAAGGAATTATTGTCGTTGCCTTTTTGCCGCTAGCGGCAAATATGGTGGCTCTTGCCTCCGCACTTAAGGCCGAACCCGAAAAGTCTTCGGTAGCGGTCCTTATGAGTTTGATTTTGTCGTTTCTACTTTTGCCATTGGTAGAACTTCTTCTGCATTGGTGGTCGTAATCTTAGAGGGAAAGAACTCTCATTCGTGTTGTGTAAAGTAGGCTAAGGCCCGTGCAGCCTCGGCCATTTTTTCAAAGTTTAAAGTTTCCCAGGTGTCCGTGGAGCGGTGATAGTTTTTATTGCGGTAAAAGGCCGTGTCCGTGAGCATCACCGCTCGAAAACCAAAGGCCGCGTAATTGCGGTGGTCTGAAAATTGTATGCCCCGAATGACATCAGGGGCGTTTAGGGAATGCGTAGGCAGATCCACCGTGCGCCGAAAAGCTTTGCGAACTTTGCGGCTCAAGGCAAAACTTTTCAAATCCCCTGCCACCATTAAAAAATTTCCTCGGTCGGGATAAATGTATCTTAAAAATCCGAAGGGAAATTCTTGAGAACCTGGACTATCGGTGAAGTAGCCCAACATTTCTAAACTCAGCATTCCCTTAACCGCGACTTTGGCTTTTTTTAAGGACTCGGCATGGATGTAGGACCCCATTTGAGGAGTGGCGAAATGAGGAGGTTCCTCTGAGCTAAAGGCTACAAGTTCAAGAGGCCTTCGAAGGGAGATTTTATTTTCAACAATCAGTCGTGAGAGCTCAAGGAGAACGGCAACTCCCGAGGCATTGTCATCAGCCCCGGGATTTAGGGGATGATCTTCGGTGCAAACATCATAGTGGGCTCCGATAACCCAGCGCTCTCCCCGGGTGGGACCCAAAACCACGCGCAGGTTTGTGAGCTCTTGTCCCCCCGCTTGATAGGTCTGGCGGTAAACATGCAAGCCTAATTTCTCCCATTCCTTTTGAATGTAGGAGGCCGCTTGATTTAAACTTTTCAAGTTCTGTACGCTTCTGGGCTGGGCCGTGCTCACTAAGGCTTGAACGTCTTTTTTCAGCCGCAGGCTTTGGGCGCTCACGCTAAAATCGGCTTTTTTAAAGAATGAAGGAATAAAGTCTTTGCCAAAGACAAGGTAGGCTAGTGCTGAAGCAAAGATAAGGAAGGAAAAAAAGACCCCGCGGACTGCATTCATAGATTGGCATCGTTTGCGTTTCTCAATAAGCTGTCAATGCTTTAACTGTGCGAGCTTAAGTGTGACAACCGTCGCTATTGGCGCAATAAATTCAATAGCTTGTCGTTTTTATGGGTAAAATCGGAGGGCATTGAGCTTTTTTACATTATTTACCTTCGGACGTCGGGAGCTTTTGTCACACTTAAGCTCGCACAGTTAAAGTTTTCGCATGTAGGGCCGAAAATCTCGCTTTAGGGCAAATCCTTTAGGTTTTCCGCAGCCTCTTCAAGTTCCTTATGGGTGTGGTGATGAAGTTCCTGAAAAGCCGCATAAAGGGCTATCCCAGCAGGCATAAAAAAGCCCAGGTAGGCCACTTCTAAAAATAAGAAGGCTCCCGCGGCTCCGCCTAAAACAAAGGCAAAAAGGCTACAGACCCTCAAGCGATTGGCGCGTCGCGCCTGCACTCTAAAGTTCTTATCTTCCTGAGAGTAGAAGGCGCGAACAATTCCGATTCCTAAGTCGGTTGTAAGCCCTGTCAGGTGAGTTGTGCGCACGGTGGCTCCCGAGGCCGAGGTGATGGCGGCATTTTGCAATCCGCTCGCCATGCACAACAGACAAAGAAGGATGTAGTCCTTCTTAATGTCGACCATAGCTCCAAAGGGGCCAAAAAAATCGTAGATACCACCCACTGCGGCAGCCGAAAGGCAGAGAGCCACAAGAAGCATAACAAAGGAATAGAGAGGACTGCGTTTTAAGTGAATGCGCCGATCAATAAAATAGGCCGAAATCATAACGCCAAATAAAAAGAAGAGAGGAACGGTGAACATTCCCACGGCCGAAGTCCAGCGCTGGTGGGCCAGGTCAATTCCCGCCAAGGTAGCAAAACCGGTAACATGCGTCACGAAGCGGTGACAAGCCAGGGCTCCGCCCGCGTTAACCGAACCCGCAAGGAAGCTCAGGACGAGCCAGTTAAACGCCGTTGAAAAGGAAACTTTGCGATCCAGCTGATGGTGAAACACCTCATCCTAGTTTGCGACTGGATGGAAACTTTGTCGAGCGGGGGTTACACTAAAGGAGCGTCAAAAAGGGGTTAAACATGAAGAAAAAATGGACCTGCTGTCTGCTGGCTTTTGGAATCACAGTGTTGGGTGGGAAAACCTTTTGTCAGGAAATGGAAGTGAAGTTGAAGGGTGCGGACTCTCAAAAACTTCAAATCCAAGCTCCGGACTTTGAAATCACCAATGGGAGTGAAGAAATAGCAGGCACCCCTTTTAACGAAAAGGCCAAGGCTCTAGAAGCTTGGCAGCAGGCATGTAAGTCTTGGGAAAATAACCTTAAGGCTAACGCTGAAAAAAATCACCACGAACTTATTTCTTTTAACTGCGGCAAAGCTAAAGTGGAAAAAGATAACTTTTTATTCAGCTATGACTCGACCGGTACTTATAAAGTTAAGGTCCGCGTGCGTGACAAAAAATAGCTTTTAAATTTGACCCGGTAGGGTGTCGCGATTCACTAAATTATTGAGGGGTATGGCCACGGGAATTCCTTGGGGTACGGCAGGAACTTCACTCGGCTTTCCGTACTGACCTTTGCGCGCAAGATTTTTGATATGGGCTAAATCTTGCTTCACAAAATATTCCAGAGCCACAAGGTCCACGCCCACGGGGTCTTTGCCCACAGGGTGCTGAACCACATTGGCAGACTTTCCATTGGCTATTACTAAACCAAATAAATTTTCAGCCTGGCCCCGACCTTGGCGAATGCAGCCATGGGAGGCGGGAATCCCTAAGAAGGGATAGGAGGGAAGTAGAGTGGCATGGAAACCTGCTTTGCCTTCGCCGGTGATATCCATAAAGAAGTCCATGTTGCCATAGCCATATCGTCTATCACGACCTGGATATTTTGCAGATTCGGCATCGGGATGCATAGCGGTAATAGGGCGTGGGTTTTCGAAGGAAGAGTCGGGAGTCCACCCGGGGATGCCTCGGATGACGCGTTTACTTTTCATTAGAGCTCCGGTGGATATGACAGAAACAATCTTAAGTTCGCCTCTTAGGGTTGCCATCAGAAACTGCACGTTCTTAAGTGCTGGGGAAGCCATGAAATACTGAATATAGAGGTCGGGATTGTGGCCTACGGTTAAAAAGCGACCTCCCGGTGCCCCATCTAAAAGTTGAGAGAAAATTCCCCCAGCCGCAGACTTAGTTTCTTCTTGGATATTGCCCATAAAGAGGGATTCGGCCTGGTCGAGGGCCTCCAGCTCATTTTGAGTCTCGGGACTCAGGGTAGGATAACTCCCCGCAAATTCTTCCAAATTAATGTCTTCTGCTCGAAGGTCTTCCGAGTGAGAGGTGTCGCCTTCCATCCGCAGTCCCGCCTGCGCAGAAGTCCAACAGAAAACCGAAGTTAAAAAACACAGGCCCTTTATATTTTTGTAAGTCTTCCTCATTATTTCCTCTGGAACGAGAGTTAGCAGGGGGACCGATTCCTGAGGACTTAATAGTTCTAAAAAGTTAGCGAGTGGGACAGTCGTAAAGTTTGATGAGTCGGGCATTGTGGTAAGTCCCCCCCGCACCCAAGTTCCAGGGTGGGTAAGGGAATATTTTGGTTTCCACGCATTTGCCTGTTTCGGCCACAGCCCACTGGCGATCATCCGAGCTGGCGGTGAAAATTTCTTGTGACTTTTCGTCTCTTACAGCAATAGCAAAGGAGAAGAAGTCGTTGTTTACGCCCTTGCCCCCCGTGCCGATAATGGCCTCAGCCGGGGCTACTCGCTGAACATTGACAATTTCTCCGCGCACCCTTTTTGAAAAGATATAGGGGTAAAAAATCACCACAATGGTGCCCGCGATTGCAAGAAGTAGAAAAAGTGCAAAAAGTCTAAATTTCATATTGGGATCTTATACCGAAGGGAGGTCAAAGAGAAGAAAGAGGGCTGAATTTGAAATTTCGGTTTGGGCCCATTCCTTAGCCCCATTCAAACCTACGCCGTCTCCGCGCTTAAGAGCATGTCCCCCCACCGTCACTTCGCCTTCCAAAATTTGTATAAAAAGGGGTCGGTCACTTTTTAGGCCAAGACTTTTCATCTCGGGCTTTTCTCCAGAGATAAGCCAAAGGCGCATGTCCTGGTGCACCGGCACCGTATTGGCTTGCGGAGTGGGGGCGGCCAAAAGAGCGGGTCCCTCTTTAGGGTCAGTATAGCGGACTTGAGCATAGCCGGGCTGCAAATTCTTTTGTGCGGGCATGATCCAAATCTGTAAAAAGTGCACTTCGTTTTTGGGGTCGGGATTCCACTCACTATGGGTAATGCCCTGGCCCGCACTCATAATTTGGATTTCTCCCGGGTGAATTCGCGAGTGCGTGCCCAAGCTGTCTTTGTGTTCGAGCACGCCTTCGCGGACTAAGGAGATAATTTCCATGTCTTTGTGGGAATGGGCCGGAAAACCCGCTCCTGCAATTACCCGATCTTCGTTGATCACTCGAAGGACGCTAAAATTGCGCAGGTCAGGATTGAGGTAATCCCCAAAGGAAAAGCTGTGTTGGCTATGAAGCCAGGCCGTTTTGCTCAGGCCTCGGTCTCGAGATTGAATGATTTTCATGGGAGGTCCTTTCGGTGTCAATATCCTGACGGGATCACCTTCGTAGACTAGCCGAAATTACAGCAAAGACTCAAGAGTGGGGATGGAAACTCCGATATCTTCTTTGGTGCACAATCCCAATACAAAAGGACTTTTGGTCTTCTTTGGACTTAAGAATGAGGACTTTCGTTTTTTAAAAATCGGCTTTGAGAAAGAAGGCTATCGTGTAGAAGCAGCTGTAAACTGGCAGGAGCTCGAGGAGCTGAGCCAGGCCGCTGACTGCGCTCTGGTTTTTTTATTTCATGAATCAAACGAAGAAACTTTGCGGAACCTGACTCAATGTCGGGGTGAGTCCACTTGTCCTTGGGTTGTGGCCACTCGTAGCCCCCAGAAAACTTTTCTTCAAAAGTGCGCAGATCTTAAAGTGGCTGAGGTTCTCACTTACCCATTTTTGGCGGGATACCTCGCGCTCACCTTAAAAAAACATCTGAAAATTGATGTGGACGAAGCACTCACATTCCTCGCGCCCGACATCAAATTTCGTTTGCGCCGAAATTGGCCCAAACTTGGTCAAAAAGAACTTGAGGTCGCCACTTCAAGCTTGCAGTTTTTGAAAGCGCGGCTTCAGGAAATTTTTAACCAGGTCCTTGAAGAACAGAAAGAGAGTCTGGCTTTGGTTGTGGGCTCACTGGGCACAGAGGATCCCTCGATACAGTTCCCTCCTCAGCGCTGCCATGAACTCATCAACACCTCGGCGCAAAAATTTTTGCCCGAAACTCACGGTACCCGAGAATTGCCGGAAACCCTACAGCAGTCCCTGCGGGGCCAAGCATTTGTAATAAATGATTTAAAAAAGGCAAAATCTAGAGCTGGCGAGATTTTTGCGGCAGTGGCTTCGATCCCGGTTTTTACAGGCGATAAAATCACACTCTATGTGAATCTTTACTCTCAGATGGCCTGGGGCCCTGAGACCCAGCAGTTGGCGGCCGACCTCCTGGGCTACATGGAGGAGCTGGCTCCTCTTTTGCGCCGCATGGATTATTTACAGCGTGTGGGTCGTGCCTCGCGGGCTGCCTAGATATTAAGGCGGGTCTCGTATAGTCTATACGCTTTGGGGGGCGTATGAATTTTAGATCTTTGGTGTTCTCACTCGCGACTTTGCTTATGGCATGCTCGCATTCTAAAAAAATGACGAGCGCAGGTGACACTCGGGAAACAATTTTTCGTTTTCGCTATGCCAAAGGTGAGCTACTGGCACTTTGCAACTCCTCGATCAAGAAAATGGACGATACGGTGAATGAAATCGTAAAAAATCCCTCATCCAAGGGCCTATCTTCCCTGCTGCGCTATGAAAATGCTGTGGCAAACTTTATGGAAGAGCAATTCCCTTTGCAGCAACTTTACGCCTTTTCACCTGATGCCGAGCTTCGCAAAGATTCTCAAGAATGTGAGAAGCGGGCTTCTCTCTTTGCCGTTGAATTAAGCACTCGTAAAGATCTCTATGCTGTTCTTAAAAAATCTAAAGTGTCGGGGCCGGATGAAAAGGTTCTTTATCGCGAAACCATTCTGGCCTTTGAGCGAAATGGTTTACACTTGCCCGATGATCAATTGGCCGTGGTCAAAAAACTCAAAGCGGAACTGAGTGCGCTATCTACAGATTTTGCAAGCAACCTCAATGCCGATAAAACGGTAGTAGATTTTACTAAGGATGAACTTGAAGGCGTACCGGCATCCTACTTTGCAAATTTCGAAGTAAAAGAGGGGCGAGTTTTTGTGCCCCTCAACGGCGCCAATTACTCGGCCATCATTGAAAATGCCAAGCGCAGTGCGACTCGGCGCAAATTGGCTTTGGCCTGGGACAGTCGCGCCGCTAGCGCCAATATGCCCCTGATCACCCGTGCCGTGGCCCTACGAGCGGAAATTGCCAAGAGAATGGGCTACAAAACGTGGGCCGATTATCGCATTCAAGGGCGAATGGCCAAGAGTTCTGCTGAGGTGATGGGCTTTCTCAATGGGCTGCGCACCAAGGTGGCGCAGGCCAATCGCCGTCGGGTAGATCGCATGCGGGCCCTGAAAAAAGTTTGGGAGCCCCAGGACCCTGAACTCCATGCCTGGGACTTGAAATACTACGACGAAAATTTAAAACGCCAAGATTTTGCCTACGATGCGGAAAAAATTCGGGAGTATTTTCCCGCGGACCCCACCATCGACGCCATCTTTGGAATTTACTCCCAACTTCTTGGCATCGACATTGTAGAGATGAAAGATGTGGATGTTTGGGCGCCCGGAGTGAAGCTTTATAAAATTTCAAACCACGGCAAGGGCGATACGGTGGGGTGGTTTTTTATGGATTTATATCCCCGCGAAGGCAAGTATGGACATGCGGCGGCTTTTCCCTTCCGAATGGGACGAGAAAAAGACGGAAGCTATGTGAAGCCGATATCAGCGATCGCCGCCAATTTTCAACCTCCAGGCGGGGGGCGGCCCGCCCTGCTGAGCCAAGACGACGTGGAAACTTTCTTCCACGAGTTTGGGCACATCGTTCATCAGGTTTTAACGCGCGCTAAATACGCCAGCCTCTCAGGAACGTCCGTGGCAGAAGACTTTGTCGAGGCCCCTTCCCAGATGTTGGAGAACTGGGTTTGGGATCCAAAGATTCTTTCGCAGATTTCTTCTCATTATTTGCGTCCCTCCGAAAAATTGCCTCAAGATCAACTCATAAATCTTTTGAAATCTCGAGATGCCGGCAAGGGCTATTTTTACACGCGGCAACTTATTTTCGCGCTCTACGACATGCAGATTCACACAGCCTCAGGAGTGGTGGATCCTAAGGCCGTCTATCTTAAAGTGTTTCGGGATTTGTCGGGCATTGAACCCATGAAAGAAGGCTTTTTCCCGGCCACCTTCTCTCATAGCATGGGCGGCTATGATGCGGGTTACTACGGCTACACCTGGTCGGAAGCCTTTTCTCATGAGATGTTCACGCGCTTTCAAAAAGAGGGACTGTTGAACCCTAAAACAGGGGCTTCTTACCGAAAAAATATTCTAGAGACGGGGAAAATGGTGGATACCAAAGAAAGTCTGCGAAGATTTTTGGGACAAGCGCCGAGTACTAAGGGCTTTTTGAAATATATCGACTCTCTACAAAACTAAAAGGGTGGGGATTTCCCCACCACTCCCTTTAAAAACGTTAATTCGCTAAAATCGGAGGCCGAATACCCTGTGGAGAGGTAGAGGTTTCGAAAGCCTAAGGCAAAAACCCTTTTAGCCACATCGACTCCAGAAATGTTTCGTCCCAAATTGACGTCGATATAAATCGGACTGTCTTTAGAAAATTCTCCTTGTTTGGCAATGAACTCATTGGGTTCAGCAAAGCAGCGAATTTTTTTATGTTGTAAGTCGGCCGCCATTTTCCACGAAGCTAGGGTGAGGGGGTCATCGTCGATGAGAACGGCATCCACAGGGTCCGCTACCAAGGCCGTGATCTCGATGGGGACAGCACTTGCCATACCTTTGGGGATAAGGCGCACTCCGAGGTCTTCACATCGACTCAGAATGTGTCTTTCGTCAAAGCGGCTTGTGACCAAAATCGAACGCTCAGCAATTTTTAGATCTTGGATTAAATCCAATCCGTTTTTCTCGGAGCCTAAAAATTCATAGTCTACTAAAAAGAGAGTGGGCAGTCCCTCGGGGTGGGTCTGCACCCAGTCGGTAAATTGTTCGGGAGTGGAAAGGTGCACAAGCTCAGTTTGCGCCGAGGCATTCATGCTCTGAAATCGACCGCGCCAAATGCTGTGAATGCTCGAGTCATCATCCACAATGACCAATCGGGATTTGCGTTCCATCCAAATTTTACTCACAAACCAAGTGGGGGGATCTTTCTTTGGTAGCTCCAGAAGGACCCTCGTGCCAGCCGCCCCTTCTGATTTGACCGTGATTTGCCCCCTCCACAAGGCGAGCTTTTGCTGGGCTTTGACTATTCTCTCGTTTTTTAAAGAAATATTGGGTCCGTTATCAGAAATTTGGATTTGCACAATGTCGCTGAGCTCTGAGGCTTCCAGAGAAATGCGGACCCGACCTTTTTGGTTGGGCAAGGATTCTACAGCATCATCGATCAAGCTCGAAAGGAGGCGCCGAAATTCCATGGCCTCCACTTCCGCGAAAGCGCCATAGGAACCCACTCCCAGATGCCATTCAATATCCACGTTGATTTTGCTGCGAAACTCTGTACGTTTTTCGCTGATGAGAGGGTCGATTAAGTTTGAGAGAAACTGCAGCGATACGGTGGATCGGGAGTTGTCGGAGCTCAAAAGATCCAGCACCTGCTTTTGCAAAAGGTTGTTGGCAATGTCGCGAATTCGGCCCACGCTGTTGCGCACGATAAGTCTCTTTTCCTCGGGAAACTGGTCCAGGTTCCCCACTACACTGTCTAAGGCAGCCAACGGCGAGCGAATGTCGTGAGCCACTTGGGAGGCCATGGCCTTCACGGCATGGCTTTGGATGGAATTGTTGAGCTTTTGTTGGGCTTTCCAAATGCTCGTGAGTTCTTGAATTTCAAAAGTCCCAAGGCGGGGAGCTCGTGCATCTTTTTGCCCCTCAACGATGCGGGTAGCCGTTCGAAATACCCAATTGCCAAATCGCCATAGTAAAAAGAGTGGGATCAATATGGAAAACAAAAATAAAAGAATGAGTCCCAATGATGTGGGTTTAAGGAGAGACAAAAGTTCTCTTGCAGAAGATTGGAAGGTCCTGGGTAAGTAACGGATGGAAATGATGTAGGCCGCTTCCGCACCCGAGTTATTAAAGAGCACTTTTTCTTGTATTTCCAGGGCCTCCCCTTGAGACGAGCAAGCACCCGAAGATCTGTACTCAAGGACCATGATTTTCTCGCGGTTGCTCACTTCCACGCAAAAATCGTTAAGTCGGGTGCTGCTAACCATGAATTTCAAACGTTCCGAAGCGGAAAACAAATTTCCTGTTAAAAGCTCATTGGCCAATAGCGCATTCAAGGAACGGCCCAAAAGTTGCGCTTCCTGGTGTGCTGCGGCCACTTTTACACTGCGATTGACTCGCAGCCAGAGGACGCTGCTTCCGAAGAGAAAGATGAGGATGGTGGTGATGGTGAGGCTGGCAATAATCGCGCGGGCCGACAAAGTTTTCACTGGGAAGACCTCCGTGAGATTTTTTCCAAATCCAAATTAGAGGAAGGAACAAAGAGGTCTTGACCCATCGTTTTCCCTTCGATGTTTAAAGTCGGAGCCAAAGCAAATATCAATGGAGAGTGAGCTAGAGGAAGATACCAATGTTGCTTCTGATTGAGGGTTAAGACATCTTCTACATACTTGAAGCGCTCCCTGGGGTTCTCTTCGTTCCAAGATTTTTGAAAGAGCTTGTCTACGGTCTTGGAGTTCACCTGCGCCAGATTAAATAGGGATGTGGAGTGGAAAAAAATGGAGAAAATTTCAAAGTCTTTGACGCTGGCCCCAAAGCCCATAACGACACCGTCGTAGGTTTTATCTAGGTAGCGTTTGATGGCCTCATTCTTGGGCAAGTTCTCGAGCTTAACGGGAATATTTTTAAAAATGGCAGAAGTGAGGGGACCCAATTCTTGCTCAAGGGGGGAGACGAAAACGGGCAATCGAGGAGATTTAAAAGTCGAAGTCGGCGGATGCGAGTGGACACTTTCATCAAAGCTTTTACCTAAGGAAAAGGAGGGCGCCACTAGAGAGGGGCTGTATTCTAAATTCAGATCCTTTAAATTTTTCTTGAGCTCGGTAAAATTTATCTTAGCCACAAAATCAGCGCGCTTAGCTGAGGTGTTAAAGAGGGGGGATCGCGAGTTCAAAGCGATAAAGTAACTGCGTTCATCATTGACCACGATTTTTTCCGTAGAGGCTGCGCGGACCCGGCTCAGGTGCATGAGGCTATAGCTTCGCAAGATATCCAGTTCGTTTTTTTTAAATTTGTCCTCGGCATCCTCAAATGAAAGTTGTTGGAGGCGAAAAGTTTGGCCGTCGTGGCGCCGACGCAAGTCTAAGCTGTCTTTTTCGTGGGCCACAATATCGAAGGCTCCGCTGAAACAGGGAATGGCTCCACAAGTTTTGGAAACCGTAAACATGGGAGCTGAAAGTACCGCTAAAAAGGCAGGTTGGCGTTTTTTAAGTTGGATACGAAGCCGGGTGGGCGAGAGGGCTTTGAGGTTTTGAATCTGACTTGTGAAGTGGGACACATAACCCCGCGTAAAGTTCTTTTTCACATTTTCCAAGGTCCGAATAATGTCTTGGCTTGTGACCGAGCTGCCGTCTGAAAATTTGGCTCCGGGATCAAGGTCAAAAATATAGAGACGGCCGTCTGCGGATATCTCCCATTTTTTGGCGAGGCTGCCAGAGACCACACCCGAGGCTTCGGTGTTGACCAATCGTTGTCCCACTTGGTCCATCACCCAGGCCGCAATGGTGTCGGCAACTTTGGAAGGTTCCAGTGTGTAGGGCAATGCATCTACGTTCATTCGAATGATGGGCAGGGCCCAAAGAGTGGCGCTGTTCGTGATGAGGACTAAGAAAAAAAAAGCCTTTTTTATAAATTTCATTGTGGGAATTTCTTTGCCATTTATTCCATAACGCTAAGGGCTAAGCAATTAATTTACTAGGGTTTTTCATGAAATTTAGTCCTGAAATTCGGACTTTTTCCCGAATTTCGGACGGAGGATTGGGGGGCTGATTCTAAGTCCTTGTTAATCCACGGTGGCTGTTTGAAAGGTGTAGTCGGTAAATATGATTTTAGTAGCAGTGGCGTCGGATGCTTTGGAGCAAGTTAGAGTGAGAAGAGTTCCGCTTTTTGACACGGTACAAGTGTAGTTGGCGAGAGGGCAAAGTGTAGTGTCGCTCGAGGTACTTAGGTCGAAGTCGAGAAGAGTCGCCGAACTCGTGTAAGCATAGGAACCAGTGATACTAGTGCAGCGGTTGGATACGAAACTACAGTCACTTTTAAATGTAATGTAGGAATCATTAATGCCCCATCGTCCCTTGAGCGCACCGTTGGTGCAGTCCCCCGTGGTGCTTTCGCCATTCCACTGAGCTTCTTCCCGCTGACATTCTTCAGCGCTCGAGGTGCAAACTCCCGCAAAGCGACAAGAGCTTGAAAGCAGAGCCACGAGAGAAAAAGAAATGATCAGGCGAATCTTCGGGATGGAATTTCTAAGACGTGGCATGTTTTATAATTCTAGCTCCTTCCTTTCGGAAGGTCGAAGTCAAAAAACCTCCCTTTTTTGCCAACAGGCTGTCCAATCCTTATACGTATTGAGAGCTTCCGCTTGAATGCTTTTAGCCCCTTAGCCCGGCATAAGCCTTGCATTTTATTGTCGTGATGAAGTCCGTGAATTGCCTTTTACTTTTGGCCTTAGCTGCTTGTGCCCCCGACAAGACTGCGATGGAAGCTCGGAGCTCAGGTGGCGATCGAGATCGCATCTCTGTGCCACCTCATTCTCTTAGCGAAGTGCGAGAACATTCCCCAGCTATGAATCCGGGATTGGCCGCGGATGATTCCGCCTCGAACGCGCAAGCCGAAAGCAAAAAACCAACTTGGCAATCTCCCCCAGCGGACCTTACGGAGAACCGCATCGATTGCGGCACTTCTGAAAAAGCAAAGTTCTGCCACCCGGCAGTTGGCGTCTTAGCCACTTGGAATCAGGAAATTCCAGCCAAGGTTTCATACTGTGGGGCGGTTTTACTCAGTGCGGATCGAGTGGCCACGTCCGTTGGGTGCTTGGCTCCGGATATGACAATCAGCGAAGCCTCCCTTGGGCTTCGTATGCGAATGCACTTTCCAGCCATTGGAAGTTACTCGGCCGAGACTCTGCCCGTGAGCGAAATTCTCTCATTGAGTGCCGTGCGTCCGGCCGACAAGGATTTTCCGTTTGCCCACGACTTTGTGATTTTGAAACTGGAAAAATCCGTGGAACGTAGCCCTTTGGTCTTAAATCGCGATGAAGTGAGCGATGGCTTGCGCGTACGAAGTTTGCGCATGGCTTATACAGATACAAAATGGTCTTTTGAAGAAAAAGAATGTCAAATTGTGGAACGCAGTTGGCATTTGCCCAGTCTAAATTCTCAGGCCCCCGTGCTGGGTGTGGCCGGGTGCCATGATTCCAAGTTTCCCGAAACCCGAGGTCTTCCCATTTTCGACCAAAGTGGAAAACTCTTAGCACTTTCAAAGTCTGTGATGGGTTTTAGTGAAAAAGACCTCAGCAAAATTGAGGTCCTTAAGTTTTTAGCCGACCCCAAGCTCTTAGCGGAGTCCACTGTCCGGGATTTTGATTTATTGCTTGTGAACCGTGCTCGCTGCTTGGCCCTCAGTGAAGAACGCCATCCCGACTGCAGGCGCAGGTTGAGTGATTTGAAGGCTGAAAATTCTATAGTATCTGTGGAGCAACTCTTGCGCGTGTCCGTGAAAGAGGCTCGTACTTTACTGATGTCTCAAGTGGTTAAAGACTGGGCCCAGCAAACTTCTCCTGATTCCCCTCTTCATTTTGTTCCTACTTTCCGAGGGGACTTTAACCCAGCGACTTGGCAACACAGCTTTGGCCCCAAACCTTTTTGCTTTAAGAGCAAAGATGAAGACATGCGTCGGTACAAAGTCCAAGCGGGTTTGGCCACTTTAAAAAAATCCAAGAGCGGAAGGGTAGATTACTTCGAGAATAAAAGTCCTGAAGTTCAACGCTCCGTGGCCGACCGAGCTTTCCTAGCCAAATCTCAGCTGAATATTGGAAAGCATGAACTAGAATATCGCTTTAATCGCCATTTGCAGATCGAAGTGAGTATTGGAAAAGCTTGGGAGAATGTGGAAAGTGTTTTCGTTCACTACACGCCATGGGAATTGCAGAAACCCATGGCACTGAGCGCCAATTTCTATTTCTCGTCTGAGTCCGACCCCGGCAAGGCCATGAATCACCGGCAAGTTATTGAAGTTAAAAAGTGCTTTGCTGATGATTTGTTGTGATCCTGCTACAAGGTAGGGTGTGAGCACCGAAGAGCTTGGAATTCTTTCTTCCTTCATGGCGTCGTGTACTTGGGCCTTGGGTGTTTCGACTTATGCCGTGATTTCGCGCACTCAGCCCGCCTTTCAAATTGCTTGTATGCGGGCCCTGCTTTCTTTGCCGTTATTTTTCCTAATTCTCATTTGGCAGTCTGGTGGTTTTTCGGGAGCCTTCGCGGCTTTTCATGCGGCGCCCCCGGATGCCATCGCTTGGTTAGCTGTGAGTATTATCGCCAGTTATGCTCTGGGAGATGTGCTTTTTTTGTGGAGTACACGCTCGTTAGGAATTTCGGGAGCTCTCGCGATTGCCTCAACTTATCCCCTCTGGACGGCTTTGGCGGATTATTCGGCCAAGGGTGGGGGGATGAATATTTTTGGAATTCTGGGACTAATTTGCGTGGTGGCGGGGACCGTCGGGGTGATTTTATGCACGCAGGTGGCCCCGCGTTCGGATGGGGAAGATACAGGACGTCGCAGTTTACTCAAGCGTAAGGACATAGGACTTTGCCTGGCCGTTTTTGCTTCGGGGATGTGGGCCCTCAATGCCTATGCTCTCAATCGAGGGGGAGTGCCGATGAGCGCAGCCTTAGGAAATTGCTTTAGAATGTTTTTTGTTTTGCTCCTTGCACCGTTGGTGGGGCGCCTTATCGGCGACCGTGGATCTATATTTTTACCGCTAAAATTTACCAAGAAATATTTCTGGGTTTTTTTCATAGAAGGCTTTGGTGGGACATTTTTCTTTTTATATGGAATGAGTCATGCGCCTTTAGCGATAGGTGCAGC
Organism: uncultured Bacteriovoracaceae bacterium; assembly: GCA_964477895.1. Taxonomy (GTDB): domain Bacteria; phylum Bdellovibrionota; class UBA2428; order UBA2428; family UBA2428; genus CAYZFQ01. Next base: position 314,306 of record CAYZFQ010000002.1, on the reverse strand, counting down.
CCTTTCCAGTTTGGCCCCTGTTTTAGTCGTGCCGGTAGCCTTGGTCATGCGCACCGAAAGGTTTTCCCTCCGCAAGGCTCTTTTTATAAGCCTCGTTGTGGCTGGAGTCTGCCTTTTATTAGTGCGCTCTTCTTACTGAGGATAACGCGCCACGCCAGGGCTGAGGGCTCAAGACTTGTCAGTTTTTTGACGAAGAGAAGGGGTGAAAAAGCCCCTCAGTTTGCGCAGCTATTTGGTCGCCGTTTTTGTGCCTCTGGCGGTGTTACCGCTCGTGGCCTTAGCGCTCTGGGGTAACTTTTTGCTGGGTCGTGCCGTGGAGCAAGAAATTTTGCGACGAGCTCGTCCGGAACTTTTGGCTCTCAATTTAGACTTCGAAAAAATTGATAGTGAGCTTCTCCGTTCGATCAAGGAAATGCCCATCTCCTTGAGTCCAGAGTGGTTCCAGAAATCGCTCTTTGACGAAGTGAAAATCTACGATTCCGAGGGGCGACTCGTGAAAAATCTGGCGGCCCCTTCGGATCGGGAGCTCTCTCACCGTCTCAAAACGCTCCTCGATCTGGAAAGTACGGGCCCCAAAGGCTCGCTCTCCCTGCGGAGTCGAATTTCTCGCAATCCCGCCAGCCAAAGTTTCTTTTCACTGAATTCCCGCTTCGAGAGTGCTCAGGAAAAACGCATGGGTCGAAGTTTTCGCAGTTTCTTAAGTCGGGGGGAGCTGTGGTCCGTCAAAGAGACAGTTTACCGAAAGCTTCGGGTAGACTTTGTTTTCTACCGTGCCGTCAAAAGCAAAAAGCTCAAAGGCGGGATCAACTTCGTGGCGGCAAAGTTTTCGGTAGACTCTCCTAAGATGGCGCTACTTTCCAAGATTCACGGCACGGAAAATTTTATCATGTCGCCGGAAGGCAACTTCCTGGCTGCCTCTTTTGACTATCGCAAATGGGTGGGTGATCCCCTCCAGCTTGATTCCTCCAGACCCCAGTCTCGTCCCCTCTTGGGGAAGGCCTTTTCCTTCTATTTGGCCCCTCTAGAGAAAGAAGATCATCGTCTCAGTGCTTGGGTGGGAGTGGGGGTTTCCCGGGTGGAAGCAGAAAACTTGCAGCGAAAAAATTTAGTAGGCATGGGGATTTTTACCGTCATTTTAGGTTTGGCCGTCACACTGGCTACCTGGCTCGTATCTACCAAGGTGACCGAGCCCATTTCTCGCTTAGTCGAGGCCGTGACTCGAATGAAAGAGGGCCAGTGGGTTGAACCCGTGCAGGGTTTGGCCCAAAGTGAGATGGCTTATCTCACTCAAAAATTTAATGAGATGACCCTAAAAGTGCAAAGTACGCAGCGAGCACTCGAGCAAAAGTTTCAGGAGCTCTCATTAGCCCAGGAGCAGTTGGTGCAATCGGCCAAGCTTTCTTCGCTCGGGCAACTCGTGGCGGGGGTTGCTCATGAACTGAATAATCCGATTGCTTTTATTTACTCTAACATGTCGCAACTGCGGGAGTACCAGCGTGATTTTGAGAGGCTGGATGAGTTTCTGGAGCAAGTGAAGCCTCGTCTCCCGCCGGGAGAGAGAGTGGCTTTGCAGAATTTTTTAAAAGATATTCAGTGGCAACAGCTTTTGGTCGACTTGCGCGACATTTCCCAGTCGTCTTTAGAGGGCAGCATTCGAGTTAAAGATATTGTTCTAGGACTCCGCAATTTTTCTCGATTGGATCAGGCCAGTTTGGAAGAGAAAGATTTGCATGAGCTCCTTCGTAACACCGTTAAACTTTTGCAGCATGAATGGAGAGATCGCATCACTCTTGAATGGAAACTTTGCGAAAGTTTGCGCATCTCTTGTTACCCCAACCAGTTAAATCAAGTTTTTGTGAATCTCTTAGCCAACGCTTTCCAGGCCATCGAGGGACGGGGCCGTGTGGAAATCTTGACGAAGCAGATTGAAATTGAAGGTGCCGCGTGGGCTGAAATAAAAATTAAGGATTCCGGACGCGGCATCGCATCAGAAGACCTGTCAAAAATTTTTGATCCCTTTTTTACTACCAAAGAAATTGGCAAAGGCACGGGTCTAGGTCTTTCGATTGTTTACGGAATTGTTCAAAAGCACGGGGGGCGAATTGAAGTGAAAAGCGTGCAAAGTCCCGCTGAAAATTGTGGAACGGAATTCAGAATCTTAATTCCCTTTGGCACTGAATCAATGCAAGACAAATCATTGGCATCATAAAAGTCGTTATCGCCGCTTACCCTTGAGATATGGGGAATGGCAAAAAATTAAGCAGCACTTTATTTGTAGCGTTCTTATCACTACCCGTTTGGGCAGGTCGCCGTTTTGAAGTGGACCGAGCGGGGGCCGTGGGTTCGGCCAAAGTCGCCCTTTATGGTGATTCGATTGCCTCGGGATTTAATAGTGCTTGTATCTTTTGCGGTGTTCGAGGAGGGTCTTACGGAGTGTACTTCTCCCAGGCGCTGAGTTCCTCTACGAATGTGGCCGTTAGGGGTTGGAATGATGCCCATGCCGGGCACGAGTCCTCCCAGATTTATCGCGAAATCACTAAAAATCAGGAGGAGATTTCCCGCTCTGACTATGTGATCGTCAATGGAGGCGGGAATGACTTTCTAAAAATTCTAAGAGGTGATTTCTGTTTGGAGTCCGTTTGGCGCCGGCAAACAGACATGGTCAAGACACAGTTCCAAAACATCGCAAATTTTTTAGCGACCAATAAAAAGCCTGGGGGGAAAGTTCGATTTGTGAATATGTATTATCCCTTGATGAATGAATATCGTGAGAAAACTTGCTTGTTTTTAAATCGTTCGGCTCATGAGGTCTTTTTGCCTTATATGATTGAAGCGAACTATCACATTCAGAAAGCTGCGGAACGATACGGATATAAGGTGGCCGATGCCTTTGCGGATTTGAACTGCGATGACATGGACAACAATCGTAACGGGGTGACGGATGTGAACGAGTGTAGGTACCAGCCGGGTGAAAGCCTGGCCTCCTACCAGTTTCGGCTTAAAACTTTAGATCGAGATGGGGTGATTCGTGACCCCATTGAAAAGCGAGATCGCAGTGGGGGCTATCTCGACTTAATGCAACGAGACAATACCCATCCCAATCCTGCAGGACATGAGCGGATCGGTCTTCTTATTTCGAAGCTAGGTTATACTCGATAGAATGCAATTGGGACCTTGGAAGGCCTTCGCGGGATTGTGTCTCGGTTTTTTAGGAGCGAGCCCTGTGGGGGCCGAGGGAACGGAATGGAGTGGATTAAATCCTAGCACTCAAGTTTTGGCTCGTGCGGGCACCGGGGTCACCCACCCTATCGCTGCAGATCTTCCACCATGGTCTCGCCGAAATGCGGTGGATGCTACCTTTATTCACAGCAATCCCGCCCTCCTCTCTATTATTTATGAAGAACGGGGCCGAATCATTCCCCTGGGAATTCAGGGCTATGGGAGTGGGGGAGTCTTTAACTTCTCCGATGCTTTGAGCAACCGATATAAAATGTCGAGTGATCTCGCCGCCGCGTTGGAGAATAGTCGCGATCAAGAGCAAAGGTCTAAGGCCGTGGCCTCCACCTCTTTGATTCGGAAAGAGTTAGGGCTCTCGCTGCACTTAGGTCAAAGCCGTCGGGCTCTTCTACAGTCCAATGGAAACTTATTCTACGACTATCACCGAAACCTGGGGTTGGAACTGGCCTCGGGTGGACCCATTTATGAGTCCGATCGCTTCGGAAGTTTTGATTTAGGAATTAATTTTAAGGGTCTTTTTCGGCAGGGGGATGACTTTGAACTAGCGCCGGCTGCGGTGGCGACCACGACCTTGCGAGACGCTGATCGCAAGCGAAGTGCTGTGGCCTTTGGGGCCGACTACGGTTTTCTCTATTCCGTGCCTCGTCAAAGCCTTGGCGCTTGGCATTTGCAGTTGGGATTCGTTTGGCGTGACATTGGCACCACGGCCTATTCGATCGGCGACAAAGCTTCCACGGGTAGGAAGTTTTCTTATCTTCCCAATAACCAAATATTTGGCATGGGTCTTGGACTGCCAAATTTTCGAGACGGCATCCGCTCGGCACTCCGTATAGAATATGGAGAGTGGACAAGGAGGATTTCCGCATCTGAAAGAATCGCCGCGAGTTATGAAATGCGGCTACCGGTTTGGTTGGCTTTTAGCGTAGGCGTGAAAGCAAAAGAACTTTCTGGGGGATTGTCTTTTCGATTCCCTGGATTTGAAACTGAAGTAGCGAGTGTGTCGGAATTGCTCGGCGAGGGCAACAGCAAGCGGAAAGCTCGGTCCTTTGTGATGGAGCTGAGGAGTGTTTTGTAGCCGGTTCTTTTTATTTTTGCTCATTTTTTTGAGTAGCGCCGCCGCGTTGGCCCAAGCGCGCGAGCGAAATTTTTTCCAGGCTTCGCGGGCTCTGGGAATGGGAGATGCTTACACGGCCTATGACGTGGGATACGAGGCTGTGTATTATAATCCGGCGGGTGTCGCTAAACGTAACAAGGCACAGCTCAAAGTTTTCGATATTGAAGGATCCACTTCTTTAGGTACGGCAAGTTTTTTATCTTCCCAGCGCAGCAGTTTAGGCCAGATGGATGCGATGATTGCTGAGGTGGCGGCTCATCCCGATACACCGTACAGTTTGGGCTTTTCTTTCTTACCGCAGTTTCTGGTGAAAAACTTTTCTTTGGGTGCCATCGCACGCAACGCAACCGAAGCCCACGTGGACGCTAACACGAGAAATCTAAATCTTTTTGCCTATAATGACTTGGGTCTCTACGCTCACCTTGGTGCGGCCTTCTTTGGGGGAATTCTTAAGGTGGGTGTAGGGGGGAAGGCTCTCGATCGCGCGGAAATCAATCGCAGTTATACGCCCGCGGAATATGGCAGCGGCTCTCTTAGCTATTCGAACCAATGGAGAGAGGGGATCGGCTACGGCTTTGATGCGGGAATTCTGCTCACTTCCCCCACCATTGGCTTGCCCACTCTCGGGGTCGCGGTGCAGGACATTGGCAGCACGATTTTTCGCGAACGTCGGATGCTTTTCACGACCAACCAAGCCTTGGATGGTGCGCCTCCGCCGATTCGCCAGAAGGTGAACGTGGGCTTCTCTTTTCAAAACAAACACGCTCGTGGAGTGAAGACTTTTCTATCGGGTGAGCTCAAAGATGTCTCGCGATTGAATTCGCGGGGTATCAACCACCATTTGCATGGTGGCTTTGAACTGAACTTTCGCGAAGCATTCTTCTTGCGCGGTGGGATCAATCAGGGGCGCTATTGGACCGCGGGATTGGGTGTGCACGTAGGAGTGTCGGGAGTGGAAGTGACCACCTTCGGCGAAGACGTAGGCTTTGGCGGCCGTCGCGTCGACGACAGAAAGGTTGTGGGTAGGTATGTTCTTAACTTCTAAGTTCACACGGGTGATGAGACGAGTGATGCCTGTGTTGGGGCTCTTCACTTTGCTTTCTTGTGGAAATATTACAGAAGACTTTGCCGATAAAAAATCCAATCGCTACCTCATTGATCAAACCAAAAAATTTATGGATCAAAGAGATTTTGATTCGGCGATTACTAGTATCACCGCAGTGCTCGCGCGTGATCGTAGCGATGAGGTTCTTTATCTGGCGAGTATGGCGTATGCGGGCCGCGCGGGTCTTCGCATCCTCGACATCGTAGACAAAATTGCGTCCGACTCCAGTAGCAAAGGCATTTTGCGAATCATGGCGGAGCGCTTCGAGGGTGCCGACGCCGACGATGTGGCAGATATAGAGAGTGCGGTGGCTTTGCTGGAGGAAATCGACGACCGTGCGGCGGGCCGAAGTTCCGACCATAACTTTTTTGCACTATTTTTATACTTGAGCCGTTTTGGGGTGAATCTAAATATTTACGCCCTCGCCTATAACGGTCTTCGCGCCAATTTTACCGGCTGCCATACGGTTCAGGATTTTGCCGGCGCTTCAACCGGGGTGCCTAATTCCGTGGTTAATAAATTTTATAGCAGTGTCCCTCGCATTATCGACTCGGCCACTCGAGTGACCGCTTCGGGAACGGGCCTCACCACTCTTTTGGATAAAATCAATTCTTTACCTGCCGGTTTAGCCTTCACGGCACCTCCTTGTGTTGCGACTCCAAACGATGTGGGGTGTTTGGGTGTGCGGAGCACCCTTAACGATGCCACTGGAATAGGGCTGGGTCAGGGGGGCGTTTGCGCGGCCGTCACTCCCTAAGAGCCTTTGGGCTGCTATTTCTGCTGAATATCGGAGTGGCCGAAGCTCAGATTTACAATGGTGGAGGCTACTGGCGAGACAACTTTCGAGACATTCGGTTGCTTGGCCGCGGCAACACAGGTGTTGCGGCGGTGACGGATGCCTCGGCATTATTTTACAATCCGGCAGGTTTAGCACATTCCCAATCTTATAATGTGAACGTTGCAAATTCATGGCTGGGCGGAGCCCAAAATATCATAGACAGTTTCAGCAATCTTAAAGATGTGACAGATGATAAAAATGCTTCTCTCAGCAGCAAGTTTTCTCCCTTTTTAGGCAAGCCCTTGGGCCTGGAGGGCGGATTCTTTCCTGGCATCGCCATACCTCACTTTGCTGCCGGATTCTGGGACTACATGAAATTGGACCTCACCTACCGCAATCCCGTGAATCCGGAACTGGAGATCGATGGCCGAAACGACTACGGATTGCTGACGGGCTTTGCGGTGAAGGTCATTCCCGACCTCGCCATCGGTGCTTCGATGAGATACCAGCGTCGCCGCTTCGTATACGCTCATGTGACCGGCGGGGCCGTGATCAATGGTACCGGTTCTACGCTTGATGACTACGTAAAAAGTGGAGAAGCTTACGGCCTCACTTTGGGAACTCAGTGGCGCCGCAAAATGGGAAAAAATTCTTGGTACGCCTTGGGCACGACCTTAGAAGATGTGGGAGACACTCGTTTTAGAAATTCAAAAATTGGAAGCGATGCTCCTCCACCCCAGGAAATGGCCTGGTCTACGGGCACGGCCCTGGGATTCGCGAGTCGTTTGGCAGATGCCACACTGCTTTGGGACATGCGCCAGCTGAACAATAAAAATCTGTCTTATACCAAAAAGGTTTTCTTGGGGGCAGATCTTTCCCTTCCGGTTGTGGATATGCGAGCCGGCTTTTTTCATGGATATTGGACGGCAGGCCTTACCCTTAAAATCCTGCCTCTCTTTGACCTCGACGTCACTTCCTATGCCGAGGAACTCGATTCTTCGGCGGGAATCCGTAAAAATCGTATCTATATGTTGGGACTGCGCGCCGGACTGGCCATTAAGACCCAGGCAAAGAGTGTAAACCGGCAAAAAGCCATCCTCGACGCTATTTAGATTTGGGGAGCTGCCTGCTAGATTGCAAAGCCAATGGATAAGGCTTACGACCCGGTAGTTCACGATAAGAAATGGCAGAAATTTTGGGAAGAGGCTGAGCTTTTTAAGCCGGAGGTTGCTAAGGCGCGACATTCTCATCCCACCGGAAAAAGTTTTTCCTTAGTGATGCCGCCTCCCAATGTGACGGGAGTTTTGCACCAGGGCCATGCCCTGATGTTGGCCCTGGAAGATACCCTCACACGCTGGCACCGAATGTTAGGCGATGAAAGTCTATACGTGCCGGGAACCGACCATGCTTCTATCGCCGTGAATATGCAGGTGGTGAAGCACCTTGCCGCTCAAGGGGTGGATTATAAAAAAATCGGCCGAGAAGAATTTTTGAAAGAATGTTGGAAGTGGATTGAAAGCTACCAACCGCGTATTTACGGACAAATAAAAGCTCTAGGGACAAGCTGCGATTGGTCGCGCGCCCGTTTTACAATGGAGCCCGAGTTGAACAAGGCCGTTAGCTATGCCTTTGTGGAGCTCCATCGGCGTGGGCTTATTTACAGAGCGGAGCGTTTAGTCAATTGGTCGCCTAAGGGGCAAACGGGTTTAAGTGATTTGGAAGTTTTGTTTGAAGACCGCGAGTCTTCACTTTGGAATTTAAAGTATCCGCTGGCGGATGGATCGGGGAAATTTTTGGTAGTGAGCACCACCCGACCGGAAACAATGCTGGGAGACACGGCCGTGGCCGTGAACGCCAAGGACGATCGTTACCGAAACCTCATTGGTAAAAAGCTGATATTGCCCATTGTGAACCGCGAAATTCCCATTGTGGCCGATGACTACGTGGATCCTACCTTTGGCACGGGTGCGGTTAAAATCACACCCGCTCATGACTTCAATGACTTTGACTTGGGTCTTCGTCACAATTTGCCTCGGATTAATATATTTACCAAAGAGGCCAAGGTGGTGGCGGGTTTGCCGGCGGGTGGGGCAGCCTATGCTGGACTCGATCGCTTTGAGGCACGCAAAAAAGTGGTGGAGGCTTTCGAGGCTGCCGGACTTTTGGAAAAAGTGGAGAAGCATAAGAACCGAGTTGGTGTGGCCGAGCGCTATGGGGATGTTGTGGAGCCCTATCTCAGCCAACAATGGTATTTGAAATTAGATGGCATGGCCGCTCTAGCGGCAAAATCCGTTGAATCCGGCGAGGTGGAAATTGTGCCTCACGAATTTCACAACCAGTTCATGCGTTGGATGGAAAATATTCATGATTGGTGTATTTCGCGTCAGCTCTGGTGGGGACAGCAAATCCCAGCTTATCACTGCAAGTCTTGCTCCCATATTGAAGTGGCTCTCGAGGCCCCTTCGGCTTGTTCCAAATGTAAAAAACCAGATTTCGTGCAGGATACTGACGTTCTGGACACCTGGTTTTCATCGGCACTTTGGCCTTTTTCTACTTTAGGGTGGCCCCAACAAGAATCGGCTGATTTTAAAACTTTTTATCCCACTCAGGTGATGGAAACAGGTTTTGATATTTTGTTTTTTTGGGTGGCAAAGATGTTGATGATGGGTCTTGAATTCACCGGCCAGCCGCCCTTTAAAAAAGTTTACTTGCATCCCATGGTGCGCGACGCCGACGGCCAAAAAATGTCGAAGACCAAGGGAAATGTCAAAGATCCTTTGGAAATCGTTCAGCACTTTGGTGCGGACACACTCCGATTTACCTTAAACGCCTTGTGTGTGCAGGGACGAGATCTGCGATTGTCAGAAGAAGCCTTAGATACCTACCGAAATTTTTTAAATAAAATTTGGAATGCCACCCGCTTTGCTTTGATGGGTAAGCTGGATGTGGAATGGCGTGAGCGCCCGTTAAAGACTGTGAATCTGGCTGACGATTGGATTCTCAGTCGGCTGGACGCCACCGCTCGGGATTTGAATAAGGCTTGGTCGGAATTTCGCATGCAAGAAGGGGCCACCCTTTTTTACCACTTTGTGTGGAATGATTTCTGCGATTGGTATTTGGAGGCCGCCAAGCTTCACCGAGAGAGTTCCCAGCCCGTTATTTTATTTGTCTTGGGCGAGATTTTAAAAATGCTCCATCCCATCTGCCCTCATGTGAGTGAGGAACTCTTTCATGAGTTGCCGGGCGTGGGCGCGGAGGAGTCGGTCTCTATTTTGAAATTTCCCCTGGGGGAGGGCTTCCCGAACGCAGATGCCTTAGCCGAATTTGCCTTTGTCCAAGATGTTGTGAGTGCTTTGCGAAACCTGCGGGCGGAGAACAAGGTTCCCCCAGCCAAAAAGCTTCGAATTTTTGCCCCCGCGGTCAAGGCCAATTCTCGTAAAGTATTGGAGGCCAATCTTGCTTTGGTCCAGTCTCTGGGGAGAGTGGAATCGCTAGCCTTTACGTCGGCGGATAGCTCCTTGCGATGCACACCTCTCGTAGTACGGGCCCTGGAGGCGGGGTCCAACGTGGAGTTCGGAATTCCGCTTTCGGACCTGGTAGATCTCGAGGAGGAGCGAAGTCGACTGAAAAAAGAGTCTGAGAGCCTTGATAAAATGGTGAAAGCTCAGCAGGCTAAATTGGCCAACGAAAGTTTTGTTTCACGGGCTCCCCCTGAGGTGGTGGACAAAGAGAAGCTGAAACTATCGGAAGCCCAAGATAAATTGGATAAAACTATAAAGGCCCTAAAGGCCTTGGTCTAAAATTGATTTGTGAGAGGAGTGCAGTGGAAAGTTCTTTTTTTGAGGTTCCGACTCAGCCCCTGGAATCAGGCGAAGGTCCGGTGGTCACCGCTCTTCATATGCAAAAAGATGGTTCTTTGCTTTGTGGACTTATTTTTTCAAAGCCCTCTCTTTTTCGGGTGCGTTTTCAGGATGGAAAAGCTCATTTCAGCGACCTAAAGTTAGAAGATGACTTGGGTGGCGATCTTTTAGGTGTGATCGGTGGCTTGCGATTTACCACCAGCGGCGACACGGCTTTGGCCGCGATTCATGGCGGATTTCTACCTACCTTTGCTCAGTCTTTAGCGGGCGGATCCATCACAAAAAAATCGGGCCAAGAACTTCTTAATTTTTTTGCGGATAACGACGGGGGCATGGGCGCGAATGTGCGACACTCCGTGGTGCAACTGAGTGGGGACGAAACAAATTTGCGTCGGGTGAAAGACCCTGGGGCGATTTTAGATGTGGCTCATTTGGGGGATTTCATTTTTGGTTTGCATGGGACTTCGGTTTGGCGCGAGCCCTATATGAATTCTGAAAAGCGTGAAACCTTGCGCAAGGACTTGGGTCTTAACCGAGGCTTTCATCGAGACACAGATGGTAACTTCTGGTTCGTGGGGGAAAATGGGCGCCTGCTGCGCATGGGCCAAACCGATATCAAAGCCAAGCCCACACCTTTGAAGTTTCCGGAAGATTCCTTTGAACTTTCTGCCGCCACAGATACCGAGGGCTGGTGCTATGCCACCACCAAGTCTTCTACGGAGCTTTACCGCATCCGTCGAAACCCCATGAGTCATGAAGAAGAGTCGCAAAAGGTTCATGCCTTTGAACATCGCATCACGGGGCTTCTGGCCGTAGACCGAGAAACCGATCCTTTGCTGTTGATAGCTGTGGAGGGCGCCCAGGCCGCGGAGATTTATTCTATTTCCTTGGTGAAGCCAGAAGACCCCGAGCTTCCTCCTCCCGCACTTTCGCCTAAACTCCTAGGGAAGATAGAAGGCTGCCGGGCCATTTCCTGCTTAACTTTGGACATTAAAGACGAGAAATCCTCGACGGTGTGGGCTGCTGAATCTTATTTGGGTGCCGGTCGAAAGCTAAAGCCAAGGCTCCTGCGATTCGGGATTTAGAAGGTCAATCGTTCGTTTGGATGCGGATGGATTTTCTCTCTTTAGGCTGCCGGCAGATGCCAATTTTTTAGCATTGCCCTCCCCCTTGGCACATTGAAAATCCTTCCTTTATACTCAGATCTCATACCTAGGGGGAATAATGAAAAAAATCACCATCACAGCCATTCTTGCACTTGTGCCTATCTTTGGAGTTCAGGCTCGAGATCGAGCGCGCGTCGAACAGCGTCGAGAAAATCGGCAGGAACGCGCCTCCGACCGCCAAGAGAATCGCCAAGAACGCCGTGAGAATCGCCAAGAGCGTAGGGAAGATCGGCAAGAACGTCGGGAAGAGCGTAGAGACAATCGCCAAGACCGACGTGAAGGTCGAAGAGAAGAGCGTCGTGAAAATCGGGGACAATCCGATAAGGTGAGCGAAGGTGCATCAAGTTCCGTTGAAAATTCTACAGCCAACTAAGCACTGAATTTAGTTAGGGGAGGCTTTTATGATTGTTGATTTGAAGAGCCTCTCCATTCAGCTCTCCTTAGTTTTGGTTTTTCTGTGTTGTGCTTTTAAATCTCGGGCCGACGAGAAAAATGAGGAATTGCGAAAGCGACCTAGCTCTCTAGAAATTTCCGCAGGCGACGGAAAAAATGCTAGTTCGTCGGGAACCCTACGAGCTAACCTAGGTCTGAGCCCAAAACTTCAGCTCAAAGCGGGCTATGCCCATACGAAAGTCGAAAGCTCCTCGGACTACTGGGGCCTGAGCTTGGGAGGCCAGTACTACTTTTTTCGCGGTACCTATTTGGCATCCACCATTGGGCGCAGCAAAGTTCTTTCTGATTTTTTCTCTAGCTCATTTGGCATCCGCGGCCGTTTTTTAATGAGCGACGATTGGGGTTTGCGCTTTGGACTATTAGGAACTCGATATGAGGACCGCTTTTTAAGTGCGCGCTCCACGGAACGACAGGTCCAATTGGGGCTCGAATGGCAGGCCTTGGGCGCATGGCTCCTATACCTCGAATCGAAGCATTCCGGATTCTCAGATCTGGGCCACATTTTGGATGCCCTCGTCTTGCCTGAGCAAACCATTAGTGCGGGATCTGAGTTTGGGCTGGGAATCTTTACATTTATCGCCGAGATTCAACGGAGTAGGTACTTTCGTAATGCTAAGTCGCCGGTGACTTCTGCCCTCTTGGGTGTGGATGTTGAGGTTTATGACGGAGTGACGGTGGGCGCAGAGGGAAGCACCCAGAAAGACTATTCCGCATTTGCGGCCTGGATTTTTTAGCCGGGCAGATGTCTGCCAGTCCCGCGCGCCATTTTTTTGACGCCGCATTCTAAGACCTAGGACTCCCCTCAATTTTGCCGCTATAATCAGGATATGGTCGATGAAGTACGGACTTTTTCCATGTCTGGTATTAAGCGTGACCACGGCCGATTTAAAGATATTGTGCGCGGTAAAATTCGCCAAAATCTTAAGAAATTTATTTCACACGGAGAGCTGCTGGGCCGAAAGGGCGGAGACCGCGTTTCTATTCCCGTTCCACAAATTGACCTTCCTCACTTTACTTTCGGCGGTCAAAAACAGGGTGGCGTGGGCCAAGGTGAAGGCAATCCCGGCGATCCTATTAATGGTGAACCTAAGGAAGGTGATGGGCAAGGCGAGGCGGGCAACAATGAGGGCCAGCATTCCATGGAAGTGGATGTTTCTTTGGCCGAGCTCGCTGAGATGCTGGGCGAAGAACTTGCGCTTCCAAATATTTTACCCAAAGGTTCCCAGGACCTCACAATTAAAAGCACCCGTTACAAAAATATTCACCGTGTCGGTCCCAACTCTCTAAAGCATTTTCGCCGAACCTATCGTGAGGCGCTCAAACGCCAAATCGCGGCCGGAGTTTATGACCCTAAGAATCCGGCGATTATTCCCATTAAGTCAGATTTTAGATTTCGGGGTTGGACGGAGAGTCCCCGGCCTCAAACCAATGCTGTGATCCTCTACATCATGGACGTTTCAGGCAGTATGGGTGACGAGCAAAAAGAAATTGTACGCACGGAAGCCTTTTGGATCGATACTTGGCTTCGCTCACAGTACACCGGAATTCATCGCCGATATATTATTCACGATGCGGTCGCCCGAGAAGTGGACGAAGACACCTTTTATAAAACTCGCGAGAGTGGGGGTACTCTTATCAGCTCCGCTTACAAATTGGCCCATGAAATTGTGAAAAAGGACTACCCTTCAGCCGACTGGAACATTTACCCCTTTCATTTTAGCGACGGAGACAACTGGTCAAGCGAAGACACTAAAGTTTGTTTGGACCTCCTCGCCAATGAGATGCTCCCCATGGTCAATCAGTTTTCCTACGGCCAGGTGGAAAGCCGCTATGGCAGCGGACAATTTTTTAAAGATTTGATGGAGCATTTTTCTAGCGAAGACCGAGTGGTGGCTTCGCGGATTCCCGACAAAGAATCCATCTACACATCGATCAAACAATTTTTAGGAGCAGGTCGCTAAACTATGGCGCGAGTTCACGGAATCAACAAGGAATTACAAGAGTGGCAAGAGGTCATTAAAAAGCGCGCCACGGAGTTGGGTCTAGATTTTACCGAAGTTATTTATGAAGTCGTGGATTACAACGAAGTCAACGAGCTCGCAGCTCTAGGTGGATTTCCCCAGCGATACCCGCACTGGCGCTTTGGGATGGAGTTTGATCGTCTCTCGAAATCTTACACCTATGGCTTAGGAAAGATTTACGAGATGGTGATCAACACCGATCCTTGCTACGCCTACCTTTTGAGTTCAAATAATCTGATGGAACAAAAATTGGTGATGGCTCACGTTTATGGCCACGCCGATTTTTTCAAGAACAATGTGTTTTTCTCCCATACCAACCGTCGCATGTTGGATGAAATGGCTAATCACGCTGTTTCGGTACGTCGGCATCAGGAACGGCATGGGGTGGAAGTGGTGGAAGAATTTATCGATCGCTGTTTGTCGCTTGATAACTTGCTCGACTATCATTCAGCGGGCAAACGTCGCAAAATTGCCGAGAAGCCCAACCTCGATTTGGCTGACGAACCGGAAGAAGAAAATCGCATCAAGGCCAGCTCCTATATGGATAAGTTCGTGAATCCGGCAGGCCATATGGAATCACAACGCAAAAAAAAATCTGATGAAGCGCAGGCCCGCGCGAGTCGTTTCCCCGAAAATCCAGAGCGAGATGTTTTAGGGTTTTTGCTGAGCTACGCGCCCTTAAAATCTTGGCAGCAAGATTGCTTAGAAATTGTTCGTGATGAGGCCTATTATTTTGCGCCCCAGGGCCAGACCAAAATTATGAACGAGGGCTGGGCCAGCTTTTGGCACACTCATATGATGACCGGCGGTCTTTTAAATGACTCGGAAATCATCGATTACGCCGACGTGCATAGCGGCACCGTGGCCACGGCACCCGGTGGTCTTAACCCGTATAAGGTGGGGCTCGAGCTCTTCCGAGATATCGAGGAGCGCTGGAACAAGGGCCATTTTGGTAAAGAGTGGGACGAGTGTGAGGACTATTTAGCTAAAGGTCATTGGGATAAAAAGCTTGGATTGGGTCGGCAGAAGATTTTCGAAGTCCGCAAGCTTTATAACGACGTGACTTTTATCGACACCTTCCTTACGGAAGATTTTTGCCGTCGAAACAAAATGTTCACTTTCGCGCACAATCAGCGCAGTGGCCAAGATGAGATCGAAACTCGCGAATTTCAAAAGGTGAAAGACAAGCTTCTTTTGCAGCTCACTAACTTCGGCCAGCCCATTATCGAGGTGATTGACGGAAACTTCGAAAACCGAGGAGCCCTTCTCCTGAAGCATCAGCACGATGGGCGAGACTTGCGTCCGGACTACGCCGACCTCACCTTACGCAATATCCAGGCCCTTTGGTCGCGTCCCGTATTTATTGAAACTCTGCTGGAGGGAAAGATCACTCTGATGGGCTTTGATGGCAAAGAATACAGTCAGCGCGAAGTGGCTGGCCCTCAGCTTTTTAGTCCAGACCAGACTAAGTAAAAACTACTGTGCGCCCTTAAGTGGACCTGACGTCGATTTAACTGTTTGTTTTTATTTAAGTTTTGATGATCTCGGCACTTTCTGGGGCCTAGCTGTGAAAATTGCTTTAATTTCAGTAGGTTATTCCTCGGTAGATCCACTTAAGAGCGCACAGTTGTTTGCTTAATATTCTGTCTAAAAACTAGGCAGTGACCTGCATTCCTTGTGTTGCTCAGGCCGCTTTAGCGGGAATCTTCGGGCCATCTCCCATCAAAACTTGGGCTCAGACTCTCCTAACTTGGCACGAGTTTCGCTTCATACTCCTAGATACTTTGAAAGTTAAATGGAGGTCCCTTTATGTTGTTAAAAAACGTATGGATGAGCGGTACTGTGGGAATGTTGATTTCACTTACGGCTTGCAACGAGGTGGACCAGCCCTCACTTTCCCCGTCTTCACAAGAATCGGCAGCTTCTTCAGCCGCATCTTCTGCAAAAATTGATCAAAAAATGTTGGACGGAACTTGGAAAATGTCGCAGTTAAGCTGCGGAGACACTATTTCAAAGCCCAGCCTCTTTGATGTGGTGACCATCGGTAATGGAAAAGTTTCCATCGAATCCCCTGTTGATTTTGAAGATGACGAAAGCCGCGTCCATACTATTAAAAATTATAGTTTGGTGATTGGAGAAGATGGCAAATCTCTAACCCTGTCGCCTATCTCCAAGGTTCGTTCTGAGTACAATAAGGATTCCGGTAACTTTGAAATCACAGAATTGAATATGACTGATGATGAATCCCAAGTGGTGGCCCGTGCCTTTTTTAACAACACTGATGAGGGTATTTTGAATCTCAGCGGTTCACGAAATTTCTGCTCAACTTTAGCGGATGATCAAAGTGAAACTTTGGCTTTGACCAAGGTGGGCTTTGTCAAAGCTCTGAGCACTCCCGCTGCGACCGGAACGGCTCTGAGTGCTTCGGCGCCTACCACAAGTTCAGATGAGCTCTTTACTGTTGAGCAACCTAAGATCGAAAGCACGGTTGTAGAACAAGGCCCAGCGGAAGCCGCACCCGCGAAAGTAAAATCTGCACCTAAGGCATCAGCTAAAAGCAGCCCTACCTCAGGTGCTCCGCTTCGCGAAGTGTCACCTGAAGAAGAAGCTCTTTACCAAGACTTCAACTAGTTTTTCGTAGAATCAAATCAAAAAAAATCGGAGCTCCCTAAGCGGGAAGCTCCGATTTTTTTTTGCTCGGCAAAGAGGCTGCATCAAAAATTTTGGGCGGACTGTCTTTCTTTGGCTGCCAGACTGCAAACTCCATGCTCGTTCCCAGCCAGGAACCTAGGTTTAAATAGAAATGTCGACCCTGCTCAAAAAGATCCTTTTCGTGGCAGTGACCCATGAAAACCGCATCAAAACCCTCATAAAAACGATTGCGGGCGAAGTTACGATAAAGATCGATCAGATTATTATCGTGTCGAGCGGAGTAGTTGCGACTCGTGGCGCTGATTTTCTCGGCCAGGCCTCGCAGACGGCTTTCGGCAAAAGCCTCAGGGATGAGCGAAATCGACTTACGAAAATAGGGGTTGCGGGTAAAGGCACGCCATCGCATGTAGGCTTCGTCCGCCGTGTTTACGAGGTCGCCATGAGCAAGATAAACTTTTTTCTTTTCTTTTCCCAAATCAAGAATTTGAGGGCCATCCCGCACTTCGGCACCTACAAGGTTAGCGATTTCTAACATGTGAAAATCATGATTTCCTTCGAGCCATAAAATTTCACATCCCGAGCGCTGGAGTTCTTTAAGTTCGTGGAAAATCGGTTGATGAAGCTTCCTCCAAAAATTAAAATTCCCTACGAGCAAGTCAAAGATGTCGCCCAACAGCCAGAGCTTGGAGATTTTTTCTTGCTTGCGCAGATATCGTAGAGCTTCCACAAAGTGAGTCGCTCTTTGGCTGGGACGGTTGGGGATATGAAGGTCAGAAAAAATACCGATCTTCATGGAATCACGTCTAGGGCTCGGTGGCCGCCTTGAGCATGCCAAAGATTGTAAAAAGAGCCGCCACTCTTAGAAAGGAGTTCCGAGGGCGAGCCTCGCTCCACAATGTGCCCGGCTTCCATCACCACAACCTCATCCACTTCACGAATGGTGGAGAGTCGATGCGCAATAATAAGAACACTGCGCCCTTTCATGAGTTCGTGCATAGCAGTATTTAAGGCTCGCTCGCTATGGGCATCGAGCTGAGAGGTGGCCTCATCTAAGATAAGTAGCGGCGCATCTTTTAAAAAGGCGCGGGCAATGGCTAAGCGTTGCTTTTCGCCACCCGAAAGTTTGGAGGCATGTTCCCCCAAAGAAGTGTCCATCTGGCGGGGAAGCTGGGAAACAAAATCTTTCAGTTGAGCTTTTTCCAAGGCCTGCCAGAGCTCGGGCTCCGAGGCTTTCGCATTGGCCAAAAGCAAGTTGTCGCGAATGCTGCGATTAAAAAGGTAAATATCTTGGGAGACATAAGAAAAATAGCTGCGGTACTCAAGGAGGTCCCACTCACGCGCGGACTTTCCGTTAAGAGTGACGGCACCTTGGCTAGGATCTAAAAAACGCAGTGCCAGCAGAGATAAAGTAGATTTTCCGGAGCCGCTCTTTCCTACCAGGGCTAATTTTTTGCCGGGCTCTAACTGCAGGGAAACATTCTGCACCGCCCATCCGCGGGCATCTTCCTTGTGATTTTCGGGGTAACGGTAGGATATATTTTCCCAGGCCATAGGCACCGCTTTGAGAGGGGCGGGAGAGGAGCTGGGGGGTGCCGGATTTTGGCCTAAAATATTGGATTGGTCGGAGGATAGGGAGTCGAGGGGTTCATGCACCATTTTATAGATACGTGAGCCGGCCGCCAAGACCCGTTGTAATTTGACGTTCACATTGTTCAGCTGGCGGATAGGTTGCTGCAGAAGTCCGGCTGCAATAAAAAATCCCATGGCATCCGACAAAGTCATTCCGCGGTGAATGGAAAGGTAGCCGCACATTAAAATAAGTCCGGCACCCACCCAGGCCATGGCAGCTTTGGTCAGTGGACTCACACTTTCTTCGGCCCGTGCTAAGCGAATCAAGTGGCCATAAGTTTTATTATTTTTTAAGAAAAATTCTTTTTTAAAGATGTCTGTAAGTGAAAAGGTATGAAGAGTTTTGAGTCCGCCCACACTTTCAATCACATGAGCGGAAACT
The DNA here is from genome assembly GCA_964477895.1 of uncultured Bacteriovoracaceae bacterium. GTDB lineage: Bacteria > Bdellovibrionota > UBA2428 > UBA2428 > UBA2428 > CAYZFQ01. The sequence continues at coordinate 295,909 of CAYZFQ010000002.1, read as the reverse complement.
TCATCCAAGGATTCCTGGTAGCGATGTTGATTGCGTTTGGCGCTAGACCCCACCCATTTACCGAGGAGGGCCACAATCGGAATGGAAAAAAGGCAGACCAAGCTTAGCTCCCAGCTGATCAAAAAAAGTTTTACCAAAAGAGCGAGCATGACAATGGGTTCCCGAATCAGGTCAGCCACAATGTAGAGGCCGGTGCCCACTTGGAGAGTGTCGGAGGCCACAAGGTTCACGGCCTGGCCTGTGGGATACTGAGAGCTTTGGGCCGAGCTAAAGGTCAGCAGGCGATCAAAAATTTCCGTACGAAAACGGCGTACGCTGCGTTCGATGGCAATGCGCAGCAAGAAACGGTGCAGAAAGTCGGTGATTCCATCTATGGTGAAAACGGCCACGACTAAGCCTGCAAACTGCACAACCTTGGACCAGTCTTTGGATAAAAAAGTATCTGTAAAAAAATCTTGGCCTAATTTCACCATGGCCACTTGGATAAGACCTGCCCAAAGGGCGAAAAAAACAGAACCTGAAATAAAGGGAAGGTGCTCGCGGATTCGGGACCATAAAAAACGGATTATTTTTTTTCTTTTCACAGTTTCCGCTACGCCAGACATTGGGGAACAAGCTATCATGGGGTCATTGATGATACCACCCGTTGTTTTATCGCGCTGTGATCGAATCGGAGATTTGCTTTTGAGTCTTCCTTCCTTGGCTCTCTTGGCAAAGGCCGGCTTTCAAAAACGACTTTTGCATTGTTCTCCCTATGCCGAAGCGGTGGGAGAGTGGGCGCTTTTTAATGGACTCTGTGAGGAGCTTTGGGCTCCGGATTTTTCAAAAGAGATGATAGCGCCTCAAGGTTGGGAAGAAGCTGTCGGCCTATGCCTACATTTTTCTAAAAGCAGCGTTCAAGGATTTAAAGCTTTGCGTCTTAAAAAAACCTATGGACCCCGCACCAAGCTGGCCGCTCTTTGGTCATTTAATCGGACCTTAGCTCAGCACCGCAGTCGGGTTGAAAAATCCGAAATGGAATATAATTTAGATCTCGTGCGCTTTTTATTGGCGCAAATGGATTTGCCCCAGGCGGAGTTTACGGGGCTTCCGGCTCTTAAAGTTCCCCCTCAGTGGAAGTCGCCTCGCCCCTCGCCCCATCTTATTGTGGTCGTGGCCAACCGCGGCTCCGCTCTTAACTGGCCGGTGAGCAAATATTTTGAAGCCGCACTTGTTGCGAAGGCCGAAGGAAAAACAATTGAGTTTTTAGTGAGTGGACTAGATGCTGAGGCGCGTAAGCTCGAGCTGAGTCGGCTGGGTGCCGAGACCCATGGAATGCCTATTGTGGGAGATTTTTCAAATTTACGTGAGCTTATTGTGTATATCGCAGGGGCGCGGGAACTCTTGTCGTCTTCCACGGGTCCCTTACATGTGGCCTTTGCGGCGGGGGTCGAGGTGACAGGCCTCTTTCCTACACAGCGTGTTCAAAGTTTTCGACGTTGGCAGCCCGCCGGCTACTGGCATTCAGCTCCGCTCCGATTTATAGACATAGGGTGAACGCAGCTACCTTTATTGAAGCTTATAAAAAAAGTCCCTACATTCATTTGCGAGAATATGCCGCACTCAAACGCTTTGAAAAACTTTTAGAATCTAATGAGGCCTATGCCCGCAGTTACTATGACCCCGGGCACATCACCGGTTCGGGCTTTGTTCTCAACGAGGCCAAAGATTCGCTTCTTCTGACTCACCATAAAAAATTAGGCAAGTGGCTGCAGTTGGGAGGTCATGGTGAGGGAGAAAAAGATGCCTTAGAGATTGCCCGTCGGGAAGTTTTGGAAGAATCTGGATTGCAGAATGTGGAGCTGTTGGTGGATGTGCCGATAGACTTAGACATTCATCCCATTCCAGAGCGAGGTGCCGAAGCCGCTCACTTTCACTTTGATGTGCGCTATCTTTTTAAGGCCGCAGCAGGGGCGCAAATTCAGATTTCTGATGAGTCTTCCGATTTGCAGTGGGTTAAGCTCGACGACATCGCGGGGCTTAGCCAAGAGGAAAGTCTTTTGCGTCCGGTGCAAAAAATCAAAGATTGGCTCAGGACCTTGTGAAGAGCGGTCGCCGCCAGGCCATCTTTCTTTTGCTCTTAGCCACGGCCTGTTGGGGGCTAAGCTTTCCTATCTATAAGGCTTGGTTACAATCCTTTCAGATGCAGCACGGAAGTATTTCCTCGATGTCTTTTTCCGGCTTTAGCTTGGTGCTGAGATTTGGATTGGGTTGCCTGGTTTTTTTAATTTGGAAAAATAAGAAGTTGTTTCCTATAAAGAAACTGGAATGGAAACAAGGCATCGGAGTCGGCATTTTTGGCGGACTGGGAACCCTTTTTCAGATGGATGGACTCAATCACACCTCGGCCTCGGTATCCGCTTTTCTGACCCAAACTTATGTTGTGGTGATCCCCATTTTTTGGGCCCTCAAGTCCAAAAAAATTCCCGGACGAAAATTATTCGCGGCCTCACTGCTGGTCTTGGCCGGAATTGCCGTGCTCTCGGGCTTAAGTTGGGAGGAATTTAGTTCAGGAATTGGCCAAGGTGAGGCCGAAACTCTTTTAGGCTCTCTCTTTTTCTCCGCCCAAATTCTTTGGATTGAGCGCGAAGAATTTAAGGGCAATCGATCAGAAGCCTCCACCTTCGCAATGTTTCTTGTGGTTTTTTTGCTGATGTGGATACCCACCGGAGATCCCCGAGCGATTTGGGAGCTTAGAGACTTTTTTCTTAGCAGCTCAAGTCTGGCGATGGCGGCCATTCTTGGTGTTTTTGCCACCACCTTGGCCTACTCGCTGATGCTTATTTACCAGCCCAAGGTGAGTTCCACGGAAGCGTCTTTTATTTATTGCACGGAGCCCCTAACTGCTAGCTGCTTAGCGCTTTTTATCCCCTCACTGATGTCGACTTGGCTCGGGATTGATTATCCTAACGAAGTGCTAAGTTTTTCTTTAGTGGTGGGCGGGGCTTTGATTTTTGTGGCGAATCTTCTCGCGCTGGAGAAGCCCGGGTCAGTTTAGAATTTTCCTTTCTATCCAAGGTGAAGGCTAGCGCGGCGTTGGGTGGCTAGTGCCAGGTAAATTGTGGATTGAATTTTAGGTTTTTTAAGAGCCTCGATCATAACGTCTACTTCATCGTTGGTGAGGGATTTTACGTAGCTCTGGGCACTGGGAGAAGCAAAGCATCCGGAGTCTAAGAGAAGAGTGGTGAGAGTGTTTCGGGGATTTTTCATTTTGCAATTCCTTCTAGTTTTTCGGTCTTGGACTTAGGACCTTGCAAAAGGGATGCCAGGTTTAAAGGCTTCGTAAATTAAGAAATAGGCGCAAATTTGGGGTGCCCGAGTCCGCTTTTCTGGAATCTGAGCGATTTGCGTCCGGGGAAGGTGAAATATTTTAACCAGCTAAAGAGTGAGTTGTTTATAGAGGCTTCTAGGTGCCCGATATATGAAAATACATATATCGGCTCTTTCGTTAAATTTGCCGCAACCGCCAACTACCCCAGCAACACCTTGCGCAGCTCGGGCACGCCTTCTTTCACCATCTCTGTTGAACAGCTAAAGGCGAAGCGAATGGCGTTGTGGCAGGATTCTCCGAAGGCATCTCCGGGCGAGCTTCCAATTCCCTTTTCGGCTAACAAGTTGGAAAGCTCGTCAGCATTTTTTATTTTCAGGCGAGTATAAAGGCTGGGATCGATCTCAGCCCAAAGAAAAAAAGTTCCTCGAGCTTTAAACACATGCAAGCCCGGAATGTCTTGAAGGGCCTGGGTCATCAAATCTCGGCGCACTTCGTACTCGGCCTTCATGTCGGACAAATGCTTTTGCGGACCGGTGACCGCGGCTAGGGCCGTCCATTGCGAAAGGCTATTCACTCCGTTGATGGTGCAGCGAAGAAGCTTGGGGATGCGATCCATCAGGGTGGGGGAAAAAGTCACAATATAGCCTGTGCGCAGGCCGCTCATGGCGTGGCTTTTGGAAAAAGAAAAAATCGAAATAACTTTTTCTTTATAATCGGTGGCTAGGCTTGCCGTGGAAACGTGAACTCGGTCGTCGAAGATCACATCTTCATACGCTTCGTCTGACACGATCCAGAGATTATGTTTTTTTGCGAGGTTGACCAGGGCCCCGAGCTTTTCTTTGGCAAGAACCGCTCCGGTAGGATTGTGGGGCGTATTAATAAATAAAACTTTGGTGCGTGGGGTGATGCGCTTTTCAATCTCGGTAGGCGAATATTCAAAGGCCTCGCTAGATTTCAAGGGAACACCCACGGGCACACCGCCTGCGAGACGGATATTCTCAACGACTTCGGTCCACATAGGATCAGGAACAATCACCTCGTCGCCCTTTTCCAACAAACAGGAAAAAGTCACAAACAAGGCATGCATGGCTCCATTGGTGAGAAAAATATTGCTGTCGGAGGCGGGAATGCCATTTTTTTCCTTAACTTTTACGGCAAGAGCTTTGCGCAGCTCGGGGATGCCATTGTTAGGGATGTAATGGGTTTTTCCCTCTGCGGCCGCCTGGGCCACCGCTTTTTCGAGGTGGGGGGCTAGTGAAAAGTTGGGGTCTCCTGATTCAAAGCGAAAGACCTTTTGTCCTCGGGCCTGAGCTTGGAGTAGGCGTTCGCGAATCTGCACGATCTTGCCTAGGGAGATGGAATCGAGAATGTGGGAATTTTGACTTTCTTTCACGCGAAGTGCCCTTTCAAAGGAGCTGTCTTTAACGTAAAGCGTTGAGATCAGCAAAAGCTTTTTTTCAAAGAATCCTCTAAGATAGGGAAGGGCGGGACTCACTATGCAAAGACAAACACGCGTCTACAAATACTATGACTTGGTCATGGCGGCTTTTGTGACGATTTTGCTCTGCGCGAATCTCATTGGAGCCGTAAAAATCGTAAATATAGGCAGCTTTACCTTTAGTGCTGCTGTGATCTTTTTCCCTCTCAGTTACATCTTTAACGACGTTCTGACGGAAGTTTATGGCTTTGCCAAGGGACGAAAGGTGCTTTGGGCCGGTTTTGGAGCCTTAGCCTTTGCGGGCTTTATGAGCTGGGCGGTGATCCGCATTCCCCCCTCACCCGAGTGGCCCCACCAAGCCGCCCTAGAAACAATTTTTGGTGCCACTTGGCGTTTGGTGCTGGCTTCGCTCATTGCCTTTTTCATCGGCGAGTACACCAATTCCGTGGTGCTGGCGAAAATGAAAATTTGGACAAAGGGCAAGGCGCTTTGGACTCGCACCATTGGATCCACAATTTTAGGCGAAGGCGTGGATTCTATTATTTTTTACCCTCTGGCATTCTACGGTTACTGGCCCAATGACCTTCTTTTCAAAGTTATGGTGGGAAACTACCTGGTTAAGGTGGGAGTGGAAGTTTTGATGACTCCCGCCACTTACCTTGCCGTTAACTTTTTAAAGAAAGCCGAATCGGAAGACTTTTATGATCGAGGAACTAACTTCACGCCCTTTTCTTTGGATGGTTGAGCAAATAAGGAATTCATGAGTACGCACAAACCCTGGCTTAAGAGTTATCCCAAAGAAGTTCTTCACGAAATCGACATGACTCGCTACAAGAGTCTTGCTGACTACTTTGAAAAATGCGTGGAGAAATTTTTAGATAAGCCCGCCTTTGTCAATATGGGTGCCTCCATGAGCTTTGCAGAGCTGGACCGCGCGAGTCGCAATTTTGCCGCCTACCTTCAAAAGGTGGCGGGACTTAAGAAGGGAGATCGGATTGCCCTGCAGATGCCCAACATGCTCCAGTATCCCGTGGCCCTTATCGGGGCCCTGCGGGCCGGCTTGGTCGTTGTGAACACTAATCCTCTCTACACTCCGAGAGAAATGGAGCATCAGTTCAAAGACTCAGGGATTCGGGCCATCGTGATTATGGCAAACTTTGCGCACAATCTGGAAGAAATTATTTCTCGCACTCAAATTGACCGAGTCATTGTCACCGAGCTTGGGGATCTTCTGGGATTTCCTAAAAAACACATTGTGAATTTTGTAGTTAAAAAAGTGAAAAAACTCGTAAAAGATTTCAAGTTTTCGAGCGCTGTGACTTTTAGTGAAGCCTTGGCTCTAGGGGCCCAGCACAACTTTACGGCCCCTACTTTGGGTCAGGAGGATCTGGCCTTTTTGCAATATACCGGAGGCACCACCGGAGTTTCTAAAGGTGCGATGCTGAGTCATGGCAACATGCTCGCAAATATTTTGCAGTGTTCCGCCTGGATGGGCACCTACTTTGAAGACGGCAAAGAAATTGTGATCACCGCCTTGCCCCTCTATCACATCTTTTCACTCACGGTGAATGGCTTTTTACTTATGGGAGTGGGGGCACAAAATATTCTTATTACCAATCCCAAAGACATACCCGCGTTTATTAAAGAAATTGCACAGTATCCTTTCACGATCATTACGGGGGTGAATACCCTCTTCAATGCTTTGATGAATCACAAAGATTTTTCTAAGGTGAATTTTTCGCGTCTTAAGGTGAGTGTAGGCGGCGGAATGGCCGTGCAAAAAGCCGTGGCCGAAAGATGGAAAAAAGCCACCGGCATCCCCTTGGCGGAAGGCTACGGTCTCACGGAGACCGCTCCCGTACTTTGCTGCAATCCCTTGAACGGAACCGAACGCACGGGCTTTATAGGTTTGCCCCTTCCGCAGGTGGATATGAGCATTCAGTCCGATGACGGAAAGATATTGCCTACTGGCGAGGTGGGAGAGCTGTGTGCCAAGGGGCCCAATGTGATGAGAGGTTACTGGCAGCAGGAGGAAGAAAGCGCTCGGGCTCTTCAGGGCGGTTGGTTTCATACGGGCGATTTGGGCTTTATCGACCCGGATGGATTCTTGAAAATTGTAGATCGTAAGAAAGACATGATTTTGGTCTCCGGTTTTAATGTTTATCCTAACGAAGTGGAAGACGTGATGGCGGCTCATCCCGGGGTTCTTGAGGTGGCGGCCATCGGAATCCCCGATGAAAAATCCGGCGAAGTAGTTAAATTATTTGTGGTTAAGCGCGATCCGGCGATTACGGCTGAAGAGCTCTTAAAATATGCCCGGGAGAAGTTAACAGCTTACAAGGCCCCCCGATCCGTGGAATTTCGGGACGAACTTCCTAAAACAAATGTCGGAAAAATTCTAAGACGTATGTTAAAAGACTCTAAATAAATTATGGGTCGCGGTTGGGTACATGGAGTCAGGCTTGCTTCGGGCGCTAAGAAGGGCAAGCTTTTTACAAAAATTGCCAAAGAAATTACGGTTGCCGTAAAAATTGGGGGACCCACTCCCGACTCCAATCCTCGCCTGCGCTCTGCCCTTAAAGATGCTCAAAAAAATTCCATGCCCCGAGACACCATTGAACGGGCGATTAAACGAGGTTCAGGCCCAAGTGATGAAGCCGCCCTTGAGGAAATGACCTACGAGGGCTATGGGCCCCATGGCGTAGCGGTTTTGGTCGAAACTTTAAGTGATAACAAAAATCGAACCGTCCAGGATTTGCGTTCTGCCTTTACCCGCCACAAAGGAAACCTAGGCGAAACCAACAGTGTGGGTTGGATGTTTGAGCGAGTGGCCTCTGTCATTGCCAAACTACCTGCTGGTTTAGATGCCGAGGAAGTGGCTATTATGGCGGGGGCCAACGAAGTGGAAGATTTGGGCGAGGATTCGCAATTTCGTTTCTTGGGGGATCCTTCCGATCTCGAAAGCTTGCAAAAAAATATTGCAGATCAGGGTTACGAAATAGAAAAGGCCGAAGTGGCTTTCAAGCCCAAGACCCCCACGGTGCTGAGTCCCGAACAGGAAAAAGACTTAGAAGAATTTATCGAAGCCTTACATGACAGCGAAGACGTTAAAAAGTTCCACCTCTCCGTTTAGTTCTCCCCTTCATTTTTGCCCCCGCTTGCCTGCGCTTAAGAAATTTTCCAAATCAGCTTTGCTCATATTTGATGAAAAACTTTTAAAGCTATTTCCCGAATGGATTTCCTCTTTTGATCGCCGCGTGGGCTTTGCTGCCGGCGAATCTCTAAAAGATTTAAAGCTCTTTCCCGCGCGAGTGGAAAGGCTGGTGGAAAAGCTCAGTGGCCTAGGTGCTGCCGAGCTTGAGATTGTTGTTTTAGGCGGCGGCTCGGTGGGTGATTTTGGGGCATTTTTTGCAAGCGTTTACCGCCGGGGAGTGAAGCTAACAATGATTCCTAGCACCTGGCTTGCGGCCGTGGACTCGGCCCATGGAGGCAAGACGGCTTTGAATGTGGGTGGGGCCAAGAATGTTTTGGGGACCTTTTATCCCGCGAGTCGAGTGATTTTATGTCGCGAACTTTTGCTAAGCCAAGGGCCAGAGAGGGCTGAAGAGGCTTGGGCGGAGCTGTTGAAAGTGGCGATCCTTTCGGGTGACGAATGGGGGCGAAAACTTCGTTTAGTTCCAGATCTGGGAGCTTCGATTTGGAAAAATTTGCGAGCGGCCATCGCCGCAAAAAGAAAAATTGTTTTGCGCGACCCCTTTGAAGTGAAAGGGCTGCGAAGTGTTTTAAATTTGGGCCATAGTCTAGGGCATGTCCTGGAGGCGGGGCATGGACTCCCTCATGGCCGGGCGGTGGCTTTGGGATTGGGCTTTGCCCTCGAGTGGAGTGTGCATCGCCGATTCCTTGTAAGAGCGCGGGCCTATGAATTTTTGGCTCTGTTACCCCGCTTTGCCAAGCCAAGTCCAATGCGGGAGGCAGATTTTTTGCATTTTCTAAAGCTCGACAAAAAGCTCGACCGGGCCGGGCGTCTGCGCTTTATCTTTGTGAAGGCTTGGGGTCGACCGCTGATCCTAAAAGTTTCGGTGGCGCAAATGCTGGCCGAGGCGCGTCGCCAAGCTTTTGTAAAATGAAGGTGCATGAATAATTCTTTGGTCCCATTTTTTTATAAAGGGCGAATTCCCGCTTCGAAATCTCTTTTTAATCGTTGGGCTATTGTGCGTTCTTTTAATTCCGACCTGCGTCTCACAGGGGATTCTGAATGTGAAGATGTGCGTTTGATGAAGCGGGCCTTGGAAAACTTGCAAGCCGGTGCTCGAGATTTTGACTGTGGATCGGCCGGCACGGTTCTGCGCTTTTTGGCGCTTAGAGTTTCGCGCTTTCGCGGAGAATTCACCTTGCGCGGCAGTGAACGATTAATGGCCCGCCCGCAGGCCGGGCTTTTAGGGCTTCTAGGTTCTTTGGGAGTGAAGGCAGACTTGGATCAAGAAAAATCCGAGCTGCGCATTTCAAGCCAAGGTTGGCGCGAGCCCCCGGGGGCCCTGGTGGTTGATCAAAAGGAGTCTTCTCAGTTTTTAAGTGCGCTGCTTTTGAGCAGTTGGAAACTGCCCTTTGATTTAAAGGTGCAGGTGGATCCCGAGGGAGTGTCTGAATCTTATCTACAGATGACGCTCTCGATTCTTAAAAAAGCGGGGCTCCGTTTTGAGAATAAAGAGAATTTGCTCACGGTTTTTAAAAACCAAAATCCTCGGCCCCAAAATTTTGTAGTGGAAAGTGATTTGAGCTCGGCCTTTGCTTTGGCCTCTTTGGCCGCAGTGGCGGGTGAAGCTCAGTTAGAAGACTTTCCCTGGGACAGTGCTCAGGGCGATCTTTGCTTTGTAGGGCTCTTGCACAAAATGGGGGTGGCTATGAATAAAGAGGGAAATACTCTGGAGGTGCGCCGAGCCGAAGCCCTCAAGCCTCTTTCCATGAATTTAAATTCCACTCCGGATTTGCTTCCTTGCCTGTCGGTCCTCTGTGCGGCGGCTGAGGGGACTTCTGAGCTTTCGGGAGTGGCGCATTTGAAGGGCAAGGAGTCCGATCGTATAGCCAAGGCCCTTGAGCTTTGTGAAAAAGTGGGGCGCAAAGCCTACTATGCCAGCGACACTTTGCATATTGAGGGTAAGACCTTTGATGAGGGTGAAATCTCGAGGTTGGCTCCCGTGGAATGGGACCCGGCCCAAGATCACCGGTGGGTGATGGCTGCCGGGATTTTGCAGTGGATGGGCTTTAAAGTGAATCTTCGGGACGCCGAGGTTGTGAAGAAAAGTTTCCCGGAGTTTTTAGGCCTCCTCCCGTGATCACCTTCCTCGTGGGTCAGCGGGGAGTGGGAAAATCCTCTCTGCTCAAACGCATCGCGGACTATTTACCCACATCTCAGTGCCTCGATTTAGATTCAGAGTTGGAGCGAAATCTGGGCCTCAATTCAGCCGAGGTCTTTCGTCTCTATGGAGAAGAATATTTTCGTAGAGCTGAAATTGCTTTACTGGATGAAATTCTAAAGCGCTTAAATGGGGCCGACGCTTTTATCGCACTCGGTGCGGGCTTTAGCGGAGATTTGCCCAAAGAGGCACGGGTCCTTTGGGTGCAGCGAGTAAGCGATGAGTCGGGTCGGATATTCTTTGATCGACCCGCCCTGGCTCCGGGCTTGGCGCCTCTAGAAGATTATCTCAGTCGGCGAGATGCGCGCAGAAAACATTATTCAAAAATTGCCACCGATGAAATTATTTTACGCGAGACTCGAGAGAATTTTTCGGGGGAGGCGGAGTATTTTAGGGATGAGATTTGCGCGTTGGGCGGGGTGCTCACATTGTTGCCGCGGCAAGTGGAGGTCCCTAGGGCCCAGCTCAAAAGTTTTTTAGGCCGGCGGCTGGGCTGGGGCCTAAAAGCTTTTGAGCTTCGAGACGATTTGCTCAGTTTGGAAAAGATCTTGGAAGTTTTAGACCTCCTCCCTCCAGAAAAAATTCTTCTTTCTTTAAGGAAAAATCCGAAGCTGCCCTCAGAGTTGGAGTCGCTAAAGTTTTTTGGAATTGATTATGCTTTGGAATTAGGCGGAGAGGCCGATCGCTCGGCCACAGTCGTGAGTTTGCATAGGAAGTCTGAGAGAATTTCTGATGACTTTGGTCTTTTGGAGAAATTCTCACCTCGAATTTTAAAATATGCGCCCGAAATTTCTTCATTTGCCGACTTGTTGGCGGGCGATGCCTGGCAGCAAGAGGACCCCCGTTCAAGAATATTTTTACCTCGCAGCCAAGATGGGGCCTGGAGTTGGTATCGAAGTTTAAGTTTTCAGCGCATGCCGTGGGCTTTCTTTCGTGAAGGTGAGGGGTCAGCATTTGATCAGCCGACATTGCTGGAACTTATGTCGGCGAAGAAAAGCTCCGGGAGATTCTTTGCTGCCGTCCTGGGAGATCCCGTGAAGCACAGCTTAAGTCCCACGGAACATGAAAAATTCTTTGCTCAGCGGGGAATGCCCTTTGTGGCCGTTCCCCTAGCTGCGGAAAATTTTTCCCAGGCCCTGCCGGTCCTAGAATCGCTGGGACTGCGGGCCGCTGCTATCACTAGCCCTCTAAAAAAACTCGCAGCGGCTTTTGGCCCAAACAAGTCAGCGCTGGTCCAAGAACTAGAATCTGCCAACACTTTATTTATTGCCGAAGGATCTAAAGAAATTCGCACGGAGAACACAGATTTCGGTGGACTGGAGTCTTTATTAGAAGGGCTTCCGCGAGACGGTAGCGTAGAAATCGTGGTGTGGGGTGGGGGCGGAGTCTTGGCGGCCATCCAAAAAATTTTACCACGGGCCAGTTTTTACTCCGCTTCTAAAAATTCTTTGCGGAAGGGAAGTCCAGCGGCAAGTCCCCAATTTTTAATTTGGGCCGCAGGTCCCCGCGCTCCTGCTCCGGTAAATTCTTGGCGGCCTCAAAAAGTTATTGATTTAAATTACCGGGAAGACTCAGAGGCTCGGGCTTACGCCCTCCAGGTGGGAGCATGCTATCTTTCAGGCTTAAAAATCTTTCATCGACAAGCTTACCTGCAACAGCAATTTTGGAAGGCAAATGACGGCCAATAGTTTTGGAGAACGCTTTCGCATCACAAGTTTTGGGGAAAGTCATGGCCCGGCTCTGGGTGTGGTCATCGAGGGATGCCCGGCGGGGTTAGAGGTCGATGAGGCCTTGTTAAAGAATGCACTTGAGCGCCGGCGTCCCGGTTCCTCTGCTGTGGTGAGTGGCCGAGCTGAAGACGACCATCCCGAAATATTAAGTGGAGTTTTTGATGGGAAGACTTTGGGAACTCCGATTGCGGTTATTGTGCGAAATCATGATGCGCGCTCGCAAGACTATAAAAATTTAGCACCTCGTCCGGGCCATGCCGATGATGTGTGGGTGAAAAAGTTTGGATGGAGTGATCCGCGTGGCGGGGGTCGAAGTTCGGGGCGAGAGACTTTGTCACGTGTCATAGGTGGCGCCTTTGCCCAAATGCTGGTGCGAAAATTGTCTCCTCAAAGCCAGGTGCTTTCCTTTGCCCAAAAAATTGGTCCTTACTCTCTCAGTGCCAGCGACGTTGAAAGGGCCCAAAGCCAACTGTCGACGAAGGATATTGATGCCTTTGTGGGACGTTTTCCCTCCCGGGACCAAAGCCAGAATGTAGAGAAATTATTATTAGACGCCAAAGCCCAAGGTAAGAGCTACGGGGGCCTCGCCACAGTTGTGGTGCGCCAGCCCCCGCCCTTCTTAGGCCAGCCGGTATTTTTAAAATTAAAGGCCCAGATGGCCCAAGCCTTTATGAGCTTAGGGGCAACAGCAGGCTTTGAAATCGGCGAAGGTTTCGCCGTAATAGGTGAAGAAGGCAGCGCCTTCCATAACCAAGGCGAAGGGCCTTACGGAGGCATCCGCGGAGGAATCAGCACCGGCCAAGACATCATTGCCCGAGTGGCTTTTAAGCCCACATCTTCGGTCCTAGACGTCGCTAAAAAGGGCCGCCACGACCCTTGCATCGTTCCCCGAGCCCTCCCGGTCCTTGAGGCTATGTTATGGATAATATTAGCAGATCAGCTCATGTACTCACGTAGCGATCGGGTATAGGCGCCTGGCGCTTTCTCACGTAGGCGGCGCGTTATGCTTAAGTGACTAATTATATTGGCTTATTTTTTAGAATTTCGACCAAAGCTTGGTCACCCCGACTGATAGATCGTCGATTTTGCGAATCTAACTAGCTGAAATTATAAGGCTTTCGTTGGCCCCACCCTTGCAACTTTAAGGATAAGGGAGGGGAGATGCGACAACGTATCGCCTTACAAATGGCCTCATTAAGCCTAGCTATAGGACTCGTCCAAGCCTCAAGTGTGGATCACTGGAGAGTCTCCATTAAGAGCAACGTACGCACACCTCGGCCTCTATCGGCCCATCGGTTGAATCTACTGTTTGCAGACGGTTTTCTTAAAAACCGCGGCCCCGAAATTATATCTTTGGCCAACGAACATGGGCTCGACCCCGTCTTTTTTGCTGCAGTTCTGGCCTGGGAAACCGGCTGGGGTAAGTCCGACCGCGCTCGCCGTCACAACAACCCCGCAGGGCTTTTTGTGAGAGGTCGCTTTGCTAAATTTAAGTCTCTCAGCCGAGGCCTTCGCTTCGCTGCTAGCAACCTACGTAAAACCTACCTCAGCCGCGGTCTTGAGCGGGTGGATCACATTGCCTCGGTCTATGCGCCCATCGGCATCAACGACGGCGCGCAAAACAATATGCACTGGCCCAAGGGTGTGGTGTCGCTCATGAATCGATTTATCCAGGAGAGTACTGTGGCCGATCGTCGACCTAACTGGGTTGCTATGAGTGGGCGCTAGGATTTGAAGCAGCGCCTACATGAAAAAGCGCCAGTCGCCTTTCGATGACGGGCTGCCAAACTCACAAGCAAAAGCCCAATATGCATATTTTCATATATGAGGGGCTTGTGCGCCCATTAGAGAGGTCGATTTTTTCAAAAATTTCCGCCGCTCAAAAAGCTGGCCTCTCGTATTGGCTCCTAGGTGCCCCATATATAAATAAATGCATATTGGCTTTCTGACTTTGTCTTGGAGCCCGGTGGGTGTGCCCTACGCACCCGTCAATTTACTGACCCAAGAAATTAATTAAATTTTCCGATGTAGAGAGGATGAAAAGTGTCCTCGCACGTCTACTGATGCTGAGTTTAGCCTTGGGGTCTGCGGCCGCCCGCGCAGACCTTAAACGTGCGCCCATCTGCAACGAGTTTTTTAAGCGCTTAGCCCCCGAAAAACTTGTGCAGTCTTTTAATGAAAAAGCCTATGAATATATATGGGACGTGCGTAACAACGGTTGGCATTACTCGCTTCTAAAAAAAGCAGAGCCCTTGGACCCAACAGTTTCCCCCCTCAATGGATTCTTCACGAAGCCTAGCGACCAAAAATCTCGCTTAGCCTTCTTAAAGGTATGGAATATTCACCAGCCCCTCGTTCGTGCTCTCACCCAAAGGTCGAAGTTTTTTGATCGGAAAGCCTACGAGCTTAGTTTTTGGAAGGGAATGCAGGAAAGCTTTTGGCGCACACCTCAGCTTCTTGCTACCGAAACTTTTTTCAATGAGCGTTTGGAGTTTAGGTCCCCGGTGACCTTTGTGGCGATGGGTATGGCGGGGTCGATAATTTGGATGCTTTTGGTAGATGATAATTTCGACGAGGCTGTGGTATCGACCGTCTACGACAAGCTCGACAGAAATTCTCCCCTATGGGACGAGGCCCTAGCTCATGATCTATTTTATAAATGGATTGGGGAGCAGGGGAGGAGTGAGGGGCTGGACGCGGCAGAAATTCGGGCACTCGCTTTTCAGAGACGCCTTAAACTCAGAAATCTTCACCGCTATCTAGAGAAAAAATTTCTCAAGGATTCTTTGGCGAAGCGCAAAGCCAAAGTATGGGATGATCCTTTTTTTAAACCCGTAAGAGATTTAGCGGAGAAGGGTGTGAACACCGAGGAGGGTGTTTTGCCCCAGGCTCATTTTCAAAGCTTACCCGATGAAAGCCGTCTAGATGCCTTAATTCGTGATCATAGAGTTTTATTCTATGAGCTAAACTTTGCCCATGCCTACGCTCGGGATCGCAAGGCCCTCAGGATATCGGCGCGGGAAAATCCTTTCCTAAAGCAGTGGATTGCCAATGTTGAATCTCGGGAAGAAAGCCCCTTTACTGCCGCGATGATTAGCCTTGAGGCCAAAGGTAAGATCTCGCCCTTGCAGTTGCAAGAAATCTTACAGGAGGAGTTCGAGTTTCGGCACCGCTTTTTTCGGGCCGAAATTATGGGCTTTAAATTGCAGAAAAAGATTTTATATCCCGAGGCCTTGCCTGAAGAAGTGCTCAATATCGAGAGTGCGGAGACGTTTATTCGAGACAGTGTCTTGCTAAGGACAAAGAAGTAACCGTCTATTGAAACGGTTACTTCTGATGCCAACAATATTTATTCTCTAGCTTCAGGGGAAGGTGTTGCGCTCGCCGGTTCCTTAGTGTGCCCACCTTTCCATTCTTGAATTTTTTCAACACTTTCTTCCCAGACGTCGGCAGTTATCTTTTTAACGTCATTATAAAGTGCCTTTTGCTTCTGGCTGCTGCTGAGAACATCGTTGATGCCGAGCGCTTTGGTTATAAAGCAAACAGAGGGCGACTCATTAGTGAAATTCCACATGTAGGCTTTGCCGCTAAAGTCTACGAGGATGGCGATATCACCTAGAATCTTGAGTCCGAACTTCGCCTTGCCACCTGCCGTGCCCCTGGCGTGGGTGCGTTCGGAGGCTAGAGCAGTATGTTGCTCAATTTTTTGTTGAACGGCGGTTGCTGTCGCTGAAAGCTTTGCTTCCAATTCAATGCGTCTCTTTTCTAAGGGGTCTAGTCGTTCACTTCTCAGTGGGCTTTGCTCTGGAAAAGCTTGGAGCTGCTTTAAGCGCGCGAGTTCTAATTCTTGCTTGGCAAGCTGCTCTGCACTCTTTTTCGAAAGGAATTCAAATTCACTTTTTTTCTGAGCAATGACGTTGTTGAAAATATCGGATTTCGCGGAGACCAAATTTCCAGTGGTATCCACTTGCTCTAAGAGGTCACCTTCTCGTTTAATGATTTCGAAAATGTCAGTGAATCTATCGCCTAGATCTTTAGATCCCATGGCTCTTAGCCTATTAATTACTTCAGTGTGTCTGGCTGAATCCAAAGCGATATTTCGAAGTTCAGCGAGTTCATGATTAAGTTTTACTTTAATACTGTTTACGTCACCAAAGATGCTCCTTTTTAGATCTTGGATCGCGCTCTCATGTTTCGCAATTGTGGCCTCGGCTCGAAGTCTTTGTTCAGCAATCTCATGATCTGTGAGCATATTGCTTTTAGTTGTGTAAATTTCACTCGCCACCTTGGCACGTTCTCGTTCGAGTTCAGTGCCTTCATTAACCAGTTTATTTTTCTCCTTTATAAGACGCCGCAATTCACCATCCGAGTGCATTTTATACATAAGAGCCAATTCGGCGGGAACGCTGGCCCCCTGCGCCACCGCGCAAGTCGTACTCAGCGGCTGTCCCGTCGTATTGAACATGGCATCAATTTTTTTAGCCACATCCTCTAAGCCACCCTGTCCTACGGCCGTGGTCTCAAGCTTATCTAGCTTAGATACAATCTTACCGATTGCATCCTCCTCCACCACTGCCGGTTCTCTCTTCACTCCCTCTTGGGCCCTTAATGAAGCAACCGTAATAATTTGGATGGCAAATAGTGTAGAAAAGCTCAAAACCTTGTTCATGAAACCCCCTGGAAAAATCTGTCCCTAAGCTATTGATGCAAAAGGGCTGCCATGAAATTACTTAATAATATCAAATTATTAGTGGTCGGCTTGCCGAGTAACTATACTTCGACTGTCTAAACTTTAGACAGTCGTTGGCGGCTTCCGGCCACACTTTTGGGGAATTTGGCCATCTGGCTTTTAGGAGTCTCTCAGCGACTTTTGACTTGGTATGTCGCGTGCAAAATACCCTTTGTCCTCATTGAGTTGTTGCGGAGTAGCATAAAGTTGAAGTAGGAGCAGTGCGTAGAAAATGTGGTTCGCTTCGGGTGATTTCCTCTTCCCCCCCCCTCCTCCCCCCTCTCCCGGAGCGGACCTCATTTTCGCTTTAAAAAGCATCCAATAAAGCCGCCGGGGGGCAAAATCACAAATTTCTACATCTCTTCTGACTTACACTCTGTCGGAATAAAATAATCGTAGCCGCGTAGCTCATCGAACCAGTATTCCCCGCTAAATCTCCAAAGAATTTCATGACCCTTTAAAAAGACACCTGGCAGAAACTGATTTTTTGCGATGAGTTTTTTTGCTTCCGGGCGATCCAGCGCTCCGGGAAAGCGATTGGCTTGGGAATAAATTTCAAAACGCAAAAAGTCTAAGCGCTCGCGCTGGCTTTTATATTCGGAGGCCAAGTCTTCCACTCGGTTTTGCACATAGGGGCGAAGAGCCACCCCTAAGGCGCGCAGCTTTTTATCCAAAGTCACTTGGAGGGTGTCTGCCGCGGAATTGCGCAAGTCGGACGACCTCACTCTTTCGTTTTTTCGCAATACGGCGAGCCGGCGCCCCTCTTCCAACAGTAAATCCTCTCGAGTCCGGTCTTTGCGCACCACGGGGTCAGCCAAAACTATGGTTCTAAGCCAGGGCGGAAGTGCGGCGCGTTCTAAGTCGCTGGGCTTATCTAGGCTCAACGACCCGATATTTCGGCTCGCGTCTCGCAAAGTAGGCATCAAATCTCGGCTCCACTGTTCAAAGGTGTTGGCTGCTTTTTGGGCCTCATCAAAGCGGCAAAGCTTGAGGTAATTGAGACTGCGAAGAATCCAAAGTTCGGGGAAGTCTTTGCCCTCGTAGTAGGGCCCGCCTAAGGGGTGCAGGGTGCCCAAGGCGCGATTGAACTCGCCTAAGCGGTAGAGTGACCAGGCCGTTTCAAAAATCGCCTCACGCGAGAAGGGCGAGGCGGAATCCACTGACTGGTAATAGTAAATGGCTTGGTTGTATTGCCGACCTTGGTAGGCCAGGCGAGCAAGCGAAAGAGCAGCGAGGTTTTTTAAATCTTTGGCATCTGAACTTCGACCTCCCACGACGGCCTGCTCAAAATGCATGCGGGTCACATAAACGGGGCTTCCTTCGCGGTTCCAATCGGCCTCACCAATGTTGGATCCTAACTCTGAGGATTGAATCACGCCCATGTAGTACTGAGCTTCGGGGTAGCGAAGGTGCTCGGAGGGCACCTTATCAAAGGCTGCCAGTGCCGCACCTGCCGCACCCGAACCCAGGAGCACTCGACCTAAGTGGAAGGAAAAGAGGGGACGTAGGTTCTCGGTTATCTGAGAAAGGGAGATCTTGGTGAGGATTTGATTGGCCGAGCTATCGTCTCGGGTTTTTTCGATGATCTTAGCTGCAATTCCCAAAGCCGATCGACGCCACTTGCTGTCCACAAGCTCCACCACAAAGGGCATCGCGGTAGAATAAAAGCCGGCTTGAAATAGCGAATGGGCCGCTAAGAAGCGCGCGGTGTCGCTTGTTTCCGCAGAACTACGAGTGCTCATTATGGCCAAAGCTAAGGTGACGGCTGTGGCGTAGTCTTTATCCGCGTAAGCCGCATAGGCAGGCAAGAGCGGGCGGCGAGCCTCTTCACTGGTGCGGCCGTAGTCGAAGAGCACGTGCATTTCGCGAGGGTCTCCAGGTTCAAGCTCGGCTCGAATTTTTTCACTCGACTTCACTTTTACTTCTTGAAGAAGTTCTACTTCTGGCAAGCGCTTTTGAGGGGCCAGCAAAATTCCTGCTGAGCGAGCGCGTGGCGGGATATAAATAGCTTCGTCAATTTTGAGTTTGTAAGTTTTATTTTCCCCCCGACCAATCGTCACCACGTCTTCTTTGCGCGAAAGCTTTTTGGGGCGAAGGGCATCGGATTGGCGCATGCGAGCCTTAATGGAACGTTGCTTTTGTACCAATTCCGCGGGCAAGTAGCGCTCAGGAATGGTGGCCAGTTCTTCATCGCTGTAAGCGCCAGGTTTCACCGCCTTGATGGACTTCAAGTTTCCTTGGAGGGTGCCTTTTTGAATATAGGTTTTTATCTGTGATCTAGGAATTTCGATTTCTTCTGTTTGGCTGATGATCATCAAGACTCGGGCTTGGGCCGCGGTGCAGGCCATCATAGCCAGGGGCAAAAGAAGGGGGCGAATGTGTTTATTCATATAATGATCCCCTTATTAAAGTAAGTAAGAAGCGCCGAGGGTGAATTGGAAGCCGGCACGCAAAAGTTTGGTGCCACCATCTCCGCCTCGAGGAGGCGCGTAGTAAATTTTGTAGAGATTGTTGCGCATGTCGATGCGCAGCGACCAACCTTTGGAAAGAAAAACTCGGGTGCCAACACCCAGGAGTGAGCCGGGTAGCGTTTGATTTTTCCCGCCGAATTCCCGCACGTTGGATTCGGTTGTCATCACCGACAATCCGGCCAGTCCGTAGACGTCGAAGTGAATAATGGATCGTCTAAAGAAGGCAAACTTTCCGTAGATGGGACTCCACATCACTCCCACTCCGCCTAAGAAAGTGGGCTTTTGAAATTCTTTTTTTGCACCGAAGCTTCGAGCCTCTAAGAATTGGTCGATTTGTTTGCCGTCACCTGAGAGCGAGCTTGTTTGGGCGGAGAAAAATGAATCGATGCCAAAATATTCTGAAAAGTGGTAGCCCAGATGTCCGCCATAAGAATAGGTTTTGTAAAAAGGGCTTGCGCTCATCTTGCCCAGGTCCAAGCCGAATTCAAATTTGCGCGCCTTGGTGTATTTGCGGTCTTGGATGACCAAGACCTTGTGTGATTCATCTTTGAAAATGTCCACATTCCAAACTTCTTTGGCGTTGAAATCCACTTTGCTAGCCGAATTGTTAATAGCGGATGATGGCGCCTCCGAGCTTACGCTCAGATCTTCTCGTGGAGTGCCGCTGCTCAAAGCAGCAGAACTCTCTTGAACACGAATGTTTTTGGAATCGCTTTTAGCCGGGGTAGATTTTTTTTCCGCACTTTTCTTTTTGCTGGAAGGTTTTTTCTTGGTGGCCGCCGGTTCACGCAGGGCGCTGGCCTCGCTTTCTTCCGCGCGACTGAGGTGGGCGAGACTTAGGCAAAAGAGAGCGGTGGCTAAAATAAATATTTTTTGGTGACTTCTCATAAACCTAGTTTAAACCTATTCTTAACGAGTGGAAGAGAGGCGGTCCGCAGGATATGTCATGGCGTACCGAAGTCGGCCAATTTGGACAGTGCTCATGGCCTGGGCCTTTATTCTGGCGCCCTTGGGAAACCTCCTATTCACGCTTTTCCTTCTAAAAATCCCCAATTGGTACCATCCTTCTGTTTGGCTCTTTTGGGTTCGGGGACTCACCTGGATGCAGATGGCACTCCAAGGCCTACTTTTTTTAAGTGGCCTAAGTCTTTTGATGGTGCGCAAGCACAGCTGGATGATTGCCTTGGTCACACTGGCCATAGTGTCGATTTACAATATTCTAAGTTTTGAGAATCTGGCTCAGCTGGGGCAGCTCAGTGTGATTTTTATGATTTTGTTCACCCTGATCACGCTTTTCTTTCTGCTTTTTTCCCCCTTTCGTCGCCCCTATCTCAATCCTCGGCTACGCTGGTGGGAAAGCAGCCCCCGATTTAAAACCGAGATCAAGGTGGTGATTGAGGGCTCGCCCGAGGACATTGTGTTGGTCGATGTTTCTCAGAGCGGTGCCCTTATTGAATTTAAAGCGGGACAGCAGGTTCCCGAGCTGGAGGGATTCAAGCAAATGACCCTAAGCCTCGGGCCTATTCTCAGCTGTGTTATTACCCGCCGCACAGAACGCGGTTACGGGCTGCGATTTGTAAAACTCTCTCGGGCGAGTAAAAAGTATTTGCGCAATTGGCTGCGAGAACTCGCTCAGGATCCCTCGCGTTTTACCCGCTAAAAGGTATCTTCTAAAATAAAGAGGCGGGGATTGACCGGTCGGCCAGTTACTTCGACTTGATAGTGGAGGTGGGGGCCCGTGGACCGACCCGAGGAACCCATGGCTGCAATCCGATCTCCTCGTCGCACTCGTTGACCCGGTTTGACCAGGACTTTGGAATTGTGGCCATATTTGGTCACTACGTTGTAGCCATGGTCGATGCGCACCACCAAACCGAAGCCGCCCAGATTCCCCGCGAGAGTAACGAGTCCGTCGGCCGGGGCGTAAATGAGGGTGCCGTAGTTGTTGGCGAGGTCGATGCCCGCATGAAAAGTGCGAACGCCAGAAAAAGGGTTATGGCGGTAGCCAAATTCAGAGGAGATGTAGCCCTGGGCCGGCATGGTGCTGGGAGTGCTGAGCAAACGCGCCACGCGATCTTGGAGGTGCTCTTGCAAGTCCGCAAAGTTTTTTTCTTCCTCGCGGGTCATTTGGTTAAGTTGAACAGTGGCATGGTTAATCTGGCTTACTTGCTCGATGAGGCTCTCGGTGTAAAAGCTTTGGCCTAGCTCGCCCATTACTGTTTGGGTGCGCTGCTGCTCTAAACGGGCATGGATATCTTCCTTATCCGGGATATATTCGGCTTGGGGCTCGCCGGGCTCTCGAATGACTCCTGAATCTTCTCCCTCGTCGACGCTACCCTTGGGAGAATTCACGGGGCCCGAGGGGCTTTGGAGAATTTTTTGCGAGCCTGGATTGTCTAGATTTGAAATCACCCGAAGTTTATGAGCAAAGGATTTTAAGCGGCCTACACTTTGGTCCAAAGATTCCAATTTTGTTTTAGCGCTCTGAATTTCACTCTGTAATCGCTGATTTTCCACCCGCAAACTTTTGTTTTCAGCCACCTGACTCATCACATGCAGATAGTCGAAAAAAATAAAGAGTCCCACGAGCAGCATCAGAGCTGTGAGCACCAGTCCTGCTCGGAGATACCAGGCAGGCAGGGTGAACTTACGAATTTTGTCGCTGCGTTCAGGAACAATCATGAGAGTGAAAAATCGATCCGACATTGAGGAGAATCTTAGTCGAAAAAAAAAGAGAGGTATTTTTGCGCCGCAGCACAATTCACAGCTTCCACTCCTCATGCTAGGGTTTCTACCTAGTGACATCACCGAAAATCCTTAAAGGGGAGTTTTAGCATCCATGAAAATTCACGAGCATCAGGCCAAAGAACTTTTGGGCCAAGCCAAAGTGGCGGTCCCGCGCGGCTTTCCCGCATTTACAGTAGAGGAAGCCGTCGCTGGGGCAAAAAAGCTAGAGGCCATGGGGCTAAAGGCCTTTGTCGTCAAAGCTCAGATTCATGCCGGCGGTCGCGGCAAAGGTGGGGGCGTAAAAATTGCAAAATCGATTGATGAAGTGAAAACTTTGTCGTCGCAAATTTTGGGCATGCAGTTAAAGACTCACCAAACCGGCCCCAATGGGCAAAAAGTGAAAAGACTTTGGATTGAAGAGGCCAATCCCCCTAAAAAAGAAATGTACCTTTCTTATATCCTCGATCGGGAGCGCGGAGCCGTGACTCTTTTGGCTTCTGCTGAAGGTGGGATGGATATTGAGGAGCTGGCTCATAAGCACCCGGAAAAAATTCTCACTCTTCCTGTAGAACCGGCGGCGGGTTGGTCGCCTTTTTACGCTCGTAAGGTGGCGGCCTTTTTGGGGCTCACAGGAAAGCTGGCCACTGAGCTCGATGCCTTTTTGGGAAATCTTTATAAATTTTTCTGGGAGAAAGATTGCTCCATTGTTGAGATCAACCCTTTGGCCATCGTTGGCGAGGGCGAAGCTCAAAAAATCATTGCTCTCGATGCCAAAATTAACTTCGACGACAATGCCTTAAAACGTCACCCCGATGTGGCCGAGTTGCGGGACGAAAGCGAAGAAGATCCGGCCGAGCTTGAGGCCTCTAAATTTGACCTCAACTTTATCTCACTTGATGGCAACATCGGGTGCATGGTGAATGGGGCGGGTCTCGCGATGTCTACCATGGACATCATCAAGCAATACGGGGGCGAGCCGGCCAACTTCTTAGATGTGGGTGGAGGAGCCACCACGGAGAAAGTGCGCGAAGCTTTTAAAATTATTTTGGGTGATAAAAAAGTGAAGGCGATTTTCATCAATATCTTCGGCGGCATTATGAAGTGCGATACCATTGCGGAGGGCGTGATTGCCGCAGCCAAGGAAGTTAAACTCCACGTGCCACTGGTGGTGCGTCTTGAGGGGACGAATGTGGACAAAGGTCGCAAGATGCTAAGCGAAAGCGGATTGAATATTATTGCAGCAACCACCATGTCGGATGGCGCGGAAAAAGTTGTTAAGGCCATGAAGGGAGCGGCGTAATGAGTGTTCTGGTAGGAAAAAATTCAATCATTATTACCCAGGGGATCACGGGGAAGTCAGGTCTTTTTCACAGTGTGCAGTCCCGAGAATACAACCAGCAGTTTGGTGCCGACGGGGCTAAATTTGTGGGTGGGGTGACTCCAGGGCGCGGCGGACAAAACGTGGAAGGCTTTCCCGTGTGGGATTCTTGCTATGAGGCTCGGAAAAAAACCGGAGCCAATGTGAGTTTGGTTTTTGTGCCGCCCTTTGGAGCCGCCGATGCCATCATGGAAGCCGCCGACGCCGGCATTGAACTTATTGTGGCCATCACGGAAGGTGTGCCGGTTTTAGACATGCTTCGAGTGCGTATGTTCTTGGCCTCCAAAAATAACGAGCGCGCTAAGAAGGGCGAGGCTCCCTTGCGTTTGATTGGTCCGAACTGCCCAGGGATTATCACCCCAGGTCAGTGCAAAATTGGTATTATGCCGGGCTACATCCACAAGCCGGGCACTGTGGGCATTGTGTCTCGGTCGGGAACCCTGACCTATGAGGCGGTTCACCAAACTTCATCGGAAGGCATGGGCCAGTCGACCTGTATTGGTATCGGCGGAGACCCGCTTAATGGCACCAATTTTATCGATTGCTTGAAACTCTTTAATGAAGATCCCGGAACTGAATCCGTCATTATGATTGGTGAAATTGGGGGCTCGGCCGAAGTGGATGCCGCCCAGTGGATAAAGAAAAATATGAAAAAGCCGGTGGTGGGCTTCATTGCCGGACGCACGGCTCCTCCAGGTCGACGTATGGGTCATGCCGGAGCTATTATTTCAGGTGGATCCGACACGGCAGATTCCAAAATGGAGGCTATGAAGCTTGCGGGAATTGCGGTAGCACCATCTCCCGCCGAAATGGGATCGACACTTAAGAAACTTTTAAAAAAGTAAAAAGGATTTAAAACACTATGGCCATCGAAAAAACATTTTCCATCATCAAGCCCAACGCCGTTAAAAATAACAAAGTAGGGGCTATTTTAGAGCGCTTTGAGAGTGCCGGCCTGCGAGTAGCGGCGGCCAAAATGCTTCGTTTAGACAAAGCCAAGACTGAAGGATTTTACGCAGAACATGCGGCACGTCCCTTCTTTGGCTCATTGGTTTCTTTTATGACCAGCGGCCCCGTCCTCCTTCTTGTATTGGAAGGCGAAAATGCCGTAGCCAAGAACCGAGAAATTATGGGAGCCACGGATCCGGCTAAAGCGGCACCGGGCACTTTGCGCAAAGACTTTGCCGATAGCATCGAAGCGAATGCGGTGCACGGTAGCGATTCTCAGGAATCGGCTAAGCGCGAAATTTCTTACTTCTTCTTTGGTTCGGAAATTGTAAACTCAGCTTCTTAGTATAGACATTTTTTAGGGAGAGCTTCATGGCAAAGAATTCAGTTCGAGTCGCAGTCACAGGGGCCGCTGGCCAAATCGGTTACGCCTTACTTTTTAGAATCGCAGCTGGTGAGATGTTTGGAAAAGACACCGATGTGCATTTGAATCTGCTCGAACTCGAAGGCGCTTTGCCCGCCTTAAACGGCGTCAAAATGGAGCTCGACGACTGTGCTTTTGCCAATTTGAAATCGGTCACATGCACCTCCGATATGAACGTGGCCTTTAAAGATGTGGACTGGGCTTTGCTCATCGGCAGTGTTCCGCGTAAAGACGGGATGGAGCGAGCGGATTTGCTAAAAATTAATGGCGGCATCTTTATTAAACAAGGCCAAGCCATTGATAAGAACGCAAAAAAAGATGCCCGAGTTTTGGTGGTGGGTAACCCCTGCAATACCAACGCCTGGACGGCGAAGAAATTTGCACCTTCCTTAAATCCCAAAAACTTTTTTGCGATGACTATGCTGGATCAAAATCGTGCCGTGACTCAATTAGCCCAAAAGGCTGGGGTGACCGTGAACGATATTAAAAACCTAGCTATCTGGGGTAACCACTCGCCCACAATGTATCCCGATTTTTACACTGCGAAAATTTCAGGCAAAAAAGCAACTGAAGTGATTACCGATGAGACCTGGCTAAAAACAACTTTCTGCGAAACAGTAGGCAAGCGCGGAGCAGCGATTATCAAAGCACGTGGGTCGTCGAGCGCGGCTTCGGCGGCGAATGCGGTTGTGGATACCGTGAGGAATTTAAGCCGACCCACAGCGGCGGGAGAGTTTTTCTCGGTGGCCGTGGCTAGTGATGGTTCCTACGGAATTCCTGAGGGAATTATGTTTAGCTTCCCCATCCGCACCAGCGATGGAAAAACTTGGGAAGTGGTTAAGGGCATTGAGCTCACAGCATTTTCTAAAGAAAAAATTGCTGCGACCTTGAAGGAATTAGAAGAAGAGAAGGCTGCGGTTAAAGACCTTAGCTAGAAAAAGGCGTCAGAGCACTTTTTTGCGACGTCACCCACCCTCCCTCGACTTAATTCCACTTAATTTAAGACTCTGTGCGATGACTCAGCTCCCTGACCTTGTTACGAAATCCTCTCCTAATAGAACTTTGGAGGGGTAGTGAAAATAAAAGTACTTTTAGTAGCGGCATTATATATATCCAACGCCCACGCACGCGAGCCCGAGGTCCAAAAAATCGGCGCCTACACCAAATACTCTACCGAACAAAAAGCCTCGGTCTTTTTACAAGTGAAGAATGCCGAGAACCCAAGCCAAGGCTTGGCTGAGCTCGTCGTTACTCTCCAAGACGAGCCGGCCCAAGTGCATATGAATGAACTCGGTAAATACTGCGGCCAAGGTACCGAGTGCTACTGGGGAAATCAAATCGCCTCTCTCTATCCTCTCTTAAGGTCATTGTTCTCTCACGATGATTCTACAGCTACTTTTTCAGGTGATGCTTTGTTTCGAAATAGTCAAAGTGCCTGTGGGCGGGTGGGGGATCGCTATTTGAAGTATCGGTGTGTGGTGAGGCTAAGTTCGGATGTGTTGAATGTGGGTGATGGAAGCGGTTTGGAGCCGAAGGATGAGAGAGCCAAGCGTGATTCCCAATCGCTCAATTTTGATGTGGATACGACAAGACTCAAAGCTTTTATAAGCCGGAATCACTAACAAATTTTATATGCTCGTCGCTTGTAACTTTTAAAAGCTGAACTTGTCGAAGAACGTTGAGGTGACCTTGAGTGAGGCGCGCAAAGCCTTTGGGGTCCGTGAGGGCCAAGAGCCGGGCTAGGCGTGTAAAGTCTTGGAGCTGACTTCCCGATCCCTTTTCTTGGGATAACCAAGTCATCGGGACGCCAATCAAGAGATCCTCCACAAAGGGCAGTAGATTTTCCTCGACCACTTTAAAGTCGGTCGTGCGCAATTCCTGCTCGAGCACATCAATCACTAACGCGCGCTCGTAACGAGTGATCTCGTTGTTCGGAAAATTCATGAAGAGTCTTTTTAGCTGGCGCTGAAGGTATCGATCACAAAGAGCATTGTGAACTTTGAGATTTTCTTCGGCACCTCGAGGTTCCTTGGCCGCGAGGTCTAGAAACTTTCCTGCCTCGGCTGAGTGCTGACTGAAGCTTGTACTCATGGTCTGCGTTTCGGAGATAAAGATGAGGGCGCTCAAGCCAAGGATCAAAGTTTTCATGTCCTCTCTTCTGCAAGGCCTGTGCCCACTACCTAAGCTTGTCTAGGTTAGTCCCAGCTTTTTCCCCCCGGCAAAGTCCGGATTTTCGGAAGGCGTCAGTGAACTATTCCCGGATGTCACCCACCCAAATAGTGGCATCATTCACCTGGAACGATTCTTGTAGGGGCGGTGTATGCCACGAAAAAAATTTCAACCCAACCCCCACCTTCCTTACCATGTTTACAATCGTACTTTAGATCGCAATTTCTACTCGCTGCCCATGGAACAGTTGTGGAGTGAGGTGATGGACTTACTTCGAATTTTAACGTGGTCCTTCAATGTGCGGGTCCATGCTTTTGTGTTGATGAGCAATCATTATCATTTGTTGGTCAGCACTCCCGACGCCAACTTGGATAAGGCCATGCAATACTTTCAATCGAACTTGTCGAGATGGGTGAAAGCGGGCTCGGGTGTGCAGAAGTTTCGCTTTGGAGCGAGATATAAGTGGACGCTCATAAAGGGTGTCCGGCATTTCGCAGATACCTTTCGTTATGTTTACCGAAATCCCGTTCGTGCGGAAATGTGCGTTCAGGCAGAGGACTATGCGTGGTCAACTTTGCACGGAGTTGTGGGAGCATCCACTCTTCAATGTCCGATATATCTGCAGGAAAACGTGGGGCAACTGGTCCCAGAATCTGTCGATGATCTCTTGGTTTTAGTCAATGATCCGCCCTCAAATGAAGAGTTAGATCGAGTACGAACGGCCCTAAGACGCTGTATCTTTAAATATTCACATGAGAAGGGGTAGGTGACACGTGCGGGAGGGTGGGTGACATCCGGGAAAAGTTCACTGACGCCTTCTCTCGACAATTTTCTGGCTTGGCAAAGCAAGCAAAAATATTCTTGAGCCGCTATTCTGAAATAGACTTTTATTTTTTTCCGGGGGGAACACATGAAAAAGTTTTTGAGACGATTGCCGGCAATTTTTATTTTCTTTGCAGTGGCCGCAGGCCAAGCCAGCGTTGCACGTGAAACTGTCAAAAAAGCAGGACCTCACAAAATTGAATCGGTTCCCGGCGAATTTGTGATTCAGATGAAGAAAAGCAAGGGAGGTTCCTTGCGACTTCTTCAGTCGGAACTGGCACGCATCGGAATGCAAGTTGCCGAAAGCATTAACTCTCAAGAAGATTTGTACCTCGCGCGAGATCTCAATATTTCTGCGAAAAAAAGAGTGAGCGTCAACAAACGGGTGGCTCAGATCCAGTCCTTGCGCGATGTTCTTTTCGCAGAGCCAAATTTTCTCTATCGTACCCTAGGCGCACCTTCTAAGCTCAACGTGAACGACCCGAGCTTCGATCAGCTATGGGCCATGAAAAATTCAGGACAAGGTGACTTCGATGGGACCTTAGGGAAGGTCGGGGCGGATATCAAAGCCACCGAGGCTTGGGACATTGGCACCGGTTCTAAAGATGTTGTTGTCGCGGTGATCGACACGGGTGTGGACTACAATCATCCGGATTTAAAAGACAATATTTGGTCGATGCCCGGGCAGCCTGAGGTCCACGGCTATAATGCCATCACCGATAAGCTGGATCCGATGGACGACAACAATCATGGGACTCACTGTGCTGGAACGATTGGTGCGGTTGGTAACAATGAAGTGGGCGTGGTGGGTGTGAACTGGAAGGTGAGCATCATGGCTGCGAAGTTTTTAGCCCAGAATGGTTCGGGTAGTCTGGCGAATGCCGTGAAGGCGATCGATTGGGCTGTGGCCAATGGAGCACAGGTGCTGAGTAATAGTTGGGGCGGTGGGGGATTTTCACAGGCACTGAAAGACAGCATCGCGCGGGCAAGTGAGCGCAATGTTATTTTCGTAGCGGCGGCGGGAAACGAATCTTCCAACAACGACAATGTGCCCACATACCCCGCAAGTTATGGTCTTTCCAATATGGTAGTGGTTGCCGCTTCAACAAATCTTGATGGCATCGCAAGTTTCTCTAACTATGGCGAGCAGAGCGTAGATTTGATGGCACCCGGCCACAACATCCTCTCCACGATTCCCAATAACCGCTACGACACCTACAGTGGCACCTCCATGGCCACTCCACATGTTTCAGGAGCCTTAGCTCTTCTTCTGTCCAATGAGCCTAAACTTCAGTACTGGCAGCTTAAAACTCGCCTTCATCAATCCAGTGATAAATTTAAACATCTGCGCCGCAAAGTGGCTTCGGCAGGCCGCTTAAACCTTTACAACCTCTTGGCCAATATCGAAGGTCCCGGATTTATCGAAGTTCCAGATTCGGCTTGGTCCCCTTTGGTCCCCAATCGCATTTCCTCGGCCCATCCTTATCGAAATGCAGCTACTCAGAGATGGACCATTGAGCACCCCGGTGCCACACATATGCGAGTGCATTTTTCGCGCTTTAATACTGAAGCCACTTACGACACTGTAAAAGTCATCAATGGCACCACCGGAGAAGTGATCGACACGCTGTCGGGTGCGGTGAGTACGGCCTTTTGGAGCTCCGATGTGGAGGGCAGCAAAATCATTATCGAACTTGAGTCCGATGTAAGCGTGAATGCCTACGGATTTGATATTGACGGCTATACCTGGACAAATTTTCAGTAAGCCCGTGCCTTAAAAATAAAAATATACGCCGGAGACTCTCTGCACTCCTTGACCCCACCAATGAAGGTCCTAGTGAAACTTTGTAAACAAAGTAACCTAGAAAAAGCCCCCGCCATTCCTTCATAAAAATATCCTCTTCCCGATAATTCTCGAAGACAGAGAGTGTTCCGGCTGCATAAGGGGTTAACCGAAAGCGTCGAGGGCCAAACACCTAAAACGGCTGTACAAATACGATTTCAAGGCTTCATAATTTCAGGGAGCCCCAATAGGCCACTAGCTCACGACTACCTGCGGCGAGAAACATTGCGTCGCTTCTTAGGGGTCCGAGCTGAGGAAGGCTCACGTTCAGAAGATTTTTCCGAAACGGGGATGGTGAGTTCAGACCCCACCTTTAGCCGATTGGTTTTAGTGATCTTGTTAAGTTCCATAATAGAACTCACGTCTGATCCATATTTTCGAGCGATAGCCCCTAAGTTATCCCCTTTGCGAACTTCGTGAACAATGAAGTTCTTTTTATAACGATGATTGCGCAGTTCTTCGGCCTTTTCTGTAACAATGGCCCCCATATTGGGGGGCACACGCAAAGAGTAGCTTTCTGCCCCCGGAGGGGTTACGCCACGACGGAGTTCCGAATTCAAAATATCCAGCACTTCTTCATCTGTGCCAATAAGCTTGGCCACGCTCTTCAAATCCACGCCCCCAGGTACCTTTACAGTTTCCCAGGATAGGGGTTCTTCATAAACGATATCGGTAAAGCCAAATTTCTCGGGGTTTTTGGAAATCAGGGCGGCCGCTATGATTTTCGGCACATAGTTGCGAGTCTCCGAGCGGAAATTCTTTTTGATGCGGGCGAGCTCCCAAAAGTTACGGCTGCGATCGCGGCGTACGGCCCCCAGCACTTTGCCTTCCCCTGCATTATAGGCGGCTGCGGCCAAATACCAAGACCCAAAGACTTGGTGAAGCTCCTTGAGATAGTGGGCTGCGGCGTGGGTGGACTTGATGTGGTCGCGACGCTCATCCACCCAGTAATTTAATGCCAGTTCATATCTCTGTCCGGTGCCTTTGATAAACTGCCAGGGACCCACGGCTTTAGCATGGCTGGCGGCCTTGGGATTGAAACCGCTTTCAATCATGGCTTGGTAAATTAAATCTTCAGGTAAGCCTTCTTCTCGAAGCACTTTTTTCATCACAGGGATGTAACGGGTAGACCGGCCCAACCAACGGCTCATCACGGGACGGCCGCGAGGGCTGGTGAAATAGCGAATCCATTGCTCTACAAATTCGTTGTAGACCAAGGGGAATGTTTTGCGAGAAAGCACGTCGGCCTGAACTTCTTCCGTGTTTCGCTGCTCACTGATTTGCGCGTCTCCTAGATCTTCAGGCGTCTCGTCCTTAACCTCGGTACCAGCAACATCGGCTTCTTCGCCTTCGTCGTCTCCATCCTCTTCTTCCTCATCTGCTGAGTGATGATAGGAGCTCAATTCTTCGAGACGCTCTTCTCTGCTGAGGGGCCGGGATTGGTCGCGATTGCGACGGGCATGGCTCTTGCCACTTCCTTCGCCCTTTTCATGGGAGCCCTTGTGGGCACAGGCCGCCATTACAAAAAGAACAAAAAGCTGCACAATTTTAAACATCACTCACCCTGAAAGAATTTTTTTTAAGCTTCGGCCTGGAGGGCACCTTTAACAAAAAAGCCCCGTTCGCAAAGTCCGTGTTCGTTCTGGAGCTTTTCCAAATACATCGAAACGACTTCGCGCAATTGATCGGTTGTAAGATGGTCTGGGTCAACATTTAACCTTTTAAGCAAATCTTCGAGCTCGTTGCGAATCACCTTTTCTTCAAGGCCTGTTAATTCGACAAGTAAGTCGAAAAGTTCCCTTCCCTTAACCATGCAGTGTCCTCCCCCAAGTCCACGCTGATTAGCCCCCAAAATGGCGGCTATTCCCCTGAAAGCAACGCTAGCAACGATTCTTTTATTTAAGAATCTGCGCCGCGTTGAAGAGGGGCCATATATCGATATATAGACACCAATAATTTGACGTTGGGTTAGTGGGGAAAATAAGCGACACAACTATGGCATGAAAAATGTAAGGTCCAACCTCAACCCTCAACGGACTGAAAGGTCTTGAGCCGAAAGAAGAAGAAAAGGACGCATGGATAGCGTCGCCTTGGTCTGTTGGGGGTCCAGGTTATTAAAAACTATCAAAGTTCACAGGCGGCACTTCAAAACCATCATCCTGGTTCATCTTTCCGCTAGCAAAATTCGAGAACTGCGTGAGGTGTCCGAGCCACGTCACTTTGACCGCACGAGTCGGGCCCGAACGCTGCTTGGCCACAATAATCTCCGCCTCAGCCGGTGCCCGTGAATCTTGGTCTGGTCCCTGCTCCCGGTGAATAAAGAGGACCACGTCGGCATCGGCTTCAATGGCGCCCGAGTCGCGCAGATCTGAAAGCTGCGGACGTTTGGATTCACCTGGGCGCTTGGCCCCTTCGCGGTTAAGCTGTGAAAGTGCCAGTACGGGAACTTTTAAATCCTTAGCGATGGCCTTGAGTCCACCCGTGATGGCCGCTACTTCGAGGGCGCGGTTTTCAAAAGAAGCCCCTGATTTCATAATCTGAATATAATCGCAGACGATTAAATCCACCTTCGTGCCGGGAGCACTCAGGTTCAGGGAAGAATTTAATTTCCGAGCTTGGGCCAGCACGTCGTAGGGACTTAAGACCGATCTATCATCGATAAAAAGGGGAGCCGCCCCGATTTCATCGGCGGCGTAAAATAAATCGTTAAAATCTTTGGGGCTAAGGTTTCCGTTTCTGAGTTTGGTCAAGTCGATGCCCGCCGTGGAGGCCATAATACGCTCCACAACTTCGTTCTGGGTCATTTCAAGCGAGAAGAAGAGAACATTCTTTTTGGCCTTCATGGCCGCATGGCACATGATATTGGCGGCCAAAGATGTTTTTCCCATACCGGGTCGAGCCGCTAGAACCAGCAATTGACCGGGCCGCAGGCCCGATAGTGTTTCGTCCAAATCATTAAGCCCTGTCATCACGGCCGAATCAGGAACTCCTTTGTTGTCAGCGCGTCTTTCAAATTCTTTGATGGCGTCTGGCAACAAATCGCCAATGCGTTGCATGGCTGTAGATTTTTTTTCCTGGGTGGCCGAGAAAATATTTTTTTCTATTTCCGAGGCGATCTCGCGGGTATCGCCTGCCTTAAGGGCGGCGCTCCTACAAAATTCCGCAGCCTCTAAAATGCGCCGGCGCCAGGCCAAGTCGGCCACGATCCGCGAATACTCCACGGCGTGGTAGCTCGTGGAAGGCACCGTGGCGATCTGACTGAGGTAGGCGGGGCCCCCAATCAGATCCAATTTGCCTTGCTCACGCAAGTATCCGGCAACTGTGGTCAAATCGATGGGAACGTTTTTAAAGTTGAGTTGCACCATGGCCGAGAAAACTTCTTGGTGCGCGGGCAGAAAGAAATGATCGGGGCGCAAAGTATTTTGAATTTCTAGGAAGGCCTCATTAGAAATAAAAATACCGGCCAGTACGGCCCGTTCGGTATTGAGGTCGTGAGGTTTGTCTCCGGGATTGAAAGCTTGGGTAGAAAATTCTCTACGCCTTACTTTCTGCCCAGCCGCAGACCCAGCCCCCGCCGGGGGGCCCGATGTTACCTCAAATGCCATTGAAAATAATTAAGCGCGTCCGGCTACCCTGGGCAAGGCAGGTGCACTCTTTTCCCCCAAAAAAAAACGGAGCGCTAACACTCGCGTTAGCGCTCCGTTTAAATTGAACTTTTTTATTCTTGGTCTTCAGCTTCTAGAACTTTGGCTGGAGCATCCGAAACGATCGAGAGCGCAATGTTGGTCTTTAAGCCACCCACAAGCTTCACGAGAATTTGGTACTCTCCCGCCATTTTGATTTGGCGGCCCAAAACGATTTGTCGACGATCTACTTTAGCGCCTTTGGCTTGCAACTCTTCTTCAATTTCTTTGGTGGTTACCGCGCCGTAGAGCTTACCGTCTTCAGAAACTTTTTTCTTAATGACGAGTTGAATTTTCTCTAAAGCCTCAATGGTTTTCTTCGAATTGTCGCGCTCTTTAAGCTTCTTCTCTTCGAGTTCCTTAGCTTTGTCTAAGAACTTTTTGATATTGCCAGCTGTAGCGCTCACGGCAATTTTTTCCGGGATCAAATAATTTCTCGCGTAACCTGGGCGTACGTCTACGAGTTCGCCGGCTTCGCCGAGGTTCATGTAACTTTCTTGGAGAATAACTTTCATTTTTTCCTCAATATCCTTAAACGTTCTCGCCGTCGTCGCTTCCACTTTCAGCGTCTTGCTGAGTGGGAGCGTGACGATCACCATAGCTGCTACGGTTGTCTCGATCTCCGTAGCCACCGCGGTCTCCCCGGTCGCCGTATTCACGGCGAGGGCCGCGGCCTTCCCGGTCGCCACGCCAATCGCGGGGACGATCTCGGTCAGCCAAATCTCGGGGCATACCTTCACGCAGAGAATCGTATTCTGACCCGTCTTCTTTGGTTTGAACTGTGAGTTGACGGAGTACAAACTCGTTAATTTTCATGGAACGTTGAACTTCGTCTACACCATGGGGGCTGGATTGGTAGCGCAGGTAGGTCCATCGGCCGCGGTTGTCTTTGCCAATGGTGTACGCAATTTTCGCACGACCCCAGTCATCAGAGTAAATGATTTTCCCCTTACCTTCGTTGGCTACAGCTGCTTTGCAACGGTCCAAGAGGGCATTGTATTTATCGTCGGGCATGTCGACCTTGGTGATGCAGATCGTTTCGTAAGTGCGCAAATTTTGATCCATTTCTTGTCCTTATTACCTCTTTTTGAAGAACTATGAGGGCTAGCAAAAGACTTTCAGGCTTTCAAGGGCAGAGTCCCCTTTGCTTAGCGTCCTTTGGGTTTTTCGTAGAGTCCCTGCCAACTAAGGGGGGCTGGGGCCTCCACATAAATCTTTTTTCCGCTCCGAGGATGCCGAAACTCGAGGCTTTTGGCGTGAAGGGCGTGGGCATCCAAAACCAGCCGACGCATGAGTTCAGGGGGGAGGCGTTGAAAGGACTTTTCGCGCTTGCCCTGCTCCAGCATGGGTCCCGCGTCTTTGAACTTCATGAAAATCTCCTCATTGGGATCGTAAAGCTTATCGCCCACCAAGCCAGCGCCCAGGTGAGCCATATGCACTCGTATTTGATTGGTACGTCCGGTGAGGGGCCGGCATTCTACGAGCGAAATGGGGTAGGCGCCCTCCGAAGGTGCCTTTTTGAGGCTTTCTGTGAGCGCGGGCCATTCGGGGGGTTCCCACTTCGGGGACAGAATCCATTTGGTGCTGAGGGTGTGGTATTTGGTTTTGGCTGTTTTAGATTCGCCTCCGCCTACGGCCTGCTTGATGCGAATTCGACTTTTGACCCGACTTCCCGGGGCCATTGCTCCGCCGATGGCCTCGTTCACCATGCCGGAGGGAGGCTGGGGCCGACCCCAAACCAGAGCCCAAT
The DNA here is from genome assembly GCA_964477895.1 of uncultured Bacteriovoracaceae bacterium. GTDB lineage: Bacteria > Bdellovibrionota > UBA2428 > UBA2428 > UBA2428 > CAYZFQ01. The sequence goes on along the minus strand of CAYZFQ010000002.1, from coordinate 261,073 downwards.
AGGTCTTCTCGATGTCTCCGTTGAAAAAGGCCCAGTACATTTTGTCTTTTCCGAGGTGACTTTTTGTCAGAACACAGCAGCCTGAAGTCTCGCGATCGAGTCGGTGGGCAAGGGTGATCAACGCATTTTTACGTTGGGATTTGAGCAAGTGAATCAAGGTGTTACGAAGGTATCTTCCACCGGGATGTACGGGCAGGTGCGCGGGCTTATTGACGATAAGGAGGTCCTCGTCCTCAAAAAGAACAGGAATTGAGGTGGGGACCTTAGGTTCGGGCCGAGTCATTGCAAAATACTCCACTTCGTCGCCCTCGCTGAGGGGGGTGTCGGGATTGACGATGACGCCATTTAAACGAACATCCTGGCTTGCGATTTTTTCGCGCCATCCGTTTTCATCAAAGTAGGTAAAACGCTGTGCGAGAAAACTGACGAGGGCATGGCCAGAGAATTTTTGCCCAATAAAAGACCTAAAGGCGATTTTTTCGGGCACAAAATCCATTTTGAATTCTTCGTAGCATTTTTTACGCCTCCGACAAAATACTTGCTGTCGGTGGGTAGGATCGACCCGTCCTTTATGTTAGAACTGAATAATGATCTTGGAAGTTGGACTTCCCACTCCCTCACAGAAAGCGATCGACCAAGCTGTTGCCGTGCTTCAGCGTGGCGGACTGATCGCTTTTCCCACAGACACGGGTTACGCCCTCGGCTGTGATTTGTATAACAAGAAAGCCATCGACCGCATTTACTTCATCAAAGCCCGAGACCCTAAAAAGCCCCTGAGCTTCATTTGTTCAGATCTTAAAGAACTTTCGCAATTTGCCGTGGTGAATAACCGAGCTTATCGGGATATGCGCAGGCTCTTACCGGGCCCGTACACCTTTGTGTTGCCGGCTACTAAGATGGTACCCAAGCTTCTGATTTCCCGACGCAGTAGCGTGGGGATTCGGGTGCCGGCTCATGAAGTCGTTCAAGCCTTGGTCACGGGGCTGCGCCATCCCATCATCGGCACTTCTTGCTCCACCCCGTCGGGCGAGGCCCTGCTCAATGCCCAAGATATTGAAAAAAAATTCGGAAAAACAGTAGACTTGATTTTAGACGTGGGCCCCGTGGCCTCCGACCCTTCTACGGTCATCGATTTCACAAACCCCGAACCCGTCATTGTTCGGCAAGGTAAGGGTAAATTCGAAGTTCTTCCCTAAAGGGATCGGCTTGAGTCATGGCGAAAACAGCAGCTCCTCGATTGCGTTCTCGTTTTGACGAGCACCTCAGTCGAAAAATTTTTCATATCGCAGTGGGAACCGTGACGGCCTATTTCTTTGCTTCGAATCTGGATCGGCTTTCGGCCATCAAAATATATTTACTTATCGCAGGTCCTTGGATTCTCTTGGAAGGACTTCGGCTGAAAATCCCCCTCCTAAGTCAACTATGGATAAAATATGGCGGGTCCCTGATGCGCGAAGAAGAACGGCATGGGGTGACCGCAAGTTTGTATTATGCTCTAGGCCTGGGCTTTGCGTTAATATTTTTGCCCAAGGTGATAGCGATTCAAGCCATTTTAACATTGGCCTGGATGGATCCTATAGCGGGCATTTTTGGATCCAAGTTTGGAAAGAAAACCTGGAATTCTGTATTTAAAAAGTTTTTTGTGGATTTGCGGGGACTGCACTTGGATTTAGGTGCCAAAACTGTAGAAGGAAGTTTTGCGGGATTTCTAGCTGCCGTCATTGCCGGACTGATTGCATGGACGGGGCCTTGGGCCTCCTATCCTGTGAATGAAATTCTATGGTGGCCCGCGACCTGGCAGGTGGTGCTTTTGTCGGTGGGCGGAGCTGCAGTGGGTATGGTTGCGGAGGCCTGGCCGTCTCAATGGGATGACAATGCCAACATCCCCTTTTGGACGGGCGTGGCCGTGTGGGCCATGACTTTGGTGATGGGTGTGCCGCTTCGCTTTTGACCCTAAGCTGGGATCCAAGTATCTTTTCTATCATGCGCATTTTTATTTTAGCCTTTGTCTTTTCAATTTCTCTGGTCGCGTACTCTCAAGAGGCCGCGGTGCAAACCGCCGAATCCTTTATTGCCGACATCATGGGTGTCGCGGAATTTTCCCGAGCAGGAACAGGTGCTAGCTCCCCAGAGTCGCAGCAAAAAATCGGAGCGGCCTCGGCTAAAGTAGATTTTGTGAGTCTTGCACAAAAAAGTTTTGGAGCTCTTCGTTGGAAAAAGTTTGCGACGGCCGAGCGAGAAGACTTTTTGAAAAGCTTTCGCGAATTATTGGAAGTCGTGGCTTATCCTAAAGCCAAAAAATTTTCGGCCCGCAAAGAGAGTCTTAAGTATAAAAAATTACCTAAAGCAGGGCAGGTCCAGATACTCGGACAAATTGAACGAGAAAAAAAGGGCGAGGTCGTACAGCAAAAAATGGAGCTGATTTTGTTTGTGGATACAAAGAGTCAAAAAATTACGGACGCCGTTATTGAAGGGGAGCTTCTTTCCAGTAATTTGCGCCGCCAATTTGACCAGGCCTTGAAAAAGAAATCCTTTGCACAAATTATTGCCCAAATGAAAAAACGAGTGGAAGAAGCCAAAAAGCCCAAAGCGGGCCAGGTCTGATCGGATGAGGTTTTTTTCAGCTTTCGTTCTAGTGGGAGCAAGTTTCGGGACTCTCGTTCAAGCTGCCGAGGGAGAACGCCATAGCTTAAGTGAATTTCTGGCCTTAGCGGAAACTCAGGGTGCGCAGCTCTCGGAATCTATGGCTAAGGTAGAAGGGGCCCAAGCTCGTTTGGATTTTGCACGGTCTAAGGCACAGCCCACGGCAGAAATTGAATCTTTGTTTGGTGTGCTGCCCGGAGCCCACGGCGACCCTTTGAATGGCAGAACAGATTGGGGAGAGGTCGGACCCTTTTCCTCTTCTAAAATCACCCTTACTCAACCCCTCTATGCCTGGGGAGGGCTGAGCGCCGCTCGGAGTGCCGCGCGAGCGGGACTAGAGGCCGAGAAAAAACTTTTAGAAAAAGACAAGTGGGCGCTGCGCACCCAGGTTACTGAGCTTTACTACGGCTATCAGTTGGCTTTTGAACTTTCTGAAGTGGCCGATAACCTTGAGTCCAAACTTTCTCAGGCACTTTCTCGAATGGAAAAAAATTCCAAATCTAGGGCGGGTGATCGAAAAAAAGTGCGGGGCTATTTGCAAGAAGTCCGAGTGCGAAAGGGCGAAGCGCAAAAGGGATTGGATCAGGCTCGCCTGGGGATGGCCTGGAAAATTGGAACTTATGGCAAAAGTTATCCCAAATGGGATCGAGCCAATCTGCTTCTTCGCGACATTGCTTTAAAGGATCTGAAATTTTACCAGGATTTGGCCCTTCAACACCGACCTGAACTTGTGGCCCTAGCGAAGGAGCTTGAAGCCCGGCAAGATTTGGTGAGAGTAGAGCAAGCTCAGCAGTGGCCCGTGATTTTTGCGGCCGCAAGAGTGGAACATGCGGTGGCGCCGGAGCGCGACAACCAACGCAGTCCTTTTGCTTATGATCCGGCCAACACCTTTAGCGCGGGTGCGGCTTTGGGAATCAAGTGGAACTTTGGAATTTTTGAAGCCAACGCCAAGGTGGGCCAAGTACGAGCCGAGTCTCGGCAAGCTGAGGGAAAATCAAGACACTTGCGGGCTGGGGTTATGGCTGAGGTGGAAAAAACTTATCTGGATTTACGCTATGCCTTGGAGGCTATGAAGCTGCGTGAAGATGGCGCTAAGGATTTGAAGCGGGACTACCAAGACGCCTTGGCACAATTGGCGCTGGGAACAGGGGATGGGAAAACCTTTTTGGAAAATCTTGGCAATTTTACAATGGCCGAAAAATCTCGCTTAGAAAGTATTTACCAAGTCAATCTGCAAGCCGCTAAGCTTGAACAATCTGTGGGTGCCTCACTATGATTGTTTCTTGCGCTTTTTCCAGATGAGGTAGCCGATGGCGCCGGCCACGATGAGTCCGCCAGCAATTTGGGCGGGGTCGATGCCCGATGAGGCGCCCTTCGTCGTGTTGGGGTCTTCAAAGTTGGGGCTTAGGCGTCCTTTGAGGCTGCCTTTGTTGGCGAGAAGGGAGCCGGGACGTGAGTTCATGGCGTCGGCAAAGGCTTTGGGATCAAAGTGAATTTCAGTGGACTCGATGACCGAGTCCATAATCGGAGACCATTTGGCATAGGTGCTTTCTGCAATGGAATAGGTGATAAGCACTGCAATTTTTTCTTTCATCGACGCTACGTAGCGGGTGTACCAGCCCGGAATTTCGGGGCCGAGTTGCAATGAGTCGATCCACGGCCAGGTTTTGATCTCGCGCTTACGGACGTAGCGAATTTGAGATTTATAAGCTTTGCCCAGGGGATCTCGCATCTCTCGAGGCGTGTTTAGCACCACCTGATACTTTTCCCAGGTGTCGTCGACCGCATTCACGGCTTTTGTCACCACCACCAAAATGACTTCCGAGCGTTCGGCCACGTTGTCGGGTTGGCATACCCAATCAAGCTCTTCTTGGCGGCAGTTCCAATTGTTGGGCAACTGGATTTTTACAAAATTGGTCTGGAAGAGCTTGGCCTGCGCCAAAGAGGACGAGAGTAAAAGGGTGCCTAAGGCGAGGGAGAGTCTCATCCCTTCATTTAAGCCGAATATCTCGGATCGCGAAATCACCCATTAGATTTGGCCGGAAACCCTCGACTCTCTGCGAAACCAAATAAAGTTCCTTTTCTTGAAAAAGGGGCACTATGGCCAGTTTGTCGTTTAAAAGAATTCTTTCAGCTCGGGCATAGTAGGCAGAGCGGGTTCTGATGTCTTTGGTAATGGCAGCTTTGCCAATCAACTCGTCGTACTTTGGGTCACAGAATTTGCCGTAGTTGTTCCCCGAAGCGCAGATAAACATCCCCATAAAGGTGTCGGTGTCTTGGTAATCGGCAGCCCAGCCCTGACGATAAAGGGCGGGAGCTGAGGTGGAGAGCTTTTTTAAATAAACCTTCCATTCTTGGTTCTGTAGGGTGACGTTAAGACCCAATACTTTTTTCCATTGGTTTTGGAGGATCTCCGCGACAAGGCGATTGCGTTCTTTGGTGTCGAACCAAAATTCAATATTTTGGGGTGGGTTGGGAATTTGAGACCAGAGTTTTTTTGCGGCCTCCGGATCGTACAGAATCCCATTGGGTTGATCCGCTCCCAAAAGTGTAGCGGGAATCCACGTGTGGCGCGCCGAAATGACCGGTCCAATGACTTTTTCAAATTCTGATCGATCGATAGCCAGGGCCAGGGCCCGGCGGACTCTCATGTCTTTTGTGGCCGGATCATTCAGATTGAATCCCGTATAATACATACGTAAATAATCAAAAGCGCGGAATTCTTTTCTCTTGCTCAGCGAAGCCGTTTGCAATGGCGGCAGATTCCACACCAAGTCAATTTTTTTGGAATCAAAAAGTGCGACTGCGGTGTTGTCTTCTTTTATCACCCGAAATTCCAGGCGATCAGGCATGAGCTTGAGAGTGTCGGGATCCCAGTAATGAGGATTTTTCTCAAATTGAATCAAAGAATCTTTACGATGCTCGCTCAGCACATAGGGGCCTACGGAAAGCATTTTGCCGGGATCTGTCCACTTGTCGCCGTATTTTTCTATCAAATCTTTTCGTTGCGGAAAGCTCACAAAGAAGGTCGTGACCAGGGCCCAGTAAACCACGGGCTTGCGCAAGCGCACTTCCAGTGTTCGGGCATCAAGGGCCTTCACTCCCACTTTAGAGAAGTCTTTCAACTTGCCCTTCTGATAATTCTCAGCATTTTCTATATCAAAAAAGAAATAGGAATATTCCGCCCCCGTTTTGGCGTTGAGAAGCCGCTCCCAGCTATCCACAAAATGTTGGGCGGTGAGTTCTACTCCATCGCTCCACCGAGCTGGACGAATCTTGAAAGTATAAATTTTGCCATCAAGGCTAGCTTTGTAAGATTCGGCTAAACGATTTTCAACTTTACCATTAGCATCTACCGCCAAAAGTCCTTCCATAAAGCTGATAAAAACTTTCGAGGAAACGGTGTCGCCTCCTAGGCTCCAATCAAGAGAGGGGGGTTGGGTGTGCACCCGGTAGCGTAGGCTGGTTTTTTCATGGGGATCATTTCGAGAGCATGCGGAAAGAAGAAGAAAAAAAATCCAGAGGGCAACTAAGCGACAGGCATTCATGGGCTCAGAGGCTAGCGGTTCTTGAGGAAGGGATCAAAGCGATCTCGCAAGGCGTCGCCTAAAATATTAAAGGCTAGCATTGTTAAAAATATGGCTAAGCCTGAAAAAAGAGCAATGGTGGGTGCCACAAAGAGGGCTTTGCGCCCACTATCGGCCAATATTCCCCAGCTAGGTGTGGGCGGGGGGACCCCGATTCCTAAAAATCCCAGAAAAGCTTCCGCTAAAATATTCGAAGGAATCTGATAGCTAAGTTCCACAATAATGGGGGCTAGGGTATTGGGAAATATATGACGCCAAACAATGCGAAAATCACCTATGCCCAGCGCTCGGGCCGCCTCTACAAAGGGGCGTTCTTTCCAACTCAGCACTTGGGCTCGCATGAGGCGTGCCGTTCCCAACCATCCGGTCACTGTTAAAGCCACCATGATTCCAAACAGGTCTCGACCACAGAGGAGCATGACCAAAATCATCACGATGAGGGTTGGCAAAGTGTAGAGAATGTCTACCATTCGCATCATGATTCGGTCGGTGAGTCCTCCTAGGTATCCTGAAATCGCTCCATAAATCGCGCCAATGAAAACCGAGCTGAGAGCGGTTAGCGTGGCAATCGACATGCTGACTCGGCATCCGTAAATGAGCCGGCTCAAGAGGTCTCGTCCCAGCTCATCTGTTCCGAGCCAGTGAGCAGCGCTAGGGCTCTGAAAAAGTATGTCTAAATTTTGGGCTTCATAGGCATAGGGACTTAGAGTTGGGGCGAATGCAGCCAGCACCGTAAAAATACAAATGAGAAGAGCCGACAAGCTTAGCGACAGGGGATATCTCACGAAGTTTTTCCAATGCGAGGATCAATCCATACATACAAAATATCAACAATCAGATTGATCACGACCAAAAAGGCAGCAAAGAGCAGCGTGACCCCCATGATGAGGGGATAGTCTCGATTTGTTACGGCATCGATAAAGTGGGAAGCGAGTCCGGGAATGGCAAAAACGTATTCCACGACAAAGGATCCCGTAAGCACAGTGGCCGCAATGGGGCCAATGACTGTAATGATGGGAATCAATGCGTTTTTTAAAACGTGCACAAAGAGAACCTTGGCTTCCGAAAGACCCTTGGCGCGAGCGGTGCGAACAAAGTCGAAGTGAAGGGTTTCGAGCACGGCAGACCGAGTCATTCGGGCAATAATGGCCGCGGGTCGAATTCCCAACACGAGACTGGGCAAAACTTTGTGTGCGGGCGAATCCCATAAGGCTACCGGAAACCAATCTAATTTTTGACCAAAGATCCAAATCACAAGTGTCGCCACTAAAAAACTGGGGAGTGAAACTCCTGATATCGCCAGCAGCATGGATCCGGTATCCCAGAACCTTCCTCGGTAAACTGCCGCTATAGTGCCCAGTAAAATTCCAAGCACAATGGAAAGGATGAGGGCGTAGGCACCCAATTCCAAAGATACGGGCAGACTTTCGGCTATGATTTCCTGCACGGAACGGCCGATGTATTTTATCGAAGGACCAAAGTCTGCGTGAAAGAAAATATTTTGTAGATAACGAAAGTACTGTTCGGGGGCCGGCCGATCTAAACCAAACTTAGCTTCAAGGCTGGCCGTTACTTCCGGGGGGAGGGCTTTGTCTCCATCGAAGGGGCCTCCGGGTACAAATTTCATAAGAATAAAAGTCAGAAGGGAAATCACAATTAAAGTTAGGAACGCGCTAAGCAGTAGGTCCCAAGCCTTTTTCATGGTTGCCCAAGTTTTCGGTAAATTTCAATTTTTAGGAAGTCATTTTCGTTTCCAAAGGGAAGGGGTCGGATTTGACGCAAGCTCAGGGGAAGGGCCAATCGAGTGAGAAGGAGATTGCGAGGTGAAGCCTGCGTAAAGGGGCGAATCTCGCAGTGCAAGCGCAGACGTTCGGGGGAGTGTAGGGAAATTTGATCTAAAACTTGGCGGGACCGAATCCACTTCCCAAAAAAGTCGCAGCTTTCTTTAAGAAGACCGCTTTTGTAAGAATGACTAAGCTCAATGAGTGGAATCTTTAGTGATTCTCTACGAGGCAATGCCGTTTCCGAGCGTAAAGTGAGCTGTCCCATGTATTTGAAGAGCGAGGGCTCTTTAGATCGATCCAAGAAGTTTTTCACCCGTCGAAGGTTCTTAAAATCTTCGGCTGTGTTGGCTTCTACACTTAAGAACACCCCCACTAGACCTTGAGGCTGCGACGAAGAAAGCCAAGTCTTTAAGTCGGGACTTACCATTTCCGCTGCCGCCTCCGCCCATCGAAAAGAGGGGAGGTCAAAAAGAAAGTCCTTCCACAACGGATTCACCTGCACCCCAAAATTTGTGCTCACATAAAGGCCCATTCCGTAAGGAAGAAGTCTTTGGTCGCTATCCTTTTCACAGGTGAATTTGGGGTTTTTAAGAATGGCGCGGCGGGTGTCCTCACAGTTTAAAGTGAAGGGTTCCTTGAAAAAACTTTTGAGACTAAGACAAGACATGTCACGGTCTCGTCCCTCAATTGTCCACACACCCTTGTCACAGCTTGCACTTAAAAAGGAGTAGTCAAAGGGCCGACTACTTAAAATGGCCTCAAGCCACAGTCCACGAAGGTCACCCGACTCCGAAAAACTTTCCAGCTGGAGGGAGGGGATGTCGCGATTCTCGAGAGGATTGGGATTGCGAGGAGCCTTGCGTTGGCAGCCCAAAAATAGCAGCAGTCCACCCACAATGAGCAGGTATTTGAATGGTCTAGGCTGTGTGCTGGTCTCCAAATTTTAAACCCCAAAGCTTTTCAATCATGAAAAGCAGCGTGAGTCCCGCAACAAAAACTCCGCTAAGACTAACTAAGAAAATAAAAAGAGAAGTCAGCAGGACCATAAGTCCGGCTGACTTTGCCATAATCTTTGCAGCATCGGACCCGTAAACATAAAAATCAAAGCGCTTGCGGTAGGCCCTAAGAAGCAGGGGCCAGTTGGTCTTCACTTGAGCACCTGAGTGCTATCCGAACCTTGGACAAATTCCACGCTAAGTTCATTGGCCTGCAGGTAACCCAATTCTTCGCGCAAAGCCCGTTCGCGCACCGCCGAGGAACTTTTAAATAAATCGATATCTTTTTGGACCTCAAGGATATCAGCACTCAGCTTGCTTTCTTTCTCTTCCAGGCGCTCTAAATCTTGATAGCTTAAAATCCAGCCTACGAGTCCTCTGGGGCCAAAAAAATTTAGAACCAACAAAACCAAGGCGGTGCCTAAGTAAAAAGAGGGTGTCCAAGACGCCGGATCAAAGAGCTTGCGCATATCTTAATTATAGCCCTTATCTTGAGCGTGGGGCGGGGGGCGGATAGCTTTTCACGACAACCGTATTGGTCGCGCCGACTTGGAGTGTCGTGGGAATGCCAGCGCTTAAAACCGCAAGTTCTCCCTCCTTGATTAATCCCAAGCGACCCATCGCGTTCATGAGATCATCAAAAATGGTGTAATCCTGAAGAACGACTTCTTCCCAAGCAATGACGCTAATGCCCCAGCTGAGCGAAAGCTGATTGCGCACTTTTTCATTTTCAGCGAAGGCATAAATGGGAATAGGGGGACGAAATTTTGCGAGGAGTCGAGCCGCCTGGCCGCTACGGGTAAGGCAGGCCAAGCACCGGGCTTGTAAACTTTGGGCCAGCTGGGTGGCGGCGGCTTCAATGGCTTCTGAAATAGCGATGCGGGGGCCTGCCTTTGCCAAATCGCGCAAAAGTTGGCGAGTGTATTCTTGAGCACCCAAGGTTTCGGCCCCCATAATAATAGTGGCCATGGTTTTCACAGATTCATAGGGAAAGCTCCCCGTGGCAGTTTCGTTGGAAAGCATAAGGGCATCCGAACCATCCAGCACGGCGTTGGCCACGTCGCTCGCTTCGGCTCGGCTGGGTGAAGGGTTGTCGACCATGCTCATGAGCATTTGAGTCGCTGTAATCACGGGCTTGCCTACACTCCGGGCCTTTTGAATTAATTTTTTCTGCACCAGCGGGACTTGCTCGTTGCCAATTTCCACGCCCAAATCTCCCCGGGCCACCATGATGCCATCGGCATGGAAAAGGATTTCGTCGATATTATCGATGGCTTCCGCCTTTTCGATTTTAGCAATCACATGGGCTCCAAGCTTTTTCTTTTCAAGAAAGCCCTTTAGATTTCGAATTTCCCGGGCTGAACGCACAAAGCTTAAAGCGATAAAGTCGACGTCGTTAGCTGTCGCAAACAAGATGTCGTCCCAGTCTTTTTCGGTAATTCCTAGCGCGGAAAGTCGGGCCCCTGGCATGTTCACGCCCTTGTTCTCGCCAAGTGTTTTCCCGAATATCACTTCCACTTCAATAATATTTTCTGAAAGAAAAGAACTCACAACTTGGCAGCGAATGAGGCCATCTTCGATGAGTAGGAGGTCCCCCACTTTCATGTCCCCGGCGAGTCGCAAGTAAGTGATCGCGATGGGACTCTCGCGACTGCCATCCCCTTCTTGTATTTTTCCAGCATCAATACCGGTAAAAAACAAACGTTGCCCCGCCTTGAGGCTCAAAGAGTTGCGGCCCTCGGTGGAGCTGCTCTTTTTGAGGCGACTTGTGCGAATTTTGGGGCCCTGGATATCGGCTAAGATGGCCACGGGAATTTGCATTTTCTTGGAAGCTTCACGAATCCATTGAATGCTTTTCAGGTGAGCTTCGTGAGTTCCGTGAGAAAAGTTCAAACGAGCTACGTCCATCCCCGCTTCGATGAGCTGCATGACGCCGTCGAGGCCTGCCACGCTAGGTCCAAGAGTACATACAATTTTTGATCGTCTACCGGGCTGTCGCATGCGGCGTAGTGTAGTCGAGGGGGCTCGCGAAATCTATTTGCTTGTTTTTACTTTGCGAAGATTTTTTAACGGTTTTAGCCGCGACTGAGCACAAAATCCACCAGGTAGACATCTCGAACTACACCCACGGCCGAGGCGGGAGCGTGGGCGGCGGGACTGCGGATTTCGTCCTCTGCCTTCCTGTTGTTTTGGATTTCAAAGAGTTCTTCGTTGATGGCATCCCGAATGGCATCTTTCAGCAAAAGTTTAGCTTGAATGCGTCCGGTATCTTGAGCGTTTTGGTTGGAAAGCACGCCCAAGATGCGGGCCCGAATGGCGGGCTTACGGGCGGTGATTTTTTCAATGATCTGGCCGTCGCTCACTTCCACCTGAATTTTTGTTTTTAGAATATAGCGCTGGGAAATATTCACCACGAACTCGTCGAGATTATAAACTTCCACCTTGGCTTCTTCATCGCGAATGGAAGTGATGGCCTTTTCTTTGAGCACCTGAGGACGAAGGTCGGGTTTTTTCATCATAAAAACCCCTTTGGCGACGAGTCCCACACAAACGGCCATGAGGGCCATTTGCCCGATTAAAAAGAGGCTGAGCCCTGAGAGCTTTTTCTTTGGGGCGGCTTCTTCGGCCCCTTTTTCTTCGTTCTTTTCCTGCTCAGCCATGGGCCCCCTTCAGTGCTTACGTCTTGACGCGACGCATCCACCTTTACCGAGAATACTCGATTTTCCCATGAAGTCGTGTGAAGATTTCATGGGAAATATATGAAGAGTCAGGACGGCCTAAACTCTAGAAAAAACGAGGATTTTTGGGACGTTCTTATTCTCCGTCGCGAAGGTCAGTGGATCGGCTTTAGGGCCCCCTGGCGATCTCTTACGAAATCAGCATCTTACCTTTCATTTCTCTTCGTACTCACGGCCTTAGGCCTCTCGGGTTGGCTACTTTCTCGGTGGCAAGTGCATCGCCTCACTCGTGAGCTTTCCGCGAGTGCCCTTCAAAAAAACTCATTAGACCGGGAGATCGAAAGGCTCAAAGCGGCCACCCCGGGTGCCCTAAGTTCTACTCCTGAGGCTTTGTCATTTTTGCCGAGTTTAGAAGCCGACGAAATCAATACTGGCATCTTGGAGCTCCAGAATCTCCAAGTGGAACTTCTGGCAAAGAGCGGTGAGATTCGAATTCAATTCGAGGCTCGTCGAAGTCTACAGGTGAACCTTAAGGAAAAATTTTATTGGATACTTTTTTTGCATGGTCCCCCGGGCCTTCTCTCCTATCCAGCGTCTTTAACCAGTCGCAAGGGCGACATCGTTTTGTACCAACGCGGGCAGGTCCTTGAAGACCTGTCTACTAAGCGACTGGTGAATGCCACATTCCGCGTGCCGCAGACATTTATTGAAGCTGCCGGGCCAGAGCCCCTCTACGCTTCTGTTATGATTTACGATGCGAGGGGTACTCTCACTCACCGTAAACGTCAGGAGATTTCTGGGCGATGAAAGAACTCGAAGGCCATTTTTGGGATTCCCTCGAGGTCATCGAGAATCAACATTGGATCACTCAGAGCTTTGAGGGCCGGGGAGATATGAGTTTTTCGGGCAATCTGCGTTTTTCGGGGCGATGGACAGGAAACGTGAGTTCCTCGGGTGAAGAGGCCCATCTTTATGTGATGGGTGAGGGTAAAATTCGAGGACATATTCAAGTGAAACGGCTCTCCGTGGAAGGTGAGCTTGAGGATGTGAATGTGGAAGTGGATATTTTTCGGGCCTTGCCTGGGGCTCGCGTCCGAGGCCAAATCACTGCAAAAATTTTGGTTGTGGAAGAGGGCGCTATTGTCGAAGGACGAATTGTGACGGCCAAGGGCCCTCGTTCTCGCTGAGGAGAACCGAAAATCCAAACGGACTGGGTTTAATTTCTGAATATCGAAGCACTTCGGCGAAAAAATTTGCCGTCATCAAATCGGGTGTGAAAACTACGGCACCTTGACCCTCCTGGACCCACACCACGCGGTAGGCAAATCCTGAGCTGTCTTGTCGAATTTCAATTTTTTGAGCCGGGGCGTTTTCCGTCTGTCGGATGATGGGTAAAGACAGCTGTCGCTCCGCCAAGTACTTTTCGAGTTCAAACCAATTGGCCACCATTTTTACTTCGTTAAGTCCCAGGCTGTTGGTCCCACTCACGATGATGCCGTCAGCCCGTGGGGAAATGCGAGGAAGGCGCGTCTCTTCCAGATCCGAGGCCTGATAGGCTCGAAGCACAAGACCCAGGTTAAGGGCCATAAGTAGTCCCAACGCCCCGATAAATCGCTTGGAGGGTGGGGCTAAGTAGAGTCGTCTCATAGCTATAAACAAGCAAGAATAGCGCCGAGCGGGAGGTGATTTAGCCGCCTCGTGAGGGCAGAAAACGTTTTAAAACCTTACGCCTGGCTAAAGTTTAGTCAGGAAGGCGTCAGAGAACTTTATGCAGACGTCACCCACCCTGGGGGTGGTCAGTGGTTCCTAAGAGCCAAAACTCCTTTATACTGGGATCATGTCGAAGATGAGTAAGATTAGGGGATTTTCCATAATTGAAGTGTTGGTAGCTGCGGCGATTTTAGCGGTTCTTTCTTTTGCCTTTGTTCAGTTTTTGGGTGGGGCGATGAAGGGGCAGAAGAACGTTCAAAATGCCGTAGACTTCGACATTCTAAAAACCTCACTTAATTTAGTTATGAACACCAAAGCTTGTGATGGAGCCTTTAGGC
>CAYZFQ010000002.1:0-247238 GCA_964477895.1 uncultured Bacteriovoracaceae bacterium | reverse complement strand
TTCTCGTCCGTCCTGATGCCACAGCTGCCAATGGAATTGTGGAAAAGTGCTCGACCTCTGCAAATGTAGAAAGCTCGGTTCCGCCGGGTATGGTGGCGATTGGAGGACAATTCGCCATCGATCAGGCTCCTCGTTCACCTAAACTTACCTTGGCAGCCGCTAATGGCGCGTGCACGGCCCGAAACACAAGTCTCTGCACTTCAGAGCAGTGGTACCAAGCCTGTCAGGCGGCACCCGCAGCCCTCATCCAAACTCGTGTGAATTCAGGTACCGGCACGGGGCCGGGCTATGGAGGTGCCTCCTATAGTTCTGGAGAATGGACTTCTTCAATCGGGCATTACTACGGAGTTATTATGAATGCTCCCCCCACAGCCCAATCTGGCGGTGACCCCTGTGCTTCGGGAGGTACTGATTATGTTTATGAGACGCATTTCTACCGCTGCTGTACGGATTTAAAGTAAACCTCAGTATCAAGGCAGGAGTTCAATTTCCCAAATCTCCTTTATACTGGGATCATGTCGAAGATGAGTAAGAGTAGGGGATTTTCCATAATTGAAGTGCTGGTAGCTGCGGCGATTTTAGGTGTTCTTTCTTTTGCATTTATTCAGTTTCTAGGTGGAGCGATGAAGGGGCAGAAGAATGTTCAAAACGCCGTGGATTTCGACATTCTTAAAACCTCACTTAATTTAGTTATGAACACCAAAGCTTGTGATGGAGCCTTTAGGCGAGCTGGCTCCCTGCCTCAAATTACACTTCCATCAGGACAAAGTTGGTCCACATTGGCTTTGGGTACAAATGTGATTGGCCCCACAGCCCCCTTGTCAATTGATCAGGTGGTGCAGGGATCTTCTGTTGTGGCTGAGATCAATAAAGAATTAGGTGGTGGGCTTAAGATCACAAAGATGGATTTTACGGTAGCAACATATGATGGAACCCAAACCGTGGTGGATCCTGTGACTTCAGCCAGCACTATATACCGAGCTTTTGCCTCGCGCTTTCGATTGGAAGTGACAAAGCAGGGACCCAATTCTTTGGGGGCGCCAGGTTATTCAACGGAATTGGGTGTAAGGATTCTCGTCCGTCCTGATGCCACAGCTGCCAATGGAATTGTGGAAAAGTGCTCGACTTCAAGCAATGCTGGAAGCGAAGTCCCACCTGGAATGGTGGGGATTGGAGGCAAATTTGCCATTCATACGAACCCTCAGACTCCTCTTCGTACCCTTATGGCCGCGACCCAAGACTGCGCATCGAGGGGCTTTAGTCTTTGTAGCTCTGAACAATGGTACCAAGCTTGTGTCGCGGCTCCAGCGGAACTTATTGGAACTCGAGTGAGATCCGGGACCAACTGGGGACCAGGTGATGCGGGAAGTTTCACCTCGGGAGAATGGGTAAGTTCGGTGACCCATGTTTACGGGATCATTATGAATTGCCCCATGAATTCTTCTTATGGTCAAGACATCTGTTCTTCTGGAAATTACGAGTTTGCAACTCAGCCCCGCTCTTATCGTTGCTGCAAAAATTTGAACTAGATTCCTGCAATGCAGCAACGAATCAGCCTTTGACTGCCCACCTCGAAAAGACTTGAAAATTCTCATGTGGCACGGTTTTCTTTGGTACTTAGGCAAATTTTTTCAGCTCTTGGGTCTTTTGTGGGGAGCCTATTCTTTATACATCGGCCTCAATACAAATGATGCTAAGCGCGAGTTGACCCTTCTTTTAGCTGCGGTGGCTCAGTTTGTCGCCGGACTCCTTCTTGTGCGCTATTCTGAAAGTAGGGGATGATAAAACTTTCATGAAAATTGTGGGGATCGACCCAGGCTCCCTCTATTGTGGTTACGCGGCTCTTGAAGTTGTGGGTACAGAGCTGCGCTTATGTGATTTGGGCGTGTGGGATTTGGTACAGCTCTCAGGATTTAAGACCAAGGCTCCATTGGGAATTCGTCTGGAAAATTTGCACCTTCAAAGCACCAAATTCTTTAAAAAGTGGAACCCTCATTACATTGGCTTTGAGTTGGCCATTCACCATAAAAATGTGAAATCTGCACTGGTCTTAAGTGAGGCTCGGGGCATCGTGCGTTTGGCTGCGCACCAAAGCCTGGAGTCAGCCGAGAACCGCATATTTGAAATGAGTCCCACATCTGTAAAAAAACACACTTCGGGTTGGGGCTCTTCAAAAAAAGAAGATCTTAGTCGCATTCTAGCTCTGCGTTTTAGGGGCTTGGATAACTTTGTAAAAGACCGGCAATTTCGACTCGATGCCTTTGATGCATTAGGAATTGCCTGGACGGCTTGGATTCTAAGTCGAACTGAGATTAAAAAAAGAAGCTATGGCATCGAACATCGGTCCTAAATTTGCCCTTGAGGTGGAAGCTCCGGCGGAATGGAATCGCCATATGGGCGATCATGAGGCGGTAATAAGGACTCCCTATGGAGAGGCCTATGTCGTGTGGATCTACTCTCGCACCTTTCGCGACAAACTGCTTTTAGGCGAAAGGCAGTGGATTTTTCTAGGCCAGGTCATTCGTGAAGACGCCGAAGAACTTTACGCCTTTGAAGATTCTGTAGACCGAGCGCTTTTTATCGAGCTGCGAGAAATTGATTCGGTAGGTCCGAAAACCGCGGCTTTGGCGGTATCGGCCCTCGGAAAAAAAGGCTTGATGGAATTGCTTCGAGGCGCACCCTTAGCTTCCTATAAAGTTTCAGGACTGGGGCCCAAAACCCTCGAAAAAATCGTGGCCGGAATGAAATCTCGGTCCGACAATTTTCTTCTCTTACTCAGCAGTCACGATTCGCGCAGTGGTTCTTTGCCTTCGCAAAGTGTGGCCACTCTTCGCGGAGCTCCTCAGCTTTTGGTGCAATCGCTTGAAAAATTGGGGCTTAAGCCTAGCGATACTCTGCGTGTTTACAATGAATTGCTAACTGAAGATAAGAATGTAGAAGATTTAGATGGCGCGGAACTTGTGCGTCGGATCTTACAAAAATGGGGGCAAATGCGAGCCCGTAGCGCGGAGGTGCGGTCGTGAGCGAAAAACTTCTTAGCGAAAAGTTGCCGCTCGTATCCCTTAATGAATCCTCGGGTCCTTCCACCTTGGTTCAAGAAAACCTTCTCAGGCCGCGCGACCTCAAGGAATACATTGGACAAAAAGCTGTAAAAAACAAATTGGAAGTTTTTATGACGGCTGCCCGAGCCCGCAGCTCCGTGTTGGACCACGTATTACTTTCGGGGCCGCCCGGTCTTGGAAAAACCACGCTCGCGCACATTGTAGCCACCGAAATGGGAGGGCGCCTGCATCTTGTGCCCGGGCCCACTCTTGAAAAATCAGTGGACCTTTTAGCTCTTCTTACCAACTTGCAAAAAGGAGATGTGCTCTTTATCGACGAGATTCATCGATTGAGCCCTGTAGTGGAAGAAACTCTTTATCCGGCCATGGAAGATTTTCAGGTTCAGGTGATTTTAGGCGAAGGTGCCGCAGCTCAGGCCGTCACGGTGCCCGTGCCCCGCTTTACCTTGGTGGGAGCCACCACTCAGGCGGGGAAACTTACGGGGCCCCTGCGTGATCGCTTCGGCATTCACCTCAATTTAGATTTTTATGATGTCGGTGAGATGACTCAAATTCTCAAACGCTCGAGTCAAATTTTAAATATTGAGCTTACGGCTGAGGAAATTGGAGCCGTAGCCCTTCGCTCACGGGGAACACCTCGCATTGGCAACCGACTTCTAGCGCGGGTGCGCGACTTTATCGAAGTTTTGCAGGGACCAGATGCCTCGCGCTTGCTTAAAAATCTAAACATTTCTGAGAGTCGTGGGGCCGCTGCCGTTGCGCAGGCCCTCGAGTTTTTGGATGTGGATAAAAAAGGACTGCAACCTTTAGATCGCCGCTACCTTCAGGTTTTGGTGGAGCACTTTAAGGGCGGTCCTGCTGGAGTGGAAGCCTTAGCCGCGTCTCTCTCTGAAGACCGCAGCACGCTAGAGGAAACGATTGAACCCTTTCTCCTTAAAGAGGGATTCATTATTCGAAGTCCTCGGGGTCGCGTAGCTACCGACAAAGTCTATGAGCATTTGGGTTTGGCAAAAGCTAAAATGGCTGACGAAGCTCTCCCATTGTTTCAGTCTTAGCGACTCTCAGTGTCTCTTAAATGTGACTCTTGCTGAATCTCCTGTGATTTTGTTACGACTTGATGCAGAGTTTAATTTCTTTGTGCTCTTGTTAGAAGGGCAGCTGAGCTTTGGCTCTTATATTGCAATAGAGTCTATAGCTGGGTTCTTAAAGCGAAACGGAATTTGAAAGGACAAAATTTTGACGCGGCTTGGGGCGCTCCAAAACATCGGTGCACAGGAAGACTTTTCCACCCGTCCGTCGGTGCAAGTCCAGGGCTTAGGCGTTCACACTGGCAAGCTATATTCCATCGAAGTTTATCCTCTTACCGATACCGAGGCGGCCAAACTCGAAGCTCCCATTCTTTTTACGAGCCGCTTTGAAGATGTCGAATTTACCACGCCCGGTCTTTGGACTCGCTTGAGTGGGACCTCACGTTCCACGGCTCTTGTCATGCGCGGAGAGAGTCGTCGGAAATTAGAAATTCGCACTGTAGAGCATTTTTTAGCAGCGGCTTTTATTTTGGGACTAAAGGCGCGGGTCGAAATCCAGGCCTTAGGCCAAGATCAAGATATCTTAGAGGTTCCCATTTTGGACGGAGCCTGCGAAGACTGGATTAAAATTCTTCGCCCGATCATGACAGCTAAAAAAAGCACTCATCAAAAGGTGTGGGTACCCAAACGCACCTTTGAAATTAAGGATGGTGCTAAGCAAGTTTTGATTTCTCCTTGGAGCGAAGAGCCCCACAAGGCCGAAAGTTATTTCAATTGCAGCGTCGAATTTGCCCCGCATTGGAAGCAACAGGCTGATTACCGAATGGATTGGACCCAGCATCAAAGGGGTCGTGAGACCTTCGAAAAGTATATTGCACCGGCCCGTACCTTTGGTTTCATGCACGAAATCAAGGCCCTCGAGGCTAGAGGGCTGGCTTTAGGGGGCAGCTTAGCCAATGCCATCGTCCTCGATGAAGACCGCGTGCTAAATCCTGGTGGTTTTAGAATTCAAAATGAATTGGCCTGCCACAAACTTCTCGATGCCGTGGGGGACTTTGCTCTTTTAGGTGCCCCGCTCATCGGACGAATTGATTTGTACCAAGCCGGTCATTCCATGCACCTGCGCGCCATCGAGGAAGGCATGAAGGAAGGCGTCTTTACTGAGGGTCTGCTGGATTCCGAGGGGCAACTCAGCTTTCCTTCTTAGTATCTAAAGACTTGTACACAGCTCCCGAAAACCCTAATCTAGCCCTTCATGGCTTTAGAACCCAGCTCGCAAGAACTTCGCAAGCGCAAACGCGAGCAACGCATTCTGTATTTCTTGGGTTTGGGTTTCATTCTCTCCACCCTTCTTCAGGCCTCCATTTCGGGTCGCGAACAGGGATATGGTTTCGTCGACAGCCTGCTTTACTTCGGCATGCTCCATTTGAACGTGATTCTCATCATGTTCCTGGTCTTCCTGGTCACTCGCAATTTGGTGAAGGCCTACCTTTTACGGCGATCAGGCCGATTGGGAAGCAGCCTGCGCTGGAAGATGGTCACTTCTCTCTTGGCCTTTTCTATGCTCCCTTCCATTATTTTATTTGCGGGTAGCACGCTTATTATTCGCCAGGGTTTTGATCGGTGGTTTGGCAATCAAGTTGCCAAGGCCCTCGATGATGCCCAGTCGATTGCAAAAGTGCATTACGACGGGATCGAAAGCAACCTGCAGTTTTTTTCCACGCGGATTTCAGACCTGGCAAAAAAAATGAATCGCCCTCTGGAAAAAAACGATTTGCTGGAGCTGAAAAAAAATTATCCCGTGCAGGGGATCGAAATTTATCCCAGCCTATTTCAAGCTCCGCATAAAATTCTAGCGGATGAAACTCCGGAGTGGACCGTGCCGCCGGCCTCAGTGGAATCTCTGCAGCGGGCGCTTAAAGGTGAAAACTTTATACTCATTCGCCAGTACGGAGATGGAGACTTGGTGCAAAGATTTACTTTGTTGCGCAGCCCAGGTGCGGCTCCTTATGTGATGGTCTTAAGTGAAACCGTTCCCTTAGGTCTTAAAACTCGGATGGCCGAGTTGCAGTCAGCTTTTGTCTCCTACCAAAAAACGCGTCTCCTCAAAGACACCCTTAAAAAAAACTACACTCTCATTCTCCTTACACTTTTTGTTTTGGTGCTTTTTGTGGTCTCGTGGTTTGGGCTCTACATCGCGCGTTCGGTGACCGAACCCGTGGCGGAGCTCATGAAGGCCACCGAAGCTTTCCGAGACGGGGAATGGGATTACCGAATTCCCACTCGACTCCAGGATTCTGAATCTTCACTGCGCGAAACCAGCGCAGACCTCGAGGTGCTCAAAGCCGCTTTTAACCTGATGGCCGAAGAAGTGGGGAGGCGGGGTCGGCAGTTGGAAGAAGCCAACGGGCAGCTCATTTCTCTCGTGCGCGAACTCGAAGATCGTGAGCGCTACCTTGAAATTCTTCTTTCAAGTATTCGCCGAGGGGTTCTTGTGCTTGATACCGAAGGCCGCATCCAGCGTATCAATTCGGAGGCCATGCAATTTGCTGGGCTTGTGAAGCTCGATAAAGAAAATCCTTCCGCTTATTTGGGTCGCGACTGGAGAGAAGTCTATTTTAACTTAGGCAATCTGGAAGAATCTCGGGTTTGGTTGAACGAAATAAATGTGCTGGAAGGCCAACCCTTGGACCGAATATTTGAGGCCAACACGGGGTCCGGGCGAAGCACGGAAGTTTTTTCCGTGCGGGCGACAGGGATCAAGCTCT
Organism: uncultured Bacteriovoracaceae bacterium; assembly: GCA_964477895.1. Lineage (GTDB taxonomy): Bacteria > Bdellovibrionota > UBA2428 > UBA2428 > UBA2428 > CAYZFQ01. Next base: position 240,380 of record CAYZFQ010000002.1, on the reverse strand, counting down.
TAGACGATAAAAAACGCCACTTGGGATGGCTGATGATATTAGAGGATGTGAGTGATGCGGCTAGGTTGGAGCGCTTGGCGGCTTGGCAGGAAGTGGCCAAACGCGTGGCCCATGAAATCAAAAACCCCCTGACTCCCATTCAAATTTCGGCCGACCGACTTTACCGTCGTCTGGGTGAGAGTCTCGACCCCCAAACAGAAAACGGGGCGATCTTTCATGAATGCGTGGCCCAAATTCAAAAACAGGTGAGAGTGATTCGAGATCTCGTCCGAGAATTTTCGCAGTTTGCAAAACTTCCCGAGCCTCGAATGACCCTGGTCAAACTGCCTCAGCTGGTCGAAGACATTCTGGCCGATTACCGCTTTACCCACCCCAACTGCGAAATTCTTTTTAACGCGAGTGCCGAGGCTCGTGAAGTTGTGGTTCGAGCCGATGCAGAATATATCCGGCGACTGGTGGTCAATTTGGCCGACAATGCCATGCATATTCTCGAGGAAAGCAAGGTGCCTCAACCTGAATTCCGGGTGAGTCTGCAGCTTTTGCAGCTTGAAGTTCCCTGGCTGAGCCTTCGCTTTGAAGACAATGGTCCCGGCGTGCCCCCGGCTATGCGGGAGAAAATATTTGATCCTTACTTTACTTCCAAAGCCTCCGGCCTGGGTCTTGGGCTGGCCATTGTGCGGCGAATTGCCATGGAGCACATGGGCCGGGTGCGTTGTGAAGAGGGGCGGGGAGGCTGCTTTGTGCTTGAACTTCCGCTCGCGAATGTGGAAGCTTAGGAGTGTATGAACGGAAAAACAGTCCTCATTGTTGACGATGAGATCGACATCCAAAGTTCTCTCTCTTTTGCTCTCAAAGATGAACATTTTGAGGTGCTCACAGCTTCAAGCCCCAAAGAAGCAGAAGCCCTCTTAGCCCAAACCAGTGTGGATGTGGGGCTCTTTGACGTTTGGTTCCCTGACGGTGATGGGATTGACCTTCTTAAATTCACCCGTGAAAAATTTCCGGCGGCCACCGTGGTCATGATGTCGGGGCACGGAAATATTGAATTGGCACTGAAGTCCATTCGCTTGGGGGCCTACGATTTTTTAGAAAAACCTCTCGAACTTGAAAAAGTTTTGGTGATTCTTCGCAATGCCATGGAAGCCCAGCGCTTGCGCACAGAAAATTCTCGTCTCTCGGAACAATTGGTGGGTCGAAACCAACTTCTGGGTCGCAGTCCGGCACTTCAAAATTTAAAGAATGCGATTTCGCGTGTGGCCCAGGCTCCCTCCCCAGTTTTGATTGTCGGCGAAAATGGTTCGGGCAAAGAATTGGTAGCCCGCCAACTCCACCAAATGGGCCCTCGTCGTGAAAAATCGTTTATCGGAGTGAACTGTGCGGCCATTCCAGAGGGCTTGCTAGAGAGCGAGCTTTTTGGTCACGAAAAGGGCGCCTTTACGGGAGCCTTGCACCGCCAAATGGGCCGCTTTGAGCAGGCCGGCGAAGGCACTTTGTTTTTAGATGAAATTTCTGAACTCACGCTCAATGCTCAGAGCAAGCTGCTTCGGGTTTTAGAAGAAAAAAGTTATGAGCGGGTGGGCGGGCGCCATCCGATTCATTCGCCCGCGCGGATTTTAGCAGCCACCAACCGAGATTTAGGAGAGCTCATAAAAAAGGGAGCCTTTCGCGAAGACCTCTATTATCGCCTGAACGTGGTAACCCTTCAGGTTCCACCCTTGCGGGAGCGCCGAGAAGACATTCCTATTTTGGCGCAGAATTTTTTAGAAACTTTGTCGAAAGATTATTCGAGGGCCGTGCCCGAGCTCAAAGCTGAGCTTTTGAGGTGGTTTGAAAGTTATGAGTGGCCGGGTAACGTGCGTGAACTGCGCAACCTCATTGAACGCATGCTTATTATGGCCCCGAGCGAAGAAAAGTTTTTAGGGCTTTCAGACTTACCCGAAGAACTTCAAGTTCAAGCGGCCTCTCTGGTGTCTAGCGGGGCTTTGGGTCATATCCAAGACCCCTCTGGCAGCATACGAGATTTGCGCGCCCAGTTTGAGAAAAACATTCTTCTGCAGAGATTGGAAAAAATGGGTGGGAACGTAACCCGTACCGCAGAGTCTTTAGGCATTGAGCGTGCTCACTTGCACCGAAAAATGAAGCAATACGGAATCTCTTCAAAGGGCGAAAGCCAGGCATGAGCTCACGTCTTGCCCTAGCTCTTGATTTTGAAAGTCGGGAAGAGTTTTTTAACTTCTCAAAAAAGTTCCAAGGTCTTCCTGTGGTACTTAAAATTGGACTTCGCACACTCCCTTTCCTGACCCCCGATGATTTTGCCACTCTAAAAAAACAAGGCTACTCCCTGTTTATTGATGCCAAGCTCCACGATATTCCCACCCAAGTGGAAGCCGCCGTTCGAAGTTGGTCCGCGATGGGGGCCGACTTTCTCACGATTCATGCAGGCGGCGGAGCCAAAATGATCTCGGATTCGGTCCGTGCCGCCACTTCAAAAACCCGTATCTTAGGAGTGAGTGTTCTGACTTCATTAGGGCAAGACGATTTATCTGACCTGGGTTTTGCGGCAAATAATGTAGAATCTCAGGTGCAAAAATTTGTGGGTCTTGGAATTAAATCCGGACTTAAGTCTTTTGTGTGTAGTGTCCAAGAAGTCGCCAAACTCCGAACGACTTTCCCCACGGAAGAACTCTTTTTTTGCTGCCCAGGTGTTGTTCGGGATGGGGAACTGGCCTCAGCCGATCAGAAGCGCTCGGTATCCCTCTCTGAAGCCCTCAAGCTTAAAATTTCCCTGATCGTCATTGGTCGTAGTGTTTTTAAAAGTACCGACCCGCTTAAAAGCACCCGCGAAATACTTAGCCAAATGGGATCTTTGTAGTTAGAAGCGGCCTGTGCAAAATTCTCCAAACTGGATATGGGGCCTTCATTCTATCGAAGCCTGCCTGCAAAATTTTCCTGAAATTATTTTAGAACTGAACCTGCAGAAAAACGCTGACGAAGGCATTCGCAGCCGTGTGAAAGCCCTGGCCAAGGGTTTAAAAATTATTGAAGTGGCCCAGTTACCCAAAGTCCTAGCTGAAAAGCGGCACCAAGGTGTGGCAGCGATCATTCGTAAATTCCCAATGGAGTCCTTCGCGGAAAGTGATTTGACCGACGCTTATTTTGAAGCGACACCCCACATGGCACTCCTGGATCGGGTCCAAGATCCTCGAAACTTTGGGGCCATTTTGCGCTCAGCCGCAGCTTTTGGGGTGAAACGTGTATATGTGGGCTCGCGCAACCAAGCCCCCTTAAGCGGAGTGGTAGCCCAAGCCTCAGCGGGAAATTTATTTCGAATAGAAGTGGTGGAAATCCGCAAAAGTTTGGCCGATTTTGTCAGCCGATTGCGCGAGGAGGCTATTCTTACGGTGGGTCTCGATGCGAAGGGCGAAGGGATAGAAGAAGCCTTCGCTAAAATCCGCAAAGAAGTGCCGGGGGGCAAACCGCGGGGCCTGCTGTGGGTATTGGGATCTGAAGGCGAGGGCCTCAGGGAGGGCCTGGAGGCCAAGTGCGAGCGTCGTCTCTCGATACCCATGGAGGCGGACATTGAAAGTCTCAATGTGTCGACCGCGGCCACGCTGGCTTTTTACCTTGGGCGTAAATTTTTCGTTTAAAGGCCTCATTTAGCCTCCCCCCATTTGAGAAAGCCCACAAATTCGTCTACATCCATTAACTCGTCTGCAAGAAAGCTGGTGTAGCTCAGTTGGTAGAGCTCCGGTTTTGTAAACCGGCGGTCGCGGGTTCGAATCCCATCGCCAGCTCCATTTTTGCAGAGGAGTTGCAGGTCATGGCGTAAGCCGTGCCTTAACGGAGAGATACCGGAGTGGCCAAACGGGGCAGACTGTAAATCTGCTGGCTTATGCCTTCGAAGGTTCGAATCCTTCTCTCTCCACCATTTTTAGGATTCTCCGCTTTAAGCGATGGGGCGTTCACCTTTTTCAAAAATCGTGTGGGCTCGTCCTACGACCAAGCGATCAACGGTTCCTACATTTTTCTCGTCACGATTTTCATAATTAAATCTCTCTAACACACATCGCATGGCATTCAGTCGAGCTCGCTTTTTACAGTCAGATTTAACTACGATCCAAGGGGATTCAGCGGTATCTGTATGGAAAAACATGGCTTCTTTAGCTTTAGTGTACTCATGCCATTTATTAAGAGAAGCGATGTCCACTGGGCTTAATTTCCACTGTTTAAGAGGGTGTTTCTCTCGCTGTTTGAATCTAAGTTTTTGCTCATCTTGGCTCACCGAAAACCAAAACTTAATAAGGTTTATTCCGTTACTCACAAGCATACGTTCAAAATCGGGAGCCTGACGAAGAAACAATTGATATTCTTCGTCACCGCAAAAACCCATGACATGTTCAACGCCTGATCGATTATACCAAGATCGATCGAAGAGAACGATTTCTCCACTGGTGGGCAAGTGCTCGACATATCTTTGAAAGTACCATTGACCGAGTTCTTGATCAGAAGGCTTTTCGAGAGCAACCACCCGAGCGCCACGTGGATTTAAGTGTTCCATAAAACGCTTAATCGAGCCCCCTTTTCCTGCGGCATCTCGACCTTCAAATAAAATAACCACTCGTTGGCCCGTTGCCTTAACCCAGCCTTGAAGTTTTAAGAGTTCAACTTGCAGTTGGAACTTTTGTTTTTCATAGACGATGCGACTCATTCTGTTTTTGTAAGGGTATCCGCCCTTGCGCCAGTTTTCGCTAAGCTCCTGGTCAGGGTCAAACCCTCTAGGATGCTCTCGTTCTAAGCGGCTCTTGATGACTCGTCTAAAAAGTCGCTTAAGGTCCGCAGTCTGATATTTGGTAAAATAGGATTCTAGGTAGGACTGTTCAGCCCCTTCGGCGGAGTCGCTGGCCTCGACGGCTGTAATTTTAGGTATTGCCAATACGCTTTCAAGTGCAGCATTTTTTATAGGAGTAATCTTCTCAGAATTGCGAGTGTTATTTGTTTTTTTTCTAGAACCACGAGAGTTAGAATTTGTCATTTTAAATTCACCTTTCGTTCAGGTTAATTCTGAACCAGTTGTAGGTCAAAGCTCAAGCCGTATCTCTGAGTTTCAGGAACTTGGTTATTAAATTATTTGCCATAGGTGGGGAAGCTAGGACGCACCCAGCATCGGAACTTCACGGTGGTGCCATAATCGGTCTTAAGGTCAACTAAGCTAGGCTCGCCCGCGTTGCTCAAGTCTAACTTTTTAGCGCTCACAACTTGAGCTTTTTCTATAGGATCTTTCGCCGACATCGTCTTGAGAATGGATAGCTCTGCCGAACTAGAGTCATCCGTTACGGCAAATGAGGCCGTGTAAATACCATCAGCACCCACACTTAAAACAAAGTGCGCTTTGGTTTTTTGCACAACTTGGCCGCGGTTAATATAAACACCTTCGGCATCCAAGGACTCCAGCAAGTCACAAACGTAGTTTCTTGCGTTAGCAGAAGGTGAGGAGGCCAAAAAAAGGGTTAAAAATAGATAGGTTCCGAATGCTTTGGGAATTTTCTGCATTGCCGATAAATAGCTCTCTATAATGCGACGAGTCAATATATTGGGGTGCCGAAGTCTTATTCCTAAGATTGACAAATTTTAGCCCAGGCCCTACATCTAACGCGACATGTTAATTGGGTGGAAGGTCGGGCTTCTCTTAGCTTTTTTTACTTACTCCTGGCTGGGTCATGCGGCCGCCCTATGTACCTCGCCTTTTCCTCCCAATGAAAGCGGCCACACCGCAAAAGCAGTTAAATTTGGAATTGTGGATGCCGTCTCGGCCGCGACTCACTATCCTCGCTATATCCACCATCACACCGGGAATAGTTCTGTCATTATTCAAACAACCGAATACGACGATCATTTTTCGGGCTCCTTCAATCCTACAGATCCTCACGCTCAACTCATCAAAATCTCAACTCCGCCCACGGCTGAGGACATCCAAAAATTGCAGGAGGCCGGCATTACTCATCTTCTCGCCGGCCCCATCAATCTGCATATGACTCAACTTCTTGGGAAAGTCCTTGGCCTGCCAATCGTGGGTCCGGATTCTTCCGTTTTAACCGATAAGTTTGGCCAACAAGATGCCCTTCGCTTGGCAGGAGAACCCTTTATCCCTGGAATGCGTCTCTCGAGTCTTCAAGAGGCTTTGTCGACCTATAAAAAATTGGGTCCTAGTGTGGTCGTGAAGCCCAATGAAGGTTGGGGTACCGAAGGTGTTCAGTTTTTAGATAATCCAGGACAGCTACTCACTAACTGTGTGGCTTGCTCGAACGGACTGCTAATGCAACGACGAGTTCCAGGGGTGGAATATTTTGGTGACTTTGTAACTTTCACAGATCCGCAAAGCGGTGAGGTGAAGCATCGGTTTGTGAAGGCTGCTCGCTATCGTAAAGTGGTTTTGGGCTCTCGCGCTCCCATTTACTCAAGTATTCGCTTGTTACCCTATGAGGGCATTGTTCAAGGGCGAATTAAAAATCAGGGATCGCGCGCACTCAATGTTTTCAAGGTTAAAAAAGGCGTTACCCATGCGGAATTTATGTTGGAAATTGCAAACCTCCTATTGGCTCTGAGCCTAACCGAAGGTGTGCCCAACCCTCAGCTTGAAGCGGAGGCCCCACTCTTTCACGTTGAGCCTAACTTCCGCTTGCCGGGAGGAGATATTGACGAATACGCCCGAAGATATGCTTATTCCGCCGATTCCTACACGCAGATTGATGCCGCTATTTTAGCTGACTCGGATCCTGAAGTCTTAGCCCGAAGTCCTGAGGGGTGGACGTTAGTGCGCGAACTCGATCTCTCTTTTCTGTTCGCCCCCCGAGACGGGCATTTTGATTTAAATGCCGTCTTGAAGCTAAAAGACATGTACCCCGGAGTGGTGCAAGAAGTTCATGCAGCCAATATTGCCCATGGGGCTTCGGTAAAAATGGCTGAAGACCTCTTCGGATCCCTAGGGAAAGTGGTCATCGCTCATAAGGATCCCGCAGTTGTGACCCGGGTGTCTCAAGAAATTTTTGAAATGTGCATGGCATCTAAGTTTCTTTTGCCTCTGTCAGCCGCGCAATAGTCGGCTTAGAAGGAAAATATGCCAAAACTTTCCTCCTTAGCTCGCTTACTCATTCTTTTTGTTTTTTCCCAAGCCCAGGCCGCGGGTAATGAAAAAATCCCCACCTTTTCTCAGGCCAAAAAATTTGCAGCTGAGATTCATCGAGAACGGCCCCTTACAATATATTGTGCCTGTAAATATTCTGGCCATCATGTGGATCTGAAGTCTTGCGGATATAAGATTTACAAAAATGCCCAGCGAGCGGCCCGACTCGAGTGGGAGCATGTGGTGCCCGCCCACGCGTTCGGACAGGCGTTCAAAGAATGGCGTGAGGGGGCGCCCCAGTGCCATGGTAAAAAGGGCCCTTACAAGGGCCGAAAATGTGCAGAAAAAAACAAAGACTTTGCCCGTATGGAAGCCGACCTTTACAATCTTTGGCCTGAAGTCGGCGAGTTGAATGGCTTACGAAGTAATTTTTCCATGGCCGCCTTGCGCAGCCCGGCTTCAAAGTCACCAGGCATTAGTTTTGGGGGGTGCCAAGCCAACGTGGCCGACAAAAAATTTGAGCCCATGGATACGGCGAAGGGAATCGTGGCTCGAACTTACCTCTACATGGAATTAAATTATCCCGGACGTGGAATCATTTCCGGAAAAAATGAAAAACTTTTTAAAGCTTGGGATAAACTGTATCCGGTTTCTGAATGGGAATGTAAGCGGGCTCAAAAGATTAAAAAAATTCAGGGTAACCTAAATCAAATTTTACACGAACGCTGCGCTCATTTTTCTTGAGGCAGCTTAGAGCATTCTTCAAAGATATTTTGCTTTTGTTCTGGGCTGAGGCTTTGCCAGCGAGTCAGTAGCTGGCCTTCTATGCGCTGAACAACGGGTTCTCTAGATTCTCTCCAAGGCGGGCCATCTAAGGTCTTCATGGTGCGGTCTTCACGAATTCCAAGGCTTATTCCCGAACTAAGTAATAAAGGTAGGGCGCTGCTCAGCTCTCTTAGCGTTGGGCAATCGTAAACACCTAGGCCACCGGATCGTACAAAATGAGTCCAGGGGTAGCGATCCGGATCGTTTCGCATCCACCTCTCCTCAATAATGGCAAGTTCTTCGTTGCTGAGAAGTTGGAGCTGAGTGAGAGCTTCTATGTTTTTTTCACTTTGAATATCGTAAAGGTGCACTAAGGCATCTCTTTCTTCGTCAAGGAGGGCAATCTTTTCGCCACCTCGCAATTTGGCCAGGCGATGGTTCACGGTGGTGGTGTTGAGGTGTAAAAGCTTTGCTAAAATTCGCGCTCCAAAAACCTTTTCACCAAGAAAACTAAATAAGGTCTCTACACCTTGAATATGGGATTTTTCCTTGCGAAGAGAGTCAAAGCGCAGGTCCCCGTCTTTCCACTGAGGGTAATTTTCTAAGCGCTTGGCCGGCGCGACTTGCAGGAGAAATCCAGCCTTCTGGCGCTCCCAGAAAGTCATTCCAAAAAATTCCGTCGCCAATTGTCGAATTTCTTCCTCCTGAGTGGGAGACGGTGGATTAAGTCGTAAATACTCAAGCATTCGAGGTAGCGGGCGAAGGTCGAGATGCTCGGTTCCCAGAACCTTTCCTATCCGCGCCGAACTAAATCCCTCTGCGCGCAAACGACTCACGAGTTCAGCGATCGGCATATTTTCCAATTTGGAGGGGCACGTGGCTTTCTTATTGTTATGACTCCAGCTACAGGGAACTGAAGCGAGGCTGAGCAGTAGCACCAAGATAAGGTCTCGAAACATGGATCTTCTATATAGAAAACTCGTTATTTTTAAAAATTCCTTTTCTGACGCTCATAAAGCTCGTGTTTAGAGTTCATATTTTGTCAGCCCCCGGCACCTGTCATAGAAGACAAGCACTTGGACCCCCTCCCTTAAAAAATTCATTTAAGAACTAACCTCTCTAAGGCCATTTTTTGTCTAAGGAGTCGGAGGCAAGGATGCGTCAATGGAATCGGGTTTTGACCCTAGTTCTGCTAATGGTGTGCGTAGCATGTAGCAACGGGGGGACCTCTCCTGCCCTTCCTTCTGGGCCAGTTTCGGATTCCAATCCCGGCAAAGATAAAAGTGAGGATTCTGCACTCAGGCAAATCGCCGTAGTTCCGGCCACGCCTTTAGATTGCCCTAGTGGGGGGTCGCTGATCCTTACTTTCATAGACTCCAACCTAGATGGGGTGGTGAGCTCTAATGAATCCGTACTTTCCACTAATAAAATTTGTAATGGCGTGAATGGATCTAACGGCAGTGATGGTGTGGGTACTGGCATCGAGATTGAAGTGGCGGATGCCGCGTCGTGCCCGGCGGGCGGGTCTCGATTTAAAACTTTTGGCGACACCAACAACAATGGAGTTCTCGACTTAGGAGAGAGTCTTCGGTCTCTCACGACCCTGTGTAATGGAATTTCTGGAACGAACGGTGAGTCGGCGCACCTATCGGTGGCACCCGCATCTCTTAATGAATGTCCTGCCGGTGGATTCGTTTATTCGAGCAGTGTGGGTTCGCAAAACCCAAGTCTCACCACCGTGTGCCATGGGTCGGCTGGGCAGAATGCGAATTTTACAATGGGCGCGGTAGGTGAAGCGGTAGCAAATAAAAATTACAGCGCCTGCCACCATGACTATTTATACATTCCGAATGCCCACGAAGCTTCGCGGGGATGGTTAACCTTTCGTCACCAAGGCAACGGCGCCTACGACCAAGGAATTGGTTCCACGGGCTTTCAAGTATGGAATGTGGATATCGTGAATTTTGTTTTGGCCTCGGAAGTGAATAATGTGAGCTATTGTGCCCTTCATTGGGATCCAATTTTACGCAGACTTTCCTATACGGTACTTGATAATACGGATGGATTGGCGGGAACCCAGGGCCTCATACAACTCTAGTTCTTCTTCTCACGATTGAACTTTAGAACTGGAGGTGATCTAAGAAAACCTTCTCGGCAGGGGCTTTCACGCCATAATCTCGATCGAGCATCGCCCTTACTGCAGCACTTGCGGAGTTGAAGCCGCTAATAATGCTTCCCCCGCCCTTGCCCTTACCTAAAATGTCTCCCACCACATAAAGGCCCGCAACAGAGCTTTCTTTGCTTTCGCTTACCACAGGCTCACCTTGTTCATCTAAGTTCACACCCGAGCTGCGTAAAAACTCTAAGGGAGTCATTCCGCCTAAACCGTAAAGCAACACATCAAAGACCTCAGCGTCGTTTGATGACTCAGAGAAGCGCACCCGAGGCCTGCCGCTATCATTCTCGATTCCGATGATGTTCGACGGCATCAAGGCCCGAATTTTATTATCTGCAATCAGGCGCATCGTATGCTCACGGTTAATATCATTTGCCCTGCTAAACGCTGTGCCTCGATAGCTCAAACTCACCTGGCTTTTCTCACAAAGCATCTGAGCATATTCACAAGCGCTGTCGCCCCCGCCCACTACCAAAACTTTTTTGCCTTCAAAGCTGCGGGAGTTGATGTCGAATACAATCGACTTATTATTTTTCAGATCGTTGGGGATCTCCCGCCAGTAATCGGGTTGCCGAGGCTTCCCCATTTTTCCAATGGCCACTATGACTGTTCGGGCCAAAAAGGCTTCGCTCTGACTCGTTTTTACTTCAAATAGACCAGAGAAATTCTTTTTTAATGACCACACTTCGGTGTTGTAGCGAATGGGTATTTTATTTTCACTAATCACGTGATCCATGAATGACAAAAAAGATTCACGATTCCCGTCTTTGAGACATAGGAGTCCAAAGCATAGGGCGTCTTGACCCGCGTAGCGCGCATCTACCCGTTTGCCTTCTTTATAAAAGCTTCGAATCATTTGAGAGTGTGAAGGGCCCTTTTCTAAAACTAGTACCCGGTCAAGTCCTGCATGTTTAATTTCAACGGCCGCTGATAAGCCCGCGGGTCCCGCGCCAATAATAAGAAAGTCCAAGATTTCGGCTGTCATACCAGTCAACAAAGCCCAATGGGGCTGCGATGCAAGTGAAAAATCCCTGGCCCTATTCTTGCTCGGTTATTTTAGGACTTTCATTAAAAAAGGAGCCCATATGAACATCAAAGAAAAAATCAAAAGTGAAGAGGCCCTCAGCCAAGACCCTACTCTATGGGAGGAAGACGAAGTTGAAGAAGAGGACGAGGAGCTAGAGCTCTTTAACCGTGAAGACGAAAGCGATCTTCGCTACCTACCCGATCAGCCCCCGCTTAAAGCGGAAAGAACCTTATGAAAACCCTTGAGGGGGCCTAAGAGAACCTCGACCAGCTGTGTCGCTTGGGCACCCGCACCCACAATAAAACAATAAGAAAAGCCGCCAGGAGCCAGACCAGCCCGGTGGTGGAAGAAATGTTCTGGCGAATCGCCTGGTAATAATCACCCTGGCTCGCTTGGCCGTAGGGATAATTTCCCGTCCAATAGCTGCGCATCAGAATAAGGCTGAGCCAAACACTAAGGCTGCAAGCGAGGGCAAAGAATGGCCATTTCTTTGGGGCCTCCATCCGCAGATTGTTGGCTAAAAAGGGGATCAGGAAAACAGAAATATCCACAAAAGCTCGGTGGCCAAAGCCACCCCCAAAAGCCCAGTCAAACCAGACGCTATTAAGATAAGCGTAAAACAAAAAGAGCCCAGCCAAGAAAAGTTTTTCAGGAGCTAGGGGCTTGCGCCAGAAAACTTTCAGCAAAATAACCAAAGCCAGGGGGGAGTAGAGGAAAAATCCTTTGGCGTAGGAGAAAAGGATCTTAAGGAATTTAGGTTCCCCCCAGGAAAAGCTTTCTCGAGCTTCATAGTTTGAAAGATGAAAGGACTGAGCCCAATAGTGATTAAGCCCAAGTTGCAGAAGGCCGCCCGCCAGGGCGCCGACGCCTAGGGCAAGGTAAAAGGGATTGCGCAAAAACTTGAAATTTTGCCGGCTGAACTTCCATAAAAATATAAAAATCAAAGGGAATATATTCGTGTTGCGCACTTGGACTAAGAAGAGGGCCAAGAAAAATGCGCAGCAAGCTTCGGTAGCCTGTCTAGGACGGCGAGAAATCAGCCACAAAAGTATTGAAAATAGAAATGCGGAATAGATGTGTGAAAATCCGGCATCAAAAGTTCCGTAATGTAAAAGGCCACAACCTAAAATGACAAAGAGACTTGCGAATGTGGAAGACGATTCGCAGCCCGTCCAATTAAAAGCCGCCAAAAAAGAAAATAAAAAAATTGCCAAAACCGCGAGCGACCCTGCAACGAGCACCATCCTATGCTCACCCTCCGACGGGTGAGGCACTTGGGCCTGGCTCCAATCAACAAAGGCCGCAGTCAGGGGTAGGCGCAAAAGGGCTACTCCCATAGGATATTTTATGGAACAGCGATTTGTCGTGGGGTGGGGACGGCTGGTGGTTGTAGGCAAATCTCGGATGTATTCGGGGTGAGCATCTTGGTATTCACAAAAGCTGAGGTCTCCGCCCAGTAGTTCGTAGGTCCAGATGTGATAGCCCATCCCGTCGGAGCGAATGGGTTCGCCTGAGGTGTAGGGGTGCCGAACAAATATGAAAATCAAAAGACCAAGCAGAGCCACCATGCCTATGGCGGGAGTCGTGGGCTTAATAGTTCTTAATGGCGTCCTCATGGGAGAAAATCCTAACTTAATAAAACTTGTCTATGTTGACTCGCGTTAAGAGCTCTTCCTAAGACAAAAGACTGGAGGAGAAAACAATATGAAAAAACTTTTTTCAGTAGTGGCGGGACTTTCTTTGAGTGCGGTAGCCCTGGCTCAGGGATTACAAGAGGTGGCCGAATATGGAAGTGGACGTTGCCGTTGGCACAAAGCTTATTTGGAGCGACCCACGACTCCCCAGGAATTTACCCCTTATTTGGAAACGCTAAGCGAAACTTGGAGCCCGGGAGCTCGCACCATTAAAATTGGAGTGGCCAATCTCGACAACGCCCCCAATGAGGTGGTTTTTGATCGCATCAACCAAGCCCAGGATCCCATATTTGTGACGACCGATTATGGCAACTGCGTGGTTCTTAAAAAGACCTCCACCTATGTGCAAAAAGTGGGGCCGGTATTTCGAAAAGTAGTTTCGGTGGAAGAGGGCAATTGTTTCAACCGAGACAAAGCCACTACTCGCGAGACTTTCGAGTACAGTAAAGACGGCATCGACGACGACAATTCGCCATCGTCTAACGTGCAATATGTTTACACTCGGGAAAGCTCGAAAAATTGGGATCGCTCCAATACCGATTTTTATGGTTATGGTTGCCGCTATCGCAATTTGCAGCAATAGGTCTGTTCTTCATCAATTATTAACCAAAGCTTAGTGAAAACTTTATTCGAATTCTTGGAGCAAAAACGCTAAGATAAAAGTTAAATAACGGCGAAAGGAAGCGCTACAGGGGGAATCCTCATGCGCTTCATCTTTTGGCTCTCAGCTTTCTTAGTAGTCTGCCAACTCACAATTGCCGAAAGCAAACCTAACTTTTTTCGAGTTCCTTTAAAAAAGAATCTTGTTTCGCGTGGTCCCGCATCCGTGGGCGCTAAAAAAACTGAGGTGCAGTATTACCAAGCGCCCCGCGGAAAAAGTTCAGCCGAGTCTCGAGGCCTCTTGGGATCACCCATCCAAGGATTTGATCGTTCGGGATCTTCCAAAGAAATTTGGAAGCCCACACTTGTAAGATTTTAGCTAAGTTACCAGCGTCCATAGGCGGGGTGGCCCTCGCGCACGGCCACAAAAAGGCCCTCAACCTTTGCGCAGATTTCTCCCTTACAAGAAAGAGTGCCCTCAACCCAAACTTTGGAGCCCTCACTTCGGCTCACCCAACTTTCAATTTGGAGACTTTGGTCGGCGGGGGTGGGGCGCTTAAGTTCAATAGAGTATTGAGCTGTAACCGTTGTGGGGGCCTTCAGGCTTTTTCGACTTTCTCTTAAGTGCCAGGCAGCCGTCCAGTTACAGTGGCAGTCGAGTAAGGCCCCAATAATGCCGCCGTTTAGAATACCCGGAAAGGCTTGGTGCTGCGGAAGGCCTTTCCATTCGGCCCGGACCCTCCCATCAGTTCCCGGGAAGCTTTTGATCTGCAGTCCCTGGGAGTTTGCGGGACCACAGCCAAAGCAGATACTATTTGGAGCCTCCAAATCTTGGAGGGCGATCTTATTTGTCATTGGTCTTAAGTGAAACGCATTCACCGCCCTCTGCCAAGCCTACTTCAACGTGAAGCGCCAAAATTTAGACCTTGGGCCTTGGGAGAAATTGGTTAGCATGGATGAAGCGTGAAAAATATTTTGGCCTGGAGTCTCTTTATCCTTGGGGCTTGCTCCAGCCGAGTGCAGCGCTTCCCTGCGGGCGATTATCGGCCACTGGGGCGAGGCGCCACACCCAATAAATCTTGTGTGGAGCGGGTGGATGAAGCTCACAAAAATAGCGCGCCTTTTTCCCAGCTCGTAAAGCTGCTTCAGCTTTGCCAAGAGAACACTCAAAGTACCGATGAAGTTGTGGAGCTCTTGAAAAAAGGATTTGAGCTCATTAACGAAGCCGATACTTCCCATCGCTTTGAAGTCGAAAAAATAAGCGCCATGCACGTACTTGAAAACGGCGAAGTGATGACTAACGAAGACTATTTAAAACTTATAAATGTGGCTCAAAACCTCTCCCATGCCATCATGCTAGGAAGGGCCGGAATTCGCAGAGCTAAGACTTCCACCGAGGTCGGCGCCCTGCACCAACGAGTTTTTGAAGTCTTTGCTGCCGCCGACAAAGAAAGTGCTAAGTCGATGGATAAGGCTCTTCGGGCCTTTGTGGAGAGTGCCCGAGGCAAGGGCCTTGGCCCTCAGGCCTGCCGAGACTTGGGGGCTATCGTCAAAACTCCTGAAATCCGAGAAGCCATTTTGGCCTCTTGTCCAAGCGAAAGTCCCGCGCCTCTTCCTAGACCTTGAACTGTGCGAGGTTAAGTGTGACGAGCTGTCAGTAGATGTTATAATTATCAACGTGTTAGCTCAGTCTGGTGCCAGTTTTGGTGACTGTTAGCCTTAGGGTCCGTTTTTATTCTCTAAATTTGAAATCTGTCACACTTAACCTCGCACAGTAAAAATATGCCAAATTAATCGAGGCCATTGACTCGAATTTGTGCGCCGTGTTAAAGGTGCAGCTCCTTGAATGGCAATTTTTATAAGGGGCTGATTTAGATGTTTAATTTCAACACGATAGGGACTCTACTTCTTGCTTTTGCCCTTAGCGCCCCGATCGCTGCGGCTCCCTATGAAAAAGAGATTGAGATTAAAGAAGGACCCTTTGAATTTGTAGAAGTCCTTCATGAAAGGTCGGACTTTGATATTAAAAATTCTTTGGGCAGCATTCATGTCGTGGACGGTGCTGAGAGCAGCCAAATTCGAATCTTGGGTGAATACGCGGGGAAAAATTCCGGCAAATTAAAATGGCAGCTCAACTCGGCCGGCAAAATTGAAGTCGAGACAGAGGAAGTTGTTGAGAATTTCGCGAGTAGTGGCGCGAGTGCAGATTCTGCCCCGCCGAGTCTGGGTAGCCTAAATGTTCGGGTCGAAATCCCTGCCCATTTGTTAGCTTCACTAAAGCTCTCCTCTTCTACGGGGAACATCGCGGTGGAGGGGCTGAAGGTTAAAGAGCCCGAATCTAAGCTTGATGTGGGAACCCGGGAGGGCACACTCACACTAAAGGGCATCGAAGGTTTCGCGAATATTTTCGCTTTTACACGGAGTGGAAATATTAACCTGGAGCAAAGCAAAACTAAAAAACTCACCGTTGAGTCACGTAGTGGAATGATCACTCTCGAATCTGTTGAAGCTGAGGAGGCGGTACTTGATAACCAGTACGGGAACATCCTTACCGTAAATTCCCAGGGGAATTTTATGGCTGTTACCCTAAGTGGAACAATTATGCAGATGGGCCATTCCAACGGGAGCATTGTGGCCCGCTCCTTGAAGGGTGCTATTCAAATGAATAACCCCAAGGTAAAAATTGAAAGAATCGACTCCCGTCTCGGTGAGCTTTTCCACACCCGCCGCTAAAGGGCAATTAGGGCCTAGAGTTATGCCAAAATAGGCTATTGACGCATTGCAGCATTTGTATTATGTACCAAGTTCTTGAAAGCCCAACTGTTTGATATCTCTATAAAGCCAAGCTATTTGAAATTGAGTTCCAACAAGGAGTTTTTCCTATGCGCTCTTTTCTAGTTTTTCTTACATTTTGTACTCTTTCGATCAATTCTTGGGCTGTTCGGGATGTTTTGATTTCGAGTCCCAGCCAGGCTCGAATACTGAAATACAATGTTGAGACAGGTGCCTTTATGGGCAACTTCGTTGGGGTTGGGAGTGGGGGAGTCAACACTCCCTTTGGAAGTGCAGTGGGTCCTGATGGAAATCTCTATGTGGCCGATGGCCAGGCCGGAAAAATCAAACGCTACAACGGCATCACGGGAGCCTTCATAGACGATTTTGTGGTTGGCGTAGCGAACACCCCACAAACTTTGTCCAATGTTTCCACTTTGAAATTTACAGAAGACGGCGTGCTTCATGCCATGACATCGCTACCTCCACGCATCAGTCGCTTTGATGCCTATACGGGTGCTTTTTTGCAGCAAGTTTTTACGATTTCATCGATTATGCAAATGATTCAGTCCCGGGATTTTATTTTTCACCCTCCTTCTGGAGATTATATAATTTTAGGCACCAATGGCCGGGGGCAGCGCTACAACAAAACCACGGGTGCGCTCGTGAGCAATTTCATCAATCCTCAGGCCTATCCTGGAGTGATATCGGATCCTCAAGGAATCACCATTGGACCTGATGGGTACATTTGGGTCTCAAACAGTGGGTTAAATAATCTGCTTCGCTTTGACGCCACGACGGGGGCCCTTATCGACCAAGGTTTCCTGCAAGACCAAGGACGTTTTAATCTCCCCACACAAATTATTTTCGATAGCGTTTACGCCTATGTATTGAATCGAGGAGATCGGCGAGTTCATCGCTTCAATTTTTTAACGGGAGCTCTCATCGATACATCGGCTCCATTTATAGACGGCACCTTGCAGAATTCCGCCTCTACGCTTTATATGAGTTTTGCTCCCGAGAACCAAATTCCCCTTGCAAACGCCGGTACGGACTTTGTTGGAACCGAATTTCAAAGTCTTTCGCTGAACGGAACTCAAAGCTCAGACTTTGAAAATCAACCGTTAAGTTATGTGTGGACGCAAATTTCAGGCCCTACAGTTGTGCTTTCAAGTACAACGGTATCTCAGCCTAGCTTTACAGCCCCAGAGGTAGGTCCGGGCGGATCCCTTCTTGAATTTCAATTGCTCGTAAGTGATGGAGTCAGGACTTCAGCGGCTGATACCGTAGTCGTCACCATTCAAAATCAAAACCTTCCTCCCGTGGCTCATGCGGGAACAAGCGGAAATGTTTTTGAAAAAACTGCCGTTAACTTAGATGCCTCTTTAAGTTCAGATCCAGAAAATCAGCCTCTAAGCTATTTCTGGCAGCAACTTTCGGGTCCAACAGTATCTATTATTAACCCCACTTCCGCCCAAACGTATTTTATGGCTCCCGCATACACAAATTCTGTTTTTACCTTTCAAGTGACGGTGAGTGATGGAAATAGCTCAAGCACCCAGTCTGTGAGCTTCGGTCTCTATCCCTTAACCGATACGGATTCCGATGGGATGACGGACGCTTGGGAATCTTTATATTCCTTAGATATGAACAGTTCTGCGGATGCCAGTCTCGATGCTGATGGAGACGGCCGTTCAAATCTCCAAGAATTTACCGCAGGCACCAACCCCCGAGATTCACAAAGTTCATTTAGGGTTCTCAGCATTGTGAAAAGTCCAACTCAGGTGACTCTCACATTTACCAGTGTTCTTGGAAAAACTTACACCGTAGAATATTCGGACGACCTAAGCTCTGGCCTATGGACTCCTCTTCAAAGTGGCATTTCTGCTCAGGGTGGAGTCACCACCTATTATTCATCAAGCCCGCAGACTGGCTCGATGCGCTTTTACCGAATCGTTATTGAAAATTAGGGTTGGTAGCGACCTACGCAGCGGACTCTACTACTTTGGGCACTGGAATCCAGGGTTGCATACCCAAAATGGCCGCTCAAAAGCCAGACTTCCGAGGCTGCCGCAATGGAATGTAGTGATGATGTCCAGTAGTAGTCAGTGCTCGCACCCCAGTTGTTAAAAATAAATTTTAATCCATTGAGGTCCGCGACTTTATAATCCCCCAAAGTTGGAAGTCGCCAGTGGACTCCATCGCTAGTACCTAAGAGCCCCTTTGCTTCATCTATATCCGCAGTCGATGGTGCATCCGTGCATTTATTTACGTTGTTGCCGTTACAGACTGAACCTCCAACTGTTGACCCACTTCCGCTGGCATGACACCACGAGAAATCTTCAATCCCTGAATTTCCCCGGCCGTTGGAATCGAGGATGTCGCTCCACAAAAGACCAGTTCGTAAATCTTTCCAGGTCTCAACCAGTGCGCCGCTAGAATCCGCTCCCCTATAAACCAAACTCCACCGCCCCTGTCCCATTCGCCCCTCGGTTTCCCCATCCCAGGTCGCTTCAGTCCCAAAGGTGCTGGCGCAATTCGCTATTTTCTCTGCCACGGTCCCTGTTGCTCCGCAGACGCCTGCGGTATGCCCCGCAGGATTTGCCACGCCTTCTGTATGAGTTGCAGTGGAAGTCACTTCCGCATAACCGGTCGGTAAAGTCGCTCCAAAATTTTGCTCATCCTTTAAAGTCTTCAGCGCTGAGCCCGCCGTTCTCATCATCGTAGAAGGAAAAACATCCGCAAAAGCATTGATGTAGTTCGTGGTATTCGTAATATTTGTTTGTATAGGCACAACAACAGGATCCGGATCCCTCAGTCCTTCTCCGCAGCTCAGTAGCAGCGCAAGGACTACTATGAGTCCAAGTTTTTTCATGGAATCACCTGGCGCCTAGAGTCCTCGCCAAATTTAAAACCGGCTCCAACTTTTACCACCATCGCAGAGTCGTTGGAGTCTTGGCGCAGATAGCCCGTGCTGAGATATATTCTCTCAAAGAAGCCATGAAACTTATATGAAAGCCCGAGTTCTCCCAAAGGATAGGTCCCAAATCCCGACCAACTTTGAAAGCCGGCGGCCAATCCCAGGCTTAGCCTCGATATGCCAAATTCCACTCCAATGAGATAGTCGATCACCGTAAAAGTGCTCTTGCTATTCTTTTTAAGAAGAGCCAGTCCCAGATGGGCATTGAGTTTGGTGTTTTTTGAAAGTCCGATCTCCGGATTCCAAGAGCCCTGAGGGGAATAGGAATAGGCTCCCCCACTTTGTTTTTCGTAAAGGAGGCCGAGTCGAAACTGCAGGGGGGAAAAGCTTCCGGCGTTTGATTTGCGGTTTTCAATCGAAGCCACGGCTTTGGGCAAGATCTCAAAACTTCGTTTCTCACTCCACTCCGTACCTAGGAGGGTGTCGTAGCCCACGCGGTAGCTGTAGGTGCCCTCATCCGTGGGTTTCCATTTGAGGTGGGATTCGGAGCTGTTGCGCGAAAGTACAACTCCCTGGTCGTCGGAGATTTCAATTTTATATGTCGAGTTAGGTGTGGAGCCTTTCCACTGAAGGTCTATGTAACTTTTGTTTTGAAGTTCGGCAAAGCGGTCTCCATCTTTTGGGAAGATAAGCTGCGGCCCCTGGCCTTGGATCCAAAATCCCTGTACCGGGCTCCATGCACCCACAATATTGTCGTCATCAAAGGCACGAAGTCTAAAGAAGTACTGGCCTCCTTCGAGTTTTAACTTCAAGGAGTTCTGAGTGAGTTCTTTCTTAAGAACCAGCTTATCCATCCGCGGGCTTTTGCTGATCTCAATTTCATATTTGCTCACGTTATCGAGGTCTTTCCACTCGAGGCGAGCGTCTCGAAGGAGGCCATTCTGGGCTCCGGCGCTGAAGCTTGTGGCTGCCAAGAGCGCTGTAAGAAGCAACTTCCTAGTTTTTTTCATTGTACCTCCACGGGGTACACAAAGAAGTTGTCTTCTCGGAGTTTGGCGATTTCCGCAATTTCAAAGCTCCTAAAGGTAGGAACTGAGCTTTTCTCGGGGCCCTGTAAACTTCGTACCGACCACTCGTAGCTTCCTGGACTTAGATTTTTTAAAACATGCTTTAGATTTTTTGTGGGAACCACGATAGATCGGCTGGCCACTTTAGCCGAAACACCCCGAAGGATCAGTTCATAGCGCAACTCATTTGCCAGGGAGGAATCTTCTTCGGAGACCTTCCATTGAAAGGCCACTTCTTTGATTTCATCCACGTTCCACTTTTGAGCGGGGTCGGGAGAAAGAAGTTCGGGAACAGGGGGAGCTTTTGCGAAGTTTTCCACCTCGGCCTGCTTGAGTGAGCTCTCGATGTTTCGAATTTCGGAGTCTTGGCGTACTGCCAATTCGATGGGGGCGGAGTGAGGGGCTGGGGTGGCCACCTCATTTCCTTCGGCGACTTCAATTTTTGAATCAGAGGTGGCAGGAACTCTGGCGTTGATGGATTTTACCGGCTGAATCTTTTTTGCCAAATCTCGGCTCACGCGAAGTCGCCCTGTTTCGTTGAGAATTTTAAACTGTAGGGAAGACTTCTCTTCGCTAATCATAAGAGTCGTGTTGGGACTTAATACAATTTCTCCACCAGAAAAAAGTTTTATCTTGGCAGAGCTGTTCTCAGATGTAGAAATTAAATCCTGGTTAGCCACTAGTGCGCCTGAAAATATTCTATCCCAGCTCCATTCCTGACTTCGCAGCTGGCGCAGCGACCCCTCGCTAAAGGTTACGGAGGCGATGCTTTTTTTGCGCATCGAAAAATATCCCGACAAGTCCATCCACAGGAGAAATCCTGAAAGAGTGGCCAAAAAAAAGAGAAGCGAAAGCATCCTAATCATTCCCTCTTTCTTCGGTTGAATTTTTTTGGGGGTTTAGGGAATGCCTTGTCAGATATTTGACAGCGCCTATAGTTTCTTAAGAGGCCTTCCGAAAAGATGGAATGCGCCTCACCGTAGGTAAAAAACTCAACTCCCTCCTCTTTGCTATGCTTGCGCTTGGCATTGGTGGGGCCGTATGGCTTGCCACGGAACTTTTCAGCTCCGACTTAGTGGGCCATATCAAGCGAGAACTTATTGATTCTGTGGGCCTTCACAGCAACCGCAGCCGGTCGGAATTTACGGGCCTTGTGGAGAAGGCTCAGGTTCTTGGGGCGCTATCAATGGAAGAGTTTAAGTACCCAGAAGATCGAATTAAGTTTCTGGTGGATAGCATTCAAACGGAGGAGCGAATTGTTTCCTTGGCGATGTGGGATGTGGCGGGTCTTGATACCAAAGAAAGTTGGAGAATCATCCACAAAAAAATCCAAGAAAGCTTTCCAGCACTCGTGAGTGCCTATCCTTCGAGCCTTGAGGGCAAAGTCCAACTGCAAAACTCCGAGCTTCAGTCTTATTCCTTTGAGGCGGCACCGGGTCTTAATATTTTTAGAGTATTCGTACCCTTAGTGAAGAATTCAAAAGGGGAAGTTACTCGGTGGGTCGCCATCGACCTCGATCAAAGCAAAACCTTTGCCATGTTTGCCGATTCGGCAAATACCACCGCAGTCCTCCTCAATACCGATGGCATGGTCTTGGCATCGGGGGATCCTCAGCGCTTTCCGGTGGGGAAGATTCCCTCAATTCATGCCTTGTTTTCCGCAAACTCCTCTCTGTTGAAGCAAATTGAATATAGTGATGAGAATCAAAAAAAGCACTTGGCAGCTTACCAAGCCTTAGGTTTGGCAAATTTAGTAGTCCTTGGAATCACTCCCTTAGAGCGTGTGTATCAGGCTCAGGCTAAACTGCTCAGGCGCTCTTCCCTTTTGGGTGCGATATTTCTATTCATAGCTCTGGCCGCGGGCCTTATTTTTGCCAGAACTCTCACCGGTCCTCTGGAGGCCTTAGGCTCGGCGGCGGAGCGTATTGTGGATGGCGACTTTAGCGTGCGATTAAAAATGCCAAAAAAATGGAGCGGTAAGTTTTTTAGACCTGATGAGATCAAGCAGGTGATTGGGGTCTTCAATACGATGGTGAGTGGCCTGCAGGAACGAGAGAAGATGAAAAATCTTATCGAAAAGTTCCACTCCAAAGAAGTCGCGCAAAAACTTCTTTCGGGCGACTTCCAGCTGGGCGGGCAGAAAAAAGAGGCTGCCGTACTTTTTGTGGATATTCGATCTTTTACCACGCTGAGTGAAACTCATAGTCCTGAACAAATCGTGACCTTGCTGAACCTCTACATGACAAAGATGGTAGATGTGATTGTGGAGCACGGCGGAGTGGTGGATAAATATATTGGTGATGCCATCATGGCTCTGTGGGGTGTTCCAGAAACTAAAGAGAATGACGAAGAAAACGCCTTAAGGGCTTGTCTACATATTCGTGAAGCTCTTCCTGCATTGAATCGCGACCTCGAGGCCCACGGGCTACCTGCCATCAAAATTGGCATGGGTCTTCACTACGGCTCATTGATTGCGGGTAATATGGGTTCGGTCAGCCGAATGGAATACACAGCGGTGGGCGATACCGTGAACACAGCATCGCGCATTCAAGATTTGACCAAGGTCCATTCCACCGATTTGCTGGTGAGTGAGCCCTTATACTCAAAGTTCCAGTCTCACTTTAACTTTGAGTCAGTGGGTGGGAATAAGGTTCGTGGGAAAAAAGAAGAAATGACTTTGTATAAGGTGAGTGGAGTGGCTGCTGTTAAGTCGGAAGCGGCTTAGATTATAGCTGGTGGCCGCGCTAAGTGATACCTAGATCTGTGGAGTGTTGACATCATTTATGCGCAATTTTTGACTTTGACAGTACTGTCAAAGTCGTATATTTTCATAATAAGTGAACTTAGTGCGTGTCGAGTACAGTGTATCGATTGTCATTAACAACCGGCAAATAAAGCGAGTTGTTGTAGACCCTCACTACAAAGACAAGCATCCAGAAATTTCGGATGCTTTGATCGTCCGGCTGGTTAAGTCTTTGTCGGGGCAAGTTTTCCGCGTCGAAGTGCGCAAAGGTGACTTTGAGTATTTTACGGTTGAACCGGTGATGGATGCTGGCAAGCCCTACCGATTGGTTCTGCTGATCGCTTTGGGTCAGGATTTTTTGGGTGTCATTAACGCCTTTCGAGTGAGGAAGAAGTCATGAAGAATAAAAAGACAGCGAATTTTCCGAGTGCATCTGAAGTCGTTTCCTTGAGTCGCAAGCTTTCGTGTGGCCAGGCTTCACGGCCGTTAGCTAAGGGTGCGACGTCTATTGAGAAAACCAAGCATATGCTTTGTGAGAAATTTGTGTCTTATGCGAATAAGGAGAAGCTTACGAATCGTGCCTTAGCCAAAAAGCTAGGGGTAGCAGAGAGTTTAGTGAGTAAAATTCTTCATTACCATTACGACGAGTTTTCGGTGGACCGCTTGCTAGAGTATCTTGGCAGACTCTTTGATGAGGTCGAATTGAACATTCGAGTGGCTTAGTTATCGCCGATATGCCGGAGCAACCTAAAAAACATTCGAATTAACAGCGTCTAAAGTCCCGTTCATCATATTCGGGACCAAAAGCAGGTGCCCCATAAGAGACAAATCCGCCGTCCCCTGGCTATTTAAGTTTTTGTTTCCTCGGGCACCCTTCACGTTGCCCTGCCAACCCTTTTTAGTAAGTGTAAAAACTTTTCCCGAAACCCAATCAGAGACGTAAAAATTACGAGAGCGAGGGTGCATCCATAGCCCGTCTAAGTTCCCGACTGGCTTTTTAGAGAGAATCTTTTTTTCTTTGCTAAGCAAATCAATCGAATAAAAGTTTCCGGCCGTTTTTTGAGGCTTTGATAAATCGGTCACGTATCCCCAAGCCGCAACATAAAGTTTCCCTTCAACTACAAATAGCCCGTTGGGAGATTCCCATTTTTCTCCGCTCACAAAAAGTTCAGGAGTGTAAGATCCGGGCGGAACGCGGTGAATAGCACTTCCCAGCATGTCGGATACAAAAAGTGTTCCGTCCCAATCCACGGTGATGTCATTAAGAAAGCGGGAACCTTCAATCGGAATACGTTTTAAAATGCTGCCTTTGTCGGTATCTACCACCACAAGTTGATTGATGTCGGCGATCCAGAGTTCGGTGCCCCTTAGTCCTAAGCCTTTGGGGGCATCCAAGCCATCTACCCACTTGGCCTGAATCATTCGCCCTCTAGAATTCACCTTAGAAATGTAGCCATTGCCGTCTTTGGCTTGGCCGTCGCCATTTAAGTTAGAAACAAAAATTGTTTCCAGACGTGGGTCATAGAGTGCGGATTCGGGCTGAGCCAAGCCCTCTGTTAAAGTCCAGGGAGGGTGTTCACCTGGGCCACAGGCATAGGAACTCAAGGGAAAGGCTATGAGGCCCATAAGAAGAATGAGTTTTTTCATCGTCCTAGGCTAGTCCATGAAAGGCGTCAGTGCACTTCCTGCGGGCGTCCCCCACCCAAAATTTGTCGACGTAAACTCAATCCCGGGCGATAGTTTCCAGAAGCTCGTTAATCCAAGAAAATTCTCTAAGGTCTTGCGGTGGGGGTAGGGGTGTCAGAGCCTCGCGTTCAGTGGGATTTAGGGACTGGGCGCAAAGGGCCATCGGGGATCGGCGCACATCCATTTGAAGACCCTGGAATGTGTTTTGGGCTAAGCGACTCTTCATGCGATTGTGAAGAATGGCAAAGAAATCTTCACGCGAGGCATGCATCGCGTAAGTAAAGCCATCGTCACCCAAGGGGTCAGCAATTTTTTTATAAGTCTTAAAAGCAAGGCCATCGCGCTCAATCATGCCGGCCATTCCGACGTCAGTTTCCAGCACATAATATGATGAGGCGTCCACGCACCAATTATGGTGCCCTCGTTTCCGAAACGACGGAGATTGTTTTTAGGATTGCGGTGCGATGGGGTCCAAAGTGTTACCCATGTGTCCGGTACGGACCCGGGAATTTCTGGAGCCCAAGAAGGGAATCGGACCCTCGACCTCTTCCTTACCAAGGAAGTGCTCTACCACTGAGCTACTTGGGCAAATAAATTTGGAGAAAAAAGGGATAACACAAGCACGCTAAGGGCTCTAGTCATCCCCTAATTTTTAGTGGTGGTGATGACCGCCGGGGCCATGAGCGTGACCATGGCTGAGCTCTTCCTGAGTAGCCTCACGCACGTCGTGGATCTCCAGCTCAAAGTGAAGGGTTTCCCCGGCCAAGGGGTGATTGCCATTGATGGTGATCTGATCGCCTTCAACTTTTTCCACAGCAAAGATCACGGGATTTTCGCCTACTTGCGCGCGAAAACGCATGCCGACTTGAATTTCAGTTCCTTGA
This sequence comes from uncultured Bacteriovoracaceae bacterium, assembly GCA_964477895.1. Taxonomy (GTDB): domain Bacteria; phylum Bdellovibrionota; class UBA2428; order UBA2428; family UBA2428; genus CAYZFQ01. The sequence continues at coordinate 214,926 of CAYZFQ010000002.1, read as the reverse complement.
GGGAAAAAACTTCTTTCCAAGGTAGATTTCAATTCAGGATTCAATTCGCCGTAGGCTTCTGCTGGCGCAATGGTCACCGACTTTTTAGCTCCGCTTTTTTCTCCTTCGAGCGCGGTCTCCAATCCTGGAACCACTTGGCCTTGGCCATGCAAATAAACAAAGGGTTCACTTGCCGTAGCCTTGTCGAGCTCCTCTCCCTGAGAGTTTTTGAGCGTGTATGAAAGTGTGACGACTTTTCCGTTACTAATCATGCCCCGTATTTACGTTGGCTGGGCGCGGATGTACATTGAAATGTGCCTTTTTCTAAATTTCGCTTTCCCTTTGTTTACTTCATTTCCATGATGCTTTTGGGCCTCCTGGCACTTCGCTATGTTTTACCGCTCAGCACAAATGATGCTCCAGAACATTACTTCCGGGCGCTGAGCGTGAGTCAGGGGAAGTTTCGAGTGGAGCGCTTTTCTCAGAATGCCTTGGGAATGGAAGTTCAGGAGGTACAGAGGGATTTCATTCACTACATGTGGCTGCCTCATTGGAAGGCCGAGAGAGATCGCAGCTATTTGCGAAGCATTCCCGACTTTCGATCTTCTCCAGATTCGCCGTTGGTCGTGAAGGAGTTTAGCAACACAGCTGTTTATTCTCCTCTCAATTACCTCCCTCAGGCACTTGGCTTATGGGTGGCAAAACTTTTCACGACCAAGCTTTTAACCCACTACTACCTGGCCTGTTTTTTTAACCTGCTCATTTATTCTTTGCTGGCTTATGGCGCGGTTAAAGTGCGAAGCGGATTTTCGCCTTTTTTTGCCGTGGCTTTATCGTTGCCTTTTATGCTTTTGCAGGCGCTGTCTTTAAGTGCGGATGCCATTAACTATGCTCTTCCGCTTTTTTTCTTGGCCTACATTCTCTCGTTGATGAATCGACCTTCACTTAGCAACAAGGAAAGAGTCACCGTGTTTGTATTGGTGATGGCTCTGGCCATGCTTAAGCCCAATCATTGTCCTTTTATGGTCTTTTTGCTTTTGCTGCCTCCGAGGGAATGGAAGTGGGCCGCAATGGCACTGATACCTGCGGTCTCATTTTTTGTTTGGTGGACTCGTCCCTATGGAGACGTGGGTATAGCGGCCTGGTTCAACGTCCCGTCAAATCCTGCTGCACAGCTAGAGCTTCTTAAAACTCAGCCCCTAGAAGTGTGGAAAGTGCTTTTTTATTACCTAAAAACCTATTTTTTTATTCATTGGTTTTCAGGCTATGGAAATCTTTTTGTAGTGGAGGGGCAAATATTCAAAACGGGAAGGGTGGTTGCAGCAATTGCAGCTCTCGCGATGATGGCGAGCGTCGTCACTTCTGCACCTTGGATAACGGCTCGCAGGCGACAAATCATGGGCCTTGGAATTGTGCTTTTCGCTTTGGGCGAAATTGTTTTGAGCTACCTTCTCTTATGGGTCACTCATAGCGACGGTTTCAGAAACGGAGTGGTGGGTATTCAGCACCGTTACTTTTTTCTATTTATAGGGCTGTCGTTATTTGGAGCCGCTTTACTCATTCCCATCCAAAAATCGAAATTTTTTGAACGAGGGACCAGGACCCTGCTTTTCCTGGCGCTGGGCGCGCAAGCCTTTATGCTGTTGAATGTAGTGTTTCTTCACCGAGCAGAGTGGCCCCAATAATGGCTTGGTGCGTCAAGGAATTTTGATTGGGTATGTTAATGGAGCGGGAGACGAGACTCGAACCCGCAACCCTCAGCTTGGAAGGCTGATGCTCTACCAATTGAGCTACTCCCGCGGTAAAAATGCTTCGAAAAATGTGCCGAAGCCCATTCTGCGAAATCCTCGTGGTTAGCGAAGAGTTCTTATTGGGTATCACAGCGAATTCAACTTCACAAAGTCAGCCCTAAAAAATCTCATCTTTTTAGTTATTCCCCTAGGTGACATCCCAAATTTCTTGATATAGACCCCTACCGTTACGAATTTTTAGTCACAATATATGGGCTTTTAGGCCCCGACTTTTTTAGAGGCTTTAAGGAGGCTATTACTAAATGTCTAAAGAGAAATTTTTGCGCGATAAGCCGCACGTCAACATCGGAACGATCGGTCACGTTGACCACGGTAAAACATCACTCACAGCGGCGATCACAAAAGTTTTGGCTGAATCTGGTACAGCGACTTTCAGAGCTTACGACCAAATCGACAACGCTCCTGAAGAGCGTGAGCGCGGTATTACAATCAACACTTCCCACGTAGAGTATGCCACGGCGAACCGCCACTATGCTCACGTAGATTGCCCTGGCCACGCGGATTATGTGAAGAACATGATCACCGGTGCCGCTCAGATGGACGGTGGTATCTTGGTAGTTTCGGCTGCCGACGGTCCCATGCCCCAAACTCGCGAACATATTTTGCTGTCACGCCAAGTAGGTGTTCCGGCCCTCGTTGTATTTTTGAATAAATGCGACATGGTGGACGACGCCGAACTCTTGGATCTCGTTGAGCTTGAAGTTCGCGAGCTTCTCTCCAAGTACGAATTTCCCGGAGACAAGATCCCCATCATTCGTGGCTCGGCATTGAAAGCCCTTGAGGGTGATCCTGCTGGTGTAGAAGCCATTAAGAAATTGATGGAAGCCGTAGATAGCTACATCCCGCTTCCTGAGCGTCCGAAGGACAAACCCTTCTTGATGCCTGTGGAAGACGTGTTCTCGATCTCAGGTCGTGGAACTGTGGTTACCGGCCGTGTAGAGCGTGGAATCGTTAAAGTTGGCGAAGAAATCGAGATCGTAGGTCTTCGTCCCACCACTAAAACCACTGTTACCGGTGTGGAAATGTTCCGTAAACTTCTCGACCAAGGTGAGGCCGGCGACAACATTGGCGCCCTTCTCCGTGGTACTAAGAAAGAAGAAGTGGAACGTGGCCAAGTTCTTTGCAAGCCCGGCAGCGTAGCTCCTCACAAGAAGTTCGGCGCCGAAGCTTACATCTTGAAAAAAGAAGAAGGCGGCCGTCACACGGCTTTCTTCAACGGATACCGTCCCCAGTTCTACTTCCGTACGACCGACGTTACAGGCACTGTAACTTTGCCGGCCGGAACTGAAATGGTGATGCCCGGTGATAAAGTTTCGATCACAGTGGAACTCATCACTCCGATTGCTATGGAAAAAGAACTCCGCTTCGCGATTCGCGAAGGTGGACGTACCGTAGGCGCCGGCGTGGTAGCGAATATCATCGAGTAAGATCCGCAAGCCTCGTAACAAATGCTAAAGCCTGGGTTCCGCGAGGGACCCAGGCTTTTTTTCATTCCCTCGTCGCAAATCACTCAAAAATTTAATACAAACGTAAAACCGTTTCTAACGGGTCAGTAGCTCTAATTGGTAGAGCGTGGGACTCCAAATCCTAAGGTTGCAGGTTCGAGCCCTGCCTGGCCCGCCATTCTCAGCCTACCTCCAAAAGCGCATTCGTCTAAAGGCCGAGGTCCATATACTATCTGGCCGCAAGAGTATCAGTCTTCTTTGAAGCTCCACCGTTTCAGCGGTATTCAGTGAGCCCTGGCTTGCCGTTAGAATTCGCTGCTCTGTACTCTCTTCATGCGGCCTCTGATAGCTAAGCCACTGTGACATGACTCTATCAATGGCGCTTCTTTTTGTTCGGTCTAGGCTTCCGTAGGGCATTGGCACATGATTTTGTAAGTCTCTCAGCACTCGCATGGGATCGCGTATCAAAAGAGCAATACGCGGTCCCTGCCCAAAATTTACCTCCACCAGATCCTTACTTAAATCCACGCGTACTCCTGTTAAAGCTTCGAGAAAATCGACGGCATCATTCAATGAAAAATCCAAGGTGGGTAGGGTTTTATCAAGGTTAAGGGTCACCAATTCTTGGTGGGTATATTTACGTGCGTGCTCATTTCCAATCGCAAGAGCCTTGGCTTTACTGCCTTGGGTGTCGAAGTAGGTTATTCTTGTCGTGAAATGGCCGGAGCCTAAAAGGCTTGCTGCGACATTATTTATCCATTCGGCATAGCGAAGAGCTGTGTATGTTGTTTTGTTCTCGGGGTCGATGGCATAGGCGAAGTCATTATCGGCGCCTAAACCAGAAGGAGCCACTCTTAAGGGATTTCCTTCTACCGGAAATACCAAATCGTCGCTTTCTATAAAACCGCTTTGTCCGGGAAAGCTCGGGCCGAATCCTGGGCTACTGAGTTGCCAGCGTTCCTGGAGAAAGTCGGCATATTGATTCTCTCCAAAAACGTCGCTGCATTGGTTAGCATGAAGGCCAAATGAGAGGAAAAAAAAGAATAGGGGCAAAAAACTGCGCATGGCAAAGCATTTAAAGTGCCCAAAGAAAGTGTTCAAGTCCTAATGCCCGATCTAAATTATTTTTTTTCTCTGAAAAGCCTGGCAGCCTCTCGAATGGAATTTCCGCTCGGATCGCCCTTAAATAACAGGGCTGTGATTTGCCGGGCGCGCTCACTGTCCAAATCGCCTTGATCTTCGGTCAAATCGTAGATGGCTTCATGGAAAAAAATTCCCACCCGGGTGGCCCATTGGCTTTGGCCATAAAGCCACACGGAGAGCCTCACCACATCCTTATACCGAAGAGCCAAGTTAGGGCGATTTGCTGATATTGTTGTATGACCAATATCGTGACTGGGCATAAGTGTAGCATTCACAAACAACCACTTTAGCTTGAAGATACGGTCTTCAATTGTTTTGGCAAAATCTTCGTCGATAGTACGGATTTCATAGAGCTTGTTTAAAACCAGGACCCCAATCGAGCAAAAATGTCGAAGCTCACTCGGAAATCGTCCATAATATTCATCGGCACTGGATTTCTCGCAGCTTAGCTCTCCATATAGGAGCTGGTTGAAAGCATCGAAACGTCGCCGATTCGGACTGTCAATGACCGCCATACTCATATGGGTGGGCAGACTTCCTTTTCGCCTTTTTGTAAGAACAAAGGCCCCTCCAATTCCGGCTTCATCTCCACCCTTGGACCAGGGGCTAAAATCAATCCAATACCTTGGGTCATAAAAGAGAATGTTCTTTTGAAGTCCTAATTTTCTATCCTCAGCTTTGAAATTGCGTCCTTCAAAATCTAAGGACTTCAAGAAATCAAAATTAGTAAGTCCCCATTCCTCAAAATCATAGAGTCGGCAGTTTTCATGAAAGCCTCGAGAAATGTCGCAGATAACATTGCCCCCATTCCCAGCGCCACTTCCGCCAGTGGCATGGGCGAAACTCGCACCAAGAAGGATCCAAATTGCAAAAATAAATCGGTTCATAAGTTCTCCTTGTTATGGGACAGTCTAAATATCTGAGTAGAAAAGCTGAGCACGTCGGTGGCTTCGCCCTCTTCCAGCTTTGCAACGACTTGGTCTCGGCAGCGTCGAACAAGGGCTGCGGCCTCTTTGAGTTTTTTGGGATTTCCCGCAAAAGTCATTGTCGTGAAATCTCTTTCCTCAATTTTTTGCTCAGTGAGGGCATCAATAGCTTTGGAGAGAACTTGCCTCGTGAACTTTCTGATAGCCTCAGAAGGCACCCCATCTGTAGTGAGCACGCGCGTATTTTTCTTAACCAGTACCCCGTTTTTCACCAAGAGCAGATCAAGTTTTTGAAGTCTCTCGATGGCGGAATTGACCTCGTGAATGGAGATCCCCAGTTTCTTGGCAATCCATCCGGGTTCGCTACGAAAGTTTTTTGTAAGGCTGAGTTCTAACAAAGCATAGTGGTACCAATCTGAAATGACCCGAAATGCATCTAAGGTAAGTTGCCGACTTTTTAGATCCGATTGCGAGGTGTCGCTGGCGGTTTCATGCCGAGCCAGCCTCAGTTCCAAAATACGTCGGACGCTTTTGGACCGAGCGTGCTTGAGAGCGACGATATCGCAAAACAGCGAGGTATCGTCATCACTTAGGCCCAGTCTCATGGCCACTCGAGAAGCCGAGGCTATGGAAAGCCCTTTTTTATTTCGAAGAATGAGGCTGAGATTAGGGGCCGCCACCCCAATATCTCTCGCAAAAGAACGCAGCGAGTATCTCGCATTGTTGCGGATTCTTTCTTCAAGTTTGTCTCTCAAGAACCGAGTGTAATCGGTTGAGGGATTAAGGGGTTGAGTGGCGTTCACAAAGGATTGCTAACGAGCGTAGAAAAGAGGGTCAATAAAATAGATAACAAAGCGTTATCCGAATGGTAACGGCTTTTACGTAAAGAACAATCTCATTGACTGCATGGACGCGACGAATTTATTGCGCGAGTAGGGACTAATAATCACCTTAAAGGAGTTAAAAATGAATTTATTTAAAACTATACGAGGGATGGCTGTGGCCACGGTGTGTTCCTTGGCTTTCCAAGCACAGGCCGATCATTCTTTTAAAGATGTGATGGATGGTCGTACCAACCTTACGGAAGCGGTTACGAATGCAGCCAAAGCTAAGGGCGTGCCTTTTTGTGATTGGGATAATTCCATTCAAATTCCCTATCCTGCATCCGCAAACAGCAATATCTGGCGCCAAGTTGTGCTTTGCTTCTCTACCGAAGCTAAGTTGAATGCGGCTCATGCTCAGTTGAGGGATCGTCCTCTCCAAGTCTACGGTAAAGCTTCAACTTATGGCCTCAGCGTTGAAGCCGTTGCAGATATCACTTATGAGCGTGACGATGTAACAGGTGTCACCAAAAAGCTGATTTCTTTCTCGATTCAGTAAATTAGTCCCATTGTTAATTTTGGTACAGGCGCACAAGCTGTGCGTCCTGTACCTCTCGGATGTCATCCGAACTCGTGAAAACTTTTCTTCGCAATTAAAACGAGTTTCATGACAAAGACATTTCTTCTCTCCTCTCTTCTTGCAATTTTTGGCGTGAATTCCCTACGAAAACCGGTGTCACCTACAACGGATGCCAAGCCCCAAGATTCGGTCCCTAACGTCACTTCTAAGCAAAAGAAAAAGGCGGCTCGGCCGATAAAAATCCCTGAGAGCTTGTCTTCATCGTCGAAGGCCGGCGGAAGCCACCTTAGTGAATATGGGATTTGTCCTAGCAATCGTTTGAGCACCCCGAGTGAGGAAGATCCAATATTTTTAAACGCAAGTTCCGAATACGTTGAGACCAATCAATTTCTCATAGATCTTGAACGTAAGGGGGTCTACCAACGACTTCGAACTACGGTGCAAAGCCCTGGGCGCTTCCGTTTGATTTGGGAAGAGGTATCGGACCGAGAACAAGAAACAGAGGGATCACTTCGCCAATCTTGGGAAGCAGAGAGTGAAGAAGAAACACCCAGCAGCTATTTTCCTTACCTGCCTATGGATCAGCATCCGCCGGAGTATCGGGAAATGTGGAATCGCTCGAATTCCAGCGGATCCGTGAATGTGTTGATTCGCCATACAGCCACCACCGAACCCGCTGATCTAACTCTCATAAATGCTTCCAACGGAACTTATATCCGTGAAGTTTTTACCGCGGACTTCGGTAACGGCCTTGGCAAATACTCGGTAGATTGTCGAAAGGTAGGCCAGCCCTGCAGGTGTCAGAAGCTTTAAGGGGAATTAGTTTTTGCTGCGGTTTTTATACGCGGTAATTTCAGCTTGGATCTGCTCTTCGGTAAAAAACGGCTTCGGGCTTTTGTAGAAAACCGAAATCACCTCAAAATCTTTATTCTTTGCGGCGTCTTCGCTGCGCTTGAGATTTTTTAAAGAGTTCTCAACAAAAATAACTTTAATGGGAGTTTCTTGGCTTTCATTAATAAAGACCCGAAGCATGCCGCCTTTGTTCTGCCCTTCGGTTAAAAAGACTCCTTCAAAGTAAGAAACTTTCCTTCCCGACTTGTCAAAGCCAAGAGCCGCTTTCTCCTCCGGACTGGGAGCCAAGGTGTCGACGCTTTCAGATAAGAAAGGGAGTTGATTATTAAACTCTACTTTTAATCTAGGGGCACGGCTCGCAAAGGACGTCGCATTTTTATTTAATTCACGTTGGGTGGCGGGCCATTCCCCAGGTCCGCGGGCTGTGAAAATCATTGTGGAATAATTTTTTGCATTGAGCTCAACGAGGGTGGGAATCACGGTGTCGTCGACTGGGACCAGTTCACCTTTCTCAATAAATTCGCCCTGAATTTTTAAAAGCTCCGAAAAATCTTGGGCCATCTTATAGGGGTTGTTGGATTTATCTTTTAAGAGCCCGTCCTGGTAAATAAAAAATGTTTCGCTACCCAAAGCTGTTTTTGATCGGAAGAGAGTTTCGTCTAAGTCAAAGATCACCCAAACCCGGCTTGAATGAACTCCAGTCGAAATTTTTTCGACGATAGCGGATATTTCGGAGATTTTTTCGATCTGGTGATCCGCTTTAAAGTCTTGGGCACGAGCTAAAACTGCTATGAGAAAGAGTGAGATTCTGAAGAAGGACTTACTTTTATATAACATGGCGCAGCATTTACATTAGCCTCTTTATTTAGGCAAAGAGATTAGGTGTCGTGTCAGCCCCCACTTTGACTTGCTTTCAGTTCAGCGATAATTCATCGCCTACTATGCCCAAATACGAAAAATATGTGAATGCCCTCTTTCTACTTGGTGGGGCCGTTGTTTGGCTTGTGAGTCAGCACTATTTGGGGGTTGTCTTTGGATATTTCCAGCTTGGACGCAAGCTGGGGCCCGCGACGGAGTGGATTCAGATCCTTTTACCCCTGCTCCTTGCCTTTCTCACCTTCGCCCTTCTGCGTTCTAACCGCAAAAGCCACAGTTTTACTGAAGAATCGGTAGTGGAATTGACCAAGGTCTCCTGGCCCACCTCTAAGGAGGTGCGCTTTGGGACTCTTATTGTGATTATTGCCGTGGTGATGGCGGGCATTTGCCTAGGTCTTCTCGACATCGGCCTGAACTCCGTGGTTCGCACTCTTATAGGTGCTTAGGCAAGTCATGGGGCCTTTGACTCGGTAGGCGCGGTGTAAAGGCCAAAAATCTTAAATTTCTTTTCTTTTGCCTTGATTGTCCAAAATTACGGGTCTAGGTACTTTGGCCTATGTCTGAGGATCCAACGCAAATTTCGGGCCAACCCCAAGTGACTGAGATTCCCAAGAATCCAGATATGAAGTGGTACATTATCCACACTCAATCTGGATTTGAAGCGCGGGCTAAATCGGGTCTCCTGGACACGATCAGCCGTGCCGGAATGCAAGAATTTTTTGGTGACGTTTTAATTCCTGTGGAGTCTGTTGTTGAGTTGGTGAAGGGGCAAAAAAAATCTACTGAACGTAAGTTCTTCCCCGGTTACATGCTTGTTCAAATGGTTCTCAATGATGAAACTTGGCACATTGTGAAAAAAACGGCCCGTATTACGGGTTTCGTGGGCAATGCTCGCAACCCGCCCGCGGTTCCTGCTGACGAAGTGGCCCGTATCGCCAATCAAATGGTGGAAGGCGCTCAGAAAGCTCGTCCTAAATATACCTTCAAAGAAGGTGACAGTGTTCGTGTGATTGATGGTCCTTTCTCTAACTTCAACGGCACAGTCGAAGAAGTGAAACCTGAGAAAAGCAAGCTTCGCGTATTGGTGTCGATTTTTGGTCGCGCCACTCCTGTGGAGCTTGATTTCATTCAGGTTGAAAAGACCTAAGTTCGATTGGCTTAAACAATTCATAAAGAATTGTTTGTTACTAGGAGAAACTTAAAAAAGTTTCGTTTGCACTAGATAGAGGAATTAATGGCAAAAAAAGTCACCGGTTTTATTAAGCTGCAAATACCGGCTGGAAAGGCGAATCCGGCACCTCCCGTAGGTCCGGCCCTTGGCCAGCATGGTGTTAACATTATGGAGTTCTGCAAGCAGTTTAATGCACGAACTCAGGCACAGGCTTCTGAAAATCTCGTTATCCCTGTAGTGATCACAGTTTTTTCGGACAAAAGCTTTACCTTTATTACTAAAACTCCCCCGGTTCCTGTGTTGCTAAAAAAAGCTGCGAAAATCGAGTCGGGTTCTGGAGTTCCTAATAAAAATAAAGTGGGTAAGGTCACTTCGGCCCAAGTGAAGCAAATCGCGGAACTTAAGATCAAAGATATGAATTGTCACACTGTAGAGTCCGCAATGAGCCAAGTTCGTGGAACGGCTCGTTCAATGGGCCTGGAAGTTGTGGGTTAAGGAGCAGCGATGGCAGCAGGAAAAAGACATCGTAAAAACGCGGAGCTCGTCACATTGGGTAAGAAATATACCCTCGACGAGGCCTTCGCTATATTGGAAAAATTTGCCGCTCCGAAGTTTGATGAAACCATCAACTTAGCGGTTCGCCTAGGAATTGACGTGAAGCAAGCCGACCAACAGGTTCGAGGGGCCACGGTACTTCCTAACGGTGTGGGTAAAAAAGTTCGGGTTTTAGTATTTGCCAAGGGCGCTAAGGCGACTGAGGCCACTGCCGCTGGAGCGGATTTCGTAGGGGCTGAAGACCTCGTTGAGAAAATCAACGGGGGCTGGATGGACTTCGATAAAGTTATTGCCACTCCCGACATGATGGTGGCGGTATCTAAAGTGGGTAAAATCTTGGGACCCCGTGGTCTCATGCCTAACCCCAAAACAGGTACGGTAACTTTAGACCTTAACAAAGCCATCGGTGATGAGCGCAAAGGTAAAGTAGAATTTCGAGCTGAGAAGGCCGGAATCGTTCACGCTCCAATCGGAAAGCGTTCATTCGGTAAGGAAAAACTGCGTGAGAACCTCACGAGTTTGATGGATTCCATCGTTAAGATGAAGCCGTCCACCGCTAAAGGGGCCTACCTTAAATCTGTTACTATCTCGGCGGCAATGAGCCCCGGTCTCCGAATCGAGCCCGGTCAGTTCGGCGGCGCTACTACTGAGGAAACATAAGATGAATCGCACCGAAAAATCTGATCAAATTGAAGTGATGCGCGAGAAGTTTGCCAAAGCTTCAGCGGCATTTGTAACAGAATATCGTGGCATGACGGTTGAAAGCCTGGGCGAACTTCGCAAAAAAGTTCGCGCCGGAGATGGCGAAGTTAAAGTTATCAAGAACCGTTTGGCCCGACTCGCTCTTAAAGGTTCGGCATTTGAGAATCTTTATGACGAGTTCAAGGGACCTGTGGCGGTGGCACTTTCCTATAAGGATCCCGTGCCCGTAGCCAAAGCTCTCACGGATTCCCTTTCAGACACCAGTCCTTTTAAACTTCGCGTCGGAAGTCTCGGCGGGAAGTCGATCAAGGAAAAAGAGATTGCGGCTCTTTCCAAGTTACCTGACCGTAACACCTTGCTTTCGATGATGCTCAGCGCATTGCAAGGGCCCTCTCGCAACTTTGCCATGGTTCTCGCGGCAGTTCCGCGTAACTTTGCCAATGTGATCACTGCAGTTCGTGACCAGAAAGAAAAAGAAACTAAGTAATTTAAATAAAATCCATTTAAGGAGGATTTATCCATGGCTGTATCTCAAGACCAATTGCTCGAAACCATCTCCAGTATGACCGTTCTCGAACTTTCTGAGTTCATCAAGAAAGTAGAAGAGAAGTTCGGAGTTTCGGCTGCCGCGCCTGTCGCAGTTGCCGGATTCGCTGCCGGTGCCGCTGCGGCCCCTGCTGAAGAAAAAACCGAATTCACTGTTATGCTTGTTGAAGGCGGCGCTAATAAGATCAATGCGATCAAAGAAGTGCGCACGATCACGGGTCTCGGACTGAAGGAAGCTAAAGACCTCGTTGAAGGTGCTCCTAAGGCCGTCAAAGAAGGCATTTCCAAGGCCGACGCGGAAGCGATCAAAAAGACCTTGGAAGCTGCTGGAGCTAAGGTAGAAATCAAATAGTGATTTTTATCCTTCGTTCGTCTGATTTGTTTAAAATCCCGGAGTCAAAAGAGAGATCTTTTGGCTTCGGGCCTTCTGTTATTTTAGTCCAAATTTCTTCCCAACCCTTAAACTCTGAAAGAGGGAACTAACGAATGTCGATTCGTGAAAGTTTTGATACTGTAAAAAGAGTCCGTAAGAGCTTCGCTAAAATTGGTTCTCCCATTGAGACGCCCAATTTGGTGGACATCCAAAGAAAGTCCTTTGAGCTCTTTTTGCAGTCGGGTGTCGCACCCGATAAGCGCGAGGCCTTTGGTCTCCAAGGTGTCTTTAAGTCGGTTTTTCCGATTACAGATTTCAATAATACTTGCTCCCTGGAATTTGAATCTTACACTGTCGAAAAACCAAAATACGATGTCGACGAATGTCGATTGCGCGGGATGACTTACGCCGCTCCCATTAAAATTACCGTACGACTTGTGGTTTGGGAAATTGATGACCAAACCAAAGCTCGCAGTATTCGAGATGTTAAAGAACAAGAAGTTTACATGGGCGAAGTTCCGCTCATGACGGAAACGGGTTCTTTTATTATTAATGGCACGGAACGTGTGGTGGTGTCGCAATTGCACCGTTCTCCAGGTGTTTTCTTCGATCACGACGGCGGAATGACCCACTCTAGCGGCAAGCTGCTTTTCTCCGCTCGGATTATTCCCTACCGTGGCTCTTGGCTGGACTTAGAGTTTGATCCTAAGGATTTTCTCTATTGTCGTATCGACCGTCGTCGGAAACTTCCGGTCACCGTCGTTCTCAAAGCGCTGGGCTTAAATACTGAAGAAATTCTTAATTACTTCTATGATATCGAAGAGATCACCATCGATGGTGCAGATTTCTCGCGTGTAGTGAATCCCATTCTCTTTTTGGGCCAAAGAGCTAACGATGACGTGAAAGATCCCAAGACCGGCGAAGTTCTTTTGAAAAAGAGCCGTAAATTCACTCGCGCCGTATTGGCCGAGTTGGAGAAACGCAAAATCAAAAGCATTGTTGTTTCCCCCGAAGAAGTCATTGGCAAAATCGTAACGGCCGACATCCTTCATCCGAAGACTTCCGAAGTCTTGATTGAAGTAAACGCCGCCCTGACTGAAAAAGACGTGGAAATCATGCGCGAAGCTGGCGTGAAGAAATTCAGCACGGCGTTTATTGACGGTGTTAACGTAGGCTCTTTCTTGCGCGACACTCTGCTCATCGACAAAGTGAATTCGCAAGAGGAGGCCCTCGTTGAAATCTTCAAACGCATGCGCCCCGGTGATCCTCCGACTGTAGAAAGCTCGAAAAATCTTTTCAATGACTTGTTCTTCAATGAAGCTCGCTATGACCTTTCTAAGGTGGGCCGATTAAAGATCAATCATAAGTTCAATTTTAAAGACATATCGCTCGATTCCACTATCCTCACCAAGCAAGATATTCTGGCCACCGTTAAGCATTTGATCGAACTCAAAAATGGTCGTGGCGTCGTGGACGATATCGATCACTTGGGCAATCGTCGTGTGCGCTCTGTGGGTGAACTGCTCGAGAACCAATACCGCATTGGTTTGGTTCGTATGGAGCGCGCCGTCAAAGAGCGTATGAGTTTGCAAGAAATTGAAACTCAGATGCCTCATGATTTGATCAACGCCAAACCCGTAAACGCGATCGTTAAGGAATTTTTCGGTTCCTCGCAGCTTTCGCAGTTTATGGAACAAACCAATCCATTATCTGAAATCACGCACAAACGCAGACTCTCAGCCCTCGGGCCTGGTGGTCTAACTCGAGAGCGTGCAGGCTTTGAAGTGCGAGACGTTCACCAAACGCACTACGGACGTATTTGTCCAATTGAAACGCCTGAAGGACCCAACATTGGTTTGATTTCTTCGCTGGCTACTTTTGCCAAAGTGAACGACTACGGCTTTGTAGAAACTCCGTATCGTAAGGTCGAAAATGCTCGAGTGACTGATGAAGTTTCTTACTTCTCGGCGCTTGAAGAGGAAGGTCACACGATTGCTCAGGCCAACGTGTCGCTGGATCCGAACGGCAAATTTAAAGAGGACTTCACGGAGGCTCGTCGACGTGGTGAGCCTTCCCTCGTAAAAACCGATGAAGTTGATCTTGTGGACGTGAGTCCGAACCAATTGGTATCGGTCGCAGCCTCGCTTATTCCTTTCTTAGAAAACGATGACGCGAACCGTGCCCTCATGGGTTCCAACATGCAACGCCAAGCCGTGCCCTTGATGATTCCTCGAGCTCCTCTAGTGGGAACTGGTGTGGAGCGTCTTGTGGCTCGTGACTCAGGAGTCACTGTAGTGGCGCGGAACGATGGTATCGTAGAAGCGGTCGACGCCTCTCGTATCGTAGTGCGCACTGAAGGTAAGAGTAAAACCACCGGATCGGAAGTGGATATTTACAACCTTATTAAATACCGCCGTTCCAATCAAAATACTTGTGTGAACCAGAACCCCATTATCAAAGTGGGTGACCGAGTTCGTAAGGGTGAGGTGATTGCCGACGGTCCTTCAACCGAGCTTGGAGAGTTGGCTCTCGGACAAAACATCCTCGTGGCCTTCATGCCTTGGGGTGGTTACAATTTCGAAGACTCTATTCTCATTTCTGAACGTTTGCTTCGCGACGACGTCTTTACTTCAATTCACATTGAAGAGTTTGAGTGCGTCGCTCGAGATACCAAGTTAGGTAAAGAAGAAATCACTCGCGACATTCCTAACTGCGGTGAAGAAGCTCTCCGAAACCTCGATGCCACCGGTATTATCCGAATTGGAGCAGAAGTTTCGCCTGGGGACATCATGGTGGGTAAAATCACTCCGAAGGGAGAAACCCAGCTTTCGCCAGAAGAAAAACTTTTGCGCGCGATCTTCGGTGAAAAAGCCGGGGACGTTAGGGATACTTCCCTGCGCGTTCCTCCTGGTGTTTATGGAACCGTGATCAATGCCCACATCTTCTCTCGTGAAGGAATTGATAAAGACGAGCGCTACCAACAAATCGTACGCGATGAAGAAGAGCGGCTCTTAAAAGATCAGGCGATTGAGATCACTATCATTCGCCAGGCCACGATGAAGAAAGTCAAAAAACTTATCATCGGCGCGGAAACAACCGGTAAGTTGTTGTCGGAAGATGGCGAGCAAACTCTTTTGAAAAAGGGTCAAGTCCTCTCGGAAGATGACGTCGACATGGTTCCGTTTAATTTGCTCCGCCACATTCCCGTTGAAGAAAAGCTCGAAGAGCAGCTTGTGCGCATCATGGACTCGGTTGAAGAACAGATGGACTTGGTTCGTATCGTATTCAACGAGAAAATCGGTAAGCTTAAAAAAGGCGACGAACTTCCTCCTGGTGTTATTAAAATGGTTAAGGTCTCAGTTGCCATCAAGCGTAAGCTTTCGGTGGGCGACAAAATGGCTGGACGTCACGGTAACAAGGGTGTGATTTCGCGTATCTTGCCTGCCGAAGATATGCCGTTCATGGCCGACGGTTCACCCGTGGATATTGTACTCAATCCTCTGGGCGTTCCTTCGCGTATGAACGTGGGACAAATTCTTGAGACTCACTTGGGTTGGGCCGCTCGAGGTCTTTCTCAGCGAATCACTGAGATGCTCGAGCAGTTTAAGCCTGAGACCATTCGTGAGTATCTGAAGAAGGTGCACGATACGCCAAACATGGTGAAATACTTAGATGAGGCTTCCAATGAGGAGATTAAGCGCATTGCTCAGTCTTACCGAGATGGAATTCCTATGGCATCGAGTGTATTTGACCGGGCCTCTGAAGAAGATATTCGGCGCATGCTGACTTTAGCGAAGCTCCCCACTACGGGCCAAACCATCTTGTTTGATGGTCGCACTGGTGAGGCCTTTGATCACGAAGTCACGGTCGGTATTATGTACATGCTCAAACTTCACCATCTTGTGGAAGATAAAATCCATGCTCGGTCTATTGGACCTTACAGTCTCGTCACTCAGCAACCGCTGGGTGGTAAGGCGCAGTTCGGGGGCCAACGACTCGGAGAAATGGAAGTGTGGGCACTTGAGGCTTATGGTGCGGCTTACGGATTGCAAGAAATGCTCACCGTTAAGTCGGATGACGTGGCCGGAAGAACCCGAATGTATGAGGCCATTGTCAAAGGCGAGAATATTCTTGAACCCGGCATGCCCGAATCGTTCAACGTGCTTATGCAAGAGCTTAAAGCGCTCTGCCTAAACTGTGAACTTTTAGAGTCTCCTCAACCCGCTGAAGGAAGATAAAAATGAAGGACTTACTAAATTTTTTCGATAAGCCAACGGATCCTCTCCGCTTTAACGCGGTGAAGATTTCGCTTGCGGGTCCCGAAATGATTCGCAATTGGTCGCATGGGGAAGTAAAAAAGCCTGAAACGATCAACTACCGCACTTTCAAACCAGAAAAGGACGGTTTGTTCTGCGCGAAGATCTTCGGACCCATCAAAGATTACGAGTGTCTCTGCGGTAAATACAAACGCATGAAGTTTCGCGGTGTTGTCTGCGAAAAGTGCGGCGTGGAAGTGACCCAGGCCAAAGTTCGTCGTGAACGTTTAGGTCACATCGAACTCGCAAGCCCTGTGGCTCACGTTTGGTTCTTGCGCTCACTGCCTTCGCGCATTGGGACGGCTCTCGACATTTCGCTCAAAGAACTGGAGCGCGTACTCTATTGTGAAGCTTACCTTGTGACTGATCCGGCTGACACAGACCTTCAAGTGGCCGACATCCTAAGCGAAGACAAATACCAAGAAGCCATCAAAACTTTCGGTCACAAATTTAAAGCGGGCATGGGCGGCGAAGCCGTTCGTGAACTTTTAAAGAAGATCGATATTTTAAAACTCACTGAAGATTTGCGTGCAGGTCTTGAGACCGTAACCAGTGAAGCCACTCGTAAGAAGCTCCAAAAACGTTTGAAAGTAGCCGAAGCTTTCCGTGAGTCCGGTAATAAACCCGAAGACATGATGATGGAAGTGATTCCGGTCCTTCCTCCGGACTTGCGTCCGCTTGTGCCTTTGGACGGCGGTCGCTTTGCGACTTCTGATTTGAATGATCTCTACCGCCGGGTGATCAACCGAAACAATCGTTTGCGTCGCTTAGTGGAGCTCAATGCTCCCGACATCATTATTCGAAACGAAAAACGCATGCTCCAAGAAGCTGTGGATGCGCTTTTCGATAACGGTCGTCGGGGCAAAACCTTCACCGGTCCTAACAAACGCCCTCTTCGATCTCTCTCGGATACTCTCAAAGGTAAAACAGGTCGTTTCCGTCAAAACTTGCTCGGAAAACGCGTGGATTACTCGGGTCGATCGGTCATCGTGGTGGGGCCCGAACTGAAACTTCATCAGTGCGGACTTCCTAAAAAGATGGCCCTCGAACTTTTCAAACCCTTTATCTACAACAAGCTTGAAGAAAAGGGTTTTGTAACCACCATTAAGTCCGCCAAGAAAATGGTGGAAAAAGAAAAAGAAGAAGTTTGGGATATTCTCGAAGACGTTGTGAAAGAGCATCCGATCCTTCTAAATCGCGCTCCCACATTGCACCGACTTGGTATTCAAGCTTTCGAACCCGTACTTGTAGAAGGTAAGGCCATCCAGCTTCACCCTCTTGTTTGTACGGCTTTTAACGCCGACTTTGACGGTGACCAAATGGCCGTCCACGTTCCTTTGTCGATTGAAGCTCAGATTGAAGCTCGGGTTCTTATCATGTCCACCAACAACATCCTGAAGCCGGCCGATGGTAAACCTATCATCATGCCCTCGCAGGATATCGTCCTGGGGATTTACTATATGACCCGTTCGCGTCCGGGGGCCACTGGCGAAGGACGAGTGTTCAAGGACCGATCAGAAGTGATGATGGCCTATGAATTGGGTCAGGTAGATTTGCAAGCTAAGATTCACTGCCGACTCTTTGGCAAACGTATGGAAACGTCCGTGGGCCGCATTCTTCTTTCAGAAGTGGTGCCCAGTGACATTCCTTTTGATTATTATAATAAAACCATGGCCAAAAAAGATTTGGCCGAGCTTCTGGATTCTTGTTACCGCTTGATGGGCCCAAAGCGTACCGTGCTTTTGGCCGATGCTCTTCGTAGCGTGGGTTACCGTTACGGAACTCGCGCCGGGATTTCGATTTCCATGAAAGACATGGTGATTCCCGAAAGCAAAACTCGTTTCATCGATAATGCTTACAAAGAAGTTCAGGCTATTGAGAATCAATACGTAGAGGGTTTGATTACCGACGGCGAACGCTACAATAAAGTCATCGATATTTGGGCCCAGGTTACGGAAGGCATTTCCAGTGAAATGATGAAGGGCCTCTCCAAAGAGACCATTCGTTTAGGCGACGGCAAGTCAGTTGAGAGTCAGTCTTTCAACCCTATTTACGTCATGGCCGACTCGGGTGCTCGAGGAAGTCCGGCTCAAATTAAGCAGCTGGCCGGTATGCGAGGTCTGATGGCCAAGCCTTCAGGCGAGATTATTGAAACCCCGATTACCGCGAACTTCCGCGAAGGTTTAACTGTTCTTCAGTACTTTATTTCCACCCACGGAGCCCGAAAAGGTCTCGCGGATACAGCACTTAAAACAGCTAACTCGGGTTATCTCACTCGTCGTTTGGTCGACGTAGCCCAAGATGCCGTTGTCACAGAAACCGATTGCGGCGCGACAGACGGTATCGATATGACCGCCCTCATGGAGGGTGGGGATCTTATCGAAGGCATTGGCGAGCGAATCCTCGGACGAGTGGCTTTAGAAGACATCACCGATCTTTCGGGTCGTGTGATTGTTAAAGACAAAGAGATGATCGACGAAGGCCTCACGAATCAAATTGTAGAAGCCGGTGTAGAGACCGTGCGTATTCGCTCCGTGCTTACTTGTAAGGCGCGACGCGGAATTTGCTCACTTTGCTACGGACGAGACTTGGCCCGCGGTCACTTGGTGAACATCGGTGAAACCGTTGGGGTTATCGCTGCTCAATCCATCGGTGAACCTGGAACTCAGCTCACTATGAGAACCTTTCACATCGGGGGAACGGCGACTCGACGTGCAGAGCAAAGCACCTATGAGTCTCGCACCACCGGTCATGTTAAATTTGTCCGAGTACAAACGGTAAAAAATCGCGAAGGCAACACGATCGTGATGAGCCGTAACGCCGAGCTTATCGTCGTGGATGAGTCAGGTCGCGAACGAGAACATTACAATCTCATATACGGTTCGAAGCTAAAGGTTACAGACCAACAAAAAGTCGATAAGGGAACTCTCTTAAGTGAATGGGATCCTTACTCAGTGCCCATCATGACCGACTCGAAGGGTACTCTTCGTTACACGGATCTAAAAGAAAACGTAACGATGGCTGAGCAACAAGATGACGTGACGGGACTTTCTCGTCGTACAGTTATCGACTTCAAGGGAGGCACTTTGCGTCCTCGTCTGGAAGTGGCGGGCTCACTCTTCAACTTGCCAGTAGGTGCAACGATTGTTGCGACCGATGGAGCCGAAGTAGAACCCGGTGACATTATTGCCAAGATTCCTCGCGAATCTTCTAAGACCAAAGACATCACGGGTGGTCTCCCTCGAGTGGCCGAGCTCTTTGAAGCCCGTAAGCCAAAAGATTGTGCCGTGATCACTGAAATCGACGGAACAGTTTCTTACGGTAAAGACACCAAGGGCAAACGAAAGATCGTAGTTACTCCTGAAGGTGGTGGTGAGCCACGCGAATACTTAATTCCGCGCGGTAAGCATATTATTGTCCAAGAAAACGATTTCGTTCGAGTGGGCGAGCGTCTCATTGATGGTGCGGCGAACCCGCACGACATTTTGGCTGTATTGGGCGAGAAAGCCTTGGCGAAATATTTGGTGGATGAAGTTCAGGAAGTTTATCGATTGCAAGGTGTGAAGATCAACGACAAGCACATCGAAACCATCGTGCGCCAAATGCTTCGTCGGGTAAAAGTCGACACGACGGGCGACACCCATTTGCTTTCAGGCGACAGCGTAGAAAAGTCGATTCTCACCGAAGTGAACACCCGAGTGGAAGCCAATGGCGGCAAACCTGCCACCACTCTTCCCCTGCTTTTGGGTATCACTCGCGCGAGCCTTTCGACGGAGTCTTGGGTGTCGGCAGCTAGCTTCCAGGAAACGACTAAGGTTTTGACAGAAGCTTCGATTGCCGGTCGAAAAGACGTCCTTCGCGGACTCAAAGAAAACGTGAGTATGGGGCGTCTCATTCCTGCCGGAACTGGCATTCCCCATTATCAATCGATTCGACCAGAAATGGACATTGAAGAAGAAGCTTTACCTGTGGGCCGAATCTATCAGGCGCCTCCCATCGAGGAGACCGATGATATGAGCATGGTCTAAGGGAAAAAATAGGAGATATTGACAGTAATACAGCGCCTCCGTTAAGAGAGGCGCTACTTTAAAAAAGGGTCAAAAAAAGAGTTTATGCCGACAATTAATCAACTTGTACGTATCGGAAGATCAAAAGTTCGAGTGAAATCGAAGTCTCCCGCACTCACCAATTGCCCGCAACGTCGTGGCGTTTGTACTCGCGTTTATACTGCGACTCCAAAAAAACCTAACTCAGCATTGCGCAAAGTTTGTCGCGTAAAACTTACGAATGGTTTTGAAGTAACCTCTTACATCCCCGGTGTAGGTCACAATCTACAAGAGCACTCAGTGGTGCTTATCCGTGGTGGCCGAGTTAAAGATTTGCCTGGCGTGC
This sequence comes from uncultured Bacteriovoracaceae bacterium, assembly GCA_964477895.1. Lineage (GTDB taxonomy): Bacteria > Bdellovibrionota > UBA2428 > UBA2428 > UBA2428 > CAYZFQ01. The sequence continues at coordinate 194,438 of CAYZFQ010000002.1, read as the reverse complement.
GTTATCACGTCGTCCGAGGCGCACTGGATACTCAGGGTGTTGCTAACCGTAAACAAAGTCGCTCCAAATACGGCGCAAAACGCGCAAAAGCATAAGGATAAAGAATGGCTCGTCGACATAGTCCGGAAAAACGTAAAATTCTCCCCGACCCTAAGTACCACGATAAAGTGGTTGCGAAGTTCATTAACGACTTAATGCGCCAAGGTAAAAAAGCCGTAGCTGAGCGCATTTGTTATGGTGCCTTTGATATTATTGAAGCTCGTCTTAAGGACGATCCTTTGAAAATATTTAAGAAAGCTTTAAACAACGTCAAACCCTCTGTGGAAGTTCGCTCCCGCCGAGTGGGTGGTGCTACTTACCAAGTTCCCGTTGAAGTTCGTCCCGACCGTCGTCAAACATTGGCTTCTCGTTGGATTATCAATTACTCCAAAGAACGCTCGGGAAAAAACATGGTTGAAAAGCTGGCCTCTGAGCTTTTGGATGCCGCTGATAACAAAGGTGGATCCATCAAAAAGCGTGAAGATGTGCATAAAATGGCGGAAGCCAACAAGGCCTTCTCGCACTTCCGTTGGTAGTCGACCCGCTCATTTGTTGACCACTTTAGGGCAATACCTTAAGTGGTCTTCATGAAGTTTCTTCAGATAATTTTTAGTTTAAATCTAGTTATAGTAGGCAGCTCCGTCGGAGCCGATACTCTTAAAATTCAACCATTAAATCTCCCCCCTGCAGTAGAGGGTTCTGAAACTTTAGAACTTGCAGAAATCTGTGGACGGGTATCCCACCCCTTGGCCTCCCCTCGAAATGGAATGGCAACCTCCCTCGTTGGACTCACTCACAGCCTAAAAGGGGCGGAGCTTGAGACCTTCTTGAAAAAACAGGCAAGGGATTTTCAAATGGGAGGTCTTGCCCTGAGTATTAAAACCCAGGTGGAATATACGTATTATAGAAGAAATCAACAGAGCAAAATTGTACCCGACCGTCATCTATTTCAAACTCTAACTGACCCTACTTTGCTCGAAAAGGTCAGGACCCTCTTTCGGTCCATTGATATGGATAAAGAGGTCTGCCTGATTGGTTACTTTCCAAAGAAAATCGAGACCCTTATTAGTATCAATGCCAACACCTACGTTTACATTCCGATTTTCTAGAATCTGCCTTCTTTGCACATAGGCTCACATATAATAGCCGCGGACTCAGGTCATCGTTTTAGCCTATCTGAAAACGCATTCTATTGAGTCTGATTGGCGGCGCCTTCATCAAAACTTAATCTCTAAAAAGGTTAAAAAAGTCCGATAATTAACTACGGTGATAGGATTTAGAGCGGCGCGCTATTTTGTGGGGGTATTGACGGTTGCATATTTTCCATCGTCCTTTGCAAAAAGATCTTACCTAACTCCAAGTTGCCGTGATGATTTGGCTTCACTTAGCCAACCTCAAAACTTAGATTTTGAGTCTGACGATGCTTCCCCCCTTCAGAAGAGTTCGCCTGAACTGCAGGCTATTACCATTCGAAGGCTAGAAGATGTTCAACCTTTTTTGGAGCCCTCTCTTTATAACAAACTAGTGGCGATGAATGATCCCGGATTGCCAGCTCGCCTTCAGCTCAATGTGCAAAAGCTAAGGCATGGAGATATTGGCGGCTACGAGGAAGCGGCCGAAGAACTCAATCTTTTTACACTACGTCATCAAGCCGGTTTTGGTCGTCCGATGGAAGCGGATAAAGTTGAACTTTTGGCCGCACTCAGTATTCGAGAAAAAAATCGTGAAGAGTTCTTTTTAAGATCGGAATCTTTGGATCCTAAAGCCTTTCAATCGGCCTTCGAAAGACGATTGGCTTCTAGCAATCCTTTGACTCGGCTAAAGGCAGTTATTTCCCTAGGTGGGAAGGATCTTTGGCAGCTCTCCGGGGCCAGAAATGCACTCATTACAAACCGAGAGGAGAGTCTGCTTCTTCTAAAAGAGGTAGTTAAGAACGAGAGTGAGGTGGAAATTCGCTATTCCGCAGCTGTGGCTCTTAGGCAACATCCTCGTTTTAAAGTGTGGGAACAGCTGCCAGATCCCGACAATGTTGCTCTTGTTCGAGCTATCAAAATGTACTCGTCAGAGAGCGCTCGCCCCCTGGTGCTAACGGATTCGGGGAATCGTAGGTTGAATGATGCCAGCGTTTTAGAAGCCATTAAAAAATCCTTTGGAAATGAAAATGCCTACACATCCTTTCCCCCCTTGGATTCGGCGCGCTCGCACGAAATGGGTCAGACTTTTAAAGATATGATTCTCTATGGGCGCTCTTCCGAAACTCTACGCGACATCTTTTTTGCAACCGAACATCCCGAAGTCAGATCACTGGTGCTGAGTGCTTTGCAAAATCGCCACGACAGTGCCGCTTTGAATGTGGCTGATGTCATTTTAAAAAATCCCGACAACTACACCTTAGAATCGGTGACGGAGGCCTATCACATTGCAGCTAAGGCGATCTTTGCCAATTCGGCACAAGAGAATTCTTCTTTGAATCGCAAAATTCTTCGTGATTTTGCTCGATTGTCGATGTCCAAACCCAAATACCGGATATTTTCTCAAAATGCCTTTTTGCATGTGAAAGTAGAGGGAGAATCGACCCTCGTTCCCCAGGGATTATTAGAAGACTTGCGGCAACATTCCTATAGGCCCCTGGGAGTGGAGTTGGCCAAGCAAGCAAAGCTTTCAAATCCTGACCAAGTTGCTAAAATCTTAGACTCTGTTGATGATCCCGCCATTCGCGCACAGGTTGTTTTTAGCGTGGCTGACCGGGTAGGGAATCCCGACATTTTGAAAGCACTGCATGATAGCTTTCAAAAAGAACGAGTCGCAGAAGTTAAAATGGCCATCCTAGATGTCTTAGACCGAGTGCCTCATTTAATGGCCGATGAAGTTTTCAACCAAGCTCTGGTGGGTGATCAACCTGAGAAAGTCTTTTGGCACGCTCAGAAACTCATTGTGGCAAATGATGACCGGCATCTTTTTGTCCAGGATGATGTTCACCAGGGCGTGAAGGAAAGAAAGACTCCATGGTCGAAGGCCTACGTGATGCAAAAACTGGCCGACAACTATCTCCAGAAAATCCAAGAAGTCAGCAACAAAAGTAAAACTGATCCAGAAAATGTAAGTTTGTGGGAACGTGAAATGCACCGAGATGCCATCAATGCCATGGTGGCGGCTTATCAGGTGCCAGATCCTATTTCGTTAGACCTCAATGGGGCACTGGGACCTTTGAAAAATGCTGAAGACTTCGTGCGAAGACAAGTCGAATTTAATAACACCGCGGCCCCTGTGGGTTACCGAGTTCGATCCACCGCCTTCGATCTTCAAACCGGATTGAAGATTGCTATTTTTGAGCCTCTTCCCATCTTTGATAGTCACGGGACTCATGTTTCAGGCCCAACTTCTCCGCAGCCCAAGAAACCTCTTATTGTGGCGATAAGCGGAACAGAGAAATTTAAAAATTCTTCAGAATCCCCGCCGGAGTCGAGCACCAAGTTGACCCTCGCTCAAAAACTGAAAAAGAAAACTCGAGAACTTCGAATGGATGTTTATGCCGATATGACAGTAGGTAAAACTCAGATGGAGAGTAAAATTTTAAATGACATTCTCCAACACTTAGCGCCGGAGCTTGCCAACACTGACATCATGTTCGCTGGGCATAGTCTCGGTGGCATAGTGGCCTATGATGCCGCCTATCGCTTAGAGAAAATCGCTGGGGAAATTTTTAAAGCAGGAAGCCCTCGGCACAAAACCAGTTTGGTGACGGTGAACAGCGGTCACAGCCTGGGTGCGACAAAGGGCGCCCAGGCGTCTCTTTGGGACGCCCTGGGAAATAAAGACCTTATGGCTAAGCGAAAAATAGATACGGATGCACTGAATAGAGTCCAAACTTCAACTTACTACCTACGAGAGCAAAGTCAGCCCAGCAAAGGATTTTGGGGAATGAAGTATGAGAGCATGGACTCCATAGGTATTATTTTGGGTTACGGCAAAGGTGGTAAGGTGCGCGAGATTACGACTCAGAATCCGGATATGAAGTGGTTTCGATCTCATCTTATGAAGAACGTGATTTATGCCGTCAATTACGAGAAAGGTCTTGAGTCTGCGAAGCCCGTGGACCCCAGGTCTTTGAAACGCCAGCTTGCAAAACTGGCGACATCACCCTTGAGAGGGGCCGCTCACGTCGTCGGAACTCCTTTGGGTAGAGTTCTTTCGAGAAAGCATTTTGAGAACCATGCCCAAGAGGCCACTCAGCTGATGGTTGAGGCGCGAAAGATTTGGATGCGCGACCATGTTAACAACGATTTAGGTACTCAAGACTGGCTGGGGGCCGAGCTTTCGGTAATCGAAAATGAGCGAGACCCTCGCTTTGCGGATTTGAAGGATTACGTCGCGCGGTCACAGGTGGAGATCGACCGTCTTCGGGATGAGGCTCTAAGGGCACCTGCGAGTTTTGCAACAGCTCCGATAAATCAAAGTTCGCCAGACCTAGTGAGCCTAGCTGCAAAAACTTCGAAGTCCGCCAAATTAGGAACTGCAATCAGTAGGCGTTCGCCTTCTGAGTTTCGAAGGGGTGGGGATTATCGGTCTACTCCAGAAATTACAGAAAAAGTTGAGGGCTTAGACTCACTTCAGGCTAGCGAGCTGGGCTACACGAATGGGGGCTCTCATGGTGGGGTTACGTGGAGACGATGGCATGGAACGGGAAAACTCCCCTTTCAAGGGTACAAAATTCACGTGAGTGCTGGAACCGAGAATTTAGCCGAAGTGGCAAAAATCACCCTTCCGATTTTGCGAAAGATGGGAATTCATCACAAGGCCATCGGCTCTGGAGAAGACCTACAAAGACTGGAAGGAACACAGGTAGCTAAAGCCATAGTGGCCTATCCGCGCACGGCCAAAGAGGCGGCGCATCTGGCAAAGGTCCTTGATTCTGCTCTTCAAGGTCGTAAAAATCCCCAGATTCCGGGTGAAGTCAGTGTGGGAACTTCAAAAGCAGTTTATGTTCGATATGGAGCCTTTCTGACAGACGATGGATACCGCTTTAACGTGGACAGCGCTGGCCAGGTTCTGGGCAAGGACGGAAAACTTTTGCTTCTCGACCCAAGCACGGGGAAGCTCGGCTTTAAAAAAGGTCGGCCCTTGACGTTTGAAGAACTCCGCTATTTGGGTCATCGATCGGGCCGTGGGGACATTTCTAAATTTCAAATTTATAAAAAACTAGGAATTTTTGTTCCTGACGAACGCGGTTCAGGGCAACTCGGTCCCTGGCCGAAAAGTCAGGACGAGTTTTTCCGAGAATTCAGCCGTGCCCCAGCCTCTCTCTAGCGAAGACCCATCCCGCATTTAAAAAGCCCCCAAAGTGTGCGATAAATGCCCCACATTTATGGCAGCTATCGACATTAAAAAAATCCCTCTGGCTCGCTTCCGCAACATCGGAATCATCGCGCACATTGATGCCGGCAAAACCACCACGACAGAACGCATTCTCTTTTACACGGGTATCAATCATAAAATCGGTGAGGTGGACTCCGGCATGGCCACTATGGATTGGATGGACCAAGAGCGCGAGCGCGGGATCACGATTACCTCGGCTGCCACCACTTGTGTGTGGGATGATCATCGTATCAATATCATCGATACCCCGGGGCATGTGGATTTTACCGTGGAGGTGGAGCGTTCTTTACGTGTGCTCGATGGCGCCGTGGGAGTGTTTTGCGCCGTCAGTGGGGTGGAGCCTCAATCCGAAACCGTATGGCGGCAGGCCGATCGCTACCATGTGCCCCGAATCTGCTACGTCAATAAAATGGATCGGTCCGGAGCTGATTTTCTCAATGTCGTAAAAGAAATTAGAGAAAAGCTTGGAGCCCGACCTCTTCCTGTAGCCCTTCCTATTGGTGCTGAGGAAAATTTTGCCGGACTCATTAACCTTATTTCAATGAAAGCTTGGATCTGGGAAAAATCCGACGCCACTCAGGGAGAAAAATATTCTATTGTGGATATTCCCGATGAGTATTTGGAAAGAGCGCAGGAGGCTCGACGTGAACTCGTCGAAAGTGCCGCGGAAATGAGTGATGAGCTCATGAACAAGTACCTTGAAGACAAACCCCTTAGTGATGCGGAAATTATTTCAGCGCTACGCAAGGGTTGTATCGCTCTAAAATTTGTTCCGCTTTTATGTGGAAGCTCTTTCAAGAACAAGGGAGTGCAGCTCTTGCTCGATTCGATTGTGCGCTTTTTGCCGAGCCCCTCAGACATTCCTCCCGTAAAGGGCTTTGATCCAAAAAAACCTGACAAAGAGCTTTCACGCAAAGCAGATGTGACCGAGCCCTTTGCCGCCCTTGCTTTTAAAATTATGAACGACCCCTACGTGGGACACCTGACATACCTTCGAATTTATTCCGGTCAGGTGGAGTCCAACGAAAATGTGCTCAATGTTGTGAAGGACAAGCGTGAGCGCGTGGGGCGCTTGCTTCAAATGCATGCCAACAAGCGCGAAGATTTAAAGAGTGCTTCTGTTGGGGAAATTGTGGCGGCGGTGGGCTTTCGATTCACCACAACAGGAGATACCCTTTGCAGTGAAAAGGCGCCCATTCAATTTGAAAAAATCATCTTTCCTGAGCCTGTGATCTCGATTGCCATCGAGCCCAAAACTCGAGCCGATCAGGACAAACTGGGTGGCGCCCTTCAAAAATTGGCCTGGGAAGACCCTTCTTTTCGAACTTCCACCAACGAAGATACAGGGCAAATGCTGATTGCAGGTATGGGTGAGCTCCATCTGGAAATCATTGTGGACCGCCTGCTTCGGGAGCACAAAGTGGATGCAAACGTGGGAAAACCCCAAGTGGCTTACAAAGAAAGTATCGCACAGGCGGCTCAGGCCACAGGCCATTGTGAACGAGTATTGGGGGGTAAAAATCAGTTTGCCCACCTTAAAATCGATATTCGGCCCCTGGCCCGAAATTCTGGATCAAAAGTGATTAATAAAATCCCGGCTAAGAGCATTCCAAGGGAATTTGAGCAAGCCATAGAAAAAAGCCTCCTCCAAGGGGTTCAAACAGGCCCCATAGTGGGATTTCCCATGGTGGATATAGAAATAAGCATGACCCATGCCCAGTCTCACGAGACGGATTCTAGCGATATTGCCTTCCAGTTTGCAGCTTCTCAGGCCCTAAAAGAGGCTTTGGACAAGGCGAAACCCTTTCTTCTCGAACCCGTCATGAAGGTCCAGGTGAGTGTCCCTGACGACAACGTGGGGGATGTGATTTCCGACATCAACGGGCGGCGAGGGCGAATTTTAGAAATGCTCCCTCGTCCTGGCAAGTGGCAGGCGGTGAATGCCGAGGTGCCTTTAGCTGCTATGTTTGGTTATTCCACGAACTTGCGTTCGAGGACCCAGGGGCGGGGAACCTATTCTATGGAATTTGACCGGTATGACTCCATGCCGCCCTCAGTTGAGAAGGAAGTATTGGCTCGATTGACGGGGCTCTCTTAGGGTGGCCCGAATAAAGTGAAAATAAGAGCATATTTTTTTTGTTTTGCTATTGGCGACTTGGCACCTTGTGTGTATAAACGCCGAACCCGTAAATTTTCGTTCTTTGAAAGATCGTGTGTAGTGTGAATAAGGACAGGACTGTTTGACTATGAGAGTTCAAAAAATTCGAATTAAACTCAAGGCCTTTGACAGCCGATTATTAGATTCGGCCGTCGTTTCGATTTTAGATACTGTGAAGAGAACAGGAGCCGAAATTGCGGGTCCCATTCCTCTTCCGACTTCTATCAATCGCTTCACGGTCTTGCGATCTCCCCATATTGACAAGAAAAGTCGCGAGCAATTCGAAGTGCGTACGCACAAGAGGCTCATCGACATTCTTGAACCCAATCAACAAACCGTAGACTCCCTTATGAAGCTGGATCTTGCAGCTGGCGTCGACGTAGAAATTAAACTCTAAGAGGTCAGTGATGGAAAAAGTTACAATCCCAGTCATCGATCTTCAAGGAAAAGTAGTTGGCGATTTTTCGGTCCCCTCACAGCTCTTCGGTGTGGAACCCAATGAAGCGGCCGTCCACTTTGTTTGTGAAGGTCAGCGCTTTCGTTTTTACAAAAAAACTGTAGCCACCAAAGGCCGTTCCAGCGTCGCGGGTGGTGGTAAAAAAGTTGGCAATCAAAAGGGCGGTGGTACGGCTCGTCAAGGTGGAGGCCGTGCGCCTCATCGAGTGGGTGGTGGTATCATGTTCGGACCCACTCCCGTGAAGCGTGATTTCAAAATTAATAAAAAAGTTCGTAAACTCGCTCTTGCGAGTGTGTTGACAGATCGTCTTTCCGGGGGCCAAGTGCGTGTGCTTAAGGGTGTTGTGGAAAGCCCCAAAACTTCGAAACTGGTCGACATGCTAGATAAGGTCTCGCTAAAAGGCGTGCGTGTGGGTTTTGTTCTGAGCGCCAAAGAAGATTTGGGTCTCAATAAGTCGGTAAGAAACATTCGTAACATCGACTTACTGACTGAAGAAAAATGGACAACTCTAGACTTCGTGAAAAGCGACAGTCTCATTTTTTCCGAAGCGGCTATCAACAGCTTGGCAGCAAAGTTTAAGGAATAATTATGAAGCTACTCTCTGATTCTATTATTCAGCCTCTTTTGAGTGAAAAAAGCACCTCACGAGAAAATCGTTTCAACGAATTTTCTGTCGTGGTGGATGCCTCTCTCAATAAAACACAAATCAAAGACGCCGTTCGTAAGATCTTTGGGGTTGAAGTCCTCAAAGTTAGAACCGTTAACTTTAGAAAAAAAGCGCGTAAAACCAAGGGCGGAGTTCTACCGGCCAAAGTCTATAAAAAGGCTTTGCTCCGTCTTCCCGAAGGTAAGCGTTTGGAACTCAAATAAAACGAGAGAAATTAGAACATGAAAAGCTTTCGCCCTATTACAGCGACGTTGAGACAGAAAACGGTAGAAACCTTTACTGATCTCGAAACAAAAAAGAAAATACCCAAGTCTCTTTTAGCCCCGCTAAATGACACGGGTGGACGAAATAATCACGGTCACATGACGACTCGTCACAAGGGTGGGGGCCACAAGCGCCTTTACCGTGTGGTGGATTTCAAGCGTAAGCATGAAGGCATTCCCGCTGTCGTAGACGGTCTCTACTATGATCCAAACCGCAGTGCACGATTAGCGCTTTTGAATTACGCCAACGGATATAAGGGCTTTATTTTGGCTCCCGTAGGAGTGAAAAAAGGCGACAAAATTGAAACAGGACCCCAGGCTGACATTAAACCTGGAAACGCCCTTCCTCTGGCAAATATTCCTGTTGGGACCACGATCCACGCCCTTGAGTTGAAGCCCGGTCGCGGCGCCCAAATGGTGCGCGGCGCAGGTGCTGGAGCTATGCTCCTTGGCAAAGAGGGCAAAGACGTTCAAGTGCGTCTACCCAGTGGTGAAGTTCGACTTATCTCTCAGGCTTGCTATGCAACGATCGGTCAAGTGGGCAACCTTGAGCATGAGTCGGTCGTAATCGGTAAGGCGGGTCGGACTCGTTGGCTGGGCATTCGCCCCACCACTCGCGGAACCTGCCAAAACCCCGTGGATCACCCTCATGGTGGGGGTGAAGGTCGAACCAAGGGAGGTCGCCATCCCGTGACTCCTTGGGGACAACCGACTAAGGGTTACAAGACTCGTAATAATAAGAGAACAAACTCCCGTATCGTTCGCGGTCGTCCTCGCGGGAAAATGACTAGCGGTTAAAAGGATAAACAATGGCTCGTTCATTAAAAAAAGGTCCCTTTGTGAGTAACAGCTTGTTGGAAAAAATCCAAAAGGCTCGTGGCGACAAGAAGAAGCAGGTGATCAAGATCTGGTCGCGTGCTTCTACCATTGTTCCCGATGCCGTAGGTCTTTCCTTCGCAGTTCATAACGGTAAAAAATTCGTTCCTCTCTATGTTTCAGAAAACATGGTGGGACATAAGTTTGGAGAATTTGCTCCAACCCGCCAATTTGGTGGTCACACTGCCGGCGATAAAAAAGCCGCAGCTGGAAAATAAGGAGTAGGGACAATGGCTAGTAAAGCAACAATTCTTGCTCCTGAGGCTGCCAGAGCCAAGCTCTCTATGGCTTTGGTATCTCCGCAGAAGGCCCGCTTGGTTGCGGATCTTATTCGCGGCAAGAAACTCGAAGATGCCAACCGCATTTTGTTATTAGAAAAAATGAAGTCGGCAAAACTCATTCTGAAGCTTTTGAGAGCGGCTATGGCCAATGCATCGCAAAAGGGAGTGGCCGACATGGACCGCCTTTATGTGAGTGAACTTTTGGTGGATGAAGGTCCCCGCATTAAGCGTTTTATGCCTCGTGCCCAGGGCCGAGCCGATCAACGAATCACTCGAACTTCGCACGTATTCCTCAAGCTTTCCGAAAAAGCTTCGACCACGGCGAAAGCCGCACCTAAGAAAAAAGCCGCTAAGAAAAGCGCTGCAGGAGACAAATAATCATGGGTCAAAAGACACATCCCATTGGCTTTCGCATTGGCGTTACCAAACCATGGGAATCTAAGTGGTATGCTGAAAAAGATTTCGGTAAACTTTTGGCGGAAGATCTCCACACTCGCAAATTTGTGAAGCAAAAACTCTTTTCTGCGGGAATTTCAAAAGTTGAAATTGAACGTGCAGCTTCAAAAATTCGTATTAACGTTCATGCCGCCCGTCCAGGACTTGCCATCGGTAAAAAAGGCGCTGGTATTGAGCAAATTCGTGACGAAATTGCCAAACTGCTAAAAAAAGCTCCTGAAGAAGTTTTTTTGAACGTTACCGAAGTTCGTAAGGCTGAAGCTGATGCTCAGTTGATTGCTGAGAACATTGCCAATCAATTGGAACGTCGAGTGGCTTATCGTCGAGCAATGAAGAAGGCCATTCAGCAGGCTTTAAAGTTCGGAGTTAAAGGTATTAAGATTCGCGTGTCGGGTCGTTTGGCGGGTGCCGAAATTGCTCGGACTGACCGCTATGCGGAAGGTTCGATTCCCTTGCACACTTTGCGTGCCGATATTGATTACGGCACCGCGGAAGCACATACAACCTACGGAATCATTGGGATTAAAGTTTGGATTTACAAAGGTGAAGTCGACATGCGCACTCGTTTGGGACGCGGACGTGCCCAGCAACAGGCTATGACGGGCTCAGGGCTCTGAGGGGAATTGATAAATGTTAGCTCCAAAAAAAGTTAAATTTCGTAAGGTTCAAAAAGGCAAAATGCGTGGGATTGCCACTCGTGGCAATCGTTTAGCCTTCGGCGAGTTTGGACTCCAAAGCCAAGAGTGTGGCTGGATCACATCCCGTCAGATCGAAGCCAGTCGTATTGCAATGACACGTTTTATTAAACGTGGTGGAAAAATTTGGATTCGAATTTTCCCACAGAAATCCATTACAAAAAAGGCCGCAGAAACTCGAATGGGTTCCGGTAAGGGTAATCCTGAGTACTGGGTAGCCGTGGTTAAGCCTGGGACCGTGCTCTTTGAAATGGAAGGCGTTACCAAAGAAATTGCCAAAAAAGCAATGTCTCTGGCGCTCTACAAACTTCCGCTTAAAACTAAAATGATTTCTCGAGCGGATCAGATCGCATAAAGGGTGATTTATGGCAGTAGCAAAAAAGAAAATCGCGAAGAGCGCCAAGTCCGCAGCCCCCAAGGCTAAGGCCAAAAAGGCTCCTGCGAAAAAAGCGTCCAAAAAAGAAAAAGCCCCTGTGGTTGAAATGGCAAATCTCGACCGCAAAGGACTTTCGGGCCGAGCCCGTCTTCTCAAGACGGAGTTGCTCGCAATCCGATTCAATATTCAGTCCCCCAATTTGAACGAATACCGTAAAAAAAGGCGCGAACTCGCATCGGTTCTCGCACAGTTGGGTTAAGGGAAGGTCAGCATGGCAAATAAAGTTTACGAAGGAACAGTCAGCAGCAATAAAATGCTCAAGACTCTTGTGGTATCGGTGACTCGCCGTTTCCGCGAAGAGCGAACGGGTAAGATTGTTTCCTCCAATAAAAAGTACAAAATTCATTCGGAAGATAACACTGTTAAGGCAGGGGATCTTGTAGAATTTGCAGAGTGTCGTCCCATGAGTGCTGACAAACGCCACCGTCTTTTAAAGGTTGTTCGACGGGCGGAAGCTTTGGTCGGATCGGCTTTGGACGAAGCGCCTACTGAAGCAGGAGCATAAGATGATTCAACACACCTCAAAATTGAACGTAGCAGATAACTCGGGGGCCCGAGAGCTTCGTTGCATTAAAGTATTGGGCGGCACGCGCCGTCGTTACGCATCGATTGGTGATATTATTGTGTGTTCGGTGAAGGCCGCAACTCCTGATAGTAAAATTAAAAAAGGCGATGTGGTCAAAGCCGTGATCGTGCGGACTCGTAAAGAAATTCGCCGCACCGACGGAAGCTATATTCGTTTCGATGAAAACGCTGCGGTTGTCATCAACCCTTCCAAAGAGCCCATAGGCACTCGCGTCTTTGGTCCCGTTGCTCGTGAACTGCGTGCTAAATCTTTTTTAAAGATTATCTCACTCGCACCGGAGGTTCTTTAATATGACTGTTCGTGTAAAACATTTGAAAAAAGATGACCTCGTGATCGCTCTTTCGGGAGCCCACAAGGGTAAAACCGCTAAGGTTTTGGCTGTTAAGCAGGCCAAAGCTTTGATTCAAGTAGAGGGATTGGGCACTGTAAAACGTCATACCAAACCCTCACAAAAGAATCCCAAGGGCGGAATTGTAGATAATCTGCGTTGGTGGCCGGCTAGCAAATTCCAAGTGGCAAATGCAGCTGGAAAAGGTTTGGGTCGAGTGGGATTTAAAACTGAAGGGAATGAGAAAACTCGGACCTTCGGTGGAGCTAAGGCAAAAGGATAATTAGCGATGGCTGAAAAAACAATGGAAACAAAGGGCGCCACACCGCGCTTAAAGACCCAGTACCGAGAGCAAATTCAAAAGAAGCTCTTGAGTTCGGGTAAATATAAGAACGTAATGCAAGTGCCACGCCTCACGAAAATAACGCTGTCGTGTTCGCTTAAGGATTCTTTGGTTAACCCCAAGGCCCTTGAACAACTGGCTACCGACATCACAAAAATTGCGGGTCAGAAAGTGGCCATTACTAAGTCTAAGAAAGCGATTTCTAATTTCAAACTCCGCGCCAATCTTGCGATTGGATGTGTCGTGAATTTGCGCCGCGATCGAATGTACGAGTTTCTTGATCGTTTCATTGCGATCACTTGCCCCCGAGTCCGGGACTTCAAGGGTTTTCCCGAAAAGAGCTTCGACGGCCGTGGCAATTATTCCTTAGGTATTAAAGAGCACACTATCTTTACTGAAGTGAACTATGACCAGATTGATAAAGTGCGTGGCTTTAACATCACCATTGGTACCAATGCCAATACGGATGCCGAAGCTTTGGACCTTTTAAAAGAATTTGGATTTCCTTTCAGAAAGTAAGGACTGTTAATTTATGATGAATGATCAACTCTCAGACTTCTTAACTCGAATCCGCAATGCGGGCCGTGCTCGTTTGCAAAAATGCGACGCTTTGAATTCTCAAATGAATCGAAGTGTGGCTGAAATTTTGGTTAAAGAAGGTTTTATTAAGACCTTCAAAGAAGTGACCGTGGAAAATAAAAATGTTCTGCGCGTTTATTTGCGTTTTGAAAATTCTGATCTGAAGAAACCCGTCATCTCCGGCTTGAAACGAGCTTCACGACCTGGATTGCGCCGATATGTTAATAAAGATCAGATCCCTAAGGTGATGAGTGGTTTCGGAATTTCGATTCTCTCGACCTCTAAGGGTGTGGTTTCCGATAAAGAAGCTAAGAAACTCGGTGTGGGGGGAGAACTCCTCTGCACCGTTTGGTAAAGGGAATATATTTATGTCTCGATTAGGTAAACAACCTGTAAACGTTCCGGCGGGAGTGAAAGCTCTTGTGGATAAGGGCGTCGTACGTATTGAGGGCCCTAAGGGAAAACTCAATTTGGAGATTCCTTCGGGAGTCGAGCTGAGTTTGACGGACGGCAAATTGGTCGCGCGCCGTAAAAGTGATTCTGCTGCGGACCGAGCCAAGCACGGACTTATTCGTATGCTGGTTTCAAATATGGTTAAAGGTGTATCCACAGGTTACGAGCGCAAGCTCGAAATCGTAGGGGTAGGCTTTCGTGCCGCCGTGAAAGGCAAAAGCATCAATCTCACCTTGGGCTTTTCCCATCCCGTAGATTTTCCCATCCCCGAGGGCTTAACGGCGCGCGTAGATGGTAACACCACCGTAGTTCTTCAAAGTGCGGATAAAGCACTTTTGGGAAATACGGCTGCAAAAATTCGTGCGCTTCGTCCGCCCGAGCCCTACCAAGGTAAGGGGATTAAATATTCCGACGAAAAAATCCGTCGTAAAGCTGGTAAAGCTGCGGCAAGCGGAGCGAAATAATATATGGCAAAAAAACTTGGTAAAAATTCTAGTCCGAAGGTTTTGGGTCGTCAGACTCGCCACCGTCGTATTCGTAAAAAAGTTGAGGGGTCGCTTGAGCGACCTCGTCTTTGCATCACTCGTGGTGCCCGTTTGATCACCGCTCAGCTTATCGATGACAACAAAGGCGCAACACTTGCTTTTGCAAGCACGCCTCGGGGTAAGACGGCCAACGTTACCTCTTCCACTGCTCTCGGAAAAGAAATCGCCCAAAAGGCCAAAGGCCTTGGGATTGAAATGTGTGTTTTTGATCGTGGCGGTTACATTTATCATGGAAAAATTGCTGCCGTGGCTTCGGGTGCTCGTGAAGGCGGCCTGAAGTTTTAGGACTTGGGAAAAGGAAAAAGGTAAAATATTCGCATGGCAAGAGATGACAAAAACAACAAAGGCGAGAGCGATTACATTGACCGAGTGATTCACATTGGCCGCGTGGCTAAGGTGGTCAAAGGGGGTCGACGTTTCAGCTTCTCCGCAATTGTGGTTGTGGGTGATCGTAAGGGAAGCATCGGCGTAGGCTTGGGAAAAGCTGCTGAAGTTCCTGAGGCCATCCGCAAAGCAGGTGAACAAGCTAAAAAAAGCCTCTTCCCTGTTCCTGTGGTGCACGACACTATTCCCCACGAAGTTCAGGGGCACTTTGGTGCGGGCCGAGTGATTCTCCTCCCGGCTTCCACAGGTACGGGTGTTATTGCTGGTGGTCCTGTGCGCGCCGTAATGGAATGTGCAGGCGTGAAAAACGTCTTGACCAAATGTATTGGATCCAACAATCCGCACAACGTCTTGAAGGCCACTATCGAGGGTTTGCGTCGATTGCGTACGATTGATCAGTATAAAAAGCGTCTAAATAGAGAAGAAGCATGAAAAAGATTTTTGTGAGACAAATTCGCAGCAATGCGCGTACTAAGGATATGCATATCCGGACCTTGACGGCCTTGGGTCTTGGGCGTCGTGGAAAGGTGAATACTTTGAACGACAACCCGGCTATTCGTGGAATGATTCGCCAAGTGGTTCAATGGCTTGAGGTGAAACATGTTTAAGTTAAATAATTTAAAATCTCCCGCAGGAAGTAATCATACGCCTAAGCGTAAGGGTAGAGGTATTGGTTCGGGGAACGGCAAAACTGCAGGTAAGGGTCACAAAGGCCAAAAGGCACGTTCGGGGGGGACTGTAGGTCCTGCTTTCGAAGGGGGCCAAGTTCCTTTGGAGCGTCGTTCACCTAAGGTGGGTTTTAATAGCCCCCTTAAGGACTTTTCAGTTAAAATTAACGTTACTGAGCTTGGCAAATTTGCAGGTAAGGCGATGTCTTTGGTGGAGTTAGCTCCTCGTACTATTGCCAAACATCCTCGCCTAAAACTTTCTTTGATTGGTACCAAGGCACCCAAGGCTTTTCCGACTTCTGTTGAAGTGCACCGTGTGAGTCCTGCAACTCAAGCCCTGCTTGAGTCTAAGGGCGTTAAAATAAACATCAAAGAATATAAAGATGGGGCCCGGCCTCTTCTCAAGAAAAAGAAAAAGGCGTAATCCTTAAGACATGGACAGCAACCTTCGATCCCGCATCCTTTGGTTATTCGGCTTAGTTCTTATCTATAAACTGGGTGTACATATTCCGACCCCGGGAGTGGATGGGCAGGCCCTTTCTGAATTCTTCCATCAGAAGACCTCTGGAACTGTCTTTGGTTTAATGAATATGTTTGCGGGCGGAGCCCTCGAGCAATTGTCAGTATTTGGTTTGGGAATCGCACCTTACATTTCAGCGAGCATCATCATGCAGCTTGCCACGATCATGTTTCCGAGCGTGGAGCGCATGCAAAAAGAAGGCGAGTCAGGGCGTCGTCAGATCACTCAGTACACCCGATATCTCACGGTGCTGATTGCCATCGTTCAAGGCTTTGTGATTGCTTCTAATCTTGAGGGTCAAACAAGTCCTATTAGTGGAAATCCTCTGATTGTTCAGGGCGGCCTTTCCTTCCGCCTTTTTGCCGTGTTGGTTTTAACCACGGGTAGTGTTTTCGTGATGTGGCTCGGTGAGCAAATTACAGAACGTGGGATCGGAAATGGTTCCAGTATCATCATTTTTGCAGGTATTGCTTCGTCGCTGGCTAAGGGCGTGAGCACCCTTCGCTTGGCACTAGACAATGGCCAGTTGAATGTCGGCACTTTGATTGTTCTCGGAACTGTTATGGTCGGGGTTGTAGCCTTCATTGTTTTTATAGAACAGGGGCAGCGTCGAGTGCCCATTCAGTATGCCAAGCGCATGGTGGGGCGAAAGGTCTATGGAGGCCAGGACTCGCATCTGCCGCTTAAATTGAATTCTGCAGGGGTAATACCCCCTATTTTTGCAAGTACACTCATTCTATTTCCGGCAACTATTTTGGGCTTTTTAAGCGCCGAATGGGCCGCGAAGGCTCATAATCTTTTTACTCCCGACGGTTATTTTTACAATATCGTGTATGTCTTAGGCATCGTATTTTTCTGTTTTTTCTATACTGCCATTAGTACCAACCCGAGTGAACTCGCAGAAAACTTGCGCAAGTTTGGGGGCTACGTTCCCGGTATCCGTCCTGGTAAACACACGGCAGAGTTCTTCAATACAATTATCACTCGTTTGACTTTTTCTGGGGCCCTCTATTTGGCTCTTGTTTGTATTCTTCCCAGTTTACTCATTGCAGTCTTTAAAGTGAATATTCAGTTCGGTGGAACATCACTCCTCATTTTGGTGGGGGTGGCTCTAGATACTATGAGCCAGTTACAGGCGCACTTGGTGAGTCAGAACTATGATGGCTTTTTAAAGCAGGCTAAGTTACGGGGCCGTCGCGCTTAGATCTTAGCTTGGGCGGCCGGGCCCTCAATGGCCCCAGTCGATTTAGAAGGCTTTGTCTTCTCGGGATGAGAAGTTAAAAATGCCAGAGGAGCTTATGAAGAAGGTCAAAGTTATCATTCTTTTAGGAGCTCCTGGCTCTGGTAAAGGCACCCAAGCCAAAGTTCTTAATAAAAAAAATCCCAATTGGATCCAAGTTTCAACAGGTGACCTTTTTCGTAAAGAAATTGCTTCTTCCTCAAAGCTGGGTGCGGAACTTGGAAAAATCCTAGCCGCAGGTCAACTCGTCCCTGATGAGACTACCAATCAAGTCTTTGAGTCTCAGGTTTTAGCCCTCCTTAACAGCCGTCCCGAGGTTGAAGCCTTTTTGTTGGATGGATACCCCCGCAAAGGCTCTCAGGTGGAAGCCTTGTTAGACTTTTGCAGTCGTGAGACTCGTTTAGCCAAGCCCGAGGCCATCGAAATGACCGTCAGTGAGGAGCTTTTGGTAGAGCGCTTGTCAGGACGTCTCATCAACCCCAAAAGCGGCAGAATCTATCACAAGGACCTGAGCCCCCCCATAAAAGCCGGTTTTTGTGATGATGATGGAAGTCCTTTGATCCGTCGGGCCGACGATGATCCGAAAGTTGTTCGGGAGCGCTATAAGATTTATTCGGGTACTAGAGATGGGATTTTTGAAGCCTTAAAGAAGGCTTCTTGTCGGATTCAGAAGATCAGTGGTGAGGGGCGCCCCGAAGAGGTGAGCTCAGCCCTAGAAAAACTGGTAGCCTAGTTTTTCAGAACCTCTGTCAACTGAAAAAATGTAAAATATGCTTGGAAAGGATTGACTCAATTTTTTTCACGTATAGAAACTATGCAGCTTCAATTTTCAATAAATTTTTGATGCATTCTTTAGCCGAAAGTAAGGATTTTTCACTATGAAAGTTCGCGCCTCAGTAAAAAAAATCTGTGAGAAATGTCAGATTGTTCGTCGCAAGGGAATCTTGCGCGTTATCTGCGAAAATCCTAAGCACAAACAACGTCAAGGATAGGGTATTAAATAAAATGGCACGCATAGCGGGTGTAGATCTTCCCAGAAATAAACGCATTGATATCGCACTAACTTATGTTCACGGTATCGGTAGAACTACGGCGAAAAAGTTGCTCAAAGCATTGGGTGTGGAAGCTTCCACAAATACCGATCAGATCGACGAAACTTTCGTTGCTCGGGTTCGTGATTATCTTGAGAAAAACTTGCCTGTAGAAGGCGACCTTCGACGTCAAGTGGGTTTGAACATCAAGCGACTCATCGATTTGCAGTCTTTCCGTGGCCTTCGTCATCGCAAAGGGTTGCCCGTTCGTGGTCAGCGAACACGTTCCAATGCGCGCACTCGTAAGGGTCCTCGTAAGACAGTAGCCGGTAAGGCTTCTGTTAAATCGCTGAAATAGTCTCTAGATTTTAAGAATAGGGTTTAATAAGTAAAATGAGCAAAACAGAAGCACCGAAGAAAAAGTCAATCAAGAAGGCCGTACCTGTGGGCGTGGCCCATATATACGCGAGCTTCAACAACACCATAGTCACGATTGCTGATCCTGCAGGTAATGCCTTGTTCTGGTCTTCGGCCGGTAAAAAAGGATTCAAGGGAGCGCGTAAAAGCACTCCTTTTGCGGCCCAGGTCGCAGCGGCCGAAGTAGCCCAGTTGGCCTACGACGCTGGCATGCGCTCTCTTGCGGTAGAAGTGAAAGGTCCTGGAGCAGGTCGCGAGTCGGCTCTCCGCGCTTTGGCTTCCGTGGGTCTGCGCATTTCTCAGTTGAAAGACGTAACCCCTATTCCTCATAATGGCTGCCGTCCTCCGAAACGTCGACGGGTTTAATTTATAATATCTCAGGAGCGCGACTCGAAATGATTCAAGAAAACTGGACAACCCTTATTAAGCCCAAAATGATCGAAGTGGATAGGAGTTCTTTAACTCCCACCTACGGTCGTTTTACAGCCCGACCTTTGGAGCGTGGTTATGGCCACACCATCGGAAACGGCTTACGGCGTATTCTCCTCAGTTCCCTCCAGGGTTGCGCTGTGACCAGCGTAAAATTCGAAGGTGTACTGCATGAGTTCTCGACCTTGAACGATATCACTGAAGATATGGCTGATATCATTTTGAACCTCAAGGGAGTTCGCCTTCGTCTTGAGGGAAGTGGGCAAAAGACCATTGTGATCGATCGAAAAGGCGCTGGTGTCTTAACGGCCGGCGATTTGGCAACTGATTCTAGTATTCATGTTTTGAACCCGACTCACCACATTGCCACTCTCGGCAAAGATGCCCATATCCGAGGGGAAATCACGGTGCGTTGGGGTCGTGGTTATGTGTCGGCAGACCGAAATAAAGCAGAAAATAGCCCTATCGGGACCATTGCCGTGGATAGCGTGTTTTCTCCGGTGACTCGCGCCAACTACTCCGTATCCAACGCACGTGTAGGTCGGCATACCGACTACGATAAACTCAACATGGATATTTGGACTGACGGGTCGATTTCACCCGAGCAGGCTTTGGCCTTTGCGGCAAAAATTCTGAAGGACCAGGTCAGCATTTTCATCAACTTTGATGAGGGTGTGGAAGTGGTGGAAGTTAAAAAAGACTCCGCCAAGAGTGACATCAATGAAAATCTCTTCAAGAGTGTGGAAGAGCTCGAACTTTCGGTTCGAAGTGCCAACTGCTTGCAGAACGCCAACATTCGCTACATTTACGAGCTTGTGCAAAAAACTGAAGCCGAAATGCTCCGCACGAAAAACTTCGGTCGCAAGTCTCTCAACGAAATCAAAGATATCTTAACGGAAATGGGCTTAGGTCTAGGTCTGAAACTTGATATCAATCCGGATTTAATCGCTGAGAAAACTCGCGAGCGCAAACAAGATAACTAATTTTATAGTTGTGACTTTAAGGAAAATTTAAATGAGACACGGAAACAGAAGTTCAAGACTAGGAGTGACGACCTCGCATCGCACCGCGATGCTGCGCAATCTCACTTTGGGCCTCCTTGAGCATGGTCGGATTAAGACCACCATTGCCCGCGCTAAGCGCCTGCGTCCCTTTGTGGAGCGCATTGTGACTCGTCTGAAGGATCCTTCGGTAGCGAATCGCCGCTTGGCCTTATCGGCTTTGGGTAACAAAGGTGCCGTAAGTGATATCGCAGATAAAATTTCGCCCCAATTTAAGGATCGTCCGGGTGGTTACCTGCGTATTCTACGTTTGGCCAAAGTTCGTGCCGGCGACTGTGCCGATATGGCTTTAATTGAGTGGGTCGAAGAGTCTTTGGTTCCTGCCTACAGTCAGAAAGCTCCTAAAAAGGCCGCAGGCAAGGGAAAAAAGGCTCCGGCTAAAAAAGCCAAGTCAAAAAAAGATGACGTAGAAGATGCCGAAGTGACTGAAGTCGCTCCTAAGGCGACAAAAGCGAAAAAGACCAAAGAATAGCTATCTGCTCTCTGAATTTAAACTCGACTATTAAAGCTTCTGGGCCAAAAAAGCCTGGGAGCTTTTTCATTTCTACCAACTTTCATTGTAAGCTGAGCTTTTAAGGAGCAGCAGTGAAAAATCTAAATAAGTTATATCTACTCAGAGCTTTGAAGGTCTTTGTCCTAGCGGGTATTCCCTTGTTGGGCTTTGTCTACGCCTACCAATTTACTGGGCAGTCTCGGGAAGTTATTGTGCCCTTTCAAGTCACGAGAGCCCCCCTCACGTCCCTGCCCGTAGCTTTTAGTGAGCGCACTCAAAAGTTAGAATTCACGACCCCGATTACAGTGGTTAATTTTTGGGCTACCTGGTGTCCTCCCTGTGTGGAGGAGTTTCCGGCCATGTTGGAACTTCAGCGGCAGCTCAAGGGTAAAGGCGTGAACTTTGTTTTTATTAGCGTAGACGATTCTTGGGGAGCGATTGAGAAATTTCGTCGTGAAATGAATTTGCAGGTCAAAGACGAGGAAGTCTTCTTGGATAAAACTAAAGTTGCAGCCTCAGAGTGGGGTTCCAGTAAATTTCCCGAAACTTATGTGGTCCGACAGGATGGGTGGATTTTAGAGAAAATCATAGGAGCTCAACAGTGGACGCGTCCGGCGGTGGTAGAATATTTTTCTGACCTTGCTCAGAAGCACGGACAAATTTCAAAACAGGCTCGGACTTTTCCACAACTTTTTATAGAATCCGCTCAGGCTCAGGAAAGTCGTTCGGGAAATATTCTTCACGAAGACGACAAGAAAAACCTCGACAAGCTCAGAGCCAACATTGATACGGCAAGTAAGAATCTTCGTGCGGTGGAAGCTGCGAACCGAGACGAAAAGCGAAACCTTGAAGAACAGCGGATTGTGCTTGAACGCAAAAGCAAAGACGAGGCCGAAGCGCAAAAGGAAGTGGATAAGCTCCAAGGTAAAAAGCGGGATGTGAAAACCATTTTAGAGCGCAATACTGACTCCCAAAAGGCTGAGCGTTCGGAGAAGAAAAGCGCGGAAGGTCGAATTAAAGACATTCAAGAAAAGATTAAAGACCTCCAGAAAGATTTAGAAGAGGCTAAGAGTCAGCTGGTGCAGGCCAATAAAGACCTGAACACCCGCACTCAACAGATTGAAACCTATGACGAAGCCAAAAAATCCAGCGAAGAAGAGCTTTCAGAGCTGGATAAGAAGCTTAAGTACGCTGAAAAAATTCAAAAGGAACGCGCCGAGGTTGTGAGCAAAGCGAAGTCGGAACTGCGCTCGCGTGAGGGTCGTGTGAAAGAATTGGACCGAGATGTAAGCCGGGCTCAACGTAGCTTGGATGAGCAGAAGAAAAAGCTCAGTGATTTTGAAAAAATTCTTGAGCGCTAGATCTTAAATTGTCTATCGAGCATTGACTTGAGTCATGCTCTCAACAATGTACTTGCGAGGTGCGAGTGCTGAGAATTTTTAGAGGATTTTTTTCGATCGGCATTCTGGGCTTGGCGTTTTTATGCGAGCCCCTTTCCGCGAAAAACTTGTTAGAGCCCCAACCCTTTCGTCGTTGTCGTGAACACTTTCTTCCCCTCATCGCACCTGAACTCAGTCCCTCCAAGGCTTTAGCCTCAACTTATCCGGGGCAGGCTCCAATTACTGAACGCGCCGAATGGCTAAGTAAAAGATACGGTTGGGATCCACAAAAAATTAATTGGGATAGCCGCTATCCCCTTCTTTTAAACGGAGGAGATCGGCAAAGTGTACTGCCCCGAATCCCCCTTCAAGGCGAGGTCATTGACCTTCGCGAATCCTACGATGTCATCATCGCAGGAGGAGGACCCTCGGCGTTGATCGCTGCGGCCTACCTTACGCGTGCGGGCAAAACGGTTCTGATTCTTGAAAGAGATGGCAATCTGGGCGGACTTTCCTCGGGAGCCCACCGGGTGGGAATGAATTTCAGTCGAGGCGCTGCCTATATGTCGGGCTTAGATGTTCCACTCTTCAAGCAAATTTACCAAGATTTAGGCTTGGAAAATTACCGCAAGCTTTATCCCATAAAGGGGATCATTGATTCCTATCTTTGGAATGGAAAAATTTACAAAGACATTTGGAATGCGGGATTAGCTGAGCTCCCGGCGAGTTTCGCCCTTTTTAAAAAAGTGATGGAGTTGAAGGGCACTTCTGAACTGGTTGAGCTGGGGCGTTTTCAGCGCTCTCACCCCTTCGTTCAAGAGTTAGATAAAATTACTATGGGCGAGTGGGTGCGCACAATGCCATTTTTGCTAGAGAAATTTGCGCAAAGCGATCCTGCGGCTTTAGAAATTTATCAGCGCTTTCAGGCGGACCCTAAGGTCCCCAAACTAGATCCCATGAAAGACCTCCTTAACTTCCTAGACCTCTATGGACGAGCGGCTCTTGGGGGCGATACGGCCACGGTGTCGGCTCTTTCTTTTGCGAGTTTTTACTCTACGGAAATTGCCACTCGTTACAGCTCCAATGTGGGGGCGGGAGTCATTAGCGTGGCAGCTATGGATATGATTTCGAAATATGCGCAGAATGCCTTTGTGCAATACGGAGCTTCAGTGGTCTCAGTGGAAAATGTGGAAGGTGGCACGCAAGTTGAGTTTATTCACGAAGCTCAGCGCTACCGAGTTCGCGGAAAATTCACTGTGATGGCCACTCCTCTCAATGTGAGCGCGCGGGCCATTAAAAACTTTGCTCAGATGGCACCGCGGGCCCATTCCTTCGCGGCGGCTTTGGAGCATCGAGATCACTTGGTCTTTTCTATTCATACGGCAGGGCATGTGAAGACCGGAACTTACGATCTCTGGATGCGCGACGATGCCGACTATAGCGGAAACGAAGCGGTGGACGTGGTGGACGGTCGATGGATGGATGCTCACGGGCTGGAGCGAGATCGGGGAGTAGATGACCGAGGACTACTCACTTTGTATCGCCCCCTTTCCAGCGCCTCAGCCTCCCATGATCTTAGTGATAAATGGGTTATCAGCGAAGTGGAGAAGTCGGTAGACTTCCTTAGAAATCGTTTAGCCGCATTGAATCTGGATGAAATAAAAATAGTGGGGGTTGAAGTGAATCGTTGGCCCTCTTCCTTGCATGTGGTGAAGCCTGGGCATTTCGCGGTGGCGCACGAAATTGAAAAGGGCTTTAAGCGGATTTTTGTGGCGAATGGCAATGCGGGTCTGCCCTGTGTAGAAGAAGCCATTTTTCAGGGCCACCACGCCGCTCAGCAGATTTTAAATTTTAAGGATGAGAACTAGGGCCGGGCATTTTTTGACTCGGACCCCAATAATTTTTCTTTTAGGGCTCTGAGGCCTCTCTCAACTTCCCCTGTGGGCTTAAAGATCTCAGCGGAAATTTGTCCTTCGATTTTGCTAAGGGCCTGGCTTACTAAATCTCGGTTGTCCTCTAAAAATTTTTGGAGAAAAGCAGAGTTCTTATCACTTAGCCTCCCAATCGTGTCGGCCTGAGCCTGACTTAGAAGTTCTGAGATGGCTAAGTCTTGGGGGAATATTTTTCGCAGGGCTTGAGAATGGATATAAGCCAGGGCCCATTTTTCTTCAGGGGTGTTTTCTGCAAATAAAATCTCTAAAAGACCATTCCTAATCAACTCGGACTGAAGTGGGGACATTTGCTTAAAGAGAGAAAAACTATAGGCATTTTCACGGGTGAGGTGAGAGCAGAGCTCGAAAAGATTCTTTAGGGCTTTTCGCCTGAGGTCGGGATCTGTGCTCTCCAGGTAGGTGATTCTTGCGAGATTGAAGTCTCGGAGCGGGAGTCCCGATTGATTTTGGAGGGCGGAGATAGCTTTGGCTTCAATGGGAGCCATTGTTATGATGATGGGACTAAAGGCTAGAATAAGAATATATAGGTGGGCTTGGCTTAGCTTCATAAGAGGCTTCTCAGCTACCGTAAGCAACGCGTCGAGTCAATTTAGCTAAGTCCACGAAGCCTGGTTTTTGAGTCTTGACCCCCGCCGCTGGGCAAAGTAGGCGATATAGCTCAAGTTTATTTTGAAAAGGAAAACTTTAAGTAGCTATGGCAAAACTCAGTGTAAGGCTCCGAAATAAGAAGCGCGAAAAGATGGCCAAGAGCCAGTATGCGATTCGTGAAGAACTCAAGGCGAAAGCCCTCGATTTTAAACTTTCAGATGAAGAACGAGATGCGGCTCGAAGCACTCTCCAAGGTCTTGCTCGCAACGGCGCCAAAGTGCGTGTGGTTTCTCGTTGTGTCCTTACCGGTCGCGGTCGTGCCGTGTATCGTAAGTTCGGTCTCTCCCGAATTAAATTCCGCGAATTGGCCTTAGAAGGCAAGATTCCCGGCGTAACCAAAGCTTCCTGGTAGGAGTTTCTCAACAATGGAAAATTGGATTTGTACTGCCCTCGTGGCCGGTGTTGCTGCGCTTTTAGTAGCTGTTTTACTCTTTTTCCGGGTTAAGGCTCAGCCTGCAGGCAGCGGAAAAATGCTCGAGATTGCCGGCTATATTCGTGAAGGATCTATGGCCTTCTTGGGCCGCGAATTTAAAATTCTAGCGCTTTATTCCATTGTCGTTTTTGGAGCTCTTTATTTTGCCCTCAATGCTCAGTCCGCTTTTTCATTTTTATTTGGTGCAGCCCTTTCTTTGCTAGCGGGTTATTCGGGAATGCAAGCGGCCACTCTAGCCAATGTGCGAACCGCTCAAGCTGCCAAAGAAAAAGGTCGCGGCGATGCTCTTATGGTGGCCTTCGATGGCGGTGCTGTGATGGGACTTGCCGTAGCCGGTTTGGGGATTTTGGGTCTCTCTTTAATTTTTTACAAATACACATCAGACCCTCATTTCATTCACATTATTCATGGTTTTGGTGTGGGAGCTTCTTCGATTGCTCTTTTTGCACGAATCGGTGGAGGTATTTACACCAAAGCTGCCGACGTGGGAGCTGACCTTGCAGGAAAAGTTATTGCAGGAATTCCTGAAGATGACCCACGAAATCCCGGAGTGATCGCCGACAACGTGGGCGATAACGTGGGCGATGTGGCCGGCATGGGGGCCGACATTTTTGAAAGTTATGTGGCGGCCAGTGTGGCGGCCATAGCCATAGCCGTTACGGTTCCTGCTGGGCTTCTGGGTGTGATTGCAGATAGCTCGGCCGGATATTCCGAAGAAGCTTTGCGAGTCTTGGGCAAGACCCTTCCCTTGGCTCTAGCGGCTCTGGGACTTTTCACCAGCATAGGAACAATTTTTCTTCTGCGTTTCTTCAAGAACACAAAGCCTGCCGTGGCTTTGCGTTTCTCACTTTTGCTTCCTCCCATTGTGTTCATAGCTGCGAGTGCCGCACTCATTAACTCTTTGAATCTCAATATTGGAATTCTTTACACGATCGCCGCTGGTGCGATTGGTGGGGGGATCATTGGCTTGATCACTGATTACTACACAAGTTCCGGTCCGGTGATGCGAATCGCCGAAGCTTCAAAAACCGGCGCTGGCACGAACGTGATTCGAGGTTTGGCTATTGGCTTAGAGAGTGTGATTGCACCCCTTCTTGTGATTGCCGGAGTGGCCATGCTTTCGAACCACTACTTAGGTCTTTATGGAATTGCGATTGCTGCGGTATCCATGCTGGGTGTGACCGCGATGGTGATGACGGTAGATGCTTACGGTCCGATTTCTGATAACGCGGGCGGTATTGCCGAAATGAGCGGTCTTGGAAAAGAAGTGCGCGACATCACCGACGAGCTCGATGCCGTAGGAAACACCACGGCTGCCATCGGCAAAGGTTTTGCCATTGGCTCCGCCGTGCTTACAGTGATTGCACTCTTTGCAGCTTACAAAATGGAAATTGATTTTAAACGAATCAGTCAGGGTCTTCCTGCGATGGTTCTCGATTTAACAGATGGCCGCGTTCTTGTGGGAATGCTCCTCGGGGCGATTTTGCCTTGTGTGGTGGGTGCTAGCACCATGACCGCAGTAGGTAAGGCCGCCGGAACAATTGTAGAAGAAATTGGTCGGCAGTTCCGCGAAATCAAGGGACTATTGGAAGGTACGCCGGGGGTGAAGCCCGATGCGGCGGCCGTTGTAGACATTGCTACCAAAGCAGCCCTCTCGCAGATGATTTTGCCGGGTGTGGTGGCCATTATCGTACCTCCCGTAATCGGTTTTGTGTTGGGTGCCGAAGCTTTGGCTGGGGCTCTTGCAGGTGCCATGGTTGTGGGAGCGGTATTATCGTTATTTATGGCCAACGCGGGTGGGGCTTGGGACAACGCGAAGAAGGCCATTGAAAAGGGCGCTTTGCCTGGTGAGAAAAAGGGTTCTGATGCCCATAAGGCGGCCGTAGTGGGTGATACCGTGGGAGATCCCTTCAAGGACACCTCGGGTCCTGGGATTGCTATTTTAATTAAAGTGATGAGCGTAGTTTCGCTTATGATTGCGTCGTTGTTAGCGTAGATCGAGTCCGTATAAATTTATCAGCATAGGGCGAAGGACTGGCCCTTAAGGGCCCTAAGCTCGGTTCTCCAGGGATGGGGGGCCGAGCTTTTTTTATTTTCTAAAATACTCACTAAGCCAGATAATCAAAATTCCAATCCCGCAAAGCAAAAACAAATTAAATGCGGCCGTGAAAAAAACAGAAATAGTTTTAATGGATTTGGGCATCTCCCTGTCAAAATCCAAAGCATATGTTTTCGAGCTTTGATTGAGGTTGGAGTTAAATTTCCGCAAGGCAATCATGATCATATACATTCCAACGTCCGTGAATAGTACTGCGAAAATAAAGTACTCGCCTACTTTTTGCCAAAACGTCTCTTTGGCGTAGCGATCTGGTCTGAGTAATTTCTCTAGGCGTTCGCGCATCAAAAGAATAATGACCAGGCAAGTGGCGAGGGATCCCGTAGCTATCCAACTAAGGCAGTCTATGATTTGAGAAGAAGTATTCATAAATCTAGTAAATCACAATATTGTTAACTGTGTTTGCTGGCATAGGCTGAGCCAGCGACTTAGCGGCAACCACGACTCCCTCAAGGCTACGTTCCACATTGTGCAAAATAT
Organism: uncultured Bacteriovoracaceae bacterium; assembly: GCA_964477895.1. Taxonomy (GTDB): domain Bacteria; phylum Bdellovibrionota; class UBA2428; order UBA2428; family UBA2428; genus CAYZFQ01. The sequence goes on along the minus strand of CAYZFQ010000002.1, from coordinate 166,649 downwards.
CAAAAAACCATTCTTTCTTGCGATTTCGATTTCTGTAAAGAGCTTTGGAAAACTCGGACCCCGCAACAGCTCCAAGGCCGATAATGATGGCAAAGCCAATTCCGCCGGTGGCGACTCCAAATACCGTAGCCGCAATGTATCCTGCCGCCAGACCTCCTGAAAATTCCCCAGCAAGATCCGCTACAATTTCTTTAGCCAACTCCATTTTGCTGCCCGCTTTGGCCTTAATGAGGGAATCTACCTTTACTCCTATATCAATCGCTTGGCCGATATGGCCGAATTTAATAAATTTCTTTGCCACTTTCTGCATTTTTAAAAGTCTTCCCGCCGTACCGATATTCTTACCCATCCTAAAGTTTTTGGAAGTGTCAGCACTTAGGAAAAGAATTTTCTGCAAAGCACCTAGCTTTTTTTCAACGACTTTGATTCCTTCAGACCGCAGTTTTCGGTACTGGTAAGGACTTAGTTTACCCGCTTTTTGAGCCACAAAGTTTTCCGCAATTTTCTCGATGTCTTTGCCCGCATCTAAAAGGAAGTCCCCTAGTTTTTTACTCACGTTGGTTGAGAAGGTGTTGGCCATGTTTGTGTAATCAATCAAAGAGTAACTTTCGGTTGGAAAGCGCTGGATGAAATACCTTTCACTTTCGGACATAGCTTTCCAAACGCTTTGAGTTTGGCGGATCTCAGCTAGTTCAGAAGAGCTAGGTTTTTTTTGCTGAAACGGCATTCGCAAACTTACAACATCATTTCCCGAGAAAAGTTTCGGATTGAGGTGAGGGTTGTCTTGCAAAATTTGAGAACTGATACTTTGGCGGATGGCGGGGCTCCCGGGATAGTAATTTCGACTTATTAGATGGTCGAGACTAGATCCCGGCGGTGGAAAACAAAGGAGGGATTCTTTGTTCGAAAGGCTGAAATCTGGATTTTTAGATTGTTCGAGAGTGAATACAGTTCTGGGTGCTTGCGGCATGGGGAGACTCAAGCAAATTATGGGCCAGTGAGTTGGGGTGGGGGAAGGTGTTTTAAGAGAGATTCTGTCCTAGTCATAGGTCACCCGAGGCCTGTCGTCCGGAAAAGCGGAATAAGGGTGGGGCTTTCTCCAGCCGAGAAAGAAAGCCATCGAAGCGAGTTCGAATCTTATTGCGAATAAGGGCTTCGGTATGAAGGGCGATGTCTTTTTTTGAGCGAATTTTAAGTGCGGGTACTGTGGCGGGTTTTCCCGCGCTGTCTACCGCCACAAAAGTTAGGATGGCTCGGGTGGCAAGCTCAGGGTTGCCCAGGCGCCCGTCTTCTCTTTCCACGATCACTTGGATATCCATGGAAGACTTCCCCACTCGCATCAGCCTTGAATGAAGGAGGACGTGGTCGCCCATTCGAATAGGTTTTTTAAAACTCAGCTGTTCGATATTTACTGTAACCACATGATTATTTTCAGAATGCCTTTGCGCCGTCATGAAAGCGAGCTTATCCACCCAAGACATAAGGACCCCTCCAAAGAGGGTTCCATTGGGGTTAATTTGTTCGGGCATAACTACTTTGCGGGAATGAAACTCGCTCTCTTGAACAGTTTTTATCCGTTTCATGGCCTTCCGAAATATCAGGCAGTCTAAAGAAAGGCACGCTTGCATAAGAAATAATTAACTATTATATCAGAATTTCTTATGCTTCGTGTCGTAAACATACCCTTAATCAAAGAAAGAGGTTTTCCATGCTTAGAGTAAAATTTCTCGCAGTGTCCTTGGCTTCGTTGTCGCTATCGGCGCTAGCTTTAGAAGTTCCATCAATGACCTGCAAAATCGAAAGGCCCTGTGCTCACTCGGAACCTTCTCGACTTGGCTTTTGTCTTGGTCAAACCTTCGCCGTCCAAGCAAGCTCCCAGGGCCAAGGTGGTCGTGCCACCATTTACCGAGTCGAAGTTGAAAGTCCGGATGTGCAAGTCGTCTATAAAGAAATTCCGCTGAGTGCTCAGATCGAAAATGGAGCACCGGTAATTTCTGGAACTACGGATTCGGAAGATAATTGGCTTTCGCTCAATGCTGAGCGCGGTTCTCGTTATGCCGGTAGGTACTTAGGTCATTTGGCTATCGAAGAAGACTTCGGTTTTGACGTGGAATGTTCTCTTTATGGGGACTGAGGCTGAAAACGAGAATCGGCGATTCTGAATGCAGGGATTGTTTTTTAGATATTGGATTTAGACAATGACCAGTTTGTCGATAAAATAAGATGATGCCTGGCCTTAGAAAATTATTATCTCACTTCCTTTTTGCAATCTCATTTAACTCTTTAGCACAGGAGCATGTAAAGCAGGGCGCGCCAATCCTCGAATTCAACGAACCGAGTCGCAACATGAGTCAGCTAGGCTTTTTTTCCGCATCTGAGGCTGGAATTCCTAAGGAAATAACTGAAGCCTCGAAATCGGTATTTTTGATCGCAACTCCCGCGGGTGATTTTGTATCGGTCAAAGAACTGTTTGAAGGGCGGCCCCTTGCTGATGTTATCAAGGCTCTTGAACATAAGAAGCCTGATGAAGACATGTCTCAAGGCGAGATTGACGTCCTTCTTTTTCAACTTAGGAAGTGTTTAGCCGCCAAGTTAAAGGAAGATTGCAAAGTCTATGATTCTACCTTGATCAGTTCAGCCTACGTTGTAGGTGACGGAACCCGATTGCGAACAGCCTTTCATGCAGTAAAGGATGTTATTAAGGACTCGGTTAATTTAAAGAAACTCGATAAAAATCAAGAAAACCTTGCCGTTGAGGTCCCAGTCTTCGTGTACTCCACCAATGGAAGTCCTGTTATGGGTCCCTCCAAAGCCGCTCTGCCTGTTGCTGAATTTTCTCGAGATAACCTTCGTTTTCTCGTTCCTGAAGATGGCAAAATCACGTTACCCAACGATGATCTAGTTGAGGTTAAATTTAAGGATAAAATTGGATCTCCTCTCAGGGCAGCGAAGAAGCCTATCCAGCCAGGTGATCCCATCTATCTAGTGGGATATCCCTCGAAATCTAAAGATCGTGCCGCTTTTAAGACTCTCGATGCTCCGGGCGATCAGCTGCGAATTACGCGCGGGAAAGTTTTAACAGTGGATCAGGCTTTCGCAAAGACAGGCAAGGATCCGGAGAAGCTTCCACAGGCAGTGCGTGACTTCTATCAAAAAGCCATGATCTTATCGGACGCTGATGGTCGTTATGGTCTTAGTGGTGGTGCTACTTTCAATTCAAATGGAGAAGTTGTAGGCACATTCACTTCTTCTTACCCCGCGGATGGCAGCGCATCTGAGGATCATGTTTCCTATAGCTCTAATGATTTTTACAAACTGAAAACACCTAAAGAGTGAGGAGATTTTTTAGCTCGAGCTCAACAAGAGTTTAAACATAAGTCCCTAGTTTCGCTGGTCCTGGGCACTCGTTTAACTTGGAAATTGAGTAACGGCTTATGGTTATTGCCAAAATCTTGGCATCTATAACCTTAGGCTGCTGAGTCTTACGAGCACGGTAGGATCCGTTATTTAGCGCAAGATAGAAATCGAGCTTAGCTTCCCACAGCTACACAGTGCACTGGGTACGCGTTGCTACTCAAACTTGGAGCTATCCGATCGAAAATTTCCGCATAGTAGGTTGCATAGTCAACGATGTCCTCTTGGTCATCAGTCCGCCAAAATTCATTACGAGTTTTCGTCAGCACCCCATTTAAGGCCGGGTTAATCTCATATTTATTGTCTTTGTTGCCCGCTTTGCTAAATTCATCACGGGTAGCCAAATGCCATTTAAGGCCCAATTCTTTCTTCGATTTGCAATACTCAATGGCCGCTTTTCTGAAGTCAGGCAATCTTCTGCCTCTGTGCACAAAATACAGGCCGGCCTCTTTCTGAACTTTTTCAACATCCTTTGGATCTGCTTCGGGGCCAAATATTAATTTAGATGAATCATCTCTAAGGTACTCTAAAGACTTTCCACTACTATTTATAACTTTTGCAACTAAAGTAAAAGTTTGGCCCGTTGTAACTTTCTTAGAAATGTTTCCGCAATCACTGATTCGATCTGCAATGCTAAGACCTGTTCCAAACCCACACGGTTTTGGAGCAGCCAAAGCCTCTTTCTGCTCTCTATCTTGAGCATGAGTTCCAAGTGATTGCCCGTCGTCAGCTGCCACAGCATATTGCGAAGATAGAATTAACGAAATTGCACTAAAAAGTATTTTCTTCATTCCAAGATTTTATCATCATCAAATAGTCTGTACAGTGTTGGTTTGTTGACCAACAATAATCGCTATGGCATTGCATCGATAAGTGCGAATTTTTCGTCGCAGTCTATCAAAGCAACTTGCGAAAATTCACACCTAAGCCTAGCCGCCCCCACTCACCTTCGAATAATAAACCCGTTGTAAGCCTCGGACTCCGTCCAGTCCTCCACCAAGAGTCTCTCCACCCAAACCGGCGGCGAAAGCTTGCCTCGGAGCACGCCTTCGAGGTCGGTGATACGCCAATCGGGGCCTTTGACGCAGAGCTCAACGGTGCCATTGCTGAGGTTGCGAACAAAGCCTGAAAGGTGGCCGATTCCCTCTACCAAATCGTAAATTTGGGCGCGGCATCCGACGGCTTGGACGCGTCCCTCTAAGATAAATCTCTTGGCGATGTATTTGGGCATTGGACTTAGTTGTTTATACTAAGAGGCACAGTGGCAAAAGAAAAAAGCTCTTCAGAAGACGAACTCATCCATGAGATCACCCGACGACTGCGGGAAACTTTGTCTCCCGTAAAATTTTCCATCACCTCGCTGAGCGAAGCTCATAAGAAGCACACGAAACTTCACAAAGGCGGGGGGCACTTTAAGTTGGACGTTGTAAGTGAAGTTTTTGAGGGGCTCAGCAAGGTGAACCGTGAGCGTTGGGTCACTTCAGCGCTGGGGGATTTGATGGGTGGAAAAATTCATGCTCTTTCCATGGTGCTAAAAAGTCCTCGGGAAAGCTCCCATGATTTTGTGGGTTGAATAGATCATGAAGGAACCCTGTGTCGTTCTTTCGGAAAAAGCTTTGCTACATAATTTCAAGGAGCTCCAAAAGTGCGCGGGGGCCTTAGCTCTGGCTCCGGTCATTAAAGCCTCGGCCTACGGCCACGGGGCTCGTTTGATCGCAGCCTTGCTTGAGGAAAACTTTAGCGCAGCCGAGCTCCCCTTCTTTTGTGTGGCCCGGGTGGGTGAGGCCAAAGATCTGCGGGCTCAGGGAATCTCCCGACCGATTTTGATTTTAAGTCACTTTGATGAGGAAGATCTTCCTACTTTACCCTCTGATTGTTCTTTAACTCTGCACAGTCTCCAAGATCTAAAGTTATTATTGAAGGTCCCCTCCGAGCATTTGAAACGAGTGAGTTCCATTCACTTGAATTTTAACTCGGGTATGAACCGTTTGGGAATCAAAGCCACCGAGTTAAAAATGGCCTTGGAACTTACGCAAAAACTAGGTGCCCAGGGCTTGAACTGCGCGGGCCTTCTCTCACATTTGGCTCGTGGAGAAGAGGATCCGAGTTTTTTGTCGCATGACCAAGAAAAACTTTTCACTAGCATGGTGGAATATTCTCTTGGATTTTTTGAAAAAAACTCAGTTCCCCGACCCGCCTTCATTCATTTGGCAAACTCACCGGGAATTTTAAATAAGGTGGGAGTGAAAGCACCCTTTAACCTCGGTCGTCCGGGCATTCATCTTTGGGGCGTACGAAGTCCCACTCTTTCGGCCTCGCAGCAGCTCGAGGCCGTTTTGGAGGTGAGAGCTCCGATTCGGCAAGTTTTTGCAGTCGAGGCGGGTGAGGGCGTGGGCTATGGGCACCGTTTCAATGCGCCCAAAAATTCCCTCATAGGCACACTTTGTTTGGGATATGCCGATGGAATTCCCCGAAGTCTTTCTCGAAGTGCCGCAGAGTCATGGAAAATTGGCTTTGTGGTGGAGGGTGTTAAGGTGCCCATTGCGGGCACGGTTTCGATGGATCTGACGATGGTGGACCTCAGCGATCATCCCAAGGCGGAGCTTTGGCGTAAGGCTCTCCGCTCGGGCGAAGACATATCTCTTCAGGCTCAGTGGATTTGTGCTGAGCAAAGCGCGGCTCAGATTGCCGATGCTTTGGGAAGCATCACTTATGAAATCTTTTGTCGGCTTCCCTATCGACTCTTACGCACTTTCGTAAGAAATTAGAAGGGGGGCTTTGGATGGGTGCTGCTAAAGATTTTCTGGCTGATCTCGGCCGTTTCTGGATTTTTGTTTTTGACGCCTTCTTTTGGGTTGGAAAGAAACCCTTTCGTTTGCGCCTTTATTTGGATGAGTTTGAATTTGTCGGAAACCAAAGCCTGAATGTGGTGATGCTGACGGGGGCCTTTACGGGGGCCGTGTTGGCCTTTCAGTCGTGGCTGGCCTTTGACATGGTGGGTACGGACTCTCTTGTGGGGGCCAGTGTGGGCGTGGCCCTGACCCGCGAACTGGCTCCTGTGATGACGGCCATTGTGGTAGCGGGCCGGGTGGGGGCCGCCATGGCCGCAAAACTCGGGATTATGAGGGTCACCGAACAGATCGATGCCTTGGAAGTGATGGCGATTTCCCCCAAACAGTATCTGGTGAGTCCACGAATTGTGGCTGCAACTTTAGCAACTCCCTTACTCGTTGCCGTCTTTGATTTACTGGGGAATTTGGGCGGCTACGTGGTGGGGGTTCATCTTTGCAATATTGATCCAGGAATTTATGTGGAAAAACTAAAATTTTATCTTTCTCCCTGGGACCTCTACCATGGACTTATTAAAGGACTTTTTTTTGGTCTGATTGTGGGGGCCATTGGTTGTTACAAGGGTTTTAATGCTCGCAACGGGGCCGAAGGAGTGGGCCGAGCCACTAACGAGGCGGTGGTTTATTCTACTGTCACCATCCTTGTTCTCGATTATTTCTTGAGTGTCATCATACCCACGGGGATTCGTAGCCAATCATGACAGATCTATCAGCCGACATTGTTTTTGATAAAGTCACGAAGATTTTCCCAAGCTCTCAAAGTCCAACTCTGGACGCTTTGGAGTTTAAGGTTATGCCGGGGGAAATTGCGGTCCTTATTGGTTTTTCCGGCACGGGCAAGTCCGTGACCCTCAAACATGTTTTAGGATTGATGGAACCCACGAGTGGGCGGGTCTTGATCAAGGGCCAGGATGTGGGAGCGGTGGACAAAGCGGGCCTCTACGAACTGCGCAAAAATTTTGGAGTGCTCTTTCAGGGGTCAGCCCTCTTTGACAGTTTAAATGTTTTTGAAAATGTGGCCTTTCCACTGCGGGAACATCGAGGAGATTGGCCCGAGGAAAAAATAGAGGGCCGAGTAAGAGAACTTCTGAAGATGGTGGATTTGGTGGGTGCTGATCTAAAAATGCCCTCAGAATTATCGGGAGGGATGCAAAAACGGGTGGGCTTGGCTCGAGCCATTGCACTGGAACCCAAGATCCTACTTTTTGACGAACCTACGACAGGTTTAGATCCGGTGACCAGCCAACTTATCGACGAACTCATTGTGCGGACAGTGCGAGATTTAAAGGCAAGTGCTCTAATAATTTCGCACGACATCCACGCTGCACTGCGCATCGCCGATTTTGTGAGTATGATTTGGAAAGGTAAGATAATTGAACGGGCCACCCCTAATGAGCTTCTTAAGAGCTCTCAAGAAGTGGTGCGTCGCTTTTTAAAGAGTGCGGGAGCAATTTCATGAGGGCAAAGGCGAAGGGTTATATTCGAGAGCTTCAGGTGGGGATATTTGTTCTCTTAACCTGCATGATCATCGCCGCCTTTTCTTTGCGCATCACAGACGCCCCGGTTTTTCGTCGCGGCACCCCACTGACTCTTTATTTGGGGGATGCTACGGGAATTTTTTTAGACTCCAAGGTGAAAATGGCTGGCATCAATGTGGGCATTATCAGCTCCATTGAGCTCGAAGGCGGCAAGGCCAAAATTGGAATTCTTATTGATCGGGGCATTAATATCCCCAACGATGCCAAAATTGTTCCGCGTCCTCTCGGGATCCTAGGGGATAAATACCTCGAAGTGGTACTCCCCCAGAACGAGAAAGATCGAGAGAGTCCGTCTGACCAAAGCTTTTATCGGTGGTTGGATATATTGATTCCCTCTCTACATGCGCAAAATCTCCCGACTTCGGCTCCTGCCGCTAAAGAAAAGGAAATTTATAAGCCGGGCCAAGTTGTGAAGAGCTCGGATGCTTCGGTCACTATTGATGATCTCACACGTAAAATGGGAGCCGTGAGTGAAGATTTGAAGGTTATCTCCGGATCTTTGAAAAAACTTATCAAAGACAATCAAAACGAACTCACTCAAATGATTCACTCCATGAATCGAGTGGTGCAGAAAATCGAAAAGAGCATTCAAGGATTTGATGAAAAGAAACTTCAAAAGGACCTCAAAAACCTAAGCGAGAGCGTAGGCTCCTTCGGGGCGACACTCAAAAACATGGAATCTATTACAGCTAAGGTGGACCGGGGTGAGGGCACTTTAGGGAAACTGGTGAACGATCCGTCCACGGCAAATGAATTGAACCGGGCCTTAACAACCATCAATGCTGTTGTAGAAAAAGCGCGTCGCACTCTGACCATCGTGGACATGCGTAGTGAATTCAATGCGGGTCCCTCTACGACCAAGACTTACGCCAGTTTGACCATTCAGCCCCGTGAGGACACGGCTTATATCGGTGCCGTTGTGATTGATCCGGCGGGAACTTACAAAAAGAAAGTCGTGAGTACTCGCACTCTACCCAGTGGGGTCCCCACTGAAGTAGAGGTGGTCACAAAGGACCGCTCGGCTCTAAAGTATTCCTTGCAGTTCATGAAAAGAATTTCGAGTCTTAGCGTGCGTTTGGGACTCTTTGAAAGCACGGGAGGATTTGCGATCGATAGCTTTTTTTTCCGTGATGATCTTAAGCTCACTGCGGAACTTTTTGATTGGTCGCGAGATGCCAATAATCCCCACCTCAAACTTTCCGCCCAGCTGAGGTTTTTGGATTATTTTTATATAGTGGCTGGAGGGGACGACCTCATTGCTAAAAAAGATCCGCCTTTTACGGAGTCTTCCTTCTTTGCTGGAGTGGGCTTGCGCTTCACCGACGAAGACCTCAAAACCCTCCTCACCCTTCAGAGTATTCCTTAGCTATGGCAAGAAAGAAGAAGGGTCCGGGGGATGAGACGGCTTCGGTTAGCGATCAAACGGCCTCGCTGACCGCCTCTGAGATTCAACAAAGTGAAGCCATGCTCTTGGGTGATGGGGATTTGAAAAGATTGGGACCTCCCCGGGCGCTCATTAAAATTAATAGTCATCAGATCTCTCCCGAACTTAATGACGTCCTTGAAGTGCCCTTAAAACTAAATGATACGGTGGGTGAGCGCGTTTTAGTTTTGGGGCCCTACAGCATCGACCAGATTAAGGCCTGGACTGAAAAATCTTGGCTGCGACCTCAAGACCAAATCATGATTAGTTTCGACCGCTGGAAAACTGTGAAAGTTCATTTTCCGCAGTTGATGAAGCATTTTTCGGAAGACTTTACGGACACGGCCACCGTGGAGCACACCAGTAGCCTTCCCGCTGATCCCTCTATACTAGAGGTTGAAGCCATGGATGACCCTCGTCCTCAAAATTCCTCCGCTGAAGCCGGGTCGGACAAAGTTGTTTTTCCTCCTTTGGAAAATTTTGTGGGGTCTGCTCAGCAGGTGGACTCTCGAGCTTCTGTTTCTCAAGCCGCTCAGGCCCGACGCGCCACCCCTCTTCCGGCAGTACCTAAATCCACCAGTTCGGGGATCTCACTATCGACGCGCGCCTGGACATTAGGAATCGCAGCCCTCGTGGTGGGGGCCTATTTTATCGTGGGACCAAAGAAAATCTTCCAGGAAGTTAAAAACGAGACTTTTGAATCTTCATTAGATGCTGGCTTGCAGCGCAAGGCTTTAAACTGGCCGGATACTCTTCGACCCCAAGAATTTGAGGCTTTGCTCAGCGATGAAAATCCACACTTGCGGCGCTTGAAACCCATTCTTTTTGCCTATGAGCGCGGCAATACCTATTTAAGTTCAGCTGACGAACAAACTCTAAGGGCCCTTTCAGATCCGGCCTCTTCATCATGGGAAGCTCGGCGCATAGCAAGCAATCAGCTGGCGGCATTTTCGCTAGCGAAACTTCGAGTTGAGGAAGCCCGTCGTATACTGCAACCTGTGATCGAGGCCGCTCCAAACGATCCCACAACCTTGTTAAATGATGCCTTGATTCGTTTGGCAGAGGGCGACACCGCGGGAGCCTTTGAGTCCGCTTCTACCGGAACGCGTCTGAGTCCACCGGGGCTCCTCTGGATGGCTTATTCCATATTAGGTTACGTTCAAAGTTCTGCGGGACGGAGCGAAGACGCAGAGAAAAGTTTTGAAAGTGCATTGAGTCGGTCTCCGGGAAATCCCATGATCGTGGGACTTTGGCTTCAGGGTCTAGGGCGAGGCGACTTTTCCAAGAAAAAGGTTTTAGCCTTGGTTAAAGAAGGGCTGTGGATGGACCCCGATAAAAATATGGATTCTCCTCTCAAGGCGCCTCTTGCGGGACACATGCTTTTTGCCGAAAGTTCTGCCGGCTATAAAAAAGCCGCCGATTATTTGGGACGAGAATTGAGCCCAGGTCAAAGTGCCTTCCTACGATACCAAGACTCTCGCATTCAAAGTAATCCCTTGGGCGAAACGCTGGCCAAAGCCTCTTCGCTTTTGGCCGGTGAAAGCGATCCCAACTCTCAATTTCTTTATGCCTATTTGCTCAATGAGGAATCAAAAGTGGAGCAGGCGGCCGATGCCTTGACCCGACTTATTCCGCTTATTGAAGATCAAAAAAATGTGGGGTCCTTTCCTTGGACTTTTGCTGGAGATTTGCAGTTTGCTCGAGGGCAAATGAACCAGGCGGTGATTTTTTACCAAACGGCGCTGCGGCGAAATCCCCAAGATCCCTCGGCGGTCTTGGGTCTGGCTCTATCTTTACGAGAGGCTTCCGATTACGCCGGTGCGGAACAAAAACTTGAAGAGGCTTTATCTCTTGATCCGAACTTTATCCCGGCCCTTTTGCGAATAGGTCGACTGGACTGGCATCGCCGTGCTCGCAGTCAGTAAGCAGGTCTGGGGATGTTCTTCTGCGGGGATTCCCTCCCTGAGCAATTCCCCGTTGTAGCGACTTAAAATATCAAATTTTTGGTATTCCAGCTCTCCGCGCCACAGAGGGTCGGCAACCGCCAGGTGAAGGGCTTTTTTGCCGTTCACAAGGGGGAGTCCTACGAACTGAGCTTGCTTGAGCAAGGCGGGACCCGCCGTATTCTTCCAAGCCCTAATCCACTTGAGAGCTTTAAGTCCCGGTAGCAGCGCACTCAGGCGCTTCACTCCAAAGCCCTTGGAATTGTTGTCTGTCATCTTCTCACCTGTTTAGAGGGGCCTGGCTTTGAAAACAAGCCGCGCACTGCTATGACATTGAGATATGCTCTTTTGGCGACAGCCAACCCTTTTTATTTTGTCGTTATTGCTGCTCTCCTGCTCGTACACCAATCGACGCCAAGGAGTGAATTTGCAACACTCCCAACGTGTGGGGGGACCTCAACGGGTGTTTATACCTGTTTTGGATAACCGTAGCTCTAAGCCTGGTATGGAAGTGCACTTTACCTCAGCTCTGCGCAATGCTTTAGCGGACCTTAAGGGGTTAAAGGTGACCGATCGTGCCGACGAAGCGGACTTTTTGCTTTTGGGTTCGGTGCAAAGTTATGAGCGCACCCGTGGGGGAGGTGTGCGTACGGGTGACGCTGTAACAGCGGCGGCCGGTGAAATCAGTGCGGGTCAAAACGTAGCCACGGATATCCGACTTCGAATGAATATAGAAATGCGCTTCTTAGAAAAAATTTATCCTGATCTAAAAAATCCGGCTGAACTTCGTCGTACTTTGTGGACGAAGGAATTCGATGTGGATAATACTTTTGAGGCTTCTTCGCTTTACTCGGAAGCGAGAGGCTCGTCCTCAGCCCCCAACATCAATGAGGCTCGGGAAACTTTGCAGATCCAGACCATGGCCGAGAACCTCGCTCGGCAAGTGGTGGATCAGGTGATGCAAAACTTCTGAAGGCGTATAAATGAGAAAGCTGAGCCCTGAGAAAGTTTTTGAAGATGCCGAAAAAGGGATTTTCCCCGCCTTGCTGCGTTTGCAAGGAGACAATCCTTATCTTTTGCGAGAGCTCAAAAGTCTGCTTCAAAAAATTCCTGTGGAAGTGGCCGAGCTCGACTTAAAAAAATCAGGTCCGAAGTTAGAGGCAGAGGAAATGGGAAGCGGGATTTCGCTTTTTATGTCGCGCCGCCTGCTTTGGCTCAGCAATCCTGCGGCACTTTCCCAATGGTCTAAACGCGATTTAGAAATCTGGCGCCGCTTGCTGGCTCAGGCGGACGGAGAAAGTTTTTTCATAATATTGCACACGAGTTCGGATCGTCGCCTTAAATGGGACTCTTTGGGCTTGGAAGACGAGTGCAGTTTGGACGTGCCCACAGAGCGCAGGCCTTTTTGGATCAAACGCATGAATCAAAAACGGGGCGCGGCTTTAAAGAATGCCCAATTGCAGTTTTTAAGCGACTTTGAAGAAGATTTTATGCTGGTGGATAACTGGATTGAGCTTTGGTCTTTGGGGGGAGATTTATGGGCTGAAAAAACCCTCGGCTACAAAGAAAATGGGGTGCGCGAAAACAACTTTTTAGCGGCAAACCCGGCCTTTGCCTGGGTAGATGCGGTGATAGCTGGGGATGCCAAAGAGGCTCTCAAGCAATTGCGTAGGTTGGAAGATGATTCCCACGAGGCTTTGCAGCTGATGGGCCTACTGAGCAAATCGGTAAGAATTTTAGCTGCCCTGGATTTAAATCTCACAACCAAGGGGCAGCCGCCTTTTTTGGTGGATAAGCTGAAAAACCGAAGAGCCCGGGCTTCGGCTTTGTTACGCAAGTGTCAGGAAGTGGATTGGCGACTGAAGAGCTCAGCGGTTGATAAGTTTACGCTCTTATCAACCTTGTATTAAGTCCGGAAAATTTATTTTTTAGCGGAGCTGCGGGCTGCGGCTTTTTTAGCCGGAGCTTTTTTGGCTTTAGAGCCCGCTTTGGTCTTAGTCGTGCTGCCTTCAGTTTCGACAATTTTAGCAGTGGCCGCAGCCTTAGCTACCATCTTCATCAAGCGCGAGATTTTTCGCGAAGCATTTTTTTGTTTGATCACGCCTTTGTTGGCGGCCTTTTGGAGTTTTGAAATGGCCAGCTTTAACAAAACGGGACCTTCTTTAGTGGTGCCGGTAGCCGCTTCACGAGCGCCTCGCAATGCCGTTTTCACTTGGCTCTTAACCTCAGAATTGCGGGCTGTTTTTACAGGAGTTTGTCGTGCGCGTTTTTTTGCTGATTTGGTATTCGCCATTAGGGGTACGGAACTATTGAAAATTCATGGGAGAGTCAAGGCTTTTAAGGGATTTTGCTGGGGGAGGAGGGGGGGGCTTTGCTGCTGCACTCTCAGTTCCGTGTGAAAACATTGTACCAAGCAGGGCAGGCTTGCCCTTCCCAAAGGCGTGCCAGCCAACACAGGGATGAAGTCTCGAGGACAAGGCCGTTGCGCGGGGGGCGGAGTTTCCAAAAGGCTTGGCTTGGTTGCAGGGGCTGGTGCTTTTTAAAATCTAGGCCAATCCCCGTTAATATTTAGAGTGCCCGCCCTCTTTTTTCTTGCCATACGATCGAATGGATACTATATTGCCCCACTATGAAGACTCCAAGATAATCTCAGCAAGGCCACTTTTTTTCTGAATGGAATTTACGTACAACGGCGCAGACAAGCCATGGGGGCGACCTAGGCAAGGGCAAAAGAAAGTCTCGACGGCCGCTAGATACAAAAAAACCCGTGCACCTTGTTCTTCGCTCAACCCAGGCTCGCGGTCACCTTAGTTTTTTGCATCATAAAAACCGAAACGTGGTTGAGAATATTATCAAAGTTCAAGCCACTCGCTTTGGCGTAAAAATCGCCGAGTTCGCCAATGTGGGAAATCACCTTCATTTATGTCTGAGATTTACATCTCGTCCCGCCTTTAAAGATTTTCTTCGCTCCACCTGCGCTCTTATCGCTCGCAAAATCACCGGAGCTAGGCGGGGACATCCTTTTGGAAAGTTTTGGGATGACTTGGCTTTTACTCGGGTGGTTGTGGTTAGGATCGCTGAGAGGATTTTAAAAAATTATATCGAGGCCAATGTGGTGGAGGGAGCTTGGGGAAAGGAGGCTCGAGAGAATTATTTACGCTGGGCTACTATAGAGAGAAAAAAGTGGATAGCCGCCAAGCCTACTCCCTCTTAATCGCCACCCAGGCGGCTTCCATTTCTTCTAAGGTGAATTCATTAAATTTCTTAGACGAGTTTTCGCGAAGCTTTGCTTCCATTTTTTCAAAACGTTTCACGAATTTTTCATTGGCTGCGCGCAGAAGGTCTTCGGGGTCGAGTTTCTTTTTGCGGGCGTACTGGGCAAGGGCGAAGAGCAAATCACCCAGCTCTTCTTTTTCATGGTCGATATCTCGGGCTTCTTCGCACTCTTTAAGCTCTTCTCGCACTTTCTCCCAGACCTGAGCGGAATCGGGCCAATCAAAGCCTAGGGAAGAAGCCTTTTCGCCTATGCGAGCAGATCGTTGGAGGGAGGGAAGGCTTGAGGGGACGGATTGGAGCACTGAGGCGGGAGCCTCATTTTTTTCGTTTTTCTGGATTGCTGCGGAACTGGATTTTTTCGCGTGGACCTTAATTTGTTCCCAGGCCTGATTCACTTCGGCCGAAGTTTTGAACTTCGGGAAGCTAGGGTCAAAGACGTGGGGGTGTCGGCGCACGAGTTTTTCATTAAGAACTTCGCAAAGTTTATTGAAATCGGCCGAGCCCTGTTCCTGCATCAATTGAACGTGAATCAATACCTGATAAAGCACGTCGCCCAGCTCATCTAGGGTGTGAGGATGCTGAGGACCTACGGTTTTAAGACTCTCGGCAAACTCGTGAATCTCTTCAAAAAAGTAAGGCATCAGCGACTCGTGGTTTTGCTCCAAATCCCAGGGGCAACCCGTTTGCGGATCGCGTAGGCCGGCCACGGTTTTGAGTAGTTTTATGATGGATTCGGATGACATGATCCTCGTTTAGCGTAGGCTCTCTGCACTGTCATTTTACTGACGGCGAAGCCTTTAAGAACACGCTCGGCCACGGCGATAGAGTCTTGATGTACTCACGCGCCCTCATTTGCCTTTTTCTCGTTGTGATTGGGGCTGTTCCTGCGCCTGCGTTGGCGGATTGTGCCGATTTAAGAAATTTCACTGAAGTGCCGCGTGCGGAGCTGGAAACTTTTGTTGGAGAAAATGATCAAGCGGTATTGGACCAGCTCAAGAATTCTAAGGCTTCCCCCAGTCGACGTTTTGCGGTGGCAAATATATTGGCTGCAAAAAAGCCTAAACTGATTTTAAAAAACCTTAACTCTTTGAATTTATCTACGGCCCAACGCCGAGAAATTGTTATCCAAATCGCGGCCAGAACTCCAGAGCTCTTACAGGGGCACATTGCACCCATGAAACTCGACAAAGCTGCACGAATTGCCATTCTCAATGAGGTGGTCAACGGAGTTGTTCGTGGTATCGAAGATCGACAGCATAACTTTCTTCATGACAAACACTTTAGCGTTCTAGCTGAACTGCAATTGCAAGATTCAGAAGTTTTTCCCTATCTGCGCCGCTTTGGCCTAGGCTACCTCGAGAACCATATTCTAACCACCGGAATAAGGGAGTCCGGGCGTTGGCAACTTTTTAGCGAGTTGTACAAGTCGCGCGACTCCGCAGTCGAAAACTTAAAGAAATGGGGTTTGAGCTCTGCGCATAAAATCGAAGTATTAACGAATAATATTCATAGCAGCTGGAACGATGATCCGGCTTACATCTACTACGAGGCTGATGTCAGCCCGCAAGAAGTGCGTCAAGCCTTGAAAAAATTCAGGAGAAATCCGGAAAACATTTTTGGGAATCACAAAAATCTAAGCTTTGTCGCTAAATTTATAAGGCCCCTTAAACTTTCGGAACGTGAACGAGCTGAGATTTTAACGGATTTTTTAAGTCGAGCTAAACCATATAATTGGTATCTTTTTCGTGATAATAATCGCGACCCCTTCCTGGCGGATATCTCATTTACAGATCCCAAATTAAATCTCGCCATTGCCAAAGCCGCTTTGCAGAACCCCAGCGTACATGACGACGCGACGACAATAGGTATTTCTGATTTTTCAGATTTCATAGCTTCTGCAAAATTTCCTAAAGGTGAGGCTGCCAATGTGGTGAATATGGTCATCGACCGAGGCGCCTTCGATTCCGATTCTAACGGCCCCGGCTCGATCGCTATAATCCTAAGGTCCAAACATCTTAGCAACGAAGATAAAATTCGCATTTTAGGTGCACTTACCGAGCGCGAAAATTTTGAAAATTTTACATCAGCTCAAGTCACCAGCATCTTTGCTAGTTTAGGGCCTAAGTACCAAGGCCACGCCACGACTCTCCTGGCTGGTCTGGGGGCGCCGGTAGAGACGATTGTTGACCAAGTTAGGGTCAACCCTCGGCAGCGTTTAGAAATTTTGGAAGAATTAGCGCGAAGAGACGCAAATAAATTTTTTGCTTTCCTCACGGAGCATAACATCGGACCCAAGGATCGCAGGGTCTTGGCTCAAAAAATATTTGCTTGGCACCCAGATTTTATTGATAAACACATTCTGCGTCTTAACCTCAGTGAGTCCGACCGCTTCGAACTCGCTCGGCGCCGTATTGACCAAGACGAAGTTAAAATTACAGATATGGGTGGCTACGGTCTTCGCAACCCTGAATACCAATTTGAAATTGCTAAAGCTTCGGTACGCAAAGACCCCACTCATGAAGCCATCGAGAATGCGCGCAGCCAATACCTTCTAAAAGACGAACAGGTCGAGGCACTGCGACGCCTGCCCTTTGCCCTCGATCCCCTCGGCGCGATGAAGAGCGATTCCTTTGTGTTTCGTGAAGATATGCCCCTAGATGAAATTCGGGGCGCACTGACTCAGCATGCGATTCGTCATCCGAATTTACTGCCCGAGGCATGGGTCCCCGTGTTGTGGGACAGGGTTAAAAAACGCCAGAGCGGTTTGGATATTTTAAAACTCATTTACGATCAGCGTGATTACAACATCACGGGTGCTCCCCCGAAATCATCCATCGATGTCGTTGCGCAAGCTCTAGGGTACAAAGCTCAAGATTTGCACGCCGCTCAACTTTCGCCCGATCGTTTGGGAGCCATTTATGAGCTTTCTCTGGATTTGAAGCGAAATATTAAAGCCGCGCCATTCGAAGGAATACAAATCGAAGCACAGCTCTTTAAAAAAGATGCCCTCCAAGGTTTTCTTTCGCGTCTACGCGATGCAACCCACCTCTTCGGAAATAGGGATGCTGCCTTAGCGGAAGTTAAGTCCAAACTTAAGCTCAGTGAAGGGCTCAAAGTCGCCAGTATTGAGGGACTGACTAAGGACCTCGAAAAAATCATCGTCGGAAAAATTCAAGAAATCTTTGGCGCGCACGAGCTAAAGATTGGTTACGAAGAGTTGACGAAACTGCAGAGCGAATGGGGAGATTTGGAGCCCATTTTTACTTTGGTTTCTCGTTACAGTGGAGGCCACGGTTGGCGAGGCGAAGTTCCCGTCATGGCAAAAATATTTAAATCGGCTTTGGAAGGTAAATTTAAGGAATATAAATTTCAAGGCGATCCCACCAATGCTGACGATATCGGTCACGCGCAAAGGCAGCTGGCGATTTTGGATACGCCCGAGAAAAAGGCAGCTTGGCAGCAAAGTCGAAGCCGAGTGAGTCTCTTTGCTCCCGGGGGCGCGGGAGTATCTGATTTAGACCGACTTACTGGATCCCGGGAAGTGATACGAACGAACTTAGTTCCTCACTTAGGCTTGGGTAGTGCCACGAATCCCGCCGTACTCAGTGCCGTTCAAGAAGTTATTTCGACCTACCGAGACCCGGCCGTGGCTCTCCAGGTTTTGCGTAACGATAAGCTTAAGGACATGGAAGAAAGAGACTTCAACCATTCGCTTCTTCTAGCGGGAATCAAGGAATTGCGGAACACCACGGATATCGAAAGGGCACGTCAACTTTCTATCAACCTCTTGGTGTGGTCTAAGAAAATGGATCTTTCTGCCGATGTGACAGCCGATTTGCGCGATATCAACCAACGCCTAAAACCCGCGGCCGTAGAAACTAAAGATGCGGTGGTGGTGACGACCACCTTCGCCGACGCCAAAACGCTTATCACGGTGGGTGACTTGGTAAAGTGCGCCTCTTGCCAAAACTACCGCACCGGGGGACTGATCGGCACGCTGCCGGGCTATGTGGTGGATGCCAACGTTCAAGGACTTGCGTCTTTTCATCTAGAGCAAAGCAAATTTAAAAACACGGCAGATTTTGCCATGGTCAAACAAGCTCTCAAAACGGGTATAAAGATTGATGTGGATTACAATGGTGGCCAGCGCACCGTGGCCTTTAAATTCCGCCTCGATAATCAAGACTGGCATATCGAAACCCAAGGTCTGGATCAGGCCTACCTGCGTCACATTGTAAAACTTAATACCGGCAGCTCGGGACGCCCGGATATTTTCTTCGAACGCGGCTACTCCAACTCGATCGATTCGTTGCCCTTGATGGCCACCCACGCGCGCGAGATCCAACGCGAAATGGCCCAGGCCGTAGATGGCACGGTGGATCAAGCTAAGGATTTCGTGGGCTCGCGGAATCCGGGTGGGGTTTATTCCGACGCTGCCGGTGGCCAAATGCTGGGCAATTACCAATTGCGCCAGTGACTTAGCCTAAGGGTTGCCGCACTGTTCTATAGTGGGCTTTTCAACCTTAAAGCTTCACCCCCAAAAACCCGAAAAGTCCCTAAGGCATGAAGAAGTTAAAATCCGACAAATTCGCAAGCTTAAGCGATGGTCCGCTTGAGAAGGGTCTTGCACACTTCAAACGCCTGGACCGAAAATTATTTTTAAGCGAATTCATCTGCTGCCAGCTTTTGGCGGCCTTTGCCTTGCTTATTGTGCATCACGAAATCACCAGCCCCACTTTGCCTGGTTTTAAAGAAAATCAAGTGGCGGTGAGCACCGTGCGCGTGCGCAAATCGATTGAAGTGGAAGATCGAGAAGCCACCGAAACCGAGCGCGCTCAAATTCTGGCTCGGATTCCTGAGGTTTTTGACTATGACTCCTCACTCTTTCAGAAAGCCCTCGACCGTTGGAAGCTAAGCATTCGCTTTGCTCGAGCTCTAAAGAAAAAAGAGAAGTCTCTCAGTGATCGGGCGCAGCTATTTTCAGAACGTCTGGCTTTGAGTGTGAGTGAAAAAGAATACGCCGTTTTGGAAAAACTTAAGCTCTCTTCTGACCTAGAGAAATCCGTTCACTTTGCCTTGGCTCCTTTATGGGACCGAAAAATTATCCACAACAAAGAAGCTCTAAATTTTTCCATTGAACTTTTTGACATCAAATCAAAGGCGAGTGCTCTTTTGCGCATTAGAGATTTGACTTCCGTATTAGGCTTAGAAGAAGCCCAAAGCTTAGTTGGCAAGGGCGGCCGGGAAGGTAGTCCTAAAATTAAGGACGCCAAATTCTTGCCCTGGTCCAAATGGAGCGTAGAAGATCGGGCCGTTGTTTTTGCTTTGCAGTCGCGCCTGGTAGAGGCCAACGTAACTCCCAATAAAAAAGAAACCGAAGCCCGTCGAGCGGCGGCCCTTACGGGTTTTCGACCGCTCATTCAAAAGCTTGCCAAGGGAGAAGTGATTGTGCGGGAAGGGGAGCGCGTGGGCAAAAAAGCGGCTCGACTCATCAAAGAGCTTAATGCGCAGAGCGCTCACCACAGCATTCCTCCTTCGCTCCCTTTTGAAATTATCTTTTTGGGATTCTCTCTGTGGGTTGTGATTTTCTACCTACGCAAACAAAACCCGGAAATCTTTCGAAACAACAAAGACACTTGGGTAACGGCGGCAGGGCTTATCTTAAGTTTATCTTTCTTTAAGCTTCTACTTATTTTTCACCTCGATTTTATGGCGGAGCATTTTTCTACAATTCCCCCGGCCTTCTTTCTTTTCCTTATGCCAGTGGCGGCTCCGGCCATGATTTTACGTTTGCTGCTCAACCGAGGGCTCACCGTGAGCTTCTGTGTTCTGTACGCCTTGGGTGCCGCTGTTTTAATGGAAAAGGCCGCGCTCTATGGGAGCTACGTGTTCTTAGTTTCTTTGATGGGATCTTTTTTCTTGGCTCACTGCCGCACTCGGGGAGAACTTTACCAAGGGGGTCTTTGGACCGCACTTGTGGGTGGGGTGGCGGCGGCTCTTTTAATGGCGGCCTGGGGCTGGCAGATTCCCTTTTCGGCAAGCTTTCTCCAAGAAGTTCATGATTCCTTTGATAGCAATCTTTCTAATTCTCTTTGGGCCTTTGCGGCAGGTGCCGTGGGCTCCTGGGTCGCCTCGGCCCTTACCTTAATGATCACTCCTATTTTAGAAAATCTTTTGGACTACACCACGGACTTAAAGCTTTTAGAGCTGGCGCGCATGGATCACCCCCTTCTTCGCGACCTCGTGCTGAAAGCTCCCGGTACTTACCACCACTCCATTATTGTGGGCTCTTTGGTAGAAGCTGGAGCAGAATCGATTGGAGCCAATGCTCTCTTAGCTCGAGTCGGCAGCTACTATCATGACATCGGTAAAATTGGCCGGGCCGAATACTTTATTGAAAATCAAAGCTCAGGGCAAAACCCTCATGAGCACACTCGGCCTCAACTTTCAGCTCGAATTATTATTTCTCATGTGAAGGATGGTCGGGCTTTGGCGGAGTCGCACAAGCTAGGCCAGTCCCTTATAGACTTTATTGAACAGCATCACGGAACCAGTCTTGTGAGCTACTTCTATAATAAGGCTAAGCAAGAAGCTGCCCAACCGGGTTCGTCCATATCTCCCGAAGAAGTGCGAGAAGAGGATTACCGTTATCCGGGACCTAAACCCCAATCTAAAGAGAACGCGATTCTTTGCCTGGCTGACTCTTGTGAAGCCGCAACCCGGTCGCTCGTGGACCCCACTCCGGCCCGGATCGAGGGGATGGTGAAGAAAATTGTAAGCCGCGCCTTGAGTGAAGGACATCTCGACGAGTCCGACATTACACTTCGGGAAATATCCTTGGTCAGCTCAGCTTTTGTACGTATTTTGATGGGGATTCACCACAACCGAATCCAGTATCCGGACCAAGAAAAAGATTTGCCCTCGTCTAAAGTTGCGCTACTAAAAGCCAAGTGAAAATTAACCTCCTTCAGAGCTCCAAGCTAAAAAGCCCACTGAGTAAAAAAGAATTGCTATGGGCCTACGAGCGTTTTGCTAAAGTCACGCGTGGTGAAAGAGCTTGGATTGGTTTTTTTGAAACCTTTATGTCGGAGCCCGAGGCCGTAAATTTAAAAATCGTGGACGACGAAGAGATGCGCGACATCTACCAAAATTTCAAAGGGCGTCGAAAAACCACAGATGTGCTGAGCTTTCCTTCTTTGGACATCCCCAATTTAGAGTTTTTCGACGAAGACATTTCCCTGGGAGATATTGTGATTTCTCTGCCGGCGGTGCAAAGAGGGGCTCGGCGCGGGGGGCGAAGCTTGCGTGAGGAGTTTTTAGAGGTCTACTTGCATTCGCTTTTGCACCTCTTGGGACTAGACCATGTGGTGGGCAAGAACGTTACAGTCAAACAGGCCGCTCACATGCGAAAGATCCAGGAGGACTTGTTTAGGAAGTGCCGTTCCCTTATAAAAAGGAAATGGCCGAACTACCGCGCAATCCGAGAGATCTAAGTGACTACCTCAACACACTAAAAGAGCGCGTGGAAGCGCTTCGGAGGGGGCTTTGACGTTGCGGGTTTAGAGCGTCGAAGACAAGAGATCACGGCCATGGAATCCATGCCCGATATGTGGAGTGATTCTGGGAAGGCTGCCAAACTTTTAAAGCAAAAAAAAGAAATGGAAGGCAAGCTCGGGCCTTTCCTCAAGGCCGCCCAGAAAGCCGAGGATGGCAGCACTCTGCTGGAACTCTGCAAAGAAATGGGGGGCCTTGATGAGCCTTCGCTTGCCGAGATTCATGGATCGATCTCGGAAGCTGAGGATCTTTTGCGCGGCTTAGAGATGAAAAAAATGCTCAGCGGAGAGCGAGATGCGGGGGATGCCTATTTGATCATTCACGCCGGAGCCGGGGGCACCGAGGCATGTGACTGGGCGGGAATTTTGGCCCGGATGTACAATCGCTACTGTGCGGAACGCGGATTTAAAACGGAAGTTATGGATTTTACCGATGGGGATGGAGCGGGATACCGCTCGGTTTCCTTCGAAGTCACCGGAGAATATGCTTACGGGTTTTTAAAGGCCGAGGTGGGAATTCACCGTTTGGTGCGAATTTCTCCTTTTGACTCCAATGCGAGGCGGCACACCAGCTTCGCCAGTGTTTACGTGTATCCGATTGTTGAAGACGATATTGAAATTGAAGTGCGCACCGAAGATCTGCGAGTGGATACCTTTAGGTCTAGCGGTGCGGGTGGGCAGCACGTCAATAAAACAGAGTCGGCGGTTCGTATCACTCACATCCCTTCCGGAATTGTAGTGGCCTGCCAGCAGGAACGCTCGCAAATGCAAAACCGAGCCAAGGCCATGAAGATGCTAAAAGCCAGGCTTTACGAGGCCGAAGTGGCGAGGCGCCAGGCCGAAACTGATAAAGAAAACGCCACGAAGAAAACCATTTCATGGGGCTCACAGATTAGGAACTATGTGCTTCAGCCTTATCAACTAATTAAAGATGTGCGCACGGGTGTGGAAACAAGTTCTGTGAACAAGGTTTTAGATGGAGATTTACAGCCTTTTATTGAGGCTTATTTGCTGCAGGCTTCGACAGGGGAATTTGCGGGTACTGGGGATATCGGGGAGTAGGTCACCTAGGGTCAGAAGATTTGCTTTTGCTAGAGTAGTCAGTCTTTTGGCACTACACCGATCAAGCTCAGTTGAGATTGTTCCGAAATGTATTGATGTCCTTCTCGTGGCCGAAACTTTTTCTTAGAGGCGCCCTATCCAAGCTTTGCTTGGTCGCGGCATGTCTAGCCGGCACCCCATTTGCACAGGCAAAGGCTCCAGACAATCGCCCTTTCGCCGATTGTAACTCGGCCTTTGAGCTTCTTAATGCTTTCTCAGTAGACGCGCGCGGATTTGAGAAGCTGAACATAGCTTTTGAGGCCCAGGTCTCGCGACTTGCTCACTCGCTTAGTTCTAAGAAAAGGCAGAAGTTTTTTGATTGGGCTCGTATTGGAGAACTTTGGCACACAGAGAACATCGTTCAAGGCGATGGCCATGTGTTTATTCAATTTGGTGGTGTAGGCCCAGACTTTGATTTTTATGGCTTTCCCATGGCAAAGCGTTTTGAACTTTGGAAGCCAATGATTCATCACCCATTGGGGCTCATTGTTGCCGTTCATGAGCTTGTCCATATTCGACAGAATATTAAGGGCGGATGGCTAAAATCCTACCAGAGCAAAATGGACATTTTATCGAAGGAACGTCAGGCGGGCAGGTTTGTAAAGTTTGCATCTAAAGTTTTAAATATGAAAGATGAAATCGAGGCCTTTCGAGCGGAATATTCGTTGATAAAATCCAGTTTCGCTCTTACTGATTTACCAAGTTTAAGGACCGAGTATCCTTTTGATGGTCTTGCAGAACTTGAAAAGCGGTTTGTGGGGAAAGATGGGAAATTTGAACCTCTCAAGGCCTACAATTCAACCCCAGAAAAATATGCCGTGTATCAAGAGTATCTGAAAAAGAAAACCAATTCGAAATTTATTCAAATGGTAGAAGAGGTGCTAAATCACAGTGAAGGTGAATACTTAAAGCTTCGAAAGCAACCCTATCGTTATAAGTTTCGATGAAAAGTCCTAGTCCGCCGCACAATCCCTAAGCCGCCTTCTTCTGCCCGTCCGCATCCAAGAACAGCATCACAAATTTCTTGAATAAATTCGCATCAAACTTTTTATCAATATTTTCCTTCATCAAAAGAAGCGCGTTAAGGCTATCTCGTGAAGGCGAATAGCTTCGTTTGGTGGTGAGCGCCGAAAAAGCATCGGTTAAACAAATCATGCGCACCACAGGATCTATTTCCAATCCCTTTAAACGGCGCGGATATCCCGTGCCCAGTAAACTTTCGTGGTGACCCTCAGCAGCTAAGGCCACAATGGGGGAGAGATTTCGGTGCCTTCGTAAAATTTCAGCACCAAATTCGGGGTGCTTTTTCATGATGGCCCACTCGGCTTCACTTAGCGGCCCCTTTTTATTGATAATACTAGGATCCACCATGCACTTACCGACATCGTGGAGCATGGCGGCCAGGCCGATGTCGGCCAGTTGCTCTTGGGAATAAATTTTCATCTCTCGAGCTAAGGCAATCGAATAAGCCCCAACGCCAACAGAGTGGGCATAGGTGTAGTGATCGTGGTTGGATAAATCGACTAGGTGCAGAAAGGCCTGATGTTCGCTACCGATAAAAAGGACGCAATTCTCAGTGTAGCGCTTGGCGGCTCCCATGGTTTTAGGATTCCCGGGATCAGAAAAAATACGATCTACAATTTCTACGGCGGCGTCGGTGAGCAGAGCCGCCTTTTCCCGCAGGGGCACGTTGGGGTCTTTGATAAGCAGCGGGGTGGCCTCTTCAATTTTCTTAAAGTAAGCATCTCGGTCTTTGGCCCGCAGATAAAGGTAGGGACTTAAGGGTAGGTAGCGTTTTACCAGGCCCGGTTCAGCCTTGGAATTTCGGGGTTTTACGAGGAAATAGTCGGCCGATGCTTTAACAAAAATGTCGAAGTCATCTAAAACGCCTAATTCAATTCCTTCAATGGATACGGGAAGATATTCACCCGTGGCGTCTCGGTAATCGGGTCCTTCCTCAATAGGAAACTTTTCGGACTTATCCATGTGAGTCTTTATCGGTCGAAACTTAAGATTTCTTGAGTTTGATCCGAAAAGACAAGGAGTGTCGGAAACTAAAGAGAAGGCGCCGGAGGCCGCACCTGTAGAAGAACAGGTGCCTCTGAGGCCGCCTTCATTATTGAAGCTGATTTTAAAAGCGCCGCGTGAAACTTTGCTCGTGCGTTTTTTAACCTTAGTGATGCTTTTGGCTTTGGGTGTCTTTGCTACGAGCACCTATGTTTTTGTAAAAGTCATCAAAGAAAAAAACCATGCCTCAGTGCCGAGCGATCACGAAGACTCTCACGGGTCAGAAATGGCCGATGAGCATGCCGAAGCCGGCGCGCCCCATGGAGCCGAAGCCCCTGAGGAAGTGGTTCTAGGTGGGCCTAAAATTCCTAAGAAAGTTTTGGCAGCCCAAGATGGCCAAATGGAAGAGGGCCATGATCTTGTAGAGCCGCAAATTGAAGCCGCTCGAGATATCGCCTCTCTTATTAAAAGTGACCTTAAGGTGAGCTTGGGTTCCCGCTATGTGAAGGTGCCAGAGGTTTACACCTCTTTGCGCGAAGGGCGCCGCCAAGACGGTATGCTAAGTTTAAACCTTTCCTTTGAAGTGAAGTCGATGGATGTTCAAAATGAAGTGGAGCGCCGAGGCACTGAGATTCAGAGCATGGTTTCTTCAATGGCCAGCGAGCGCGCAAAGCAAGATATGCTGACGACCCAGGGCTTACTTCGATTTAAGACGGATCTCTTAAGAGAAGTTAATTTAATGTTGGGTTCGGGGAAAATTTCCGATGTTTTGGTTACTGAATTTAATGTGAGATAGATTTTAAATCCTAAAAAGTCTTCATCCTGCTATTAGGTTCGGCATACTTCACGCCCTCTTCCTTTTGCACAAGGGCCTGAACGTCTTTGACGGCTCGCGCCCCATTCACTTCCACCAGATACAAATCACTAGTGCCCACCTTTTGGATTTCTCGCAAATCATGCTTTTTAAAAAGAGCCGCACGAGCCGCTGCGGCCTCAGAACTTTTAAAAGCAATCAGGAGTTCTCTCTGCGGGCTTTGGGCGCCTAGCGGGGGCGGAGCGGAGGCCTTGGCTTGGGTGGGGGCACAGCGGGCTACGAACAAAACTAAAAGCGTGAGCGAGAGAAGGCTGAGTGAGATTTTCATAGCTCATAGTCTAGGGTCCCCTGCTGCCTTTGGCGAAGTAAGATAATGCAGTGCATTAGCATGGGCTTGCCTTGACCCTCGGCCCAGTAAAGATAGAACATCGCCATGCCTTTTTTTTGGACCTGGGTGGATCGCCTCTGGCTTAAGTTGGCCTCGGTTAAATTGACCCTCGTGGTCTTTGTGGCCCTGCTCTTGTTGTCGATACCCGGAACCGTTTTTTTGCAATTTAACATCTCTAACGTGGATCCCGGCTTGCAGTACGATTACAACTTCTGGCGCTTCGGAAGTTTTCTCCAGCTTTTCTCGGCCTACCACTCTTTTTGGTATGCCGGCCTGATTGGTCTTTTGGCCATGAATCTTATTTCTTGTTCCGTTGAGCGATGGCCGCAGATGTGGCGTTTGGCTCGGGCTCGGCCTGTGCGTTGGGCTAAGGAAACCTTTCACACCCAGAACTCCGAATTTTTTTCGCAGTGGCGCAGTTCCAAAAAAGCTTCGGCGTTAAAAGAAGAACTGCTTCTGGCACTGCAGTCTCGGGGGGCCAAAGTGCAGCTCTTAGAAGATTCTCCCCAAAGTTTCCAAGTTTTTTGGCAAACGGGACAGTGGTCGCGCATCGCAAATTACCTGGTGCACAGCTCTTTGCTCTTGGTTTTTTTAGGGGCCATCATTTCTGCCCTCTATGGTTTTGAAGGTGCGGCCAATATTCCCGCGGGCCAGGCGGTGGATAGTTTTTTGATTTTCAAAGAAGGCAAGGCCAGTGGCTTGGTGCCCGCACCGGGTGGACTCGGTAACGAACGACTTTTGGGTTTTCGCCTTAAGGCTGAAAGTTTTGATGTGAAGTTTTATCCGGATTACCCCGGACGCGCTCAGGACTTTGTGTCGCACCTGGGTGTTTACCGGCCCGACAAAACGAGTCCGGAATTTAAGCTTCAGGCCGAGCAGACCATTCGGGTGAATTCGCCCTTTGCCTTTGAAAACTTTGTTTTTTACCAAGCTTCTTATGGTCCCTTGGGAGACTTTGATGTGCGGGCGCGCTTAGTCAGCAAAAAAGATCCCAGTGCTCAGCAAATATATTTGCGCACAAAAATGGGTGAGGTTCAGGAAGTTCCGGAACTAGGAGGGATCAGTCTTGTCCCCATTCGAGGATCTTTAAATGTTCAAAACTTAGGTCCAGGAGTTCAGTTCCAAGAGTTTAAGGCTTCTCAGCCCGTGGGAGAGCCCTTTTGGGTTTTGAAGGATTACCCCTTCTTTGATTTAGATCGACGGCCTCAGTCGAGCTACGGGGTGATTTTAGATGACCTTAAAGAAATGTTTTTTACCGGTTTGCAGATTGGTTACGATCCAGGAGCGCCGATTTACTGGTTGGGGACTTTGGGAATGCTTATTGGAACTTTTTGGGCCTTGTTTGTGACTCACAAAAAGTACTACCTAAACTTCGACCAAGGTGAGATTTTATTTACGGCAAGCACTCATCGCTTGCCTTTGAATTTTTCGGCTCGTTTTAAAAAGTGGTCGGATTTCCTAAGGAGTCACTCATAGTGGACGTTTTTAATTTTTCGGTATTGTCTCTAAATTCCGCTTCATTTTTATACTTAGCGGCCTGCTTCTTTTTTATTTTTGCTGTGGCCGCAGTGGGCGGCAAAAACGAGAAGCTTTGGCGAGGCTTGGGATCGTGGGCCGTGCTCTTGGCTTTTGCTGCCCACACGGCAGGTCTTCTGATGCGTTGGTATTTGGGAGGAATTTCTCGCCCCCCTTGGACCAATCTATATGAGTCGCTCATCTTTTTTGCCTGGGGACTTTCACTCTTTTTAGTTTGGATTTTGCACAAGTGGAAGATCTCGCTTTTGGGGCTCATCGCCTGTCCATTGATTTTTTGTTTGATGGGCATGAGTGTGATGACTTCCAACAAAGAAGTGGAACCGCTTATTCCTGCACTTCAAAGCAATTGGTTAAAAATTCACGTGGTTTTTGGCATGCTTAGTTATGCGGGCTTTTCCATTGCGGGTTGCCTCGCATTTTTACAGCTTATGCGCAATGGAGTTTCACTTTCAAAAATTGGCGCAGGCTTAGCCTTTATGAGCCTTCTCAATTTAGGGATTGCGGCTGGCGATGACTTTTTTGTGGGGGGAAAAATCGTGATGGCCAAAACCGTCACCCGCACTTTGGAAAACGGCAAAGAGGTTCAGGCTCGCGACCAGTACCGTGAGTACGACAAAGGTCCTATTATGACTCGAGTGGAAGAAGTTCCCGTGGCCAACTATTTTGTGGGCCTAAGTTTTCTCAGCTTTTTGGGGGCGATGGGTGTGATGTACCGCCGAGGCCAAAGGGAATCTAAGAACCGCGGTCGAGTGCCCTTGTCTCCTTCGGCCTTAGATGCGGCGATGCACGGAAAAGATTGGAATAAGGCGGGAGTGATTTTGTTTTCGCTGGGGACTTTGGGAATTGTGGGATTTTTTGGAGCTGTGACGGCTGCTGTCTATCACAGTCCCACCTTAAGTCTTCATTCCAATTCTTACCTGATGGTACTTATGTTTATGACCCTTCTCTTTTGTGCCATTTATTTACTTTTAGGGTCACGTTACCGAGCCTTTTTGCAAAGCTTGCCCACGGCTCAGCGTTTAGATGAACTTTCCTACAAAAACATTCTCTTTGCCTTTCCCTTCCAGACCCTTCTATTGGTGACGGGCGCCATATGGGCCTACTACGCCTGGGGGCGAAGTTGGGGCTGGGATCCTAAGGAGACCTGGGCCTTTATCACTTGGATGGCTTATTTGATTTACCTCCATGGCAAGCTCCTGATGCGCTGGAAGCCTAATTTTCTTTCGGTGGTCGCTATTGGAGGATTTCTAATTTTAGTTTTTGCCTTCTTAGGAGTAAATCTCGTTTTAAGTGGCCTCCACAGCTACGGAAGTGCTTAAAGCTTCTTTATGGGCTTAGGTGCGGCAAAACTTTCCTTCACGGTCTTGGCCTCGGCCGATATTCCCACCTCAAAGTATCCCCGACTTGTGGTTTTGGGCCGATCAAACGTGGGCAAAAGTTCCTTTCTGAATTTTCTTCTTCACCCGCACAAACTTTTTAGAACCTCGGCGCAGGCCGGAAAAACAGTAGGAATCGTGGCGGCCCACTTGCAGATGGGAAATAGCGAAAACAGCATTATAGAAATTGTGGATGTGCCCGGTTTTGGTTTTGCTCCCCGAGGTGCCGAGATACTCGAACGCTGGGATGTCTTGCTAGAAGCGCTGCGGGAGCAGAGCCGCAGCAACGATATCTTGTGGGTGTGGTTGGTTGACCCTACGCGTAAGCCCGAGGCCTTAGAGCGAGACCTTCTTCGCTGGCTCCAAGGCGAGCCCTTTCTTTTTGTTTTTACAAAAGAGGATAAGATTAAGGCTAAGGACCGAGAGGGGCGCGAAAAAGTTTGGGACTTTATTGTGGAGCGTTCGATGCAAAAGCCTCTTTGGGTGAGTGCCATGAAAGGTGTGGGCATGAAAGAGGTTCAAGGTGCCTTAAAATCTTTTGTGCGACATAGTAAAGAAGGATTGCGTTGAGCATGGGTTTTTTTAGGATCCGTTTTTTTGTGAGCGGCCTCGCTTTGCTCAGCCAGCCTCTATTCGCAAAAAAAATTGAGATTCAGGTTCTCGCCAAATTGCCTTCGGTAGGAACGAGCAATCGTCCGTCAAGTCTAGATCAAAGCATGGATAATTCCACGTCGTCTTCCATTTCCAATCGCCAGGTGGCCATTGATTTTTTTATCGACAATCCAGAGGAATTTCCTCCGGAGGGTCGCCGGGCTCTCACGGCCGAGGAGCAGGGAGAATACTTGCAAAGAGTGCTGCTTCAGAAAATGGTTTATGAGGAGAGTCGAATTTTTGCTGCTGAGCGAGTCCGAAATGATTGGCTTGAGGCGGAAGTGGCTTCCCTGAAAAAGAAAATGGGTGATCGCTTTAAGATATTTATGAGTGATTTTGACTTGAGTACCTTGGAACTTAAAGAAATTTTGCGCCAAAAAAATCTTTTGCGATTGGCCTTGGATGAAAAAGTGGAAATGGGTCGAAAACAAGCTGAGGGTAAACCCCAGGCTGATCGAGAAGCTGAGAAAATATCTGAGCGCCTCATCGCGGAAATGATCAAACAACTCAAATCTCGCTACAAAGTGCAGCTTTTTTTATGAAACCCACGGCGCAGGAACTTTATGATATCGAGCGTGAGGCCTACTCGGGTCCCGGCTGGGACTTAGAAGACTATGAGGCGGAGCTGAGTCTGAACTCCAGCGAGCTTTTTAATTTGGTGGACGAAGAGGGGCGAGTACAAGCCTTTCTGTTTTTTCGAAAGAGCGCTTCTGAGGCTTGGATCATGCATTGGGCCGTGAGGCAAAAGGGCAAAGGCTGGGGCACTAAGTTGATGGAAGAATTTTTAGCTGAGGCGCCTCGTCGACGGATACGCACTCTGGGACTGGAGGTTCGGGCCTCTAACGAAGCCGCCCTAAAAATTTACAAAAAATTTCTTTTTAAAGAAATAGGCCAGAGAAAGGGCTATTACTCCAATGGAGAAGATGCTCTCGTGTTTTTACGAGATCTGGACGCAAAATTGGGTGAGCAGCACGAGAATGTCTAAGGTCGAATGTCGGGACGCCAAAAACTTTTCTTTTATTGAAGGCCAGATTCTCAAAAAACCTATCGCTACGAGCTCCCGAGATTTCAGATTGACTTTGCAACTTCAAGGTTTTCGCGATTGGCAACCGGGACAGTTTGTGATGCTGCGCTGGGGTCGGCACATCATCGGGCGCCCCTTCGCGATTGTAGATTGGCAAAGGGCAGGTGAGTCGCAAAACTCTGTGATGGATTTGTGGGTTCGGCGATTGGGCGGCGGAACGGAAGAACTTTTTAACGAGTCTCTTGCGGGAGCACCTGTCTCGGTGACCGCTCCCTTGGGCTTGGCTCTGCCCGTCTTGGCAGATCCGGCTCCCATGCTTTTTATGTCGGGAGGAGTCGGGGCCGCCTCGGTATTCCCTATATTAAAGCACCGGCGCGAAAAATTGGGACGAAGTGATGATTTTTGGATACATGGGGAGCGCGAAGCGCAGTCCTACGATCAACTTTTGGCTAACGAGAAAAAAGAATTTCGTCCCCAACTTTTATACTTTGAAAGTGGGGCCGATGCCGCCAATGGGGCCGAGTCAGGTCGTATCACTCAAGCTTTGAGTGGAGCTTTTTCTCAGGCCCTTAAGAAATCTTTTAAAAATATTGTAGCTTGCGGACCCAGCGCCATGTTGCAAGCCTTAGATCAGGAGTTAAAAAGTCATCCCTCTTTAGCGTCTCTTCCTTTGTGGTTGGGTCTTGAGGAAAAAATGGCCTGCGGCATTGGCTTTTGTTTTTCTTGCAGCGTTTCCACCCAAGAAGGACTCAAGAGATGTTGCTTGGAGGGTCCCTGGTTTGAATCGAGAGACCTTAGAGAACATTTTAAATTTCGCAAAACGGGGTCTTTATGAGCTCTGTGGAGTTTTTGGGGCGACACTATTCCAGTCCCCTTTGGGCCGCTTCGGGCACCTTTGGGTGGGGATTGGAAGCCGTCGACGGGGGCTACTTTCCCAAAGTGGGGCTCGGGGCCGTGCTCACTAAAGGAGTGAGTCCCCTAGAAATGTTGGGAGCTCCTCAAGCTCGAATTGTGGAAGTGGGACATGGAGTGGGCCTTATCAACGCCATTGGTTTGCAGAATCCAGGACTTAAAAAATTCTTAAGTCATTACGTGAATCGCTATGACCAGGGAGACGTGCCGGTCCCTATTTGGGTGAACGTTTTCGGCTCGTCGCTTACAGATTATGTGCATGTGATTCGGGAGCTGCGTGCGCACGCGCAGAAAAATAATAGCGCTTGGCTTGCGGGTTTTGAGCTGAATGTTTCTTGTCCCAATGTGGATAAGGGAGGGGCGGAGTTTGGCTCTT
Source organism: uncultured Bacteriovoracaceae bacterium (assembly GCA_964477895.1). Taxonomy (GTDB): domain Bacteria; phylum Bdellovibrionota; class UBA2428; order UBA2428; family UBA2428; genus CAYZFQ01. The sequence continues at coordinate 134,468 of CAYZFQ010000002.1, read as the reverse complement.
CTACTGAGCTTCTGGGTGAGCTGGTGAAAAACTGCGTGGCCGCTTCCGGCCCGATTCCCTTAATTGTGAAACTCTCACCGCACCCTTACCATGCTGTGGACTTAGCCTTAGCCGCTGAAGCCAATGGTGCGGCGGCTTTGTCGCTTTCCAACACCTTGCCCGCGGGGCTTCCGGTGGTGCAGGCCGCGGGTGGAACTGCGGCCAAGACATCGGCCTGGTTACTCGGACGTAAGTTTGGGGGGCTTTCGGGGCCCGCGCTGAAGGCGGTATCTTTACGCCTTACAGATTTAGTGGCAAATCGGGTGAAAATTCCACTCTGCGGGATAGGGGGCATCATGAATGCCTTTGATGCGAAAGAGTACTTTGCAGCGGGAGCCCAAGTGGTTCAGGTGGGCACGGCGCACTTTGCTAATCCCTGGATTTGTGAAGAAATATTTTCAGAACTTAGCCAATAAAAATTAGCGAAATTCGATGAGATCTTTGCGTTCCCACCGCACTTTAGTGGCTTGGGCATAGGCATCTTCTGCGTGGCGGTGTCCCACGGCACAAGCGGCTAGGGTGTAATAGCCACTGCCCTTGAGGCCTAAAATCTCGTCGTATTTTACCGGGTCAAGTCCTTCTAGGGGGCAGGTGTCGATGTCGAGAGTGGCTGCAGCTGTCATTAAATTTCCTAAAGCAATATAGGCTTGGCGGGCGGACCATTCGGGAATGTCTTTGCTGTTGTTTTGAACAAGGTTTTTGAGCATCAGCTCTTTATAGCCCTGAAATTTATCCGGGCTCGTGTTGCGGACCTCGGCGTTGCGCGCGATGAATTTTGTAATGTAGGCCTCGTCCATTGTTTCACGGGCCAGAAAAACCACAAAGTGAGAAGCCTCTTCCACTTGGGATTGGTTCCAACTCACGGCACGCAGCTGAGCTCGGAGTTTCGGGTCCTGAATCACCAAAAACTTATAGGGCTGCAACCCGTAGGAAGTGGGAGTGAGAATGAGGACATCTTCTAGAACTTTCCATTCGGCTGCGCTAAGTTTTTTTGCGGGGTCAAATTTTTTGACGGCGTAACGCCAATTAAGTTTTTGGAGAAGTTCTTCGCCTCTAAGTTTTGCCATGTCTTGGGAATAGATTAGGGCGGCTCAAGGGTCAAAGGCTTTCGGGATTTTAAGGCCCTCAGGGTCGGCGGCGATTTTTAAAAACTTCGCTATAGTGTTGACGCAGCCAGCGCATACGAAATTCCAAAATACTGAGTTGGCTAGGGCTTAGGTAAGAGAAACTAGGCATCGTTTTGCGATTAGACGACAAAAAGTTTTTGAGGCCTAGGACCATATTTTCGCTGTAGTGCAGGGGCAAGACTAGTCCCAAGTCGCCGAGCCGGTTGGGGTCTTGGAATTCTGGGGATTTTGGATCCAGCCTGGGAAAGGCTGGAATGGCGCTTTCTAATATGAGGTCCGAATCGAAGGCGCGAAGAGTGGATTTTGAGGGAGGCTTTTTGATTTCAAAGGCGACCTGGGTGGCATTGTTGTCTTGGTTGGAAAGAATAAATTCAAAGCCAATGACTTGGGAAAGATAGTCATTGTTAAATTGACCACTGAAGGAGTTAATGCCTTGGTCGCGATACTGGGCGAAGTGGGTTTCTCCTTGAGCCAGGTCACTAAGAACGGCGGGCCCTGCATAAGCAGCACCCGACTCATCCACACCTTCTAACCAAACTGTTTGTATTTCGTATCCTAGTTTAAGCTTTAGAGACTTTTGAAGGTCACTCGCGAAAGCCGCGTAGAAAGCTTTGGAGGGCTGGATTTCGTTTAGGGTGCTGGGGGAGGGAGTGAGGGTGTTGGCGACCAGGCGAGCGATGAGTTCTTTGCCTTCTACACGGTAAACATTGCTGGCCAGCTTTTGCATTTTTACTTGAGTCAATTTTGTAGGATGACTTGAGGGATCCGATAAACTTTGGGCCCAATCCTTATGCAGCTCACGGATCAGCGCATTTTCCTCTTTGTTAATTCGGGTGGGTGGGAGATTTAGCTTTAGTATTTCGTAGTAGCCCATCACTTCTTGAAGTGTTTTTTGTAAAAACCCTCGCATGGGGACTTCTTCTGGGCCTGATTTTTTGCTGCGAACAAAAGCGGGGTAATTGGCTAGATAAATAAGGGCAGCGGGTCGGCTGATGAGGTCGTGCTGCGGGATCTCCGGAAAGATTCGAAGTGAGCCGCAGAGAGGATCTTTTTTTGGGGTAGCGTTCACGACGGTTGCATTCAGAAATAGAATAGAAATTAGAAGAGCTCTCACCACTTTAAATTATAGCCCTTTGCTCATGGGTCTCGCGGTTAAGATTGGGTTAAGTTTTGGAGCCCCCTTTGTATGTGTGGATGTAGATGACCTCCTATAGGGTGGGTGACGTCCGCAAAAAGTTCACTGACGCCTTCCCTGTCTAAACTTTTAGTCACAAATGGGGCGTCGCACGATAATTCAGCCCCTTAGTTAGTTATAGCAAATATTCGGCAGAACGAAATTTTCTGATATATTGCCAATGGGGGTTTGGATGAATTCAGTCAGAAAAAACATTTTTCGGCTATTAATCATATTTGGTCTAGTTGCGCAGCAAAGTGCTCATGCAAGCTGGTTAACTGGACTCTTCAAAATTGTTGGAGTTGGCTCTGACGTAGCAAAGGAAGGTCGAGCTGAGGGTAAGCTTGTTCACGGAGCTACGGCCGGAATTGAAGTTGCCGGCAAGGCTAAGTCAGTTGCTGTCGATAGAGCCTTCGTTCGGAAAACCCTTGAGGACACAATCAGAACAATTCCTGCAGAAGTTTCACAACAGATTAGTCTAGCTGGTAAATTAAATGACGCTTCAAAAGCCAAGGCAGCTGATTACATTGCTGAGGCAATTGAGAGGGGCGTCAAAGACCCGGCTTTGATTGATGGCGAAGTATTGAAAATTTTGAAGGGCGAAAAACCTACAGATATTTCAACATTAGTTGGCCATCAGTTAGATGATCTGCTCGGTGATGCCGCTAAGATTACAGGAGAAAATCCATCCACCGCAAAGAGACTGCCTGAAGTGAAACGCCCTGGTACTGTTAAGCAAGAAGTTTACGATGAGTGGATTAAGTTACGGCAAGAGAGAGCGCGCATGTCCGAACAAGTTCAGAAGCAATTTAGTGCGGGAAATTACAATTCTCCAGAGTATGTGCGATATAAATCTATAGGCGATCGAATGGATAAAATTGAAAAAAGTAACCTCGATCTTCGCAGAGCAGACCGACGGTCTGAGCCGTGGACTGATAGTCAAATTAAAGAAACACTCGATGTGCTTGTGAATGAGACATTTCGTTTTAATGTTGGAGGTTCTGCTGGAAGTGGAAGACCTCTCAGACCTGGATATGAAAACATGAATCTAGGTCAGGCATCTCGAGACAGGGCATATCGTGAGGCGTTAACACAGGAATTTCAACGGTTGTACTATCAAGAGGCCATTGATTACGGAGATGCTCTTGATCTGAGGCTACAGCAGTTCACTACCAACTGGTTTTATCCGCAAATACGATAGCGAAAAAGAACTATAGTTTTTTATCTTGGGCCGCTTGATAGCAAATGGAGCGTAGGTGTTGAGAAGGAATGAAGCATTTCTGCAATAAACTAATTGTTCTAGAAATTATTGTAGCGACGCTTATTCTTCCGAACACCTATGCCTCAACCCAAGATAAAGAGACGACACATGCCGCCCACCTTACAGTTATGCGTGGTGATAATCAGTACTTTCCTTGCCCAATCACTGAAGCTATCATGCGGCAGTACGATAAAGGGAAAGGCAAGTTCAGTTTTTTAGATGTTTCCGGGATCTTTAAGGGAAATGTTGATTCAAAGTGCCCAAATACTTTTTCTGGGTTCAGTTCCGACAAGTTTGAAGAATCCATTTCTGGTAATAAAGAATTAAGTGTTGGAATAAGTCTCAACCTTTCAAGATCATGTGCAAAAATTCCTCAACTTTCTGCGAATAATCAGTTTGTCGAAGAAGTTATTGCTGGAAGCAATGTCGCTCTTAAAAGATTTGATTTGGGAATGAAGGGGGCTCTGGAGGGTATTGCCTCCATTGACTCTATTCTGGGTGACACTTCAACAGTTAACGACGAAATCTGTAATGCGGGAAGTGCTCTGCCGGAGGTAGTGCGGTGGTGTCGAGACATCCAAGCCAATTGTGCAGACAAGAAGACCGAAGAATTCGAGATCATGACCAGATCCACTGAGAAAGTAATGAACGCGTTTGAACGTATCGCTCGTGAAATTGAGGATCCATTTGGAGATGTAAGCAAATTTAATTCAATTGATTTGCAGGCTGACGCCGAGAAATGGATGAAGACGATTAATCCAAATGAAAGGGTTGATGACTGGGGCGAAATTAGAAAAATAGTTTTTAATAGTGCAAAGAAATCAATAAATGGTGGAAAAGGTATCCGCACATGCGAGACAGAGGCAGATCTTGGAAGCAGAAAATCGGGAGATCTTTATACGGATACCCTAAAAGATAATTTTCGACTGAGAGTCGACAACACGTTAACTTATGAAAGGCTTACACCCGAAGAAAAGAAAAAGTGTGACCTATTAGCATCAGCCCAGCAAGTTGCGTTGAAGTTGGCTCCGTGGGTGGTCGATGAATCATTTGGCATTGTCCCAGGAAGATCGGGAAGTGCTTACGCTGTACGCGTTGACCCCCTTAAAGCCGGCGGTTCTAAGTTGAAAAGTTATTATAGTGATTTCGGGAGCAACACAGTCGCGATAAAATCAGCGCTTTCAAATCGCCTAAAGAAAACAAGAAGTGCGTTGCTTAGGGCCTACGGAAACTTTGCAAATGGCGCAGGTTGCCTGCTAGGAAAAGAATGCTTTAAAGGTCTCTCAAAGGCCTGGGACAACACAAAAAAAGTTGCGCTCAATTATAGCTCTCCTGCATCTCTGCTTTCCAATGGTGCGATTTCATTGAAGGATGATAGTCTCGACAAGTACAATGTGGTGCAAGAGGCGCTAAAAGACGCTCCGTTGCTGAATTTCGAGAGCATTAGCGGAATTGATCAAGCACAGAAGAATGCGCTCGCTGCGGCTCAGTGCAGGCAATCAGAAAGATACAAAGCAAAAGGAGTTAATGACTTTTGGGTTGATGCGGGAGTTAGTTTGACCTTAATGGCGGCGACGCTTGGGAGTGGGACAGTTATTAGAGCTGCTGCAACGGGTGCACGTTTTGCCTCGGCCGCAGAGATGATTTCCGTAGCTTCCAATCTTCAAAAAGTAGGGACGATAGCAAAGACAACAACTATGGCCTTATCAGCCGCCGATGCGATTTGGGCTGTGCCTGCGGTTTCATCTGCTGTGGGTAAATGTAACGTTTCGGGTTTAGAGGCGCCAGTCGTGTCGCCACTATCTTATTCTCCGTACTGTTCCCAGCTCAAGTCGATGGGAACTTCGTCTCACTCGACAAAGGTGTCATTGCTTCGAGATTGTTTGTTGAATGGAGTAGTTAACGCGATACCCGCTCTCGGGGGAGCTGCGATAGGTGTTAAACTGCTAAAATAAGTATTAGAAATTTTCACGCTCTCGCCCGAAGTTTGAGTTAAAACTGACCCGGCTTAGGCGCTAGGGTGGGTGACGTCCGCAAAAAGTTCACTGACGCCTTCCCTGTCTAAACTTTAGACACCCTCTTACCCGTTACGGAAAAGTCGTGCGGCGTTGCCCGATCTGCTTCCCAGCTCTCATATATGAGAATCCTACTTGGCATGGGGCCTGCAATAATTCCCCTTAGAGTGTTGTGGCGATCAATAAGGAGCAGGATTTTATGTCATCTTTAGGTGTTAAAAAAGCGAGCCGCTTTAGGACCGTTGCGGAAGTTATTCTCGCCCTGGTTATTCTCTTTGGTTATCAATCCTTAGCTTTTTCCCAAGAGCTTATGCGTCGTTCGTGGGGCATGCATTCGGGTAAGGGTATTGAAGCTTTGAAAGCCTGGTCGGTGGCTAAAAAAGCTGTGGGCGGAGACTGTGCCACGTCCACTGCCGTGGTTGCCATTATTGATACCGGTATAGATATGAATCACCCTGCCTTAAAAGACTCTTTATGGATTAACTCCAAAGAGGCTTCTGGAAAAAATAAAAAAGACGATGACAGCAATGGCTATGAAGACGACATTTATGGTTACGACTTTGCTCGAAACTCTGGACTCCTTGTAGACCATCACGGTCATGGAACTCATATCGCAGGCATCATTAGTGGCAACACCAAGTCCGGCGAAGTTTTCCGTGGCGTCTGCCCTGGTGTTCGCATCATGGCTCTGCGCTATTATGATGAACGCGCCTCGGGTGACGAGAATCTCAAAAACACGATTAAAGCCATTAACTACGCTGTGGATAACGGCGCTACAATTATTAACTACTCCGGAGGTGGGGCCATGTTCTCCAAGCCAGAGTTCCAGGCTTTAAAGCGAGCCGAAGAAAAAGGTATTTTGGTTGTGGCTGCAGCAGGTAACGAGCACACCAACGCCGATAAAGACTTCTACTACCCGGCCGCATACGATCTTCAAAACATCATCTCTGTGACCGCTATCGACACCCGCGGAAAAATCTTGCCCTCTTCAAACTGGGGCCTTAGCAAGGTTCATGTGGCCGCTCCTGGCAACGCTATCCTCTCCTCTTTACCCAACAAAGGTTACGGTTTTATGACCGGCACTTCCCAAGCCACGGCCTTTGTGAGCGGAATCGCCGCTCTCGTAATGACTGAGAATCCAAAATTAAAAATGGCTCAGGTTAGGCAAATTTTAGAAGAGTCGGCCTATCGTTCGCCCCAACTCATTGGCAAAACTAAAACAGGTGCCCATGTAAACGCATGGGCTGCGGTGATGCTGAGCCAAGGCAAGCGCTCCTTTGCAAGCTTGCGAAAGCTGAGCGATGAATTGCCCGAAGAAAATGTCGTCGACGCTCGAGAGCAGCAGCGTCGCAAGCGCATGATGGCTTACCCCTCAAAATAAGGCTGAGGAATTTGGCCTTTGATACTTTCAAAGGCCTCTCGTTCAAAAAGACAAAGCATAAAGCCCCCCTTGCCGGCTCCTGTGAGCTTAGCCCCTCGAGCGCCCAGTTGGAGCATCTTGGCCTGCAAGTCGTCGAGCGCCTCGGTCGAAACTCCCAATTGCAAGAGCCTGAAGTGAGTGTCGTTCATGAGGCGCCCCAAATCTTTTTTGGGATCATGAGCCAGAGCCTTGAGCATGGACTCTGCGTTGCTAGCGAGAGCGTCGATAAGATCAGAAAAAATTAGCGGACATTCCTTTCTTAACTTAGAGACAATTTCGATCACCTCTAGTGTTCGGTGTCGCTCTCCGGAATCTACCAAGACAAAGCAAAGGTCTTGGCGGTAAAAGTTTTCCAACTCGATTTCTTTCCACTCCAGACTTTGGGAGTGAAAGGCTATAGGCTTTTCGATGGCCACGACAAAGGGATCGACTCCGGAGGGCTTTTCATGAAAGAGCTTTTCTCCCTCTAGGGCCTGCAGGGCGAGCTCCTTAGCGGCGAGGTCTTTAAAGTGAAAGCGCAGCATGGCGGTACAGAGTGCGGCCGAGGAGCCTAGGCCTGCTCCAAAGGGAATTTGGGTTTGCACCTCAATGCGGTGAAAATTTGCTCTAATTTTGAGAGCTTCTCTGAGCTTGTAGATGTTTTGGGTGTGGGAATCTGAGCATTTTTCAGAGTTCAAAAAAAATCCAGACTCCCCCTGGGAACTTTCTAAATACTGCAAAGCCACTTTAGGAAGGGGAAAGGCCAAAGCTCGTCCTTGATAAACAATGCTATGTTCACCACCTAGAATAAATTTCCCTGGGGCCTGCGCCATCTCAATGCCTAAAGAAACTTAATTCCGAAAAGTAAAAGAAGGGACCAGAGGACTCGAGCCACCAATGCGGAGCCCAAAGTGTACTTCATCGCTAGTCGACCCAAAAGATAAGAAGTTCCCCAAAAAATAAAGAAGGGAATGGCGTGAGCTGCGCCAAAGCCCACGGTCACAGCATCCAAAAAAGCAACTGAGCTTAAACCCCATGCGGGCTGCAAAAATTTGCGGGAAATGATCTCAGCTGCGGGTTGAGCCAGAAAAGATATAAAAATAATAGAGGAGACGGAAAGATTTTTCCAATCGCTTAAGTCACCACCCAGAAAGGAGGTGTTTTTTACAAGGGCAATAAAGCCAAAGCTTAGCCCTGTAAGAACAAGGCCTGCGGGAATCGCGATCTTAAAATCGCTCACTTTTAAAAGGGATTCTTTAATTGTTTTCGTGTAGGCCCGGGCGGCCAAAGTCATAAGCACTAAACCCAGACCCAAGGCTGGGCTGCGAGAGTTTAAAAGGTCTATTTGTCCTCCAGCTAGGGCCCAGAGAATAATCAAAGTGCTGAGACCGTAAAGTGCCTGAATCATGCGTCCGAGATTAGCACGGGGCCTTGACCTGTCCAATCTTCCCAAATTTCAGCTTCGAGATTGGCCTCTTGCAGCATCGCTAAAATTTCTTCTTTTACGGGTCGCTCGGAAATCAGATGCACATTGGGGCCCGCATCCAGAGTGTAATAAAAATTTCTATGCTTTTGCTCTCGAAGGATCTTCAAAAACTTAAGTGTGCTGGCCAAGGCATAGTGAACGGGGGGCTGGCTCGTGGCCGCAATTTGGTGCATTTCGTCGGCCTCAGTCTCGAGGACCGGACCTAAGAGTCCTAAGTTTTTCTCTGATATGGCGGCTTCAACCGCGGCCAAACGGGCGGGAATCTTCTGGAGGCGTTTTTGAAAATCGGGGGAGGAAAGGGCCAGCTGGTGACCATCAGAGCTGGATACTTTTTTCTCCTCTCGCGAAAAAATGAGAATGCTGTCGTAAAGTTTCCAGTTTGAAGGAATGACTTGGGCCGACTCCCCATCCCACTTCATAAAGGGGCCGGCCACGGAGCGGCTCGCCGAACCCGATCCTCGTCGAGCCAGGCGACTTAAAAAGTTCCCTTCGTTTTTTAGGAGGTCTTCTGCTTGTGAGCGACCTAAAATTTCTCCCGTGATGGCAAGAGTCAGGGCCGCAAAGGCTGATGCCGAAGAGGCAATTCCCGTGCCCTTAGGAAAATTATTTTCACTTCGGATGCTGAAGGATTGCTCGGGCTGACCCAAAGCCTTGCAAACTCTGAGGATGTGCGCCCGGAGCTTAGCCTGGTCGAGTTCTGAGGCGGCTTGGCCTTGAATTTCAAAAAGATTTTTAGAAGCGCGCTGGACTTGAGCGCGGGTGCGGGCTTGGGAAAGTGTGAGACTCAAAGAAGGATTGAGCGCCATGTTGCGGTCTTCATCTTGGGTGCTGGGTTTTTTGCCCCAGTATTTAATAAAAGCAATATTGGGCGAAGCTTCCGCTATCATTTGCTGCCCTCTTCTAAGAGAAGCTAGGCTTTCTGCCAATAGCTAAAGGCGGCTGCACCCCATGGGGCAGGGTTCATCCAATACGAGTCTTTGCGAATGCTGGCCTCAAAGGCCCCGCGCTCAGGTGAGGGGAGATAAACCAAGAGGGCGTCGCCTCCCCCGGCTCCCGTTGTTTTAAGTCCCAATATAAGCTTTTGGCTCAACCACTTTTCGCGCAGTTTAGTGACCCACTCAGGCTCCGCTCCAATGGCCTGAAGAACGCGAGCGTGGGACTCCATACTTTGGAGCCAATTTTGCATTAATCCAAAATCTACAACGCTCTTTTTAAGCAAAGCCAATTGCTCCGGGTTGAGTCCTCGTTTTTTAAGTTCGTCGGCGGTGGTGGCCTTTTGGCCTGTGTGCAACAGACACAGTTCAGGTGGAACTTGGAGGGGGAAGCTTTTCACTTCTGAATTATCCATCCATATATGTCCCCCAAAAATCTGCGTGGCCAAATCGATGCCTGAACCACCGCCTTGGATAGATTGAAGTAAGGGCTGTCCTTCTAGCCATAGTGATTCCCGTGTAAAGTTTTCTCCTCGTAGAATTTTTCTTATGACTAAAAATCCTAAAAAAAGGGCACTGCTGGAGCCCAAGCCTTCGCTGAGGGCCCACTCTCTACGTAAAGTCAGACGACCGGAACTCAGATCCGGAAAGGCGTCGAGTAATTTTTTAAGCCAGGCATAGGTGGGGACTTGCTGGGGCCACTCGGCCCCAAAGTTCAAGTTTTCTTCGGGGCTTTCAATATGTAGGGTGGTCTCAGCTTGAGGCTCAAAGCGCAAATAAAAATAAGACTCCAAGGCCGTAGCTATTACAGGCGCCCCTTGCAAAACGGCCCATTCGCCGAAGAGAACTAACTTGCCGGGAACCTTGACCTCAATCATTCACGAGCCAAAAGTTCAGAACTCGTCTCGTGATCGCTCAGTTGCCGCGCCTTTTTTTCGCTACGCAGGAGAGCTAAGATTTCTTCAGCCGCCGTGGCCGTCACATTCGTATCTTGGACCAAGCGCTGCCCCACCACTTCTACCTCATCCCAACGGGCGCCCGCTGCTAAGGCAAGATTCTTGGCGTGCAGCTTCATATGACCTCGCTGAATTCCCAACGTTGTGAGTGCGCGAAGAGCAGCTAAATTCGAAGCCAAGCCCGCACAGGCCATTACTTGGCCTAAAATTTCCGCATTGGGATTTTGCAGGATCTGTAGCGAAATGCGCGCCAGGGGGTGGAGGCGAGTGACCCCTCCTACGGTCCCTAACTGAAGAGGAATTTCTAATTCGCCGCAGAGAAAGTTTTCGGAATCCACAAACCACCGGCTGAGCGATCGGTAGCGTCCGCTGCGCGCGGCAAAAGCATGAGCCCCGGCTTCCACAGCGCGCCAGTCGTTGCCCGTGGCAATAACGACCGGATCTACTCCATTCATAATTCCTTTATTGTGAGTAGCGGCACGGTAGGGATCATTGTCGGCAAAAACATAGGCCTCAAAAATTCTTTTGGCGATTTCAGATCCGGGAAGAAATTTATCGGTGTGACGAACTTCTTTAAGTTCCAAAAGTTCTGGTCGCACCCGACAGGTCGCTCGAAAAATTTTACGATCCGCCAAGTTGCTAAGAATTTTCAACCCGACCCGAGCTTCGCAGAGTTTGCCCAGTGTCGGCCCCAGCTTTTCGCAAACAGTGTTGACGAGGTTAGCTCCCATGGCATCTCGGGTATCGAGGTGAACATGCACCACCATAAACGGAACTTCGGCTGTGGGGAAAGAGCGCACTTCAATGTCGCGAGCTCCACCGCCCCGCATGAGAAGGCGCGGATGAGTTTCGTTGGCGATCTGCAAGAGCTGGTCTTTCTGTTCTAAAATTCTTTCAACGAGCAGGGGCATGTGCTCGGGCAAAATATCGAGGAGCTGAATTTGCCCAATCATTTCAGATTTCAGCGCGGTGGCGCTAAAGCCTCCCGACTCATATATCCATTTTGCCGCATTGCTCGCAGCCGCCACAACGGAGCTTTCTTCTACTGCGAAGGGGACCACGTAATCTTTGCCATTCACCTTAAAGCCCGTGGCTATACCTAAGGGGAGGGGATAGGAGCCTATGGCATTCTCTACAAATAAGTCGGCAATCTCAAAGGGGAGGGAGCCGTCTTGTCCTAGAAGGCGGGCTTGGTCTACCGGAAGGCCGCTAAATTCACGAAGCGAGTCTAAACGCTGGCCCCGACCCAATTTATAAAATCCCTTTAACCTTGATGTTTTCATTTCAATCTTAGTTCCTCAATACTTTTAGACCCCGAACAGAAGAGGGCTATTTTGAGAGCTTCTTTCTGTAGGTCAAGGAAATCCTTTAAATTGTGAAAGTCACCTTGAGCCGCCTTCAGAAAGGCCTGAGCCATTCCTGCCAAATGGGCGCCCAGATAAAGGGATTTTGCAGCATCCAGTCCGTTTTGTATGCCACCGGAGGCAATCACCGGATAAGTGGGGCCAAGTCCTTGGAGGGCTTCGGTCAAGGCTGTTGCGGTAGGAAGGCCCCAGTTGCGAAAAATATCACCTAAAGCTCGGCGCTCAGGGTGCCGCAAACCTTCAATAAAGCCCCAGTGTGTGCCGCCCATCCCTGCGATATCCAGAGCATCTACGCCCGCATCCCGAGCTTGAAGGCAGCTTTGAAGATCCAGCCCACATCCCGTTTCTTTGAGGATGAGAGGAACGGATATTTTTTTCTTCAGTTTTACAAGCTTCGGGATGAGGCCTGAGAAGTCGCGGTCGCCTTCTTTTTGAATAGCTTCTTGTAAAACATTGGCATGAACAATAAAGGCTTGGGCTTGGAGTTCGTCCACCAACCACTGGCAGTCGTCTACCGTCACGCCATAATTAAATTGCACGAGGCCGATGTTTGCGAAGAGCTTAGCTCGGGGGAATTTTTTGCGGAGGGCAAAGGTTTTTTTCTCTCGATTTTCTAGGGCCACCCGCTGAGAGCCCACGCCCATGGGAATATTTTCTGACTCCGCTAGAGCACAAAGTTTTTCATTGATCTCATCGCCTCGGGGAGTTCCCCCGGTCATACTGGAAATCAGGAAGGGACAAGAATAGTTTTGCCCTAAAAAATTCGTTTCGAGGTTTATGTTTTTAAAATTAATCTCAGGGAGGGCGACGTGCGGGATATGAACATTTTCCCAGCCCGCCGAGATCTCGGAATTCACATTTTGTTCGAGACTTATCTGAAGGTGCTCGTTTTTTCGGTTCTCGGTGTTGGCTGGCTCTTCGCTCATCGCGATACCTTAGCTGCGATTTCTCGGGAGTTGGGGTTGGGCCACACCGTAAGCTTGGTCTGCCCGCTTAGCGATGATCTCGATGGCCGAGCGCAGCTGAGGGGAGTCGCCTAGGTTTTTCAGAGTGCTGCGGGCATAGTCGAGAGTTTCGTTAATTCGAGCGCGGCAATTCTTAAGGACTTCCTCATCTCGACAGAGCTCTTGGAGGCGGCGAATTTTTTGGGCATCGGGACTCAGAGCGGTCCAGAGCTCACTCACTTCTTTAAATTTTTGACTGGCCATCACAATGGGAAAGGGCGGACTCGACTCCGTCCATTCTTCAATTTCTTTAGACGCCGCCGTGTCGGGATCGATAGAATAAGTATCAAAAAGGTCATCGGCCATTTGAAAGGCAAAGCCTAGGGCCGAGCCAAAAGAGTAGGCCTTCTCAGAATCGGGATAGCCCGCCACCCAGGCGCCCGTGGCCGTGCACCAGGCAAAAAGAGCTGCGGTTTTAGCTTTGGCAATGCGATCGTATTCGTCCAAGCTGAGGCTTCGCTGAAGGTAAACAGAATGTTGGAGAAGTTCTCCCTCCACTAAGCTCTTGATGGTGCGAGCAAGTTCCCGTGAGGGATCTAAGAGTCCTCGCTCCATAAGCAAAGCAAAGGCTTCGGCATAAACAAAGTCCCCCACTAAAATCGCCACTTTGTTTCCATGAAGGACGTGAGCAGCCGGATGTTCGCGGCGCGTGGGCGAGGCATCGATGACATCGTCATGAAAAAGCGTCGCGGTGTGCACCCATTCCGCCACGGCGGCCAGTGTGGTGAGGTCGGAGTGGGAGGCGCGGTCGGACAAATCTTGGCGACTATGTTTGAGGCTACGATAGGTGAGGCACATTAAAAGTGGACGAATGCGTTTGCCACCGGCACGCACAAGGCGGTCGGCTAAAACTTCAGGCAGATGAAGACTGCTTCGCACCCCGGAGAGAAGTTTTTTTTCGACATCTTCGAGGTCGACGCTGAGATCATCGTCGGGATTCAATGCGGTACTCAGTCCTAGCATGAGCCCTCAACTCTTAAGCCCCCGGAGCAAAGTTGTATAGGGTTTTAGCGAAGAAAAGATGGGGCTTACATCTACTTTTCCGTCGTCAATAAAACAGTTCATAAGGTCTAGAGAAGTGTCGGTGATGCCTAAGAGTTCCTCCACGCGGATCCGCTGAAACTGGCAGGTGCGCTTGCTCTTAAGGTCGGGCTTCACTTCGCGTTCGGCATCCAAGGCTTTGATGGCGGAGCGGAGCTTATGTTGCACAATTTCAATGGCGTGCTTTTCGCGTTCTTTAAGAACTCGGCGGATCATCTTCCAAACGTCGTGCTCAGCCATGTAATAGTCGCGTCGCTTACCCATGGGGGAGAGTTTTTTTACAACACCCCAACGAAGAAGGTCTTGGAGAGTGATGGAGACCAGGGCGGGAGAAACTTTGAGAGCCTCGCAGATATCTCGGGCTGCGGCGGGTTCGGGGCAGAGGTATAAAAAGGCCCAGGTCATACCCATGATTTTTTTAAAGCCCCAGGCCTCCATAACCTGGCCTAAGGCCTCACAGGTGTGGCGTATGGCCTGAAAGTTACCGGGACCGAACTCGAGGGCGGGGGGCTCAAAGTCGATGTGCTCGACTTCATAAGCGGCTTTGAGGGGAGCGTTGTCTTCCACCAAGTCCTCGGGGCTAAAACCAAAGAGGTCGCGGTCTTTGGGGGGTTTTTTGTCCATTTTGATGGCTCCTTCACATATTTCAATAATTCTTAAAATGTGTGAATGCAAGCGGGGAATTCACTACTCTCTCAGGTGAGGAAGTTTAAAATCGAGTTGGGTCAAAGGCCACCGAATCTTTTGTATCCAATCCTCGATTTCGCGGTCGTTCCGCTCTTTCTCACCGAGGTTAATAGCCGGCAAGGCGCTCTTTAGCTCTTTCGTGAGAATCTTGACTGAATCCTGAAGCAGGATTTCCCGTAACTGCCAGATGGGCATCTTCTTCTCGATTTTCTGAATCTTCTCCCAGTCCAATGCGGCCAGATTCGCGGCTGAATTCGCGATAATCTGCGTGGCGATCCTCACCGCCTCCGCGACATTCCCGGGACGGCGCGCGGCGATCAGCTTTCGGGTGATGCCTTTGAGTACTTCTAAGCTTTCCTCCCGCGTCTTGTTCCTAAAGATCGCCTCATACTCTACCAATGATTGAGCAAAGCTTAGCGGAGCCTCGCTCACGCTCGTCTTCAGCAGCGTGCCTACTCGATCGCAAGCCATGGCCCAGGCTTTGGGCTGGGAGGGTGAGACGAAATCAACGCGCTCAAGCCGCAGACTCTGGGACGGAGTCGGAGCGAACTGAAGACCTAGTCTCGTCGTGCCGATCGTCGTCTGCACATCCAGAAGACCGCCTTCAAGCGATGTGACAATCACGTCGCTTGCCATGCCTTGGTCGGAGATCTTCGACACGCCCAAGGCCTTAAGGGAGCTTTCCAAGCTAGCTCGGGCATGGGCCTTTGCCCGGGCGGTGCTCCTCGACGCCGCATGCTCGCTCAGGCGATCCGCCTGCTCCTGGATAGCTCGGATTCTCTTCTCGCGCCGCGCGAAGGAATTATCCCAATTCACTTCAAGTCTCCGGATCTCCTCACCTGATTCCCTATATCGACGAAGCGCCTCCTCGACCGAGGCATTTGCTTTGTCGAGATCGGCCTTGGCTTCATTGTACATACGGAATAACCGACTCGACACGCGCGCGCTCGCGGACGGTGCTTCGATTGTTCCCAGAACCTGAGCCAGCCAATGAGTGAAGGCAGAGGGCAGAAGGCGGTATTCGAGAACGCTGCGGCGGGAATCGTCTGTGCGACTACTCAAAGACTCGGTGCAAAGCGCTGCGCAAATTTCGATGACCGCTCGAGGTGCCTGGTTTTTTGCATCGGCATTCTGAAGCGCGCAGTGAGGCGGCGGTTCAGAAGCCGACTGCCAAACAGGCTTCCCCGGGCTGAACGCTCCGCGAGTCTCTCCTAATGGCGCCGCTGCCAGAGCATTTCCAGCGAAAATGCAGAAGCCAAGCGCGCTGGCGAGCAGGCCACGCTGCTTACGAAATTCGATCAAAGCTTCTGAGAACTGCCGCTTCGCCACTCTTTCATTTTATCGACCCAGAAATGAAAATACCATCGGATTCTCTTCATAATCCTTAAGTGGCGTCAATCTTTGCTTTATGGTCAGAATCAAGGCTTTTGTACTCATACAGCTCGCGATGATAGTTTCAGTTTGCTGTGAAATATTTACGTTGTGAGAGACCTGACATCGATCGGAAGGAAAATAGGTGGAGTGGGTTTTGCGACCTGATAATTTCACAGTTTTTTCCAAAGACTTTTGAAAATATGCAAAAGCAAATTGAACAAGAGGAAAGTATTAGGACGTACCTTCTGGAATTTGTTGATGATAAATCCGAGCCAGCCAGAGAAATTGGGTTAAGCGAATCTGGTGCGATTGTTTACAGTACTTCTGCCAAAGAAAAAAGGCACTCTGCAGGTTTATTCAGTATGAAGAATGGCTTTGTTGAATCAAAAATGACGCTCAATGATTTCTTCAAAGAATTTAGGTGCACTGAAATCGATGTCGCCGAATTTGAGAGAGCATGGGCCCGTTGTCAGCACGATACGAATTAATCTACTCCGCAGGGCCCAAATACCCGTACCACTGAATATCTTCGGCTTCATTGTCGTAATGGCGCAACCAAAGAGTGCTGAAGAAGACTCTTTCTTCGGGCTCGTGAATTTTTAAGCCACTCTCAGTGTTGTCGATGCGAATGGCCGTAAATTCGTTCCAGTACTCGTCCCCTGGTCGGTAGACGTGACCGAAACCAATGGCAACGACGGGATCGGGTTGGGCGCTTGAAGGGAGTTTTTTAATAATGAGGTATCGGGCAAGGGCGCGCCCTTGGTGGAATTCCTGGGGGCCATAAAGAGTGGCTTCAGCAAAGGAAGGGGAGGAAATAATATCCCCCACTCTTAACTGACGAGGGGTGCTTTCGGAGGCAGTCAGCAATGGGGGAGAAGAGGATAAGGCTTGGATCAATTCGGGACTAGGCTGTACGGAGTTAAGATAGTGGGGGCAGTTGGCTACGGTCGTGGAATGTGTGGGGAATGCATCACCGAAAGGCAAGGCGAATAGAGTGGGCGAAAATGCTGTAAGTGCTAGGAACAAAAAATAGCTGCGATTCATTTTTGGGCTCATAACTCGCATTGCAAAATTTCGCTACATTTATGTGAAGGCTTCTAAGTGAGTTCTATCCAAGGGAGAATTGGGGTGGGTGACGTGTGGCAAAAGTTACCTGACGCCTCTTAGCGCATACGACTGGCAGTCTGCTCCAGCGTTTCCACTGCTCCGTTGCGGCTATCATGGACCATCACTTCGTCCGGCTTGAACCAAAATGCGGTAGGATTTAATTTTAGAGTGGCCGCGGAAGACAAAAGGGTTCGGCAGCTGACTCCGACCATCCTAAACATCCCGCCGACAAGAGACTTTCTGTTAGACATGGTTAAAACTACATCTGGCATCGCGGAGATTTTCATGAGGTGAGATCTCACTCGATCAGCATCTTCTGGAGTCGCAAACCTTGTCGGAAAGCCAGTTCCATTTTTAAAATTGATGTTGAGGACTCGCGGATCTAATTCGCTGGGTCCGATGCTATCCAAAGCATCGCGGTAGTTACCGCCGGAACTAAACCTGTGATCATAAGTGATCACTTCCCCCTTAATCGTACGGGGCGAGGTCACCGCGACTAGGCAAAGTATAATAATGAAATATCGTTCGACTTTTAAGATCCTCATAAAGGGTCTTTAAGCACAGTTGAGTTTGCAGGCTCAATAAAAAACTTCGGGTTAAAATGTAGCCTATCGAACGATAGATAGACCCCGTTCAGTAGTCGCAGGGTGGGTGACGTCCGCAGGAAGTGCTCTGACGCCTTTTCTCAAAGCTCCACAATCCTAGTTTCGCCGCGCTTAACGAAGACTTTTTTGAAGGCTCGAAGTTGGCGAAACTTTTGGGTGGAGTGGGGGCTGAAGGATTTCACCACGGCTTCTCCATCGTAGTTTCCAATATTTTTAACTTTAAAAATTTCTTGGTCAAAGGAGGGAGAGGGTAAGCGGGTAAGTTCAAAGCTTGTGTAAGAAAGTCCAAAGCCAAACTCAAAAGCAGGGCGAATATTTCGAACCTGCAAAGAGCGATAGCCCACAAGGACCCCTTCCGAATAAACAACTTCATTGTTTAAGCCTGGGAAAGTATCCTTCACCCAAGAATCACTTTCTTTTCCAAGGTAAGTGATGGGCAAGCGACCTGAGGGATTGTACTGACCCACTAAAGTTTGGGCCAAGGCATGACCGCCTTCTTGACCTAAGTACCAAGCCTGGATCAAAGAGGGAACTTTGTCGATCCACTCAGATGTGAGAAGCATTCCTCCCGAATTTAAAATCACAACAGACTTTGAGTTAAGACCGGCGTAATCCAGTATTAATTTCTTTTGTTCGGCGGGCAAGTCCAGGCTGTCTCGATCTCGGGCTTCGCCCTCTAAATCTTTGTTGAGGCCCATCATAAAAATCACAGCTTCCGAACTTTTTACCAAACGTTTGAGTTGGGCAGGATCTTCATGGCCGTAGCGAACAGTGATTTCTGCCTTGGGCAAAAGGATTTTTAAAGCTTCAGGTAAATTCACCCGAGTCCAAGCATTCACATGGCCGCTGCCGGCCCCACTTAGAGGGAGCTCTGCCGCATTAGGGCCCAGAAGTAGAATTTTTTTGATGGAGTTTTTTAGTGGCAAGTTTTGATCGCGATTTTTTAAAAGGACCAAAGATTCTTTGGCGGCCTTTAGGGCTAGAGGGCGGTGAGATTCTAAAACTGAGAGAGGAATTTCGGTAGGGTGAACCTGAGGATCTCCAATAAGAAGTCCCAATTCGTTCATGGCATAAAACCTTCGCAAAAGTTTATCGTCGATATCTTTTTCGGAAATCTCTTCGCGTTCTAAGGCCTCCAACATGGGGGCACGGCCCATGACAAAGGCCCAGGGCATTTCTAAGTCGAGTCCGGCTTTCACGGTGCGTACCGTTTGGCTTAGGTGAGTGGCTCCCCAATCCGAGAGTACAAATCCTTTAAAGCCCCAGCGCTTGCGCAAAACATCGGTTAATAGCCAGGAGTTTTCCGAGGCACCCACGCCATTTAATTTATTATATGAGGACATCACGGCTAAGACGCCCGCATCGATGGCCCGTTTAAAAGCGGGGAAGTAGATCTCATCTAAAACTGCGGGGTCTACTGTGACGTTGTGGTAGAGACGGTCAGTCTCCTGGTTGTTGGCTGCGAAGTGCTTGACGGTGGCCAAAACTTTTTGGCTTTGCACTCCCTCAATGTAGGCCGCTGCCATTTCGCCAGCTAAGTAGGGATCTTCGCTTAAGCTCTCAAAGTTTCGTCCGTTTTGAGGCACCCGAATAATATTTACGCAGGGTGCGAGCAGCATGTTTTTTCCAAGAGATTTGGCCTCAATGGCAATGGCCGCCCCCACCTCTCGGACTAAGTCTGGATTCCAACTGGCTGCTAATCCAATGGTCGCGGGGAAAGCGGTGGCCTTCGGGCCGCCCAGCTCCCAGTCCGCAGCATTGGCAATTCCAAGGGGACCGTCGGTTGTTTTAAGGGGAAGGATACGTAGGCGGGGCACTCCCGGAGATGTGAAGGCTCCATCGCCCCCGAGGAGCGAAAGTTTTTCCTCTAGCGTGAGTCGGGTGACTAAATTTTGGATTTGCCGATAAGTTAAAATCTCGGCCCGTGAAATTTGGGCCGAGATTCCAATTGAAAATATAAAGAAGGTGAAAAAGCGCACGGACCTAAGACTAGAGTCAGATTTTACTGACGTCGACCTTTTTCACTCTCAGTTTTTCCTTTTTTAGTGGATCCCGTAGGAAGCTCCGTAACGTCGCTATCTTTTGCCAGCGGCAGGGTGTGGTTAAGATCCAAGTTTAAAGCGATCTTAAGAACTTCCGACATTTCTTTAACAGGGATAAACTTCATGGTTTTTCGCAGCTCTTCGGGAATATCTTCTAAGTCCTTTTTATTTTTATCTGGCAACAAGATGGTATCAATGCCTGCACGCCGTGCCGCTAATACCTTTTCTTTAATACCACCTACAGGGAGAACTGAGCCCCGTAGCGTGATCTCGCCTGTCATCGCAATGCGCGGGCTGATGGTGCGACCGGTAATAAGTGAGGTCAGCGCCGTGAGCATTGTTACACCTGCCGAAGGGCCGTCTTTGGGAATAGCACCGCCGGGCACGTGAATATGGTAGTCGTAGTCGGTAAAGGCATTGTCGGGAATACCTAGGGGGCCCGCCATGGAGCGGATCCAGCTCTCGGCGGCCTTTGCGGATTCTTTCATGACATCACCTAATTGGCCTGTGAGGACTAAAACTCCCTTACCCTTCATTCGCGTGGCCTCGATAAAGAGGATATCTCCGCCGACAGGTGTCCAAGCGAGTCCTGTGGCAATGCCTGATTTGGCGGTACGCTCGGCCACATCCAGTTGGAATTTTTCCTGACCTAAAATTGTTTCCACGTCTTCAGGGGTGATAATTTTTTTCTCGAGCTTGCCCATGGCAATATCTTTGGCCACAAAACGGCAGACACTGGCGATCTCTCGCTTGAGGTTACGCACTCCGGCTTCGCGAGTGTAGGCCGAGATTACTTTTTGAATGGCTTTTTCTTCCATATCAAATTGCTCTTCTTTAAGACCGTGAACTTCGCGTTGCTCTTTGACCAAATATTTGGTGGCAATGTGCAGTTTTTCTTCTTCCGTGTAACCTGGGATATTCAGCATTTCCAAACGGTCACGCAGCGGCGGTGGAATATTTTCAATCATGTTGGCCGTGGCTACAAAGAGGACCTTTGATAAATCAAAGGGCACATCTAAGTAGTGATCGGTGAAAGTGTGGTTTTGCTCGGGGTCTAAAACTTCCAGCAAAGCCGAGGCCGGATCGCCACGGAAATCTGAAGCCAATTTGTCTAACTCATCGAGCAAAATGACAGGATTATTGGTTTTGGCACGCTTTAAGGATTGAATAATTCGCCCAGGCATAGCGCCCACGTAAGTTCTGCGGTGACCACGGATTTCCGCATCGTCGCGCACGCCACCGAGTGAGATGCGTACAAATTCTCGACCGAGAGCCGTGGCAATCGAACGGCCCAAGGAGGTTTTGCCCACACCCGGAGGTCCTGCCAAACACAAAATGGGTCCCTTAAGATCTGACTTTAGTTTGAGAACTGCGAGAAATTCCAGAATGCGTTTTTTCACTTTGTCCAAGCCATAGTGGTCGGCGTTCAAAGTGGTTTCTGCATTGGCGATAGACATATTGTCGGTGGTGGATTTGCTCCAGGGCACATCAATGAGCCACTCCACATAAGTGCGAATCACCGAGTGTTCGGCCGAATTGGGCGACATGCGGCCCATGCGATCGAGCTCTTTGACGGCAATTTTTTCAACCGTCTCTGGCATCTTGGCTTCTTTCACCTTCGTGCGCAGTTCTTCGATGTCGTCTTCGTCATCTTTGGTCCCCAATTCTCGTTGGAGAACCTTGATTTGCTCTTTGAGGTAGTACTCGCGTTGGTTCTTAAGGACTTCGTCTTTAATGTCGCCTTGAATTTTTTTGGAGAGTTCAAGGATATCAATTTCTTTGTTGAGCAGGCGTGTGACTTTTTCCAGGCGAAGTTTCACATCGCCCGTGCTTAAAATCTCCTGCTTTTCGATCTCATTGATGTTCATATAGGAGGCAATGAGGTCGGCCAGGTAATCGGGATCCGTGATGCTCTCTACAAAAATGGCGGCTTCATCGGGAATGCTGGGCGAAAGAGAGATAATCCGCCGACCGAGGGCTTTGATGTTTTTTACCAAAGCTTCGATCTCAATCGAGAGTTCATCACTGCCTTTTAGACCGTTGTCCACTTCCGCAAGCTTCGTGCGTAGTGCCGGCAGCCCCGCCACACCCTCCTCAGCCACGCCCATGACTTCTTCTGTAAGGCGGATACGGGCCAGGCCATGGACCAAGACCGTAAGGGTCCCGTCGTTCATTTTTTGAATTTTTTCAATTCGGGCCAAAACCCCGTAGGGATAAAGGTCGTTCAAATGGGGCTCGTCTACAGTTTTGTCCTTTTGGGTGACGATGGCTAAGAGGCCGCCTTCGCCCACTTTGAGCACGGAACTCACCGATCGGGGTCTACCCACCGAAATAGGCATCTTCATCATTGGAAAGAGCACCGCATTGCGTAAGGGAAGAACCAGGGCCGATTCGGGGAGGGTGACTTCAGGTCTGGTTTCGTTCATGCCCCCAAGTATGGGGTGCCCAATAGGGCAGTCAAGGGTACTTTGCTGCAAAGTGACAAGTTTCTTCAAAGCTAAAGATTAAGAGATGGTGAAGTTTTCTGAAAATCTGCCGATAGAGAGAGATGCAAGCAGGGGGAACTATGGATTCACAAAGTGCAACCAACAATCTTGAGGCCGATGCCAAAGTCATTTTTTGTGTGGAAGACGATGCCGATTTGCAGACAATTCTGACCTTTAACCTTCAAAAAGAGGGTTATAAGGTCCGATGCTTCGCTAAAGCTGAGGAACTCCTCTCCCTTTTAGACGCGGCGCCCAATACTAAGCCTAACGCAATTGTGATGGACGTAAATCTTGCCGGTCATATGAACGGCGTGGAAGCCACCCGTTTTTTGCGTAAAACCAAGGCCACTGCCGGAATTCCTGTGCTTATGCTCACCGCTAAAGGCGAAGGCTCCGATATTGTGAAGGGCTTAGAAGAAGGGGCCGATGACTATTTGCCCAAACCCTTTGATATGGAAGTGCTCTATGCCCGACTCAAATCTTGCATTCGTCGGGGTGAACAAAGTGTTTTGCCTATTTCTCCTTCGAAAAAGAAAATTGAAATTGCCGGAATCGAAATTGACCAGGCCGCTCACAAGGTGATTGTGCTTGGAAAAGAAACCCCGCTCACCATGACTGAGTACGGTTTGCTGGCCTCTTTAATGAATCACCCTAACGAAGTTTTGAACCGTGACGATTTGCTGCTTCGCTTAGTGGGACCCAATAAGACGGTCACAGGTCGGACCATCGACGTGCATGTTCGAGCCCTGCGCGCCAAGCTTGGTAAAAAGGCCCGTCACATCAGCACTGTGCGTGGTGTGGGCTATAAATTTATTCTCTAACTGAAGGGAAAATTTACTGTGGGGCGGCCGCAAAAAAATTTCGAAGCTCGACTCACGGAGTTCCTAAAACTTTCTTCTTTTCATACCTCACTACCTGCTGCTCTTTTTGATTTGCAGGGCACGCTTGTTTTTGCCAATGAGCGGATGCACCTCTTACTTTCAAAGAACAAAGGCGATTTTCCCTTTTCTAACGAAGAAAGGGCAGGACCCGCACTGTTCAAAGCACTCTTGGGTCCTAAGGCCCCCGACCAAAGTCTTCGCGGAGCGCTAGGGCTAAAAACCTATAAGCTCTCTACTAAAAAATACCCCAAAGATGGACTCAGGCTTTTTGTGGCCGAGCTTCAGCGCAGTGGCGATTTGCTGGTAGACCGCGACTCTCGCCAAACACTTTTTCGAAGCATCGCTCATGAAGTGAGGACCTCGGTCACGGCACTCCAGGGATACTTGCAGATGCTCGATCGTAAGGGGCAAGATAAAATGATTGTTGAGCGTATGGAAGTATCGGTGGAGCGCTTAGCGCAGGTGGTAGAGCGGCTGAAGGATTTTAGATCTGAGATTGAAGGCGATGATGACACTAAAGATTAAAGCCAAAGGTCGGGGCGAAGCCAAGGTGCAAGTTAATCAAGGAAACTTGTCGCTCCTCGACTGGGCCGAAACCGGAGGAGTGACTCTGCCTTACGGGTGCCGGGCCGGAAGCTGCGGGAGCTGCCGTGTGGTGGTGAAAACCGGCATGGAGCATTTGGAAGAGTGCACGCCCACTGAGGTGGATACTTTGCGTCGCTGCCAGGATCCCGCAGATGTCCGACTCGCGTGCCGAGCTCAGGTGCGAGAATCTTGCGTGGGGGAGATTGAGTTGGAAGTGGCTCCGCCAGTGAAGGATCCGATACTTTAAATCAAAGCACTTAGAAGGACCCTGTTAGAAAACTAACAGTTGAGACCTATGTTATCTTTATGTGAAGATGACTATGGGGGACCTATGAGGAATATCGCTTTTACTCTAATTTTTGCGGCCGTGCTTTCGGGGTGTAATCCGAACGACGCTGTTAATGGGCGGCATTCCTCTTATGGTGAAGACCACGAGAGCTTGTACAACAATCATGGGGGTCGACCAGGTGTCGGAGGCGGTGGGGCACGAGGGACTGGCCCTTCTCGCGTTTCAGAGGAAAGACGAAGAGAAATCGAAGACTCCGCTCGAGACTACTTCGATGGCTACGAACCCCTCAAACAAGGTCAACATAGCGTGGATAAGAACGGCATGATCACGGGTCCCAATGTGAACTATCAAATATCCAATGCCCTCACGAGTCGAAGAGGTTTTGCGGGTGGGAGAGCTCGCGCCATCAATTTGCATATGACCGCGGGTCGCACCTGTAAAGATGGGGGGACGAGAGTTCCCAAGGGTTTTGAAAAACCCCACATCTACATTTGTCGAAATGGTGAAGTGATTGTGAACGGCACGCTCAATCGTCCGAGAACTAGCGCTGAGGCGGCTCACAATGACTACACTCTCAATATTGAATTTGAAGCAGCCTACGCTCCTAAGGGAACTTGCCGACGAGCCGAAGGGGCCTTGCACTGCTACGAAAAACTAACAGCCAATCAAATGGCCATGGGTGCGAAGATGATGAAGCTTATGAGCTCCTATCATAAAATCCCCTTGAAGCCCGCGCTGAATGTTGCCACTGAGGACCAGTACTATTCTTACAAAACCTATATCGCAGCATCGAATAGAGGCATGCGATCCGGCGACAACGCGATTATGAAATCGCAAGCTCATGGCATTATTACAAGTTACCAAACTCGTTTTAAACGTGATGACGATAATAATCATGACGACATGCTGGCTTGGTCGCAGTGGAAACAAATTCTTGAAATGGCCGGCAAAGCCTAGTTCTTCCAGCTTTGGTCTGTGCCCAAGGCTTTGGGGTCAATCTTGAATTTAGCTTTGTAGGAAAAATTAAAAATTTCGGCAACTCGGCTGGCGGGCAGCTCTTCAGCCATTTGTGACTCAAAAACAAAGCCTTGATTATTCTTGTCGTGCATTAATTCTATAGATTTGAATTTCTGTTTTTCATCGAAGGCCAAGTTAAGGCGACTGATCAAGAGCCCCTGAGTAATGGGAATGAGGCGCAACGAATGTTCCTCAAATTTGTATTCCAGCTGCCAGTCAAAAGCCATCTTGAGAATGGTAGCGGAAATCAGATTGGGTTGGATGAGAGTATCCACGAGTTGCGAGAGTAAAATAAAAAAAGTTTTGGGGCTAATTTCTTTTTCTTGTACCTTAGCTTTACCTTCGCGCAAAAGAACTTTTTGATTATCCACTAAAAAAGTAAAATCCTGATTTTTGCCGATGGAGTCGAAGCGAAATTTCTTTTCTTTGGGGTAAAAATAAACGGCTCCCCTTGAATGCTCTACTTCTTTGTTGGCAAGATAACTCACGAGCGGACCCTCAAAGATCTGAATTTTATCCATAGGAAGATTCTTACGAATAAGCTTAAGCCCCTCCTCCATGGCATCACTACTTGGCTTTGCCGTGGCAGATGCGATGAGAATAAAGAACGTGGCTAAAAGAAACTTTGGTTGCATAGCTTTATTGTATGCGGGAATTGGTGGATTACAAAAGTTCAACTTAGGGGGCCAGTGAGCCGGCCTCTTCCCAAGACCTGATATCGAAGGGGGATTTGGCAACACTCATTAGTAGGGGCGACTCTAATGTAGGAGTTTGGCATTTTTTTACCACTCTAGGTCGTCTGAAGATTCACTTCGAGACAAGGTCTTTAGAACTCCCTCGGCCATCTCAAAGCAATGCCCTACAAGTTCATCCCTAAATAGTAAAAAAATGCCAAACTCCTACATTCGCTGAGCGCTGGAAGCAGGTTCAACGCACTGCCTACCTGAAAAAGCGCCAGGCGCCTTCCTAAGCCAAGAGGCCAAGGAGCATGAGCAGGCCTACCAATACGGTGCCGTTTAGCGTGACGCTCCATCTGTGGAGATTCTGAAAGGCTTCGTGGGTGCCGGGCGGAAGGGCAAGCGCCGCGGATAAGTGTTCGTGGAGTTGGGGAGTGATCACATAACGGCAGGCCACAAAAATGGCGAGGCAAAATACGGTGATGCCCATAAAGGTGAAATACTTTCGATCGTTGATGACGGCATCCGAATAAAAGTGGCGCATGAAAAGCTCGGTAACTAAAATCAAAATGGCGCACACAATTCCCGCTCCAAAGTATTGGGGAAAAATGGCGTTTTGTAGCTGGGCGGCACTTTCGCGGGGGAGGACTCGAAACACGGTGGGGGCAAAGATTCCGGCAAAAAACAGCATTTGGCCTAGCCAAAATACCAGGGCTAGGCGTTGGATGTAGCGAAATATCGAAACCATAAGATCAGGCTAAACGAAGCAGCGGCTATTGGCTAGGGGGCTAGTTGGGCTCATCGCGCCAATTGAAGACTCTAAAAAAGCGAGTGTCCGGACTGTGTTTCATCTTAAGCTGACTTAAGAGTTCGTCACTTTCCAACTCTAAGCGTTTTTGCAGAAGGATTTGGGCCGCGGCCGGTGCTTTTTCGCTGAGAACCTTCAGCGAATCGGAAAAAGCCTTTTGATCAAATTTCACTTTAAGCTTGAGGAATTCGCTGAGCGTGAGGGGGCTGGGGGCAAAGTCTTGACCACAGCTTTGGCGAAAAAGAGCGGTGAAGAGGCGAGCAAACACATTGTCACCAAATTGAAGGGGGCGAGTGCTGAGTTCTAGTTTAACCCCTAAATCCACTGCGAAAAATTTCCCAATGGGGGCGAGCTGAGCCAAATAATTACCCAGCCGGTAAGAGGCTTCCACACTCACAAGAGTTTTTGAATTTGAGCCTAAGATTTGCAATTCTTCTAAATCCAGTTCGGGATGTCGGCCGCTCAATTTATTTAGAATCTTTTCATCTAGGGGATGAAAGAAGCCTTTGGGGAAAACTTTTCGAAGCTCTTCGACAACTGTGAGCATGTCGCGCAAAACAAGCCAGCCCAAGCGGTAAATTTCCATCATGGGTTGGGTGCGCAGGAGTTCCGCACCTCGTTCGGCTCGACCCGCCTGATCGTCTGCCAAATAACTAAGGCCCAAGTCGATGTAGCGCCGCGATCGCCCGCTAGCCTCTGAAATGCTTTCAAAGTCTTTTTGCATCAAATCATCGGCCGAAAGAGCCGCATTGACCGTGCGCAAGAGTTCTAAGAAAATCGCTTCACGCAAGGGTCCTACCGGGAGCACGGCAAAGGAGTCGCGCAAAAACCCCGCTTCAAGCAGGCCGGAATTCAGAGCCGCAGGTAAAAGCTCCGTGCTGAGTGAATCCTGCTCATAGTCGTAAGACTCAGTGTCGTTTTTCATTTTTAGCGGACTCTTGGTGTCGCGGGTGAAGGGGTTTTTTAAAAGTTTTTGCTTAAGGTCTGGAGCGCGGCCTACTGAGTAAAGTGAAAGGGCTTCCGTGCGGTCCACAAATCCCATTTCTTCAAGTCGGCCTTTTTTATTTTGAAAGGCATATTCTTCTAAATCTGAAATCTGTTCCCATTTGCAGGACTCCAAATGCAGGCGCATAAGTTCCAAGTCCATGGAAGAAAACTTATTGAGCCAAAGAAAAAAGGCTTCCTTCACTCCGGGCTTATCTGTTTTGAGCACCAGCAAATATTTATTGTCGGGGCTAAGCATCATGGCTTCGTCAGGATAGTCGGGGGGATTTTGAGGGTCGTAATCTTCTACATGAAGGTACTCTAAGAGGCCGCGCACAATAATTTCGGCGTCTAGGTCTTTCATGTATTCCCAAATTTTTTGGGGGCTTAGCAACGAAAACATCCGGAAGAAATTTTCAAAGCGTTCAGGCTGAAAGTGGTCTCCCGTCCAACAATCCAAATCAATAAGTCCTTGAACCTGAGTGGGGCGGGCGTTTTCAAAGAACCACAGAGCTAAATCTGTGTCGGCAGATTTGAGGGCTAAGTACAGAGTTTCCACGGGAATTTCTTGCAATACATCGACTTCGTTTTGTCCGCGGATTTCAGGAAATTCAGGAAGAACTCGGCTGAGGAGCTTTCTTAAACTCATCGGGCTCTTTGGCTTGCGGGGTTGGAATTCATCAGAATGGCCACTTTGCGCACGATCTCATTGATCTCAGAGTCGTTGTTGGCGCGCTGATAGTCGCGAATTTGGCCGGCCTGATCCACAATAACAAAGTGCTCACCGTGCGTAATGTCCATCAACTCAGAGGGGGCTTCGGTATTGGCAGGGAGTCCCTTACCCGTTTTGCTGCTGAAATCGAGTGCGACTTTAAAACTTTTCACCACCACGTCTTGGATTTGCTCCAGGGGACCCGTGAGAAAAGACCAAACAATAGGATCGGCCCCGTATCGGGTAGCATATTTTTTGAGCACTGCGGGGGTGTCGGTTTCAGGGTCAACAGATATAGAGAGGAGTTGAATGCCACCTCGGGCCCGACGCACTCGTTCTTGAATTTTTTTCATCTGGGCGCTCAGAAGGGGGCAGGTCACGGGACATGAGGTAAAAACAAAATTCACCACCATCACTGTGCCCAGGTAATTTTTAGCCAGACTCACGCGCTTGCCTTCTTGGTTGGTGAGTTCAAAATTTTGAAGTTGGCCTAAAATGGGCAAGGAGTCGGGCGCCTTGCGAATCATGCTGCGATAAAGGGGAACGCCAAAGGCCAAGGCCACAAAGACGACCCAGAAAAGAGGCTTTTCGAGTATCCGACTAAATTTAGGGCCCGACTTGGTTGGGGGACCTTTAGTTTTTTGAGTTTCGTTTTGCATTGAGTTCCGTAAAGAACTTCTTACGCGCGTCCTCATTGTATTTCAACTGATGTAAACTATGGACGTAATAGGAGAGGGCCCAGAGGTTTTTTTCACTTTCGGCCTCGTCACCCTTAGGTGACATCATGCCTTTCCAGGCTGGCATGGAGGTTCCGCCCACTCCCGCACCCAAAACACGGTAAATGGAGGCAATTTCTTCACCGTTGCGTAGGCTCTTAATGGGGGATTTGGTGTAATCAGGGGGCATGAACTTATGCCCGTAGCTTGAATCCTGGAGAACCGAAAGCTCGGGGTTTTCCCGCAAAGAATCAACGCCATTGCCTGTAATTTCTTTAGAATAGGCATCGATTTCAGCCAGAGTGGCATAGTGCGGATGGCACTGTTGGCACTGAGCCAGGCCATGATAGATTTTTTTGCCTTGCATAATGGCCGCTGAGGCCATCTCGGGTCCCCAGGGATCTGCTGTGGTACTTTGCGGACTTCCTGCTTTGGCCGTTTTCCAAGCGGGCGAAAAGGTTTTGATGTACTGAACCACGGCGTTGAGACGTTCGTCGGATAAGTCCCAGGGCAGCATTTGTGTGCCCTTTAATCCGTAGCGAATGGTGCGTTTCAGATCTTCATCTGTGGGCAACTCGCCGCTCGTCACGCTTCCAAATTTAAACAGACCTTGTTGGAAGTTTCGGGGCTGGGGATTCATGCCGTAAGAGGCAGGTCCCTTGCCATCTCCGGCGACGCCATGGCACTGAAAACAATAACGCATGTAGGTGTCGTAGCCCACGTTGAGCGTTTTGCCCGACACAAGTTGACCGCCGATATACTCCGGGCCGTCGAATTTTTTTGAGGTGCAGGCTGCGAATAAGCTCAGCAGCACAATTTGCATAGACACCCAAAATTGCTTTTTCATTCCCGTAAACTTCCTTCTAGGTCCAAATTAATAGAACAAACAGTAAGATCCAAATCACATCTAAAAAATGCCAAAACCACGAGGCCAGTTTGGGCACCTCAATATTTTGAGCGGAGTAACGACTGCTATTTTTTAAAACAAAGGCCAGCCAGCCCAGCCCCGCCAACATATGAAGTCCATGAAAGACGATAAAAAGATAAATCATGGAGGTAAAGAGATTCGAATTGAGTTGAATCCCCATCACTTGCAAATCGATGAGCACTCCGGCCTGCAAGGCCACAAAAGCCACGCCTAAAATCACACCGATGAGCCAGCGCTTTTTAAAGAGCTCCGCTTGTCCTTGTTGAAGGGAGGACATGGCCATGTGGATCACTAAGGAGGAAGCCACAATGCAAGCCGTGCTCAGAGAGGGCAAAAAAGTTTTGAGGGGTTCCACGCCAATGGGGGGCCACTCGGGATGACGCGTTCGGGTGAGCAAATAGGTCAAAATCAGGGTACCAAAAATCATGCCCATTGAGGCCATGGCCACAAGCGAGCCTAACTCTCGGTGACTAAGATTTTGCCTTTGCGCCATCTTCAACCCTTGTGGGAAACTCCGTCAATTTTTTCAGTTTGCATCACAAAGTCCCGATCCAAAACTTTTGGATGCGAGAACTCATGGGGACCGTTGTACACGACGGGAATGGTGTCGAAGTTGTGATGTGGGGGAGGTGAGGTGGTGGTCCACTCCAAGGTGCCCACTTCCCAAGGATTATTCCCGGCCTTCTCACCTTTAAAAATCGACTTCACAAAGTTGTACACAAAAATAAATTGCGCCACCATGATGAACCAAGCCGCCACCGAGGCATATTGGTTGATGCGAAGTAGAGGGCGAATATAGTTGTACTCGTAGGGATTATAGATTCGACGATGCATGCCCGCGTAACCCATCACCAGCATGGCGCAAAATAAAAACACAATCGGCACGAAAGTCATCCAAAAGTGCAACTTGCCTAATTTCTCGTCCATCATCCGTCCCCACATTTTGGGGAACCAAAAGTAGGTGGCGGCATAAGCTCCTAGCAGTGCTGAAACGGCCATTGTGAGATGGAAGTGACCCACCACAAAATAGCTGTTGTGAAGCAAATTATCGGTGGTGTAGGCGCCCAAGTGCAGTCCCGTGAGACCTCCCAAACCAAAAGTGAAAACCACCGACATCGCAAACCACATGGGAGTGGTTAAGCGAATGGAACCCCGCCACATGGTACCTAACCAATTGAAGAAAAATATTCCCGAAGGAATGGAAATCAAAAGAGTGAGGGTTTCAAAGGCCGTGGTGAGCAGTGGTGACAGGCCAGTCGTAAACATATGATGACCGTAAACCAACATGGAGAGTACGGTGATGGCCGTCATGGATAGGGCCGTGGCCTTCGCGCCAAACGCAGGCTTACGCGAGAAAAATGAGAGAAGGTCGGAGACCATGCCCCAGGCCGGCAAAATGATGATGTACACTTCAGGGTGACCGAAGATCCAAAAAAGATGTTGGTAAAGAATAGGGTCGCCCGCCGTGCCCTTTTCGGAAATCGCCGCAGCTAAGAAAAACTGAGTTCCAAAAACGCGGTCCAAATAAAGGAGCATTAAACCTGCGGCTAAGACGGGTAAAAAAAGCGCATTCAAAATGGCGGTGAGCCAAAGGCCCCAGATAGTGAGGGGCATGTCGAACCATCCCATTCCAGGAGCGCGCAGTCGAATAACGGTGGTGACGTAGTTGATGGATCCTACGATGGAAGAAAACCCAGTAAGAAAAATGGCCACAAGCCACAGCGAGTGGCCTTGGCCTGGGGACCACTGTGCGTTGGCTAAGGTGGGATAAGAGGTCCAACCCACATCAGAAGCCCCGAGAGGAACAAAGAGGGAATAGAGCATGATCACGCCTGAGGTGAAGGCCAACCAAAAAGAAAGCATGTTGAGCCAGGGAAAGATCATGTCGCGGGCGCCAATCATGAGGGGAATCAAAAGATTTCCAAAGCAGCCTATGAGAATAGGGGTGATGGCAAAAAAGATCATGATGGTGCCATGCATGGTGAAGAGCATGGTGTAGACGTCGGGAGGAACAACTCCTTCGGTGAGAGGAAAAAGAATTTTTCCTACGATAGGGAAGGGAACTCCGGGCATGGCGATTGCCCAACGAATAAGGCCCGACATAAAGGCGCCGATGACCGCCCAAAATAGTCCAAAGAAGAAAAATTGCTTCGCAATAATTTTGTGATCAAAGGAAATAATATATTTCCAAAAGAAATTCGTCGGCTCCGCGTGAAGGTGATCGTCGTGGGCGGCCTGAACGTTGTCGTTATCGTGTGCGCTCATTTTTTTATCCTGCTCTTAAGTATATTCTTCGTTGTTTGAGGTAGCTTTTGCGACAATTTCGCCTCAGCTGCCCCACTTCCAGCCCCATTGGGTCGCAAGATCGTCTTTGTCGAACTTGGCTTGTGCCCAGGTGGACATTTCTTGGTTCCAAGCTTTGTAGTCTTCCACTTCCATAACTTTTAGGAAGGCTTTCATTTTGTAGTGGGAAGTGCCGCAGTGATGCATGCAGGCAATCTCAAAATCACCTGTGCGAGTGGTGTCGAACCAGAATTTAGTAACGGTTCCGGGCAGGGCGTCCACTTGTTTGCGAAAAACTTGGGACATGAAGCCGTGAATCACATCCTTAGCTTTGATTTCGAGCATGACTTTTTTTCCAACCGGAACCCGCATGTCGTTGATAGTGTCGATATCATCAGAAGTGCCAAACTCAGCATCGGCTCCGGGATACTTAAAGTTCCATACCCATTGTTGGGGCATGACCTGAATGCGGACCACGTCGGGGCCCTTGGGATAATTCCAGAAAAAATCGTGGGAATCTTTCATTGATCGGTAAAGTAAAACCAAATCTACGGAAGAAAAGAAAACCGCTAAAAAGGTCCAGGCAAAAATCAGCTGAGTTTTGCTAGTCCCTCGAGTGTAGTAAGCCCGGTGACCGGGACGCTCACGGTAGACGGCAATAAAGAAAACCAGAGAACCTGCCACGAGCATAAAGTAGAAAAATCCTATCCACGAAGCATAGGAGAAAAGCCAG
Organism: uncultured Bacteriovoracaceae bacterium; assembly: GCA_964477895.1. GTDB lineage: Bacteria > Bdellovibrionota > UBA2428 > UBA2428 > UBA2428 > CAYZFQ01. Next base: position 101,756 of record CAYZFQ010000002.1, on the reverse strand, counting down.
TCAATGCGGGAAGCGGCCTCCGAAGTGATGTCGGCCGGGGGGGTGTAGCGGGCGACAAAACCTTTGTTAGGGTCAGATTCCGTTCCTTGGGCGTGAACTTGCGACTTAGGATCGCTCGTTTGCGAATGCTCAAGCGGCGAGCCCTGAGCCCTAAGATCTTTCAAGCCGCTAAAAGTGGCGACTAAAAAAACCAAGCATAGAACCTTCTTCATGCGGAACTCCTCGTTAACCAATGATCGAGGGCCCAAGTTCCCAAAACTAAGGGAAGGTAGGCCAAAGATCCAAAAAAGATGACGCGGCCCCAGTTTAAGTCCTGAAGCCTAAAAAAACTAGCGACGCAGAGGGCTGCGAAAAGTATTCCTAAAAGTAGAGCCGCACTGAGGTAAAAAATTCCCGCAAGGCCCGTTTGGAAGGGAAGAAAAGTGACCAAAAGTAAAAAACCCGTATAGGTGATCATGTGAGTTTGGGCGGAGTTTCTTCCTAAGCTACCGGGAAAGGTTTTAAGTCCGGCATGAGTGTATTCGGATTCGCGAAAAAGTGAGATCGCGATAAAGTGAGGGAGCTGCCAAAAAAATAAAATTCCAAATAGAAGCCAGGCCGTAAGGTCCACTGAGTTCGTAAGAGCGGTCCAGCCCATCATAGGTGGAATGGCCCCGGGCACGGCACCCGCAAAGAGAGCTAAAATGGAGTGGCGCTTTAAGGGGGTATAGACTGCGATATAGAGGAGAAAGCCCAAAAATCCTAAGGACGCGGTGAGGAGGTTGGAGCTCCAATAAAGCAGGGCACAGGCCACAAAGGCCATCGTCCAGCCCCCCCAGAAAGCTAAAGGAGGCGAGATTTCTCCTGTCACAAGCGGACGGTCTTTGGTGCGCGCCATCAGACCATCAACATCTCGTTCCAGATAGCAATTTAAAGCATTGGCGGCTCCCACAATTAAGAAGGTCCCCAACATGAGACCGATGCTTTTAGCTAAACCCAGTGATCCTGGAGCTAAGAACATCCCGCAGGCGGCAGTGAGCACGACCAGGAGAGTCAATCGGGGTTTGGCTAGGGAAAAAAAGGAAATGAGGCGCTCTCTAAGCATTTTTGAGCTCGCTAAACTTGGCTTCGGGCTTCCCCGCCTTATTAAGAATCATCATTGTTGCTAAATAATTAAGACTACAAATCACAAACCATAGAAGTGCGGCACAGACAAGGTGCAAGGTCACGCTAACTAAGCCAATTCCTGTGCTTATTGTCAAAATGCCCAAGAGGACTTGGACGAGAACCAAAGCAAAGCCCGCGATGGCGAGGAGGCGAAAAATAAGGGGCTCTTTTGGGCTCTTGTGGCGAATAATAAGAGGCATAGTAGCGAGCCCCACAAAAAAAGTCACCACCAGGGCCAGATATCTATGCAGCATATGGGCTTGGGCCATAAATGTTTGTGGCCAAAATACGGGCTCCGCCGTAGCAGCGTCTAAACAGAGTAGAGAGGCCTCGGGGCCCACGCCGCAAACCACCCCGGCTCCGCCGTGACGAATGCTCGCACCCAAAAGAATTTGCAAATAAAGGAGGAGGGCCGTGATTCGTAAAAATCTGCGGCGCTTAAACCAGACTTCTTCAGATGTGGGGGAACTGAAATCTAGGGCCGCGTCCACTTTTAGACTTTCCCAAAAAAGAGCGGCTACAACTGCAAAAAATATCTGGCTTGTGCCTAAGTGGAGGGTGGAAATAAGGGGCGATATCTGAAGGAGGACGGTGATGCCGCCTAAGACTCCCTGAAAAATTACCAAAGCCAATGCCCAGTAGCTGAGTTTAAAAAGTCGAGGTGCTAAGTGCCGACGCTTGGCACACAAAAATACGAGCAAGACACAAAGAAAACCTACGAGAGTGGCCAGGAGGCGGTGAGAGTGCTCAATCGCCACCGAGCCCTCCATTTTTGGGAAGACCTGGCCAAAGCAAAGGGGCCAATCCGGGCAAGCCAGTGAGGAATCGGTGTTGTGCACGACTCCACCCAAACTAATGAGAGAGAGGGTGACAATGGCCGTTAGGCCGGCGAGGACTTTGATCCCCCTCATGGAAGGGCGGCCTCAAGGGGAACTCCCGGATACCAGTGATAGAGCATAAAATAAATCAGCACGCCTGTGACGGAGTTGTAGATCCAGATGGGCCATACCCACCGAGCCAGTTTTTTGTGTTTTTCAAAGGCTCCTTTTTGGGCGACGTAAAGAAGGCGCAGGATGAAGGGTAAAATTCCAACGGCTAAAATTATGTGGGAAATCAGCATGGCGAAATAAAAATAGCGAATGGCTCCCACTCCGGCAAAGCGATTTGAAGAGAAGTTAAAGTGATAATAAAGGTAAGAAATAAGAAAAAGAGCTGAAACACCGAAGGCCGACCACATGATCTTACGGTGAGCCTCGAATCTGCGATTTTTCACCAGAATATATCCCAGCAAAAGCAAAAGGGTGGCCATGGCATTTAAACAAGCGTTTAGGGCCGGAAAAAAATTTTGTGGAATTGAGCTCAGCATGGGTCCCTTGGCTTTATTCTTTGTTTCTTTAGGCCGCAAGCGTATTGAGGAATTCCCTAAAGCGCATTAACTTAAGGCAAATGGGTCATACTTCAAGTTCAGCTTCGCACTCGGGCGCGCACAAGAGCTCGACAGTCCGTCCACTCGATATTTTTGCTCGGGCCTCCAATGGCAAAGTGGGTATGTGGATTTTTCTGGTGACCGACGCTCTGAGTTTTGGTGGCTTGCTTTTAGGGTATGCCCTCTTACGTCTACGTAACCCAGATTGGCCCAAGCCCGACCATTACCTCGGAATTGCCCTTTCGGCCTTTGCGACATTTTTATTGATTTGTAGTTCTGTGACCATGGTACTGGCCCAAAGTTATGGTGAAGAACGCAAGCCCAAAGTGATGCTGAAATATTTGCTCTTAAGTGCCTTGGGTGGAGCGATTTTTTTGGGCATCCAAGCCTACGAGTATAATCACTTGGCCCATGCGGCGGGGATGACCTTTGCCAACTTTTTGCACGGGCCGCCTCAGTTTGCCTCGACCTTTTTTATTGTGACGGGCTTCCATGGTTTTCACGTCTTTTCGGGTGTGGTGTACTTGCTCATTATGGCTTTGCGCACGGCTCTTGGGAAATATGACGACGGAAACGTCAATCAAGTGGAAATCGCCGGACTCTTTTGGCACTTCGTGGATCTTGTTTGGATTCTCGTATTCACATTTATCTATCTTATTTAGCGGGGCATAATTCATGGAGCACACAGCAGTCCACGATCATTCGGAACAAAGAAAAGCCTACTTTAAGGTTTTTCAGTATTTGGTGATCTTAACAGTGGTGGAAGTAGGCGTGGTTTTTTTACCCATTCCTCACCACTTTATTTCGGCCCTTGTGGTGATCGCTTCCTGCGCCAAGGCCGCGCTGGTGGGCTACTACTATATGCATCTTAAGCAGGAAACTTCCTGGCTTAAGTTTGTGGCCTTGCTTCCCCTTATTTTGGTCATTTATTTAGTGGCCTTGGGTCCTGATTCTGCTTCTCGTCCAGCAAGTCGATATTTCTTTGAGCCGGAGCGAGTGTTGCCCCTTGCTCACGATGGCGGCGGGCATGCTGCTCCCGCAGATAGCGCCCCTGCGGCTGAGCTTGCTAAGCCCACTGTGCGGGTGCGTGAAGTTATTGTTAAAGATGGGAAAGAAAGTGTTGTAGGTCAGGGGCCCGGCGCGGCGCTTGAGGAATTATCGACTCCACCTCCTAACAGTTCTGCGGCCGCTATGAGTCCGGCGGCTCCAGGGGCACAAGCGACGGCACCTGCCGCAGCGCCTACAGCAAACGACGCTACTAACCCCGAGTCTGCTGACTATTGGAAATAGGATGAGCAGGGCGCATTTATGGGCCTTGGCTTTCATCCCAAAGCTGCTCTGGGCTTGCCCCACTTGCGGGTCCACGGCCCAGATGAACCTTAAAATCTTTCTTTTTGGCCTCTCATTTTTTGTGATGCCCCTATGTTTTGTAGCTTTTATCGCTTGGAGAGTTTACAAAGACGAAAAAAACAACAAGAAGCTTAGGGGAGATGAGCTCCCCTGATGAGGCCTATGTTGAAGTTCGTGATTTGCATTTTTCCTATGGAAAACTTGAGGCCCTAAAGGGCTTAAGTTTTAAAGCTCCGCGTGCCAAGATCACCGGACTTTTAGGGCCCAATGGGAGCGGCAAATCGACTTCTTTTAAAATTCTATCTACGCAGCTGGCCCTGACCAGAGGCAGTGCAGAAATTGATGGTCACTCTCTTAGCTCGCAGCAGCGGCGAATCCGCAGTCTTTTAGGAGTGACTTTTCAGTCACCCAGTCTAGATCCCATGCTCACAGTCCGAGAAAATTTAGTCATTCACGCAAAACTCATGGGTCTGGATTCGTCTCAGCGCAAGTTTCGCATCGATGAAGTTTTGGGGAAAATGAATTTGCAAGACCGAGCTTCGAGTCGGGTGAAAGAACTCTCCGGAGGCCTCGCTCGACGTGTGGAGTTGGCGAAAACTTTGCTTTCCGAACCCAAGCTTTTGCTCCTAGATGAGCCCACCACGGGACTCGATCCTAAGGCGAGGTCTGATTTCTGGATAGAGCTACGGCGCTTGCAGAAGCTGGGCCTAAGTATTTTAGTGACCACCCATTTGATGGAAGAAGCTGAGCTTTGTGATGAGTTGCGATTTATCAACGACGGCAGGCTTGCCGCCTCGGGAAGTCCCGCAGAACTTCGTGCAGAGTTTGGGGCGGAAATTTTGTGGGTGGAAATTCCTAAGCCGGAGGCCAAAGTGGGGGAACTCAAAGCCGCCTTAGGACCTTCCGATCGCATTGAGGTTCGGGGAGATAAAATTCGGGTGGAAACTCCACAGCCTTTGGTAGCCTTAGATAAAGTTCGAGCCCTCTGGCCCACGGAACTGCGGGGGCTGGTATGGTCGAAGGCCAATTTGGGCGATATTTACTTGTCAAAAACGGGAAAGACTCTCGCGCCATGAATGTAAATCATTTCATATTGGCGGTATGGGCTTTAAGTTACCGAGAAGTGCTTCGCTTTGTGCGCCAGCGCAGCCGATGGGTGGGGGCCTTAGCCACACCGCTGCTCTTTTGGTTGTTGATTGGCGGAGGCTTGGGGAATTCTTTTCAGGATATGAGTGGCCAAAGTTCTAATGGCTACCTGGGATATTTTTATCCAGGCTCTTTGGCGTTGACGGTTTTATTCACGGCGATTTTTTCCACGATCTCGGTGATTGAAGACCGCCACCAGGGTTTTTTACAGGGAGTTTTGGTCTCGCCAATTCCTCGATCATCTTTTGTGCTGGCAAAAATTTTAGGTGGGGCCATTTTAGGCACCATGCAAGGTTTGCTTTTGCTTTTATTTGCACCGATAGCGGGGATTACGTTAAGCGTGGGGGCGGTTTTTCAGGTCACAGGATTTTTATTTTTAATGGCGGCCACTCTCACGGCACTGGCCTTTATTTTTGCGTGGATCATTGATTCGGTCCAAGGCTTTCACGGCATTATGAATTTGATACTCATGCCCATGTGGATTTTGTCGGGTGCGGTCTTTCCTTCGCGAGATAATCTATTCTTTAAAATCGTAGATAAGATTAACCCGCTCACTTACGGGATTTCCGCTTTGCGCCGGATTTTCTCGGGGGCCTATGCAAGGGGCGAAGCCGGCTTGTTTGTGCCGGCCGTGGCCCTAGCCGGATTCTTCGTTTTCTTCTTTGTGGCTTCGACCTTAGTTATTGACCGGCCGTCTAAGCGTTGAGAAGGCGCCTAACTACTTCTTCTTCTCTTCAGGAGCCTTCTTCACCGACACCAATTCCACTTCGAAAATGAGTACAGAATTGGGGGGAATGCTGGGGCGGCCGCGCTCGCCGTAGGCAAGGGCTGCGGGAATAAAGAGTTCGCGTTTTTCGCCGGGCTTCATTTCTTGGAGAGCCTCGGTCCATCCGGGAATCACTCCCGTAACCGGAAACTCGGCGGGCTCGCCCCGAGTGTAGGAGCTATCAAACTCTTTGCCGTCGATAAAAGTACCCTTGTAGTGTGCGACTACGCGGTCTTCTTTTTTAGGGCTATCGCCTTTACCTTCTTTGATCACCTTGTATTGCAATCCGGTAGAACTCACTTTTACGCCGGGCTTCTTTTTATTGGCCTCCAAAAAGTCGTCGCCGATTTTTTTATTTTTCTCAGCAGTCGCCTTTTCTTTGGCCATTTGGCTTTCTTGGAGTTTTTGCATGGCTTTTGTCATCTCTTCTTGGCTGAGTTGGGATTTTTTATTGGCCAGTCCGTCTTTGATGCTGGCTGCAACCACATCCACATCCACATCCACGTTTTGGGCTTTGAAACTTTGCGAGATCTGCTGGCCGATGGCATAGGAAGCTTTCTTTTTATCGGTATCCAGCTTTACGGCGAAGGCCGAAGCCGTGAGAGCAAAACTAAGGCCGACGAGTGAAGAATTTCGCAAAGTGTTTTTTAACATGGGTCCGGATTCTAAGGCGGGAATTTAGGATGGGCAAGGCCTAAGTTTAAATTGCGCAGCCCTTAGGTTTATAAAGTGCAATGGGTCCACGTCTGGCATTTTTTCCAGGATTTAGCAAAACCACTGCAGCTTCTGGCAAGCCGGGACGAAAGTCTTTGATTTTCTCAAAGCGTTCGGGAGCCAGGAAGACCTCATTTATTTTATCGTAACGCACGGCCAGCAAAGTGGCGCAGGTCCACTCCTTGCGCTCAATGATTTCATTAGCCTTAAGGCTTTCCACTTTAAAGTCATCTCGTAGAATATAAGCTCTCGGAAAAACAGAAAGGGTGTCTTCCCAGGCGATCACTTTTTTCACTTCGGTTTTCTGGTTGAGATAGAGAGCCAGTGAAACCGTGTTGTTCTGCACGGTGCTGAGGCAAACTAAGGGGAGAAGCAAAGCGTTGAGTGTCCAGAAATAACTTCGGCGCCAAGATCTCTCTTCATGAAATTTCTTGAGAAAGGGCACCAAAAGCAAAAGAAAAATAGGTGCAATGGGCACCATGAAGCGCTCCTCTTTGTGAGGAACCATGGAGTGCGAGATTAGAAATAACAAAAAATATAAAAGGGCGGGAACTAGGGGGCACAAGAAATCTTTAATTTCTTGCTTGGTGAACTTTGCAAAAAATGTAGGAGGAATGCTGAGCCCTAAAAAGAGAAGAAAGTAAGAGTAGAAAGGTGTGGTGCCGAACATGGAGGAATGCTGCAAATTAAAATTTATATAGTCGCGAAGTGAGGCGTGGAAGTGCCCCTTTAGAAAATAATCCGGCAAACCCGTGATGATGAAGGCGGCAACAGAGGCTAACAAGAGCTCGATGTAATCTTTAAAGCGCCCGTTGAGGAAAATAATAATGGGAATCGCTAAAAAGCAAATTCCCGCCTGAAAACGAAAGAGCGAAGCGACCGATAAAGCCAGCACGCAGGCCGTGATGGAAGCTGCTTGCGGGCGGTCTCGGTAATAGCGTTGCAAAAAATATAGGCTTAAGGCGAGCCAGGGGGCCGAGAGAGCTTCTACTAGGGGTCGGCTTAAAAATAAGGGAGAGCCGAAATAAAGCCCCATCGTAAGCAAAGAAAGTTTTTGTTCAGGGGATTCTTTGGGAAAAATTCGAGACAAAATCCAAATTCCAAAGAGGGCAAAAAAGGTTAGCAAAAAATTCACGAAGCGCAGCTGGGCTGAAGGACTTTCAAGTCCAAGATTTAAGCCCAGGGTAGACATTCCTAAGAGAATTAAATTGGGCACGGGTGAGCGAAAATCAGCCCCGGCAATCACCGAAGTGGGGGTGTTTTTTTGCGCCGGGATAAAATAGCTAATTCCGTGGTGATAGTCGTCCACCGCAATGAAGCCGATATTGTAGAGAGCCGTGGCAAAAAAGACTGCGGCTACAAAAAGAAATATTTTTAAAGAGGAGATTTTCCTTGCACTAAATGCCATTTTTACCAACTCAAATCCAAGGTTATTCCAAAGTGATCGGAGATAAAGACTCCATCCGGGGCTGTGTCACCAATGAGTCGGCTTTCAGCCTTCCAGTCTTTAGACCTATCTTTTTGCCGTAAAAAAATGTGATCAATGGATTTGGCTTCAAAATCCCATTTGCGCCAGGTCTCGATGCGGTCGAGCTCGGCTGACATCAGGCAAAGGTTGTTTTTATCAGGGTCCCAGCTGTGCTGGCCCCCTGCGGGCGCCAAATGCTTAAATCCAGCATCTTGGAGCAACTTCATTTCGGGATCGCTCGCCCTGGAATTAAAGTCCCCAGCTATAAAAAGATTTTCGATATCCTTTGCTTTAAGCTCCACCCATTCTAAAAGTTTATGAATTTCCTCAGAACGCCGGGCTGAAGCGAGGGCGGGGGGGCCCGAATGCAAGTGAAGGTTTATAAGGCCATAGGAATGACCTTCCCACTTGAAGGTGCTCAGCAGGGCGCCTCGACGCTCGGCAAGGTGGAAACTTAGGGGGATGGAGGCCCACTGGGTGTCCCACCCCTTTCCCGAAAGAAAAATGTGGGATTCCGTAAATTCACTGACATTTTTTGAGACAAAATTTCCAAGGCCTTCTTCTAAAAATAAAGGATAAGACAGTCGTCCCACCCGAGCCCCGGTATTTACCGCAAGGGCATGGGACCAGAGCTTCAATTCCTGGCTGAGGGCCGGCACCACCCGAGAGATAGGATTAAGCTCCTGGAGGGAAAAAAGCTGAAGGACTTGGCTTCCCGGTAGGGGGCTAAGGATCTGCTCTTTTAAAACTCGCCGAATAGCCTTCTGACGCTTACGTGCCAAGCGGAACTTTTCCACCGGAAACATCAAAAGGGGGCGGGTGTGATCGAGGCCATGCCAGCAGTTTAAGCTTGTGATGCGGATACGATGCGATGGGGAACTCATGAATGAGGTCTAAGATGACATGAAGGCGAGCTTTTCGCAAAGGGGGCTTGCACGCATGCGTCTGGAGTGGCTATCACATCCGTGTGCAAGAACCGCAATTGACGAAGTTAAAAACCGCAGAACTTGGCCCCGCCCCTGAGGTCTCGCTCGGCTTACTTGAAAAGCGCATTTTTGAGCGGGGGGAAGAAATTTTCCGACGTTCCCAAGATGCGGGTTTTAGCCTTTTTGATAAGGGCTATTGGTCGGGGAAGATTATGGAATGGTCGATGCAAAATCCCGCCTTTAAAGTGGAGATGTTTCGATTTGTGGATGTCTTGCCTTCGCTTCACAGCTCCGAGCAAATTGTGGAGCACATCAAACAGTACTTTTTGCGGCCAGAGCTGGAACTGTCCCCATTGATTCGTGCGGGCGTTAGTATGTCGACTTGGGGCTCGGTGGCTGGAAAAGTGGCCTCCTCAGCGATTCGTAAAAATGTGGTCTCGATGGCCTCGCAGTTTATCACGGGTCAAGATTCTCAAACGGCTAAAAAAACTTTAGAAAAACTTTGGAACTCGGGCTTTGCTTTTACTGTAGATATTTTGGGTGAGGCCGCGGTGGCGGAGTCGGAGGCGGTGGACTACCAACGACGTTATCTAGAATTGGTGGAAGGCTTGGCCGAAGATGTGAAGGCATGGGCTCCTCAAGCTGAACTGGAGGCTCACCCACTTTTTCCTGTGCCGAGGGCCAACGTTTCCGTGAAGTGCTCAAGTCTTTACTCGCAAATTGACAACATGGCTTTTCGCAAAAGTGTGGATTGTATCAAAAACCGTTTGCGTCCCATCCTGCGTGCGGCTCAAAAGAAAAATGTTTTTGTAAACTTAGACATGGAGCAAAACGACACTCGTGAGCTTTTACTCACAGTGGCGGAAGAGATTTTTCTTGAAGAAGAATTCAAAGCCTACCCTTATTTTGGACTGGTGATTCAAGCCTACCTTAAGGGCGCACTAGATGATCTCAGGCGAGTGATTGATTTTTCCGCTCAGCGTCCCACCCCCCTCAGTGTGCGTTTGGTAAAGGGGGCTTACTGGGATTTTGAAGTCATCCAAAGTTTGCAGCGTAACTGGCCGATTCCCGTTTTTACCGACAAAGCCGCCACCGATGCCAACTACGAGGCTTGCACAAAGCTTCTTTTAGACTCCTATCCAAAAATTCTTTCGGCCTTTGCCTCGCACAATGTGCGCTCTCTTTCTTTTGCCATGGTTTATGCCCAAACTTTAGGTCTGCCGAACTCAGCTTTTGAGGTGCAGATGCTATACGGCATGGCCGACACCTTTAAAAAAGCGGTGAAATCCTTAGGCTACCGAGTGCGCGAGTATGCTCCGGTGGGCGAAATGCTCCCGGGCATGGCCTACTTGGTACGTCGACTCTTGGAAAACACTTCTAACGAAGGTTTTTTACGCGCAAAATTTGTAGGCAAGGCGGATGCGGCGGTTTTGTTAGCTAACCCACTCACTAAAATTAAAAATGTAGAACCCGCTCCAGAGGCCAGTGCGGCCTCGGAGCAAGATCTCAATAACGACGAGGATTTTGATATGAGTTCATTTAAAAACGAAGCCTTGGTGGATTTTTCAGTTGAGAAAAGTCGGGAAGCCATTGAAGGGGCGCTGAAAAAACTTCGTAGCCAGTTGCCAGTTCAAGTGAATGCCATCATTAACGGAAAGCCCGTTGCGGGGCTAAGCTTTGAGTCGGTAAAAAATCCTTCCCTTTTATCCGAGACCGTAAGTCAATTTGCCTTAGCGACTGCGGAGAATGCCAATCAGGCGATTGATGTGGCAACTTTAGGAGCCAAGGCTTGGGCCGCAAAGCCGGTGGCGGAGCGTAGTCAGATTTTACGAAATGCCGCCGAACTTATGCAAAAGCATAAGGCTGAGCTGACTGCAGTGATGAGTTTAGAGGTGGGCAAGAATTTTCGCGAGGCCGATGCGGATGTGGCCGAAGCCATCGACTTCTGCAATTACTATGCGCTTGAGGCTGAGCGCACTATTCGCTCTCGGTCCATGGCCTCAAGTCCCGGCGAGCAAAACCGCTACGAGTATGGGCCTCGGGGTTTGGCGGTTGTGATTTCGCCTTGGAATTTTCCATTGGCGATTCTTTGCGGAATGACGGTAGCCCCCCTGGTTTGTGGAAATCCGGTGATCATGAAACCCGCCGAGCAATCTTCTCTCATTGCCTTGAAGCTTTATGAGATTTTGCGAGAGGCTGGGGTGCCTGGCGAGGTTTTGCACCTTTTACCCGGTCGAGGAGAAGTCGTGGGCGCCGCACTTGTGGCGAGTCCGAAGGTTCATATTATAAACTTTACCGGATCACGGGCGGTAGGTCTGATGATTTTAGAATCAGCTGCGAAGCTTAAGACTGGTCAGAAGCATATTAAAAAAGTCGTGGCGGAAATGGGAGGCAAAAATGCCCTTATTATCGACGAAGATGCGGATTTGGATGAGGCCGTTGTGGGAGCTTTGCAGTCGGCCTTTAGTTTTCAGGGGCAAAAGTGCAGCGCCCTCTCGCGCGCCTTGGTGCACGAGGCTTGCTACGACAAATTTAAAAGCCGCCTGAGAGAGGCCGTGGCCTCTTTGGCCATGGGCGAAGCTACAGATCCCGCTTCTAAGGTGGGGCCTGTGATTGATGAGGATTCTCAAAAAAGATTGCTTGGGGTGATGAGTCGGCAGGAAAAGAAAATCTTGTTCCAGTTGCCTGTTCCTGAAGCTTTAAAAAATCAAGGCTACTATGTGCCGCCTACAATTTTTGAAGAAAACGACTTTGACGCCGAGCTGGGCCAGCAAGAATTTTTTGGACCCTTGCTCACTCTGTTTAAGGTGAAATCTTTAGAGGAGGCCATCTTTAAGGCCAATTCGGTGGACTACGCCTTGACCGGAGGAATCTTTTCTCGAAGTCCGCAAAATATTGAGAAAGTCCGTGCGGAGCTAGAGGTAGGCAATCTTTATATCAATCGTGGGATCACCGGAGCCTTGGTTTTTAAGCAACCCTTTGGGGGCTTTAAGCTCTCAGGTGTGGGAGCTAAGGCCGGCGGCCCCGATTACCTTTTGCAGTTTCTTGAGCCTCGGTCGGTCACGGAAAACACAATGCGCCGAGGTTTTGCTCCCGAAATTTAAGGTTATACTTGGGAGTCTATGAATGAGAATCTCTCCCAAGCTTTTACGGACTATGGGGAAAGCCACCAAACGGAAGGCAATCTTTACTTTCATGCGGTGGGAATTCCACTTTTTGTTTTTTCCACCTTCGGTTTGCTTCAAGGATTGGGCACGCGAATCACCATGGGTGAGGGCTTGGAGATTTTTTTTAGTGGACAGGCCAGGGCTTTGGGCTTGGGCCTGGGAGAGCTTTTAGCTTCCAATGCCGCAGCCCTAGGCTTGTGGATTTTCACTTCGATTTTTTATCTCAGACTCGATTTTAAATTGGGCATTGAGATGACTTTTTTAAATCTCCTTTTGCTTTTAGTGGCGGGCTACGTGCCACCTGAGTGGCACCTGTTTATGTTCTTAAGCGGGTGGGGAATGAAGTTTTGGGGACACTACTATTTTGAAAAACGCTCTCCAAAATTTTTCAAAAGTTTGCAGCACCTCCTTATTGGGCCTCTGTGGCTCTTAGCTAAAGCCCGCCGGCGAGCTTAGACTGGGGCACTTGAGAGCCCAAAGCATTAACTGTGCGCCCGGAAGTGGACCTGCTAATAAATCATTCTAGATACTTTCCGAATTAGAGCCCTTAAGTGATTTAAGTAATTAGAGATTTAGACAGCCAACACTCAAAACTTTAACAACGAATAAAATATGCGTTTTTCGCCCTTTCGGGCGTAAAATCGCCAAGGAAACAATACCGAAAATGATTCTTGTGTCCTAACTATACGCCGCAAGACATTTAAAGCGCAGCTCGCGGTCCACTTTCGGGCGCACAGTTAAATATTTAAGAACTGACGCCGATGGGCTTTTTCTCCATCGTGAGGCTCTCCTTGTGTTAGAAGTTTTAGATGCGTTGCATTAAATCTCTGGCTTTTTTAGCCATCTTTAACACTTCCCTCGCTGTCGCTGAGCTCTCCGACCACGCCGTGGCAAGTTTGCTGGCCGGGAAGCCCGTCTCGCGTCGCGAACAAGAAGCCGCAGCCATTGAATACAGCCATGAGTGGGCGGCCGAAGTGCGCGCCGAAAATGACCTTTATTCGCTCTGGGACTTGGAACGAATGCAGGGGCGAAACTTCCAAAATAATAATCAGTTCGGACCCAAAAATCGTGCCGTTATTGAAAAGTTTTCCCGTGACCAACTCCCCGAGGCCTCGGCCCAAAGCCAGACGGTTTTTTACCCTTTTGGGGGGCCCGATGTGATTTTCCCATCTCTTTTTTTTCCTAATATGAAAACCTTGATTTTGGTGGGACTCGAAAGCCCGGGACATCTGCCCCAGTTGAGCCCATCGACTCCGGCCCAAGTTGCCGTGAAAATGCGAGAGATTCGCACAGCCTACATCGACCTTTTTGAACGCACCTATTTTATTACCAAGCATATGACCAAGGAAATTAGTGAGTTTGGTACGGCCACTATGATTAGCGTAGGTTTGGTTTTGTTGGGAAATGAGATTGAAAGTGTGCGAGCGATTTCTCTATCAAACGAAGGTCAGGTTCATCTGAATAGCACGGGGCCCAATCGAGCCGTGCAAATTATCTATAAAAATTCGTCTGGCAACACAAACAGCGTTTATTACTTTCAACAAAATCTTTCCAACGGATATCTCAATGCCGGATTTCAAAAATTTGTGAAAAGTCTCAATATCGATAGTAGCTTTTACAAAGCCGCCTCTTATCTTTCCCACTACGATTCATTTTCAAAAGTGAATGAGTTGGCTCAGTCGGCCCGCTTTGTGATCCAAACGGATACCGGAATTCCTTACCGAGAATTCGAGAAAAAATCGGAGTGGGAAGCAAAGATTTTTGGGCACTACATCACTCCCGACGTCCAGTTCGACACTAAAGTGCAGAGCGATTATTTGGCAGTCTTGGCCTCGCAGATCTGCCGAGCCCGAGACAAAAGGCACACTGAGGAGTTTCGTAGTATCTGGGGCAGAAGTCCGTGTGAATATTTAAGACCAACGGCCAATGTGGAATGGGGTGGCCTTCTACCCTTTCGATATGACTACGCAGGATTTATTATTCCTGCCTCAGCGCCCAGAGCCGTGCGAAATTACTCATCAAATCTCATGTATTTTCGTAAAGTACAAAAGTAGTTATTTTTTAGGATCGCAGCGCGCCGGCAGCGGCTTGGATTCCAAGGCGTTGACGAGCTCGCTTCGGCAAGTCTCTAAAAAGGGCACGAGACTGAGCTGATCTAAGTCCGTTTTGTCGGGATTTTTTTCGAGCTTCCAAGTCTTTCCAAAGTTGCGAGTGGCCGCCCGACTTAAGGGAGCGCCTTCTTCACGTTCAAACAAAACCTCGCCATGGCCTTTGGCATCCATAAAAAAAGATTTAAAAAGTTCTGTGTAATGGGACTTAGGAATATCACTTAGGTAACGCCATGTTTTGCCGTTGTCGAGCGAAGCGATAAAGGGGAGTTGGTGGGCCGAGCCTTCAACGGTGTATTCTAAGATGGCATAAAAGTGTCCGCGTTTTTCGTCTCGGCGAATCTCAGTCCAGGTCCAAGCCGGGAATTCAGTGCGCAACTCGATGATTTTGTCGTCACCAATTTGAATCACGGGCCAGTAATCATAAAAGGGACCTTCAAAGTTTTGGCCTTTGCCGCCCTTCATTCCAAAAATGACTTTTTCTGCAGCATATTTTTTTGTGAGAACAAAGTTGCCCGATCCTGTAATTTTCTGGGCCTTCAGAACCAAGGGGGGCTTCAAATTCTGCTGCCCCTGCACCGAGACTGATGCCAAAATAATGACGGAAAGAACCCAGGTTTTTATGTGCCTATTCATACTCTGGATATTTAGGCTGCCCCCACGCTGAATCAACTCACAGCGGCCTTGTAGGGGTGGGTAGAAGACTAACTGTGCGAGGTTAAGTGTGATTATCGCTGCTTTGAATTCAGTAAAATCAGGTAGTTATGGGCGGTTTTTATGAAAATCGAGGCACTTCTCAATTTTTGGCTCTGTTCAAGGTGGGGTCATCCAGGCTTTTGTCACACTTAACCTCGCACAGTAGCCGCTGCCCCCCAAAAGGAGTGTCGAAATTTTAGACAGGACTAGGGCTAAAGCGACAAATTTCATGCGGATTTTCGCTGCTTTTTCGAGCCTATTTAGCTTCGCTTCCTTTACAATGAATGGTGATGGGGAGATCTTTATGAATTCGACTAAATTCGGAATTCAATTTGCTTTGGTGTTTGGTGTTTTGGCTTCGTTTGGGGTCAAGGCCGACGAAACCGAGACAAGTGTGGGTTCCTTGAAAACTTCTTGGCGATCCCTCCAAAGACGGGATCTAAAAACCGAAGCTGCGCAAAGCAGCATCGACAAGCAAATAATTGCCTTAGAAAAGGCCATGAACAAACTCGAGCGCGATGCGGGTGACGAAGATAAAATCAAAGAGCTGCGCGATAAAGAAGTTCTCTTGGAAGGCAAACGTAGTTTCTATGAATCCCTCTATAAGGAAAGCGAATCCACTAGCAAATTTATGAAGGGCCAACTCAGCACTCCTGCCCAACAAGGAGTGACTAAGCTATTCGAGGGTACCGCGGGTGGACGAAAAATCGACGAACTCGGTCGGGCTGTGCTGGATCCCAATGCCACGGCTGAACAGAAACAAACTACAATAGCGCTTGAAGGTCCTTATGAGCTCGTTTTGAAAGCCGAAAAAGCCACCGGAAACTCCATGACCTTGGAAACTAAAGTGCGCTTGAATGAAAGGGGCCTTTCACCTGATCAGCGTGTCATTTTGGATGAGGCAGGACTTAAAACCCCAGAAGCGCGGCAAGCAGAATTGGATCGTTTTACTAAAGACCGACTTTCCGATTCCAAGATTTTAGCTGATGCAAAACTCAACTTAAATCTTTCAACCTTTGCTCCGGGTTTGGTGATCGACGACGACAAAAAAGCTGCTGAACAATTAACAAATGCTTATTCAAAAAAGTACATCAATGAAAATGTCGGCGATGGAATTTTTGACGATGAAATCACCGATCTTAAGGGTGCCGAACGGGAAGCGGGTCGGTTGGCCGAAGCTGCGGAAAAAGGTGTTGATGATAACGAGACTTACCGCACGCTCGAAGCTAAGCGAGCTCTCTTGGAATATGCACGGAAACCCGGCGTGAAGCTGAGTGACGATATCTGCGCCGACTTGAAGCGGGCCGGCCTTGGTTACGATGGACTTCCCGAAAAACTCCAAGAAGAATGTAAAAAAAGCCAAGACCCCAACGTGATGGCCGATATTGAAGCCGCTAAGCAACGTGAAATCGAAAAGAAATTCGAAGATAAGATTGGCCTCCAAGCCAAACAGATCGAGGCCCTCAGCCGCAACCAACAAAATCGTTCTTCGATGAACAGCGGGCAGTGTGGTCCGGATCGCGTCGTTCAAGCTCTTCAGGCTATCTCGAATCAAATGAATCAAAAATTAGGGCAGCCC
Source organism: uncultured Bacteriovoracaceae bacterium (assembly GCA_964477895.1). Classification (GTDB taxonomy): domain Bacteria; phylum Bdellovibrionota; class UBA2428; order UBA2428; family UBA2428; genus CAYZFQ01. The sequence goes on along the minus strand of CAYZFQ010000002.1, from coordinate 85,264 downwards.
TTTGATGCTATGGAAAATATTCCCATGAGTGGCTTCTGTGGTCGCGCCATGGTTGAAATCGAAAATAAAATGCGCCTCTGGGGCATGGACAAAGTAGACGGACGCGTTGTGACCATGAGCGTAGGTCCGGCCTTCTTTTCGAATGCCATTGAAGAAACTCTGAAGCTGGCCGACTCAGCTCCTCAGCGTGGTGCTAAGCTCGAAGAAGAGCAAAAAATTGCAAGTCAGAATATCGAAATGCTGAACTTTAGAATTGCGCGTAAAGGCGGATCCAATAATCCTGATCCTACCGTAGGTAAAAAAGTTCTTGAGCAATCCGTTTGTATGGAAGTGGAGCGCCAGATCTCTAAAAAGCACCAGACTCTAGCTGGCTCAGGCCCAATGCTAACGGCGCTCAACGCCACAGGCCGCTCTACCGCGGCTGTTACTCCGGTAGCCAATCCGAACATGCTTAACGGCCTCGTGGTAACGGGTGGAGTTCCTGCATCCATGCAAAGCCAAGCACCTGTGCTTAACAACACGATCAATTACAGCCAGCCGCCGGTATTTAATATGCAAGCGCCTTCAAATGTCCCGTCAAACACCAATCAAATTCGCCGAGCGCTAAGCAACGGCCGCCAGTAATAGACCAAGGTTTTTGACTTTTCTTTCGGGGGGAAGAAATGAACGCAGGCCGAAAAAATTTGTTTGAGCCAAGAGCTTTTGTGGCTCTTGTGTGCGTTTTTTTTGCATCTCCTGCGGCCTTCGCACTCAAAATGGAAGGCACTTACACGGCTAAAGATTTCAATGCCGTCTTAAAAACAGTCGAAGGACTCAACGAGAATAACTCTCTAGGCCGAGATGCCACGGACCCTTACTTTGCGCGCCGCTACCCCGCTACCTCGGAGTACTACCGCAAGTTGGCGGCAGACTTTCTTCGAGCGCCTCTAGCCGCTTGGGCCGAGGGCATTGAGCCCGCGATCTCGCCTTATCAAGAAGCCGTAAAGAAAATGGAAATGGCAACCCTTGGAGAGATTACTGAGGCAGGAAAAAAAGATTTTACGACTTGCATTCAAGATGGCGCAAAAAGCGAAGCGAGTGTGAATGCTGGGATCATTGAAAAATCTGCCAAAGACCTCTCTGAGCTTGTGAGTTCTTATAACCTGGGCTGGGGTGGCTTTCGCCGAGAGCGGGTTTCGACCGATGATCTGAACAAAGCCTTTGCTCCTTTGAGTCTCAACCTTGCGGCTCGCTTCGATGATTGTTGCGAGAAGGCGCTCTTTAGTGACCCCACTAATAAAGATCAATTTTGCAAAGCCCAGTCCGCAGCTCTAAAAAAATCCCAAGCTGAAATGTTCACCGCTCTCAAAGTAGCTGCCGGACCTATCACTCAAATGGATCGCTTGCCCGATCCGCTGGCCGACATCAGCTTTATGACTCCCGATCAAATCGAAAGATTCTTAGAAGAAAACCAAGGCGAAATCCGTGCGGGGCGTCGCGCCAATATGGATCCTTACCTTGAAATTTCTGCTCTGCGCTCGCTGGATCGCCAATGTGAAATGCGTCGAATCGAAAAGCAGCGCCGCGCCGGCACGGGTAAAATTGTGCAGATGGTAGCGCAGGCGGGAATTTGTACCTTCCTTCCTTACGCCACCACCAACTACGGCGGTGCCATGGTGCACGAGGCGGGATTGGTGGCCACTCAACAGGTTTACAAATGGGGCCCGCGCCCCGATCAGAAATTTGATTGCGAAGGCATGGATAAGGTTTGGGCTAGCATGCGTCCACGCGGTGTGCAGGGTTACTATAAATTTTTTAACTACGGGATGATCGAAAACCCTCCGTGGATCGAAGGACTTCTTGTTCCACCTGTTCGCACTCGAAGCCGCACTCCTTTAGAGGGTGGGGGAGAATACGTTCAGGGAATTGGTGCCGTGGGCGTGAAGCCCCTCCAAGGTCCCTCTGAAATGACAGCTCTTAGCGGAAGCAGCACTGGCGCTATCTCGGCCGGACCTAATGAAATTTCTCGCGGCCTAGCCACTGCCGAATCGTCTGGCGGACGAGGGGCCAACCTCGGTGCAAGTCTCACTCAAAATGCGCGGCGCCTCAGTGCCAAAGTGGCCTCCGGTGAAAATGCAGGACCAGCAGCTCAAAAAATGAAAGGTCAGGCCGCAGAAGTTGAGGGCATTACAGGCCGTGCCTTGGCTCAGGGTCAGCGCTTAGGGGCCTCGGGTCGCCAAGCTGCCAGCAAAGAATCTGCGGAAGTGGCTCGAAACCTCACCGACAAAGTCACTCGGGCTGCGGCGGCAAGTCGCACAGCCAACGATTTGCTCAAAACTTTGCCCACGACTGCTTTTAATAACTACGCTCCCTCGGGACCCAACATCACCAACTTTGCCGATGTGGCCGCCCAACTCAGCAAGCAACAACAAGAAAAAGACGCGGCTCGTTTGATTCTCTTAGCCCGTGCCGACAAGGCCGCAGCCGACGCAAACCAAGCGGCGGCTCGGATGCGAGAGTACTATTACCGATACAAGCACATCGCCGCCTCACGACTTAAAGAATTTGTGGGCAAGCCCATTCCTGAGGCTGGAAAAATCGTTAAAGAAATTCGCGAAGATTTGGCAGATGTGAGCAACCAAGCCCAGAAAGACCGCATCACCTATCAATTTGCTGTTCAACAAGCCCGACTCATCGAGCAACAAATGCGTGAGCTCGACTATGTGAATCCCAATGCCTTGATAAAAAAGCCCGACATTCGCGTGATTGAGCCTGTGACGACACAAATTAAAATTGAGATCGACGCCGATAGTCCTCGCTACGTTTACCGGGCACCCATAGTACCCCTGTCATGGCCAGCCCCCTTGGAATTTTTAGCTCAAAATCTTAGTCCCTTTCCTAAGGCTTGGGCTGCGGTGAATCCCCAAACAGAAATGCTGAAAAAAGTTGAAGCTTGGCAAAAGTATGTGCGCGACCTCACGGCCTTTGCGGCTAAGAAAAAATTGGAATACCGCCAGGCTAATGAGGAAGCCATGGCCGCCTTCCAAGAGCGTAAAAAAACCATCACCCTCGACACTCCTGGTTTGATCGACTCCCAAACTCACATTGCTATGACCATGTATATGGAAGCTTTGCGAGTGGAATCCCAAGACCTCATCGAAAAAAATCGAGCCTCTTCCAGGGACATCGCGTCCCTTGGTGGGAGCGTGAGCGTAGCCTTAGACGACACCCAACTTTCGAGCACGAAGGCTCTCTCCAACTTAGATCAGTTGCAGATAGAGTGGGCCCAAAGTGCACCCCGCAGCCCGCATGAGGATCCCGAAACCGCTTGGGCGCTGCTCATCGACACCCTATTACGCACTCCGCTAAAGTATTAAAAGTCTCTCTGTCGTTAAGGCGGCGCCTTTAATAAATTTTCATTGCGGACTAAGATGCCCTAATGATGGCACCTACTTTCACAGATGTGCAAAAAGCTCAGAGCAGAATCGCGGAAATTGTAAACTGCACCCCCCTTCGCCACTTTCATCATTTAAAAAATTTTTTGCAGCACGAAGCGCCAGTCTTCGTGAAAATGGAAAATCTTCAGCGTACGGGATCTTTTAAGGTCCGAGGAGCGGCCAATAAAATTTTAGGTCTCGTGGAGTCAGGTCATAAACCCACTCATGTCATTGCGGCCAGTGCCGGCAACCATGCCCAAGGAGTGGCCTTTGTAGCCGGCAAGTTGGGTATTGCATCTACCATTGTGATGAGTGAAGGGGCGCCGCTGGTGAAGGCCGCGGCCACAGCCGAGTATGGAGCCAATGTTGTTCTCCATGGATTAAATTACGACGACGCCTTTGGCAGGGCTCAAGAGATTCTCAAGGAGAAATCCGGCGCTATATACATTCACGCCTTTGACGACGCGGCCATCATTGCTGGCCAAGGTACTCTAGGGCTTGAAATTCATGAGCAGCTTTTGGAATGGGGCATCACCGATGAGGAAATTCAGGTGGTGGTTCCTGTCGGAGGGGGAGGGCTCATTAGCGGAATGGCCATTGCTCTTAAAAAACTTCGCCCTAAAGTTTCAATTTTTGGTGTGGTATCAGAAGCCGCTCCCGCCATGGCCGAAAGTTTTAAAGCTAAAAAAATCATGAGCTCACCGGGTAAAGCTCGGACTCTGGCCGAGGGCCTGGCCGTAAAAAAGGTTGCCGATCTTCCTTTTTCTATTATCTCTCAGCACGTTCAAGATATCTCAGTCGTGAACGATGGCGAAGTCGCTGTAGCCATTGCGACCCTCATGGAGCGGGGCAAACTTGTGGTTGAAGGAGCGGGGGCTGCCGGTGTTGCCGCAGCGATGGCGCGAAAAATTCCTTTGCGTAAAAATGTCCCCACCGTTTTTGTTTTATGTGGGGGCAATATTGATATGAACTTGGTTTCCAATATTTTAGAGCGGGCCCTCTCTAAGGCGCAGCGATGGTTAAAAATTAGAGTGCAGGTAGAAGACAAGCCGGGGGAACTTGCCCGTCTTACAAAACTTTTGGCCGAAACTCGGGCAAATGTTTTGGAAGTGAGTCATGATCGGGTGAGCCCCGGTAACCCAGTGGGTGTGACTCTGATACAATTTCAAATTGAGACTCGAGGCGAGAGCCACGCGTCGGAGATTCAGCAAAAACTTAGCGCAGAAGGTTACAGGGTAGAATTGGCATGATGAAGAAAGTTTTTTTCTCGGTTTTATTTTTGGTCCTCGTAGGGGCCGGTATTTTGTGGTGGCTTATGCAAGCGGTGCCCCAGCCCGCTTTGGTAGATATTCATGAGCCCTCCGACCAACCCGTGGGAGAAAATATCGAAGGCGAGCCGCCTCATGGTGTGGAACATGGTGAAGCGGTGGCTAAAGACGAAGCCAAGACCAAAACTGAGCACGAAGCTACGACCGAGAATCAAGCCGTTGCCGAACTGAGCATCAGCACCGATCCCGTTCCTGCAAAAATTATTGTAGACGGTGAAGATAAGGGACGCAGTCCTTATGTGCTCACCCTCACAAATAAAAGTCAGAAAGTAGAATTTTTAGCCGAAGGCTTTGAGCCCTATTCCAAAATAGCCCCTTCCTTAGATGAACTCGAGGGCGGCTCCGTGGCACTGAATTGGAAGATTGATCTACGAGCTAAGAAGGGGAGTCTGGAAAGTCCTCCTCGAGCCGCGCATTCCACTCTTAAAGGAGCCGAGGCCTTTAAGAAAAAAGGTCTTCACGGCACGGAAGGCAAGGTGCCACGTCCTCAGCCTCCTGTTTTGCATGAAATCTCTAAGCTTGAAGACATGTGGGAAGGGACCGTGGGGCCCAATTTTATTCAAGTGAAGGCTGTGCCCATAAATTCTGCTGCGGAGCTCGAGGAAATCAAAGGCGAGATTGCTCGTTTGCGCGGGCAAACGACTGAGAAGTTTAAGGGCTGTTTGGTGGAGCTGAGTCTTCATGGAAAAAAACAAAAATTTGTGCGCTTTTTAGCAGGACCCTATGCCAACAGAGCCTTCGCCCGGGAAAAGGAAGGCACACTGCAAACAGCCTTTGAAGAAAAAGTATTTATAACGGGAGTGCAAAAATGCCAGTCACCGAAATCGTCTTTGTAGCTGCAAAAAGAACCCCCTTTGGAAGTTTTGGAGGGAGTCTTGCGGGACTTACGGCCACAGACTTAGGCGTGTTGGCAGCCCAAGGGGCCCTGAAAGCCGGCGGAGTCGACCCTAAGGAAATTGATTCTGTTTGTTTTGGAAACGTGGTGCAATCCTCAAGCGACGCGATATATATCGCTCGCCACATTGCCCTTCGTGTGGGAGTTCCCGTTGATCGACCCGCACTCATTGTGAACCGACTTTGTGGAAGCGGTTTTGAGTCCATCGCACAGGGGGCTTATGAAATTTTCACCGGACAATCGGAAACGGTATTGGTGGGTGGAAGCGAAAGCATGTCCCAAGTTCCCTATGTGCTGCGCAGCGCTCGCTTTGGTTCAAGGCTAGGTCACGGCACGGTAGAAGATTATCTCACGGCAAGTCTTACAGATTCTTATACGGGACTGCCGATGGCTATCACGGCCGAAAATTTGGCAGTGACTTACAAGATTTCTCGGGAAGATGCGGATGCCTACGCCCTTCAAAGTCAGCAGCGGGCGGCCCTTGCTTGGAAGAGTGGGCTTATGGAAAAAGAAATAGAAAGTGTTGTCGTGAAAACTCGCAAGGGCGAGCAAAAAATCACTCAAGATGAGCATATGCGTCCGGATTCAAGTCTGGAAGCTCTGGCTAAACTTCCCGCACTCTTTAAAAAAGAGGGAACTGTTACGGCCGGCAATGCGAGTGGGATGGTAGATGGGGCCTGTGCCCTCATTATGTGCACCGAAAAGAAAGCCCTAGCAAAGGGTTGGCCTGTTTTGGGAAGGTTGGAGGCCTTTGCCTCGGCGGGCTGTGATCCTAAAGTGATGGGAATTGGCCCGGTGCCCGCCACTCACAAGGCCCTTAAGTTTTATAGCGAACGCGCCGGAACTTCCAAAAGCATCGGTGACTTTAAGTTTGTGGAAGTGAATGAAGCTTTTGCGCCGCAGTATTTAGCGGTTCAAAAAGAGCTGGGCTTAGATCCTGCGAAAAGCAACGTAGACGGGGGAGCCATTGCCATTGGTCATCCGCTGGCCGCATCGGGCACTCGTTTGGTGGCGCATCTGCTTTATAAGCTCCAGGCTGATGCCGACAAAAAAGCCACAGCCTTGGCCTCGGCTTGCATTGGCGGCGGGCAGGGAATGAGTGTTATTATCTCAAAGGTATAATGCTCAAAATACTTTCGACAAATTTAGTCTTGGCCCTGATGGCTGTGATGGCCGAGGCCTCCACAAACTCCTTTTATTTTAAAGCGGGTGCCTTAGATGCCTTGGGTAAGGAGCAGCTCTGCTCCGACATGGACCGAATCTATCGCAAGCAAAAATGGGATAAGGCTTCCATTTGCGAAAAAATTCCCTTTAAAGTTTTTGGATATTCGGTGGAGGGTCGACCCCTCGTTTATTTTGATACCGGCACTCCAGACTCCAAAAAGCTTTCTATTATCCAATGTGGAATTCATGGAGATGAGCTGCCTTCTCTTCCCATGTGTTTAAACTTAATTGCCGAGATTTTAGCAGGGAAAAATAAAATTCCTCCTGGAACGCGCCTTGTGGTGCAGCCCCTTTTAAATCCCGACGGAATGTTTAGCGGAAAATCCCAGCGCCCCAATGCGCGGGGGGTGGATTTGAACCGCAATTTTTCCACTCATGATTGGGTGAGTATGGCTCAAGAAGTTTGGCGCAAACGTGACAAAAGCGATTTGCGTAAGTTTCCGGGGAGCGCTTCCAATTCTGAGCCCGAAACTCAAGCCATTTCTCGATTTATCGAAAAAGAAAAACCGCAGAAGATATTGTCTATTCACACGCCACTGGGTTTTTTGGACTTGGACTCCAACGGCAAAGATGAGCAAGAACGCCGGGCGAAATTCTTGGCCATCAACATGAGCAAGAATTCTGGAAACTACACCTTTAAGCGCTTTGGATTTTTTCCCGGAAGCTTGGGGAATTGGGCAGGGCGGGAGCGCCAGATCCCCGTGTATACTCTGGAACTGCCCTCAGGAGATTCTCTCTATACTATCGATTCTTATTGGAAGAGATTTCGCGTCGCCCTTTGGCGAGCCATTGAATTTGACCTCGACACCGGGCAGTTTTTCGAAGACTAATAAAGCATGTCAATTCGACTTCGCTTTGCACCCTCACCTACCGGATATTTGCACGTGGGAGGCGCTCGCACCGCACTTTTTAATTATTTTTTAGCCAAAGCTCAGGGTGGAAAATTTATTTTGCGCATTGAAGACACCGACACGGAACGCAACAAGGCCGAGTGGGTGGATGTGATTTTAGATAGCCTCAAGTGGTTGGGCCTGGAGTGGGATGAAGGCCCCTTTTTTCAGAGCCAGCGCTTTGATTTGTACCGTAGCTATGTGACAAAGCTTTTAGAATCTAAGCAGGCTTACAAGTGTTACTGCACCCCTCAAGAGGTGGATGCCATGCGGGCCGAGGCTCAGAAAAAGGGCGAGAAGCCCATGTATAACCGCAAGTGCCGGGAGCGCACAGAGGCTCCCGAGGGGGCTCCTTTTGTGGTGCGCTTTAAAACTCCTCTCGATGGGGAAGTCGTCATCCAAGATGGCATCAAGGGAGAGGTGCGCTTTGCCAATAAGGAAATGGACGACTTTGTCATTTTGCGCACCAACAATGCGCCCATTTATAATTTGACCGTGGTGGTGGACGACATCGACATGAAAATCACCCACGTGGTGCGCGCCGAGGAACACCTTAACAACACACCCAAGCAGTTTTTACTGATGAAAGCCTTGGGGTGGACGCCGCCGCAGTACGCGCACGTGCCGCTCGTTCTGGCCCCGGATAAAACAAAGTTAAGTAAGCGTCATGGGGCGGTGGCGGTGTCGCAGTACCGCGATGAGGGCTATTTGCAGGAGGCGATGCTCAGCTATTTGGCCCGCTTAGGTTGGGCCCATGGAGATCAGGAACTTTTTACAGCTGAAGAGCTGGGGAAATTATTTGATTTGAAGGGCTGTGGAGCCTCAGGTTCTGTTTTTGATCGCACAAAGCTCGACTGGGTGAATTCTCAGTTTATTAAGAAGTTGGATCCGGCAGATATTATAGGTCGGGTGAAAGCTGTGACCGGCGTGGATTTGCTTTCATTGCTAGACTCTCCGGCTGGGAAAAAACTTTACACAGCACTTGCCGAACGCGCCCAGCGTTTACCTGATTTTGTTTCGGGATCGCTGTGGTTTGTAAAAGAGGAATTGCAGATAGATGCGGCCTCGATGGAAACAATTGTGAAGGTAGCTAAGCCTGAGGGCTTAGCGAAACTTCGCGAAAAACTAAGTGCCGTGGAATCGGCAAATTGGGTAAGCGAAAAGCTAGGACCCTTGTTCAAGGAAGCCGCCATTGAGGCAGGACTTAAGATGCCCGACGTGGCTAAGCCCGCTCGTATTTTGCTCACAGGAACTTTGGCCAGCCCCGATATTGGGCTTGTCTGTGAGGTTTTGGGCAAAGAGCGCACGCTGAGGCGCTTGAAGGTCGTTGCCTAGGCTGTTGAGCTTTTACCCACAAGTCCCAGCTCCCGGCTCTCGTTTTTACTAAATCCTTTCTTCTCCAAACGATTGAGTTCAAAATAATTCCGCAGCCCTTGGAAACTTTTATATCCTTGGGCCACAATCCGGCTAAAGGGTCGACCTACGAAGAAATCGCATATAGCTGAAGCGTTAAACTTCTCGGCCCCCAAAGTTTTTCGAGCAATGAGCCCACTCAGTGCCCTCAAGTAATTTTGAAAGGCCCGGCGACTGCCTGCTTTAAGACTAAGGTGAATATGGTTTCCCATCACAACAATGTCTTTCACCTGAATATTGATTTTTTGGCTCAGTTTTTGTGCCATGCTAATAATTTTACGTTCTATTTTTAAAAAAGAATGGGGGCCGCAAGCTTTTTCTGACTTGAGCACCACATGCATGAGGTCTTTGGTAGATATAGGCCGAGCCGTTTTGGGATTACTCGTAAGGTCGGAACCGCCAAAGGAAGTTTGAGATTTATTTTTAGAAGTGAAGAACAAATCGGGTTGGAGATTACGCTTTGCCATGATGAGACCATACACTTGAACGGCAACTCTGTCAACCTCGAAATTCTACGGGCGAGTGGCATTTTTTTTCTATATATTTAATTTCTGCCAAATTATATCTGGAGCGATGCGAAGATGTAGCGATGTCAATTACGCCGCTCATTCGCGGTCCCTCTCCATCCCATCCCCGACTCACCGACCAAGATACCCCCGCACCAGCACACCCTCAGCAAAAAAATTCCCATCCCCCTCCACGCGAATATTAAACACCTCTTGCACAATCGGATCCTTATAAGACCTAGGCCGCAAATAGTTTTGGGTGCTGTCAAAGCCTGCCCCTACTTCGCAGAGAGTGGCTTTCATAAAGTTGATCAAGCGCGTGCCGTAAAAATTAGATACCAGCATTCCCAGGCTATAGGCACCCATCTCGGCTCCTAAGCGCAGCGGATTCTTCGCAAGTTCATCTCTGGCATAAAATATTTGGTGATCGGGCTTCATCTGAACCTGGGTCCCGTCTTCAAGCGTGAGTGTGCACACTTTCTTTTGTTCAAAGACAAAAGCTTCCATCACCTTGCGTGCTGCAAATCTCCCGCTTTTGCGGTCGAATGCTAAGACCTCGTCGTTCACCTTGATATCCGCAATAGATCGCCTTCCACCCACCACGGCCACCGCGGTGCTTCGCGCAAAGCCTCCGCTAAAGGTGTCGGCCTTACGCGGCTCACACCTTTCATCAAAGCTTTTATCGTCAGCCTCCGCTCGAGAATTAGCGACCCACGCCCCCGAGCTTGTGCTCAGCGCCGACCCCATAACAAAAATGAAAAATATCTTGGGCCGCGTTCTCATGCTTTGTCTTTTGCAGGCTGAACCTACGCGCAGTCAAGGTCGGAAAAATTTTAAGAAAAAATCTTACGGCCCCAGTTTCGCATGGGCATCTCAAAAAATCTAAAACAAAGTGCGGCCCACCCGAAACTAAGTCCACTCAAAAGCGCCAGTGCGAAAAACGGGAAAGACTTTTCCGCTAAACGAGACGGCAGCATTTGATAAATCACAACAAGAAAAAAGGGGTGAAAGAGATAAGCCCCGTAAGACAAATCTGAAAGTTTTCGCCACATAGGCCAGCTCAAAAATTTAAAGGGCCGCAAAATACTCAGGGCCATGAGGGGCAAAAGGCCTAGGGAAAAGAAGTTGCGAAAATTCCCCAGGATAAAACTTTCCCCAATTCGGGACTGTGTGAAGAACTCAACTAAGTCTCGGTGCCAGACGGCGCTCAGCACCACGCCGAGGACGATAAAAACAGATGCGCCGCGCCATATTTTTATATTCGTCAGAAGCCTTCGCTCCAAGACAAGGGCCAGAAAGAAGCCATTTAAGATTCCCATAAAGCGATAGAGGGTGGGGATGTAGAGCTCGTTAAAATACGTAGAAAAAATTTCAGATCCTAAACTTGGGTGGAAGGGAATCTTTAACGGCAGTTGCAGGTGACTGGCCTGCAGATAGTTAAGACCTAAAGACAGAGCATTGAGCAAAGCAAAGGAGACCCAAATGCTCAAAGGCCTATGTAAAAATCTTTGAGCCACCCAGGCCACGAATGGCAGTAAAAGGTAAAGATGCATCTCAACACAGAGTGACCAGGCCCAGGGCATCCCTTGCTTGGCCAGAGGAAAAAAGTTGCTCACTAGAAAAATATCGGCCCAAAGGGGTTCCGAGCGTTTTTGAGTGAGGCCTCTCCAAAGCAGAAGGGCCAAATAATAAAGAGGAAGGATGCGAAAGAGGCGACTCACCAGGTATTTTCGGTACTGAAGTGTAGCGCCTTCTCGTAGTTGCCGCAGCAGAGCTTCGCTCAGTAAAAATCCGCTCAGCATAAAGAAAATATCCACTCCAAAATGTCCCTGAAGAAAAACTTGGGCCGAGGGGCGAGCTAAAATCTCCCGGAAAATCTCAGGCGAAATAAAAAAGCCCATAAAAAAATACACATGCAGGCTCATTACCCAAAGCACGGCAAGGCTGCGCCAAAAGTCTAAGCCCGGATGTCGAGTGGGTGTCGCATGAGTGGAAGCTACCACGAGTTCCAAGAAAAGCTTCCGCGCGCACCCGCAAAGAAAGATGTCTCCTTGATTCGACTGGTGTCGCAACTTTGGAAGGTGACAAAGGGAACTAAGCCCCAACGCCACTCTTTGGACTGACTAAAATTAAAGTGCAGGCTACTGGCCGAGGTGAAAAAGCCGTGGAGCTTGTGGTCGACGGATGATTCAGGGAGATAGACAAAAGAATCTTGGCTAAAAAAGAGGCTAAACTCTTCGCTACGGATGATGTGAATGCGTACCAAAAGACCGGGGCCAAAGAGGGGCACATTATCAAGAACAATGTCGGAGTTGTTGATTTCATCAACTAAAGGAAACTGCTGCACGCCGATGAGAGCACCTATATTGAGCCAGGAAAGTGAGGAGTTGTAGAAACCCATATGGAAGTTTCCATAAACCTCTTTTTGACCCTTCAAGGTGCGCACGCCCACATCCTTCCAGTCCATGCGAAGAATATCGAAGGAGGCCAAAAAATGAGCTGCATAGCTTAGACGCTGGTCCACTTCAGTTTTAAAGTTATAGCTTGTTGCCGAGCGCAGTCGCACTCTTGTGCCGCCCCCCTTGGCCTGGGCGTTGAGGTTGGCGTAAAAAATACCGGGCTCCATTTTTAGGCGGAACTCGGGATCCTCGTTGGAGCCTGCAAGCTTCTGGCCGTAGGCAAAGGGTGTAAAGAAAAGCAATACCAGGCTGAGAGGACGAATAAGATCTAACAATTTTTGCCCTTTCTAGTTTCCAATATAATTCTTCTTCCCAGGGGGCTCCAAGCTCGGTCGCCAATGAGTGGCCAGGCCCCGGGGTCCATTAAAGATCAGCTTGAGAGCCTCTTCATCATAAGCTGATAAAAGGGTTTGCTCGGAGTAATTCATGATGGATTTTTCAGCATCGTTAAAATTATGTGCGAGCCCTAAGAGGTGACCCAGCTCGTGCATAAAAAAGTGCAGGAGCATTTCTTGGCTTTTTTGCTTCTCGAAACTGGCGAGCTTTTCTTTAAGAGCCTCACCTTGTGAGTGACCTAAAGAATCTCTCCAAAGCTCCTGACGAATCATCCCCTTGAGCATACGTGAAAAATCTCCAAACTCTTTTTGGCGCAGCACCAGAATACGTTCTTCACCCTTTTGAAAGGCAAAGCCCAATTTAAAAATGCCATCCCCACTGCGGCCGGCCGTGCTGTTGGCTTCAATGAAAATTGATTTTTGACCCGGCTTTTTACAGCCGAGCTGAAAAATTTCTTGGTTCAGGGAACTTTTTGCGACTTGGTTCCACCGCGCCAGGGCTTCACCAAGTGCCTCGCTAAGTTTGGGGTCGGTGGTTTCGGCAGTTTTTACGCAAAGTGGGAGCTCTGATTTTTTAAGAGGTGAAGAATTTAATAAGGCGATTCCGTGAGAGATTTTTACTTTGGACGCCTCCCTTTCCAAGTATGGCGGCACTTGGTAGGTGCTAAGTGTTTTGCGGTCTTGGATATAGGCTTTGACTTGGCTCTCAGTTTGATTTGCAAATTTCTTGGACTTCTCAGGTTGATAACGACTGAGTTTTTCTAGGAGCTGGGCTAAAACATCCGGCCCCCATTTTAAGATTTTTTGTTGGGCCCAGAGGGTGGAAACAACCTCGTTTTCAAGGGCATCATTTTTTTTCTCATCGCCCCCCTGTTTGCGTTTTTCCAGGCGCTCGTAGAGGGCGCAGACTTCCCTTTTGGGATCTTGGTTCTGAACATAGTGTAAATATTCATGAAGGAGGGTGTCTCCGGGATCGTCGGCACGAACAATAAGTCGAAAATAAGGGCTGGGATTGCGGGAGGATTGGGGGCAAAGCATGCGTCCTAAGGCATCGGCAAAAGAAAAATCTTCAAAGCCAAAAGTTTCTTCCCATAAGTTCTCCGGCACTGTAAGAAACTGAGTGTTGGCTCGACCCACCACAAAATGAACTTTGACCTGAGGATTGTTTTTTTCAATAAGGTGTCGAAAGGCCCCATAGTTTGCGGGCTGGGCGAGGCTTGGATTTTTCCAGACCTCTAAAAGAGTTTTGTCGCTAAGGTTAAGGGCCTGAACTTCGGCCCAGAAAAAAAGTCCAAGCGCCCCAAAAATCCCCCGCACAAATGATTTTGGCAAAATCAACTCTCCTCATCACTGGCCAGCGAGGCTTCTACGGAAAAATCCTCAAGCGTGCTGGTGTCTCCGGTGATTTTGCCTGAGCTTGCGACTTCGCGCAAAAGTCGGCGCATGATTTTTCCGCTCCGGGTCTTAGGCAGGGCCGCGGCCACCCGAATTTGATCTGGCCGGGCGTGACTTCCAATGCTTGTGGCCACCAGTTGACTCGCTTCGGCTTTGAGATCCTTCAAGCTGAGTTCTTTATTTTTAATTTTAAGAGCCGCCTCATCAGAAAGTGAAATGAAGGTTACGATGGATTGTCCCTTTATAGGGTCGGGAATTCCTACCGCGGCCGCTTCGCAGATGTGATCGTGTCCTACCAAAGCGCTTTCCACTTCGGCCGAACCGATGCGGTGGCCCGAAACATTAAGGACGTCGTCCATCCGTCCTTCAATCCAAAAATACCCATCTTCATCTTGGAGGGCTAAGTCTCCGGTGAGGTAAACACCCTTGAGTGAAGGTTGGGAATTCCAATAAGTTTTTTCAAAGCGCTCAGGATCTCCCCAAATGCCTCGGGCCATACTAGGCCAGGGGGCGCGGATCACAAGGGCCCCTTTTTCTCCTGGCAACTGGGACCGGCCTGTTTTGGGATCTACAATGTCGGCCGCCACACCGGGCATGGCAAAGCCTGCGGCTCCGGGCTTTTGGGGAGTGGCGCCTGGAAAGCCAGAAATCATGGTGCTCCCTGTTTCGGTTTGCCACCAGGTGTCGACCACGGGGCAACGTTTGTCTCCCACGACATCAAAGTACCATCGCCAAGCTTCGGGATTGATGGGTTCTCCCACGGAGCCCAAAAGTCGCAGGGAGCTGCGGCTAGATTTTTTCACGTAGTCGTCTCCGAGTCGCATGAGCATACGGATAGCGGTGGGGGCGGTGTAAAGAATAGAAATTTTGTGCCGGTCAATCATCTCCCACAAGCGGGAGGCTGTGGGAAATAAGGTGTTCCCCTCGTAGATAAATATTTGCGCTCCATTGGAGAGGGGGCCGTAAGCTAAGTAAGTGTGTCCAGTAATCCATCCGCAGTCGGCGGTGCAAAAGAAAAGATCTTCATCTTTGAGGTCAAAGAGCCAGCGTGAGCTCCAATGAGCCCCGAGGAGATAGCCTGCCTGAGTGTGGTAAAGGCCCTTGGGCTTGCCGGTCGTACCCGAGGTGTACAATATAAAGAGGGGATCTTCCGTATCGAGCGCCACCGCGGCACAGGTTTTTTTGGCCTTGAGTACCGAATCCTTCCACCGCAAATCCAGGGCGGAAAAATCTTTAAGGTGTCCGGGGCGTCTTTCAAATACCAAAACTTTCTCCACGCCCGAGGAATATATTTTTAAAGCTTCATCTACATTCTTTTTTAACTCTAAAAATTTACCCTTACGGAAAGTTCCGTCGGCAGTCACAATCACTTTAGCGCCGCAGTCTTTCACTCGGTCTGCGATAGATTGAGCTGAGAAGCCTCCAAAAATCACGGTGTGCACGGCTCCAATACGGGCGCAGGCCTGCATGGTGGCCACAGTTTCGGGCACCATGGGCATATAAAGAGCTACCCGGTCTCCCTTTTTCACACCAAGAGAAAGAAGGGTGTTGGAAATTTGACAGGTCAATTCCAAAAGCTCGGTATAGTTGAGTTTACGGATTTCTGGTCCGCCTCCCTCTTGGGGTTCGCCCTCCCAAAGAATGGCGGGTCGATTGGGCTTTGCTTGCGCATGTCGGTCCAGACAATTTTTTGACACATTTATTTGTCCGCCTCCAAACCACTCAGCTTTGGGCATTTTCCAATTTAAAACCTGCGTAAAGGGTTTTTCAAAGACCAGGGCCCGACTCAGTTCCGCCCAAAAGGCCTCGGGTTGGGCGAGGGCTGTTTCTCGAAATCTTTCGGCCTGTGCCTCGGATTGTATGTGGGCCGACTGGGAAAAGGTCTCGGATGGGGGGTAAATTTTTAAAGAGTCCATAACCCTTGTTTTAGTCTGCCCCTTTGAAAAACTCGAGAGATCCTCGTTTTTAATGCGTTGAGTTGTGAATCCCCAAAAATTCTCATGTATCGTGTTAGGAGGGGGCCAATTTGATTCGCTTTAAACATTCAAGATTATTATTTTTTGTGTTTTTTTGCGCACTGTCAGCGTGGTCGCAAAGCGATAAGAAATTAGAAGATAAACTTTTCACCGAAGATCAAACGTCGGAGCCGGCCGCGGGCTCTGACCAAGACCTTTCTTCCACATCAGAAGTGGTGCCGAGCGATGATTCTAGGGAAGAAGACTCATCTGCCAACACTCAACGCGAGGAAAGTGCAGAGAGTGAAAAACTCGAAGCTGCGATAAAAGGACCCCGACAAGTTCCCTTTGAGCATATTTTGGTGGTGCAAAATCGCTATGTAAAAAAAGAAGGTCGACATGAGATCACTCCACTCATGGCCGCGATTCAGCCCGGAGATAGCTTTCGTCGCCAGCTTCAGTGGGGTTTTAGTTACGCCTATCACCTTACAGAAGATTGGGGACTCGAAGCTCTGCACGTTAATTTTGTGAGCAATTTAAAAACGGGGCTTTCAGATTCCATCCGCAGCTCCACCACTCTTGAGACCTACCGGGAAGAGCCAGTTTATTCTGTGGGCTCGTCGATTCTTTGGACTCCTCTTCACTCAAAAGCCGCAACGGATGAATCGATTTATCATTTCGAGGGCTATTTTATCTTAGGCGGCGGCATGACGAAATACGAAAACACCCGTGGGGGTTTAGCCATGGGCGGGATTGGTTTTCGAGCCTACATGTCGAAGCGGGCCATTTTTAAAACCGAATTGCGCGACTATCTAGATTTCATTGGGGGCACTCAGCAAAGACTCAATTTGCTTTTGGGTGTTTCGGTCCTCTTAGGAGGTGAATCATGAGAAAAAATTTAGCCCTGAGCTTTTTGTGTCTGGGCCTTGGACTCAGCCTTGTTGCAAGCCCCGCCCAAGCCGCTAAAAAGAAGCGCAGCATTCAGCGCACGAAACTTTCAAGTAAAACCAAATCCAAAATAAAAAATCGAATTGAAGGAGCCCAAGGGTCCGAACGCGCGGCTCTTCTCGAAGAGGCCGGGCTCTACCATGCGGCTTACTTGGAGCGTTTGCAGTGGGCCCGTAGCTCAGGGATGCAAAGTCAAAACCTTGAGAAACTGGGCAATCTGGCCTTGGTCCTGGACCGCTTTGAACCTTTGCGGGGAGTGGCCCGAAGTGGAAGTTATCCTCAGAGTTTTAAGGCTGCAGTGGCAGGAGCTCATCTGCGTCAGGGTAATTTAGCGGCGGCACGCGAAGTTCTCCCGGATAATATTAATGGGATCACTTCAAGCGCGGCCCGTATCAAAGCGGCCAGCATCGCAGCTTCAGTCTTAGGCGCTTCGGGACAAACGGGTCGGGCTCAAGATATTCTTGGTAGCGTGCCCGAAGCTCAGGATCCTGTGCGTGGAGGCTTTTTGCAACTCCAACGCGCTCGCCTGGCCTTTTCCGAGGGAAAACTTTTGGAAGCTACCGAAGCCCTCCAACGAGTGACTCGGCAGTCCCCCTCTTGGCACCCGGGAGTTTTGGTTTCGGCCTGGGCCGCCTATCGTGCCAAAGATTATAATTTGAGTTTGGGTCAGTTGATGACTCTCACCAGCCCCTACCTTGTGGGCAAGTTCAATCCCGAGGCCTTCATTCTACAATCGGCCGCACTCTATCGCCTCTGTTATTTTGATGGGGCTTCTGAATCCATTCGCAAATTGCGCACTCTCTACGGAAATCTTCCCCAAAGTTTGGATCGCTTTGCTCGCAGTCATGGAAACCGCTTTTCTTTGGTAAGTGCCGTGGTGAACTACGCTCGGGGAGCATCTACTCAAGAAGAAGGGACTTACCCGCCCGGCCATTACGAATTTATTATGGATGGACTTCTGTCATCGGAACCCATTTCGGAAGTGGATAGGTCGCTGAGCCAAGTGAAACGCGAACAAGATAATATTTCCGAGCTGCTCAGCTCCGCAAATTTGGGGAGCCAACGCCAAAATGCCTATCGCCAGGATTTGGAGAATGCCCGGAAGGAATATTATCGCAAGGGCGTGAAGGCAGCGACTCGCCGCTTAGCGATGATGCGTAAAGATTTAAATGAGGCTTTAGAAAATGCCTTAGCCATTGAGGTGGAAATTAACACCCGGGTGAGAGACCGTTTGATCACCGGAAAAACAGGTCGAATGAAAGACGTCGACTTTGATGCCGAAATAAAAAAAGGTTACGAGTTTTGGCCCTTTAATGGGGAGTATTGGCAAGACGAAGTGGGTGGCTACGCCTTTGCCACTTCGGACGTTTGCGGGGAGCAGGGTTCATGAACAAGAGCCTCAATTTTAATAAGATTGTCCTCTTAGGGCTATTATCTTTTTCTCCAGTGGCAAGCTTTGCGGCGGCCCCTGTTTTTGACCGTGGCAACTGGGGCCGAGTGGTAGAGGGCGATAAGCGAGAAACTCAGGTTGCCGGCGAAAGGCAAATAGAGCGTCGTCGAGTCAATATCACTCAGAGAACCGAAGTTCGTGAGGGTCCCAGGGTTTTTCGTGACGACGTGGAGTTCACCAAACTTCGGCAAATTAAAATCGATAAAAAAACAGAAGAGCTTATTTCTCAGCTTGAAAACTTAATCAATCGCCCGGGCCAAGGGCCTCGCAAAGGCGAGCTCAACATGCGATTGGCTGAACTCTACTATGAGCGCTCTCAGGGCATTGCCAAGCAAGAGTCAGAACTTTGGGAAAAGCAAATGCGCAAGTGGGACGCACTTTCTACGGAAGATCGTAAAAAAACCCCGCGTCCCCAACTCCGCACTCCTGAGGCCGACCAATACCGCAAAAAAGCCCTGCGCCTTTATTCCGAGCTAGAAAAACAAAGTCGCGGCTCAGACAAGGGCCGGTCCAAAATGATTCGTCGAGATGAAGTCCTCTTTTTCTTAGGCTCGACCCTTCTGGATTTGGGTTCACGTAAGCAAGGTTTACCCTTCTTTGATGAACTCGTGGAAAAATTTCCTAGCAGCGAGAGAGCTTTCGCGGGTCGCCTCACCTTGGCCGATCTCTATTTTGAGAATGCCAAATATTCGCAGGCTCTGCCGCATTACCTGCGCATTGCCACAAGCGACAAACTGCCACCTGATGCGAGTTATTTACGTCCCTATTCTATTTATAAATTAGCCTGGTGTTATCTCAACACCCAGCAACACGACAAAGCCGTGATGGCCTTTCAAAAGACCTTAGATGAGTCTCGCAAAAGTAAGAATGAGCGGCGGGTAGCCTTTGAGCGTGAGGCCCTGACGGACTTGGCCTGGGCCTTTGCTCTGGCTTCTCAGTATGATCGAGGTGAAAAGTACTTTGACGATTTGGATGACAAAGAGCTCCAAACGACTTTCCGCAAAAATGCAGCAGAAATTTCTCGTGACCGCGGAGAATATCCGGTCGCCAAAAGTTTTTATGAAAAATTGCTAAAAGAAGATTCCAAAGCACCAGAGTCTCGCGACTATGCCTTACAAATTTCAGACATCTATAAACGTTTGGGCGACATCTCAGCTTACGCGAAGAGTTTGGCTGAAGTGGCCTTAAACTATGGCGAGGATTCCAGATGGCTGCGAAGTTACGAGGGAAGCTCGGAAGAAAAAGCCCAACTAGTTGAGGAAAACGTTTCGGTTATTCGTCGAGAAGCCAAGGCCCTGCATTCGGCAGCTCAGAAAAAAGACAAGCCGGATCTTTATCAAAAAGCCCGACCTCTTTATGAGGCCTACTTTAAAGTGGTGCCCGAGCCTAATCCCGACAAGGCCGAGAACATTCATGAAATGCATTTCTACTTTGGAGAGCTCCTTTATAAGATAGGTGACTACAAGGCCGCCGCAAAAATTTATGGCGAAACCGGTGAAGGCAAATATGGTCCCCAAGCCGCCTATGCCCGAGTGCTTTCCCTCCAGAGTTTAGTGAAGAAAGACCCGAGTGCGGGCAAGGAATTGGCTCGAGCCACAGAAGATTTTGTCAAAGAGTTCCCGGAAGACGACCGGGCTGGCGAAATTCTTTATTCGGGCGCCTACCAAGCCTTCAATGCCGGAGACACCAGTCAGTCACTTGAGACCTTGCGTAAGCTCGTGGAAAAATTTGCCTCCTCTTCCCGTGGGGTGGAGTCGGCAGAGCGCATTCTTTTTATTCACGAGAAAAAAGGTGAGCTGGATGTGGCCATCGAGGATGCCAATAAAATTTTAGCCAATGAAACTTTGATGAAGACCGGGGGCAAGGAATTCGAGAGCAGAATTAAAGAATACCAAGCCAAGGCTCGGTTTAAAAAAATCGATGCTATGAGCGACGGGTCTGCAGGGGATTCCAAAGAAAAGGCCCAAGCTTATTTAGACATCGCCCAAGCCTCTACGGGCGAAACCAAAGAGAAAGCTCTGAACAACGCCTTAGTTTTTGCAAAAAAAGCCAATGATGCAGAACTTTCTGCTGAGGCTCAGAACGCTTTGCTTAAAGCTTTTCCGTCCTCTCCTTTCGCAAAGAATATTTACTTTCAAAAAGGTGAGCAAGCGGCCAAGAATGGCGCCTGGGCTGAGGCTCTAAAAAATTACGATGCCTTTTTAAAAGCTTATAAAAAAGACAGTCCCGAAGCCGAAAAGGCTCTTTGGAACTCTATTTACATTCGAGCCCACTTAGAAGATGTGGCGCAACCAAGGCTAAACCCTCACAAAGATATGTCGGCTGATCTTTTGCAAGACTCCAAGGAGTATTTGGCCGCCTTTCCAAAGGGTCCCAATCGTGAAGCTGTCATTTCTTATCTGGCTTTTCGCAAAGGGGCCACGCTTGCGGATATCAAGGGGCTGGAGCGGGGAGCTTTGAAAGATGAGAAAGAAGTCCTAGCCCAAGCGACTTTGCTTTCTAAAGTGCGGGCCAAGCAAGACCTAGAGTCTTTGGTTAAAAGCGGTGGCGCCTCCAATGAAGACCATATCAAAGAAGCTTTGGCCTGGGCTAATTTTTACGTGACGGAACCTCGTTTTGAAAAGTACCAAAAGACGAAGCTCAATTACAAAAATTTTGGTCCGTCTTTGCGCGAGAAATTGGGTTCTTTAGAGAAGCTTGAGAAGGATTACCTCAAAGTTGTCTCCTATGGAAATGGAGAGCTGGCTCTTAAAAGCTTGAGCCGGCTATCGAGTTTGTACCGCAGCTTGGGTCAAGATATCGACAAGGCGCCTGCGGCTAAAGAGGAATTGGCTCAGTTTTCAAAACCGCTTTTTGACAAGAGTCTTTCTTTCTTGAAAAGCTGTCTTGAAAAGTCTCAAGAATTTAAAATTGCCGGTCCGGGACTTGAGAGCTGTCGCCAAGATTTGGCCCAAGTGGAGCCCGCCTCCACTCCCCAGTTGAGTTCCAGCGAGATCCCTCAGCCTAAGTGGATCGCGACACTTCGTAGCGACGATCAACGTCCTCTCTTTAAAGTGACAACCGCGGCCTTTGCGGGCGGCAGATTAGGTGAGTTTAGTTTAGGTGCGGGGCTTTTAGAAAAAGCCGAAACTCCACTCACGTTACTGGAGCGGGCCGAAATCGACAATATGATGGGCATTTGGAATTGGCGTGTGGGCAAGGGCCAAGCTGCCGTGAAACTTTTCCGAAAAGTTTCCGATCTTGAAGGGGGAGAGCTGGCCTCTGTTCGCACCGCGGCCTTTAAAAATCTGAGCGCTATTTATCTTTTGGTGGGTGATTTCAATTCCGCCTGGGACGTGGCTCAGAATTTAAGCCGGGACGATGCGGATGCGGCTCTTTTGCAATCCTTTATCTTGAGGTCGCAGGGTAAAAATGCGGAAGCGGCTTCGGCCTTGGATTCCGCCTTGTCGAAGAATCGTAGCAACAGCACACTCCTTTATAACAAGGCCCTCGCCTTGGGTTTCTCAGGTCAATATCCGGAAGCCGTAAAACTTTTGCAGCAATATCTCGAGGTCGAAACCCCCGAAGCGGGCCACCCCGCGCGCTCTTATTTGCGTAAATGGAGATCTCAAATCAAATGAAAAAATATCTTTGCCTTTTAGCTTTTGCCCTGACTTTGAGTGGTGAGGCGGCTACCAAAAAAGCTCCCGCTAAAAAGACTTCCAAGGCTCGACCTCCTTCTCGGTCCCAACGAAATTCCTCTTCAAGTGGGGCGGATTCGGTGGAAGGGTACATCATCCGCCGCGAAGGCAATAAGATTATTAAAACTCCTAAAAAGCAGATTTTTAACTTTGCCGGATCGGAAGTAGACAGCTCCGCCCAAAGTCCGTCGCAAACAGTATTGGGCAAGCGTCCGTCGGCACGTCCGGCGACACTGATTCCGGAGAGACAAAGTTTTCGCAATGAATTTTTAGAGAGTTCGGGACTTTAAAGAGGGGAACGATCATGACGGCAACAGCGCTAGAACTTAAAGTCTTTGATGGAAAAAAAGAGATTGCTACGGGCATCTTCGATCAGAGCAAGGTAATCATGGGTCGAATTTTATCGGCGGACTTTAAAATTGCCGATAACCGAGTGTCTCGGATCCACGCCCTTCTGGAACGCTTAGAAGATGGGTCGCTGCGACTCACCGATTTGGCCTCCACTCACGGCACCTTTGTTAACGGCGAGCGTATTGTGGAGCGCATCATCGGCGCTAATGACGCTATTCAGCTGGGCACTCTCACGGTAAAGATGGCTGTGGTGGCCAAACCCACTCCAAAAGAAACAACCATAAGCACGCCCTACAAAACGGGTGTGGCCGAAATTCCTCGCCAGTCTGTCCCCCTTCCTGCGGTTCAAGTAGACCCACCGGTTGAAGTTAAAATGGATGCCTCAGGCCACGCTGTAGCCGTGAGTCGAGATCCCACGGCCATTCGCTCTTTAAAAGAAACGGCCCGCTCCCGCGGAGTCCTTGATCCCGGAGGAATGAACCAAGAACTTGAAGTGACCGTGTACTGGGAAGACCATATTCTTAACATCGATCACTATCGAAAAACCGAGCGTCGCCTTACGATTGGAAGTTCCCACAAGTGTAACTACATTATCGGCAGTGCCGATGTGCCCGACAAATACGAATTCATCCATGTGCGGGGAGCCAGTGCTGAAATCAAGCTGCACCCCTCCATGAAAGGTTCGGTCCGTACGCAAGGCAAAATGCAAACGGTGCAAGACCTCATTAAGAGCGGGCGATCTAACCTCAGTCTCAGTGGCCAAGATATCGCTAAAGTTCAAGTGGATGGGGTGAACTTCTTTATGATGTTTGTGCCCGAGCCCCCGCCCATTCCGAAGTCGGCCATATTGGATCAGGGTGGTCTTTATTGGATCATGCAAATATCGGCCCTCTCGATTGCCATGCTCTTCTTGGTTCTCGCGCAAATTTTTCGAGAACCCATTGAAGGTCGGGTCAAGGAACTCCCGGAGAATTTACGAAAAATTATTATTGAAGAATTTAAAAAGAAAGCGCCACCTCCTCCGCCTCCTGCGCCGGTAGAGAAAAAAGTTCCGGGTCCCGAAAATAAACCCGGCCAAGCCAATCCGCAGGCCGTCACTAAGGCTACGGAAGCTAAGCAGGGTGGAAACGAAGGTGAAGGCATGCGAGAGCGTGGAGCTGAAGGCAAGCGTGGCAAGCCCACTGCCAAAAATGAAACGGGAATTCAAAACCGACCCAAAACTTCTGATTCTCGCAAAGTTAAAGACGCGCCGATTCAGGCCAAAAACGATGGGATTTTAAATTCCTTAAAAAATACCGGTCTGGGCACTAAGCTTGCGAAAGTTTCAGGTGTTGAGGGTGGGGCTACAGGAAATGACCCTCTCGACAAAGCTTTTGCGGGTGTCGGCGGGGGCGGAATTCAAGATGGTCGTGGAGCCGGCGGCTCAGGCCTACAGGGCACAGGCCCTGGCGGCGGCGGAACCGCGGTGGGTGTGGGCGGCCTAGGATCCAAGGGCTTCGGCGGTGGAGCTAAGGGTTCAGGTGTGGGCTCCATTCCTGGTAAGGGCGACTTCGCTGTGGGCACGGAATCTGTGGGTGTCACGGTGGTGGGATCTCTATCACGAGAAGAAATTAAGCGGGTCATTGATGCCCATGCCAGCGAAATTCGCTTTTGCTACAGCCGGGAACTTCAAAGAGACCCCGGAGTTTTCGGTAAGGTAAAGCTTAAGTGGAAAATTGTAAGTGAAGGCCGAGTTGCCGGCACCACTGTGGTGGAAAATTCCACGGGCTCCGTGGCCCTTGCTAACTGCATTAAAGACAAAGTGAATGCCTGGACCTTCCCAAGCCCGGCGGCGGGATCGGAAGCTTCGGTAGATTGGCCGTGGATCTTTAAGCCTTCAGGGAGCTGAGTTTTTATAGACCTCTAAAGTTTCTTTCCAGAGTCCTTGCTCAGTTAAAATTTGCTGCTGAGTGAGGCGCTCTTGGAAAGTTGGGGTGAAGAGGTCGATAAGTTCAGACTTCGGATCCTCAAAGGAAGGATCCACAGAATCCTTTTCTAACCAGTCTTGTGGGGCCCCTGTTACAAAAAATTCTCCTAGACCCTCGAGGTCGGCATCATCCACGATGAGTGAGCGATTTCCACGTATTTTATTTTTTTGGCTGATGTAGTCAAGGGCCACCTTAGCTCGCAGAAATCCTCGGACACGGTTGAGTAGATTATCCACCCTAGAAGCCTGTATCCGACTCATAAACACGGGCCTAGAAGTCTTTGAGCGGCTCCTGATTGTGATGTCTTCTTGGCCCTTGTTAATATTTTTTGCAGCCCAGATGCTAGTGAGCACCGAAATCTTTTCATTCATTTGAGGGCTAATTTCAATTTGAGCTTTAAGTTTACGAATGGCTTGGAGGCGCTCTAAACTAAGGCGGCTTTTTAGAGGGACCCCATCTCTAAAGGCATGTATTGGCGGGTTCCAGCTATGAGGCAAAAAGTACTGCAAAGGAAACATAGAAAAGAAACAATCTACGAGGCTCACATAAACATCTCGCTGGGACTTTATTAAAGATTCTTTGGAGGTAGGTTCAGTAGAAGTAAAGCTCAGTCCCCGTAGTTTTAAGGCCTCAGTATATTTGGGCAAGTGATCAAATTCGGTAGTTCCGGTCCAATTCATGAGAAAATTTTTAAAGTAGGCAAGAAGTCCTAGAGATTCGCCCAATACAATCTGACCTGCCGTGGCATTGGGCGCGTCTGCGCTTGTTTTTAAGCTTGAGAATTGGGGCATAACAATTGAAAGGAAGGCATTGACTAAGGGAATGCTGGCGGCTCCCAAGCCTTTTCCATCAGCGTCTAAAGAATGTTCCAAAAGTTTAGCCTGAGAAAGATAAGAGCTATAGTTTCTCTTTTCGTCTTGGAGTTTCCCACTGTGGGTTTCGATACTTTGTCTTTCGAGTCCCTGAGCCAGCATATCGAAATTCTGTTGAAATATTTCCTGAGTTTCACCCGCGATAAGGGTAGGGAGCTCACTCACAAGGCTCAGCTCTAAGAATCTGGCATAGTGACTGAGGCCTTGGGTGTGCAAACTATGAAAGAAATCATCAAAACCTTGGGCGGCCTCTAAGGCCGCCTCACGAATTTCAGCATCGGACATCGGGAAGCGCTGTGGGCAGCTTTTATCGGCATGTGCGGCACCCGCCCACAAAACTAAGCCTAGCCCCCATTTGCCTCTCATCCACTTCATGCAGCGCGTATCCTTAGCGAGGGTAGGGCACTCCTCAACTTACAAAGGCTTAATAATTTCAGGGTCGCAAAATGGGCGCCGCTCGCCTAAGAAATATCCCTGTGAGTGCGGGCTTTGTTCATCTTCATGTTCATTCGGAATTTTCTCTTTCTTCAAGTCTTTTGAAGTTAGAGGATTTAATTAAAGATGCCGACAAAATGGGCATGCCGGCCGTGGCCCTAACGGATTGGAATAATCTCTACGGCTCACTCTATTTTTGGAAGGCCGCCAAGGAATATTCCCAAGGTCGGGTGAAGCCCATCTTTGGAGTGGAGCTCGGTGTTTTGGTAGATGGGGGTGGGCCAGCTTTAAAGCATATTGTTCTTTTGGCTCAAAATGATGAGGGATATCGCAATCTCAATGACCTGGTAAATCGCGCGCACGTGGAATTTGGCTTTGATGGGACAGAGCTTAAGCCCCATCTGCCCCTTTCCCTGGTCCTCCAAAAATCAGCCGGACTTTACTGCCTCACAGGGGGCTTGAAGGGTGTTCTCAATTCTTTTTTTCTTCAAAACCAAGAGCGTTTGGCTTTGGAAACTTTGGAACAGCTAAAAAAAGCTTTTGGCGACCGACTTTTTATTGAAATCCAAGACACGACTCTAAGCTTTCAATCTAAGTTAAATTCTCAGCTTATAGAGTTAGCAGAAAAACATTCCTTGGGTCTGGTGGCGGGTTCTGATGTTCACTACCGTAGCGTGGAAGATGCCTTTGCTCATGAGATTTGGATGATGGTAGCTCAGAAAACAACCTTGGAGCTAAACCCTCGGTCGGCCCTTATTTCGACCCAAAATTATTTAAAGAGTCCGGCAGAAATGATGGAAGCTTTCTCTCATGTGCCCGAGGCCCTCTCCAACACTTTAAAAATTGCAAATGATTGCAACGTCAAACTCAGTTTCAAGGATTCTAGCGGCAAGCGCATTTATCATTTGCCAACCTTTGAAAGTAAAAAGCAAAGCCAAGAAGAACTTTTTGCAGACGAGTGCTTTGCGGGGCTGAAAATTCGTTTGGAGTCTCTCAAGCAAGAAGATCCCAAACTAGATGAAAAAGTTTACCGAGATCGCCTCGAATTTGAAGTGGCCGTGATTCAAAAAATGGGCTTTGCGGGTTACTACCTTATCGTCTCTGACTTTATTCGCTGGGCTAAATCTCATGGCATCCCCGTGGGGCCCGGTCGGGGGTCTGGGGCGGGTTCGTTAGCCGCTTGGGTTCTGGATATTATCGATTTAAATCCCATCGAGCATGGCCTGCTCTTTGAGCGTTTTTTAAATCCCGAGCGAGTCTCGCTTCCCGACTTTGACGTGGATTTCTGCCAGGAACGCCGAGCCGATGTGATTAAATACGTTTCCGAAAAATATGGCCAAGACCGGGTCTGTCAAATTGTAACCTTTGCCAAGGAACAAAGTAAAAACGCGATCAAAGACGTAGGCCGAGTCCTCGGTATGAGTTTTGGTGAGACCAACCGTCTTACGAAATTAGTTCCGGTCATTCAGGGTAAGCCGCACTCTATTAAGCAGACCATAGAAGACGTGGCCGAGATGCGAGAAATTGTAGAGGGTGACGCTAAAATTCGCCAAGTGATTGATTTGGGAATTCGCATTGAGGGAGCTCTTCGCCAACCCGGGGTGCACGCTGCGGGAGTAATAATTTCAGGAAGGCCCATTGCGGAGCTCGCACCTCTTTCTAAGGACGTGAACGGAAATCTCATCACTCAGTGGGATATGAAAATGAGTGAAGAGGCCGGACTGGTGAAGTTCGACTTTTTGGGATTGGTCACCTTGGATTTGATGGACCTCGCTTGCAAGCTTGTGAACAAGCGGTCTGAACCTGAAGCTCAGAAACTTAGTTACGCCAACATACCCATGCATGACCCTCGAATTTATGAACTCATCGGTCGGGGTGATACTTTGGGGGTTTTTCAGCTTGAGAGTTCTGGGATGCAGAATCTTTGCACTCGCATACGACCCGATCGCTTCGGAGATATTTCGGCCATCAACGCCCTTTATCGCCCGGGACCGCTCGAGTCGGGCATGGTGGACGACTACATCAATCGTAAGCACGGCCGGGCTAAAATTGAAGTGATGTTCCCCGAGATGGATGCGACTTTGCGCGAGACCTATGGGGTCATCATCTACCAAGAACAGGTGCAGCTGATCGCCCGCGAAGTGGCAGGTTACACGCTGGGTGGGGCGGACCTGCTCCGTAGGGCTATGGGCAAGAAAAATGTTAAAGAGATGGAAGCTCAGCGCGCCGCCTTTGTGGATGGGGCCGTCAAAAGTGGGAAGCCTGCCCAAAAAGCGGCTGAGCTCTTTGACCTTGTGGAAAAATTTGCAGGTTACGGTTTCAACAAATCTCATGCCGCGGCCTATGCCAAATTGGCTGTGCAAACAGCCTACCTGAAGGCGGTGTATCCTACAGAATTCTTCACGGCTCTCTTAACAATTGAAAAAGAAGATACCGACCGTTTGGCTCGCTACATCCAAGATGCGCGCATTCGAGATTTGAAAATCCTCCCCCCTGACGTCAACGAATCGGAGAGTAATTTTAACAATGTGAGCGAAGGTCTGATTCGCTTCGGACTTTCGGCGATTAAAAACGTAGGGGAGATCGCCGTGGAAGCCATCTTAGAGGCGCGCCACAAAGGCGGAGTCTTTAAAGATCTCTTTGATTTTTTAAACCGAGTGGACATTCGACGGCTTAATAAGCGTACGATGGAATGCTTGATCCAAGCCGGCGCCTTTGATGGCATTGAGGGGGCCAACCTCGCTCCTAAAGAAATCCGAGGCCGCTACTTAGCGAGCCTGGAGATTGCCATGGAGTGGGCTTCTAAAAATGCAGCGACCGCGGAGCAAGGGCAGGTTTCACTTTTTGGAGGGGGGCCTGATGGAGCTTCCTCATCTTCCTTTATGCAGCCGCAGTATGTGCCCTCTAAAGGTTATACTGACCGGGAACTTTTGGATTGGGAAAAAACCCTTCTTGGAATTTATCTCACCGGTTCGCCGCTAGATAAATTTGCCGAGAAAATTCGCAAAGCCCAGTGCAGTGATATTTTTTCATTGGGTGAGAAAAAGGCGAAGTCTAAGGTGACCATCGCCGCCCTAGTGGCCGAACTCAAAGAAGTTAAGATCAAACGAGGTCGGCGCATTGGAGAGAGCATGGGCATTTTAAAACTTGAGGATGCGTCGGGGCAAATTGAAATGGTGTCTTTTCCCGATCATTATTCGCAGTATTCGGCCCTTTTTCGCTCTGGAGAGCCCCTGCTTTTGCGAGCGGAACTCGATTTTGAAGATGATAAGCCCAAACTTTTGGGCGGTGACCCCTTGGTTGATGGCAAACTGGCCGTTGAGGACCTAGCCCAGATCCAAGAAAAATGGCCGAGTAAAATTCTCCTAGACTTGGCACTTGATCGAATGGAAGGCGTGCTCTCTACCGAGCTCTTCTATGCGGAACTTGCAAAAATCTTGCAAAAGCATCCCGGTCCAGTCCCTGTGGAGCTCATTCTTTCAAAAAATGGAGCCTTCAAAACGAAATTAGAACTCGGTGAAGCTTTTGGGGTTCATCCTGAACAAAGCCTCTTTCAAGAACTGCGGCAGATCACGGCCATTCCCGGAACACTTAACGTGGAAAGCGTAAATTAGAAATGAGCGCACTCTGGGATTTCTTTAGCCAGGGCGACTTTATGCCCCATGGATTTTGCATCCAGTGGAAGCCAGCCTTACTTTGGACCTTTGTTGCCTCCGATTTGGCAATTGGTCTTTCGTATCTGGGTATTTCGATAATATTATATCGACTCGTTCGGCGAATTCGCCTGCCCTTTAGCTCAGCTTTTTTAGCCTTCGGAATATTTATCGCGGCCTGTGGAATCAACCATTTCATATCTGTCTACACTCTTTGGGAGCCTTACTACGGAGTGGAGGCCTTCTTTAAAGTGATTACGGCTCTGGCCTCGGCCATAACGGCCATCTACTGTGTGCGGCTTTCCCCGAAGATATATGAAGTTTCTGAGGTTATCCGTTCGGCCAATGAAAAAGCGATTAGTATCGAAGAAGCCCGCAAGAGGCAAACCATCAACCCTGTACTCTTTAAGCGCCTTCTCTCTCAGAATATTGTTTTGCCCTTGGCTCTTTCGATTTCACTTTGTGGAATTTATTCCTTGCAAATATTTCAACTCCTTCGAAGCAATCAACAGGTTCAGCAGGCCACGGATTTGGTCAGCAAAGGAACTCGGGTCTTTAAACTTTTGGTCGATGCCGAAATGGGTGCCCGGGGATATCTCATCACGGGTCGCAAAGACTTCATTCCGGCCTTTCATAAGGCAAGCGAAGACTTATCTCTTGCCCTCCCAGACCTGACCTATGCGGTCCGTGAAGAGCCCGTGCAAAGGCAACATGTGGGAGAGATCCATCGCGACTACGAGAGCTGGCGACTTGCGGTGAGTGATGGAATTAAACGTAAACTAAATGGAGAAAGGGTAGACCTTTATATTGATCAACCTGTGGCCCGAGGACTTATGCGAAATGTTCGCGGTTCATTTGATGAATTTGATGCCTATGGCCACAAACGTAGAGAGCAGCTTTCTCGAGATGCCGATCAGGCGGCTCGCACCACGCTTTTTTTAACCTTAGGACTAAGTTTGGTTGCGGGAATTGTGTTGGCACTTTTTGGGGGCCAACAACTGCATTCGCTATCTGATAGTTATAATAAAGTCATCTATTCACTCTCGCAAACTCGCGATCGACTTGAGGAAGAAGTTCAAAAGCGCACTTTGGCCCTTCAATCTGCCAATCGGGAACTCGAAGCCTTTAGCTATTCGGTTTCGCACGATTTACGAGCCCCACTTCGGGGAGTTGATGGTTTTAGCCAGGCCCTTCTGGAAGACTATGGTGAAAAATTGGATGGTCAGGGTCAAAGCTATTTGCGTTATATACGTGAGGGCGTGCAGCGAATGGGCAAACTCATCGATGACTTGCTAAGTCTTTCGCGTCTGAGTCGTTCCGAGATGAAAAAGAAAACCGTGGATTTAGCCGCCATGGCCCAAGAAATCATTGATGGGTTTCGACGTCTAGAGCCGAATCGGGTGGTGAACTTTATAAATGTGCCTGTTGCTTTTGTGGTCGTTGATGAGGGTTTATTCACCTCGGTTCTTGAAAACCTTTTAGGCAATGCTTGGAAATTTACGACCAAGGTGGCCCAGCCTAAGATCGAATTTGGTTTTATCGAAAAAGACGCTAAGTCCGTGTTTTTCGTTCGAGACAATGGGGCGGGATTTGATATGCGCTTTGCCAGCAATTTATTTGGAGCCTTTCAGCGATTGCACACCACTCAGGAATTTGAAGGCAGCGGAATAGGTTTGGCTACTGTAAAGCGTATTATTTTGCGTCATGGAGGGCAGATTTGGGCGGAATCTACGCCCGGTGAAGGCGCTACCTTTTACTTCAGTATTTGAGTCTCAAAGTTTTTATCAATAAAAGTCAACTGTGCTATACCTATATTTATGCCCTTACCCTATATTTTGCTAGTTGAAGATAACCATCACGATGAATTGCTGACGGTTCGAGCCCTTCAAAAAAATAAGATTCCAAATGAAGTTGTGGTTTGTCGAGATGGTGCCGAGGCCGTGGACTTTCTTTTTACAAAGGGAAAATTTGTTGAAAAGCCCCGTCCCTTGCCACAGGTGGTCCTTCTGGATTTGAAACTTCCCAAGTTAAATGGCTTAGAGGTTCTGAAAAAAATTCGTGCCGATGAAAAGACTCGGGTTTTACCGGTAGTGATCCTCACGACATCTACGGAAGAGGTGGATTTGCAAGCCGGTTATTCGCTGGGAGCCAATAGTTACGTTCGCAAGCCTGTTGATTTTTTGGAATTCAGCGAAGCTGTGAAAAATTTAGGAGTTTACTGGCTCTTTTTGAACGAGCGTGTGCCGAGTGTCCAGTAAAACACCATCGATTGCTTTGGATCGTCCAGCGGAGACTTTGGCCGTTCTGAACGTGGAAGATTCTGAGGTCGACTTCGCACTTAATATCAGAGAACTGAAAAAAGGTGATTTTCAAAAAGTTGAGGCACGCCGCGTGCAAAGCGGCGAGGAACTGAAGGCCGCCTTTCGGGACCGACGCTGGGATTTGATTCTTTCCGATTATAATTTGCCAGGTTTCAATATTCTTGAGGCTCTGGAGATCGTACGTAGTTTTAACAGCGAGATTCCTTTTATATTGGTGTCGGGCGCCATTGGTGTCGGGCGCCATTGGTGAAGAGAGTGCCGTGGAAGTGATGAAGGCGGGGGTCGAAGATTTTGTCATGAAGTCGCGGCTGGAGCGCTTGCTACCAGCGG
Organism: uncultured Bacteriovoracaceae bacterium; assembly: GCA_964477895.1. Taxonomy (GTDB): domain Bacteria; phylum Bdellovibrionota; class UBA2428; order UBA2428; family UBA2428; genus CAYZFQ01. Next base: position 53,441 of record CAYZFQ010000002.1, on the reverse strand, counting down.
TCAAACGCTCCATGAGGGAGTTTTATGGTCGGCAGCGCGAGGCCCGATCTAAGGAGATTGCGGAAGAAGCTGTTCGAGCCCGAGAGCAAATGTTGGCGATCGTGTCCCATGATATTCGCAATCCTCTGAGTTCCATCCAGCTGAATGCTCAGTTGCTTCATCGCATGGCGGTCTCTCCGGCTCCGGACTTAGATTTGGGCCGTGAAGTACGAGCCCAAACAGAACGCATTTTAAAAGCGGCCGACCGACTCAAGACTTTGATCAATGACCTCCTCGACCAAAGCGCTATTGAAGCCGGATGTTTTAGTGTGCAAAAAAGCGATCAAAACCCCGTGCCGGTAATTTTAGAGGTCATGGAAATTTTTCAACCCTTGGCCGCGCAAAAATCTATTTCTTTACAAGCACATCTTAGCGGTAATGAATCACGTTTGCCTATGGACCGAGAGAAAGTGATTCAAGTCCTCTCAAATCTTATCGGCAACGCGGTAAAGTTTTCTGAGCCAGGCGGGCAAATAGACGTAGAGCTTCACCAAAGTTTAAAAGGTAATAGTCCGGCCGAAATGGTTTTTTCAGTGCAAGACAAGGGTCCGGGACTCGATCCCGAACGAGCTCAGAAAATATTTGAGCGTTTTGCCAAAGGAAAAAACTCCTCGGGTACTGGTCTCGGTCTATTTATTGCGAAGGGAATTGTAGAGGCCCATGAGGGTCGAATTGGAGTTGAAAGCGTGCAAGGGCAGGGGGCCCGCTTTTGGTTTTCTTTGCCAATGTCCGAAGGGACTTCGGCCTTAGGACCCGCGCTCATCAGAGCTCATGCCGCTCCTCTGAGCTCCGAATTGGCCTCAGGGTCTATACTTTTAGTTGAGGACGACGATGATTTAAGGGAGGTCTTGCAAAGTGCTTTGGAGGGAGAGGGGATGAAAGTCTTTCCTTATTCCCGGGCCGACCGTGCCTTAGATGACCTTAAAAGCAAAAAAATAGTTCCGAACCTTATGGTCATCGATTACCGCATGCCTCATATGAACGGCGCCGAATTTATTCGCAGGCATCGAGAGCTCTCAGGTCATGAAGAGGTCCCGCTTATTCTAATGACAGCGGAACGAGAAATTTCGGCAATCAGTAAGGAACTATCGGTGGACCTCTTTATCCGCAAGCCCCCTGACCTCGGCTATTTCCTAGATACCGTTCGCCGCACTCTTAAACTGTGAGTAAGGAAGTGGAGCTGTAGAAATAGGGTAGGCACGAGAATTGCGAGGGCAACTCGGATATGGATGAAAGATTCGAGTTTGTTAGTTTTGTTCCACCTTACTGTACGAGTCCTAAGTGCTTTAATCATTTGAAAGAAAATCTAGGATCAAGTCCTCCGCAGTGGTGGATACGTTCCGGCTACTATAAGCTTCACAACGACGTTAAGGTCCAGAGATTTTCTTGTTCTTTGTGCCACAGAAGATTCTCTGCCCGAGCCTTCAAGAGCTATTTTCGCTTCAAAAATCCGGACCGAACGCTATCGGCCCGAATTTTAAGTATCTTTATTGTTGGGGCTTCAAACCGCGATATGGCTAGGTTTTTTGGAGTGAGCGAAGGCTGCATTCGAAATCGTCTTAACAGAATGGCAGATCAGGCTATCCTCATTCATTACGAAAAGCTCAAGAATCTAAAGGGCATTTTTGAGCCTATTGCCTATGATGGGTTGGAGAATTTTGCAGGCTCACAATATGAACCCAACTACATCAATCAGGCGATTGGGGCGGAAACATTTTTCACATATGACTGCAATTTTTCTCCCATGAACCGTAAGGGTAGGATGTCGGAAAGACAAAAGCTAAGAAACTTAGAGCTTTCAAAATCATCAGGAATATTCCCAAAAAATGCCATTAGATTGGCCACGACAGCGTTGCTCAAGCGTCTTTTGAACAAACAAAAATCAGGGCTCGGGCTAGAGCTACTGAGTGACGAGCACTTCCAATACCGCAGATCTATCCAGCAAGATCTTAAAGGAGCGCCCATTGCCCATAAAACCATTTCCGCCAAAGCCACCCGAAATTTTCAGAATATTCTCTTTCCTGTTAATCACACGGATCTAATTATTCGAAAAAATGTAGCAGCTTTTTCGAGAGAAACGATTTCTTTTTCAAAAACTCATGCAGCCATGTGCAAAAAGTACTTTCTTTTTATGAGTTACAAGAATTACATGGCTCCGCAATTTACGAAAAAGCTAATTCTGCGACCCCGGGCCCATCTCGAAAGCCCGGCTCAGGTGGTGGGGCTTGAAACCAAGATTCTTAGCTTTCACGAGTTTTTTTGCGAGACCCGAACAGAGCGACAAATTCAAATCCCGCCGGAGTGGAAAATGATTAAGAAAGGTAAAACCCCCTATGCCAGGCAATCTCCTGGATCACAACAACTTGATCCTACCACCAATTGAGGCAGTTTTTATCAGCTCCACTTCCTTGCGCACAGTTAGAGTTTAAGCCCCACGCGGATAATACGATCATAGTCTGTGTAGTTTAGAAGTGATTCGGCATGACCCTCGAAATACTGCACATAAAAAGAAGGGTTCAGTCGAGCAAATCCTAAGCGGAAGGAAAATCCTAACTCGCGGCCCCCCCATCGTAACTTTTGTCCCCAAGCTCCGCCCGTAAAATATCGAAAAGAAACTTCGGTCTCTGAAAGGGGCCCTAGCGGCACTTCGGTATATGAGCTACGCAGCTCAAAGGGGCCGATGTATTCCCGCACATCGTAATTTTCGAGATCCATATAATACGGTGAAGAGCTCAGTCGCAGGGAAAGTTTGAGCTTGGAATTTTGAGGGAAAGGCAGGGTGTTAAGTTGAACCGCGCTGCGATCTAATGATCTCGAATCGGACCCTCCCTTGCCATTGGACATGTGCCAATAGGGGATGAGATCAAGGGATTGAAAAAAAGCCTTGCCCTTAAAGCTCAGCCGATAAAAAATCTCCGGACTATAGGTGACATCTTGAAAGGGGTTAGAATCCCTTCCAATATTCCAAAAAACAAATTGATTGAAACCTAAATAGAGTGGGAGTTCGTGGATAAGTTGGTACTTGAAACTCACCTTTACTTTTGAAGATGGACTTCCGTATAAAAAATAGAGCGGCTCGAAACCCGAAAGTTTTAAGACCTCCGTTTGGGTCTCTTCCTCTACAGGCGAGCCGCTCTCGGCTTGCAAGCCGGGGGAAAGACCGCTTGCAAAGCAAAAAATCAAAAGCTGTGTAAGGGTAAATCTAAAGTTTATGACCCCGCTTAAAATCATTATATTCTTCAAGGGCTTTCTCTTTGCTGTAGCCATAGACTTTTTGAATGCGAGCTGTAATTTCGTCGAGATTGCCCTCGGCTGCTCGTAAGTCTTGGTCTGTGAGTTTTGCCCATTTCTGTTGAATTTTGGCCTTAAGTTCATTCCAATTGCCTTTAAAAGTGTCTGAGTTCATTTGCGCCTCCTATTGGTGCTATTTCCCAAGTAAAACTTGGGATCTTCATAGCCCTAGGTAAAGCAAGGGGCGTGCCGACGGTATAAGCCTACGTCCTAGCTTAAAGAAGCCTAAACTCCGCAAAATATAAGGAATTTTTCCCTTGCAAAGGGAATAGCAACCGGACAAAAACGGAGTCTCATGAACCCCGACTTGCAAGAGCGACGAGATCTCATCGATGAAAATGCAATCCAAAAATATGTGCTTCGGCGCCAAGCAGAGCTTTTGGATTGTCGGGCCGCGCTAAAGCTCGGGGACTTTGGTCCTCTACGCGAGATGGCACATAAAATCATGGGCAATTGCCTTACCTTTGGATTCGAAGAGCTTCAGCCTGTGGCCGAGATGATTCACGCGGCAGCAGTTCAGGCTAATTTAGAGTCCTGCGAGGAAGGTTTAGAGGGTCTGCAAGCTTGGATTGAATCCAACCTTAAGTGACGACAGGGACTCTAAGCATCTGCCCCACTCATCATTGGGGTAGGCATCGTTCCACTTTTTTCCTGTAATGATTCGCCAGATTTTTCTTTGCTGTGATCGGCAATTTTTCGATAGAGAGTTTTTCGATCAATATTGAGAATCCGGGCGGCTTGTTCTTTTACGCCGCCGGTTCGTTCTAGGACTAATGCCACGTAGTCCCTCGTGAATTCCTCTAAAGTGGGCAATCTACCCGCAGGGGATTCCAAAATGTCGCTGACCGTGAGGGGACCAGATTTTTTGACCTCAGCATTTCGTGAAGTCTGCGTGGACTGTGTCCATTCGTAAACTGGCAAATCGTTAGCTTCAATCATGGGTCCTGGGGCAAGAATCACGGCACGTTCGACCGCATTTTCGAGTTCTCGCACGTTGCCGGGCCACCTAAGATTAAAAATATGCTCTAGGGCTGCTTTTGAAAAACCTTTGAGCTCTGAGTTATTTTGTCCCGTGAACTTTTTAAAGAAGTGCTCAGCGAGAGGAATAATGTCGTCTCTACGCTCACGCAAAGCAGGTATATGGATGGGTATCACATTCAAGCGAAAGAATAGGTCCTCGCGAAAGCGGCCTTCACCGACTTCCTTTTTGAGGTCTTTATGAGTGGCAGCTAAGACGCGCACATCAATTTCGCGCTCCATATTCTCGCCCACCCGTTTGATCATGCGTTCTTGAATAACTCGTAAAAGTTTAGCCTGCAGAGGCAAATTCAAATCCCCAATTTCATCGAGAAAGAGAGTGCCGCCGTGAGCTTCTTCAAAGAGGCCCATCTTTTTGTCGATGGCTCCAGTAAAAGCGCCCTTGGCGTGCCCAAAGAGTTCACTTTCAAGAAGGGCCTCAGGAATGGCCGAGCAATTGATGGCCACAAAAGATTTTTTGGAACGTGAGCTTTGTTGGTGAATGGTGCGGGCGATCACTTCTTTACCAGTCCCGCTTTCACCTGAGATGAGGACGTTGGCAGAACTCCCGGCGACTCTACGAGCTAAATCAAAAACCGTTTGAATGGCTCGGCTCTTCCCAACAATTTCTCCAAAACCCATCGTGCTTTTGTTTAAGCTCGAGCGGAGCATGTCGTTTTCCGTTTTGAGCCTGGTAAAATCTAAGGCTCGGTCGACCGAAACGTTGAGCTGGGTAAAGTTGATGGGCTTTACGACAAAGTCGTAGGCTCCGGCTTTGATGGCCCTCACGGCGAGGTCCACCTTATTTGTAGCCGTCATTAAAATAATCGGAATTTTCTTTGAAAGTTCTTTGGCCTGTTCAATAAACTCCAAACCATCCATTTTGGGCATGCGATAGTCGGTTAAAACGAGGTCGAACTGATCAAAATAATCGGGTTCTTCACGGATGCGCTTTAAAACTTCTGTGGGGTCGGTAAAGGGTAGGACTTGGAAGCCCCGTGCCCCCAAGCGCTCAATTAAGAGCTCTTGGATATCGATATCATCATCTAGAAGGAGGATTTTTCGGTTTAGCGTGGGCATGGGGAAATTTCTACCATGTGAGGGTAAAAAGTGTCCATTTTTTCCATAGCCTGCCTAAGCGGAGTTGCCTTTAAATGGGCTATTTCAAAAAAGTGGCTTTCTAAGTCCAAAGTTTCACAGTGCCTACAATTGTGTGCCCTAAGGCTTGGATTGTGTTCACATTTATCCTGAATATTCGCACTATTTGCTTCTCTTCGAAGGTCGCTTTTTAAAATTAATCTTTTCATAAGTTCCTTTTCGTAAATTGAGTGGTGTTCCCTCTAATAGAGCGTCCTCCTTTAATGTTTGCAGAGATTGTGCCAAGGAGCCGTATCACTGGCATGACCCTTGCTTGGAACTGATCCAAGGACCCTCACCAAATTCATATAATAGGAGAATAATTATGTTACGGGCTGCATTAGGATTTTTTGTACTTGGATTGGTCGCTATTTTGCTGGGAGCTAACGGTGTCGCCGGGCTCTCAATGGAAATCGGGCGTATGCTTCTTTGGGTCTTTCTCATTCTCGCGGTTATTAGTGGCTTGGCTTACCTTGTTACGGGCCGCAGCCCCAAGAATCTATCCTAAGTTATTGGCACTCTAATTGCTCTGTTTCTAAGCCTATGAAAGTTTCAGATGAATTTTGGGGAAGTCTCAAAAAATACTTCTCAAGTTTAGCCGAACTATTTCGCCTAGGAACAGAGCAGCTCTTTAAGCGAATAGCGAGCCGAGCTCTCTCTTTGATAGTGCTCAGTATCGTTTTTGTATCGGCGGGTGTGTGGCTTTCTTTTGCTTATGCCAATTTGCTTGGGCGGTGGCTCGATCCAGATATTTCCCAGGCCGTTGTGGCGCTGACTCTTTTTGGGGGCGGCTTCCTCTTTCAGCGTCGCATGAAAGAGTCAGATGTGAAGTATTTCGAGAGTCGGGAGGCCATTTTTAGCAAATTTGTTGCGGAATCTTCCTTAGAGAAAAAAGAGCTTTTGCATCAGTTGCAGTTGGCTCAAGAGGGAATTGCTCTAACGACCGTGCATCTCAAAGAGGCGGCCCAAACGGCAGTCAATCCGCTTCACCGAGTGAAAAGCTTTGTGACCCAGCATCCTGAATCGACAGTAATTGGTACCTTTTGCCTAGGAATTTACCTGGGCTTGAATCGTAACCACAACCAAAAATTCAAACAGGAGATTAGAAATGAAACATAGTGAAAATAAAGGCCTTGAATCTAGAGATAGCAAAAATCCAAGTTTAGGCACCAACAAGTTTGAGAGTGACATGGGTTGGTCAACCTCTTCGCAATCGGAATCCCAGGAGGGGATTTATCAAAGTGCCAAAGATGCACTGGGAACCACGGGCCATAAAATTGCTGATGGTTACCAAGTGGCCCGTCGAGAATTTGTGAAGTACGAATCTCAAGTGGAGACCTTAATAAAAGAAAATCCCATCATTGCCCTTTGTGCTGCCGTGGGAGTGGGTTGGGCCGTGGGTCGACTTCTTTCCAATCGGTCCAGTACAACAAGCAACCGAGCTAAGGCCTAGGTGGAGGCGTGATGGAAAATAATAAGACGGGCCAAAAAAATCAGGGAGAGCCCACTCCCAAAAGTACGGAAAAAACTGGAACTCAGCCCCGGCCGACTCAGTCTTCCTCTCAAAATGAGGCGACTCCTAAGGCGGATTTTGTAGCGAGTGCGGTTGAAAATTTTACCGACAGTGCTCGCGAAAAGGTGGAAAACTTTTGCCGCGAGAAACCTTGGAGTGCCGTGGCTATTGGGTTTAGCGTGGGTTTAGGTGTGGGGCTCTCGCCGGCCGCAGCCCTGCTTCCACAATTGCTTTCGATGAGTTCTAGGGAACTTTTGAATAATGGGGATTTTACTTTCTCCAATATCAACCCGAATTCCATAGGAAGGACAGTGTTTTTGGCAGCCTCTAAAATGGCCCAGGAAAAAATTGGAAATTTAAATTTCCAAAGTCCTCACAAAGCTCAGGCTTAGTTTAAACGGGGGCCGCAAGGGGCGGCCCCCTGCTTTATTGAGGTAATAAGTATGACGCCCCTCATCTATCTCGAACTTTTTCTTTTTATAGGACTCGTGATGGGTCGGGGCGTTTTTAGATCTTCAGTGTTAATTCTTTCTTTCATTCTGAACTTTATGGTCTTGCCGTCTCAAGAAAAAGGCGAGTTTGGCAATCCCTTGGGTCCGGCCTCGAGCAACCCCCGGATTATTGTACAAGAGTCGGACGTGGTTAAGGATTTGTCGGCATTCGTTGAAGACCCACCCAAGCGTCGACCCGCCCAGTCTATCGTCCAAGATCACTGGACCTTGGTTGGCAATCTGGGAAACTAAGCTAAAATAATTTTATGTCTTTCAAATTTTGGGCCTCGGCTACCTTTCTTTCGGTGCTCTGTGGTTGTGGCAAACCCATTGTTCGAAGTGAAGGCTCAGGCAAGCCCCAGGGGCCTAAGAGCGCCGCAAGTTCAGAAGAGGGCAACTACCAAGGAGCTGACCTTAAAAAGCGATTATGGATATTGCCCTTTTTGGAAGCTCCCCAAAGCAGCTCTGCAGAACTCGCTAAAATTGCGGTCTCTGAAATACTCCAGCCCCGGATGGTGGACGCTTTCTCTGGGGAAAAGTCCCCTTTTGTGACGGCCGACGAAGAACAGCAAAGTTTGAAAGAGCTGAATGTGGATTCTTCGATGCCAGCCGAGGAAGTCGCTAAGATGAGTCGAGGCGCCGGAGTGACGGGTTTTATCAGGGGTGAAATTACAACTCTTCAGCTTAAAGAGGTTAAAAGTTCCGAAGGCTTACTCAATAATAAGACAGTAGAACTTCAGCTCGGAGTGAATTTTGAAGTTTTTGATGCGAACACAGGTCGCAGGTTGGGGTCCGGCCATGAAATGCAGGTTTATACCGAAACTCGGTCCGATTTATTTGGTATGGAAATGGCTCTCCCTGAGCTTAGCGAGAAACTGGAAGATCTCTCACAGCGCATGTCGCAGCGCCTGCTTGTAAAAGTAGCGCCCTTCTCGGAAAAAATGGGTTGGGAAGGAAGAATTCTACGTACCGATAGTTCCAAAGTTTATATCAACGCGGGACGTCGCACCGGCATACAAATTGGGGATGTGATGAAGGTGGTGGATCCCTCTCGGGAGATTCGCGATAATGGCTCATATATGGGACAGGCTCCAGGCAGGATGAAGGGCACGCTAAAAGTGATTCAGTTTTTTGGTTTGGATGGTTCCATTGCCGTTATTCAAAGCGGGGGTGGGGTGCGAATTGGGGACAGAGTCGAGCTCTACTGAATGTGGGGACTCATTTTAGCGCCCAAAGGCTTCTTTAAATTTGGCTTGGCGTTGGGACTTCTTAGCTCGTGCGGCCTTAATTTCAGCGGCTAAGGCCTCACGAAGGGCTAAAATCTTCTCAATATGCCCTTCATCTACGTACATCAGTAAAAAATCTTCGCCTTTAGGTAAAAAAGAGACCTCAACCACGGCCTTCTCATCTTGGAAGAGACGAAATTCAGCTCCATTTAAGCGCAGAGACCAAGCCCCAGCCGCGTGGTCTAGGGGGGTGTTGTAAACCATGCTTTTGTTATCTTTGAGCAGGCCCGGAATCAGGCCTGACTCCTCATCACGAGTCTCAGTGCCCAGCTCTAAAGCCAGGATTTTAAGGTCATTCATCCAGTTTTCGCTCTTCATGCGCTCGAGGTGCCCACGAATCTGCTCTTCGCGCTCTTTTACTACCTTAAAATTTTCGAAGTCGAGCTCTTGAGCCATTGTCGTTACAGGATAGAACAAAAGGAATGCCAGCGGAAGATGTTAAAAAGGATAAAAATGCAAAGCCTTCAGCCCCGGTTTTGAGCCCCAATGAGCAAACGCGGATTCGCCGCGAGAAGTTGGAAAAGCTGCGAGCGGTCGGCCAAGCTTATCCTCACAGTATTCATGTGACCCATACGGCGGCCGACATCTTCAAAAAATACTCCGAAGAGATGGATCCAGATAAGCTAGCGGCCTTAGGAACTTTTGAAGTGGCCGGTCGCGTGGCTTTTATTCGCAGTTTTGGCAAAGCCGGTTTTGTAAAAGTAAAAGACCGTAGCGGGATACTCCAAGTTTACGTGGCCAAGGATAAAGCCAGTGTGGAGTCTTTTGCTCAGTATGAAAATTTGGACTTAGGCGACATTGTGAAAGTGAGTGGCCCTCTTTTTCGAACCAAAACTGGCGAACTGAGTTTGCAGGCCCAGACTTTTTCTTTACTTGTAAAATGTTTGCACGCGCCCCCTGAAAAGTTCCACGGGCTTTCAAATATTGAGGAGCGCTACCGAAAACGATATTTGGATTTATTAAGCAACGAAGAATCCAAAAAAGTTTTTTTAGCCCGTTCTAAAATTGTTCAGGGAGTGCGCGATTATTTTTTGCGCAAGGACTTCATTGAGGTGGAAACTCCCATGATGCATTCTCTCGTGACAGGGGCTACGGCTAGGCCCTTCTCCACCCATCATAATGCCTTAGACATGAAGCTTTTTTTGCGTATTGCTCCTGAGCTTTACCTGAAGCGCTTAGTGGTGGGCGGGATGGACCGGGTCTTTGAGATCAACCGCAACTTTCGTAATGAGGGTGTGAGTATTCGCCACAATCCAGAATTCACGATGCTGGAATTTTATATGGCCTATGCCACCTATCATGACCTTATGGACATGACCGAAGAGCTGGTGAATGAACTCTGTTTGGCGGTAAATGGAAGCTGTGAAATTGAGTTCTTAGGGCATAAACTTAATTTAAAAAGTCCCTGGACCCGTATTTCGATGGAGAATGCCGTAACGACAATGTCGGGCTTTAAGGGGTCGCTCAAAGACCCGGCCGCCATGGCCACCTATCTTAAAAGTCGTGGCGTGGATATTCATGGTCGCGAGGGTCCGGGAGGGCTGCTCAACGCTATTTTTGAAGTGGACGTGGATAAGCAGCTCATCCAGCCCACCTTTGTGACGTCTTATCCCGTGGAAGTTTCTCCGCTGGCTCGGCGTTCGGACCACTTGTCGCCTTCGGGTTTTGAAGTCACGGATCGCTTTGAACTTTTTGTGAGTGGCCAAGAAATTGCTAATGGCTTCAACGAGCTGAACGATCCCGACGATCAGCGTTCCCGCTTTGAGAATCAGCTAAAAGAAAAAGCAGCGGGCAATGAAGAGGCCACCGACTATGACGCCGACTATATCTCGGCTTTAGAGTATGGATTGCCACCTACAGCTGGCGAAGGCATCGGCATAGATCGTCTCACAATGCTACTTACCAATGCGGCCAGCATTCGCGATGTGATTCTCTTTCCGCAAATGCGCCCTGAAACAGTGGGCTAGGTCTATGGCGCGGAGTCTTCTGCCTTGGGAGTGGTGGAAGCTTTCTTTTCACTGGCTTTTTGATGTGGGAGGACGAAGGCCACCGGCCCGTCAGAACGCCCTTTTTAAAAACAGTCTTAAGGCAGCATTAGCGGGACTTTCGTTGGGAGTCTTGGCCCTTTCGCTCACTCTGGCCGTGGTCTCTGGCTTTCAAGACACCCTCGGTGCGTCGGCCGCTAGGGCTTTGGGGCATTTGATGTGGTGGAGTGACTGGCAAAAAGACGCTGTCTTTGAACGTGTTTTAAATCCTCCACCGGCTCATCTCAAAGAGGCCTCTTCCTTTTGGTTTACTCAGGGACTCGTGGTGGGGCCCAAGGGAGGGCGAGGTGTGCGCATTGAGGGACGTCGCCAGCTTTATCCTAAGCTAAATCCGGATCAAACAGCATGGCCCGAGGCCCAAATGGATTTAGGCCGCCCCTTGGCACAGTATCTCGGCGTAAAGGAGGGCGACACTTTGCGAGTTCTTTTGCCGGGACTCGTAGAAGGGGCCTATTTTTTTAAGGTGCGGCAGCTCGTAGAATTTGGAATCTATGAACTCGATTCAAGATTAGCTCTTATTGACGAAGACTCCTTTCGAAGTCAGTTGGAAAAAAAGGCTCGGAAGATTTTGGAGCAACGACCCGGAGATGCCTTGGGTCTTCGGCTTTATTTTGACGAAAAGTATTTTGATCCTCTTCGACCCGAACGCTTGGATGTGGCAAAAAAATCGTTCGCTACAAAAATCCAGGCCGAATTTCCCCAGGAGCGGGCCTCTGTGGATTTGCGTACCTGGCATGATCAACGACGAAATCTCTTTGGTGCTATCGGAATGGATAAGTTGGTGCTGACCTTGGTTTTGAGCCTGCTCACATTGGTGGCTTCTCTCAACATTGCGGCGATTTTGGTGATTTTATTTTTAGATCGAGATCGAGAAATTGCCACTCTTCAGGCCTTGGGTCTTTCCCGGGCGCAGTTGGTGCAATGGATGGTGATTCAGGGGCTGATTTTAGGGCTCTTCTCCAGTGCGATGGGTCTATTGGCGGCACGAGTGCTCGGCTTTTTGCTTCAGCATTTGCCCATCGCTCAGATTCCCGTGGAAATTTACAATGTGCGTCACTTGCCTCTGCGCTTTGAATTTTGGGAACAAAGCGGAGTTTTTGCGTTTGGGGTAGGGGCCTCGGTTTTTGTGGCCCTTATTTTGAGTCTTTTTTTAAGTCGGGGCCGGCAGTTGTCGGTCATGGCGCAGCGTCGGTAGGAAAAATATGGAAATTTTACGGGCCACAAATTTGTGTAAAACGTATCGAGGTAGTCAAGCCCAGCAAGTGCTGAGTGGTGTTTCTCTCTCCATTCAGAGTGGGGACTGCGTGGCCCTCTTGGGAGCTTCGGGTTCGGGAAAGTCCACCCTCCTCAATTGTTTGGGTCTTCTGGATGATATCGACGAGGGGACTTTAGAGGTCTTGGGCGTGGACGTGCGAAAGCTCTCGCCGGCTGAGAAAGCGCGTTTTCGCTTGGAGAATCTGGGTTTTGTCTTTCAGTTTCACCATCTCATTCCCGAGCTCAGTGCCCTCGAGAATTTGCTTCTTCCGGCTTCTATTGCAGGTCGCAAATCTAAACCCCGGGCCTTGGAGCTTTTGGAGCGAGTGGGCCTCAAAGACAAGGTGTCTCGCTTTCCCTGGCAACTTTCAGGTGGCGAACAACAGCGCATAGCCCTCGCCCGCGCCCTTATCAACCAGCCTAAGATCCTGTTGACTGATGAAGCTACTGGCAACTTGGATCGGGGTCGGAGCCTTGAAATTTTGGAGTTATTGCTTGAAGTGAACCGCCAGGAGGGGATGGCCGTCCTTTCGGTAACCCATGATGAAGAACTCGCTGCGAAATATCAAAAGCGCCTGCGTTTGAAAGATGGTCGTATTTGGGATTGATTAGGGGCGCCGATGCGACTTTTGAAACCGACAGCTATAGCCCTTATTTTATTTTCTTTTTTCAGTAGAGGCGCTGCGGCTCAAAGTTCGAGCGAGAAGAAGGCGCCGCTGGAGCTTCGGAGTGCGCCCACTCCACTTCTTAGCTCTCCTGAGGCTGAGAGGCCTCGGAACGCTTCCTTCACTATCAAAGAAGTGATTGTTGAGGGGAATTCTCGAATTGAAAAAGACGCCATCTTAGAGAAAATGAGTCTTAAGGCCGGCAAGCCCTATGTGGAGTCCCAGGTGCGCTCCGATATCTTGTCGATTTTTGGAATGGGATTTTTTGAAGATGTGGCCGTGGATGAAAGTTCGGGAGTGTTGAAGGTCAGCGTGCGGGAGCGTCCGGTGATCACAAAAATTGAGTATAAAGGCTCCGCCGAATTTGAGAACAAGGACTTAGAAGAAGCCTCCGGTCTGAAAGCCTTCCATGTCGTGAACCTCAGTAAAATTCGCGCTGCCCAAGCCGCGATCGCCAAAAAATATGAAGAGAAGGGCTATTACTTAGCTCGTGCCGAGTACTCGCTAAAACCCGTTCCCGGTCGCTCGAGTGAAGTGGAGTTGACCTTCGACATTACAGAAAATTCACGAGTGCGAATCCGTAAAATATTTTTCTTAGGAAACCATGTTTTCAATTCTGGGGAACTCAAGCAGGCCATTGCCACAAGTGAAGGCCATGTTTTTTCGTGGGCCACCTCGGGCGGGACTTACCGAGAAGCGGCCTTTGAGCGAGACATTTCTCTGCTCGCCTATTTTTACGCCAATGAAGGTTATATTGAAGCCAAGTTCAACAAACCTCGAGTGACCCTCAGTCAGGATCGCCGTTACATCGACATTGTGATGGATATCACCGAAGGCAAACAGTACTTTTTGGGTAAGGTGACCTTTCAAGGAGACGACCTTTTCACTGAGCAAGATTTGCAAAACACTTTTGGCATGAAGGAAAACGACGTTTTTTCGGCGGGTAAGCTCCAAGAGGAAGTGGTTCGGCTCACCGATAAGTACGGAGATCAGGGCTATGCCTTTGCCAACGTGATTCCTCGCAATCAAATCCGCGAAGGCACCCAGATTGTGGATTTGACCTTTGATATTGAGCGTGGAGAAAAAGTTTATTGGGGCAAAGTTTTGGTTACGGGCAATACCAAAACTCACGATAAAGTCATTCGTAGGGAACTCCCCTTTCACGAAGGGGAACTTTACAACGCCACCAAACGTAAAAAAGGTGTGGAGCGAGTTCGTCGGCTGGGCTTTTTTGGCAATGAAGTGAGTTTCTTAACTTCAACACCCAAAGGCAGTACCAATGTTCTTGATCTAGAAATTCGTGTGACCGAAAAACCCACAGGCAGTTTAAATGTCTCGGCAGGTTACGGAAGTGGTTCGGGCATGCAATTTGGGGCTCAAGTTTCGCAGCAAAATTTATTTGGGCGGGGTCAGCAACTTAGTTTTAGCTTTCAATACAATAAATATTCTAAAACCTTTAACTTTGAATTTGTGGACCCTAAGGTTTTTGATAGTGAGTGGCTTTTTGGAACGAGCCTTTATTTGCAAGAGTCTACTGTGGGCAATCCCAAAACTTATGACCAAGAACTCAAGGGGATGAACTTCCGTATTGGTCGTGAAATTGCCGAAAACTGGAACGTGTATGAAGTTTATAAATTGGAGCAGTCAAAGCTTAAGGATGCCGTATCGGACTCTATTTTCACAAACCCCGAAAAGGATAAAAATTCGATTATATCGTCTCTCGCTACAACCTTAGCTTACGATTCCCGCAACAACCGCTTAGACCCAAGTGGAGGGGAATATTTTTCGATGTCCTCCGAGTTTGCGGGCTTAGGGGGGCGAACTTTCCAGAAATATTTAGTCAATGGTCGGATGTATCGTAAAGTCTTTTGGAAGGTCGTGGCCCGCTCGAATATGGAGTACGGTTACCTCACCAATAATTTCAATCACGAGAGTGTGCCCGATTCTGAAAGATTTATCCTGGGCGGGGTTTTCTCTCTACGAGGTTACCCTCAAAGTTCGGTGGGTCCTGAGCGGAATGTGGTCAACACCCGAGAAAAAAATGCTGATGGCACTCCCACAAATTCCCAGCCTTTCCCCTATGTCATTGGGGGCGTACAGAAGTTTGTTTTCAACCAAGAAATCGAATCGCCCTTGATTCCTGAGGCGGATATACGAGTCGCCCTCTTTTTTGACGCAGGGAATTCGTGGAACAACACCTCTCAGATTTCGCCGATATTACTGGCCAACTACGGTTGGGGAATTCGCTGGTACTCACCCTTGGGTCCCCTTCGCTTTGAGTGGGGCTTCCCCTTGGCCACGACGACCAGTAAAACTAGCAAATCCGCGGAGTTTCATTTTATTATTGCCCCTACTTTCTAAAGGAGATTTTCGGGTTTAGAAAAGGGGCATGAAAAGATTTTACGCATTTTTTATTGTTTCTTTAGTCGCCTTTGCTCCTGCCACCTCCATGGCGTTAAAAATCGGCACCGTTGACCTGCAGAAAGCCCTCCAAGAATCTAAGAAGGGCAAAGCCGCGAAATCGAATTTAGAAAAAGAGTTCGAAGCGCGTAAGAAAAAAATCGACGCGGAACAAGATTCTATTCGTAAAGAAAGTGAAGACTTTCAAAAAAAGAGCATGGTCCTCTCGGAAAAGGCTCGGGCTGAAAAGGGCATGCAGCTGCAGGCTCGGATGGGAGCCTGGCAGGAACTTGTGCAAAAATCTCAAGGAGAGATTCAGCAAAAAGAAGTCGAGATGACCAAACCGATTATTGAGGGTTTGCGTGAGTTAACCAATGATTTGGCTAAGAAAAAAGATGTGGAACTTGTGTACGAGGCCAACGCGGGCCTGCTCTATGCCAAGGATCGGGTGGATCTGACTCCTGATCTCATCAAAGCCTACGATGAAAAAAATCCTAAATAGTGAGGGCCGACCTCTCGGCTCTTTTGTTGAAAATTTCCCCACGCCCGCAGCACTCTTAGATTATTTAAATTCCCTTGGCTTTCAGAGTGAAATGGCAGGCGCGGCCCCCCCGGACTGGGCGTCTCTAAAGCGGCCTCGGTCCGCCACTTTAAGTACGCCCACAAGTGAACACTTTACTTATCTCAATGCCGATTTTCGAGGGGACCTCAGTCCCGGTTGGGGCCTGCTTTTGCTTGATAAAAAAATCGCTTCCCGCTTTGCAGCCTTTCCTTCTATTTCCACATTGTTTCCCGATGCTGCCTTGGATGCCATCCTTCGAAAAATTGTTCTCCCGGAGTGGGCGGGAACTTCCGCTCCAGCGCCTGCGCAGGCTCTTATCGAGGGACCTGTTCATATAGGTCCGGATTGCCAAATTGGGGAGGGCACCATTATTGAAAGCGGCGTGCGCCTGGGGGCGCGGGTAAAAATTGGAAAAAATTGCCGCATTGGGGCTCAGAGTCGCATTGCCGATGACACAGTCATCGGAGATGACTGTGTTTTTACCGGTCAGGTGAGCCTCGGGGGCCCGGGTTTTGGCTTTGTTTATTATCCTGGGTCAAAGGCTCGAGCGCAGCGCATTCATCTGGGTAGGGTGATTTTAGGCGACCGCGTGAGGTTAGGAGCCATGGTTTCCGTGGATCGAGGTGTTTTTGAGGACACCGTGCTGGGCCATGATGTGGCGGTGGATAATTTCGTACAAATCGCTCATAACTGCCGAGTGGGGGATTCCTCGACTCTCTGCGGTTTTGTAGGATTGGCCGGCTCCACTCAGCTGGGTAAAAACAATACTTTTGGCGGAATGGTCTTTACCAAAGGTCACCTTGAAGTGGGCGATAATGTCACCATTGCGGGTTGGTCTGGAATTCAAGGCGATGTGGCGGCGAATCAGCTGCTCAAGGGCTACCCCTTAAAACCTCTCAATGAAGCGCTGAAGCATCAAGTTTACGTGGAGCGCATTCCCGAGCTCTTTGACCGAGTCAAAAAGCTTGAAAAAAAATCCTGAGCTGCGCACTTAGCAAGGCCTTGTAGATTGCTTTTAAAAGAATAAAAAAATAGGATGGCGCCTATCTATGGCAGCTCCACAAATTCATCCCACATCTATTCTTGAGCGAGGCGTAGAACTCGCCGAGGATGTCGTGATTGGACCTTTTTGTACTTTGGCCGAAGGTGTGCGCGTGGGTCGCGGCACCCGCATTCTTTCGCATGTGGTGATCGATAAGTTCACCGAAATTGGTGAGCAAAATATCTTTTATCCCTTCTGCGTGATTGGGGCTCCGCCTCAAGACCTCACCTATCAGGGAGATCCCACGAAAGTGGTCATTGGCCATCGCAATACTTTCCGTGAGTCCGTGTCGATTCACCGAGGCACGGTGCGAGGGGGCGGTGTCACGAGTGTGGGAGACGACAACTATATTATGGGTTTTTGTCATGTGGCTCACGACTGTAAGTTAGGAAATCACTTAGTAATGGCCAATCAGGCTGGCTTAGCCGGTCATGTGACGGTAGGGAACCATGTGGTTATTGGAGGGCAGGCGGGTGTGGCCCAGCATTGTCGGATTGGCGATTATGCCTTTGTCACAGGGGGTTCGGGTGTGCGCAAAGACTTGCCACCTTATTTGTGTTCAAAAGAATTTGCGGAAGTCAGTGGTCCGAACTTGGTGGGGCTTCGTCGCAATAAGGTGGGCGAAGAAAATATTCGAGTGGCCTGTGAACTGTTTAAAATTATGTACCTGGGAAATATGACGACTGAGAAAGCCTGTTTGGAAATTGAGCAGCGCTTCCCCACCAGTGACTTTGCTCAGAAGTTTTTAAAATTTATTCGTGAAACTAAAGTGGGGATTCAACGTTGATGGCTAATGACTTAAAGGGCAGCGGCCCGGTTCGCTTCGCCGTTGTCGGGGCGGGCCATATGGGCCTGAACCATATTAAAAAAATCTTTTCGGTGGGAGAGCGCATTGGTGCGCGGGTTTCCGTAGTGGTGGAGCCCGATGAACTTCGCGCCAAAGCCCTAGAGCGGGAATTTAAAGGCAGTCATATGCCGAAATTTATTTCTAACCTCGGGATGCTTCCCGAAGTGGGGAAAGAGGATTTCCCGGAAGCGGCCATCGTGGCCGTGCCCGCGAGCATTCATGTGGAAACAGCCGCGGCTTGCTTGGCGAAGGGCCTGCATACTCTCGTTGAAAAGCCCCTGGGCTTTTCGGCGCTGGATTGCAAGGACCTGGGGGCCAAGGCGGTGCAGGCTAAAAAAGTTTTGCAGGTGGGACTCTTAGAGCGGTGGTCGCTTGCGCACCTCTGGGGTGATTGGCGACCGAAGCGAGGTCCTTGGACCATCAATGCGGTTCGTTCGGGTCCTTTCGTTCCCCGTGCGGCCGACACTGATGTGATTCACGATTTAATGATTCACGATATCGATCTTTTTGTAATGTTGAATTCGCTCTTTGATTTAAGTCCCATCATTAAAGTGCGGGCCTGGGGTCGCAAACTTCGGTCCAACCTTATTGATTACGCCATTGTGGCCTTAGATCTTGAGAACGGGGGGATGGCGAGATTTTTTGCCTCACGTCTTTCGGGAGACTCGGCACGCAATTGGGAAATGACCGGTCCCGATTGGCATGCGTCCATCGATTTTATGCGCCGAAACATCAAACGCTTTGAACGGGTGGGGCGCGACATGAACGCCTTTGAGGCCAAAGAAAAAACTTGGGCTGCCGGCGATCCTCTGGGTTTAGAAATCGAAGCCTTTGTACGCCAAATCCGAGGAGCCTACGACAGTCCGGTCAATCAAATGGAGTTGGTGGCGGACTTTGCAGAAGTTTCTAAAGTTCTGCCACTGCCGCAAAATGTGATCGGGACTCACGAGATCATTGATGAAATTTTAAGCAACATTAAGGTGCTCGACAGTTGAAGCGCATACTCGTTTCGACGGGCGATGCGTCGGGTGATTTGATTCTTTCCAAAGTCATTGCAGAGCTGAAGGCTCAGTCTAAGGAGCCTCTGGAATTTGTGGGCCTTTGCGGGCCCCATTGTCAGGCGGCGGGAGTGCAACCTTTGGGGAGGGTGCAGGATGTGGCCGTGGTCGGAGTGGTAGAGGTGTTGCGGCGCTTGCCAAAAATATTTGGAACTCTGAATTTGCTAGCCCACGAGCTTGACCGTTGTGACTCTTTAATTTGTGTGGATTTTCCAGACTTCAACTTACGCCTCGCCACCTTAGCTAAGAAAAAAAATAAACCTGTAGATTATATTGTGGCTCCTCAAGTTTGGGCCTGGCGCTCGGGTCGTTTGCCTAAAATAAAAGAATTGGTCCGTAAGCTTTATCCGGCGCTACCATTTGAAGAAGAAATATTTCGGGAAGCGGGAGTGCGTGCGGAATTTTTAGGTCACCCCTTGCGAGATCTTTTGCCTCCCCGAAATCGCCGGGAAGCTCGTGCTGCCTTAGGTTACAATGATAGTGAATTTGTTTTTTGTTTAATGCCGGGCTCTCGCCAATCAGAAATCAAGCGACATTTGCCCATTCTCTTAGCCGCCTGGGCCCAAGCCAAAGGTCAACTTGCCAACGAGGGACGACCTTTTGTTTGGCAAGGGGCTCTGCCTATGGCCGCCGGTTGGAAGGTGGAAGATCTCAAGGCGCTACTGGGAGAAGATGACCAAAGAGAACTAGAATCCTTAGTGGCCAGCGGTGAGTGGAAAATATTTTCTGATTCCCACCGCGTGCAGATGGCAGCAGATTTCGGTTGGATTTCTTCGGGCACGGCTACGTTGGAAGCCGCCTATTACCAGCTGCCTCATATCTTGCTCTACAAATTGAATGCCCTGTCGGTCTTTATTTTAGCACGGCTGACTTCTTATTTTTCTCGAGACAACGCGGCTGCCGGATTGCCAAATATTTTGATGGGAAAAATGGTGATACCCGAACTCTTGCAGAGCCAGCTCACGGCCAAACGTTTGGCCGCAGAGACACTTTATCTCTTCGATGATGCAGGGAAACTTTTTAAAATGAAGCAGGACTTGCGTTGGATTCCTAAAAAATTAGGTGAAGCGGGTGCCACCAAACGTATTGCTTCCGATCTTTTAGGTCTTTGGCATGCGGGCCCTCAGTAATTTACTCACCTGGCTCTACGCTAGGGGACGCGATCTTCATCGTTCGCGCACCCAAGCCCGTGCCTTGCCCTTTCCCCTGATTTCAGTGGGAAACATCGCATCGGGCGGACGCGGAAAAAGCCCCTTTGTTATTTATCTCTGTCAGGAGCTTCGTCGCCGAGGGTTTTTTCCGGTTGTTCTCACTCGGGGCTACCGTAGGGAAGGAAGATTTCCTGTGTGGCTAGAAGACAAAAAGAACCTTCCGAAGGTTGAAAGTTGTGGTGATGAGGCCATGGAAACTTTTTTGGAAACAGAAGTTCCGGTTTTGGTTTCGAGCCATCGATTTGAGAATGCCATGAATTACTTAAAGGCCCGGCCTGATAAAAAACCTCTTTTTATTTTAGATGATGGATTTCAGCATTGGGGTTTAAAGAGAAACCTCGATATTGTGTTGGTAGACTCTCGAGATTTTAAGGATGAACTTCTCCCGGTGGGGCGACTGCGGGAGAAACCGGAAGCTTTGGGCCGGGCACAGATTGTGCTCAAGCGTAATGAGGATTATTTCAAAGAAACCGAGCTACAGTACCGCCCACCTCGAGAGGCTCTCTTGCTCACAAGTCGGGCCTTAGATCCCGCTTACCAAGAGTTTTTTTCGCGTAAGGGACTCAAGCTTCAGGTGCGGGCCCTAGGCGATCATGCCTCGGCTCCAACGATGAAGCGGGCCATTAAAAAAAGTGGGCTTAAAGATGTGCTGGTGGGGGGGAAGGAGGCCGTCAAGCTCCTGAGTCCGGAACAATATCTGGAGCTTCGTCGCAAGGGCACCTACTCCTTAGGGGAACTCAATCTTTACTTTGTGTCTCTTACGCTCAAATTTCGCTCAGAAGAAGAAATCTGGCAAAAAATTCTTCGCAACCTTGTCGGCCCGGCCGGGGCGCCTTAGATTTGCCGCTACCGTGAAAGCATTGGGATGGATCCTTTATCGATTTCTTTGGCTCCTGGGGGGCCTTGTTTTTTTATGTCCCTTTCCTCTTAAGAAATTTGTGGCTCGGATCGGAGGCGATTTTTGGTTTTATGTTGTGCGCTTTCGCAGGAAAATTATTTTGCATAACTTAAGTCGAGTTTTTCCTCGCCTTCCGCAGGAGTCCATGCAGACTTTTCAGGCCCGCTGCGAAAACCTCGCAAGAAAAAATCTTGCTCATTATGTTTTAGCGGGTCTCGAGGTCCTCGAAAGATTCTACTGGACCGAGGAGGTGGTGAATAAAAAGGTTGATGTGGTAGGTGCCGAGCATTTGCAGGCCCTGATGGGAAGTGGCCGAGGATTTTTTGCTATGACGGCTCATTTAGGAAACTGGGAGTTGATTACTTTAGTTGGAGTCCTCTTAAAAACTCCGCTTAGTATCGTGACGAAGTTTCTCCGTAATCGATTTTTTGATGATTTGTGGGTTGCCAGTCGTCAAGCCTTTGGCCTCCAGCTCATCGAGGAAAGAGGCTCAGGCCTAGCCATTGCCCGAGCCATCCAGCGTGGAAAGGCTGTCGGCTTTATCATGGACCAACACACGGGCGAGCCTCATGGAATCGAAAGCAAATTTTTGGGACTTAAGGCTTGGAGTCCTAAGGGACTTGCGATTTTATCCCAGCGCCTCAAGTGCCCCATCCTTCCCGCCTATATTGTGCGCATTGAAGGCGGACGCTTTCGAGTCCATATTGAAGCCCCTTTAAAATTCCCCCTCCTCGAGAGCGAAGACAGAAAATATCGCACCGAGTCAGGTCAGCTCACCCCCGAAGCTTTGCGATACCATGTTCGGGTTTGTAATGAGAAGATGGAGGGATGGATTCGAAACTATCCCGAGCAGTATCTTTGGTTGCATCGTCGCTTCAAAAACATCCTCAATTACCGCGATCCCTTAGTCTGGCAGCTTTAGTCTTATTGGCTTCTTGTGCGGGTTCCCTGCGAAAATCCGAGAATGACGTGAAATATTCTCCCGCGGATTTGCAGCAAAAGATCGAAGTCCTAAACATCGAGAAGGCCAAAGAAATGGCAAGACTAGAAGAGGAAAGATCGGCAAAACTGGCGGCCGAAGAGGCCAAGAAGCTGGCCTTAGAAAAAAAGGCCAATAAAAAATCTAAAAAATCGGCGCAGCTTAAGCCGGATGATAAAAAATCCTTGGCCCAGACCCCCACTTGGACTCCCAGTGCGTGGCCCTTTGCGATAGGCGAGAAACTCACCTTTGTTTTGCGCTACGGGGTTATTGAAGGGGGCATCGGAACCTTACAAGTGATGGAACCTAAGGTGGTCGATGGCGTGCCTGTTTTGCATTACAAGGCTCACGGCCGTAGCTCCAAGGTTTTGGAACTCATCTACAGAGTGGATGATGAGGTCGATAGCTGGATTCGACTTTCCGATCATATGCCGCTGCGCCAAGAGATTCGGCAAAATGAGTCGGGAAAATGGGGCAATCGAGTCGTGGTTTTTGATAACGAAAAACATATTGCAAAATTTTATTCCAATACCTACAGCAAAAATGGCAATCATGACGAAATTCGCCAAGACGTAAATCTCAATCACTGGGCGCAGGATGTGATGGGGGCGATGTACTTTTATCGTTTTGTAGACGATCTCAAAAAGCTAAATTATCCGATCTACGATCGTTTCTCGAACTGGAATAACGAATTTAACTTTGTGGGCCGAGAAAGAATCCGTGTCCCTGCCGGAGAATTCGATGCCCTTAAATTCAAGATGAATCCTCGAGTTGACGGCGACCTTAAAACTCGCGGAGATGTTTTGGTGTGGTTTAAAGATGATCCCAGCAAAATCATGCTTCAGTTTAAAGCCAAGATTCGGATTGGCTCAGTTACAGGTGAACTCAAAGAATATGTGCCCGGCAACAAAGCCTTTGATTTACCGCTTCCCCGCATGAAGACCCCAGTGGGTCTCAATAGCCTGGGCCAAACGGCCAAATAAATGCTAAAAATTTAAACTATGTCGGGGCTTTCCCCTCTCACAGTTGTGATCCTTACAAAAAACGAAGAAGCTCGCATTCGACGTTGCCTCAGTTCCATTAAGCTTCTTTGTCCTGTGCTGATTTACGATTCCTATTCCACAGATGCGACTTTGGCAGAGGCTCGAAAAACTTGGGTAGATGCCCAGCGCCCGCCGGAACTTTTGGCACTCGTCCAAGGGAGCTGGAAGGGTTTTACCCAAACCCGAAACGAAACTCTTAAATGGGTGCAGACTCCTTGGGTCCTTTGGTTAGACGCTGACGAGTGGCTGAGTGAAGCTCTTGTGCTCGAGCTCCAAGACCTTGGTCAGCTCTCTTGTGAAGATAAAATCTTTCGTATTCCTCGCCAGTCCTTTTTTCTAGGTCGCGCGATTCGTTATGGGGGTTGGTACCCTGATTTGAAATCCCGTTTGGCCCGAAGTTCAGAGGTGGAGTGGGTGAGTGGTCCGGGAGGTGCCGATGTTCATGAGGACCTCATTGAAAAGAGGGAACCTCGTTCTCGCGCTAAATCTCGCCCTCGTTTCAAGGGTGAAATTTACCATGAAGGGTTTAAGGACCAGCGGGAACAATTTGAAACCAATCAGAGGTATTCGGAGCTTCTAGCTTTGGGCTTAGCCGCTCGCTATAAAAAAGAAGGGCGCTCGCCCCCCTCTCATTGGTGGATTGCGCTCAAAATGGGAATAAAATTTTTTGAAAATTATTTCTTTAAGGGCGGATTTCTCGATGGTTATCCGGGTTTTGTGATTGCCAGGGGCTCGGCCCAAAGTTTAGGCATGCGAATGCGAAAGTTGAGGGAACTTTTAAAGTGATTGTGGTGATCCAGACCGCCTTTATTGGTGACTGTGTGCTGAGCCTGCCGTTTTTGCATGAACTTTTGCGCACTCATCCTAAAGACAAAGTAAAAATAGTGACTCATAAATTGGGAGAGGAGCTTTTTCGTATCGCTTTAGAGCGGACTTTGGCTCCTTTTCGCGAACGAGTGAGCTTTGCCCTCTTTGATAAAAAAAAGCAGCATCGCGGATTTTTCGCCATGCTCGACTTCGCGGAAAAACTAAGCTCCGAAGCACCCGTAAAAAAAGTTTTTTGCCTGCAGCGAAGTTTTCGCAGCGGCCTTTTAGCTTTTCTAATGGGAAGCCCTGAGCGTATTGGATTTTCATCAGGGGCCGCGTCTTTTTTTTACACCGTGGCGCTGCGCCGAGACTGGAATTCCGGGCGCTCAGAACTCGAAAAGAACTTAGACCTTTTAAGGGGGATAGGGTGCGAAGTTCCCCCGTGGAACCCGCGTGTGGCACCTTCCCTGTTGGCCCCTCCCCTCGTTTCTAAAATTCAGAAGGGGTTGCCTGGATTTGTGGGATTGTCGCTGGGAAGTCCCTGGGCCACCAAACGTTGGCCTGTGGAAAATGCCGCAAAGCTTTGCAAATTGTGGGTAGACGAGGGCTGGGCAGTGACTTTGTTGGGAGACGCGGCCGCCATTCCCCTGGGGGCCGAAGTTAAAAAGCTCGTACCCTCACTCCTCATCACAGACCGATGTGGACAAACAACTTTGCGAGAGTGGATTGATGAAATTTACCGTCTTAATCTTTTGGTGAGCAATGATTCTGCTGCGGTGCATGTGGCCTCCGACCTCAATATTCCCACTCTGGCCCTCTTTGGCCCCACCCTCCCTGACTTTGGATTTGCCCCTTGGCGGCCCGGGTCTTTGGTCCTAGGAGTGGAAAAATTGCCTTGCCGCCCGTGCGATATTCACGGCCCCAAAATTTGCCCCCTGGGCCATCATAAGTGTCTGCAAGAAATCACGGGAGAGCTCGTGCACAAACAGTTTTTACGACTCGTTGTGAAATCCGCCTGACTCAAATATAGCTATGGGGAATGTCGCTAAGCTTGGTTTCAGGTGAGGATAAAAAAGGTTCCACACGCCCTTTGCCGATTGTGGCAATCGACGGCCCAGCAGGTGCCGGAAAGAGTACGGCGGCGAGGCTATTGGCCCAACAGTTGGGTTTTATTTTAATTGATACCGGGGCCCTGTACCGGAGTTTGGCCTTAAATGCCCTTGAAAGAAACCTAGACCTTAGAAATGGGAAAGAACTTGCAGACCTTTGCGCTCAGTTAAAGTTTTCCTTTGGGGCCCTTGAGCGAGCGAGTCCCATCCCAAAACTTCATGTTTACTGCAATGGTTTAGATGTGACCGATGTGATTCGAGATCCTCAGCTCGGGATGGCGGCTTCAAATATCTCCAAACTGCCGGAAGTTCGTGAGGCCCTGCTGAATGTGCAAAGAGACTTTGGCCGCGAAGGCGGGATTGTGATGGAAGGGCGAGACATCGGCACCATTATTTTTCCCGATGCCGAAGTGAAGTTTTATCTCACGGCCACCGTGGCCAGCCGTGCCCAGCGCCGTTTTGAAGAGCTCCAAGCCGCAGGTCTACAAAATACCAAGCTGGACCAAGTCATTAGGGAAACCCAAGCCCGCGACGAACAAGACATGAATCGAAGCATTGCTCCCCTTATACAGGCCAAAGATGCCCTGCTTATCGACTCCACCTCGGCCAGCCTTGAGGACGTCGTGAATAGAATGGGAACTCGGGTTCGGGAATTTCTCAAAAAGGGCTAAGGTCTGGGCCTTTTCAATCGGGCTGTTAATATAGGTCTATGCGAAGAATTTTTCTCCAAAGTTTTTTAGCCGCCGGCGCTATGGCTCTGGGCTTTCCACCCTTTGGACTTTGGCCCCTTATATTTGTGGCCGTATATTTTTTAGGCCGGGGACTTTTAAATTCAAAAACATTTAAGGAAGGGCTTCTTTTGTTAGGAAGCTATTCCTTTTTTGTAAATATTCTAGGGTTCTATTGGTTGGCTTACCTCTTTCATGAATTTGCCGAACTCAGTTGGTTTGCCAGTGTTCCGTTGGCACTCGGGGCTTTTTTTCTACTCTCTATCCCTTCGATGCTGTTGGGAGGACTTTGGGCCTGGGCAGCTCAGAAAGAAAATTTTCATCGCCTTCAGCATGCGGCACTTGGGCTTTTTCTGATTTTTTGGGACCGCATCGATTATAGATTTTTCCCCTGGAGTCCGGTGATGGGCATGGGGTCCAATAAATTTTTGATGGGGAGTGTGGGAGTTCTGGGCAATGGGGGTTGGCGAGTGCTCTTGTTTGGGGGAGTGGTGGCGCTGATTTGGTCTCATGATAAGAAATCTCCCTTTTTCTTTTTTAAGCGGGCTCTTCCCGCATTTATGGCCCTTATCATTGGAGTTGGACTTTTGGGTGCCTGGCGAATTCAGAGCTTGAAAAAAGAATATCCAGCACGGCAGCCAGTGGCCCTTTTGCAGGGAAATATTGGCAACTACCAGAAAAAATTATCTAAGCTCGGCGTGATGCCCACCGTAGAAAATGTATTGGGTATCCATGAACAGCTCTTAGACAAAGTTTATTCCAGATTTTCCTTTCAACGCTTTGATCCCCGAGCTCCCGAGCCCTGGGTTTTTTGGCCGGAGACGGCTTTCCCTAGTTACCCTCAGATGCCGAGTCCGGCGACCGACTGGCTTCGTGGCCAAATCTATCGAACAGGTGGCCTGCATTTTGTGGGCGCTTATGAACGGGACCAACAAGACTTTGGTGGGAAAAATATTTCTCTCGATTTTAATACTGTGGCACTTTTTTCATCGCAGGAAAGTCTTTTGGGAGTGTATCGAAAGCATTTAAGAATCGCTTTTGGAGAATATATTCCCCTAGGCGATAGATTCCCCCAGCTCTACGATTGGCTGCCCATGGTCAATCACTTCGGCCGGGGTTATGAGTTCACAGCGCTCCCTCACCCTCGTGAAGAGGGGCCCGTTTTTATTCCGGTGGTGTGCTACGAAATCCTGCACGAAGTGTTTGTTAGAAACTTTGTGGCAGAAATTCGCGAGAAGTTTCCGCAAAGACCTTTGGTCCTAGTGAATCCCACCAATGATTCGTGGTACGGGCCCACATCGGAACCTTTTCAGCATGCCCTCTTGGCTCGGTGGCAAAGCGCGCTCCTAGGTTTGGCCATGCTGAGGCCCACCAATACCGGACTCTCGCAAGTGATTGCTCCCTGGGGTGAGGTCCTTGCCGTGGGAGACCGCGACGAGAGCGAGGTGATCTTTGGGGAATTGCCGGTGAAGCGCCAAGTCTGGCGCGGGGCTCGGCCTTAGGCTTTTTTAACTGTGCGAGGTTAAGTGTGACAGATTTTGAATTCTTGTGACTAAAGACGGGGCCTTCAGGCTAGCGATCGACCTAAAATGTCCATGGACGGAACTAAAGTGTTGATAATATGAACCTTCGTTCCCTGACCGTCACACTTAACCTCGCACAGTTAAAGACTTAAAAATTAAATTTGTTGGCCCAATAATTGCGAGGGCAACCAAGTGAAGATACTTTTTAACCAAGCCCCATAAAAAGAGTAAAAAAAACTTTGTTCATTACTTTCCAGGAATTAATTCCGCAAAAGCTTTGAGTCGTTTTTCGGCTTCATTAAGAGCTTGGATTTTTACACTCAGCAACGCCTGGTCCTCAACCAAAGATATTTTGAGACTCTGAACTTTTTCCAAAGTCAGCGCCACAAGACGTTTCGCCTCCGTGGATTGGGTGTCGATAAAAAAAATCTGGCGAGACAAAGCGTGGGAGGGTGGGGGATCTTGTTCCCAAGCGACACTTCGCTCGCGACCCGAGATTTCATAGGTGTAGGTGGTGAATCTGCCCGATCCCGGCCGTGAATTTTCCGAGAGAGAAGAGGCGGACTTTAAAATAAATTTGATATCTAAGCTGTTTGAGGGAAGTTGGATTTCGGCGACTAAAGTTTTTTGATGGCCGGCCCCCAGCTTTCCGGTGGGGGACCAATATTTCATGGAGGTGGCTTCACCGTTGATAGAATCAGCCCCTAAAAGTTCCTTGGAATTAAAACTTAAGCCTAGGCAAAGGCCGAGACTAACTAAGGATAAAATTCGGCTCATGAAGGGCCCCCTTCTATCGGGCACCCCGCGCTGAGTCATTTTAATTTTCCGCTAAAATACCGATTTTATTCAATCCTTTGTGTCTAATTTTTAGTCGCCTGTAGGCCTCATTTGTTTGAAGAAAAAAATACTTAAAATACAATAACTTAAGCCTTATGACCGACCAAAGTTTATTCAGTCTCAAGCAGGCCATGCCGCCAGCCTCGCTTATAAGCCCAGGGCACCTTGGCACGACCCTCGCATTGATACTTGTAGGGGGATCATGTGAGGGGTTGGGGAATGCAAAAAATATCGCAAGTCACCTTGGCAGTAGTGGTGCTTTCCATGCTCGGCGCATGCTCTCAGGCTCGCCGTGGTCTGGGTAGTCGCAATGGGGAAGCCAACATTTGGTCGGCCCAGCGCCTCTGCTCCGTACCTGCGCCCTTAGATCTCTACGGATGCTTTGATGTGGCCCTTAATGTGACTGACAACACCGCCATTGTTTCTGTACTCCAGTTGGGTTTTGACCCCCAGCGTATTCCTTACCGCATCATGGTTGTTTCCAAGGGGGAATCTTTTACTCTCGCCAACAACATCACTACTCCCGCAGGTGAAGAAATTGAAGTTGCCGCACCCAGTGGTCACCAAATTAGTGAATTTACCGAGTGGCATATTGAGCTCACTCTCAAGACGACAAACAACATCGACTATTATGCTGTGAGTCCGCGCTTTGGAACTCCGGTAGCCCATGCTGTGTTGAAGTGGCCTGAGCAAAAAGCTCTTTCGGCCTCGGGCAATCGCTAGGTCTAGGTGCTTGCCGCTTGCTGATTTTCCTTTAGGGTCCTAATCTGTATTCCTTCATGTCAAAGTCGCACGGACATTCCCACCACCAGCACCACGGCCACAAGCACTCGCACGATTCCCATCTGCCTTCGTCTGAAAAAAACATCTTCTTTGCCTTTCTGATGAACCTGACTTTTACGGTTATCGAGATTGTGGGCGGTTTTTTAACGGGAAGTGTGGCTATCCTAGCCGATGCAGTCCATGACCTAGGCGACACTCTCAGTCTTGCCCTTGCCTTAGGTCTCCAAAAATTTTCACGCAAAAATCGGGATCAGGCTTATAGCTACGGTTATTCGCGCTACTCCCTGCTCTCAGCCCTCATATCTGGCCTTTTGATGGTGGCCTCTTCGCTCTTTGTTTTGCAGAAGGCTTGGGAACGCCTCCACAACCCTTCGGTTCCGAATGCCTGGGGGATGCTCGCGATTTCTCTATTTGGAATTCTCGGCAACGGGTGGGCCGCTTGGCGCTTGGCTCAAGGCAAAACTCAAAACGAAAAAATGCTCAAGTGGCACCTCTTAGAAGACGCCTTTGGGTGGGTGATGATTTTGATCGGAAGCCTGCTGATTGCTTGGAAGCAGTGGCTTTGGGTGGATCCCTGCCTCGCCTTAGGTCTTAGCGTCTTTATTTTATGGAATGTGCTCAGAAATCTTAAAACAACCATTAAACTCTTTTTGCAGGGCAAGCCTGATGAATTTAACGATGCTGAATTCGTGGCTGGCATTAAAAGCATTGCTGGGGTGGTAGATGTCCATGATTTGCACGTTTGGTCCTTAGATGGAGCTCGCCATATTTTGTCGCTGCACGTGGTTTTAGACGATAAAAGTCGGGATCAAGCACAAATCAAAAAATCGATTTCAATTTTGGCTAGATCTCAGGGCGAATTTCATCTAACTATTGAGACTGAAGTTCAAGGAGAAGATTGTCGTGAAAGCTGTTGATCAGGATCGTACCCCCGTCGCCCAAGATATTTTTACTTATTGCACCCGTGAAAAAATAGACACCTGGCATATTGTGCGAAATCACGATGCTAAGGGTGTGGTGGACCGGGTCATTTGCAAAGCTTGCAAATCCGATCACAAATATAAAAAAGTTGCAGTAGCCAAAGTGGTGCGAAAAACCGCGAGCAAAAGCACCGTGGTGCGCAAGCCCACTTTGGCTGAGTCCTCGGTTGCTGAACTCAAAACACTTTGGCTCTCGGGCATTAAGCGCTGGGGTGAAAAAGTTGTGACCGAATACAGCCCCGAAAAAGCCTTTGAGCGTGGAGATGTGCTTTCTCACTCGGTCTTTGGCAAGGGCGTGGTTCAGACCCGGCGTGAGAGTCGCGTGGATGTGCTGTTTTCGGAAGGTGTGAAAACTCTGCCTTCTAAGCGTGCTGTGCAGGAAGCCTAAAGAGTCGCCGCCCGAAGTCTCAGCCCAAAACTTTTTCCATAAAGTCCTGGGAGCTCCGTATTTCCAAAATAGCTTTCTTTGTCTACGGGCCTGGCCGTAGGAATCTCAGCCACCACACCCAACCAAAAATCGTCGATGATTAAATACTCTAAAGAGGGTGTGAGGCTTAAGAGTCCCACGCCGCCTTGGTTGTTGCTGTTCACTGAATAAGAATTTTGCCGACGAAAAAATATGTCGGAGCCAAAACGAAAGCGAGTGTCGCGGTCAAAAAAAGTTTCGATGTGCAGCGCCCCCGCAAAACCAATTTGAGGTCCGTAAGTGATTTGGTTTTCGCCAATCTTTCTACCCAGCGCATAGGCCACTTCAGGGCCCACCATAGCGTTTACGGCGATGCGTCCGGGCAGTCCTTTTTTATTTTCAAAATATATTCCGGCGTAATATTCAGGGTGAGAGTCGTGCAAATTGAGTTTGTCGCTGCGTCTAAAAGCGTAACCGCCTTTAAGCTGAAGATTAAGAATATTTGTTTTCGAGAAAACATCCACGCCACCCATCTCGCTGCCTTGGGGAAGGGTGGGGTGATCGGACTTTACGCTGCGCCAGGGGATGCCTACGCCGAGCGAAGAAGAAATTCCTCGTTGGCTTAAAAAATTGATAAGGCCCTGAGCCTTAAATTGCTGCAGGCTCATGCGGTAATCCGGGCTGGGGGCCGCACTTGGTGCGGGCGCGCTAATCCCGGGCTGAGGATTGAAATTAGTGGGCACTGCCGTGCGGGCCTGAGTGCTCAGGCGTTGGTCGGAGATGTTACGACTTCCTCTAAAGTCCATGCCCAGGCTGAGAAAGGGCTCTTTGCGCCGACGCTTCATGGGAGCTGAGGTCGTCGTGCTGCTGGTCCCCGCGCTTGAGCTTTCTGTTGGTGGAGCGGCAGGGGCTGGACTTGGGGGTACCGTGGG
Organism: uncultured Bacteriovoracaceae bacterium; assembly: GCA_964477895.1. GTDB lineage: Bacteria > Bdellovibrionota > UBA2428 > UBA2428 > UBA2428 > CAYZFQ01. Next base: position 22,558 of record CAYZFQ010000002.1, on the reverse strand, counting down.
GGCCGACTCTCCCTGGGCCCCAAGAGTTGAGAGTCCGCTAAGGGCTGAGATAAAGAAGCTAAGTCGGAGGCCTTTTTTGTAGGATTTGCCCATGGCCTTATTCTAGCCGAGCCCCGTCCAAGTGAAGCCGCAATTATTTTGACTCCCCTCGGGCATTTAAGGATAAGACCTTTAAAAAATGAATATTTACCTCGATTGCAACGCCACCCACCCCCTTTTACCCGCCGTGCGGGAGGGCTTGGCACGTGCCATGGGGGCCGAGGCTAATTTTTTACTCAACCCATCTAGCATCCACCGAGCAGGCCAGGAGGCTAAAAAATTTGTAGCCGAGTTTCGGCAATTTTTTTGCGAGCAGTATTTAGGGCGAAGTGATCCCGATGAAATAATTTTTTTATCGGGAGCCACCGAAGCTTTGAACTTAGCGATGCGTGCCTTTGCCGCGGATAAAAAATCCTCTAATCAAGAATTTATTTTGATGGCATCGGCCGTGGAGCATTCAGCCGTGCTGGATACGATGAAAGATTTGCAAAGTCAGGCTCTCACGCTTCCTGTGGACCCTGAGGGAAAACTTATAGCCTCCGAGCTTTTTTTGGCTGTGGAAAAGGCTGTGGCCGCCGACCAAGACGTATTGCTCGCCGTGCAAGCCGTGAATAACGAGACGGGTCTCAGCTTAGGTTTAGAAGAAATTTTACCCGAACTTTATAAGCTCTATGGTCCGCGCGAATCCCTGTCGCCTGCCCAAGCTCGCCGGTGGAAAGATGGCGAAAAGCAACGGCAGCGGCTGTGGATTTTGGTGGATGCCGCCCAGGCTCTTGGCAAAATGCCCGAAGCGCAGATTCGAAGTCTGCTGCACTTTGCCGACTATATGGCCTTTTCCGCTCACAAAATGGGGGGTCCCAGTGGTTGTGGTTTATTATGGATCCGACCCAAAGCCCCCTTTCGGGCTCAGATGACCGGAGGCAGTCAGGAAAAAAAACGTCGGGCGGGGACTTTTAATAGTTTGGGGGCCTATGGTTTTTACCTGGCTCTGAAAGATTGGCAGGAGCATGGAAAGCTTTATCGAGAGCGCTTATTGGCTCTGCGAAATTATGTTTTTGAGGAGCTGCAAAAAATCCCGGGCCTTCACTTTCATGGCAAGCCCGAGCTCTGCAATACTTTAAACTTTCATGTGGAGGGCTGTCCCGAAGAGAGCCTACTTTTAGCCTTAGACTTAGAGGGACTTTTTGTCTCTAGTGGCTCCGCTTGCCACTCGGGGTCTCTGCGGGCCTCACATGTGCTCCAAGCGATGGGATATGCGGATGAGGTGGCCTATTCTTCCCTTCGACTTTGTTTGGGTGTGCATAACACTCAGGCCGACGCACAGCGCTTTGTGGAAGTCCTGACCCAAAAGGTGGGGCAGATTCGGCGTGCAAGGTTAAAGGCGCAGGAGCTTTTGCCAGAACTTCGCTAAGCGGATAAATTAAAGGCAGATGAGTATTACATGAGCACTGAAAATCCCTACAACAAGGCCCAGAGTCGGAGCGATACGGGGGGTGCTTTGCCAGGTGCTGGAAAAAAAGTTGTGGTGGCCATGTCGGGCGGGGTGGATTCATCCGTAGCCGCACTCCTTCTAAAGCAACAGGGTTATGAGGTGATTGGCTTTGCGCTGCAGACCACTGATTACTCGAAATACCGAAATGATGATACCGGTGGAACCTGCTGTTCTATTAAAGACATGGAAGATGCCAGGCGCGTGGCCGAGGCCATCAACATTCCTTTTTACGTGCTCAACACGGAAAAAACTTTCGATGCCAACGTAGTAGATTATTTCGTAAACGATTACCTGATGGGTCGAACGCCTAATCCCTGTGTGATGTGCAATTCTAAGGTGAAGTTTAATCACCTCTATAAAAAAGCCTTAGACATGGAAGCCGACTTTATTGCCACCGGTCACTACGCAAAAATTTCTCATGAGCCGGACTTGGGTCATGCCTTGTGGAAGTCGCGAGATGCGCAAAAAGACCAAACTTATTTTTTATTTAATCTCACTCAGCGGCAGCTGGAGCGCACACTCTTTCCCTTGGGCGGTTTTGTAAAATCTGAAGTTAGAAAGATTGCGGCCGATTTTAAGCTTCCCGTAGCGGAAAAACCGGACAGCCAAGAAATTTGTTTTGTTCCTAGCAACGATTATTCAAAATTTATTATGGATCGCACCCCACTGTCTCAGCGAAAGCGCGGGCACATTGTGGTGGGAGATAAAAAGATCGTAGTGGGAAACCACGAGGGAATTTTTCATTACACAGTGGGGCAGCGCAAGGGCTTAGGCGATGCTTTTGATATGGCAGCTAAGATGGGAATACCGGATGCGGATAAACTTTACGTGGTGAAGATTGACCCCATTAAGGCCCATGTGATTTTAGGTACTGAAGACCAGCTAGGCTTTTGGGGTCTGAGTGCCGCCCAAATCAATTGGATCGTTCCGCCGGATTTGCGCCAAAATAGAATCCTGCAAATTAAGATTCGTTCGAGAGCTGAGGCCGTCAACGCCGAAGTGCGATTGTTGGGTGATGCCCGGGCGGAAATCAGATTTTTTGAACCCCAAAAGGCCGTGACCCCTGGCCAAGCCTGTGTGATTTACGACGGAAATTTGTGTTTGGGTGGGGGCTGGATCGACCGAGGGTTGCAGATTCCCGAAGCCTACCGTCCGCGTTTGCCAGAAGCCTCCCTTTCGGGATAATAAACAGAAATCTTTTCAGTGCCCACGTGTTGAAATTGGTAGACAAGCTGGTCTCAGAAGCCAGTGGTCGAAAGGCCGTGGACGTTCGAGTCGTCTCGTGGGCACCAGTATGGCAGGATTCGCGCCAAGGAATCCGAGCGTTAGGTGCTTTCAACGATTTAATTTAAGTCTTGCTTCTGATTTAAGCACTTTAACTAGCGCCTCTTACGTTTTTTCCGGGATTACGGGCGCGATCTACCTGTTCTTTGAGTTTGTGTTCGTGAAACACGACTTTAAAATATTTGAAAAGAATATCTTTAATTTTGCTTATGTGTACTCCTGGACATTTAATTGAAAGGCCCATTTCTTTGAATAAAGTTGAACCGTTTGCTGCAACTTCCGTAAGCGGATTTCCATTGAGAGATGGGGCCATACTTACAAAAGACCGGCCTTTAGAAAAGACGGCGACTTCCTGTTCAAGAATTTGTTCAGGGCTAAGTTTCTTTGAGTGAGCTGATTTCGTTTTTTTATCGGTAGAGGTTGGAATCTTTCGCGCGTAACAAACTTCAGGATTGCTCGCTCCCCCAGTAAGGATAATTTCGTTTTTACCTACGGGAAATTTCAAGTCCCTTTCAAGGGTTAAAGTAGCGCCTAAAAAATCATCTCGCCGCTCGGGATGGTCTTCCTCGGAATACTCGCCATCCTTGTGTACTACTGGAGGGGACGGTGGCTTTGCCTTGGGGCAATCACTGCACCCGTCGCTTGGTTCTTCGGCCAAATCCTTCCCAAACTTTGGTTGTATCGGTATAGTCGGCCCTAAATCTCCGGATCCTCTCTGTGGTTGGGTAGCGAAGAGAGTGTTTTCGTTACAAAAGACCATAAGAAAGCCAGATATTAAAAGTATAAGGGCGACACGTTGCTTCATAGATATATATTGTAGAGAATATTCATAAGACTTTGTGTTAATTTCTCGTTAATTTTTTGCCCGTCAAAGCTGGTATAAAAAACGTGTTGTGGATAAACCCAGTCCCTGGCGGGGCTATCGGCGCCAGCGCTGTTGTGCTCTGGGTTTTTAATGGTCGTCAATTAAGAAATTAAAAGAATAATCAACTTGCCTGGCTAGCCACATTAAATAGAACCACGAAGATCTCTAGGAGGTGCCGTGAAAATATTTAAATCCCTAATCGTAATGTCCATTATCCTTTTTATTGGCTTTGCTCAGGCTGACGACACTTCTGCCGTTTTTCCAGGAGGAATGGTTATGTGTTCTGCTACTACCCCCAAGCCACTTGGCTTTGACCTAGTAAAGGTTAGACATAAGGACCGTGATTACAGGGGTACTTTCGACTTAGATAACTTGAGATTCACGGGAAAGTACAGGTCTTCGCATTCTGCCTTTACTCTGAACATCAATACGCTCGACGATGATGGTGAAGTTGCTTCTGAAGTTTTGGTGATAGAAACAAGGCTTAGAAGTGGAGAATTTTTACATTCAAAAGTTAAAAGTGCCGACAAGGACATTGAATTCTATTGCTACTTTTTACCTGAAATAAAATAAGGCGCCTAAGTTTATATCGACGGTTCTTGTGCACCGGTAGCGGTGGAGCCCTTTGCTTCGATCGGCCTACATCACATGTAGGAAGTTATCATTTCGTGATTACTTGCTCGGTTAATGAACTTCCCCTCAATAGATTCCGCTTCCAAACCTACTCTCAACAAAGGTGGGAATAAGGGGCCATTCTCTACCCTGGCTTAAATCGGTGCGGCCAGAGCCTCCTAAGCTAAGATCTGAAACTCTCAAAAAACCATCGCTTCCTGTTTCGATACTAAGACTAGCGTAGCTATGTGGGATGTGAGTCTGGCCAAATAATGGGCGAGCCCTTTCTCCCTGAGAGCTACAAATAAGTTGATTTTTTTTCGGACCGCTTTTACAGCTGAGATAGAAGTCGAGAATTCCAGCTGAGGATTCCACCTTAAGTGTTTCCCGCTTTGCTTCCCAATTCGCAACGAAGGCTTCTATCGATGTCTGTCGAAGTTCCGGCTGAAAACGATGGATTCGAAGGCTCATCTTCTCGGTGTTGGAGATTGAGGGTTTGTAGGAAGTCCACGCGCTAAGGACGACACCAAAGACTTCTCCATTGATTTCAACGGGAACAAAGCGATCGCCTAGATAGAGGTTTGAAAAGTTCCCCTGTTTTGTAGGACGGATTCTTCCTACGCTCAGTAGCCAAAAGCTTTGCTTTTTCAAGCTTCCTGTTAAAACATGGCCCGCTCGATTGCCGGCTCGCGACAACCAATTGCGACCTTCTCCCTCCACTGCGGGCCGCTCGAAAGCAAGATTCGCGCAGAGCTGAGACGTTGCCGCGTGAATGGTGTGGTTCATTGAAAGTGAAGCGAGAACCACGGCGATTGTTGAAAAGTTAAAAAGATTTTTCATATGTTTTTCCTTTATGAAAGACCTTCGTAATGGGCTTTAATTCGGCGTGTCAAGTGTGAGCGTTCAATATTGTCTTACATCTTAAGGGGGTGGGTGACGCATGCAGGAAGTTCTCTGACGCCATTGCCCGGATCATAATCTGGGCACAGGCTCGGGCGTCGGAGAGGGCTTCGTGGTGGTTGAGATCTATCCCTAGAACCGTGCAAACATTGGAAAGTTTTGCGGGGGTGATTTGCAAGATTTTGCGAGCGGCCTGCACGGTGCACTTAAAGGCTTGGGTGGGTGCCGTTACCGCCGCAGCTTCGCAAGATGCCAGTAAAACTTTTCGGTCAAAGCCGGAGTTGTGGGCCACGATAAAATCGATATCTTCAAAATAAGGTTTAAACTCCGGCCACAAATCTTGAAAGCTGGGTTGATCTCGCAAATCTTTCCAATAAAGCCCGTGAATGCTGGAAAAAATCACTCGTTCACGAGGTGGGCGAATAAGTCGGGAGTGTTCTTGGGTGATGACGCCATTTTCCACGCGCACCAGTCCTAAGGCGCAGGCGCTATCGGCCTTGTAGTCTGCGGTTTCAAAATCGATGGCAAGAAAGCGGCTCATTTTTTAATTCGCAACAAAAAATCTAGAAAGAATAAGTGCGGTGAGGGCAAATAGTAAAGTGCCCCAGGCGACATCAACTACGGCAAACAAGACGGAATAATTTTTAAGTATCGTAAGATTGGTCAAATCAAAAAGTGCGTAGATGACAAATCCAAAGGCGGCGCCCCAGGCGAAGGAGGGGAGCCAAGAAGATGAGAATTTGGGGGCTACAAAAAGTGTCATGCCCAAGGCCATTACTAAATAGGCTAAGACGAGCGGCAATCGCTGGGCATCGAGTTCCGATCCCTGCATTCTGGCGATAGGAGCGAGTTCTCGGGTGATAAAGTTTTTGGCAATAATTCCTAGCCACAGAAAGTCGAGTGCACCCAATACGAGGAGGGAGGAAAGAAAGATTTTTATGGAGTCCATGGGGCTCGAGTTTAGGGCTTTAACCTGCGGGCTGCAAATGAGCTTTGGTCTAGTATCGAGTACTTAGACCCAAGGCAAAAATTTGTCGTCCCATTGAGGCCTGCAGTCGGTATAATGGTGGTGGGGGTTTGGATGCTTGGATTTTCGCGAGGGATAAAATATTTAATTTTTGTAGGCACTCTGCAGGGATCGAAGATCTTTGCGGCGGACCCACTTCCTATTCCTCTGGCTAACGAACTGCTGTCGAATGCGGAGTTATTAAAAGTTCTCAACTATTCCGTGGCCAATGCAAAGGGAACTCGGCCCTTTAATCTAAGTCCCAAATTAAGTGAGACTCAGTTGGAGATTCGAGAGGGTGACGGAGTTCAGGTCCAAAAGACGCAAGATGGGAAGATGATTCTAAAATTCACATTTGCTAAGTCTGGGGGGCGATCGGAGCCAAGTTTTTTGGAGGTTACTCGTCCTTTTGACCCAAGGCCTAATTCCGAAGTTCCGGATCGGGAGAGGTTGCGCAGTTCCACGGGTTCAGTCGCTGGGCATCGGACCATGTTAAAGCGAAGGCTAGATGAATTGCTTGATCTTTTGGAGAAATCATCAGCTCTCACCTTCAATCGAAAAACGGCCGTAAATGCCAATGAGTTTTTAAACTATTATTTGCAGTACGCGGTGGGGCAAGCCCGTTTGGAGCAACAGTCCAAGCGCGGGGGCACAATCCCCGAAGATTCCCCGAGCTTGGCCCCGGGCAATGCCACGGTACAGTCTCCAAATAGGCCAGACAATAATACCAAGTAAATCAGCCCATTACGCGCGTCAATTAAAGTAGGCACTGACTCAGTTCCGCCTGCATTCATCCGAAAAAGAGTCCATGAATGCACGTTTTTCAAAATCACTCATTTTATTAACTTTGGCGAATTATTCGATGCCGTTGTTAGCGATGGGAACGAAGCCTCCCGCGCCAGCGCCGGCTCCTACTCCGGCCCCCACGCCTCGTCCTACCCCTCGCCCCACTCCCACTCCAGCACCCACGCCGGCGCCGGTTCCCGCGCCTGTTCCAGAGCCGGGTCCCGCACCCGCTCCCTCGCCTTCGGGGGCGATGTCGGCCAACTATTTCTTGGAGGCTAAGGCGATTAATTTCCAACCGGAACCCGTTCAAGGAATTAACTTGCGCCCCGAGTGTTTGGTGCAAAATGGGGTGGAGCTAATCGTCCTCGATCCCGGGCACGACGACACTTCAAATTCCATTCGTAGTGAAGGCAAAGACACCCCCAATGGCAAAGCGTACTTTGGTCGCCCCCGTGTTCACGAAGGCAAGCTCACCATGATTACCGCATGGCTGGCCTACGACCTGATGCTTAAAGATTCCAATTTAAGTTCCAGTGATCGTAAAAAACTTCAGAGCATGATTCGTTTGGCTCGTTATCCCGGTGAAAAAACTTTCGGAGAATATGAAAAAACCGCGGGTTACTATTCCACCACCCAAGGGACGATTGATGAGGGGGTAGGAAATCGCCAAGCGCGAGTAAACTACATGATGCGAAATCACCGAGAATACGATCCCAATCGTAGCAATGGATGGGGCGCAACTCTCAAAGACGTGGCCAGCAAAACAGTCTTTCTCTCGGTACACGCCAACAACACCGATGAACTCTATGATGCTGTCGACGTTTCGTGGGTTATTCCTCCTAAGGATGCCCCAAGCTCGGGCGCCACTTACAAATTGGGCCGTGCGGTGGCCAATGCCATGTCAGAAGAGTTTAGTGAATTTGCCACGGTTCGGCCGGGCGATTCCGCCGAGGTTCAGCGCCTTAAGAATGGAGTGGACGACAGTTTCCGCTCCAACAAAATTCGTTTGGAATCTCACTCTACGAACTTGGCCATGTTGAGTTCGAGCCTGGGAAATTCCTCCACTCGAAAATTGTTGCTCGAAGCCTTTATGATGAGCGGCAAGGCTGGTCACTTGGCTAATATTGATATCCTGAATGTGAAGCCCGCTCGAAGTCTACAGCTCCTTCGTGCCGGAAAAGTTGTGGCCACCTACGATTATTCGCCACTCTACTTACACTACGCGCGGTCTCTGGTGAAAGCCGTGGGCGATACTTACGGGTGTGGTCGCTAATCACTTTAAGTTTAGTTCGCCTTAATTTTTCTTAAGAGGCGGCGTCAGCTCTTTGACGCCGCCCCCATTTAAAATGAATTCCGCTAACCTATTAGCTGGAGGCAAGGGAATGCTTAAATCACGAATATTTTTATGGGGCTTTTTTGCAGTGGCAGGCTCTGTATATTGCTGCACCACTTTTTTTACCAATAGCAACGGGGCCCAGGTTTTCGGCCGTACTTTAGATTGGTGGTCCGACCACGGCGTCCTCATCACTAATAAAAAAAATGTACAGAAGAACACCATATTAGTGAACTCCAACAACCCACCGCTTACGTGGGTCTCAAAGTATTCCAGTCTTACATTCAATCAGGTGGCCCAAGATTTTCCGTACGGTGGGGTGAATGAGAGGGGCTTGATCGTTGAAATTTTAATTTTAGGTGCGACCCAGCATCCTGAAGCTCCTGTGGATGCTCCCGCGGTAAACGAATCTCAGTGGATTCAGTACATGTTGGATTCTGCCCAAGATTTAAACGAGGTGGAAGCTCTGGCCCGCAACACTTGGGTGCAAAAGGCCTTTGCCCCGGTTCACTACTTTGTGTGCGATGCGGGAGCCCACTGTGGAGTTTTCGAATTTGTAGGCGGAGAGTTGAAAATCTATCGGGGTACGGAGCTGAGTGTAGCTTCTCTTACTAACAGCACTTATCCCGATTCTCTGAGTGCCCTAGAGCGAAGTGAGCAGGGTGGAGGCGGGCCGGGCTCAGAGCTGAGCGGTTCTCTGGGTCGCTTTGTAAAAGCTGCCACCTTTGTGAAAAATTACACGGGAAGCGATGCCGTCAACGAGGCCTTTAACACCATTAGTCAGGTGGCTGACCTCACCACTCGCTGGCGAGTGGTTTATGATAATCGAGAAGGAGCTGTTCACTTTAAAACCACCATGTCGCCTGCGCAAAAAACTTTGCGCTACAGGGACGCCTTTCCTTCTTCGTGTCGGGAGCCCGTGCTGGCTTTTGATTTGCAAAAGTGGGGTACGGGAGATATTCGCTCACGCATGGCGCCCTTTACTCGGGATCAAAATGACAATCTTGTGAATCGCTCCAAGTTCTTGACTGCCGAGCTCAAGCAACTTTTGCGTGATTACCGCAACACCTGTGTGGAGTAGGTTCCCACAGAATTGGGGCGGGGGTTTTGGGGATTAGGATCCCTTGAACCCCACTCAATTCCGCCCCGATCTGTGACTAGCTCGTGCAAGAGCGACCAGTCCAGGCCTTTGCGCTCAAAGAGACTCACTTTTACATTGCCTTTGAGAGTTTCGAAGTCGTGAAACTCCTCGTTGTGGGGAGTGGTAAAAATCAAATCCATGAAAAGTTCCTCGGGAGCCGTGGCCTTGACCACAAGTTTGTGAGAAAGATTTTCCAAGCTCAAATCCCAATTCCCAAAGCGCAAATCGTAATCGTAAATATTTAAATCCGTGGAGCGAAAAGAATAGGTTTGGTGATTTACAGTGAGCCCGCAGGTGAGGGCGGGCATCACGGGAATGCCGAGAACTTTGGGCATTCCACCCCCACAAGCCAGGGCGGCTGTGGGATTTTGGGGAAACTCGTTGGCTACAATCCAGTACCACCAGTCAGGAAAATCTTGTCCCCAATTGCGATCTTGGTAGGCTTTGACTTGGTTGAGGTTGATGATTTCCTCACCGATTTGAATTTGGCCGGACATCATGGCCGAGGCTTGGGCCGGATACCACGCGATATCCAAAAGTCCGTTAAAGGGTAGGCCCCAACCCATGGCATTCCAGCCCCATATTTTCTCAAGGCTCAAATTCCACTTAATGGGAAGCCCATCAGAAATCATTTCCCCTTGGAGGGCATTGGCGGCCGCGGAAAAGGGGGTGTTGGCAATGCTCAGTTCAGTTTTATCGTAAGCCGCTCGGAAATCGCGCACTGGATAAATCTTTTTATGAATTTTCTTATTCTCAAAATCTCCAATTTCCACAAAAGCTCTGGTGGCAGCTTGGCTGTTGCCCTGATCTGCGGGATTGATGACTCCATAGACCCAGTAAAAAGACCGGCCTTCGGGGGTGACCACTTTGTAATACCACCACTCATACCAGGGTCCTTTGTCTACAGCTCCATTGCGGCTCTCCCAGTTGGCGCGATTAAAACGATAAGAATTGTAGGGATCGTGTGCCACGCTTTGGGCCTTAAGAGTCATCAAAGAGAAGGTGCTGAGAATAAAAATTATAAAACTACGAAGTGGTGATTTCATGGGGGGAGATCTTTATAGAAAGCGAGGTAAAAGCATAGGCTTTGCGCGTTAACTAAGTCTAAAGTTCATGGAGCACAGCGGAATATTTTTTCAAAACTTTCTGCTGCACTTTGTACTGGGGAAATAAGGAGGCCACCCGCGCCCAAAAATCTCGGCTGTGATTCATATGCTCTAAATGGCAAAGCTCATGCACAATGACGTACTCTAAGGCTTCCACAGGTAAAAAACTTAGAAAAAAATTGAGGCGTATGAGCCCCTTTTTGTCGCAGGAACCCCAAAGGCTTTTGTAGGGGCGAATGCGAAATTCGCGGGCGGGCTTTTTAATTTGGGGAAGGTAAATTTTAAGTAACTCCCGCACATCGGCCTGAAATCGAGGCTTGATCCATTCCGTCAGAATCTTCTTGCTGTCTTCTAGTCTTGGACTTTTCTCGGAGGTGAACACAAAGGCCTCTCTTTGAAATTCGCAGCTGAGTCGTGGACCTCGTTCAAAGCGTACCGGGTAAAACTTTCCACGGTAGAGCAGGCGCGGGTGATCGTGCCGCGGCCAAACTTTACGAAAGTCGTGGATCGAAAAACTTTCACTCACTTTCTTAAGTTTAGAACGGAATCCAGGCATTTATCAAAGAGGAGCTTTTCTTGCCATGCGTTGATGCGGGACTGCTGCTCCCAATAGGATCCCGAGGGGGCCTCGTTTTTTTCCCCCCAAGTGGGTGCAAAACTACCCGCACTCATCAAGTGCACCAAACTTTTTAAGTCGCTGGCCGTGGCTCTGAGTTCTCGAAGTCGATTGCCGCCGACGGCTAAGGAGGAGCCTTGCCAGCGCACGTAATCATTGACCACTTGAGCTCTCAAAATTTGCAAAGAGGCCGAGACCAACTCTTTTTGACTGTCGGGATGAGTGCTGAGGTAGGGACGGGGCTGATAGAGGGGGGCCGAGGAATGGGTCCCGGCTTTCATATTGTCGGCGAGTCCTGCAGCTCTTAAGCTTTTAAGTCGACGTTCTTCGAGTCCTTGGCTCATGCACTCCCCAATTTTCACCACTCGGATGGCAATGTCTTCGGGGATAAAAACGTCTTCCATAAGATCTTGTAGAGCTTTGAGGGTTGAGGGCTGAAGTAAGATTGGCTCGGCAGGGGCAGAGTCTATCCATTTAATTTTCTCAGGAAGAATAAAATTTAAAGGGTGAGCGCCGTAAAGCAGCGAGGCTAGAAAACTGGCGTCTTCTATAATCTGTGAATTTCCATCTACGGGGTATCCGGCTGTTGCTGCGGCATCGGCAAATAAATAAAACAAAGAATTTTGTGCATAATAAGGGTGAAAAATATGAGTGTTCCAAGCGCTAAGATCAAAGGCACTTTCTAGGAAAACTATACTGTTGAGAGAGTTTTTCTTTTGGTTCATAGACATGGCAAGGTAGGATTCAAACAACAAAGAAAGATAATTTCGGGCCAGGTCTACGGCAATGCTGTGAGCCTCAGTGGGGAGAGCACCTTGTCCCATCTTTGAGCGGATAAAAATATGAAGCCAGGGGAAGTCTTCTTCCAAGGGAGAATCTTGGGGGCGGGGTTTATTTAGAGGGCTAAGCAAGTTTTCGACCTGCTTCCAGAGGGCGGGGTGCCGCGCGCCTTGGATCAGAAGTCCTTGTTGGGTGAGGAGGGAAAATCTTAGAGAAGTTGCAAGAGCACTCGCTCCCATTTTTTCCAAAGCCAGAAAAGCACTTTTCCAGTTTTGGCTAACTAAGCGGGCGGCGTTTCGTCGGGCAGCTAGGATTTCTTCTGAGTGAAGCACGAGGGCCTTTGAGTTGCCGGGCGAGTTTTCGTTGTTTAGCGGATCGGAACATTCCTCATTAGCTTGGGCTAGAGGATTTAGGATAAATAAATAAAAAAACACTCCTAAGAGTGGGGTGAGGATGCGCATGGCGAGGGGACTTTTAGCAGTCACTCAGTGCGAGGCAAGACTCGCCTTCTTAATTGCCCTTAAGCGCAGAGCCCAGCTTGCAGCCACTAATATAGCAAAGGTTGCAAGATCACTCAGGAGGGCATTTCTGAAGAAGGGCAGGCCAAGTTTATAGGAGAGGGCCAGGGCTGCCGCAGTTTTGGGGTAAAAGGGGCTGGCCCACCATTCTGCCAAGTTTGTCAGAATGTAAAAGCCTAGGGAAGATCCCAGAACGACTCCAAAGGTGCGGCTGACCCCTTTGATTTTAGAGGTAAATCTCTTTTGAAAGGCCCTGTGGGCTGCGCTGAATATAAGAAAATAGCTCAGATAAACGGCGGGCCACACGTAGTAGTAGCCCAACAATGAATCGCTGAGAATCAGAGCTAAAAAGATGAAGGAAATATTTTGCCAAAAGTTATTTCTAAAAGACAGGGCGAAAAGACTCGCTCCCATAAAGGCACTGAGGTTGGGGGGGTGCGGAAAGAGTCGGGCTAAGGCTGCAATAAAAATAACAAAAAAAATCTGAACCTCGCCCTTATGAATTTTCTCTCTTAGCATCTGATGCCCTTCCTCACTCAAAAACTTTCAGCGCCACATCGACTTTGCCCAAGGGCGCACTCACGCAAAAACCTTCACAGGACGAGCTTAGTGCCGCCATATTTCTTTGGGCGATGTCGATTCCTCGTTTAGTGGCCTCGACGGGATCGTTCTCGGCCTTGGCCATTTCTTCTAAAATATTTTTAGGCACCAGAATGCCCGGAACTTCGTTGGCTAAAAATTCGGCATTGCGCATAGAAATCAGGGGCCAGATGCCCACCAAGTGGGGGCGCCAAGAGTCTTTCAGAGCCTCTCTCCAGCGGAAAAAAGATTCAGGATCAAAAATAGGTTGGCTCACCGCAAAGTCAGCACCCGACTCGCATTTGTAGCGAAAGCGCTTCAGTTCAAGTTCCATATTTACGGCGGTGGGATTGGACGCCACGCCTATTCCGAAGCCCGTGCCCTGGCCTAGAGAATCTCCAGAGGGGCTTTGGCCACGATTCAAGCAATCCATCAAATAGGTGAGACCAATGGAATCAATGTCGTAGACGGCCGTGGCGTCGCGATTGTTCCCTAATTTGGGAGGATCACCGGTGATCACTAAAACATCTTTGACCCCATTCACAAAGGCGCCCAGCAAATCGCTTTGCAGGGCGATGAGGTTACGGTCTCGAGTGGTGAGGTGAGGAAAGACTCGAAGCTTGCGCGAGGATCGGTTCGCAAGAGCGGCTAGGTGTAAAGAACTGATTCGAGTGCTGGCACGAGCTCCATCGGGTACGTTGGCCAGTGGAATGCCCGCAGCCTCGAGTTGGTCGAGCTGCTTTAAGAATTTTTCCACGTCCGTACCTTTAGGGGGGAGCAGTTCCACAGAGTGAACTTTCTTCCCGGAGCGCAAAAGTTCTCCAATGTGCGATTGGGAACGCTTTTCCCAGTCCGGCGAGGGGGGCTTGGTGGGAGAACTCACGAGTGTGATGTGGCTGAACTGAGCGCCCTTTAAAACTCGAGCGGATTCCATATGGAGGGCCGCACGCACGGCTTGGATATGTAGGGGGCCTGTGCCGCAGCAACCGCCCACACCTTGGGCTCCGGCTTCAATAAAACGCTTGGCATACTTGCCCAGGTAATCGGGGCTCGTCATGTAAAAGTAGCGCCCATTCACATGGTTGGGCACGCCGGCATTGGGCTGAATGATGATGGGCTTAGTGGTGAGCGGACGCATCCGTTTTAAAAGAGTCAGCAAATCGCTAGGTCCCTGAGAGCAGTTAAGGCCCAGGGCCTGGACGTCGGCGCGTTCGCCGATGCGTTTTACAAAGTCGGGGATGAAATCGCTTTGGGAGCTGTGAGCTGTAACCGAGGCCAGGATAGGGCGCAGGGCATCTACCTTGCGAATGCCAATGATGGCGTCTTCGAGCTCAGCTAAGTTGGAAAATGTCTCAAGGATATAAAAATCATATTGGCTTTTATGGGCACAGCGCACGGCCTCTGAGAAAAACTCTTGGGCGCTTTCGTGGCTTGTGGGGCCTAAGGGTTCAATAGGGACCCCCGTCGGGCCAAGGGAAAAGCCGATTTTAACCTCGGGTTTTTTTTCCCGAGCCCGGTTGGCAATTTCAAGACCCGCCTGAATCAGTGCGCTTTGTTTGTCGGCGATATCAAACTTTTTGAGCTGCGGGCGCGTGACGGAAAAAGTATTGGTGGTGAGGCACTCCGCTCCGGCTGCAATGTAAGCCTCATGCACGGCTTGCACATCAGAGGGGTGAGAGAGATTTAATTCCTCAAAAGGGCGATTGATGTAAAAACCGCGCTCGTAGAGCTCGGTGCCAATCGCCCCGTCAAAGACCCAGAGATGATTTTCAAACACTCCACTGTTTTACTAGATGTTGGGACATTGAGCTACACAAGTTTCGCCCGTAAGTGCAATCGGGTTGGATCGGCACTCCTCAGTTTCATTGTGTCGGACAAAAGCCAGGCCATCACTTGAGGGTGTGCTGGACGCTGTGCCGAACTTGGCTTTGCAGGCCTTCACGGCATAAAAGAGGAGGTCGCTTTTCCAGGAGCTCGTGAGTCGCAGGTAGTCGGTTATAGAAATGCGGTTTACTCCAATGCCATTTTTGATAGGCGAGCTTTGAAGGATGCTAAAATTAAAGCGGGTGCTCGACATTTTGGAGCTCACGCAGTCGCTGGCGCGGGTGATGCCTTTGACTCCAAAGGGGTCCGGGCCCACATCGTAAACAATCGCCGTGTGTCCGGGCTTGGCAATAATATCCCCGGGCTGAATGTTTCCGTCTTTTGTGAACATCACCCGACCCATGCAATCAAGGCCATTGTTGACGGGATCACTCAACATGGAGGCGGAGACCCCGTTCACAGTGATGGCTTTAAGAGCGGTGTTCTTTTTTAGTTTCATACCTGCGGTGGCAAGGGAGGTGAAAACAAGGCCTGAACAGTCCGTACCCATGGCCGTAGTTCCCGAACCTGCGTTGCGGAAAAAATCCAAAGGTGAATCCATCTCGGCCGTGGCGTGGGGTTTGCCGCCGTAGTCATAAATGGGAGGATTCAGTTTCACATTGGTGCAGCCCTCGCTAAAATTTAAAATGCTTTTGAGGTAGGGGTTGCTAGCATTCAAGGCTGATTTAGAAGTCACCGTGCGTTTTTGGCCTACGCCATCTGGGTGTCGACCTCGGGCGGTGATGCCCCGCATGTCGGGGTCGGCATATTTGATGGGGGCGACATCAAGGACTCCACAGTTTTGGAAGTAGGTGCTGAAGGTTTTTTTCGTAGCTTCAATGGCTGAGGGGAGAACAGAAAAAGCCCCAACGGATTCTTTGGCTGAAAGGATTTCTTCTGAAGAGTTCTCGCAACGCAAAGCCAACTTGCCCGCGCGTTCTTCAATCGCCAATAACTCCGATTCAATTTTATTTTTCAAAGCTTTGCGAGCGGGAGTGCTGGAGTCCCCCAGTTCCAAAGCGGTGAGGGCTTCTAAGAGTTGGGCCCGAGTGCTCAGCTTTAATTTTTGAGGAACTTCTTTAAAGAGAGTTTTCATTAGTTTGGCTGTGCTTTGGGGGAGGTCGTTTTCCCCGGGGAGGGCCGCGAAACTTTCCGAGTTGAATTGAGAAGTCTCCATGGCACTTAGGGAGTCGAGGTTTTTGTAAACTTCGTTCCAAAAGAGATCTCGAAAATGCGGGCAGTTTGAACTCCGGTTAAGCGCTGCTGCAAATTCTTTGCTTTCAAAGGCTTGGACCGCGCTAAGGGGAACTAGGGTCAGGGCTGATGCCATCAAGAATTGTTTCATCGTAGACCTCCGGAGAGACCTATCGGTTGGAACCGTCAAAAACTTGACGCTGAGCTCAAGGTATTTTGGAGCTACTCCCTAAAATTACCAAATTGCATGGGCACACCCAGCTTGGCTTGCTGACCCCGTAAAAGAGCAATAACCTCTTGGAGGTCGTCACGGTTCTTGCCGTTCACCCGAACTTTTTCATCTTGAATTTGGGCTTGGACTTTAATTTTAGATTCTTTAATGGCCGCAATGATTTCTTTGGCCTTTTCTTTTTCGATTCCCGCTTGAATCGGCACGACCTGCCTCAAGGATCCCCCAAAAGCGTCTTCAGGACCTTTGCTGAAATCAAATGACAAGGTCGAGAGACCGCGTTTGATAACCCGAGTCTCAAAAGTTGTCCGCAGAGCTTCGAGCTTCATATTGTCGCTGGTCCAAAGTGTGAGCGTTTTTAATTTTTTATCCAAGGTGAGCTCTACTTTGACGCCTTTAAAATCATAGCGCCCGGTAATTTCTTTGAGCGCTTGGTTGATAGCGTCGTCGAGAGTCTGCCAATCCATTTCGGAGGAAATATCAAAGGAAGCCATACTGTGCTTATATATCATAGCTATGAAGGCTCAATCTCTAAGCGCACGATTAGGGTTTTTTTTAGCGGCGCTGGGAGTTTTTCTAGTCGTCATTGGCCTGCATTTTAAGGATTTGGCCCTATTGCCCGGATTGCATTATGACGAGGCCTGGGCTGCCAAGTTTTCTTTTGATATTGCCTTTGAGAAGGGATTCTGGCCCTGGGCGGCTATGAGTGCCTACACCTCACCTTGGACGCATTATTTTACCGCTTTGGTGTTTAAAATATTCGGTGCCAGTGTCTGGACTTACCGGGCCTCTTATTTGTTTTGGTCTTTGCTAGGACTTGTCTTTTTTGCCTTCACTTTAGGGCGCCTTATGGGGCTGCGCCGGGCGCGGATTTATTTTTTGCTTCTTGCAGGCACATCCCCCGCCTTGGTCTCCAATCACCGATTTGCGGTGGAACTCAATGCCCTTTTGCCCTTTTGTGCTGGATTTTTTTTCTTGGCTTGGACCTACCGCTCCCGTTTTCCTCGAATGTCCCAGTTGGTGATGGGGGTGGCGCTGATCGTCGGCACCACGAGCCATATTTTGTTTTTGGCCCTTCCTTTAGCCTTGGTCCTTACGGTTTTGTGGACGCAGTCGGAGTTGAGGCCTTCGCAGCGGCGATTTTTTCTGACCCTCTCGGCACTTTTTCTAATATTTTTTATTCGCACCCTTTTTGGAAATTCGTGGCCCAGCAAAAGCTATGCGCTGATATTGGCATCGTCCTTGTTTTTCCTCTGGGCCTGGGACGAAGCCTATATTTATCCCTTTTTTAGACGTCGCCGTAAGGTGATTCTTTATGTTTTGCTGCTGCCCTTCCTTATATACTTTTTTAATTTCCTTGTTTTTTTGGAGGGAAGCTGGGGACTTCGCTTTCACAAAGGTGAGATGCGCTCTTATCTTCCCACACTGCTCTCTCTTGTCTTGATGCTGGGGCTCTGGTTTTGGGGTTTAGATCAGCGGATATTTTCCAAACGAGAAAGGCTTTTTCTATTTTTTCTAGTTTTTTGTTTAGGGGCACTCATGATCACCCCAGCGCCTCGTTACTTTGAAATAGCTTTCCTCTTCTTTTTTGCGGGACTTGTGCGAATCTTAGCTTGTCTGCCGCTGAGGCTTGGAGTTGCCGCCACAGCCCTCTTGGCGGGGCTCAACCTTCTCTCCCTTAAAATAAATTATTTTATCCCAAACTATGTGGATCAAGATTTTCGTTTTTTCCTTTTAAAAGACAGCTCTTATGATTTCATTCCTAAGTCCGCGGTGGGAGATTTTTTGCATGCGAGGAACTGCTCTTACGCCGATTTGCGAAGTCAGGATCTTCGGAGTCTTCTAGCCTTCCGTACCCTGGCGCTTTTTGAAAAGAAATCGGGGGAGCTAAGGCGTTGTGAACTCCAAGACACTTTGAATTGGACTCGTGAAAGTGAGAGGCCTGCAAAGACTCCCACAGAGACCCCGCGAGGGACCCTTCTGTGGGAGGATTCAAGTTCCGTTTTGGAAGGTCGAAAAACTTCCACCCTCAAGGACTAGTTCGTTTGGTTTTTTAGGGCGCGGAATATATTTAAGCGTCCCCCACTCGAAACCTTCGTGCTGAGGGCTGAAACTTTATCGACCGAGCCGAGCAAACGATTTTTCAGAGAGCTCACGCTGAGCTTGGGTTCCGCTGCTAGGAGCAGGGCGGCCGCACCCGCAACGTGAGGGCTGGCCATAGACGTTCCACTTATGGACTCGTACTTATTGCCCGGAAAGGTGGAGAGAATATTTTCACCAGGTGCCGCCAAGTGCACCGTGGTGGCACCATAGTGCGAGAAAGACGAAAGCGCATCCAAGTTGTTAGTGGAAGCCACAGAGAGGATATTGTCCACTTTGTAGTTTGCTGGATAGGTGGCTTGGCTGTCGTTGTTGTGACCGCCGGAAGTGTTGCCAGCCGCCACCACAAATAGGATGCCTTCATCTCGGGTGCGCTGAATGGCTTCTAGCAACGCTTGGGAAAAGGGCCCACCTCCCCAGCTGTTGTTCATGATTTTGGCTCCATGAGTGCGGGCCCAATCAATTCCCTTGATGGCATCGGCCAAGGTCCCAGATCCGTCCTTGTTTAAGAATTTAATAGCCATGAGGCTCACTTTCCAATTCACTCCCACAACACCTATGGAGTTTTCTCCCAGCGCCCCGATGGTACCGGCCACGTGAGTGCCATGTGAATTGTCATCCATGGGATCCAAATTATCATTGATGGCATTGTATCCATGCACATTGGGTTGGCCAGGCATCGACCACATATTGTCTTTGAGGTCGGGGTGATTGTAATCCACTCCGGAATCAACGATGGCCACCACCACGTCTTTGGAGCCCTTAGTAAGAGTCCAAGCGTTGGTGGCATCGATGTCGGCACCTACTTTGCCTTTGCGGTTTGTGGGATCGTTTTGACCAATGTTGCGCATTCCCCAGAGACTTGCGAACTTGGCGTCGCTCGGAAGAATTTGGGGAAGGTTTTCTTCTGGATCGCCAATCACTGGTGCAGGGCTGGGTGTAGGCGTTGGAGTGGGAGTAGGGGTAGGCGTTGGACGTGGCGCTGGCGGACGCGAACCCATGCTGGCGTAGTAAAGATAATTGGGTTCGACGAATTCAAGCTCTGAGAATCCTCGAAGTTCCTTGAGAATGCTTTGACGCAGGTGGAGTGAGGTCGCGCTTTTAAGACCTAAGGCACTCAGGCCAAGATTTTGACTGACGGTTTTTATAAGGATGTGTTTGCCTTCGCGGGTGAGTGGAGATTTCATAGTTAAGCCCAGGCGTTTTAGCTTTTCTTTGAGAAAGGCTTGGGAGCCGGGGCTTTGTTGCTTTGCAATAACGACATATTCCCCTTCCACCGCCGCGGGCGACTGCGCATAAATCGCAGCCGATCCAAAAAAAAGATAGGTTAGGGCCGTAGCCGCGAGCCGTTTGAAAGTTTTGGTCATGCATCCCCCCATAGAATGTTTTGTTCCCGCCTTTTGACTCGGTCGCAGCGAGTAAAAGGTTAAGAAGAAAGACCTATTAAGAAAGAAAATTTACCCGTAGAATGGAACGGCGATGTTTATTGCGGGTGCTAAAATCATCTTGGACTTTTTTGGTAATCAAAATCTTAAAAAAAAGCGGGATGAACTGGATACGCTGCTGAAGGAACTCCGGCGTAAATTCAATATTTCCGCGGGAGAAGTGGAAGATTTCGAAGACTACGAGAGATGTATTTTTGGGGTTTCACTCGTCGCGAGTTCCGAAAAAGCCGCGAGGGCCGCAATGAAAAACACCTTGGAGTACATAGATTCCAACTCTTTTGCGCGGGTGGTCATGGAAGACTCAGAGATCTTTGAGATTCTTTGAAGGTAGAATCCTCATGATTTCTTTAAGCGGTACCGATAACTAAGTTAGTGAACCTTGCCGCTTTGAAGCGCCGCAGCGCGCTCTCTACTCCGATTCTCTTTGCGTTGGCATTTTCGGTAGGCTGTTGTGTTTTTCATCTGCAGGTCGTCTCCATTGTAAAACTTTTGCAGGAAACGGGTTTGCAGTTTTTACCGTCATTAATGGTCATCCAAGCTCTCAGTTCTTGGCTACTTTTGCGTCTCTGGGGCACAAGCGCGGTCTCATCCGTCGACAAGTTTTTCCTGACGGCTTTAGGCGTGGGTTTTTCGATTGCCCTTTTTTCGAAGTTAGTACCCTCAAGCGATCCCATCTATCTGGGCTCGCTTTATGTTTTAAGTCAGCTTTCGATTTCGGCCCTTCGTATGGGAATTCACGTGACTTTCTCGAAGCGCATTTCCATTCTGCGAAACCCTCAAATTTCCACGCAGCTCTCAATGGCTGAAGAAAGTGGTTTTCTCATTGGGGCCTTGATTCTGGCGTATCTTCCGGGTGAGGGATGGGGCTACTTGATCCTGGCCACTTCGCCCTTTGTGTTGGGAGCCTTTCTTTTTGGCAGTGTGCAAAAACACGGAATGCTCCGTAGAACTGCGAGTTCTCAGGCCACCCACGGACCGCGTCGTCGCCCCAGCTTTTTTAAAGTGATGATTGGACTTTTCACCCTCGTGGCTTCACTCAAATCCATTCAGTGGTTTGGCATGGCCTATGGATTGACATTGGCTGCCCAAGCAGGATCTTCCTTGATCAAAGTCTTTTCTCAGACGGCGTTGATACAATCGGCTTTAACGGTAACGATTCTCGGCGCGTCGCTGGGCTTCTCAAAAAAGATTCCAACATGGTCACTGGGTTTCAAAGCCATTCTCATTGGACAAGCCATTAGTGCGCTGACTCTCATGGCCTTTCCTGGCCCGCTTTTGTTGGTCGGGGCTGAGATTTTCCGCAAAGTGATGGAGCATGGTTTTTTAGCTCGCTCTTTGCAGTTGCTCACGTCGTCTATTCCAGATGAGGACCGACTGGAGATTCGCCACCTTATGGAACGATGGAGCACAACAATTGGAGTGGTGGCTGGAGGATTGCTGTCATTGGCTCTTATGAACTCTTTGCTGCCAATGTGGTCTCTGTGGGTGGTGGCTTTTGGGATGGCCATTGGGGGACTCTTTGTTTTGAATAAGCTGTTCGAGAATTTGAGCGATTTTCACGTGGCCAATCTTAATCGCGCGCGACTGGATGGAATCATCCAGGCCTGCCAAGTTTTGGGTTCGCCGGAATGCAAAAAGCACTATGCCGCACTGACCACTTTGTTGAAGCGCGGACCACGGCCCATTATTACAAAAAACATTTTGACGGCTTTGGGGCGGATGCAAGAGAAGGCTGTCATTTCCTTTGCCACACCATTTATGAATTCCAACCGCGAAGACATTCAGTTGTCGGCCGTGCGCGCGCTTGTGGGTTATCGGGGGCATGAAGTGAATCTCATCTTGCTCAAAAAAGTTCGAGAAATGGTGGGAAGTCCTTCGGCAATTCGGATCAACGTGATTCGATGCATGACTCAGCGTTTGGAGCGTTTGGTGATTCCCTATTTCATCGAATTAGTGGAAGCTCAGCCTGAGGACAGAGTCATGGCTAACGCCATTGAAATTCTGGGCGAGATCGCGCACGACCAAAAAGATGCGGAGCTTAAGTCTTATTTGTCGAAGTTCTTGGAGCATCCTACCTCACGCCGGATTCGAGCGAATGCCGTGGTGGTCTTGTTGGGGGATAGGCGCTATCACGACAAGGCGTTGGAAGCTTTTGAGCGATTGTTGACTTCCGCAGAGGAGGCCGACCAGGATGCGGCGGCCTATGTGGCGGGACGATGCGGCCTCTCAGCTCATGAGGCTTTTATTTGGGAGCGCAGTGAGAGGCAACGCCACCGCAATGACACCTTGCTGCTAGCCTTGCATCGTTTAAGAAATCCTTCTGCCCCTGCCCTCATTGCCGGCGCAGTGATTGAAGACGACGAAGAAAAATCATTAATGACTCTTACCAAGTTAAGTGTCCTTTCACCCTCAGCACGCTCTGAAGTTTTCTTTGAAATCATTGAACAGTGGCCCGAAAAATTAGAGCTCGTTTTAAGTCGCATGCGTAAATCTCAGCGTGAGTTTGATCACGACCGGGAACTTATTCGCGAAGAGGCTCATCGCCGAGGCGTGGACCTCCACGAAGAAGACGCCTGGTCAAAGGAAGAGCAGCCTGTAGTTAAGGATGTTGCGTAGCTTTAACTGTGCGAGGTTAAGTGTGACGGATTTGAAGGGCTAGGCCCGAAACTT
>CAYZFQ010000001.1:0-439661 GCA_964477895.1 uncultured Bacteriovoracaceae bacterium | reverse complement strand
GAGCATCTCCCTTTTAAGGAGAGGGTCGACAGTTCGAGCCTGTCAGGACTCACCAGTTTTTTCCAAATTTCAAACCTCTGTCACCCGGGCCTCATCCCTGAAAAGGGGAGCATAATTTCGCTGCTTTTTATTCAAAACTTGGCTAAAGGCCCCTGATGCGGAAAATATTCTTGGGCCTCACCCTCATCCTACTTTCCCCGATCGGCCCCCAGCTCCGGGCCGCCTCAATGGAGCACAATATCGCCGCAGCTTTGGCGGGCAAAGGATCTCACTCCGATGAGCACACTGGGATCTATGCCTATTGGCAGTCAAAAGCCTCCGACAGCGCCCGACTCAGCCTCTCTAAACGAGAAATCATCAAAAAATTTTCCGAGGAAAAACTTCACCAAGCATGGGATCAAACAGAAAGTGCCCTTTATGCTTTTGGTGGCCCCGACGTGATCTACCCCCTGCTCTTTTTCCCCAAACTTAAAAACCTCATTCTCGTAGCCCTGGAAGATCCCGGCACCCTACCCAGCCTTGAAAAGGCTCAAGCCCTACAAAACGACATAAAAGAACTCGTGAGGCAAATTGTTGACCTCAGCTTTTACCGCACGGTGGACATGGACACCAAACTCAAGGTCAAACCCGAGCTCGCAGCTCTCACAAAAATTTTAGTGGGCCTGATTTTGATGGACCAGGAAATTCTTTCTGTGGAACGCGTCGCTTTTTCGGCTGATGGAGAGATTGAAGTCGTTGACCCACTAGCTAACATGAAAACTCGCTCCTTAAGAATTACTTTTATGGATCCAGAGAACCCCCAAACACAGCGCCATATATATTATTTCCAACAGAATCTGGGCGACTTTCCTTACAAAGGATTTCCAAGTTTAAAAGAAAGTCCCGCCTTCCAAAATTTTATCCTTTCTCAAAAACCCTTCACCGCCTTCTTTAAAGCGGCCTCTTACTTCCCCAAAGAATCGTATTTCTCCACTATTAACGAACTCGCCTTGCAGGCCGATTTTCTTTTACAAACCGACACTGGAATTCCCCTCAAACTTTTGAAGACCCGCCGTGATTGGGAACTCACTCTTTTTGGAGATTATTCCCGAGCTATCGCTCGGAGCGCCTCACTTTCGTCAAAGAATTTTATGCCCGATTTAGCGGAAGCCTATGAACTCGCCAAAAAAGGAGAATCCCACTCTTACGGTGGGGAACTTCCCTTCCCCTACGACTACACCTATAGGAATTTCCAATATGGTGTGAGGGGAATTGAGGCCCCACGCTAAAACCCCACTGCCAGCAAAAAGCTTTTTTCAACCCACCTTGATTCCCCGCAACCTTTACGCGAAACTCCCCACCCATGGCAGAGAATTTCCGTATTGAAACCGACACCATGGGCGAAATGAAAGTACCGGCGGATAAGTACTGGGGAGCCCAGACTCAGCGCTCCCTCATTAACTTCCCCGTGGGAGAAGACCGCATGCCCCGCCCGGTCATTCGAGCCCTAGGCCTCCTTAAAAAAGGGGCGGCTCTGGCCAATCATGAACTTAAAAAACTCCCTCCCGAAAAACTAGAAGCTATCATCAAGGCCGCCGACGAAGTGATCGAAGGAAAACTCGATGCCCATTTCCCCCTAGTGGTTTGGCAAACGGGTTCCGGCACCCAAAGCAATATGAACGTGAACGAGGTCATCTCCAACCGGGCTATCGAAATGCTGGGTGGAAAAATGGGAAGCAAAAAACCCATCCATCCCAATGACGATGTGAACATGAGCCAGAGCTCTAACGATGTATTCCCTACGGCCATGCATATTTCCGCAGTGGAACAAATCGAAAAACTGCTCCTTCCCAATCTCAAAAAATTTCACCAAGCCTTACGTGAAAAAGAAGAGCTTTTTGCAAAAATCATCAAAGTGGGTCGTACCCATCTTATGGATGCCACTCCCCTCACCCTGGGCCAGGAATTTTCGGCCTATCGGATGCAACTGGAATACGGAATTGAACGAGTGCACCAAAGCCTTGAGCGCCTGCGTCTTTTGGCCCAAGGAGGCACCGCCGTGGGCACCGGGCTCAACACCCATCCCAAATTTGCGGAGCTCGTGGCCGAAAAAATCTCTCAGGTTTCGGGAATGGCTTTTCTATCAGCTCCCAACAAATTTGAAGCCCTGGCTTCCCATGACGCCTTAGTGTTCGCGCATGGGGCGCTGAAGACCTTGGCTTGTTCCTTTATGAAGATCGCCAACGACCTCCGTTGGCTAGGCAGCGGCCCTCGCTGTGGCCTGGGTGAGCTCAGCCTGCCTGAAAACGAACCTGGCTCTTCTATTATGCCAGGCAAGGTGAACCCGACCCAAAGCGAGTCCATGACCATGGTTTGCTGCCAAGTGCTTGGAAACGACGTCGCCATCAACCTTGGTGGGGCTAGCGGAAACTTCGAATTGAACGTGTTTAAACCCCTTATCATCCACAATTTCCTCCATTCAGTCCGTTTGCTGAGTGATTCCGCCTCGAGTTTTGTGGATCATTGCTTGGAAGGGTTGAAGCCAAATGAATCGGTCATCGCCAAACATGTTGAAAATACCCTGATGCTTGTGACAGCGCTCAACCAACACATTGGTTACGACAATGCGGCTAAAATTGCTAAGAAGGCCCATAAAGAGGGGTCCACCCTCAAGCAGGCTGCCTTAAGCCTTGGACTTTTAACGGAAAGCCAGTTCGCCGAATGGGTTAGGCCTGAGGATATGATTTATCCTAAGGAATAATTCGCATAACTCTTTAAAATACCTCGAGCTTTTATCTTGCCATGCAGCATTAGATCCGCTTTATTTTTTTGCTAAATCAAGAAGGAAGTAACGATCTATGGAAGCGCTCCGGGAAACGGTTCCACAAAATAAAGAATTGGCAAAAATCTTCTCTACTCTTATCGAGGAGGGGAAACTAAAAGAAGCCGAAGCCAAGCTGCTGGATTACATCAAAAAAGATCCCGGTCATGACGCCCAACTCGAAGCCTATCGGTACCTCATTCGAATTTCCACGGAACTCAAAACCTTCGAAAAAATCCCCGAGTACGTTCAGCAAATTCGCGAGATCCCAGTAAAAACAATATCTGAAAAAAAGAATTTCGGCGGCTGTCTCTATGCCATCGGGGTGGGATGGTTGCACTCAGGAAACCACGATAAAGCTAAGGCTAGTTTTGAAAAAAGCTTAGAACTTGCCAAAGAAGTGGGCGACGCCATTGGAGTTTTCGTAAACAGTCATCAACTCGTCGAAGTGCTCCGCACCGAAGGACTGTACCAACAGGTCTTAGATTCCATTCCCGCACTCCTGGAAAGTGCCAAAGCTACAGGGAATCCCAAATATCTGGGCGATGTTTTCACCATTCAGGGCAATATTTACCGCAAGCAGGGCCTTACTCGAGAGGCTGTAGAAGTTTTTGAAAAAGCTCGGGAAGTTTTTAGCGTTAATAAAAACGGTAAAGATTACCATTACGTCCTTTGGGCTATTGGAACCTGCTACGCTTCCTTGGAAGACAAAGAAAAAGCAAAAATCTACCTCGACCTTGCGTGCACCAACATTGAGGGCGTGGAGTTTTGGCGTATCAACGTACTTTCGCTCATGACTTTAGCAGAATTGCATACTGTTGTAGCTGAATACGAAAAGGCCGATGCCGCTTATAAAAAAGTAGCTGACTTAGCCGGTTCAGATGAAAATTCCTATTACGGCCGTCGCGTGATGCGCGGGCAGACTTTGCTCGCCATTAAAAAGGGCGAATTCGAGAAAGCCAATGAGCTCATCGATCGTTTAGTGATTGTCGCTGTTCGAGAAAATAATCAAGGCGAAATCATGCGCCTGCGTTTGCTCAAAGCCGAAGTTCTCTTGCGCACGGGTGAAGTAGCTCAGCACGAAGAAGCTCGGGCTATGCTACAAGAAGCCTTTGCTTATTTTGCTGAACGCGGCGTGCGTCGGCACCAAGCCATTTGTTTAGAACTTCTAGCCCGCCTGGATTCACGTTCAGGATATCCGGCTGACGCTTTGAAAAAAGTTTCCGACATGCTCGCAATCGCTACAGACTCTTCAATGGAGCGCCTGCTCGTGCGTGCCGAATTGGCCAAGCTAGTCCTTCAGAGAAAGTTTGGTCAGTCTCCCACAGCCGAAAAAGTAGAAGGCGTTTTACGCTTGATCAATCGCCTAAATAGCGAAGCCGAACGAGTCATCCTTTCTCGCTTCACCACTCCCTACAATGAGTGGACTTCTCAGCTCCTCTCCTTAAGTGACAATCCGGAACGCTATGTGAATGAGTTTTTCGAAGATTTTCATTTTATCCAGGATCAAAGCATTGATATCGAAATCGACAAAAACTCCCACTACGTGCGAGAGAAACACTTGGGCGAAATTCCCTTCCATAACAAGTTTACGCTGATGCGCATTTTACTTCTTTTGGCGGAAGCTCCTGGAAAGGAATACTCCAAAGAGCAACTGGCTAATACCATCTGGGAGCAGGATTACAACCCGCTCCGTCACGACAATAATATTTACATCAACATCAATCGCCTGCGTAAGCTGATTGAACCTAATCCCCGCGAGAGTCGTTACATTATGAACGGCGCTCGAGGTTATTATTTTAATCCCGCCATGAAAGTGAATATCTCGACTAAGATATCCGATGTGGCGCCGCGTATTCAGGGCACAACACGATTTAACGGGGAGGACATCCAAGCGTGATCTCGAAATTTAACATCTGGGCTCGATCATTTATCATTGCTTTTTCAATTTTAGGGGTCGGAGCACAGAGCGCTCCCCCAGCGGCAGAATCCCAAAGCAAGGCAGGAGGCGTGCTTCCTCCCGACCTTTCAAGTCTTCTGGAATCCCCAACTTCGACAGTCTTTCCAGAGGCCTCTTGCAACGTGCATCATGCGGCTCAAACGTTGCGAACTCTGGTTTCAGCTCAGCAGGCTTCGGTAAGCTCTGAAATCACTTATGATGGCAACAGTCCTTGGCGCTTAGAACCTGCTATTTATGTAAGTCAGACCCGCAATACCTTCTTTAAACTGGACCTCAAAACCAACAGTTCGGGACGAATCACCAGGGCTGAGGTTGAGTTTAAAAGCTTATGCTCTTTAGCCAGTACAACAAGTTTGGAGTCGGCTCCAATTGCAATAGGCGCAAAGCCAATTACAGATAAAGACAATCGTTACGGGCACTTAGACATCGCACTACGAAGCATGCAAGGAGATGGTAACCAAAGCATTTTAAAGGCGAACTACCCGATACTTCGGCTTCAGGGTTTCAAAGATTTCAACAACAAAACGTTCCTGGTTTATGTCCAAATTCTAGATCGCGAAACACAATACGGTGAGCTCAAAGAGGTCGATCGCTTTTTCGCGGTCAAGCCTTGAAACGAATAACAAAGAAGGGTAGCAAAGCAGAACTCTATGGGTCGCGGCGATAACAGAAAAACAAAGAAAACTAGGCAGCGTAAGTCTCAGCGTAAGAAAAAAGTACGCGCGAAGAAAAAACGCACTAAAAAATAGGCAAAGAAGTAATTAAGGTTAAATGATGGAAAAAGATCAAGCACCAGAAGAAATGGGTCTAGACGAGGGCTTAGGTGGTCGCGAAGGCGGCCGTGAGCGTGGCATGGGTGGCGGACGTCATTTCGGTCGCCGTAAGGTTTGTCCCTTTTTGGCCGACAAAACCTTGATTTTGGATTTCAAAAATCTCAAAGTCATTCAGCGCTTTATTAGCGAAACGGGTCGCATCGTTCCTCGGCACATTTCAGGCGTGAGTGCGAAGTATCAGCGCCAGCTGACCACGCACATCAAACGCGCTCGAAATCTTGGACTCATTGCCCCAAGCATCGAGGGTTGATATTCTAAGTCCTTAAATGAAGGACTATCTTAACAATATTCGTGAATCAGTTAGAACCCGCTTTGAGCAATCAAAGCGGGTTTTGTCTTTTGATGAGTTCCTAGAGCTCGCGTCTGAAGATCCCTACCCCATTATTCGCAACTCTGCCCACTACACCCTCGATGCCATCAATAGTTTCGGCCAGAGTGAATACGCTTTACGGGGTCGGTCCGTTAAGCGCTTTAAAATTTTCGATAATGATTATGCCACCAATCCCCTGCCCATAGTGGGACAGGAAGCTGTGCAAAGTCAGATTTACCAAATCATTACGAGTTTCGTGCGAAGTGCCAAGGCCGACAAACTCATCGTTTTGCATGGTCCCAATGGATCCGCCAAATCCTCCTTGGTCCGGACTCTATTTGAAGGTCTGGAATTTTATTCTCAGCAAGACGAAGGTCGCCTTTTTCAATTCTCATGGGTCTTCCCCCAAGCCTCAGTAGAGAAAACTGGCCTCGGCATCGGGGCTAAGCGTGAGAGCCCTTCTGATGACAGCTTTGCCAAACTTGACCAAGAACGAATTGAAGCCATCGTGCGAAGTGAGCTGCACGAAAATCCACTCTTTTTAATTCCTAAAGAAGATCGCAAAGAATTATTTGAGTCGTGGATCAAGGCCACTAAAAGCAAAGTTGCGAAAGAAAAACTCGAGCGGCTGCGCGAATACTTTTTAAAATCTGAGTTGGGTCACAAAAACGCCCTCATTTTTGAAGCTCTCTTAGCCGACTACAATGGCGATTTGAAGAAAGTGCTCCGTCATGTCCGAGTCGAGCGTTTTCACTTATCGCGGCGCTTTCGTCGAGGCCTCGTCACCATCGAACCACAGTTTGGAGTCGACGCCGGCATGCGACAAGTCACCCTCGATCGATCTATGGCTAATCTTCCTCCAGCTCTGCAAAGTTTAAATCTCTTTCAACTCGAAGGAGATCTCGTAGATGGCAACCGCGGACTCATCGAATACAACGACTTTTTAAAACGTCCCTTGGAACATTTTAAGTACCTCTTGGGCACCTGCGAAAGTGGGTCTGTAAATTTGTCTCACGTTGTCGTGTTCCTCGATTCACTATTTATCGCCACAACAAACGATCGACAGCTTGAGGCCTTTAGAGAACACCCAGAATACAATAGCTTTAAGGCCCGTCTGGAGCTCATTAAAGTTCCCTATCTCTTACGGTTCAGCGACGAAGAAAAAATCTACATTGAAACGGCAAAGCGGGCGGCAGGCCCCAAGGAATTGCTCCCTCATTCGACCCAAGCCTTAGCCCTATGGGCGGTACTGACCCGTCTGAAACGCCCTCTCACCAAGAATAAATCAAGCCTGCTGGTGAAGATTCTGGAAGGTCTCACCCCTTTGGCCAAAGCCAAGCTCTACGATACGGGAGAGTTGCCCCCGAACTTAAATGATGAGGAACGCCGGGAGCTGAGGAACCACATAGAGGAGCTGGCCAATGAACATCAAAATCAGCCCTACTACGAGGGCTTACTGGGGGCCTCCGCACGGGAGCTTAAAGTGGTGCTGCAAATGGCTTCTCAAAACGATCAGTATCTTACCGTGGGACCCTCCGCCATTTTTGCTGAACTGCGAAAACTCGTGAAGCGCCCCATGGACTTTGAATATCTGCGCCAAGAGGCCATCCAGGGTTATCACGACTTTGAGGGCATGATCGATGTGGTGCGAGGAGAGTGGCTAGACTGGGTCGACCGTGAAATGCGCGACGCCCTAGCCCTGCAAGACGATCGTCAACTCAAAGAGTTCCTGGCTTCCTATATGAAGAACATTATTGCTTCGGTACGGGGAGAAAAAATTAAAAATCGCATTACCGGACAGAACGAAGTTTCGGATGCCAGTCTCATGAATGAATTTGAGGAGTTTTTAGGAATCACACAAGGAGTGGAAGAGCACCGAAAGAACTTGATTACTCGCCTAGGAGCCTGGTCTATTGAGAATCCGGGTCGAGATATGAGTGCCGGACTCCCCTATGAAAATATTTTTTCCGAGCTCATGGAGAAACTTCGAGAGCGCTTCCATGACAAGCAGATCGTAAAAATTAAGAGCATGGGGGCCTTTATCTTAGATATCTCAAACTTTGATTTAGCTGTGAGCACCACCAGTGCGGAACGAGACAAACTCTCAGAAGATGCCTCCATGGCCATACGTGCTTACAAGGGCATGCAAGAAAAGTTTGGCTACGGTCCGTTGGGCGCTAAAGAAGTCCTGGTTGAGCTTATTAAAGCGCGCTATGTCGAAAACTAATGAGAAATTTAGCTGGGTTTAGCTTTCTACTTTTATTTTTGGCCGCCTGCTCTACTTTGAGTCAGCGTAAGGGCCCACCCCGGCTCGATGAAGTCGAGCAGATGAAGGGCTTGAGTTCGGCTCAGGTGGTGGAAAAAATAGGCCCCCCCTCTGATGTGCAGGGAGCCCGGGTCTTTTACTTTCTGAGCGAAGAATCCTCATACCACCCTGAACCTAAGGCCCAGGTTTACGAATTCATCTACTCCAAAGATCGCTTAGTGGATCTCCGTCGACGCTAAAGCTTCGGGTTCTTGGTATAAATTTAATATCGCCTGACGAATAGCAGGACTCATATCGGGTTTGTGATTGAGATTTAAGAAAAACTCCACATTGCTTAAGCCAGGATAGAAGCGCACCGTTTCGGCCAGGTTAAGTTCCACCTCACTGAGCAAGAGCTCAGGATCCACAGCCGTCGTCGCGTTCTTATAAAATTCTCCCAGAGCATTCACCCAACGCAGCCGTTGAGGAGCCTGGGGATTGGGGAACAAAGTGGGCAGTGAGGCATCCAGGGCGGCCCCGGCGAGGCGACCCATAAAAATTCGCAGCGAATCTTCAACCACAACTTCATCCTTAAAAATCCAGCTTTGCTGAGAGCCCACGCCCTTCAAACGATTTAGCAAGGCCTCCATGGCAAAATCTTTGATGTTCCCCTCTGCGCTTAAGCCCTCCCATTGATCATCCATAACCTTTAGAAATCTTTTGGAGGCCGTATCAATCTCAAAAAAGATTTCTTTATTAGCAGCACCGTTAGACGAGAGGTTTAAGGACCCTGTGTAAATGCGATAACGTTCAGCCGCGCGCCCTCGACGGTAACGAATCAACGAATTTTTCAGATGAAGACGATCATGAGGATGATTGTATGATTTCACTATAACTTTTTCACGAAGAGATTTTTTCCAGGGATAATCAATCGGCCGTGAAGGGATATAGTCCGTAAGGCTAAAGAGTCCTGCCATGGCGCGGGCTTGGGTATAAGGCTGAAATGCCGAACGCTGGTCCACTAGAGCTACAATCGGTGGCGACTGCGTACCCACCAAAGTCTTAAGTGCCTCCTCAACCTTGCCGTAGGTAAAAACAAACTCCGTTAAACGAATATTGGCCTGAACACTCGCACCCTCAGCACTCAATTGATCATAAAATTGGGCTTGCCACTCGTTGGGATTGAGAGCACTTCTGCGGCCAAAAGTGAAGCCCATACGGATCTGCGTGCCGTCCTCTAAGTCCACCACCAAGGGTTTACGCTGAGGCAAATCTTGAATGTGTCCAACGCCCAATCCATATAGGGTCATTTGTGCCCTGAAGTTCGCAAAAATTTCCTGAAGCAATCTTTGTTCTCGCAAAATAAAGCTCGTCTGAACATTGCCCCTGGATCCCGCGATCATTTCCTCGTCGAGCAAGCGGCCTTCACGGATACGTTCCATGCTCAGGCTTTCCAAAGGGTCACCCCGCATTTCGCTATAACTGTCGTTATGAGTCGAGATATAGGCGAAGAGAGGCTGCCAACGATTGCGAATCTTTCGGGCAAAGAGGCGAATTTTTTCGTGCATGATTCGCGGATAAAGATTTCCGCGAGGAGTGAAATCCGGATTAGAGTAACGCACCGTCACTCCAGCAGCACGCAATCGGTCAGCCGCGTCCTTGAGCATTTGACGTTGAAAGGAGCGCTCATCACCATCAGATCCTGGATTTTGAATGAGGGATTTTCCGTCGGTAAGCACCTCGACTTTCAGACCTCGGGCATGGGCGTAGAGGAGGGCGTTAACAATATCGGCCGAACCCAGTTCATAGACCGTCCAAAAAATGGCCTTTTCCCGAGCCGGAACGGAGTTCTCATCAGCATAGCGTCGTACCAAATTTGGAAGGATTTCATTGAAGGCAGCGTCTTGAGCCGATTGACGACGATTAGCAAAAATTGCGGGAATGGCTTTATCGAAGCTTTCTTGGCAGGAACAAGGCTCCATAAGGTCGTCTTGCCAATACTGAGTCACCCGAGCGACGGAGCTCGAAGCACCGCACACCACAAAAAAAGCCACACTGAAATAACGAAAAATCTTCCCCAAAATTCCCCCATAGCTTAGAGTGAGCTCCCTAAACAGAGCTCAGTCATAGCAATGTCTAGAAATTGATACAAAAGTTTTTCTGAAGTAATTCATAAATACTTTTTATGTCTGAGGATAACTTGTGAATAACTTCTTAAACATCATGGCCATGAAAGAGACCGATATGCCCCGCGTTGTTTTTGTAAGGGGTCAAGAAGAGGCAGGAATTAACGCTGTTTTTGATCCCGCGTTAGGCCGGGAAATTTTCCAAGTATTTATCCACAATCTTCTGCCATTCCGCAGCATTTCGGAGTGGGAGTTCGCAGATTTTACCGCAGCGCGCAGCTTTGCCGCCAAAACCTTTGCGACGGAATGGAAATTTTTAAGCTGGGACTTCAAAACGAAGCGTCCCTGCGAAGACGGGGGCCGCGAGTGCGGCTCTGGGGAATGCGACACCTGCAAAAGCATCAAAGCCGAAGAAGGTGCCAAGCAAGTGAGCGCCGGCTGCTCTACCGCCACCGGCGCCGGCAGCTGCGGACACGCTTAGGCGCCTTTTCGTGTAGGCAGCGCATTAAAATTAACCCCTATACTGATTGATCAAAGTCCATCCAAAGCCTCGAGGTTTGGATGCCCGAATTTCCTTGGTATTTGCCCTTGCTGTACTCAATGATTTCGCCCTGAACTGTGTGGTAAAAAACCTGACAAATTTGCACGTTAGGGTAAATTCGTATCGGATGCACACAGTGCATTTCCAGCGTCCAATAACCTTTGAAACCCACATCACCAAAACCCGCCGTCACGTGAACGTACAAACCCAAGCGACCTATTGAAGATCGACCTTCTAACATGGGCACTAAATTCTTGGTTTCCGTATACTCCACCGTACGACCCAGATAGAGGCGACCGGGCTCCAACAGCAAGCCTTCGGGCGGAATTTTAATAGCCCGAGCCGGATTGTCCTTTTTCATGTCGAGTTCTTTTTCGGTGTAAACCATAAGGTCTTCACACAAACGCAAATTGTAGGAATTTGGATTGAGCAACTTGTTGTCGAAGGGAGTGATTTGGATATCGCCCCCCAGTCGTGCGTAAATTTCAGGCCCGGTTAAAATCATTCTCCAAGGCTTAGGCGAAGTCCTACCCAGTTTTCAACCTTAGGCGACAATCCTTCTTGGCTTCCCAACTCCACACTTTCGCGACCCTGGCTCCGACGCTCCACCACCTGAAAATGAGGAGCGAGGACCCTCTTGAAGCCCTCCTCGGGGCCACCCGCTAGGATTCCACTACAAATCCACTGAGATCTGGCCTCAGGCCTGAGTAACTGCGTCATGTCAGGCACCAGAGTGGCGAGCACTTCGGCATAAATATTAGAAATAACCAAATCAAAGCTTTGATTTGGAAGTTTTTTCAGAGGAGCCGAGGAACTGAAATCTTGTTGCAGAGCCCGCCAATCTCCTCCATTCAGGGAAAATGTTTTGATCACTTCATTTTCACAAAGGGGGTCCAAGTCATTTACAAATATTTCGGCTTTCGGAAAAAATCTCTGCGCTGCAAGGGCAAGTATCCCCGAGCCCGTGCCCACATCTAAAATTGTCTTGGGCTTTTCCCCCTTTTTCTTAAGCTCATGCAAAAAGCTAAGGCAGAGCTGAGTGGTCGGGTGGTCACCCGTACCAAAAGCCAAGCCGGGCTCCACAAAAAAGGCCTCCGACCCCATCGGGGCCTCACGCCAAGGCGGCCCCACCCAAAGTCCCTCGCCAAAGCAACAACCCTGCACACTATCGCGGTACTTCTGCAAGTAGTCTTCCGAAGCCTTTTCTCCAGCGCTGAGTAGCGTGGCCACAATCTTTGAGTGCTTAAAGTGCGCCTCAAATTCCGCGGCCTTCTCGGAGTCTACATAGGCCACCAGCCCTAAAGATCCGGGGCCCCGAAATTTTTCAGCTTCTAAATACTCAGCGCAACGGCGAGCCGCATCCGTCCCAAACTCTAAAACCTCAAAGCCCTCTTCGGGTGAAAACATACCCGTGCCGACGACTTCTTTCTCCTGCAGTCCCATCAAACCAGGTCCCTGCCATAAAAAATCTGAAAACGCGTCGATATCACTAGCACGCAGTTCGAAAAAAAATTCGCAATGTTTCAAGGTTCTAGGCCTAGCATCAGACCCTCAACATCTTCCATTTCATAATGCCAGCAGGGAAATTATTACTATTTGATCTAAAAATACTGCTGGATTTCTTTATTGAGTATCTCTTTCTCTCGTCGTTCCGGGACTTTCTGCACTCCCTCCGCTAAAATTTCTCGCCCCTCGGCTTTCCGTCCTTGAGCCCGCTCAAGTCTGGCGATATAAATCCAGAAGTCGCTCTTGGGAAGAATCGTATTGTTCACTCGATTCTGACGCAAATCTTGGAGGAGTGTAGAGAAATCCTTTTCGGCCTTGGAAAACGCTTTCTTTTCAAATAAAAGGCGGCCACGCCAAAAGGTACTTTCGGGCATTTGAGGGTGTTGTACAGTAAATTGTTCGATTTGCGCTTCCAACTCTGGATAAATCTCTGTACTCATTTTTTTAAAAAGTCGTTGAATGATTTCTGCGCGAATCCACACTGACTTGGGAGCCCTATCAAGAGCCTGCTTCAAATCTGCGATCGGACTCGCCTCGTTGAGTGCGCCCGATTTTAGCGCGGTTTCAAGACCGGCAACAAGTTGAACTTCTGTTGGGTGAAGTGCCAAAGCCTGGTTCCAACAGGCCCGTGCCATCAACCATTTGCGCTGCTCATTGAGGGCTTGGCACAAATGTTCTCGGGCTTGCTTTTGGTCTGCAGCATTTTCCTCACTGAGACGCTGTCCTAAAAATCTTTTAAAGAAATCTTCGGACTTCTGCCATTGGCGCTTCGAATAAGCCAGCTCCCCATAAAAAAAATCTTTGTTCTCTAAAGGGAGAGCGTGAGACTTCAAGAATTTCTCTAACTCCAAAAAGTTTTTTGCCTTTAGAGCGGCGCTCGCGTAAATGATCCAAACTCGAGGCTCTTGAGGGTCTTTTGCCAACCAGCCTTGGGCCCATTCAAAAGCTTCAAACTGATCCACCAACTCCAACAATCGGTGAAAGGCCTGTGTCTGAGAGGATTTCTCATCGGAATTTGAAGGCGGCTCCAAAACCGCTCGCCGGAGATGTATGATCTCAGTCTCAGGCTCTTGGTCTTGGCGAGCAAACGACGCTAAGGCAATGTTCGCGCGAATATCGGTGCTAAAAAGCTCAACGGACTTCCCGTACGCTTCGAAAGCCAGACGCTTATCGTTTTGTCGGAGATAAAAGTCGCCTCGTATCCGCTGATACCGAGCTTCATCTTTTGGACTTTGTTCGGAGGGCAGGCCTTTCAAAATTAATTCGAAGATTTCTTTGCCCCATTCGGTACGCTTCGCCTGAGTCTTCTCGTCTCGTCCTTGTTGATGCTCTAAACGATCCAATCCTGCCAAATTCGCCAAGAGTCGATCCATTCGATTTAAATATTCCTTAGTGTCATGAGGTGCCCCGGCTCCCGGGCTCGCCACAGATGTCAGACTCTTCTTTTCATTTTGACTGGCCGATTTTTTCGCGTCACAAAGAGCCGGATGGTACGTCGCTATCCCGATCCCCAGAAGTGCGAAGTTTTGCGAAAACGTCATGAGCTTTTTAAAAAAATTCGCCATTACTTTGATAGCCGCGATTTCACCGAAATTCACACACCCCTCCTTGTTCCCAACCCTG
The DNA here is from genome assembly GCA_964477895.1 of uncultured Bacteriovoracaceae bacterium. Classification (GTDB taxonomy): domain Bacteria; phylum Bdellovibrionota; class UBA2428; order UBA2428; family UBA2428; genus CAYZFQ01. Next base: position 425,717 of record CAYZFQ010000001.1, on the reverse strand, counting down.
GCCTCGAACCTGAGCTTATCCCCTTTGAGACCTCTTTTGAACCGGGAATGGGCGGAGGCTCTCGGCAGGAACTTTATTTACCTACTTCACCTGAGTATCATCTGAAGAAGGCCCTCGCCTTAGGCTTTGATAAAATTTACGAAATCACTCGCAGCTTTCGCAACGGAGAAACAAGCTCTAAGCATGAACCTGAATTCTTTATGATGGAGTGGTATCGCAACCCTGGGGAACTTGAAGATATTGCCACAGACTTTTCTGGACTTTGCGCCGAGCTGGGTACGGGGGACTGGCAAAAACGCCATGACATCAGCGTGGAACAAGCTTTTCAAGACTGGGCTGGCCTCGATTTAAGAGGTGCGCTTGCCGGCACCAGCCCTCCCCTTACGCAACAGGCCTTGGCCAACAATTGCCCCAGCATTCAAGCTCAAGACTCCTTTGAAGACTGCTTTCACAAGATACTTTTGGATTTTATCGAACCCAAGCTGGGCCGAGATGGATTGACTTTTCTTTGGCATTATCCGGCATCCCTTTGCGCCATGGCCAGACTGAAACCTGGAGATCCCCTCTTTTGCGAACGATTTGAGGTTTACTGGAAGGGACACGAGCTTGGCAACGCGTTCGCCGAACTCACACAGCCGCTGGAACAGAGAGAACGATGTTTAGACGACCAAATGAAGCGCCGAACTCTTTACGGCAAGACGCCAAACCTGGATGAGGATTTCTTTGCGGCCTTGGGTCATATTTCGGGTCCTGCCGCCGGTATCGCAGTGGGGGTCGACCGGCTTCTGCAGAACCTTTTAGACCTTAGTAGCATCCAGGAGATCATTGCCTTCCCCTTCCGAAAATAGGCCTGTGACGGGAGAGGGTCCACCCCCCAAAGCAAAACTGTGGCGCTCCGCAAAAAAAGTCTGCAAACTATTTTGAAAAGCACCAATTCTTAAAAAAATTCGCTACCATAGGACTATATAGGGCATTCACCCTAAGGGGGTTATGAGATGACATTAACCAAAGTTGATATCGTAGAAAAAGTCGCGGGTAAGTGCGGATTTTCCAAATTGGAAGCTGCCGAACTTGTAGAAGGTGTTTTCGACGCCATCAAAATTGCGCTCGAACAAGGTTCGCACGTAAAAATTTCAGGCTTTGGTAATTTCGTACTTCGCGACAAGCATTCCCGAATGGGTCGCAACCCTCAAACAGGTGACGCCATGGAAATTTCTTCCCGCCGAGTGATGTCTTTCAAAGTCAGTCAGGTTCTCAAAGAAGCTATCAACTCCGGTAAGATGCCCGACGGCGGTATGGCGTCTTTCGGTGCTTCGACCGACGAAGAGTAGCCTTCGCCTCGAAGAACGAAGTCCAAAGCTCTACTTCAACAGACCATACTGGCGAACTTTTTCGTAGAATCGAGAACGGGACAGCTGAAGGGCATCCCGCGCTTCAGAACTTTTCTTGCTTTTAAGTGTTTCCGCCAAAATAAACTTTTCGAGTTCCTCTACGTTCCTATCAAATCCCATCGTCCAGTTTATTTTGAAATGACCATCACCGTGACCTCGGCTCAGCTCCGGAGACTTCTCTAAGCGATCTTCAAAACTTTGCAGTTGCTTTTGAATCTCTCGGGAATCCAAAAGAGGTATGGGAGAACGAGCGACTAAATTACGAGTTAGGCCCCGAAGTTCACGCACGTTACCGGGCCAGTCGTAACCACTTTGGATGAAGGTCAAAGCATCGTCAGTAAAGCGCTTTGTTCTACTTTCATCGAAATCTTTTAAGAACTTCTTAGCGAGTTCTACAATGTCTTCTCCCCGCACACGAAGGGGAGGCACATGTAGCGTCATTGGGGCAAGCCGATAGTATAAGTCTTCACGGAAAAGCCCGCGAGCGACGGCTTCTTTGAGCTTCGTATTGGCAGCGCTGACAATACGCGCACGGAAGGGACGTTCCTGGCTCGAACCCACTCGGGTGAAGGCACGGGTTTCAAGCACTCGTAAAAGTTTAGCTTGGTGTGCGGGCGAAATACTTTGGATTTCGTCCAAAAACAGAATTCCATTCCCCGCAGCTTCAAAGTGACCCACACGGGCCTGTACCGACCCGCTGAAAGCGCCTTTTTCGGAACCAAAAAATTCCGCTTCAAATAACTCCGGAGGAATGGCCGACATATTCACGGCAATAAAGGGTCCCCCGCTGTGCAGAGCTCGGGCGCAAAGCTCTTTCCCCGTGCCAGTTTCTCCCTCAACTAAGACATCGAGGTTACGCTGAAAGCGCAAATCCAAAAGGTCACGCTTCAATTGCACGAGCACAAAAGATGAACCTACGATGTCTGTATCGAGCTGAGAGCGAATGGCCCGCACCTCCATGTGACGCTCCACCAACAAAGGGATTTCATCGGCCAGATGTTCTTTGAGTACAAAACGTGAAGCGCCTTTTTGAATACATTCGCGCATAGCTTCCACGTCGGAAACACCAGATTGAATAATCAATTCGGCATGCGGAAGGCGGGAGCGAAGCTCAGGAATCTTCTGTATTGTAAGTTGACCTTCGGGGTCGGCCGAGTGACGCAAGTCCAAAAGAACGAGTTCAACATCCGCTAAATTAGATTCTTTCGCGCGAGCAAAATATTCTTCAATATGACTAAAGAAAAAAACTTGGTGAGAGTTAAGTAAGAACCGTAGTGACTGGCGAACAATTTCATCATCTTCAATGACGAGTATTTTGATTGACGGGCTCATTCCAGATTTTTCTCCTACGGACGGGGATCAGTCGTCCAATGTTAGCAAAAGAGGGTCGGATGCTGAGCACGGTGCTAAGAAAGTCGCCATAAACCCTGAGGGAAGTTCTTGTAGTGGCAAAGCGGGTCAAAATCAAGATAAATAGCAGCGCGTTAAGTATCCGGATATTTGAGGAAAATAAGTAAAGATCCATGTAGGAAAAACCACTATGCAGGAGCTCTGCGCCAAGCGATGCACCCAGTAGAGAGGCCAAGCTCATCAGTGCCAAATGCATGCCCAAAAATTTGCGAGCATTCCCCGCCCAAAAATTCTGCACAATGAGGACGGCGCAGAGATCAAAGCCACCCCATAATAGGCCAGAAGCGAATTCAAAGAGCGTAAGAAATTCCACTCTTTGAGTGAAGGTCCACAGGACAGGCCCCACCGCAATGCCTACCATCGTAATGGGGAGTCCAATGAGAGGGCGAATACTTCTTGCGGCCTCACCCCAACTCGCCAAAAAGAGACTTCGACCCACAAAGGGAACGGCCGTAAGTAGAACATATGTAAGTAAACTGAATTTTAGCTCGTTCACCATATACGGAAGGAAAAAAGGACTGGCGATGTTCACTGCGAATTTAAAAATAACAGTAAATGTCATCACCCAAAAAATCACTCGCGACTCCGAATGATTTGGGACAACCGTAGGTGACTGTGCACTGTGACGCGAAATGGCGGCGCTGGGTTGAAAAAACATGGTGACCCAAGAACAGCACCGAGCCACGATGCCGATAGAAAATGCCACTTGAAAAATTTCCAGACTTTGTGAGCGATAAATCACCAAAGCGGCTCCCAGGTAGCCCACAAGAGTAAGGAGCGACACGAAACCATTTCGCCGAGAAAGATATCGGCAAAATGCAGCAGGTCCGAGCCACGCGGAGATCCAATCGAGCCAAAGAGGACCACACACAAGACCGCCGATCCAATATGCCGAAAGTGCAAGAAGCAGACACTCGTAGATATGAGTCGTGTGAAAGGAATAAAGAAGACCGCAGAGCCCCAAAATCTGCACCCCCATAAAGCCAAGCATCGCATTTTTTAGAGATGTATTGGGAATTCGATTGGGAACAATCCATTGAGCCAAAGCACCCAACAGAATTGGTAGCGTCGAAAGCATCGCTATCTGAGAAGTGGTGAGCTGACTCTTTACCGCATAAAATAAAGCAAAAGTTTCTGCCGTTCCTACCATCAGGGCGTAAAACGCCCCCTCAATATAAGACATCATTAGGGCTCGACGACGTTGCGACAAAAATCACTCCCTCACGAAACTTCACATAGAATTCACTTAAATTTAACACAGGAAAAGTTCTTCCATGCGACAATAAATCTATGGAAATTGGCCAGAAGCTGAAGACGCTTATTGTCGAGCAGGATCCCGATATTTCACGCCTCATTCAAGAACGCCTTGAGTTGCACGGTTTTGAAACTCAAGCTGAATCCAAACTTGATGATATTCTGGATGTGCTCGAAAAGGGGCATTTTGAAATTGTGCTTTTAGCCGACGATTTGATTGGTGCAGATGCCTTGGATATTGCAGGGCGCATTCGCACCGAACTCAGTCACAAACCCGAAGTCATTCTACTCACCGATAATCCCAGGCTGTCGGTTTTCGATGTTCACCAGTCGGGGGCCTGCCATTCTCTCCAAAAGCCACTTAATTTTGACGCTCTCGTGGAATCAGTGGAACGGTTTGGGCGATCCAAACTTCGACCTCGGGGAGAACGAGTTGACATTAATCCTCAGGTCTTAGGCAAGCTTTATGGGCTGGCTCTTTCCCAAAATCCTGCCCATGAAACCTTTCATATTGAAGTCAAAAACATCGGTCGCGGAGGATTTTTTATCGAAATTTTGGTGGGACACCGCGCGCCTGCTGTCGGTGAAATTATTGAGTTTGAACTGAAGCTCGGCATGGTCCCTGATTACTCTTTCTCGGGCAAAGGGGTGGTTCGCTGGGCCCGCTCTACCATCCTAGAATCGGGGGTTGGGGTTGAGTTTTTAGACATTCCCTCCGATTCTCAACGCCTCATTCACGCCTTCGTCGATCTGTTTAAAATCAAATCCTTTGTACCTTCGCAATTCTAATCATTCTACAGTAACAGACTTAGCGAGATTGCGAGGCTTATCAATGGCACAACCTAGTGCCTTAGCATAACCATAAGATAACAATTGCAACGGGATCACATAGAGCATGGGTGTGAGACTCAGTGGAACCTTAGGAATAGGGAGATAGTGGTCGCAAAGTTTTTCGAAAGCCTTATTGCCCTCCTCTCCCACGCCTATAATGGTTCCCTTCCGAGATTTAATTTCTTCTAAATTAGAGAGAGTTTTAGGCAAAAGTTCATCAGAAGGTCCCAAGATTATTGCCGCCAAATGCTCATCCACTAAGGCAATGGGCCCATGCTTTAATTCCCCTGCCGCATAGCCCTCCGCATGTCGGTAGGTAATTTCCTTGAGCTTAAGAGCCCCCTCAAGGGCCATGGGATACATGGTGCCGCGACCCATGAAGAGCAGGGTTTTTTTAGTGCCCAGAGAAGCGCCTAAATCCAAATATTTTTTGGAGTGGGAAAGGACCACTTCCATGTCGTGCGGTAACCGCGCAAGGTCATTCACACCCTCGGCATCCTGAGTCACTTGGACTCCTCGCAATCGAGCCACATCGAGAGCCAAAGCACTCAGAAGAGTCAGCTGCGCAGTAAAAGCCTTAGTCGAAGCGACACCGATTTCGGGTCCTGCCTGAGTGGGATACTGAAACTGAGATTCTCGAACAATCGTGGAACCGGGTACGTTACAAACGGAAAAAGTGCTAATTCCTCTCTCATTGGCCATGCGCAGAGCCGCCAGGGTATCTGCAGTTTCTCCACTTTGAGAGATCACTCCCAACACGGTGCCTGGCTCGAGAATGGGATTGCGATAGCGAAATTCACTTGCCAGGTCGACCTCTACAGGGAGTCGAGCCCATTTTTCAAACAGATACTTACCCACTAAGGCGGCATGAAATGCCGAGCCGCAACCCACCAAATAGAGCTTTTTTACGTTCCGCCATAAAGCCTCGTGAGCTTTGGGATGGTCCCACATAAAGGCCTGCGAACCTGCCGCGGGAAGACGGCCTGAGAGAGTATCTGCCACCACCCGAGGCTGCTCAAAAATTTCTTTAAGCATAAAATGCTCGAAACCGTCTTTTGCAACTCGGTCTGCCGACCACTCAATTGTTTCTGTGGGAATTTTTATTGGGCTTTCGTTCTGTGCATTTAAAAACTCAGAAGTTTTCTCACTCAAAATAAACAAAGTATTATGAGGAATAAAACTCACATCTTTGGTGAAGGGAAGAATGGCTTGGAGATCACTTGCCACCAAAGCTTCGTCTTTCATCCGTCCTAGTATCAGAGGAGCACCACACTGAGCCCCAAAAATAAAATGAGGTAACCCTAAGACCATAAATAAAATGGCATAGTGACCGTGCACTTCTCCCATGGCCGAACGCATGGCTTCTACTACTCGCTTTTTCTTGAGGTCCTCACTCAAAGCCGTAAAATCTTCAGAGTTGTCTTTTAAAATACGGGTGCGGTGTTGCTCGATCAAATGCGCAAAAACTTCAGTGTCCGTTTGGGAGGAAAACTCGACCCCAGCTGCCAAGAGTTCTTCCTTAAGCGCGGCATGATTCTCGATTATTCCATTGTGTACGAGGACAATTTTTCCTGCTCGGTGCGGGTGAGCATTGATTTCACTGGGAACACCATGAGTCGCCCACCGAGTGTGAGCAATACCCTGCTTTTGTGTGAGTCCATCTTTCTCGGAGGCTTCTACGAGTGCGTGCACCTGACCCAAACATCTTTTCACCACAAAATTTTCATGGTCGTAGAGTGCGAAACCCGCCGAGTCGTAGCCTCGATATTCCAAACGAGCCAGTCCTTCGAGTAGAATGGGCTTCGCAAGTTTCGGTCCCAGGTAACCAACAATGCCACACATTCGCTTAGCCCTTCTTCTTTTTACTTAGGAGCTTTTCACTAAGTCTCTTAGCGTAACCAAGCTTCACAATAAGCTCGGGGCGTGAGAGGGCCAAAGCACCGGAAGGAACATCTTGCGTGAGAGTAGTACCCGAGGCCACATAAGCATCGTCTCCAATCACAATAGGAGCCAACATTTGTGTGTCACTACCAACAAAAGCGCGCTTCCCAATTTTTGTTGGATACTTGTTAAAACCGTCATAGTTACAGGTAATGCTGCCGCATCCGATATTCGCCTCCTCACCCACGTCAGCATCGCCCAGGTAAGTTAAGTGAGCCGCTTTTGAACGGGCCCCCATTTTAGTTTTTTTCAGTTCCACAAAATTGCCCACTCGGGCGCCTTCCCCCACTTCAGAATCCGGACGAATGTGTGCCATGGGTCCCACTTGGGCTTCAAGCCCTATCAGGGATGATTCAACGACCGTACCCCATAGAATTCGCGCGCCCCCTTGAATCTTAGATTCCTTGATCTGGCAGTTAGCTTCTATGACAACACCTTTCTCAATCACGCTGCGCCCTGTAATTTGAGCGTTAGAACCAATGGTACAATCGCCCAAAAATTGAGTGCGCGCCGATACAAAAGTTGTTTCCATGTTTTCAAAATCGAGGCCAAAATTTTCACAAAGTTTTTTCTGCAGACGATATTGCGCAATTTTTCTTACTGCACCCAGTTCTGCCGTCGTGTTAACTCCCATCAAATCCCAAGGGTCTCGACAAGGAATCGCTTCCGAACGGGGTCCATGGGAAATCCGGTTACCTAACAGGTCAGTAAGATAAAATTCATTTTGTTCATTGTTGCTTTTGAGCTGAGAAATGTTTTTTAACAGTAATTCTGTTTTAAAATAGTAAACACCGCTGTTCACTTCACGAATTCTTTTCTGTTCCGGAGTCGCATCTTTTTCCTCTTTAATTCCCGTAAAACTGCCTCGGTCATCCCTCAATATTCTGCCCAGTCCCGATGGCTGCCCTGTTACAGTCGAAAAACAGGCCGAAGCCAATTTAGCTTTGCGCGAGTCCTCGATAAGTTTTTTGAGGGTACGAGTGCGAATCAGCGGCAGATCGCCATTAAGAACTACGGTCTCCTCCGCATGAGCCGCCGCCTTCCCCAACCCCTCCATGGCCGTTCGCACAGCATCTCCAGTTCCCTTAGGCGGATTTTGAGTAAAAAACATAAGCTTGGCCCGGACAGCCTCCACACCAAAAATCTCCGTGGCACGAGCTTGCAGCGCCTCACGAACATCTTCACCCCGATACCCTACGACCACAATCACTTTTTCGCACACCTCAAAAAGCACGCTTAAAGGGGCCGTACACAACGGCTCATCATTAACAGGGAAAAGTACCTTCGGTCGGTCGCTTTTCATTCTGGTACCGCGTCCTGCGGCGAGTAGGATTCCAATCATAAGTGATATAGATTAAGCCTCATGAGAGCCGTCGTCGATATAGGCAGCAACTCGGTCAAGTTTTTGTTGGCTCAAATGCAAAAACATAGCTTTGCAATAGTCAAAAGCGGCTCTCGAGTCACTCGCTTGGGCAAAGATCTCGAGAAAAGCCTTCTATTGAGTGGCGACTCTGTAACCAAGTCGGTGGAGTTTTTGCGCGAGATCAAAGCTACCCTCGATCTTGAGGGATGCAAAAATGTAACAGTTATTGCGACTTCCGCAGTTCGTGACTGCCGAAACCCTGAAAAAATTTCCCATCCTGTAAAGAAAATATTTGGTGTCCCACTGCGCATTTTGAGCGGATTAGAAGAGGCCGAGCTCAGTCTAGAGGGTGCACGCGCCGCAGCTTTGCAGTGCTGGAATGACGATGACGGCATCTTTATAGATGTGGGTGGAAGCTCGACTGAAGTGATGGTGTGCCATCCTTCGTTTAAAGGCCATTCTTTCCAGGCCGGGGCCGTGCGCTGCCATGAAGCCTTAGGCCTCGACCAGATGCCAGTGAGCGACGCTCATTGGTCCAAGGCTCAAAGGGAAATGGAGCGATTTTTTCCTGCCAATGTTTGGAAAGATTTGTCGATTCACTTTCGCAACAAGTCCCGAGTCATGGCGGTTGGCGGCACCTTGATTCTCGCAGCTCGACTGGCTGGAGCCAAACATCAGCTCGACTGTGGCCTCGAGATCAGCCGCGCTTCTTTAGAAACACTCAATGAAAAGTTGCGTAAAATGCCGCTCACCGAACGAGAGGCCTTAGCCGATATGGAACATGGGAGAGCCGATATTATTTGTTCAGGAGTGCTCATCTTGCTTCATCTTTTGGGACGCCTCGGCATAGACGACCTCTGGCTAACCACCTGGGGTCTACGCCATGGCATTATTTTGCGTAGCTTCAGAGCCTGACGCTACGGGTCGAGTGGGGTTGGAGGGAGGCTCCCGCCCGGCGTAAACGATCATTTATAGCTCGGTAAAGCCCGATGTCTTCTTCCCCTAAGGCCCAGATTTCCCGATAATTTTCCCCGTCGAGACTTCGCAATGATGAAAAGATCTGGGCCGCAGCTTCGACATCAGAAGAGCCAGGTGAGAGGCAAAGCACCTTCGCAAAAGCCAACTTAGACCACTCGAGGTGAGGCCTTTGCAGAACCAAGGCCGTCCGAGGAAGAGGAGCCTGGGGAAGTGCGGCAGCCTCAAAAAAGCGAAGAGGCGTTCGAGGAGCATAGTGGGATTCCAGTAAGCCAGGGCTCGTCATCGGTTCCAGGCCCGGTTTTTTTTTGTTTGGGACGACCCAATTCACTTCACCGAGGCATTGCTCGATATCTTCCACACTCAAAGCACCAGGCCGTAGCAGTTCAATCTTGCGAGGTCCCACGACCCGTATAAGCGTGCTCTCCACTCCCCATCTACACACTCCCCCCTCTAACACGGCCTCCAATCCCCAAGGTCCTAACTCACTCACCACATCCAACGCGCAGGTGGGGGATATCCGGCCAAAACGGTTGGCAGAAGGTGCAGCAAGTCCCCCGCCCCACTCGGCCAAAATTTTTTGAAAAAGGGGATGCTGAGGAGAACGCAAGGCCACCCAAGGCGTCCCCGCTGTGCAAAGATCTGGAACGGTAACCCTTTTATCCAGCAGTAAAGTGAGGGGACCGGGCCAGAACTGCTTCACCAGCTTTTTTTCGACATCATTTAGATCACGAGCGTAACGACAAACATCTGCCACACCTTGGATATGCACGATCAAAGGGTCAAAATGCGGTCGAGCCTTAAGTGAAAAAACTCGCGACAACGCCGAGAGATTTTCCACAGGGGCCGCAAGTCCATAAACGGTTTCTGTAGGTAAGGCGACGGGCTGACCACGACGAAAATGCTCGAGAATGTGGGAACTTTGTTCCGCCCGGTAGATAATCGTCAAGCGTGTCTGAGTCGGAGAGCGCGGATGCCCGCCAAATCCTCGCTTGTTTTACGAATACGCGTGGCCAAATCAATCGCCAAATTCTGATAAAAAGACGCACTTGCCTCGGGCGACGACTCAAGAAACTTTTGAAAAGGGTTAAACTTAATTTCAACGATTTCACTCGCTTCGATAGCCTGAGCGGTAGCGGAGCGATTTTCAATCTGGGCGCCGCGAGTGAGCATGGCTAATTCGCCAAAATTCGCATTACTGCCAAAACTTGCAATAGATTCTTCGCCATCTCCCGAATATTTTTTAATTGCTATAGTACCTCGGCGAATCAGATAAAAAGCATCCGAGGTTTCACCTTGATTAAAAAGAATTTCTCCCGGACTCAAATTTCGAATCTCGCAAATGCGGTGTAAAGATTCGATATTCTCGTCGGACCAGTTCAAAAAAAGGGAACAATTTCTGAGATAAGATAAATCTTTCATAGTGTTCAGTATAAATGCTTTCTTTCATCGGGGATTGAGTGATAAAAATTTCTTCATCTCGTTGGAATGCAGCACCACTTGGGCTCGGCGGCGCCCCTCCAATAACCATCGCCGGCGTCTCTCAAAGTCTTTAGTTTGGGTAGGTGGCCGACTCGAGCCATCACTCAAATCTAAGACAACGAAACTAAGCCCGGCAGGGCTAAAACCACCGCTGGCCAAATTCTGATCTTGGCGCGTCCCCACGAGATTGATCCAATTTTGCAGGGCACCCCGATCGTTTGGACTTCGGGTACGCAAAATGACCCAACCACCAAAATCCGATCCAGAGATGTCCCGCGACATTTCGTCGAGTTCGCGAGGTAGAGGGGTTCCTGCCAAGGCTGCTGAGTAGTACTGAAGCTCTGGAGCATCCGGGTCGGGTCCAACGACAGGCAGCTGAAACTGATGCCACAGCAGGTCGGAAAGTCCCAAGGCCCGACCCGACAAAAATCGGTAAGGGTACTTTTTTTCATAAATCGGACAATCGGCCGGGATCTTAAAATCTGCAAAGGATTTTGCAGGCAAAAGTCGTGTCAGTTCCGCATCAAATCTTTGATGACCTTCTCGCAAGGTGAGCCTTCCTAAAAGTCCACTCCGACCTACCGTATCCCAACTGGTCCACTTGAAAGCCTGCCATTCCGCCTGATTTCCGTTATTTTCAAGGGCCCAAGAAAGCGCCACCCAACATCCAAAACCTCCCCCTACAATTTTACGGGGTTTGAATCCGGCTTTCTCAAGCTCTTGGAGAAATCCTAAGGCCGCAATGCTTTCCAAGCCGTATCCATCGATCCATACTGCAAAAGATTTTTTACTACTGGGACCCTCTTCTAATTTTTTTACCGCATCGTCTTTGGCGTCTGGACGAGGCTGCGGTACGGGGACTTCCGCCACGGGCGCGGGCGTGGGGGGCGGCAGGGGGGAAACTGGGGGCATGAGAGGCTGATGAGAAACACTATGAGGAACCGCAGGAGTATTTCCGCCTCGAGGTAGGGATTCGGTAGGTGGTTTTGAAGAACAGGCTGCCAGAAGCAGCAACGATCCAAAAGTGCTTAAACTTTTTTTTGCAGCCATACTAAAAACTCCTTATTGCCGTCGCCGCCGCGGATCGGGCTTTCTATAATATCTTTCCACTCTAGGTCGTTCTCCTGCCGAACAGCTTCACGCAGTAAATCTACAGCTTCTTCATGATAATCTGGATTTTTTACAATCCCGCCCGGAGCTTTCTGAGGACCCAGTTCAAACTGTGGTTTCAAAAGTAGAATCCAATTCCCGCCTCGCTTCAGCCATTGCTTCGCAACAGGCAAGACTCGAGTCACCGAGATAAAAGACAAATCCGTCACAAACACATCAAAGGGAAGATCAACGCCCTTTTCGACCCAAAACCCTTCGGGAATTTTTAACACATGTTGCTTCTCTAAGGACACAACACGGGAATCTCGTCGCAGTTTTTCGTGAAGCTGATGTGTACCTACATCAAGGGCAACCACTTGTTTTGCGCCTCGGTCGAGAAGCACTTGTGTGAATCCTCCGGTACTTGAACCAATATCGAGGGCCTGATTGCCTTCGACATTCAGCGGCCAAGTTAAAAAAGCATGACGCAATTTTTGGGCACCTCGCCCCACATCAGCCAGATGAGGATTCTCGATATGAAATTCCAGCCCCTCTGTGGCCAGTGCGTGTCCCGCTTTGTCGACTTTTCTATAGTTCTTTTCACCAAGTGGTCTAAAACTCACTAGACCAGCCAAAATTTGAGCTTGGGCCTTAGATCGAGTCTCGACCAAACCCAAATCTACTAAAATTTCATCGGCACGTTTTTTTTTCACGATGACTTAGATCTTTCTTTCACAGAAAAAGCCAAGCATTTCGCGCACCCAGCCTAAATCCGCCCATTCCCGGGCCGAAAGAACCAAGTCTTCGGACATTTTTTGCACCAAATTCTGTACCCACTCCATTTTTTCATGGGGAATCTCGTCATCCAAGATGTCGTCTACCAACTGAAAGAGAAAACCTAAATTTATGCCCCATTCTAAGATATCTGGCAGCTTCTCTTGATGGTAGCTGTCACGGGCCAAATAGCCTAAAGCAACCGAGGCGCCAAAAAGAGCACCTGTTTTGAGGCGATGGATTTCTTCTTGGCGCTCTAAAAACTCTGGAGACGTTTGGAGAGAAACATCCAGCCACTGCCCCCCTACCATTCCTGCGCCACCCGCAGCTCGTGCTAAAATCCCCAAAGCCAGTGCCTTTTTTTTGGTGTCTAAGGATGACAAAGCTAAAATTTCAAAGGCTCCTGTCAAAAGGGCATCGCCCACAAGCACAGCCTTGGCTTCGCTCACCAATCGGTGCATAGTAGGTTTGCCCCGTCGCCAATTGTCATTATCCATGGCCGGCAGGTCGTCGTGAATCAGCGAATAGGCATGAATAAATTCCAAGCAAAGACCCAGATCTAAAGTCTCAGTCGACGGTTTCCTGAGGGCTCCCGTTAAATTTTGCTGGGTTAAAAACAAAAGGGTGGGACGCACTGCCTTGCCTCCGGAAAGCGCTGACCGAGAAAGCTCCACTATTTCATTTTGCCAATTCAGATCTGGAATCAAAGCCAGATAGCGCTCTTCCATCCACAAACTGGAACGCAGAAGTTCATTTTTCACGCGAGCGGTTTTTCCTCAAAAGTCCCGTCGGGCTGTCTCATGATTTCTTTTACTTTCAGCTCAGCTTCTTCAAGCGTCTTGCTGCAACGCCGAATAAGCTCAATACCCTCTTGAAAAGTTTTTAAAGCCTCTTCCAAAGAAAGCTCACCCGCCTCCATTTTTTTTGCGAGTTCATCGAGTTTTTTAATGTCTTGATCAATCATGTTCTACTCCTATCGCAGCTCGCCCTTCGTCCACAAGTGACTTCCCTAGGAGTTCAAAAAACTAAAGCCGAGGAGACCAGGCGGGTTGTTTACAGTGGCCCAAATTCGCAGGGCTCAAGGCGCGAATTTTTGTACCCTGTGCGGTCATGACGTTAATCCTATAGTTTCCCTCGTGATTGCTCGAGAAGGCCACAAATCGACCATCCGGACTAAACACTGGATTCTCGCTGGAATGCGTCCCTTGGGTAAGCCGCACCAAATTGCTTCCACTGGGATCCACCATCACTATATTAAAGTTATTGGCGTAGCTTTCTTGGCCGGAAAAAATAATTTTATCTCCCAAGGGCGACCAATTAGGAGAGCTGTTGTAGACACCAGCAAAGGTCAGGCGCCTAGCTCCTGAACCATCAGCGCGAGCTACAAAAATGTGCGGCCGCCCGGTTTGGCTGCTGGAATAGGTGAGCTGACTGCCATCTGGAGACCACGAAGGTTCTACACTGAAGAACTGCGTTTTTGTTATGGGAATGCGGGTATTGTTGTCGAGATTCAACACATAGATTTCGGGGCGCGCCTTAACCGAAAAAGTGTAGGCAATCTTATTGAGCTTAGGATGAAAAACCCCACCCGTATTAAGCCCACGAGCGGCACTTAACAGCTTACGCTGACCTGAAATCAAATCATAAAGGTAAAGATTAGGATTCACAAAGCCCCCCTTCACGGCAGGCTTGTAGCTCGTGAATATAATGCGTTTACCATCGGGAGCCCAGGAGGGAGAAAGAGCAAAGTTGCGATCCTGGGTGAGGGGTCGAACATTTTCTCCATCAAAATCCATCATGAAGATTTCTTTTGTTTTCATTCCGCAGCTCATCAAAATGCGAGTTCGAAATATACCATCTACTCCAGTGAGTGTTTTCACGACATCATTAGCGCCGAAGTGCGCCAATTCACGGGCCGCCTGCCCTGATTTCGAAACAAATGGATAGCGACGACCCAGAATTTCGGTGCCCTTGTTCACATCATACAAATGAAACTCGGCCTCCACACCGCTGCCCTTTTGCACGATCGATGTTTTTAGTAAAAATTCCACGCCCAGAACTCGGTAGGGATCGATATTGAAGGTACCAGCCTCCATCCCCTTGGTGTCGGACGGCATCTTTTCCTTGGGCAAAAGATTAAATAGGTCACTAAAATCCAAATCGGAGTGCAAAGTTTTAGAAAAATCTCCTACCAGTGATGAGGGCCCTAAGGGGGGCTCAATAGCTAATACGGCTTTTTTAATATTGGGATCACCCACGGGAATATAGATTCTTTGAGAAGGGGCCACCTCACTTGGGGTTGCGGGTTTCACTGCTGTATCTAAGACTGGACTACCTTGGCTTAACAGTGGGGCCGGGACTTCTGCTCCCCCCTGAGCCTGAGCTCCTAAAACCTGGAACCATGAAGCTATCATCGCAATTTTTAATTTATTTCTCATTCAGGAAATCCCCACTCTATTCCGTCTTCTTCATAATTTCTTCGCAACGCCGCAGGTGGCGGCGGAAAAGGACTGGCGTCTTTAATCGCCTTTTCTACGGTAGCATCGAAGTCGGCGTTACCGCTACGCTTGATAAATTCATAAGTCACTCCCCCTGTAGCCTGTATCTTCATAAGCACTCTGGCCTTATAGGCTTTGGGATTAACAAAAGAAGGTAGATCCCATTTTTTCTGAAGGTGGGTTTTCAGTCGCCCTACATACACATCAGCTTGATCGGCCACTTCACCACTTGTAGAATATCCTTCTGATAGAATATTCCCACCCAAAGCTTGGCGCCCGACGCTTTGCGTTTTTTTGTTTTTAAGAGCTTCAATCAGATCTTTACGACGGGAGTCCAAACGTAGTTGTTCCTGAATCTCCTTCAACCGCTCTTTGGCCGATTTGGAACCCTGCTTCTTGAGATTCTTAGCGTCGTTCAGACGCATGACATCAGCAGAGGGAGCTACCTGCAGCGCTGTTTCCTCTGGAGTTGCAATTTCTTGGGTCAAATCCACAGAATGCAGATCCGATAGCTTCACATCAGGTAGCGCTACTAAGTCCACACGAATTGCCTGTTTGGACATATTTTTGTTTTTTTCAAACGTTTCACGGTCATGCCGACCATTAAAATATTCCAGTAATCCCTGGCCAAGGCCCACCAGCAAAAAGCCCCCATGAAAAATTAAAGAATATTTAAACGATCTAGGAAAATATTTGGGGCTGCGCTTCTTGAGTAATTTTTTAGGCAAGGGAGGAACAGACGGCTTACCGGCTTTCGCATTCTGTTCAAGCTCCTCTTCAAAGGCAGGTTTCGCCATGCCTTATTCGGGTTGCGTGACCAGCCCGACCCTCTCGATTCCTGCGGACTGGACTCGGGCCATCACGTCAGCCACAATCCCATAAGGAACATCTTTATCGGCGCGGACAAAAAGCTCTTTATTGGTGCGCTTGCTAAACACCGCAGCAAGTTTTTTAGGCAAGTCGGAGCGACTTACCACGGCGTCCCCCAAACGCAAATTTTGATCTCGAGACACAAAGAGCGTGAGCGGCTCCTCCACTTGATTATTTTTTTGTAGGTTCTGCCCCTGAGTGGTGGGCAACTGCACATTCACACCTTGCTCTAGAAATGGAGTTGTGATCATCGAGATAATCAACAGCACCAACATCACATCCACGAGGGGGATGATATTAATCTCAGCCATAGGACTGTAGTCATCACCGTTTCCCGAGCCTGGATTAAAAGCCATGAATCAACCTAGGTAATTTCTTTTAAGAATGTTGGTGAAATCCGAAGAAAAATTCTCCATCTCCGCACGGAAGTTTTTCATCTTTAGCGCATACTGATTGTAGGCCACCACCGCCGGAATAGCGGCAGCCAGCCCCACGGCCGTGGCAATGAGAGCTTCCGAAATGCCTGGAGCGACTCGTTGCAAGGTAGCTGGGCCTCCCTGGCCTAAAGCTTGAAAACTATCCATGATTCCCCAGACTGTTCCAAAAAGCCCTATAAAAGGAGCCACAGAAGCTATCGTAGCAAGATAGGGCACCAGTTTCTCAAGGCGCAAAGATTCTCCCACAGATGCTTTTCGTAAAGCCCGCTGAACGTTTTCTAAGCCGTTACCGATCACGGCATTAAGAGTGGGACCCGTATTGTTCTCCTGACCACGGGCCGTTATTTTTT
The DNA here is from genome assembly GCA_964477895.1 of uncultured Bacteriovoracaceae bacterium. Taxonomy (GTDB): domain Bacteria; phylum Bdellovibrionota; class UBA2428; order UBA2428; family UBA2428; genus CAYZFQ01. The sequence continues at coordinate 409,052 of CAYZFQ010000001.1, read as the reverse complement.
GAAATTCTAAATAACCCGCTCGAAAAACATTCGACACGGGACTCACCGCAAAGTTTTTAGTTTCTGTAAAAATTGTTTCTAAAGATTTGGCGTTCCAAAATAAGTCCAGAAAGGCATCGCTCTCGCGAGAGGCACTTTTAAAGATCAACCATTTATAAAAAATAATTGCCCACGAGAAAACAGAACAGGCAATAAGGACTAACAATACCAATTTAACAACTGGCCCTGTGCCCATGGCCAGGGTGAGTGCATTACTTTCCATAATATGAGCTTAGCTCTGTGCGGCTTTTTGCTCTACACCGAACGCGTCAATCGTCTTAAAAGGCGCTGGAGCAAAGCGTTAATAAAAAAGGCAAAGAAAAAGACAAAGAATATTTGAGTAGGCACCAGGTCTGGTAAGGCAAAGCGATCGGCAATGGCTAAAGGTCCCTCAAATAGGCGGAAAACGGACAATGCCCGATAACTTCCCCAGCCCAAACCCCAAATGTGAGCCAAAGAAACCACCAGCCCCCACTGAAAAAAAATTCTACGCAAGCTGAGTTCGCGCATTTTGGCTGGATTTTTGCGCATATCAAGCTCAAACCATAAAAACACCGAAGACGCACAAAGCAGGGAAACCAAAACCACTATAACGGTCTCTATTGTATTCTCACCGCCCCCTAAAAGCTGATAATAGAAAAACGACTCCCACACGATATAGGCCGCCCGCCAGGCTAATGGAGAGCGGGGCTCATAGAACAAAAAGCTTATCCATCGGCTGCGAACCCATTCGAGAGTCCAAAGCCAACACAAAAGAAGCAATGTTTGGAATAACATAGTAGGCGCCAACAGGAGGAGGGCTTGGATATCCAGCACGGGACGCTCGATTGAGGCCACACCCAAAAACAGCACCAAGGCCACACCCAAACTTGAGATGCAAAAGGCCTTAAAGACCGCACCCCAGAGTACCGCCTCAGTTTGTACAACTGGCGTCCAGAACGATTTGATCTCGCTGGGTCGAGGTACCGCGCGCTGATAACTACCCTTATAAAAAATTTGAGCCAAAGCTAAGGCCAAAAACTGCAACAAAATCTCGTTGTCGTGCAGAAACTGCCGAATAAGGGGCGATTCGAAACCCATGGAACTTAAAATAAAAAAAGGAAGATATTTGAAAGCAAAATAGAGACCCAACGCCGAGGCCGCGAAGCTTAGGAGCAGCGTAAAAGGCCGCAAATTCTGAAGTTGCTTAACGGGACTCATTCAGGCAATAAAGTAGCCCAATTCTTTTTGAAACGCCAAAGGATATCCCCGAATGTCAGATTTGCACGGCCAGCTCAAATCCACTCCCTCCGATGTGATCGTAGTTGGAGCAGGCTTGGCCGGCTCCGAATGTGCGTGGCAGCTTGCACAAATGGGTTTACGCGTAGCCCTTATTGAACAACGACCTCAGCGTAGCACTGAGGCTCACACAGGTTCCCTTTGCGCCGAACTTGTGTGTAGCAATTCTCTCAAATCCTTGGATGCTGAATCCGCACCTGGCCAACTCAAATTTGAGCTTGAGGCTCTTCACTCCTTAGTCCTCCAATCAGCCATGGATAATCGGGTTCCGGCAGGTCAGGCGCTGGCCGTTGACCGCGATAAATTCAGTCAGCAAATTACTCAGGCACTCGAAAAAAACTCCTTCATCACCTTAATTCGAGAGCCCGTTGTTCATTTGGAAGAAGTGTTAATTCCCAGCGAAGGAGGCCTCTTGAAACCTGTGGTGATAGCGACAGGTCCCCTCACCGCTAAAGACCTTGCCCAAAGCCTTAAAAAGGTGATCGGGGAACAACTTTATTTTTATGATGCCATTGCACCTATCATTTCGGGTGAAAGTATCGATCGCAGCATCGCCTTTATGCAAAATCGTCACGACAAAGGTGCTGAGGGTTCGAGTGACGATGGCGACTATCTCAATTGCCCCCTCAACGAGGGGGAATATGAAGCCTTTATCGATGCCCTGGCAAAAGCCGAAAAAGTGGAATTCCAAGACTTCGAGAAAGCCATTTACTTTCAGGGCTGCCAACCCATCGAGGCCTTATTGGAGCGCGGTCGGCGCACCCTAGCTTTTGGCCCAATGAAACCGGTCGGCTTGTCCGATCCTCGTAGCAATTCCCGTCCCTACGCAGTGGTGCAGCTTCGAAAGGAAGATGCAGAAGGCCGCTCATGGAATATGGTGGGTTTCCAAACCAAACTTAAATACTCTGAGCAGAAAAAAGTTTTTTCGTTAATTCCTGGACTCGCCCAAGCTGAATTTTATCGTTTTGGCAGTTTGCATCGCAACACCTATATTTCCTCCCCCGCACTTCTAGATAGCAACTTTCGCTTGAAAGGCTTTCCTCATTTAATGTTTGCAGGCCAAATCACTGGTGTGGAGGGGTATTTGGAAAGTACGGCCATTGGGGCCTTAGTGGGAAAAATGTTGGGACGGCGTTTAAAGGGAATGGAAGAGGTGCCCCTGCCTCCCGCCACAACAGCTCTGGGCGCCCTGGCTCACGCTATTGTAAACGGCAAAATTAAGAATTTTCAACCCATGAATATCAACTGGGGGCTCGTTCCGCTCAGCGGCATTGACGAACGAGACAAAGAAAAGAAACAAAAGCTTGTGACGCGCGCAAAGCGTCACTTCGGCCATTGGCTTGCTCTCTTTGCTTAAGCTAGGCTCGTGGTATGGAGCAAACGGGCGGAGCTTTTTCAGAAATTCCTCCACATCTACGTATTCACATTGCGACTCAACGCCCTGAACTCTACACCCCCATGGATCATGCGGGATGGCGTTTTATTCTAAAACTTTCCCAACATTTTTTTAAAGACCATGCGCATGAGAAATATCTGCGTGGACTCGAAGAAACTGGGATTCATACCGAACAAATTCCTTTGATTTCCGAAATTGATGAAAAATTGCGCCGCTTCGGTTGGCGCGCCGTACCCGTGAGTGGATTTATACCGCCCGGGGCCTTTATGGAATTTTTTGCTTTGGGTGTGCTGCCCATTGCCTGCGAGATGCGGACCCTGGAACACTTAGCTTATACACCGGCCCCAGATATTGTTCACGAAGCCGCAGGACACGCCCCCATTCTGGCTGATCCAGAATATGCCCGTTACCTTCGAAGCTATGGTGAATTGGCTCGCAAAGCCATTTATTCCTCCGAAGATCTCACCGTATATAATGCCATTCGCAGACTCTCTGATATCAAGGAAAATCCGTTATCGACTCCGACTATGATTGCCCAGGCCGAAAGGGCTCTCAAAGCTGCCATTGACTCCATAACTTTTGTGAGCGAGGCGACCCAGGTATCCCGGATGGGATGGTGGACTTTTGAATATGGGCTTGTGGGAGATCTGCAAGATCCCAAAATTTACGGAGCCGGTCTTTTATCCTCAGTACAAGAGTCCTTTCACTGCTTAGGACCCCAGGTGCCTAAAATTCCCTTTAGCTTGGAGGTTATTGGCCAAGATTTTGACATCACCAAACCCCAACCGCAACTTTTTGTAGCTCAAGATTTTCAAGTTCTCGAGAATGCCTTGGAAGAACTTTCTCAAAAAATGTCGTTCCGTATGGGTGGCCTTATCGCCATTGAACGCGCCCGATCTGCACGAGCCCTCAGCACAACGGTGTTCGACAGTGGGCTGCAAATTTCGGGAATGTTGGAATCTTTTCGCACTCATGAATCCCTCCCCTGCTTTTTAAAATATTCCGGCCCCTGCCAACTCTCTTTTGAAGATCATGAACTACCTGACCAAGGCCCCCCACATCACCCTATGGGTTTCAGCACTCCACTGGGACCTTTGAAAAACTTCTCGGCTCCTCTCACGGCTTTAACTGAAGCCGAACTTCGCAAAGCCCACTTTATTTTTGCCTCCGGCATCGAAGTTAAGGGATCTTACGTAAAGCACCTCAAACGCGCCGGGAAAAACCTATTTGTGCAACTGAAAAATTGTCGCGTTACGCTAGGTGGGGAAACGCTCTTTGATCCGAGTTGGGGGTCCTTTGACCTAGCATGCGGGGAAAGAGTTATTTCAGTATTTGGTGATGCCGCTGACCGCAGTCGCTTTGCGCCGATATCCCCCGACTATCTTGGGGTATCACAAAATCTTTCTGCAAAAACAAATCTTACCCCTGCTAATCTCGAACTAAACGAGCTCTATTCCCAGGTTCGCGACATTCGCCAAAGCGGTCACGTCGCTGAGCGGGCCTCCGAACTCTTCAAGATCGTAAAAAAACTTGAGCAGCAATTTCCTCTCGACTGGCTTCTCACTTACGAGATCTTTGAACTTTCTTTGATAGATTTAAGTCTACAATCTCTAAAAGAGGCCTCGCATGCCCAGCTCAAAAATCTCGCCCTCCTAAACCCAGATGTCCTTGGCATGTTACAAAGGGGCTTTTCGAGCCTCGATCAAAGTTTTTAGGGAATCAAAGCTCAAGTCGCATGCCCAAATTGACGGCAAGCTGTGTCTCGGGGTTGTAAGTGGCCGCCATAAAGGATTGATAATCTACTTCCGAAATCAAAAACATTGAGGTGGTCATTCTCACACCCAAGCGGGCCAGGGCACTCATGTAACTCTGCTTCACACCTCGGCCCGCCATTGAATTGGGAAGGCCATAGCTTAACTCCGCTCCAGTTAACCAACGCTCAGAGTGGTAGATCTGGGCGAGAAAGCCCCAAATAAAATACTGAGCATTTTTATTAGCAGTCGCGATCGTGCTCAAAGTTTGATTGTCGTCTGATAAATGTTGGGCAAAACGCAGTGAAGCTCGGAGCTGCAAACCATCTCTCACACGCAACATCTTTTGGTAAAACAAACCCAGGGCCCAATCCGAATAGAGAGCGTTTTGATTCGCTACCCCCCCAATGCTGGCTACCGTTTGACTGAGTCCAAGGGTGAGCCCCAGTTGAGGCAAGGTAGGCACCTGCCATTCACCTCGAGCGATGGCGTTGGGAGCGAAAATGAGTGAAGACTTTGTTCCCGCCGCCGCATTTGGAAAGCGATTGTGAGAGATACCCAGCAGGAGATCCAATTGGATATCGGCTCGTTCTTCAAATTCGGAGCTCTCGATCAAAAATTCACTACCAAAATATCGATTGCCTGTTTTCGATATGAAAAAGAGGGGTTGAGTAGTTCCCTGAGCCGCATCCCAAATGTAGGTCATGGCCACAATGCCCGTGCACGCATTCTCCCGCCCGGCAGATCCCACGCTCACTATAAATTCCTCTTTAAGATAAGCCGGGTTCACCTCTATAGCTACCCAATCGCGGCTTTTGAGAATTTCCAGATTGAGCCCCGCGCCTTCGCCACGACGAATCTGAAAATTACTTTGGTGTAGTGTCGCCAGTCGCGCGGGGGAGCAGGTCCGGGAATCCCATTTTATTTCAGAAATCCCTCCATCGATCCATTGAATTTTATTCGCATCAAAGAGGCGCCCCAACACATACCACCGACTGCCTTGCCAGGTTTTTTGCGAACGAAACCTTTGAGGAGTATCTGGGGCTGGCACATAGGAAGAAGTCGTCGACGTTCCCCTTGGGGCTCGAGAAGCTATCCGATCTTGAGCATATGTGGGCGCCCCAAAAATTAGGCCTAAAAGAAGGAAATAACACCTAGGTTTCAAAAGAATCATTTGGGACCTCGGCTGTAGGGAATGAGGCTGATTCGCGCAAAGACGCTGCTCATTTTCTCCGTCACTTTTGTCGCTGTTACCCCTGAAAAAGTCGCTTGTTGGTTGAGACTCGCATAACCCAAACTGAGCGCCCATTTCTTATTTACTTTATAGCCTACCGCAATGTCGTAAAGGTAGGCACGATAGGGTCTGCCGCCCACCCTTCCCCCTAAATAAAGTCGGGTCGAAAAGTCTAATGCCAAGTTCCTCAACTTGGATGAAGTTCCGTTCGCACTCAAAAACGGAAAGCTTTGGAGATCAAAACCAAATCCAGGCAGTGCCACTGAGCCAATAATGAAGGGGCGGGTAAAGCTTGTCTGATAAATATTTCGCCCCCTATAGTCCAACACCGGAGTCAAAAGTAAAGAGTCTGGATTTCTCGAAATAGGTTGAAACAAATAACGCACATCAAAGGCGAATTCACTATATTGAACATCTACGAGTTTATTTGAGCTGAGATTACCGAGATTATTAAAAATGGAAAAGCCAGAGTGAAAATTCCCCCACAGAGGAAAAACGAATACTCCACCGAACACAGGAAAAATAGTGGCCGACTTTTGAGCAACGGAATTTGTGGTGCTAAGTCGCGCATAGCGTGTCTCAAAAGCCACTCGGGATCTGCGAAAAACTGTTAGGAAACTTGTTTCTTCAATTTTTTTTATTGGGGCTTCTAGCAAAAGCTCGTCACGAAAATCTTTCCCACTCACAACCACGCGAGTTGCCGGTGGCAATACTCTAACCTCAAAGGAGGCGATTTCGCCTTCTCGGTCCAGAATCTTCATGGCGCTTTGATTTTCAATTTTTATCCGACAGTCTCCACTCACTCGAGCGCGCACATTCGCTCGAAGAAACGGATTCCCCTGAGCGTCGTATTCCAAGGTGGGTCGAGCGTTGTCTTCGTCAAGCGGCAGCCACTGTAAACAGCGTCCGACCCCCGGCAAAGTGGATGTGTACTGAAAGCTGATCTCTTGTAAACGAAACTTATGAATGTCGGTCTGGGCGTGCAACACTAGTGGTGAAAAACAAAAAGAAGTCATTAGGAGTTTCAACCACATGCTTTAAATTTACGGCGGAAACGAATTTTTCACAATGAAGAGTAAAAACGAAGCAGTATTGGTCTAGCGCAGTGAGCAGCCAGACTTTTCGGCTTTTAGGCGCCAGCCGCTAGCCCACTCTCGAGCTGCGGCATCATGAGCATAACGGCGCTGGATATTTCCAAGGGTGTCATTGACCACTTGGCATTTTGACTCCGCTACATAAGCATCTAACAAACCCTCAGCTGCAATTCTAGTGGCATCATTGAAGGTGTCTTCAAAAAAACCTGGGTTGGAAGTCGCTAGAGCTACATAGCGACGGGCTTCGCTATCTTTCCCGAGTTTTTTAGCATAAATCGCGCGCGTTAGATGATTCTCGATGGGAGGAGCCTTCCATCTCAACTGGCTTTCACGCACCACTCGCGGAATGATTCGATCAGGAACTAAGCTTTCAGCTTCTTTTTCTGGAGTGGCAAGCTCCTGGGAGCTTGCCACAGTTGCCGGCACCCTTTCTAAGTTAGAGGGCGGCTGCGCTAAAAGCTTTTCGGCAGCGGCTCTTTCAACTTCTTGCTGGGCGATCTCAGTTTGTTTTTTAGCCTCAAGTTCCTGGACCAAGGCTTGAGTATCCTGCACCGGTTCGCCGATATATTCTTCAGTTTCCAAGCTCAGGTCAGAGACTTGCCCGTCCGCCACCATCGATGAATTTCGAATTTTTCGGGGAGCCACAATTTGTAGCTTTTCCTCAGTTAGTTCGCGCTCAACACCTTTTGTGGTCAAAACTTTCACGGCCATTTTTGAAGTCGCAGCTTTGCGAGCCACCATGGCCCCCTGCACGACTTTCAGGGTGAGGGTTGAATTATTGCTTCCCATCTGGGGCTTCAAATCGATTAGGACTACGCTGTTTTCATCCAAACGAAGCATAGAATCATCGATGAGCCGAATGATCGCAGAAGATTTGCCTGCGCTCGAAACCAGCGTACGACGAGAAAACTTTTGTCCCGTCGATGCATTTTTATAAAGAAGTTCGGTGTCCGGGCGAAATTGGATATCTCCCTTCGACTTTATAAGCAGGCCTACGATTTCACTTTGTGTACCGCTTAAAACTTCCAAACGATCAAAAAGGGGTTTTAGATAAACCTTGAACACTAAGTTGTCGGTAAGAATTTTAGTGTATTCTCGTGGACCGAAATAAACGAAGCCCAAAGCCGCCACGACCAAAAAGAAAAAGGCAAAGAGCTGCTTTAGAGCTTTCATCTTCCTTTTTATCGGAGTTTAACCCTGGGAACTTAATAAAATGTGGCCTTAACAAAAGGACGACCGTTCCGTGAATAAGTTGGCTAGCGAGACGCAACTGGTTTCCAAAGAAGTCCCGTCTGACCGTTGTATTCAGCTCGGGGGCGATAAATCCGATTTACAGAGTACTGCTCGAGAATATGGGCCGACCACCCCGCGATGCGACTCACTGCAAAAATTGGGGTGAAGATATCTGTTGGGATACCCATCGCGTTATAAACCGTAGCTGAATAAAAATCGACATTGGGCATGAGGCCCTTTTTGTCTTGCATAGTGTCATCTATCAATATGCTCATTTCAAAAAGCTCGGGCTGACCGGTGTCACGAGTGAGCTTTTCACTCATTTTTCGTAGAATTTTTGCTCGGGGGTCCCCATTTTTATATACGCGATGGCCAATTCCCATCACCTTCTCTTTGCCCTCCAAAGCTTTTTCTACAAAGGACCGAGCTTTATCTACAGTCCCAATTTCCTTCAGCATCTTCATAACGGCTTCATTCGCTCCGCCATGCAGTGGCCCCTTAAGGGTCCCAATTGCCGAAACAATAGCCGAATGAAAGTCGCTGAGCGAAGAAGCTGTCACCCGCGCCGAGAAAGCGCTGCAGTTGAGCTCATGGTCAGCGTGCAAGATGAGCGCAGTATCAAAAACTTTCTCATATTCTGCTTTTGGTGCCTGACCGAAAAGCATATTCAAAAAATTCCACGATAATGATTTGCTCGGCTCTGGAGCAATAAGAGATTGCTTTTTGCGAAGCCTCTCAAATGCCGCAACCGCCGTGCCCATTTTGGCAGTGAGACGAAGGGCTTTTTTCTTATTTGCAGCTTCCGACATATCTGTCGCGTCAGGATCAAAGGCCGATATCATCGACACTGCTGTTCGTAAAAAATCCATGGGATGAGTTTTGGTCGGGAGTGCCTTTGCGTAAGACGCCAACAGGGCCTGTAACTCGGGCTCTAGAGACATATGTTCGCCCAACTGTCCTCGAAAAGCAGCCAATTCCGAGGCCGTTGGCAAGCGGGAATTCCAAAGCAAAAAAATCGTCTCTTCAAAAGTAGAATTTTCGACAAGGTCCTCGATAGTGTAGCCTCGATAACACAGAGTGGCATCCTGGATACTGCTTACTTTCGTGCTACAGGCCACGACGCCTTCGAGGCCTTTATCCATTGCTTCTTTATAGATAGGTAACGCTTGCGCCATATCTCCTAAGACTAGAACCACTTAGCGAAATCCGCAATAAGCAGCCCCCCCCTCTTGAATAAAGTATGCGCCAAATCTCCGACTAATCTTTTTTAAAAAGATGTCGATAAGGGCATATGGACATCGGTGGCATCAATCGCATCAAAAGCGGAATCTCTTCGCTGATGAACAAAGCGGAAAAAGCCGTGCCGACTTCTACCGATCGAGATTCCCAAGGATCCGCAGGTTACCAGCCCCAGCGAAAACCTACTGTACTGAGTGCAGAACAAGAATCAGAAGCCATCAAAAAGCTAAACGAGCTGCCCGCTTTTGCTCAAGCCGGTCTTAAAGCCGAACTTGTGAAGCAAGAGGGAGTGGCACCCCATCTGGTCGTTCGCAAAGCTAATGGCGAAGTCCTTCGGCACCTTCCCTACGAACAGATCATTGATATCTATTTAAATAGATTTTCTGGCAACAGCACAGGCCGCCTTCTTAAAAGCGCAGCCTAAGGATTCAGTCGATACAACATCCGCGGGAACGGAATGCACTCACGCACATGTTCGGTCCCACAAATCCACGCGGTACAGCGTTCTATGCCCATTCCGAATCCCGCATGAGGAACCGACCCATAACGACGCAAATCCAAGTACCACTCGAAAACCTTCTGATCTAAACCGTGTTCCGCAATTTTTCGTTTTAAAACTTCGATGTCCTCTTCCCGCTGCGCCCCACCGATAATTTCTCCATAACCCTCGGGCGCCAACAAGTCGCACGACAAAGTGTAAGTAGGGTCCGAAGGATCCTCCTTCATATAAAAAGCCTTGATCGCTGTGGGAAAACCATGGACAAAAACCGGACGGTCAAATTTTGAAGCCAAGATGGTTTCATCACCCCCGCCAAAATCCATCCCCATCTTAAAATTGTCTTTGGATTCTTTTTCTAAGATCGCGGCAGCTTCTTTGTAATGAATTCGAGGAAAAGGCTTTTTCACACACTCCAGCTTCGACATATCGCGCTCCAAAGCCTCAAGTTCTCGCTTACGATTTTTTATCACTCGCTCCACGATGTAGCACATCATGTCTTCAGCGAGTTCCATGTTGCCCTGCAAATCCATAAAGGCGACTTCTGGCTCCACCATCCAAAATTCCGTAAGGTGCCGACGAGTTTTAGATTTCTCCGCCCGAAAGGTGGGCCCAAAAACATAGGCCTTACCGAAAGCCATCGCTCCGGCCTCACCATAAAGCTGACCACTTTGAGTCAGATAGGCCTTGGCATCATCGAAGTAATTCACTTCAAATAAATTTGTTGTGCCTTCACAAGCATTGGGTGTGAAGATGGGGGCATCAAAACCGATGAAGCCACGCTCATCAAAAAACGTCCGCACTGCCGAAACCACTTCAGCCCGAATGCGCAAAATGGCGTGTTGTCGTTTTGAGCGAATCCAAAGATGTCTTTGATCCAGCAAAAAGGCAGGGCCGTGTTCTTTAGGGGTGATGGGAAAGTCTACCGCCTGCTGCAGCACTTTGAGCTCTTTCACCTGAATTTCCCAACCACCAGGTGACTTAGGCGACTTCGTCAAAAAACCGTCGACCTCCACCGAGCTCTCTTGGCTCAGCTTAGAGAACTCCTCCATAGCCGCAGGCGATGTGTTGGCCGGAAAAAAGACACACTGAATAGTGGCTGATCCATCGCGCAAGAGAAGAAACTTAATCTTTCCACTCGACCGGGCGTTATAAACCCAGCCCTGAATTTTTACGGAGTCGTTCTCGTTTTTTTTCCCTTGGAAGATATCTTCCACACTCAGCGATGGATACATCCCTAGAGTTCTATCTCGAAATCATTATAATGACGATATGGGGATGCTTCGTTACATAGGCCGAATTGCGTTGTTTTTTTTGTGGATCACACTTTTGGGCCAAATCCCGATTCAGGGAAAGAGCCTAGAGAATAGATATCATCAGGCGGTGAATCACCCGAAATTTCAGAAAACTTTTTGGACAATCGCGCGACCCCTCACCTGGACAGGTGAAAAGATCCAAGCTCTCTATGTGGAGTTTGCTCCACGACTACGGAAAAATCGCGAAGCTCAAGAAGAGGCCACGGAAGCCGTCCAAGCTCGGTGATAGGAATTAGCTGTCGTTATTGTGATCGTCGAATCCACGGTTGCGAGGATTTTCGCTGCGACTGTCGGTTTGGAATCGACCAATATTCGGTCCATCTACGCCACAAAGAGCGGCATTAAAATTCAAATCATAACCCGCACCCCGGCTGCCCTGGGTGGCTTCAGACCTCGACATTTGTGGTTGGGCATTAGCTTGATGAGATGGAGCTGCGAAGGCCTTAGAACCCACCAAAACTGATAATACTAAGAGCGAAATTTTCCCGACATGGAACATAAAAAAGCCTCCTTCTGACAATGTTGCAGAAGCTATGCCAGCGTTTACAATGAAGGGCCCAGCTGTAAGTCATTGATTTTAAAAGGCTTAATCTGACTAGTCTCTGGCCAGAACTGTCTAAAGTTTAGGCAGCTGCATAAAATACTTTTTAAGGGAGATAATGCATTGCGTCTTATAGCTTTCTGCGTTAAGCACACTCAACAAATCAAATGATCAATTGTGGAGGATCAATGAAGAAACTGAACAAATTTCCTTTAATTCTTAGTCTTGCTGTTGCGGCTCATGGTGGCTGCATCGGAGTGGCGAATGCCAGCGGCAATGTGAGTGCCGCAACTCGCAGCGCAACTGCTTTAGAAGCACTGTTGAACCCTGCTGTAGGCGAATCTGCCGTAGCAGTTCTCAATCGTTCAGCTAAAACATCGAGCGGTATTTTCACTGAAACTCGCCAAGCAATGCAAACTGCCGGAAAAGTTATGCCCGCGGGAGAATTAAACGCTCAAAAGCTAGGCCAAGTGATCGAAGCTCTTAGCTCGAGCACCAACCCCGCCGCTAAGGAAGTTGCCGCTTCATTGACCTCTTTAGTTCAAAAAATTGCTACAGATGTGGCCGCCGAAAACGGAAAGCCCCTTTCCACAGCTCGTATTGATGCCCTTGCTGGATCCACCATGGGTGAATTGGTGAGTCTCAACACTTCCACCGAGAAAACTGCCGTTGCTGAAACTAAGATTAGCAGCGCTGAGGCCGCCGCCTTGATGGCTACAGTTCGTAAGGATTGTGGTGGCACTCAAGAAGGTTACTGCTCAAACCCAAACATTAAAGCTATCCGATCGGTTTTAGCCAGTGCACCTACAGTATCCTCGATTTTCGGACCGGACGTAGCGTGTCTTAAAGACAACCCTGCCACAGAAGAAAACGAAGGTTTTGGTCCCGCATCGCGTAATTCAGCTCAGATTGCATGGACTGGCGTTAGCGCCGCAGAGGGTAAAAGCGGAGAACCTGCTCGTGTAGCGGTATTTAATGCCCTCAAAGCTGCAATGGCTGCTACCTACAAAGCAATGAGTGAACTTGAAATAATGAAACGCTTAGGTGCCGGCCTCTACACAGGTAACTGCCGAGTATTACAAGCCCCTGCAGGTATTAGTTTTCCTGATGCAGACGACATGCAAACTGCAGCCTACGCCCAATAATTATAGACCTTTAACCTTATCCACAGATCAGCCGATCCTTCCGTCAGGAAGGGTCGGTTTTTTTATTTCTATAGCCTTGATATTCATGACGCGATGCGCTATAATCCGCGGCTCGTGGAAAAACTTGCAAGGCAAAAAAAGGATTTTTTACTTGGTGCTCTCAGCGTATTCTCGCTGATTTTAGCGGGATGCTCACCCTCTGGAGGCTCGACCGAAGGGAAGGAAGCCTCATCTCCGGTTAGTCCTTCGACCCCCTCCCCAACGCCCCCCACTCAATCCCCCTCATCTGGGCAAAATTTCGAAGTCAGTGCGGACGGAAGCCATATTATTCTCAAAGGAGAGCGCGCGAGTCTTTTAGGCAATTTTAAGCTTAAAACTTTCGCCGAAGTCCTTAACTATGCCGAGCCAATTGAGAAAAAACTTGAGCTCTTAAATTCTGGGACCACGAACCCCAACGGGACTACCACGGGTATCAGCAAATTAGTAAATACCGAAGATCTTCTTGCCATCGAAAAAGAAGTGGATGGATTTACTCACCTGCTCAACACCAAACTCGGTGAACTGGCAAAGCTCATGGAAGTCTATGGAGAAAGCGATCAAATCCTCCAGGGCACTACTGGCGATTTCGCGAGATTTATTTTGATCCACCGCGATTTGGTTCGAAGCCTTATCTCATTGCGGGTCCTAGCCCGAGAGCGCAACCCTGAAATTACACTCGAAAGTTCAGTCTATGACTTTAGCCGACGTTTCACCGTTCGAGTTCCTGTAATGGTGGCCATGAACCTCCCCTTTATGAACTATGAGGTGGATGATCGCTTTCCAAGAAAATCCAGAAGCCTTAGCTTTGACTGGTCGAGAGCCAAAGAAGACAAAGTTGTAAATGTTCAACTGAGTCTTTGGTTTATCCATGGGGTGGTCGAAGGCCAGCGCATCTACAAACAAAACATCGACAAAAAAGCTCTTTTTGAGCTCACTCAATTTCTGGCCATTCAACAATTGCAAGACAATCTCAAAGTCATCTGTCGCCGTCGCGGTCAAAAGAGCGAAGAGTGTCGCCCAGGAGAACTTAATAAGACCTTTTCTGCCCAGTATTCCGCCTTAAAAGTGATGCCAGAAATGATCAGAGAAGATTCCATTCTCGCCAAGGAAAGCAGCTTTCGACGCGCCCTTTTAGAGTTGATAAACAAGGAATATTCCCAGCTGCCACCCTTTATCACCGACGAGTATTTAAGTTCATTTTTTGATGAGCTCATAAAAGAAATTCCCGAGATCACCGCAGACGACAAAAAAATGCAGATGGACAATGCCCGACTTCAATTAAACGAAGGCTTCCGTATCGACTTTCCGGAAAATTTCTCAAATATTTTAAAGAATCACGAATACGTATTTTCAGGCACCACCCGCAAACTTCGAGAAGAGATGCTTCTTAAAACTATCGTAGAAGCGCAGTTTGAAACAGCCAAAGTTCGCCTCATGCTTAAGTCTCCCTTTCTCGCTCGGCAGAGACCCTCAGCTATTGCAGCCATGAAAGATGACTCACAAAAGGCAGCTGCCATGGAACGAAATAAAAAACTCGCGCCCCTCATCTATCGCCTTGAGCAGAGTTTAGAAGAACAGAAAGCGGCTTATCGAAAACGCCTCAATTTAGACGCCGAAGACTTTCTTGAACGCAGCAATGTCCTTGCTTTGGAAAACGAAGAAAAAGATTTGCGTAAAAGTGATTTTCCCTATCATATCGTGAAGGCTGCTGAAGATTATAAAAATGATTCGGCCCTACAGCCACTCTCCATGCCCCAAGCCATTTCTTCCGCCTTAGCGAACTCCAAGCTGCACCTTGGCAAATCCGTGCGCCTTAGCCCGTGGCTCGTGGACTTAGGTCTTGATAAAACGAATCCTCTTAAGCCCCAACCCCGCACCTACCTTGGAGCGCGTGAAGTTTTCTTCTCGCGTTTTTATGAGCTTATCGACCCCAAATTGTTGGATCCCACCAATCCTGCGGAATCGGCCCTTAAATTCGTGGAAGGACATGAGGCGATCGCCGATTCCAACATTAAAGATAAGTACGACCAGCGCATTGCCACTAGCCAAGCGACTATTCTTAAAGATGAGGTTAAAGCCTGGGTTGGCGTGGGCAAGGAATTGCGCTTCTTTGACCCCGTCACGGCCCAACGTCAGTCCATCAATGCCGCAACGGTTTTCAAATACAATCCTGCAGCCCTGAGTTCCTACCGAGCGGCACAACAAGAAGCTCAGTTTGAAGCGGAACCTTTCTTGAATATGCCCCTAAAAACCGGTCGAGGCACTGAATTCACGGAACTTTCCAATGGAACACACCCCCTACACGAAGTGATTCTGGAGGCAAAAAAATTCCCCGGAATGCTCACTAAGGTCGTCACTAAGGCTTTGGAAATCCAAGAAATTGAAACGCGGGCAAATATTCAAAAAATTAGTGCCCTCACGTCCGACAAAAACTATGAGCTCGATGGTCTCTTAAAATCTGCAATTCTTCGAAGAATGATTTTAGAAGGTTTCCCAGAATACCAAAAGCCCATGAAAGAGTTCATCGACGGCTTAAGCGACAAAGATCCCTTTGAAGTTTTCACGCGAGACTACGTCCAACAGGTTTTACAGCCAGTAAATGCGGGTTTGTGGGCCCTACTTATCGTAGACGCCGCTCGCCTCGGGACCCGTCGCTTTGTGGGTCGCAGCAATATGTGGATTATCGCAGCTGAAGGTTTTTCTCGAGGCGTTTCACACCTCGGAGGAACAGTGCTTAAGGCCATCATTCCCCTTATCGCCATTAACATGTATTACGATGGACGCGACTACTTTAGCCGCCACAAGGTGGAACTCAATTTGGCAAATGACCTCCAACAATCCTCTCTCACCAATTCTTCTTTTTATAATATTTCGGCGCTTGCCGTATTCCAGGACGAAGCCAAGTCCAGTGCCTTGCGCCTTTTTATTCCAGGGGTGATTTTTACCGGCCTGGGTGGCTATGGTCTATACAAACTCGTCAGCCTGCGTCTTGGAGCCCCCGGAAAACTTTACGAATGGCTTCTGCAGACCAAGTCTTCCTTTCAACGCCTGGCGGTTAAAGAGGGAGAGTGGGACGTTGCTCAAATCAATGAGCAGGCTCGCATTCTTTCTGACCTTGCCAAAGCCCGCAACGCTCAGGCTGATGCAACCGCCATTGAGCAAGCCCGTAACTTCCTCATTGAGCAAATTAACTTAGGTAAAACCTACCGAGTCGATGCTCTGTTGGCCGAAAAATCTACGGGCTTAACTTCTTGGGAAACAAAGCTCTGGAAATTGGGCCGCGATCAAGAGGCAAATATCCGGCAGCAAAAACTCGTAGAATTTTACCAAGAGCGTTACTAGGGAAAACTTTAAGGAAGGCATGAAAATGAAGGCTCTAACGACATTAGCGAAAAAAGGTCCCTTTCTGGGCCTCGCTTTGTCTGCCTTCTTGCATGCCGAGGAGATGCCGATCGAGAACTGGTCTGCCGAATTTGTAAAAAATTATCATGCTCAAAAACCGGATTTAGCGCGGCGCTATTCTAACAAAATACTCGCGGAAATCTTTCGTGACCCCTTTGCTCCTATCTACCGCAAAACTTTAGAACACTTTTCTGAACTCTCAGAAACTGATGACGCTTATTTAGATTTGCTATGGAAAGCCCAACAGCGCTGGACCGCCAACTACGAAACAACAGTTGCAGACCTCAAAAAAGAGTCTCTGGGTCGAAGCGCTCAGTACGGTCTTTATACCGCCTTTGCCTTCAACGGCTTAATCCGCACCCCGGTGTTTAGGCGCCGCTACCTCAATCTATTGGCCTCAGCTCGTGGGTCCTGGTCAAAGAATGCTTTACGACTGGGTTATTCGGCGATTCCCGCAGCTTCGCTGGCAGGGTCGATTAAGGGCATCGAGGGAGTGAGCAACTCCTTGGCTTCTTTTAAAATCCCCACATCACCTGCTGAAATCCTAGGTGTAAAGCTCGACGTTGCTCCGGTAGACCTAGAGGAAAATGCTCTGCGTGAATACGTGGAAGATTTTTACTTAGCCGGCGCGGAAAACACCTTGGCCAACTTTGTAGTTGAAAAAGCTTTTGAGACCTCGGCTTTTAGCCGGTGGTCAAATTCAAAGAATTGTTCTTTTTTAGCTCAACTTGCTCTGAGCGATGAAAAGGCTCTCTGGCCGCGCTTGGCCAAAAAAATGCTGCAGGGAGGGAGAGCTGTTTACAACACCATTCAACCCGAACAGTTGCTTTCTTCCATGTTACTCACGGCTGGAATCGCCGTTGGGGTTAACAAATTTTACAACCAGGATTTGAAGGCAGAAAAGAAATACCTCGAGGCTTTAGAAGAATTTCGCAAGCTAAGATCAACCGCCAATTCCTGGGATATAGAAAGTGCCTTCCGCCGCTTCGAATCCCAAACAATTAATCTTTACCGCCTCACGATGGATAAAACCCATGTTCTTATAAAAAGTCATTATGAAAAAGTGCGTGAGGCCACTGATGAAGCAACAGTCGCCCGAGACACGGCAGAGTTTTTGGATAGCTCCCAAGCGCTTAACAATCCAAAAGTCATCGAGCTTTTTTACTCCGAATGGGAACGCTTTGATGCGGATCCCGCTGCTTTTTCGCTCAGTCTTGAAGCACAGAGACTATCCACCCAAAATGCCGGAATTCTCGCCCTCCAAGCTTTAAGTGAGATGTACCGCCATGGCCGCACATCTAAAGCCGTAGAAATTATCATTGATGATTATATGACCACCTTTCCCCGAACCACTAAAAATGGAGCTGCCGAATGAGTTACAAAACCCTTTTCTTAGCGTTGATTTCTGGCACTTTTTTATCTGCCCAGGGGGCTGAAGTTAAAGATGATTTCGAACTCGCTCGGCAAAAAATCACGGAATATCTGTGCGTAAGTATTCTGGCAGACAGAGAGGCCTCCGCACTCGACACCACCCCTCGCGCTGAACCTTTTAAGACTTATCGAAAGCTCTTGCCTCCTGATGAAAATCTTCAAAGTCCGGAGGGCAAGGCTTCCGCCGAAGAGTTACGCCTCGATGGAAAGCGGTGCCGCGACCGTTACGCCAACTCCGTACTTCTTTCTCTGAGCCCGGAGCAAGCAGCCGACGAAGTGGCAACTTTGCTTTTTGATACTCTCACTGAGAAGGCTTCATTTGCAGCCATGATGGGAGAAATTACAGAAGTTTATTCTCGAACCGCTCTCGTCACCTTTCCTCAAAAGCCCGACGTCATTTGGGACGCCATTTCCATGCTGATGAGCACGTTACAAGCAAAAATGCGCAATGAGCTTGAAGTTAAACGAAACCGCGAACAAAACGGAGAGTTCTCATATCACTCAAATAATTTCTATAACGCCTCGGAAGGATGGCTCATGGCATCGGCCGCCCTCTTTACCGGACGCATGGTTATTGGTGGCCTCTCGATGGCGGGCAATCGTTTACAAAGCCGAGCTCATCGACCTCAACTTTGGTTTAGCAACAGGTATGCTAAACGAATTTCCGACTTACAGTGGAAACGCGTGTTGGCGAAACGCGCCAAGAAAGGTGCGATTCCAACGGCTCCCGCCAATCCTGCAGCGCCAGGCACTCTCCTTTTAGGCTACGGCAATCGGGTCTTTATTCCAGATTTAATGGATGGGATGAGTCGGCACATGAGTCAAACCGCCTCTGGCCTTGCAATTGCGGGAATTGTTGTCGGCGCTCTTGAAACGGCCTATCGAGCCAAGGTCACTGTTTACCGTGTAGATCCTGTGGCCGACAGCCTTGCCCGGGCTCAAAAAGATATCAGCGATCTCTATCTCGATGTGGTTAAAAATGATTTCATGCCTGATTTAGAAGGAATTCATTCGAATCTGGGACAAAATTCGTTTGCTGAAGTGGAAAGAGAAGAAGAACTTCGTGCCTTTTATCAGCAGTGGAAGCAAAATCGGGAAGATCTTCTGCTCGTGCGCTCCATGCTCCAAAAATTCTTTTCACCGGCCTATCTTGCTGGAACTTACAATGGCATCGATGGTCCGGCATTAGTCAATGCGAAGAATAGCGAGATTTACGTGGCTCGCGCCCTATCTAAAACCGAAGATGTTATCACAGCGATTGAAGGCGCCTTTGCTAAAAGATTTTGGCCCTTAGAAAGAGTACAAGCTCCGGTTGAAAAATTAGTGCCCTTCATCGAGGTCGATGTCACCAAGACTGGCAACGAAGAAATACCCCAACTCGAGTTTAGAAAGCTACCGCCTGGTGCGCCAGCGCTAGAAGGCCCCCCAATGCCCATGGCTCCACCGTCCGAGACTAAGTCTATTGTGATTATTGCTCGTCCTATGATGTCGAAAGAAGACCACTTGGCCATTCGGGCGAAAAGCGATGAAATGTATAAACTTATACAAGAGAAAAACGACATTGGGCCTCCTAAAAGCGACTTCGACATTAGCGACATTGCCAACTTGGACAAGGCCATAAAGGGTCTTGAAGAAGAAATTAAGACAATGACCAAAGAAGCTGAGGCTGCCGCTGAAAAAGAAGCTCACAGTCCCGAAAAAATGGCTAATCTGGAAAAGCATCCAGGGGTAGTGGCGGTAATTAATTTGCCTGAAGCGGAAGCCCAGCTGCCCACGCCAGAAATTTCCACACCCACCCAGCCGTTCTGGAGAGAGACCACTTCCCTGAATCGCTTAGACAGTGCTCAGCACGATGCTAAGTCTCTTAGCTTGGCTTTTGAAAGAGCGGATCAGTGGAGCGAAAGTTCCATTAGAATTGCCGCTGAAGAAAGGGAAATAGAACGAAAGCAAACTTATTCCATTAAGGGAATGCCCGGATGGAACTGGCAGCCGAAAAAAGCGGGACCTCCAAAGCGCATTTGGAATAAGCCCAGCACTTGGGGCTGGAGCTGGCTGCCTTCTTACACAGGTGGAGTTACGAAGTAATTACTTCTTTAAACCGTTACTTCTTGGAGGCACTTCTTTACCATCGCCTTCTGACCGAGGTGGTACATACACTCTTTCTCTGATCACGTGCTCGCGTTCGTCGCCTTCATCACGGTAGTCGTTGCGCCATTCTTTTTTATCAAAGCGGCCCGTGTCGCAACCATTGATGATGTCACCGGTTTCAGCAACTAGCACCTGGGAGCGCTGTGGCATCACCACCGAGGGTGGACAATTCGGCATACAATTCACGTAGGCGCCCTGCTGACCGCCCTGCTGGTTATAGCTTTCACGATAACGAATCGTTTCTTGGGTGCCGCCTTGCTGATCCCAGCCTCCGCCGCCCCTACCCTGAATGTAGCCTTGGGCAAAAGCGGAGCTTGTGAGAGTAAAAATACTGAGAAGAGATAAAATTTTTATTTTCATTTTCTTCCCCTATCACCCTTCCGGACTCAGGCTAACCCCTGCGGGCTGCACGATTTCCATTAAGTTCTGGAAAGTCATGGCCACTCGCTGAGCCGTTGCGATTTCGTTCTCAGAAGCTACGGCCCGACCCTTACTGTTGGTGATGGCTAAGACTTCGCCGTTACGATCGTAGGCAATTTGAATGGATCCTTGGTTGCCGTCTGAAGTTTTTTCTTTCACCTCAATCGGTTTTCCTTCAGCATTGTAGCGGAAGTACACGAGTCGAGAGCTGGCTTTGGCACCATTGATCGCTTCTTTAACTACCGTGATTCGACCCTTAAGGTCGTAGGTCAGGTCAATGCGCTTATTGTCGCCACTATCGTAGGCCCAGTCTAAGTTTCCGCGCACATCGTAGTTGTATTCCACTTTACGACCGGCACGGCTTACCGAGGCCACTTTCCCATTTTTAGGATCGTAGGTTAAGAAAGTTACAGCTCCATCCGGAGCCGTTTTCTTCTTTAACAATCCATCGGCATAATATTCAAAAAAAGTGGAGCGCTTTTGACCCTTGGCTGTAATCCAGGCATCCGGTGCGTCACTTCGTTTGGGGTCATTGCTGTTCCACTGCGAAATGACAAGTGGAGTATTGCAACACTCCGTGAAGATGGACTCTGTCGCTAAGTTATTGGCTAGCGTTACGGCTTTGTAATTGTAACGACTGCCATCCGCGCGCCGGCGGAACTCGTACCAGTAGCGCGATGATTCTTTATCTTTTGAGCCCTCTTTGTAGCGGCTCACAACGGTTCCAAATTTATTCTCTGGATCTAAAGTATCCGAGATATATTCGTAGTCGGTAATCCATTTGTCGCGCTCCCGGTACTTCACAACCCAGTCGCGAACTTTGTTGTAAGCGATTTCTCGGTAGGTGCCGTCTTTATAAGAAATCTTGGTGAGATTGTGTTCGTCATCCCAGGCGTACTCGAAAGGGTTGCCATCGAGGCCGGAGGCCTTAACAAGATCACCGGTTGGTGAATACTCATATCGGGCTTTCATTTCACCACGCTCGAGAGCCACAATTCGGGGGAACTTTCCGAAGTCTTTCCAGCTAATTTTGATTTGGTTATTGTGGTTGTCTTTGATCATCTGCGGGCGAACACCCTTGTAGACAAACTCAATGTAATTGCGATTGCGGTCGGAAATCTTGGCCAGCCGGCCCTTCATATCAAACTGGAGGTCCTTAGCCACGGGAGTGCGCAGCACATAGCCATTTTTGATTTGCCGAATATTTTGATTTCCGTAGATGGAGTTAGACCACTCCCCTTTTTTACCTTTCACAGGCTCGAAGCGAACGGCGTTACCTCCGCCTCCCTCGAAGTAAACCAAGGTGCTCTTATCGAAAACTAGGTAACCTTCCATTTCAGAGGACCAACCCATCCCAAAGTAGCCTTTGGCATAGTTTGATCGGCTATTGTAGGTGCGGGTGATTTCCACATTCAGTCCCGGAGTGGGAAGGAAAAAATCCGTATACGCAATGTAGAAATTCCCGTTGTTCACGTTCACTCCCGCCTGCGAGATAGAAGCACTGAATAAAAGAACTCCAAGAAGCCAAAGATTTCGAGTACGAGCCATAATCCCTCCTGAACTTTTTAATAGTCTAACCCGGTTTCTCATCCGGTAAGGCGTCAATAGTTTTTCATGGGCCCTCTGTATCATACGCGGATCCTCACAATTTTGACGATCACGTAGAAACCTAGCACCTCGAGTGCCGTAATAATCATTAAGATCACAATGCCCGCGGCCCGAGTGAAGACTGGCCGCATCGTGTCAGGGTCGATCCCATAGAGCATGATGCCAATGCCCCAGGGCATGGCTCCTACAATGAAGGCTGAAGTCATCCCTTGGGCCGTCATGGCTGATATTTTATTCTGTAATTTGATGCGTTCGCGGATGGTTTTGGTAATGGTTTCAAAAGTTTCGGCGATGTTACCGCCTGTTTCGCGCAAAATGTTTACCGAGGTCACAAACATGCTCACGTCTTCTGACGGCATCCGAGCTCCCATGTTCTCAAAAGCCTTCTCTAAGGTGGCCCCGATTTTATTCTCGTTGAGCACTAAACCAAACTCTTCCCGAATGGGGGCCGGCATCTCGTCCACCACAATTTGCAAAGCCTGGGAGATGTTGAGCCCGGACTTAAGACCGTTAGCCATAAGAGTCAGAGCGTCCACCATTTGGTGGGAAAACTGGGTAATTCGACGGGGGCGCACCCAATACTTGATATAAACAAGGGGCAGCTTCCAGGTGTACCAAAAAGTAATTAAAGCTGCGGGGATACCTATGGCCACTTCCGGCCAACACAGGAATAAAATTAGAGCCGAAGAGCCACCGGCAATAGATAGTTGCAGGTTGCGCATTTGTTCAATAGTTTTGGGCTGAAAGACATCTTCAAAAACTCGCACGGCTTCTTCTGTGGTTTTGACCATGTTACCCAGCCAGAGTTTTTCGAACCAATAATCAAAAGAAAGATACAGCGAAAAAAAGAAAAGCAGCGCTGAAAGTATGGAGATAAGCCAAACGTTCATGCCGCTTTAAAGAGTCCTCGGGGAATTTTGATTCCCAAAGCCTCAATCCTCTCGATAAACTTAGGAATAAAACCGGTCGCCACGTGCTTACCGATTACCTTGCGATTGGAATCCAAACCTTGTTGCTTAAACTGAAATATATCTTGGGAAGAAATCACATCTCCCTGCATCCCGGTGATCTCCGTCACGTAAGTCACTTTACGAGACCCATCGGATAAACGGCTTTGTTGAACCACCAAATGCACAGCGCTAGAAATTTGGTCGCGAATGGCCTTGGCGGGTAAGTCCATGCCCGCCATCATCACGAGAGTTTCCAAACGAGCGATGGCATCTCGCGGAGTATTGGCATGGACCGTGGCCATTGAACCATCGTGCCCCGTATTCATGGCCTGAAGCATGTCGAGCGCCTCACCGGCTCGCACTTCACCAATGATGATGCGGTCAGGTTTCATACGCAGAGTTTGGCGTACCAGATCTCGAATAGTAACAGCACCGGCGCCTTCGATATTGGGAGGACGTGTTTCTAAACGGCCCACGTGCTCTTGGTTAAGCCGCAACTCGGCCGCGTCTTCCACGGTAAGGATACGTTCAGTTGCTGGGATAAAACTTGATAAAATATTTAAAAGAGTGGTTTTACCAGAACCCGTACCCCCACTCACAATCACATTGAGGCGGGCTTCAATGCAGGCTCGTAAAAAATCTGACATTTCGGGTGTGACCGAACCGTATTTAATTAAATCTTCAGGGCCCAATCGCTTTTTAGGAAATTTACGAATGGTGACCATGGGACCATCTAATGAAAGGGGAGGAATGATGGCATGGACCCGGCTTCCGTCTGCTAAACGGGCGTCTACGTAGGGGGTTTTTTCATCAATGCGCCGGCCGATAGGATTGACGATCCGCTCAATGACCGCCATCAACTGGGTATTGCTTGAAAAAGTTACTTTAGACTTAGTATTGCGACCCGCGCGCTCAATATAAATTAGGTCAGCTCGGTTCACCATGATTTCGGTAACGGAATCATCGGCTATCAAATCTTCTAAGGGCCCCAGGGCTAGGGCCTCATCTAAGACTTCCTTGATGAGTTGAGCGCTGTCTTCGCGGCTCTTCCAAGGGTGGTCTTCGTTATTCATGATCTCACTCACGATTTTAAGAGCTTTGTTCTTAAGCTCCACTTTTTTCTCGTTGTCTAAGGCCCGATCGAGCTGTTCTTTTTTTAAATCCATTTTTTCAACAAGCTGAGCATGGACTCGGAGTTTAAAAATGCTGCGCGGATCTCTGGGATCCTTTCCAAAACGTCCGTGCTTAACCTCATTGTTACCGCTGGAGCCTGCAGCCACCGATGAGGCTCCGCCCTCAATAACTTCCAAGGCCGCTTTGGGACGAGGGGGGCGACTTAGAGTTTGGAGCTGATCTAAGACTTTGCGCTCAATGAGCAGGCGACTGAGCTGGAAAAGAGCTTTGGAGGCGCCGGACTGAGGTGAAGACACCACAAAAGGAGATCCTTTGGCCAAACCCATACTGGCGGCAGCCACATCTTCAGGGACCACAGATATCACCTGGCGCTTAAGACTTTGCTCTAAAAATTGCGCCGTGTAGGGACTTTGAGGTGAAACCTTGTTTAAAACTATTTTTGTCATGTCGGGCGGATAAAGCAGGGTTTGGATTTTATCTAAGATCTTCTTCGTCTGGTTGAGAACAAGAATCTCGGGGTTGGTCACTACCATGATCATCGAAGCCAAATCCAAAACTTTAAGAATCGGCCCTTCAAGTGAAGTGCCACAGTCGATGATGGTTACAGGAAAGGCTTTGCGCAAAGATTTTAAGGCTAAATCCACACGCTCATCATCTTGGACGAGAAGGCGCTCAGGGTTGCTCATCATCTGCAAGGTGTAAAGTGGGCTCTGTGTGTTAGGAGCTGGGGTCAGAAATTGCTTTAGGGCCGCAGAATCTCGAATCTTTCCCTCGAGCACTTGCTCACCGAAACCTTTGACCTGCTTGATGCCTAAGATCAAATTTAAGTCGCCGGTACCCTGAGGATCCATATCAATTAGAGCCGGGCCATTCTTGGCATCGATGGCCATGGAGAGGGCAAAGTTGGCGGCAAAAACTGATTTTCCAACTCCACCCTTACCACCTACGATGGCGATGATGTGACCGCCCGGACTTTGGTTTGGATCAGCCATGATTTACTTCCTCAACCTAAACTTACGCTTAAGTTTTTCGGTTCCTTCAGAGGGTGTGCGCAGTTTCTCGGGTGTGGCAAAGACAATAAACTGCACTTTGGAGTCGCTGAAGCTATGACCTCGACCGATGTCGAAGAGTTCAAATTTATTTTGGGCTGAAGTGGCCGCGTTACCATCGGAGGCCGGGTCCCGGGTGATATCTACGTTGCGACGTTCGGCAATCAAGCCACCTAAGGCCGCACTTTCACCGTTGGCCACCACGATACTGGTTTGGATCATGTTGTCTAAGACGGTGGGACCTTGCTCTTTGTTTTGGCTTTTAATCTCAGACTGCTTGGCTGAGATATCCATATTCACTTTGTCGGACCCTGGCACCGATTTGGCCAAAATTTTAATGTAGGTTTCAACCGGAACCGTGGTGAAAGATCCTGGCGAATTAGCGGTGCCCTGAATCATTACAGGAAGTTTTAACACTTCAGATATTTGAGCCTCGGGCGGCGCTCCCCCACCTTTGGCCGCGTTCTCGCCGTCTCGCACAAGAAGAGTTGCCGTTTTAAGAATACGCGCATGTCCATGAGAAGCCGCTGTTTCTAACTTGGGAAATAGATTATCCAAGAGGCCCACAAAGGAAGTGAGAAATTTTCCGGCGTCACTGGAATAACCCACTTCGCCCTTCAAGTTCATTCCAGGCGCCCACCTAAAGTTAAAGCTCTTAAGGTAGTTTCGATCTAAAGTAACAAAATCCACGCGTACACTAATGATGGGATCGGGATCCGCCGGCTGGCCTTGGCGAATCTTTACCATCAGCACACATTCATTAAGGCCTGGAATTCGAGGCGATTGCACCGAGGCTGAGTTTTCAAGGGTGTAGCGCTCTGAAATGTAGGCTTGGCAAATTCGAACGGCGGTTTCACGCTCAGCCTGTTTGTCTACCGCACCTTCTAGGAAAAACCTTCCGTTCACGACTTTAACTTTAATTTCGCGGGGTCGGTCTTTTCCACCCGCAATTTCTTCTTCCATTTTTTCAGCCAGAAGCTTGGTAGTTAGAGGAGAGATCTCAGCTAAGTTAATCACTGGCTTTTTCTCTGTTTGATATTTGCTCACCACGGCCACCACTCGGCGCATGTCTTTGGGGACAAGGACCGCTCCATCAATCACGACTTGGGTGCCCACCACTCGAATATCTAGACCTTCCACATTTCCGATTAGGGCCTTAATTTCTTGGAGCAGTGAAAGAAGGTCTTCGCTGGTTACCGTTACTCGGTAGACTTTAAGGAGATTTCCACGATCTCGTTTACCGGCAACAGCGGCCTTGCGCTCGTAAACAAGAATTTGAGTCGAACCCACTTGGGTTCCCGCATAAACACGAAAACCACCTGAGGGGTCTTTTTCTGATTTGGCCACAATGCCAATATTGGTTTGGAGCCATTCCAAATCTTCCCCGGGATTTTTCACGGGCAGTTTATGAATGTCTAATACCGCACTGGAGTTCTTAGTTAAGAAGAGGTCTTCAAAGCCTTTGTCAGGATTTAAAGTTTGGGACTTAACCTTAGATTCCATGATTCGGTTAACGTTGGTATCTGCAATGGATCCAGGAACATCGCTTTTAATCCCGTCTATTAATGAAAGGGTTTCCTTAAGCGGAGTGGGAGCTGGGGTTTCTTCAGCCAAGGGAGTGGGTGCGGGCTCAGCTTCGGCCGGTGAACCCGCCGGAGGAACCATGGCTGGATTTCGGTTAGTTGAGGAATCTGGAGCCGGCTCGGCGTCCTGAGCTCGAAGGGAGCCTATAAAAACTCCGAGTACCAAAAGAGAAAACTTTAAGAAAGACTTTCTCATATTATTTAAATAATCCCCCACCCGAGTTGCTGAAGCTGGAAGGCGGTGGCGGAGGCGGAGCTTTTTCCACGGGCTTGATAACGGGTTTGACTCGCTCCCGCTCGGCCTTTTTGGAGTTAGGTCCCAAGACTTCGTCCACAGTTGATGTGGGGACGGAGGCCACCACACGATCTACGGGATTTCGAAGGCTGGTATAAATTTCAGAACCGTTTTGAAGAGCCCATATAATATTTTGAGCTTCGCCGGGGGTGACCTCTACGGTGATGGTTCCGAACTGGCGGCTCCCCCGAAGGTTCAAAGCCTTTCGGGTTCCTGAAAGAGGATCCACTTCAAAGGCTGTAGGAATTTTATTTTGGATCACTTCACCCACGGCCAAAACGTGAACGTTTTGCATGAGGGTTTTAACTTCAGATTCCTGACCGCCCTGACCCTTGTACTGAACGCTCGCGATAAGATCCACGCGGTCGCCGGGTTTTAAAAGTTTAGTCACTCCCGTGGTGTCGTTCACGGGAATCGAAAGAGCTCGGCGCGAAATGGCGACTTGTGAGGCCAAGCCTGTTTCCACGCCCTTGAGTAAAACTTTATTTAAGAGGACCTGCTCACCCTTACGAATGGGAGCCGAAGCCACGGCGCCCACAAAAGTTTCTACCGTAAACTGCGAAAGTTTTTCGGTCTTACCCGATTTGATCATGTTGTAAGCGCCTGGCTGAGCAAATTTCATGGGCACGACTTTTACGGCCAACATGCTTTGCTGAATTTCTTCGAACTCGTTGATGTCTTTGGCGGCAACGATCACCGCAATGGGCGTGCCGTATTCGGCGGAAATGCTGCTCTCACGCTCGGAAACGTAAAAGTAAACCAAAAGCATGGCGAGGCCGGCAAACACGATGCTCATCAAGAAGGCTCTCGACTGGTTCACAAATCCCCCATTTCTTTCAAGTTCTTGTCGGAACTTTTCGGAAAATTCTTAAATTGGCCTAAGGACAGCCGCCCCCCGGGCCCCGGTACATCACGGCGTAGGTGCTAAAATCTAAATCCCCTAGGTCACCGGCCATCATGAGGGGACCCAGTTTTATCGTGACCTTGGGATCCGCCGGATAAACGGTGAAACAGTTGGAATCAAAGCGAATAAAGTCGTGATTTCCGGCATTCATCACCGGAGTCTCGGCAATGGCATTGCGCCCACCGGAAACGCTGATGCGCTCCATGTTAAGTCGCGGAAGTCCCGACCCTGAACCACCGGCGAGTTGGTCGGGTGTGGTGGTGAGAGGTCCAGAATTGCGAATTTTAGCAAAGGTCAAATTGCGCACCACTTCTTGGCGAATGGAAGCCGCGCGCATCACCCGGTAATACGAAAGGGCGGCCGTCATCACCATAAATAAAATAATGCAGGCCGGAAGAAACTCTGTAATGGCCTGGCCTTTTTTTGAAGTGATCAACATCCGTTGTCCTCCATATTTCCAAAAAACTCCGAGGAAAAGTTCTCGTAAGCTCCCGCGACTTCTCCGGAAATCTTAAAAGACTCTAAGAATCTTTTAAAAAAAGCTTGGCATTCTTGCTGTGAGGCTTCTCGGCCAAAAAATGAACTGGCCCGGAGAGGAATTTTTCCGAACCGCGCCCGCATTTCCGGTCCTAAGGGGAGGTCCACAAAAGGAACAGAAAAATCCACATAAATTTCTACGTTTGCGATTTCACCAGCGGGGCCATAGTCATAAAGCTGGGGGGAACGCACGTTCACGCCCTCGATAGTGGCAATGGGCTTGGCCATCCCCGGCATGGTGAGAGGAATACTAAGGCCTTCACCGCTGTCGTCGGGAATGCCCGGTAGGTAGGATTGAAGAGCTGCCACAGCTCGGGTGTGAGATTCGTCGGCCGTGCCCCCCGCAGCCTGGTAGGCCCGAGCCGACATAAAAACGGCATAAGATACGTACTGGTGGGTGCAAAAGGCAATCACCGCATTGATGGTGACCATCATCATAAAAACAAAAAGAATAATAACAAAAGAAAACTCAATAACTGTTTGGCCGCTTTTAGAACGTGAAGATGCGCCTTTCATATCAACGTACCTTGACCGTGGAGGTAGGGGCAGGGGAGCCGCCGTTGAGGTAATAAAGGGTAAAATCTTTGCCGCCTGTGGATGCGGAAGTCTCGGGATTATAGGTATTGGAAAAACCGCGCACGTAAATCGAAAAAAATTGATTGAGGGGTTCCATCATAGCTTTGCGACCTGCTACAAGGACACTCGTGAGAACGGCCAGAAGCAGAATATATTCCACGGCGGTCTGACCGCTGCGTTTATTCTTTTTTCGCTTCTTCTTTATTGGCCAGATTTGCATTGTCGATTCGTATGAGAGATACAATCCCCCATCCTCCCCTTCAAAGCCCTAAGACCATTCCCCAACACTTCTTTGCCGTAAAATTTCACGTAGACCAATGTCGCGGTAGAAAGCAGGGCAACGAGAAGGACATACTCGATAAGAGCCTGTCCTTTTCGTTTTTTCACATCAACCTCCGGGGTTGGTGCTGCTCTGAATATTGCTGTTGATGTTCGAGAAAAGACCATCCGTGATAACCGCGATTTTTTCACGGAATGTTTTTCCGAAAAGCATAATCACGCCCACAATGACTCCGATAATGAGAATGTACTCCACCGAAGTTTGGCCTCTTTTTTTGTTCTTCTTAACGTTCATATCTATCTCCCCTTCCGATATCTCTTATCGGCGATCTTGCGAAAATATTGAGGACCTTAACGCGCCTGGGCTAATTACTTGCTAGCTGGCCTGAGCTGCCGCAGAGGGCTTGTTGGATGACTTGTTCACAACGAGGTTTTTTGGCGGCCGTGCCGAAATAGGCTCGAATTTTGGATGAATCTCCGCCTGAGTACCCGTAGTCATCTAAAATTATTTGAGCCATAGCAAAGTTCAGGGCAGGACATATGGTTAGCCATCTACTTACGTCGCGCGCGCTCCGAGCGAAGTTAGTGTAGATTTTTTGACCATTTCTTTCCTTGAACATCAAAGTACGACGTCCAGCTAACTCTTCAATTTCTCCAGCCAGAGCATCGGCGCTGTCATGGAATGCTCGACCGGTTCCACACTTTTTCAGGATTTCGTCGGGACTTCCGCTTGAGTAGAAATCCAGAAGTTCTGTAGCTCCCTTACGAATAAACTGATCTGGAGAAATCTGCATCACCCCATTGTTGGTGGTGTGGTTAACACTCCCACCAAACTCAGAGAGTGCATTTTTATAAGATGCATAGGAAGACATTTGCCATCGTTTATTGTCGGGGGTGTAAACGGAGCGAAAGCCTGCTCGACCAGACTCTTTTTCCGATCCGTGCAAAGTTAGGCAGGAAAAGTTAAAACTACTTTCTCCTTCGGCCATACCCGCCAGTTTGGCAACTTGGGCTCCGACCATCCGACACCGTTCGGCCGAGGGATTGCCCTCTTGTTCTAGGCGATTTCGGCCCGCCTCCAACATAAATTGAAGGGAGTTCTGGGGGAACTGTCCATTTTCACAATTCACATCTTTAAATTCATTGAGTGCGTCCGAACCGAGTTCAAAGGGGGCGTCCGAACGAGCTCTGCGTCGTGCGCTTATTTCTTCCCAGTTTAAGTTAGATTCAGCCGGACCTTTAAAGTTTTGTTTTCGGTAGGCTTCTTTGGGACCCATGACTTCGGAGGGGTCCTTCGATTCTGCGTAATAACCTGTAGAGCCGTCTTTGCGGGGAGCCATAGCTTCGCCATTCTCATCGGCTTTGCCATGTCCAGTGCCTGTAGTTGTTCCTGCCGGAGCTCCAGCTCCGCCCGCTTCCTTATCGGAATTGCCGGAGTCCTTACTGCCCCCACCCTTAGACTTAGAAAAAGATTCTTTAAGTTTTTCGCGGAGCGATTCACCGGCTTGAGCGGCTTCATCTAACTTCTGTTTATTCTTCTCAAGATTTGCCACACTCTCTTCGGCGTCCTTTTTGGCCTTCTCAACCACCTCATCGTTATTAGTATTATCCAACACAGGTGTATCTTGGGCACGAAGTGCCGGCGCAAAAACGAATAATCCCAAATAGAAAAGACGGGAAATATCCTTCATTTATCTATTGTAGTGGTTGAGCATAGAAGCAATCCAAACAAGATACGGTTAGCGAAGTGTTAAGAATTCGTTAACGAGCAGGCTCCTTGGCTTCTCGCTCTTCTTCACCCACTCCCACAGTATTTCCGAGTCGGTCCACATTGTTCACCGTCTGATCTATAACGGCGGCCTGACTCACGACGGGTGTTTTACGAAGGTTTATTTTTGGAGCTTTCACATGAGGGGTAGCCATTTTTATAATTCCACCGATAAATATGAGGTCAGCTGCAGAATTTGTAACGACCTGCTGCATTTCATCCCAATCACTTTTAATAAATGCTTTGCCTTTGCCCACGATCCCTGTCCCCATAGAGGCGACAAAGTTTGCGCCTGTTCTAATGCTAGCTTCATTTTGTAGGGCAGTGTCCAGCAGCATGACTTTAGCTAGATTTCGCTGAACACCCTGCGGGATAACAGACAAAGCTCCGTCCATTTTCGCATTCTTTACCCATTTTTTCTCATTCTCCACAAAATCATTACGGGCCTCGCCCAAGTCTATAACCGATCCCACAAAGCGCGCGGGAGCCCCAAGGTAGGAATGAGCAGGGTTGGCGAACTTCACACCAATAGCACGAACTAAATCCTCGCCGGCTCCATCGTCTACTGCCATTGAGGGCTTCCATCCCACACTCTTGCCCGCGCTTACAACCGCTCGCATGAGATCATCCATATTGGAACAAGCCGCGATTTTTTCTCGCTCTGGCTCACTTAAGGCTTTCTGACCGTGGGCATTAGGTGCGTTTTCGACTCTGAAAAAATTTTTTCCCATATTGTCTAATTTTTCACGAAAGGGCGCAGCTTCCTCTTGGTCCGAAGAAAGGCCCGCCCCGAGATCTAGCATTTTTGCGAGCTTAATCTCCCGCTGATTACCCCGAACAAAGAGAATTTGCTGGATCTCCCCATTTGAGTCAGAGTCCGCTAAGTAGGCCACCAAAGTGCTAGGAGATTCGATTCGTCGCGCGTCGTGATAGTACACTCGTAGACCCTTGCCCTCAATTCGCCGGGCATAAAAGTAGGGTTCGGCGTTTTCCATTTGTAAATTGTGGGGGGCAACTACGGAAAGAACTCCCGATAGCATTTGCCGAGGCTTCGCCTTAAAGGGCTCCGGATTCTCACAAAAAACGGGCTTGCCAAAGCGAGCTGCAATTGAAGCTCGGGCTTCGTTTTTTAAATCACCATTTGAATTATTGTGAGTGGTCTGAGCCCCAGTAAAATTACTTGCAAGAGCTGAAAGAAAAAACATCCAAAGTCGGACGCGCATATCAATTGCAGCTCACCGGCGGACTCGTAGACTCAATCGTAACCTGCTGACTAAAAGTCTGCGCTCCGTAGACGTCATTAAGCGAAGAAGCCGACCGAGCAATCATCTTAAAGTTAGCCTGGATCCGGGCCTGACCCTGAGTCGCCCGCACCATCCATCCCGTAGTCGCCGGAAAAGTAGTAGAGCTCGGTCGGCGAGAAAAGTAGGCCTTCTGCTGGGTCTGGTACAGACGCGAATTCAAATTGGAAGCCAGTGCGGAATAGTTTTCCCCGGGAGCCAAACGTGGAAAATCTTTTAGCGTAATGTTTGTATAGTGCGCCGGAACCACACCGCTGTTGGTGACCTGCTCACCTATCCAGTTTCGCTCCACGGATCCCACGTCTCCAGCAGAGTTTCTTGCCGAATAAGGCGTAAAGCCAATGGGCGCCGCTAGATTGAGAAGTTGCATGGTGGCGTTGGTCAGCTCGTGGGTGGAGTGACCCTTGACGTTAGGATAAATGAGGACCACCTCACAGGGATCCACCTTTCCGTTTTGATTGGAGAGCCCGGGAATTTCCATAAAGCCAAGTGGGACAGAGTTTAGAGAAAGTCCCGAACTTGGACTTTCATACATAGGCAGTGCCGTTGTCACAGGGGCACTGAGCGTGGCTAGGCGTATACCTCGTTCTGTAAGAATTCTCGAAAGTACGGACGACTTGGTGGCGTCACACCAACTCAAGCTTCCACATTGCGAAATAAGAGCGCTGCTGTAACCACGAAAACTCAAGTTGGAAGTCATCAGGTTAAGGGCCGTATGGGAAAGTTTAAAGGTATTGTCCCAGGCGGCCTCTTCACCCATGCCGCTGCCCTGAAGATACTTTCTAAACTCGTTAAGGGCACTGGCCAGCACTCTTCCGTCTAAGTGATGGGCTCCGGTGAAGGCCGCAGGGAAGGCAAGGTTATTATCTATCCTACGAGAGTGAATGGGACCCTGCTGATTAGTATCTGAAAAAAGCGGTGGGGAATTGCTCTCAAGATAAGTCAAAACTTTATCGTCGCGAGCAACAGCTGCGGCAAAAAAGTCGCTAAGGCCTTCATACATGGCATTGAGGTCACGATTGCCGGGCACGACGAAAAGAAGGGGGTTGATCACATGCTGCACCACGTGCCCAAACTCATGATAAATCACATCGGCTTCATCGGCGGTAGCATAGCGAGTTTCGATATAGTCTCGGTAAAAAAGTATGCTCCGATTGAGATAATCGTACTGAGTCTGAGTGGCGTCGCCCACTTTGTTGGCTTCAACAATGAGGGGAAAGACATGAAAGGTTTCTGCCGTACTTGTGCTGTTGGGATCGTAAATTGGATCTTCCAAATTATAAGAAGAGCCAAGAACTCCCTGGGCATAGTTGTAAGCTTTTTGGAGGTGGGAGTAAGCCATGAGGGTGCGAAAATCCGAACTAAAGTTAGGAACTAGTTTGCCAGCCCAGGTAAAAAAACTTGGTGAATACTGTTGTGCTAAGTCGTCAACCACATCAAATTGCGAGCTCTGAAGAGTTCCCGTAACTGATTTTAAGTTGGGAAAGCTGATAGGTGAGCGCGGGACTCCATCGATATTGCTCCGAGCTGTAAGACTAAAATTTGCCCCATCAATAGTGGGACTGCGCCTAAAAAGTTCCAGTTGCATGCTATCTAAGTCGCTTTGCTTTTTTGCGGCCGAGTTGAACTGCTTGGAGAGTTTGCTTTGGCCACAACCTGAGAGGATTGCACCCAATAAAATTGCCATAGAAATTCCGTAACGCACTACGTCATTATACGGGTAGTAGGGGCTAAAAAATAATTAAGATTGCGTGAAGTTACGAAAGAAAAACTGAAGAACTTTTAGCCGTTTCCTTCGGTAGCTTCGAGACGCTTAGCCTTAAGTTCTTCGCGAAATTTTTTCACTTCTTTAGAGTCGAATTTCTTAAGCCTAAGGACAGAATCCAACAAAGCAATTTGTTCCTTTGTCTCGTAGATAGGAACAAAGACTTCGGCCATCGCTAGAGTTCCCTCGTAGCGATTGATTTTTAGGGCAAGGGATAGGAATTTTTCCAAAACCAAGGGCTCAGGTGGTCTTTTCTCCATTTCCTCAACGGCTTTAGAAAGGACTTCTACAGAACGAGTGACGATGGCTTGAATACCGGCCGCTCGCTCCTCTTTTTTCTTTTCTAAAATGTGTTCTAGTCCCGCCTCTAAAACACCAGCCTCGGTCCTTAATTGCATAAGAGACTGGGCAAATGCTGAGGAGTTTAGAAGGAGTCCGAGAATAATGACTTTTAGAGCTTTCATCGCTTTCCTTTCTTAGATCCATAAGTACCACACTTAAGGGGCATATAAGCTCCACACAACTGACGACCAAAGGCCCCACTGCGGGTGGAGAAGTGATGATACCCTACCGGTGACTTAATCTCGATGTGCCCAGCAAACTTTGAGTGTCTCATAGTCGTAGAACAGCTTTTTCCAGCAAAAGCGAAAACTAGAATAGCTCCGGGAGGCGCCGCCTCCGGACTACGAACGCTGATTTTTTGAAAGTGCCCCGGAAACTTATTGACGTTATTTAAAAAATTAATAGCTCGACGGGCATCGTTACTCTGTAAGCTTTGATTGGGTAAACAGCCGGCATCGTAGAGCATATGCTTTACAGCTCGGTAACACATATTTCTTGGAAACTTTCCTCGAGACAGCCTAATTGCAGAATCAAATAAGCGATCGAGATTGGGATACTTTCCACCTTTAAAGTTCTTCCAAGCATCTTTGGAAGATTCTCTATCTTCGCCGTTGATATCACTATCGCCGCTAGGGGTGCTCCTGTGTCCAGACCTTTGCCCGAAATTAGAAAAAAAGCCGGACGAGCGGCTGGAAGATCGTGGACTGTCGTCTGAATCCTCGACCTCTTGGGCATCTTGAAAATTAAAGGTTGCCGACGAAGTGGGAGGACCGCCGTCAGGCTCCCCCACAGAACTCGCCTTTTTCTTTGGTGATTTTTTACTCGGAACTTTTGAAGCCGCTGGTGAACGTGAAGAAGACTTGGGTGCTCTTTTTGAAATCTCGATCACATTCTGAGCGCCTTCTCTTGCCGCCGTCACCACCTCTTGAGTGTTTCCCCGCCTAATGGCCTCAACCGGACTTGTCTGTGCCGCTTCCTCAACTGCAAATAGAAAAATCAATCCTAGGCTGGCCTTAGAAATAGATAGCCCGATGTTTTTCACCTCTTCTATTGTACGTAAAAAAGTGGGGGCAAATATTAAGATTGCGTGAATTAAGAGTTAAGATTGCATGAAGGAGAGGGCCACTTCAAAATCGGAAAAGCGATTTTTCTGAGTGCCGATAATTTGAAATTCCTCATGGCCCTTGCCCGCAATCAGAACTAAGTCATCATTTTTCATGGCTTGAATGGCTAGGCCGATGGCCTTTTCACGCGACACTTCCTCACTCCACTCCATGCCCTCTCTTGCTAAGATTCCCAAAGCAATCTCGTCAATTATGGACTGAGGGTCTTCACCGCGCGGATTATCGCTCGTAACTATAATACGGTCGGCAACAAGGCTGGCAATTTTCCCCATGAGGGGCCGCTTCAAACGGTCTCGATCTCCACCACAGCCAAAAACCACGCTAAGCTTTTGGCCAGGCTTTTTAATTTTCTGCAAAGTGAGAAGAACTTTCTCGAGGGCATCGGGACTATGGGCATAGTCCACAAAAACATGTCGCCTGGACAAAGGGTCGGGAACCTTTTGCATACGGCCTCGGGGACCATTAAAATTTTTAAGAACATCCCGAGCTCGGTCAAAACTAAAGGCCGGGTGAAAGCTGAGCAGGGAGAGAGCTCCCATAATATTTTCGGCATTAAAGTCCCCGACTAGAGGGCTCTCAACGTCTCCCCATTCGCTTTGAATTTTTAATCCGCAGGCCTCACTCTTAAGTATTTGATAGTTTTTCTGCGGGGCAAAAGGCTTCGCCGCAAAATCTTCAGGCAACTGTTTAAATATTCGAAGTCCCGCAGGATCCTGAGTGTTAATAGCTACACACTTGCGTTTGTGCGATTTTTCTAGGGGCAAGTACTTTAAAAACAAATCCGCCTTTGCCGCTTCGTAGGCCTCCATGCTGTGATGAAAGTCTAAGTGATCTTGGCTGAGATTGGTGAATATGAGTCCATCAAAATCCACTCCTGCCACTCTCCCCAAGGTCGAAGCATGACTGCTAATTTCCATCACAAGATTTTTTACGCCCGCGTCCCGAAGCTGGGCCATTAAGTTCTGCAATGTGGGAGCCTCGGGAGTTGTGAAACCGGTCTCCCAGTGTTGCTGAGCTTCTTCGCTTTTCAAGTTTTTATAGTAGCTAAGCCCCAAGGTTCCCAACTCCGCCACGTCTTCACCAAAGGCAAGAATAAGTTGGCGCAAGATGGCCACCGTGGTGCTTTTTCCATTGGTGCCAGTAACTCCCCACACTTTGAGGCGGGCACTAGGGTTCTGATAGATTTGCGACCAAATCATTCCCCACTCTTTACGAGATTTAACGAGGGGCTGGGCCTGAGGCCGCTTCAATAAATCTTGCTGGATCTCCGGCGAAAGCGGATAGTCCGTGGGGAGAAAGACCCATTCGGGATTCTCATCTCCCACCGTTTGCCGACTGTCCCAAACCAATCGCCGATCCTTCCATATCCCTTCAGGAAACTTTTGGATGAGCAAATCTTTTAATCCCATTACCGTAGCCTGAGTCGGACCTTGGTGAGCTCCGAATTTTTGTCGTAAATATACTCGGCTGTGTCGACCTTGGTTCCCACGTTGAGAATTTCCACTCGCGCCTTATGACCTTCTAACTTTCGCAAAGCCTGGCGAAGCGGCAATTCCTGCAAAGATTCTGGGCCATCCTTCTCCATCAGCGGAGGTCTTGCCTCGGGAAGAACCTTCTTATTTTTTTTTGCCAACTGAACTCCTGCCTGGGCTTTAGGGGGAGTTCGTTTTTCGGGTATCAGCCGCAAGGCATCCCGAGCGATCTCCGAAAAGAGAGGGGCTGCAACTTGCCCTCCGTAGTACTCAAGGCCCCGAGCTTCGTCGATCATCGTGTAGATTAAAAATCGAGGCTTTTGAGACGGTAAGAAGCCCACAAAGGACGACCAGTACGCCCCACTTTTATACCCACCATTCTTGAAATCTACTTTTTGGGAAGTTCCGGTTTTCCCAGCCACAGAAAAATTCTCAACTTTGGCCTGAACGCCCGTGCCTTCGTCTTGCACCACCCGCTCTAAAATTTTTCGCATAGCTACAACCGTGGACTCAGAGAAAACTCGGTCGGGCACTCCACCCTCTGCCAAAGGAGCGTTTTTGACCAAACGAGGTTGGATATTAAAACCTCCGTTAGCTAGAGGCGCGTAGGCCTTGATAATCTGCATCGGCGTAATCGCAAAACCTTGGCCAAAACTCATTGTCGCTTGTTCGAGCAATTGATTGCGCCCCACGGGCTTAAAAAGTCCGCGAGATTCGCCGGGCACCTCAAGCCCCGTCGATTTATTAAAACCCAGTCGTAAAAAAATCTCTTCGACTTTCTCAAAACCCATTTTCTGCTGTAGAAAAACCGTCCCCACATTGCTCGAGACTCGAATCAGATCTGCAATACTTACGCGGTCAAAACGATGTTTTGCATCCGCCTCGCCAAT
Organism: uncultured Bacteriovoracaceae bacterium; assembly: GCA_964477895.1. Taxonomy (GTDB): domain Bacteria; phylum Bdellovibrionota; class UBA2428; order UBA2428; family UBA2428; genus CAYZFQ01. Next base: position 371,273 of record CAYZFQ010000001.1, on the reverse strand, counting down.
TGTTTTACGACCTACCCGAACAAAGCCTTGGCCGGCATTGATTAAACTTTTTTCTGTGACAATTTTATCTTCGATGGCTTTGGCCACCACCAGGGGCTTCACCACACTTCCGGGCTCAATGGGGTCGGTGATGCTGCGGTTGCGACGCTGTTCGGCTGCAAATTTTCCCGCTTCGTTAGGATTGAATCCGGGGCTTACGGCCATCGCAAGAATCTCACCGCTGTTGGGTTCCATCACAATGGCAATCCCACCGTTGGCCGAAAATTTTGCTACGGACCGAGCCAAAGCCCGTTCCGTAGAAGCTTGGAGGTTGGCGTCGATCGAGAGCTCCACCGATTGACCGGCATGGCTAAGACTATCGCGTTTTTCAGAACTCAGAAAAAGTGCACGGCCCTTGGCATCTCTCTTGAAACTCAGCTCAGAGGCTTCGCCCTGCAACTGAGCATCAAACTTTTTTTCGATTCCCTCAAGTCCTTTGCCGTCTAAGGATACAAAGCCCAGGATATGAGAAGCTAGAGTTTCCCGCGGGTATTCCCGACGATATTCCTGCACCACACCTATGCCAGGATAATTTTTCAGATTCATTTTGGATAAGTTCTGAAGCTGACGATTGGAAAGCTGACGGGAAAGCCAAACAAATCTTTTTTCGGGATTTTCCTTAAGTCGGTTCAAGATGTGGCGCTCCGACAATCCCAATTTGCGAGCGAGGGCGCGCGCAGTTTTTTGAGGATTTGCAATTTGATGAGGGTGGGCAAAGAGTGACTGAGAATTCACAGAAACGGCCAGAATGCGCCCTTCTCGATCGCTAATGGGCCCACGCCGTCCCGCGATTTCAATTTTTTGAGAAGATTGACGTCGGGCCAGAGCCTCTATCTTTTCGTGAGGCAAAAGTTGCAATTGAAAAGATCGGAAAAGAATAAGGGCAAAAATTCCCACAAAGAAGCCACTGAGAATATACAAGCGAATCCGAATCATAGACTCTCAGTGGAAAAGTAATGTATTTGCTCGGGCTTTGGGTTCTCAAAAATCAACCCTTTGGCTGAATAGCGCCTCACCCAGGCTTCTAGATTTTCTCCGCTTCGCTGCCGACTACGTTCACTTTGCAGACGAATAAGCTTTGCTTCGAGGCTTTGAACCGATTTCTGCACCCCGGCGCTGCGGTAACTTAGCTCCACAACTTTGGTGCGAGTCCAAATATGAAAAAGAAGAAAGACCACGCACAGCAGAAAAAAAGAACACAATTTTAACCAAGGTCTCAAAATCCCATCCCCCTTTTGATCCTGGTCCTCAGGCGCCCCGCTCAAGAATACGCAATTTCGCACTCCGAGACCGAGGATTCTCCTCAAGCTCCCTCAAAGAAGGCAGCACAGGCTTCTTTGTTAGAATAACGAAGGAGCCTTCTTGGGCCAAGCGACGAAAGCGATTTTTTACCAGCCGATCTTCGAGAGAGTGAAAGGTGATGATAGCCAAGCGCCCCCCCAACTCTAGGGCCTGTGGAGCCCAGTCCAAGAGCTCTTTGAGGGCATCTAACTCCCCATTTATCGCCATGCGCAGGGCCTGAAAAGCCCGGGTTGCGGGATGATTACGGCTAGGACTTTTATAGGAAAGAGTGTCGGCAATTTTCTGCGCCAAAATTTTGGAGGATTGAAAAGAATCTGGGGCCCACGACTTCATCGCGGAAGCCAATTTCTCAGCCCGGGGCTCTTCGCCAAAATTTTCGAAGATCGCCCTGAGCTCTTCTATACTCTTTGTCCTCAACCAGGTGAGAAAATTCTCACCCTTTTGCGGGTTCATACGAAAGTCTGGTTGTTGGTCGGAAAACAAACTCATTCCGCGCTCTGGATCATCTACCTGAAAGGAAGAAATCCCGAGATCAGCCAAAATGTAGGTGTACTTTTTCCCATCACGCGGCTCTTCGCGAAAGTTTTTAAGTTTAAAATCAAATCCAGAGTGTTTGCCGATGCGTTGGCGGATGCGAGCTTCAGCCAAGGGGTCTTGGTCCCAGGCCTCCGCGAGCCAAGTCGGACATTTTTTTAAGACTCCGGCTAAATGACCGCCCCCACCTGCCGTGAGATCTAAGTAAGAACCCATAGATTTTGACGGCACTGAGTCCAAAATCTCGTCCAACAAGACTGAAATGTGCTGCAGATTCACTCTTTCAGCATATCGTCAGCGAGGCAAAGCAACAATGATTGTGAGCACTTTACGCGCAGCATTACAAAACTCGCCTTAAAACACTGAAATTCTTTCGTTTTTGCCTAAAGTTCAGCGTCAATTTCCCGATAGACACTATGTATCGAGAAAAGTCGTCAAAAAACTTTCTCGGTTCAGCTTGAAGATTCCGTGGCGCTAAACGCTCCTCGAGGCTCACAGCCTAAAGGTGCACGCGGTTACGGGTCAGAGAGAAAGGGGGTTCGGAAGACTGAGAACATTTTGTTCGGGCTAAGGATGGACTCTGCGAGTGAAGTATTCATTTGCGGCGGTCATAGACCTAAAAATTTTTTTTGACCTTTAACCACATGCCACTGATGGCAGCCCAGGTTCGGATGAAGCGAGATGTCCCGGCAGGACGCTCCACCTGGAAATTATACACGGAAGGAAAATTATGAACCTTTATACAGGAGACTAAAAATGGGAATGCGAATTAATACAAACATGTCGGCCATCAACGCGCAAAGAAACTTGCGTACGAACCAAGCCGAACTAGCGTCTGGATATGAGAAACTCTCTTCCGGTTCGCGAATCAACAAATCAGCCGACGATGCGGCAGGTCTTGCGATCAGCGAGAACTTGAATGCCAACATCCGAAGCTTCCGTCAATCAGCGCGTAACGCTCAAGACGGTATCTCTTTCGTTCAAGTGGCCGAAGGTGGCATGAACGAAATTTCTAACATGATCGTTCGTCTTCGTGAGTTGAGCGTACAAGCCGCTTCCGACACTATCGGATTAAAAGAGCGCGAATACCTCAACCGTGAAGCCCAACAATTGAAACTTGAAGTGCAACGAATTGCTCAGTCTACTGAGTATAACGGCACGCCCCTTCTTCGCGGAGAAGGCGAAAAGCTTGAGTTTCAAATCGGTGTGAAGAACGACGAATTCTTGGACCGTATTAGCTACAATCCTGGCGAAACCAACGTGACTTTGGATTCGCTTGGCCTGAGCAAAGTTGATATCGGAACCAAACAAGCTGCTCAAAGCAACTTGGATGCTCTCGATAAATCGCTGATCGTGTTGAACAGCAATCGTGCTAACCTCGGTGCCCTTCAAAACCGTTTAGGTTCTACGATCAACAACACGGAAGTTGCGATCGAGAACTTCAGCGCTGCTAAGAGCCGAATTCGTGATACTGACTTCTCGGATGTGACTGCGAGCCTGACTCGTGACACCGTGAAGACTCAAGCTTCGACTTCGGTATTAGCTCAAGCCAACCAGAACACTGGAATGGCTCTGAAGTTAATCGGTTGATTGTGATGGGTCCGCCTCTGGCGGACTCAATTTTCTAATCAGATCTAAAAGACCCACCCTCGGGAACCCCTTTAAAGGGGTTCCTGGGGGTGGGTCTTTTTTTTACACAAACTTTATATAATTCTTTAAGTTGCTGAACTCACAGCACTTCGCACCAACCCCCCGCCCATTCACAACGCAATGCATTAAAGATTTTTCGCCCTCTGCCGATCCCGGTATATCAGTTTTTGATGCGATGCGTTAGAGGCCCAAAGCCTCAACCCAGCATCCCAATCGAAAACAACTCTGAGCATGGTGCCCAGAGTTTTAGGGAGGGTTTTTTATGGGTCTGAGAATTCAAACAAACATTGCGAGCGTGAACGCGCAACGCAACCTGCGCCAAAACGGTTCAGGATTAGAGAAAGCCATGGAGCGTCTGTCTTCTGGCTATCGCATCAACAAGTCGATGGACGACGTGGCCGGCCTCGCGATCTCCGAACAAATGCGCGGATCGATCAGAGCCTTCGGCCAAGCACAACGTAACGCCCAAGACGGTATTTCTTTCGTGCAAGTGGCAGAAGGTGGACTGAGCGAAACTTCGAACATCTTGGTTCGACTTCGTGAATTGGCCACTCAAGCCGCTTCCGATACTATCGGCGAAAAAGAACGTGGCTTCGTAAACATCGAAGTGCAACAACTCAAACAAGAAATGGAACGGATCGCCCAAACTACCGAATATTCCGGAACCAAATTGCTGGACGGAAGCGCTAGCGAACTCGACTTCCAAGTAGGTATTCGTGGTAGCGAAAATAACCGCATCACTTACGACGCCAGCAAAGCTAACGCTACAGTGTCGTCACTTGGGGTATCGGGCATATCTGTAGATTCCAAGTCTTCGGCTCGCGACACTTTGGATAGCGTTGAAGAAGCCATCGCAAAGGTAGCCGGAATGCGCTCTAACTTCGGTGCGGTTCAAAGCCGAATGAGCTCTACAATTAACAACATCGAAGTTTACCGTGAGAACTTGTCGGCAGCGAACAGCCGAATCAAGGACGCTGACTTGGCTGTAGAGTCGGCCGAGCTTGCCAAGACTTCAATTCTTCAGAACGCCGGTGTAGCAACTTTGGCTCAAGCGAACCAAAGCACTGGACTTGCTCTGAAGCTCTTGTAACTAAGGCCCAATTTGGTTTGGGCGGGAGGTCCACCGACTTGCACTCTGTCCAGTAGGACGGGGTTGGAGAACCTCCCTTCTTTAGCTCTAACTTAAAGGAACGGAGTGTCCGTCGGAGACGGATTTTTTCGCCCGAAACATCGTGCCAGCGGCGCCAGGACTTCAAAATCCTGGCCCGCTGGTTTTTTAGTTTTAGAAGGCGTCAGAGAACTTTTTGCACACGTCACCCACCCTGCAGAGGATCGGGGGAACCGCGCAAGTGCCTCAACAACATCAAAGTGAAGACCCCCCAATCAGAAAAAAAACCAAGATGGGTTAGCGCCGAACAAAATTCCATTTTTAGACCATACAAAATACGGAGTAAAAAACAGCCGTCAAACTATTTTCAGCGATGTCATTTACATTGGTAAAATATTGGAGTAGAAAGTCCTTATGAAGTTCGCAGCTCGATCCGTTCAAATACCTCTCCCCGGATTTGATTGGAAAAAGTCGCAGGCTTTTGGAGGTGCGGGGAAAGCCAAAGGCAATCCCCGCACCGCTCGTCCTATTGCCGTGAAGCGGCCTATGCATTTGGTGATGAAATCGGCGTGGATGAAGCTTTCCACCTCCAACGTCGGAGGTGTCACGAGTCTTATCTTAATGGCGAGTCAGATTGAGAAAATCACTAGGGATGTGGGAAATAAAACCCTAGTGCAACTTCGAGATATCGCAGTGGCTCACGACCATGTCCATCTTGTGATTCAGCCCAAGTCTATTTACGCTTATCGCAGATTTATCCGCGCTCTTAGCGGGATTTTGGCCCGCACTATTCTTGATGCTCAGAAAGGTAGAGCCTGGAGAAAAGCTTCTTCACTTAAACATTTTTGGCAGGCCCGGCCCTTTACTCGCATTGTAGAGTGGGGGAAGGACTATGTCGGGATAAAAAATTACGTAATGAAAAATCGTTTGGATTTATTGGGAATTGACCGCTTGAGTGCGCACGAGATGCTGCAAAAAATTGCACAGCTTCGGGCGGAACAAAATCTTATTTCGCTGGGCTTTTCCTAGAAAGAAAACTGACTATGCCTTGCGCCCCTAAGACATCGCCACTTTTCGGGCCACCCGCGCAAGAGTGTTTGAAAATCTTGCCGCAGTAAAAGGTCGCTGCAAAACGGCTTCCGCGCCCTTAGCCAAAGCTAAAATTTCCAACTGGTTGGCCATCTGGCCCAGATAGGCATGGGTGAGAATGACATTACAATCTGGATCTAGTCCCCTCAGCTTCTCCAAACAAAACAACCCATCGCGTCTGGGAAGGTGCAAATCCACAATAATGAGCTGCGGCTTATGCTTGGTCCAGGCATCCGCCCAGTTCACTCCTGACGCCACCCACTCCAAAAGACGCACCCCTTCTTTTTCCAGCAATGACTGCAACAAAGCTGCATTTTCCTCAGAACGAGTGAAGATCATCGCCGTACTTAGTTTATTACCTTTAGCGACCATCACCCCATCCCCTCTTTGCCCTAAGAAATAAAGTAACATCCCCACGGCGAAAAAAGAATTTCTATCGGTTAAAAAGACCCTATGGTCGATTCCAGCTCCCTTCCCCCCATCTCCACTGAGTTAGCCCTCACTCCTATCTCTCATTTCATGTCGCGGAAAGTTATCTACGCCACGCCCAGCACCACCATTCGCCACGCCATGGAAATGATGATCAATCACAAAATCAGCGGACTCGTTGTGGTAGACGAGAGCGAAACTGTTTTGGGAGTCTATTCAGAGCTCGATGCCATGCTGCAGGGAGCCGGACAGAAACTCGATGGCCCCATCACCTATTCCAAGCCTGCGAAAACCATTCCCCTGAAGGCCCCCTTTCGAGATGTGCTCCTTCTACTTGTTAAATATCGAGTGAAACGATTCCCGGTGGTGGACGATCGAAAAAAACTAATGGGGGTGGTGTCGCGCCGCGATTTAATGAAAGCCATATTTAAGGATATTTCCAATGTCCGTAATTAAGCAGTCTGCCAAAAAACGTATTTGCATTTTACACACGGGTGGCACCATCGGCATGACTTTGTCCGGCAGCGCCGGCGCCGAGAACTTCTTAATGGCTCTACGCAAATACGTGCCACGTATTTTTGACATCGCGCACATTCACTTTGAAATTCTTTTCAACAAAGACTCCAGCAATATGGTGCCTCGAGATTGGATTGAACTCGGCAAAAAGCTTCACAGCCAAATGAATGAGTGGGACGCTTTTGTAATTACCCACGGAACCGATACGATGTCGTTCACGGCAGCCGCCTTGAGTTTCATGCTGCAGAACGTGCCCAAGCCCGTGATTTTAACGGGGGCCCAAAGACCACTAGAAGATCCCAAGTCTGATGCGCCCCGAAATCTTCTCTATGCTGTTGAGATCGCCGCTGAAGCCGTAGTGAAAGAGGTTTGCGTTTTTTTTGATTCTGTTTTGATACGTGGAAATCGCAGCAAAAAAGTTTCCATTCCGAGCTTCAGTGCCTTTGAAAGCCCCAATCTTCCCGCCCTGGCTAAGGTGGGAGTGAAAACAGAGTACAATAACTCTCCCCTTCCGCGAGGACCTTACAGCTTTGACCCGCGAATTGAAACCAGCGTGTTGTGCCTCACTCTTTTTCCAGGTGTGGACGCCGAGGTATTTTTGAAACTCATTCACAGCGGAATTAAGGGTGTCCTGCTCCAAGCCTTTGGCCCGGGCGACATCCCCATGGAAGAAAAATCCGTTCTTCACTTTATTCGTAGTCTCACGGAACGCGGAATCCCCACTGTAATCTGCTCTCAAGCTCTCTTCGGCTCCGTGAATCTATCCCTCTATGAAACCGGGAGAGCCGCCGCAGAGTCGGGCGCGATTTCGGCAGGTGACATGACCTGGGAAACGGCCCTGGTAAAAATGATGGTCCTCCTTGGCCGTGGTTACTCACTGGAACCTTTTCGTAAATTATTTGAAAAAAATCTGGCCGGAGAAATTCAAGAATGAAGGCAACCTATCTTGAAATGAGCCAGCGGGCTGAAGAAATTCTACGCCGAGGCTCACCCTTGATCATGGAAGGCTACGCTCCCAACCCGGGCTCGGCTGTGGGTCGGACCGCTTCCATGCAAATGAAAACAAAATCGTCCCATAAAGATTTGGTGACTTTTTACGACAAACGGATGGACGAATTTTTAAAGAGCGAATTTGAAGCGGCCTTTCCCGGGATTCCCGTAATTGGCGAAGAAAATGTAGCTGCAGGCAAAAAGTCGGTCGAAGAAATTGCCAAAAACTTTGATGCGTTCTGGATTTTTGATCCCATCGATGGCACCACCAACTTTAGCCGGGCCTATCCTTTTTTTTGCACCACGGCCGCGTTTGCGGAAAAGAAAAATGGAAAGTGGAAAGTTCAAAGTGCGGTGACCTACAACCCTGTAAACGATGAGCTCTTCACGGCTTCCCGAGGCAACGGAGCTTTTTTAAACCGACAAAAGCTTCGGGTCAGCCAGGTCAAAGAGCCCCCGCAGGCCCTCCTCACCACAGGCTTTGCCTCGGAAAGATCCAGCTCGGGGGAAAGAGCCTTTGAATTGTTTAAAAAGCTTACCAAATTAACGCTAGGCGTCAGAAGAGACGGCTCTGCTGCCCTTGATTTGGCCTTTGTTGCGAATGGAAGAATCGACGCTTACTGGGAATGGGGACTTTCTCCCTGGGACACGGGAGCGGGAATTTTACTTGTGGAAGAAGCCGGCGGCGAATGCAGTCACCACGATGGCTCAGAGCTTAATTTTTTTTCAGGAGAAATCCTTTCTTCCAACGGATTTCTTCACAAATGGCTCCTAGATAGGATAAAAGAATAAGCAATGAACCAACATGACATCAAAATGGAGCTGGTAAATTATACCCGCGAGGCCGACCTCAGAAACGTTCCTATGTGGCTCAAAGACGCCATTAAAGCCTGGGTCGAAGCCGTTGAACTAAACCAAGACGAATATTCCTATTACAATGCCGATAAAGTAAAAGTATCGGCTCGAACGGATTACCTAAGTCTCGATAATCTTTTGGAATTAGACGAGTCTTACGACAAATTTCGCGATTGGTTTAATCGCCAGAAAGCTCGCTTTGACCGCACTAAGAACCACACTTAAACTAAGTGCTTTTTTATCCCTATCTGTCTTTGCGACTTCTGAAAAGAAGGCGCCAAATGTGCATCTTTTGCCGCCCCCTCCTATACCCACGGGTAGTCCCTCTCCCTTTCCGGCTCCACCCACGGCACCCGGAACAAGTGAGGCCTACCGCGAGATAGAAATTCATCAGAATCGCGATCGAGCAGGTAGCGTGCGCGCCAACGATTCTGTCATTCAGCGCGACCTTCCTCAGCCTAAGAAAAAATAGCGTGAAGTCCGAAAACCGCTCCTTCGACGAAGGCGTACGTTACGCTCTGCTCGCCTATGTCAGCTGGGGTTTTTTACCTATCTTCTGGAAGCTCCTCAAAGACATCCCGGCCTTTGAAGTCCTCTGCCACCGACTTTTTTGGGCCTGCATTTTTTACAGCTTGCTACGATTTTATCGAGATAAAAAATTCCTGCCTTTTTCCGCCCTCACACTACGCCACACAATCTATTTATTTTTGAGCACCGTGCTTATTTCAGGAAACTGGTTTCTCTACATTTGGGCGGTGAATTCCGGAAAAATTGTTGAATCGAGTTTGGGCTACTTTATAAATCCCCTTGTAAATATTTTACTGGGAACTGTTTTCCTCAAAGAGCGACTTAAGGGATATCATAAACTCGCCATCGCAATTGTAAGTGTGGGCGTGTTGCTTATCACGCTCGAAGCCCACCGCATTCCATGGATCGCCCTGGCTCTCGCGGTGTCTTTTAGTCTTTATGGTTACGTGAGAAAGCTCTTACCGATTGATAGCTTGGCCGGAGGTCAGCTGGAGACCTTATTACTTTTGCCTTTCACAATTATATTTTTTTATTTCTCCCGTGAAAACCTCGCGGCCCATAGCAGCTACCAATGGGGGCTTTTAATAGCTTCAGGTATAGTCACCGGCCTACCCCTTTTCTGGTTTGCCGAAGCTGTTCGAAGACTACCTTATTACCTCATGGGATTTTTTCAGTTCATTGCGCCCACACTTATGTTTTTGTGCGGAGTGGGAATTTATGGTGAGCGCATGACCTCGCTAAAGCTTTTGGGTTTCACCTTTATTTGGGCGGGGATGCTGTATCTTTTGAGTAAAAGTTTAGGACGAGCTTCCAAATCTAAAACCGATACAAATAATTCGCAAAAAATAAATTAGCTCGGTACAGCGAGCTATCGGCCATAGTCGCCCGACTTCCCTGCCGAGTGAAATCACTGCTCGCCGTAACCATTCGATAACCTCCGAAAATGTCGGCACTCGGATTCAAGCGATACTTCGCCCCCATCATCACATCCCAGTATGTATCAGAACTATCGGCGCCGGAACTGGCGGGGCTCTCAGTAAGATTGGTGCCAAACATGCGATTTGCTTTGAGGAAGGCGGCATAGTTGTCGATCACGGGAATTTGCACCGCGAAGTTAACATTGAAACCTGAATAATTTTTGCTGGAGGGTGAAATGGCAGCTCGCACTTGGCTCATAGACATTCCGAAGCGTTGGTAGCCTAAACCCATGATCATTTCCCCTTTTTGAGGGCCCTCATCCATAAATACAAATCGGTAAGCCGCACCCATCCCCACTTTGTTGGTGGTGGAAGAAATGGATGAACCATAGGCATCAGGCGTGTTGCGATAGTTGATAAAGGACATGGCGAAGTCGCCCTCTAAAATCCATTCACTGGTTACGTAAAGCCGCGCCCCCATCTCAACACTGGGCGCGAAACCCGTGCTCTTATACACGTTGTTATTGGTATTTTCCTGGTAGCGTGCTGTTCCCAAGGCAATCCCCGCCCAAGCATCCACGAGTCCGCCCGAGTTGGGCTCACTAATTTTTTTCTCTTCAGTACTTTCTTCACCAAAGAGTGAAAGTTTTTCCCGACCTTGTTCGTCGATATTTGGCTCTGGCTTTGCCGTCGCGACGGCTTCGCCGGGTGCTGGGTCAACTTTCTTTCCAAGCACCACTAAGTAGCGATCACCTGGTTGAATGGGATCCACCTGAGACTCGTAATCAATTTTTGCAGTCGAAAGTGGGTCCGCCACATCTGCTAAAGTGGCCCGTCCCGTAAGCTGCGTTTTCATCCCATTTAAAGTTTTCAAAAGTGGGTGTCGCTCCATATCTACAAGTCTGCGAATTTCTAAAGAGGTCCCCACCTTCACATTATTCTGTGCAACCCCCTCAATTTTAAGAGTGCCCAAATCGCGATTCACCACATAACCTAAGCCTGGAATTCGATCCCAGATTTCATGAGTCCAATCCTGGAGTCGCTTTTTGCGCAAAGCTTCCTCCACCGGACTACCCGCTGCTGGCAAGCTGAGGGTTTCAAAAAAAAGTGGCTGCCCATCTAAAGTGGCGTACCAACGCAAATCAAGCTGCACACCTTTTTGAACCAGGAGCACAATGCCGTCGACTTTGTATTTTAAACCCAATTCACGCACAGCGTTTGTAGACTGCCAGGCAAAATCCTGAGGAACATCTACAGGAAGTATTTGCGCGGTTCCTGCCTTCATGGTCACCCAGCGCACCCGGCCCCTCTTAACAAAAATATCCATCAACTGCGCCACTGCGGCATCGTCGGGAAAGTTCTGTTTCTCGTCCTTAACGAGGAGGATCTGGCGATGATCAAAGGGCCAGGGGCTAGTGGAGCTATTTACCTCAGCGGCCTTCGGGAGCGGGGCTTTCTTCGCCTGGGCCCCCAATTCCGGGGAGAAGAGCATGACCCCAGACCAAAGAAGGAAGCCCAAAGAAATATATTTTTTCACTACTGCGGTATTCAAGGCCATGCCCACCATTGTAAATTACTTTTCATCATGAAGAGAGGCACGCTGTTACTCGCCGCATTAGTTATGCCTCACGGACGCCCCACCGTAGAGATTCAGGGCTTCCACATGATTGAAAGCAAAATGCAGAAGCGAAATCTGGAGCTTCGAGCCGACAGTGCCCGCATCTTTAAGGCCGAAAACCTGAGCGTATTGGACCAGATCCTAGCCCTTCTCTACGGGGAGAAGGAAGAGCCCTTCGAGCTGCGCGGACGACAGGGACTGCTCAACACGGCCAACCAAGACTTCCAGATTTTCGGAGAATCCCAGGTTTTAAGTCCCGATGGTTTTTTGTTCAAAACCACCGACGCAGCCTACAACGCAACTGAGAAGATTTTGACGAGCAACGAGAAGGTAGAGGCCCATAATGAGGCTGCCGCTCGCAAAGACGCCAGCCTGAGAATGACCGGTCAGGGGCTAAAAATTGAACTCATCCAGAAAAAGTATCAGATCCTTCAAAATGTGGTGGCCGAACAAAAAATTGCTAAGGGAAAGGGTCTAGAAATCAAAGCTCAGAACGCCACAGTTTATCCCGACCTTCACCAAGCCTACTTTTTGCGTTCTGTGAATGTAAAATCAGAAGCCCTCGACCTCCAGGGTGAACGCCTGCTGATTTTATTCGATCAACAACGCCCCAAGAAAATGACCCTCGACACTCCGGGCTTGGGAACTCGTCCGGCCCAAAAAATTAAAGCCCATGTGCAGAATATGCGAATTGAATGCTTGGGCTTAAATATTGAATTTGCCGAAGATGGATCCATGAAAAAATCGGAGGCCATTGGCAACGTAACGTCCACGACCAAAGACAATGTGCGCATGAGCGCTGAGAAAATGACCATGGACGAGGTGGACGGAGTTCAGAGAATTTTAATGTCGGGCAAGGTGGAAATTTACGTAGACGAGCGCCACGCCACCTGCCAAGAAGCGCAGTTTTTCCCAGCTACGGGCGACATTATTCTCGAGAAAATTGCCTCCGTAAAAAAAGGTCGGGAAGTTTTGGAAGGCGAGTTGATTCGCTTTTCAACGAAGAACAACAAAGTATTTGTAGAAAAGGCCAAGGGCCAGTTGCATCGATCAACCCTAGGGTTTCCAGCAAAAGTGGGGCCTTAAGCCGGAGTGCTGCTCTTCTCATTGGGCGGCGTAACGTCTTTGGCTTTGGCCACTTCATCTTCCGACCCATCCAATCCCTTTTTAAAGCCGCGTACAGCACGGCCCAAAGCCGAACCCACGCCTTCAATGCGTGTGGGGCCAAAAAAGAGAAGGAGGATCACGAGAAGAATAATAAGGTGACCAAAGCTAATCATGCTTACCTTTTAGAGGATTCGGGAGTGGCAGGCAATGCCGAATTGGGGAAGGCGCCCGGGCACGACAGAAGGCGACCGAGCTTATGCGTGCGAAGGTGCTTAATGAGGTCTTTCTCAAAGCCCTGTTTGGCATAGGTGGACGAGAGCACGCGCCCCAGTAGAAATTCAACGCCAGGCCCCTCGAAGTGTAGAAGGCCCCTTAAAGCCGCTTGCCGAATAGCAAGGGAGTCCGGTCGAAAGTTTTCACCTAGGGCCCGGAGCAAAATATAGAAGGTATCGGCGTCGTTATGGCCTCGAAGAAGACCGGTCAGCACGGCGATGGCCATGTCGGGAGACGCGCGATCTAAGATGTCTTGACGCAGGGCCTGGGCACGTGGACCTCGGTGGTTAGTAAGGCCAAAGGCTAGGCGATTCCATGCAGAAAAAGCTAAGGGAGCAGCCCCTTCCCTCATCTGGGTCTCGAGAAGTTCCAGAGGCTGAATATCAGTCACCTTATAGCTGCTTTGAACCTGATTAATTTCAACGTTCAAAAAGCTCTCATCATGCTCAAGCAGACTCAGCCGAGAATATATTTCAGCGATGGCAGCATCCTTTTGGGAGATCGCTTGCGGACTAAAAGGAGAGTGCGGAAGAGTCGATACGATCCCCCAGAGATAATTAACTCCTCGTCCTTGAAATTGGGAAAGCACTTCGAGGTAGACCTCAACGTAGGCCTTCATCTCCAAATCAGAGCTGACCTGGGCACTCGCGAGTCCTATATAAGTTGGTGCAAACTCTAAGTAGGAAAAAGCTTCCGCTGGACTGAGTTTCGAGATTTGTTTTAAAAAAAGAGTTTTGTCGGCCAAAGGCAGACTTTCGAAAACTTGCCGCCTTTGTCCTTCAATTCTTTGATAGGAAAAAAGCTCGGAAATGGCCGCTGCTATTACCTGACTGCTATGACTTCTGGAAGTCCGGAGTATTTCAGTTGCTGTAGCAAAATCTAATTTAGCCTGCGCAGCGCCTGAAAAAAATATCAGCGATATAAGGAGCTTGGCTCGGCATTTGCTTAGAATCACCCTCGCAGTGATAGTGGGTTTTTGCGCATCATGTCAAGAAGGAGTGAGGGGGGGGGGGCCGGCGTTTTGCTTTCAATCCGTTGAGGGTTGAGGTTGGACCTTAGATTTTTCGTGCCAGGTTGTTGGGCGGAAAATTTCGCGGTTATTGATGCAAGATTACTTAGGAAATCATTGGTCAATAAGGCAGATGGATTTTTGACGGCGTATGACCGAAAATCCAGGGGTACTTAAATTCTGAAACGCAGGTGCTCAATATGTTAAAATTTTAAAAATGAATCGTTTTTGCTGTTGGGTTATGTTTTTGAGCTGGGCGATATTTGCGGCCGATCATGGTACAGCTGATTTAGAAGAACCTTCGGCCGCGAAACTCCTACATCCGTTTTCGTGGGAAGATCTTGCATCGAAAAATCTTTTGGTCAACCAGACCTCCATTATCGGCAGGCGCGGTCTATGTGGCGCAACTTGTATCGTGAATGTCCTTCAAGGAGCCGCGGCAGCTTCCGGTCAGGATCCTATTGAAAATCCTCAGCGATTATTAGAGGTTTTTGTTAAGGATGCAGTTAAACCTAATGGGGGTATGACCCCACTTGAGGTGGTTAACGCACTTAAAGAACTGCAGAAGAAAATTTCACCCCTTAAATTTGATGTCGAGGGAGTGCAAATGGGAATAGAAGTCGGCCCGGTTTCCCCTTCGTTAATACCCATAAGTAAATTTGACGCGAATCGATTAAAACCAGGTCCTAATGAATTAAAGCTTTTAATAACCGCTTTTTTGAAACCCTCGTCAAAGGAAGTCGCATTCAGTCATGCTCAAATCATAGAGTCATATGATGGAAAAAATATAGTTCTCCGAGATCCCAGCGATCCAAAGATGAGAATTATTGCTCCAATACAAGGGAAAATTCCAGTGAATGGCATAGAGGTCCCATATTTTTCATACGGAGACACTAAAGTCACCTATGAAGAAGAAGGCAGTCTTAAGAGTGTTTCCGAATTCGTTCCAGTCGCGATAATAACTATCAAAATACCTCAGGACCCCCGCGATCAGGCGTCAAGTCCGTTGAAGAAGCACTAAAGAATGATGAAGACTTAAAGTAAAATTTCAACCCATGATTTTAAACTAAAGCCTACCGATCGACTATTGTTGCGAAATGCATGGGCCTCTTGATTGTTTCCCCCTAGATTTCACCCCAACTGCCGCACTATAAATCTGACAGATAATACCTTAACAGCGCAAACCCCACCCAAAAACCTCACTAGCCCCCTCACCCACTCTGCGTAAGCTCCAAGCGACCCTTCCACCAATAAACCAAGCCTTCGCGCAGCGCCTGATTCTCCGCCTTCCTAAGCGTAGGATCATCCTCCAAAATCTTCCGAGCCTCCTCGCGCGCGACCTCGAGCAACTCCACATCCCGTAAAATATGAGCCACCCGAAATCCGGGCAAACCACTTTGCTTGCGGCCTAAAAATTCACCGGGTCCGCGAATCTCCAAATCTTTTTCGGCCACAAGAAAGCCGTCTTCGCTTTGTTCTAAAATCTTCAATCGCTCATCCACGAGTAGGCCCGGGTTGTCGGGCCCCACTAAAACACAATAGCTTTGGGTAGCACCTCGCCCCACCCGACCGCGCAGCTGGTGAAGTTGGGCTAAGCCAAAGCGCTCGGCATGGAATATCACAATCACACTGGCTTGAGGAACGTCCACGCCGACTTCGATAACCGTGGTGGAGACCAAGACTTTGATCTTGCCGTCTTTGAAATCCCGCATGACTTGCTCTTTATCTTTGGACTTAAGTCGTCCGTGCAAAAGCCCAACTTGGTTTTCGCCAAAAGTCTGAGACCACTCTTTAAAAGCATTCTGCACATCTTTAAGATCCAGCTCCTCAGACTCTTCCACCAGAGGGTAGACAATATAAATCTGCCGACCCTCATCTAAAAATTTCTGAAGCCTTTCTTTAAGAGCCGCATAAGCCCGCTGCTTTACAATGTGGGTACGAATAGGCGTTCGCCCCGGAGGCTTCTCACGAATTACACTCATACTGAGGTCGCCATAGAGACTGAGCGCTAGCGAACGCGGAATAGGAGTGGCGGTCATCACAAGTAAATGAGGCCAAAGCTTTGCGCTCTGTCTCTTCAGGCCCAGGCGCTGCTCCACACCGAAGCGATGTTGTTCGTCTACGATGATAAGCCCAAGTTTCTCAAAAAGTGTGTCTTCGGTAAGCAGAGCCTGGGTTCCGATCACAAATCTTGCTTCGCCACTTTCAACCTTAGCCCTGACTTCTTTTTTATTTTTTAGAGTGAGAGCACCCTTAAGCAGGTAAGCCAGGTGGGAGTGCTCGGGGAAAAATTTTGAGAAATTTTGGTAGTGCTGGTCAGCTAAAATTTCAGTGGGCGCCATATAGGCCACCTGAAATCCTGCATCCATAGCAGCTAGGGCTGATAAAAAGGCAACTATGGTTTTGCCACTACCCACATCTCCTTGGACCAAACGATGCATGGGCGATCGATCTTTGCTTAGTGACAAATCCTGAAGAATATCATTCAAGGATTTTTGCTGATCGCCCGTAAGAGTATAGGGAAGTTTCTTTATTTCCTGGCTAAGTTTTGCCTCAGAGTATTTTATCTCTGGAATGCGATCCACTTCGCGGGCACTTTCCGCTCGCCACTGGGCTTTTCGCAAATGCAAAGCCAGGGCCATCATAAAAAGTTCTTCAAATACAATTCTTCGAAAATAAATTCCATCCGCCCGCAGATCTGCCCCCGAAGGTTCCCATTTCTTGGGAAAGTGGATCTCTTTTAAGCTCTCCCGAAAAGTGGGGAGACTGTAACGATCGAGAAGTGAGCGCGGAAGAAGCTCTGGAATGGCTAAAAATTCTTTGCGCCCAAAGGCGTAGAAAATCATCTTGCGAATGACCTTGGTCGAAAGTCCACCGATTTCTCGGTAGACGGGCACATAGGCGCCGAATTCCCATTCGGGCAACACGGTGTTCGCATCCAGTAAATCAGGATGCACAATCTGTAGAGCTCCACGAAAGCCCTGGACCTTGCCCCGAAAAATCACCTCCGACCCGGCAGGAAAGCGATTCATCAGCGAGCCGCCAAAGTCGTTGAACCAAGTGAAATTAATATAAGGCGAGAGGGCATTGTTCT
The DNA here is from genome assembly GCA_964477895.1 of uncultured Bacteriovoracaceae bacterium. Classification (GTDB taxonomy): domain Bacteria; phylum Bdellovibrionota; class UBA2428; order UBA2428; family UBA2428; genus CAYZFQ01. The sequence continues at coordinate 354,215 of CAYZFQ010000001.1, read as the reverse complement.
TCTCCATGCGCAGCACGGCTTCCAGAACGCGTTTTCGCCCCCCTCCTACGGGTCGATGATTGTAGCGATCGATCCAACCCCGGCCGATCACCATCGACTGCGTGAGAGAAGCCTGCTCGATCTCGTCAAAGTTAGAGAAGTGTCTCCGGTCTTCGTAGGTGCGGGGGAGAAAGAGAAAGAGATCCCAGAGAGTGTAGATATCACCATGGGCAAAGAGCTTGGCGATTTTATCGCCGACTCCCTTTAAAAACTGAACTTTGAGATCCCAGGGACGCACAGAAGGGCTTGTCCCCGCTTGCATGAGTAAAATCCTATTTGTATTCGACTTTGATAATGTCGTAGGCGATGTCGCCTTTAGGACTTTTAACAATGGCTTCGTCACCTTCAACTTTGCCTAACAAAGCGCGGGCCAGGGGTGCTGAAACGGAAAGCTTGCCGCGAGCTAAGTCAGCTTCGGGCTCGCCCACAATTTGCACGGAAATTTCTTTGCCATCGGGATCTTGGGCTACCACGTGAGCACCAAAGACGATTTTATCAGACTGGATATTTCTCACGTCGATGACTTCGGCACGCGCTAATTTATCGCCGATATCTAAGATACGACCTTCAATAAAACTTTGCTTTTCACGGGCGGCGGAATATTCCGCATTTTCTGACAGATCACCATGTGCCCGAGCAATAGCAATTTGCTCAATCACCGCAGGGCGATCGACATGCTTGAGGCGTTTTAATTCCTCTTCTAAAGCTAATTTACCTTCAACGGTAAGGGGGAGCTTGTCAGACATTTCGAGGTGTAAAAGTGCCAGATAGCGCCGCTGTCGTCAAACGGCGCCTTGATACGGGGCAAGGTCAATCGTTTCCTCGGACGCGGAAGACATTATCTAAGGTGGGTGACGTCTGAAAAAAGTTCACTGACGCCTTTTCTAGGTCGTATACGATCCAAGCGTAAAATCCTGCAGGCAAACAGTACGTACCCCACTTTGAGTTAGTGTCTGAATGGCCATTGCGGCCATTTCCGCCGCTGAGAGTGTAGAAAGTAAGGGGACCCGGTAGCGCAGGGCCGCCTGGCGGATAGTAAGTCCGTCCCGGTAAGAATCTAAAGTGCCGGTCGTGTTCACTACAAGTTGTACATGGGAGTCTTTAAGGAGGGCTAGCAAATCTTCACCTAAAGGTGCCTGGCCAATCTTAGCAATGGATTCCGTCTTCACCCCAGCACGACTGAAAAACTTAGCCGTCCCCGGAGTGCCTATGATTTTAAAGCCCATCAGCTGCAGATTGCGCGCTGTTTGGAGGGCACGATTTTTCTCCGTGTCGTTCACACTAAATAAAATCGCACCACTGGTAGGCAAACTTACCCCAGCAGCCATAAAAGCCTTGGCAAAAGCAGCTCCGGGAGAGGCATCCATTCCCATGACTTCCCCAGTGGAGCGCATTTCGGGTCCCAAGACCGGATCGACATTTTTAAATTTAGAAAAAGGAAAGACCGGACTCTTCACGGCATAGCCCCCACTGGGCAAAAGATATTCTTCCGAGCGGGGCGCTAATTTTAAATAGTCTTTTAGCGGCTCACCCAAAGCGGCGCGCAAACCCCATTCAATGATGGGATATCCCGTAGCTTTGGCTAAAAAGGGCACCGTACGCGAAGCCCGGGGATTGGCTTCCAAAACATAAATGCGCTCATTCACTACAGCCATTTGGATATTAAACAAACCTTTGGCCTTAGAAGCCAAGGCTATGCGAATCGCAAGTTTGCCCATCTCTTGAACCGTAGCTGGAGTGGCTCGAAAAGGTGGAATGACACACGAAGAATCACCACTATGAATGCCCGCTTCTTCGACGTGTTCCATAATGCCCGCCACCCAGGCATTCGTGCCATCACAAATTCCATCTACATCAAACTCAATGGCACTGACTAAAAACTTATCTAGGTAGAGCGGATACTCTTCACTTACTTCTTTGGCTTCGGTGAAGGCATTGGCCAAGTCTTTATCGGAACCACAAATCTTCATGCCGCGCCCACCCAGCACATAAGAGGGGCGCACGAGGATGGGATAACCCAATCGACGTGCAGCTGTGAGACTTTCATCAAAGGTAGAGGTTTCGGCAAAGTCTGGATAAGCCACATCTAGCTCGGTCAAAAGCTTGGCAAAGAGTGAGCGATCTTCGCACAAATCTATCGCCGCCTTGCTTGTTCCTAAAATTTTATATCCCCAAGCTTCGATATTCGCGGCAAGCTTAAGTGGGGTTTGTCCCCCCGTTTGCACCAGCACATAGGCTTCTTTGCCGGCCTTCACACAGGGATCTAATTCTTTTTCCAGCACCGCTTTTACAGAATCATCCGCCAAAGGCTCAAGATAAAGGCGAGTAGAGGTCGTCGGGTCGGTGCTTACCGTTTCAGGATTGCAATTTACCATGATGGTTTCAAAACCCATTCGTTGCAAAGCGAGAGAAGCATGAACACAGCAGTAATCAAACTCTACACCCTGGCCGATGCGGTTGGGCCCTGAGCCTAAAATGACTACCCGGCCGCGCTTTTTCTCAAAGTCAGGGCTCAGAATAGAAGCTCCATACTTTTCCATAAAGTCTGCCGGGCGACCCAAGGGCTCGCGCGTGGAATAATAAAAGGGAGTTTGAGCGCGTGTTTCAGCCGAACAGGTATCGATCATTTCAAAACGCACCGGACTCTTTGGGAAATTTGTGGCGCGAGGACCTAAGCCCGTCATTTTTTGGTAGCGGCGCAACTCCCGAGTGAACCAAGGATCAAAGCACATGATCTTAGCGAGAAGATCAGGCTCAAATCCGCAGGCCAAGGCATCCCAAATCGCGAAACCTCGACGTGAGTGAGATTTCACTAAGAGTGCATCCGCCTCTTGCTCCCATGCTTCTACAGGATTCTTGGAGTCCACAGGATCAAAGATCGGCCACTTTCTTTCCAAACTATTTAGAGCCTTGTGAAAAGCTTCACCAAAGCTTCCCCCAAAAGCCAAAACCTCTCCCACACTTTGCATCTGAGGGAGAAGTTCGTCTTTCGCTCCCGGAAACTTTTCAAAGTGAAAGCGCGGGATCTTTAGCGCCACATAGTCGATGGGAGGTTCAAAGCAAGCTTTGGTAGTATTCGTAATTGTGTTTTGAATTTCTGGCAGCGTATATCCCAGAGCCAGTTTAGTGGCGACGTAGGCGATAGGAAAACCCGTGGCTTTTGATGCGAGGGCTGAAGACCTCGAGACTCGTGGATTCATTTCAATGACAATGCGTCGACCCGTTTTGGGATCAACCGCAAACTGGACGTTACATCCGCCGGTCTCCACTCCCACGCGTCGAATCAGACGCAAAGAATCCGTGCGCATTGATTGGTATTCACGATCTGTAAGAGTTTGAGCGGGAGCCACCGTAATGGAATCACCCGTGTGAATACCCATCGGATCTAAATTTTCAATCGAACAAACAATGATGGCGTTGTCTTGGCGATCGCGCATCACTTCGAGTTCGTATTCTTTCCAACCCAAAACACTTTCTTCCACTAGGGCCTCCCCAATAGGAGACTCCATAAGAGCCGTGCGAGTTTTCTCAATTAACTCGCTGCTGGAAAAAACAAAACTTTGGCCGGTGCCACCCAAGGTAAAGCTAGGTCGCAGGATAAAGGGAAACCCCGTGTCTTTGGCGAATTCTTGGCATTCTTCAATAGTACGAATGACGGCCGACTTAGGAGTGTCCATTCCCAGAGCTGTCACCACTTCCCTAAAGGCCCTGCGATCTTCGGCTAAGTGAATGGCTTTCAGGTTGGCGCCTAAAATTCTGACCGACTCCAAGGCTCGAGGGATCTTTGAAAGAGCCAGAATTAAATTCAAACCCGTTTGCCCACCCATCGTAGGCAAAATAGCGTCAATAGCTTCCTTACGAATGATCTCGATCACGGTCATGGGATCCAGCGGTTCAATATAAGTGCGATCCGCAACATTCGGATCGGTCATAATGGTGGCCGGATTGGAATTGAGAAGTACTACCCGCAAACCCTCTTCCTTGAGAGCTTTGCAGGCCTGAGTGCCAGAGTAATCAAACTCACAGGCCTGCCCAATAGTGATGGGGCCCGAACCCAGAATCAAAACATTCTTAATGGTTTTCAGCTCTACGGTTCCCATTAAAAAAGCGGTTTCTCCGTATAGATATGCTTCACATCAATGTGTGAATACTGGTCGGTTTTAAGTTTCATACTAGCCAGCTTATGCAAAAGCTTAAGCTTTTCCTTGCTCTCCAGATAACGCGTGGATTTGACTTGCTTCAACACGAAGGGTCGGGTTTCGCCGGGATGAAAAATAAAAGAGTTTCCAAAATAAAGCCGGTCGCCAATTTCAATAAGTCGGGCTTCGAAAAGATCTTTTTTGCTGAAGCCAGTGTTAACCTCAGACTCTCGCACCACATATTTGACTCCATCAAAGAGATCTTTGATGTAAATGTCGGACCCCTTCACTTTGGTAAGCTCAAAAAGAGAATGTACTGATTTGGCCAGAGCAATATAAATCTGCTGATCTTCTTCGGTTAAAGTATCGACATGCTCCAGCACAAACATTTTCACTGGCGCAACGTCGTGAATTTTCAAAGGACGATCAAAAATATACCAGTCCAAGAAAGCACGCATTTGAGTCTCGAAAACTTCCGAGCCCTCGGCCACACGTCCAGCCCTCTCAAAAAACTCTTCTTTGGCGAATTTTACTTCTTCGTAATAAGCGCCCTTAGAATAGGCTTCGAGCACCCGGTCGAGATAGCCCCGCAACTGAATCATTTCATTCCCTCCAACACAAAATCCCGAATAAGAACACAAGAGTCGGTAGGTCCGGGTCCAGCCTCCGGATGAAATTGCACGGTTTCAGCGCGCAAGTTCGGCAAACTCAAACCCTCAACAGTTTCATCGTCGCCATGCTCAAAGGACACATGCACCGAGACGGGAAGAGATTCTCGGTCGACGGCAAAGCCGTGATTTTGACTCGTGATCCAAGTTCGCAGACTACGCCCACTGGAGTCTTTCTGCACCACGGGATGGTGAATTCCACGATGGCCAAATTTCATTTTAAAAGTTTTAGCACCCACAGCATGAGCCACCAGCTGATGGCCCAGGCAGATGGCAAATAGAGGCTTTTTGCCAATCACCTTTTTGAGTTCTTGGATGATGTGAGTCGCGGCTGCAGGGTCTCCGGGTCCATTGCTGAGAAAAATTCCACTTTCAGCTGCCGCCAGAAGTTCTTCGGCTTTAGCCGTGGCGGGCATGACTTGAACGGGAGCTCCCAGGGAATTGAGAATCCGCAAGGTGTTGCGCTTCACTCCAAAATCCCACACCGCAATACGCCCGCGTTTTTCGACCTGTTTTTTTGGAAGTTCGGCCAGCATGGGCCAGTAACCATAGGGATTCTTACTCTCATCAAAAGAATACTCATGCGCACAAGTCACAAGCCCGGTGAGATCTTGGCCCTTCATCTCGGGCACCTTATTTTTTATGAAATCGAGAGCCTCGGCTGCCGTCATCTTTCCGCGCAAAAAAACCACACCGCGCTGACTACCTTCTTCACGTAAAATCGTGGTCAGCGCCCGTGTATCGACCCCCTCTACTACAAAGCGTCCTTCGGCCACCATCCACTCTGGGATAGAACTTTTGGCGCGCCAATTGGAAGGTTGGCTTTCCACACGCCGGCAAATGAGCCCCTCTGCCCAAATTTTTTCGCTCTCAGCGTCTTCAGCGGTGTACCCAGTATTGCCCACATGGGCCACCGTGCTCACCAAAATTTGCCGAGCAAAGCTAGGATCGGTGAGAGACTCTTCAATTCCACTCATCGCCGTACAAAAAACAAATTCTCCGGATCGAGGCTGAGAAAAATCGCCGTAGGCCCGTCCCTCAAAACAAGCGCCTTTTTCTAAATAAAATGTTACGTCATGAGCAACGAGTTGAGAGGCTTTGGAAAAGTCCGTTTTTTTATACATCTAAATTCTCTAAAAGAGTTGATCGCAATAGCATCCCGCTTCGCAACTGTTCGCCAATTAAGGACCGAGGATCGGAAATCCAATCTTCATGAATTTCCACTCCCCAGTTGACCGGACCGGGATGCATAAGTCGTTGCTTCTCTTTAAGGTCGGCGGAGTGAATTTGAAAGTCCAATGCAAACTTTTTCGACTCCTCAGGATCGAGTGTTACCATGCGCTCTTTTTGCACGCGTAGGGCCATGACCACATCCACCGACTGGAGCTCCCGTTTATCGGCACTCCACTCATATTTCTGAGTCCAGTCCGTAGGCTTCCAGTCGTTAGGACTTACAAAAGAAAGCTCGATCCCAACGCGGGGTCCCAGAAGCGACCAAGATCGAGCCACTCGAGACCGCTTGAGGTCCCCCATGATGCCTAGGCGTAGACCCTTCACTTTTTCCAATTTACCGCCCCCAAAGGTCTTAACAAGCGTCACCAAGTCTAGAAGAGCTTGGGTAGGATGTTCACCCACTCCATCTCCGGCATTAAGCACAGGGCCGAGGCCAAGGTGGGTAAGGGAATTCAACGAACCAGTAAAAGGAGTGCGTATTACAAATATCCCTACCCCGTAGGCCGCAACGGTACGAAGTGTGTCGGCCAAGCTTTCGCCCTTCTCAACGGAAGTACCCTTAGAATCCATCAAGATCGTATGGTGGCCATTGTTCTGACCGGCTCGTTCAAAGCTAACTCGAGTGCGAGTAGAGGGTTCTAAAAAAATAAGACCAACGGCCTTTTTCAGAGGGTCGAGGGCCTGGGCGTGAGGGGGATTGTGGAGACTTTGAAATACAAGGCCCTGGATTTGCTCATCGCTGAGATCCGAGATCGAAATCAAATGTCGGATGGCTTTCACTAAAAATGGGACCGTATCACTCTACTTTAAGGACGGCAAGAAAAGCTTCCTGAGGAACTTCCACCACGCCAATGTTCTTCATGCGCTTCTTCCCCTCTTTTTGCTTTTCTAAGAGCTTTCGCTTGCGCGAGATATCGCCCCCATAGCACTTGGCCAAGACGTTCTTACGCAAAGCGCCCAAACTTTCCCGGGCAATGATCTTGGCACCCACAGCGGCCTGAATGGCTATTTCAAATTGCTGCCGAGGAATGACTTCCTTCATTTTGGCGGTGAGATCGCGACCCCGTTCGTAGGATTTCGACCGGTGCACTATCAGCGAAAGAGCGTCTACATTCTCGCCGTTGATCATAATATCAAGCTTCACCAGGTCGCTTTCCTGCATACTGGCGAGTTCGTACTCAAAACTTGCATAACCTTTGGTGAGAGATTTCAAACGATCATAAAAATCAAATACCATTTCGCCCAAGGGCATACGGTAAATCACGGCGCAGCGATCAGAAGTAATATAGTCGATGCGCTCTTGGATTCCTCGACGCTTTTCACAGAGAGTAATTACCGCACCCACATATTCCGCGGGAGTATGGATTGTGCCCATAATCATAGGCTCTTCGATTTTTTCAATCAGAGTAGGCGCTGGCATCTTAGAAGGATTTTCGATCTCAATCTCTTCGCCATTGGTTTTACGAATTTTATATTTCACACTAGGGGCGGTGGAGATCAGCGCCAAGCCATACTCTCGCTCGAGGCGCTCCTGTACTATTTCCATATGCAAAAGTCCTAGGTAACCACAGCGAAAGCCAAATCCTAGGGCCGCCGAGGACTCGGGCTCAAAAGTGAGGGCCGAGTCATTGAGAACCAACTTCTCCAAAGCTTCTTTGAGGTTTTCAAAATCTTTAGAATCCGTGGGAAAGACTCCTGAAAAAACGACTGATCTCACTTCTTTAAATCCAGGCAGGGGCTCTTTGGCCACTTCAAAAGTTTTATCGGAACTTTGCTGATGCCAATGAGTGAGGGTGTCACCAATGCGGGTTTCACGCACCGACTTAATTCCCGAAACCACAAAGACCACCTCGCCCGGGCCGGCTTCTTCTATGTCGGTAGCCTTGGGAGTGAAGTAACCCACTCGAGTGACGAGATATTGTTTTTTTGTTTCATCGTCGGGAATCTGCGCATTCATATACATAAGCTGAACGCGTTCGCCCTTGCGTAGAATCCCTCCCATAATGCGCACGAGCAAAACAACACCTTGGTAGTTGTCGTACCAGCTGTCCATCACGAGTGCGCGCAGAGGCTCATTGAGAATTTCTTTAGGCGGGGGAACCTTACGAACGATATCTTCTAAAATTTCCTGGATGCCGATTCCCTCTTTAGCCGAGCAAGGAATGGCCTCACTAGCATCGATACCAATCACATCTTCAATTTGCGCCCGAGCCGCCTCGATATCGGCTGAAGGTAAGTCGATTTTGTTGATCACAGGCACGATGGAAAGATTGGCATCCAAGGCCATGTACACGTTAGCTAGAGTTTGGGCCTCAACGCCTTGAGAAGCGTCCACCACCAGCACGGCACCTTCACAGGCGGCAAGTGAGCGCGAAACCTCGTAGGTGAAGTCCACATGCCCGGGGGTATCGATAAGGTTTAAAATATACTCGATGCCGTCTTTGGCCTTGTACTTAAGGCGCACCGTTTGGGCCTTGATAGTGATGCCACGCTCGCGCTCGATCTCTAAGGAATCCAAGACTTGGGACTGCATTTCGCGTTTGGTGAGGCCCCCGCAGAATTCAATAAGTCGGTCGGCCAGAGTAGATTTGCCATGGTCAATGTGAGCGATGATCGAGAAATTGCGGATACGGTTTACGGGTGTGCTTGGCATGGAGAGCTTTTCTTACACGAGATCGGGGATGGCGTCGAAGGTGGTGGGGAGGGGACGTGGGGGGGGGGATTTGGAGGCTAGGGTTGTTAAAAAAGGAAGTGAATTGGCATGTTCGGAAAATCTCGGAGCTATCGATGCAAGTTGAGCGTTTTAGTCGTTGGATATTTATAAATTAAATTTTCCAAAAAACCGGATACAATAAAATAGTGGAGCTTCTAAACAAGAATCCAACTCTGTTGTTGCCGGGCCTACTTGGCTTCGCGGCTTTGATTCTATTTTTTCTTGTAAAACGGCGCTCCCCCCGAAGGCTTTATCTTGAAATTTTCTTGTTAGCCCTTTCAACCGTTCTTCTTTCTTTAGCTTCGGGGCTAAATTTATTGGCATATTTGGTGCTTTCACTGGCCGTTTTCTTTTATCTGCCTAGGAGCCATAGGCTTTCCTCTGTTCAGCATTTGGTTGCCATTGGACGATACCTTTTCATTTCCTGGATAATTTGGATCGTATACATCTTCGTCATTGTGAAATTCTCCGCGCATCAGTGGATGACTTGAACCTAGCTTTGTCCATAGAATCTGAGATTTAAATCTAGGATTTTCAGCACAGAAGGCCATGGCCCATCAAAGGCCCCCAACGGATTGGGCGACGCTATTCCTGCGTCATTTGTTAAAAGTTAAGTTTTTCCACTAGAAAGGCTCATCCTTGAGGTCTGTTTAAGATTTCTTCCTTTTCTTCTTTTTTCGGCTCAAGACTCTATCGGCAAGTGCCGATAGGAGAACCAGTATGTTCACTAGCTCTCGGATCAGTTGCAGGATAGTGTTAGTATCTTGCATATGGACCTCCTTCTTTAGGATTGTCCATCCGTGGGTCCGACCTCAATCCGTTGAGGGTTGAGGTCGGACCCTACATTATTCATGCCAAGTTTTTTACGCTGATAATATTCCAAAGTGCTGAGGTTCTATTAATCAATACGACTCAAACGCGCCTCAACACCAATCCTAATTATGTTTCGAACTCTGCGCAGAATAATCTAGGCACTAAAATTGCTTGGGCCAACCTAGTCCTCACGGAACGAGGTCGGCCCAAGGATGGTCCTCTCAAAAGGAGGCCACTATGCAAGATACTAACAATATCCTGCGTCTTGTTGGAGCCATGCTGTACTGCATGGTTCTTATCGTCACATTGATCGAGAAGTTGAGCCGTATTTATAAGTCATGGAAAAGACGACGGAGTTCACGCAAGAACCGGTCTTAAATCTGGACGGATAACCCCGTAACAAAAGAAGCATAGAAAGCTTCGCCTCGTTCGTGAGGACCCTCACACCAAATCAGGTCCCTCATCCCCAGGCGCCTTCTTGCGATACCCCAGCTGATCCTTAGCCACTCCATCAAACAAAGAAACCTGCCCCGGCAAATTCTCGGCATAACGATCCAAAATCAAATCAATGCCCAAGCGAATATATTCTGCGATGGGTACGCGGGTTCGATTGTGTAGTTCTTTGAGGGCCACCACTTGTTCTTCGGTGAGGTATACCGTGGTGGAAACCTTCTTCCTCGCCATATATGTATAGTAACACGTTGCAATGTAGGCTCCTAGGCGATTTTGGGATTTAATGGAGTGGTGCAGGGAAAAAACTTCTATTTAATCTTGAGCTTGAGTCTTCTTGGGACTCTTTGGTCCTGCGGATCAAAACCGAAAAAGGCGGCGTCCTCTCGGCCAAAATCTGAAGACCCCCTACCCGCCCCCGATAAAATCGTGGCCCCCGCACCTGAGCGATTGCTTCCTCTTGCTTTTGGACCCGATGGCTTTCCAAAAATAAAAAAGTTCTACCGCCAAGACAATTCAACGGTCATTGAACGCGTGGAATACGACTTTAGCGGAGACGGTCGAGTGGACCTGACCCAATATCTGAGTGCTGATGGAACTTATGTTCAAAAAGAATCTAGCGACTTAGACGGAGATGGTTTCGTGGACGTTAATTCCTACTTCAAAAAATCCGCCGGTGCCAAAGAGGCCGAACTGGTTATGCAGGATTTTGATACTCAGTTTAAAGGGCGACCTAACCTATGGAAATATTTCTCCGGCAACGATTTGGTTCAGCGGGAAATTGATCGACGCGGACGAGGCGTCGCCGACTACTGGGAATTTTACGAAAAGCGAAGGCTCGTGAGAGTGGAAAAAGATGAGGACTTGGACGGACGTCCGGATTCTCGGATTCCCTATCAAAAAATCATTCAACCTCGCGGAAGCCCGCCTGACTCCGACTCCTAGGAGTTCTGGCCCTTTTTTTGCTTAGGCTGCCGCGCCTCCAAATCAGCACCTCAATTTTTTAGGAGAAAATATGTCGACAGTTGTCGCGCGCACTGAGAATTCACACTTCTTTCCACGAGACAGGCCTAAGATCATTTCAAGTGACTGCAAAACACCTCACTTGAAAAAGGAGTCTTGGTTTTGGAGTGACTCAGATCAATTTTTAGAAATTGAAAATGCAATCGAGCTGGCGGCCGAAAAAAATCTCATTGTCCTCATAGTGGGGGAAACGGGCACAGGAAAAGAATTAGTGGCTCGCAAAATTCATAGTCAGCGTGTTCAAAAAAAATATTTGAGCAAAGTCGACTCCCCCTTTGTAGCCGTTAATGCCGGGGCAATGCCCGAAGAACTGGCCGAGTCTCTCCTATTCGGTCATGAACGGGGGGCCTTTACTTCCGCCCGTGAGAGACAATACGGAAAATTTGAAATGGCCAGGCAGGGCGTCCTCTTTCTGGACGAAATTCAGTGCCTCAGTCCTGCCACTCAGGTGAAGCTCTTACGAGTTCTGCAAGGCAAAGAGTTCGAACGACTGGGTTCTAAGGAGACACTCCCCATCCAATGCCAAGTCGTGGCCGCAACGAATATCCCCCTGGAAATATTGCTCGAAAAGAAGCTCTTTCGCAAAGATCTATATTTCCGTCTTAACATCTGTCCCATCTATCTTCCGCCTCTTCGCCAACGTCGAGATGACTTGGCCCGAATTTCGCAAGGGCTTTTGCAGCGGATACGAGAAGTCTACAAAACGAAAGCGGTAGAAATAGACCCTGCGGCCTTCGAGATTCTCCAGCGGCACGAATGGCCGGGAAATTTGCGGGAACTTGAGCACGCTCTCATTTTTGCCAGCCTACGTACAGGAGACTTGATCACCATGGAGCAGCTCCCTCGAAGTCTCACGGGGGAACTCACGCACTTTGTGCAGACGGGCCTCTGGAGTGTTTAGGCTACTTTACTTTTTCGATGAGATAGCCGTGTGCCAACTGGTATTTGACGATTTTTTCACCGGATTTTTTTGCCCACTGGGCGTCAGGAAAGGAGCCAAACTGAACACGATGCCAATCTCCTCCCGCCTTTTTAACAGGAACAATATACGCTTCATTGAAGCCTCGATTTCGCATCTCCCGCACTTTAGCTTGGGCTTCCTCGGGAGAGGCATAGCTGCCCACTTGCACCGTATACGTGCCAGGACGGGGAGTGAAAAAATCTACCGCAGAAGGTTTTCTTTCGAAAAGTTTTTTAACCGAGGTCGGGGCCGCGGGCACTTCCGCTACTTTTTCGGTCTCTTTTGGCTCATTGTCAGATTCTGCGGATGCAGGTTTGCGGTCCCATTGTGGAGTGGCGTTCAAATGAGCTTCAGCCGAAAGAACAGATTCGGGCTTTACCGAAGTTTCCTTGTTCAAAAAGAGATCCAAAAAGGCTTGTTGCTTCGACTGCACAAAGGCTTGCTTGAGTGCGGCTCCTGCCTCTTCTTCTTTCTCAGCAGAAGAAAGTGTTTCCGTGCTGCCTTCCACTTGTGCGGGCGTACGCGATCCGTGGTGAGCATCACCAGCCTCGTGCGAAGCTGTTTGACCCACCGGATGTTTTTCACCGGGTTGAAACTTGAAGCCGGTAAATACCCCCAAGAAAAAAAGCATGGCGTGACTGAGCCCGATGACCAAAAGAAAGAAAATCGCCTCAGATCGTTCCAAGTGAATACGTTTCGAAGGTCCCATCACCCTAGTTTACAACCTTATACCCCTGGAGCCGTAGTCAAATGATTGTCAAAAATCTTCCTCCCCCACCTCCGTCAAAATCTGGCCAAGCCATCGCCGAATATCTTATTCTGGTAGCACTCATCGCCGTGGGTTCCATTGGAGTGGTGCGACTCATACAAGAAAACGTCGACAAAAACTTGGCTAACGTAGCCAATTCCCTCGCCGGTCATAGCTCTACCCTCAAGGGCAGTCGGGCCGAAGAGTCTCTCTACAAACGCCGCGACCTGGGTGACTTTCATGAAACAGCCAAGGGTCAGGAATAGCAGAGGAAAATGGGGGGCACTCTTAATTGAGGCTTGTCTGAGTTTAGCACTGGCTGCCTTTCTACTTTGGCAGATTTTCTATGCCTTAGCTCTCGTGATGGCAGAGCAGCTCATGTGGATTGAGGCCTTTACTTTAGCCCGTGCTCAAATCTACGGACAAGAACAGGACCACTGCTCGATAGCCGCGTTTTGGCCAAGAGGGATCACTATGAAAATAGAGAAAGAATGCCCCCAACCGGGTCAGGTTGAAATGACGCTCTCCTTTCATAAATTTAAATTCTCTGAAGCCCAGAAAATAAAGGTCTCCCTACGTCTACGAGAGGACAAATGACACTGCTTGGATTTTTTTTAGTTCTCGGCACTCTGCTCGGCTCCTACGCCATGCATATCCTGCCCATCTTCGAAAATCTTTTTGAGTCCGCGAAAGCCGATCTTGAAATCGCAGAACTAGGAGAATCGTGGACTATGAGGATCGACCGCTTAGACACAATTAGCGCAGCACTGAAGGCCCTCGAAATTGCCTGCGCCAATCCGTCAACGAGAGTCGCGGCAATGAGTGGCGCGAAGATTCTTGAAGTCGAAGCTCGAATCAAAAAACTTCAACTCGAGAGCTCTTGGCTCCTTAGCAAAGGCCGAGGCCTACTCTCCCACCAGAGCTTTATAACTCGAAGCTCAGGCCCCTGCCTCAATGCAGAGAGTTCGGTACTCGGCCACAACGTTTCTGAATTCTTAGTTGAATTTTCTCTATGGAGGGGTGGAAAAGAAATTGCAGGGCTTCGAATCGAAAGACAACCGCGAGTGCACTGGACCTACGCCATTAACGAAAGGATTTACCCATGCCGATGGAAGTCATCGCACTGGCCTTGCTAAGTATTAGTTTTTTCAGTTCCCGAGAATTGGGGCATGATCCCCTTTTAAAAATTCATCAGCGTTTTCACCAAAGGCAAGAATCCGAAACCTCTCACTATAGGAGCCCAAAAAAATGGATCGCATACCCTTCCCCTGGACCGAAGAAATTTCCGTCCCCTTAAAAAAAGAAGAAAGCAAAGGATTTATTCAGGCTTCCTATGCCAAAGTCATTGGAGTCTTAGTTGTTCTGTTGCTGCTGGGTGCCTTTTTTCTTCGGGGCAAGGAAAAGGAAAAAACCTCAGTGGGGGTGGTCCCGCATTTGGATGGGGTGCTCACAATGCTGCCCTTAGCCAAAGGGCAAATATTAGAGGCGTCGATTCTCAAGGAGGCGCCCCTCTCGGTCAAATTGTTTAGCGCTAAGCAACGCTTTAATCTTTTGCGCCCAGAAGATTTGACCAAACTCGACGGACGTTTGCGATGCAAAAAAGACATCCCTCCCAATCGTCCTATTTTTTGGAACGACCTCGAGATTGTGCCTACCCTTAGCGCTAGGGGTTCCGCTCGACTCATCATTTCTTCGGACAAATAAAATATGAAAAACTTATTATGCCTGAGTTTCGCCCAAGCTTTCAGTGGCCAGATGGCCCACATTCCGCCCCAGGTGGGCAAGGTCGTGAAATCCCATGTTTTGCAGCAACTGAGCAGTGAGAGCAAAAACGAAACGTTTGCCTTTGACGACAGCAAATGCCTTGCCCAAGGAACCTATATTTATAGTGGAGATTCTTTGGTGCTGGTTGCTAACACCGAGAATTTTATGGGCCGTGCGGAAATCCCTCTCACCGATGCCTTGGATGGACGAAAACTATATTTTCCTCCTCTTCAACAGGCACAATCGAACCGGGAAGCGCAAAACGCGGCGCTTATTCAAGCGACGAATTCTGCCGCAGCTCAATCAAAGGTAGAAAAACGGCGTTGGTTGCCCTGGATTTTGGCCGGCGCTGGAGTGGTGGTTGGCGGATTTATGATTGCCCAGCAGCAACGAAGGAGAGGCGAGGAATCGGGTCCGGCAGCTCCTCCTCCTGCGCCACCGCCACCCCCTGTTCCGGCGGCCGTGCCACTTCCAAAGCCGGCTTTAGTTTATGAGGCTCCGAGGAAGCTATGAATAAAATAATACATTTAAATTTGAAAAGTACGTGTTTTTTACGTACAATAAGTTGGAGATGACGTGATCAGGATTGTGATTTCAAAGCTTGCCCGTAAAGGGTTGAGCCGAGCCCCAAAGCATATCTCGATTAAGTTCGATTATTGGTGTGATCTCCTTAATGCGATCGGGCTGGCTAAGGCGCGAAAGTACAAGGGGTTCCACGATGAGCCCTTGCAGGGACTACGCTTTGGGCAACGGTCGGTAAGACTGTCCCGAAGCTATCGAGCCATTTACCGAGAAATCTCAGGACGGATAGACCTCATTGAAATCTTGGAGGTAAGTAAACATGACTATTAGTAAAAGCCGCAAAGACCGTTCACTAGGAAAGTTTTTACGAGCCCACCGAATGGGAGAGGGGCTTTCCCTCACAAATTTTGCGAGGTTTCTAGGTATATCTAAGCAACGACTCTGCGATCTAGAGCATGACCGATTTCCAGTCAGTATCGCCTTAGCGAAAGTACTTGCCACTAAACTTGAACTTCCTCCAGAGTGGCTAGCGAGACTTGCTTTAAATGATCAAATCAAAAGAGAAGGATTGAAGCTTCAAGTTGTTTAATGGCCCTAAGGCAACGGCGAAAGCCGACACTCCGACAGCTTTAGTCCACCTTTGGCAATTTTTGAGTAAAAACCCTTTTCCACTTCCACCGCATACTTTGCAGCCCTTAAGCTCGAATAAGTCGGCAAATGGCTTGGCACCCGCAATGGACTCGTTCCCAACATCGTTGTGCTGTGTACGAGAAAGCCTTTGGCATTAAAAAAACCAATATCAATATCGAAAGAAACATTGCGCATCCAAAAACTCATGACTTCTTCGTTTTGGTAAACAAAAATCATTCCCCGATTGGGCGCCAAGCCCTTGCGATACATCAATCCGATAGAACGTTCGCCTTCACTTAGCGCGAGCTCTAAGTTCACTTTCTTTCCGCAGACGGTAAAGGGCTTGGTGGGGAGATTCTGGGCCTGCTGCGCAATGGACTCCAAAGATAGAAGGCAGACGACTACGAAGAATGCCGTTTTGATTGAAGCCACTGCTCGAAATAGGGCCAGTGGATATTGGAGTTTTTTAGCCATTGCTCATAAATCCCGATTTCCTCACCGAGTGTCAAATCAGGGATGCGGTCTTGAGCAAGTCTCGCAAATAACTTTGCAAAGTGCGGCTCTCCAATCACCGCAGATCGCCAAAGCTCGACAAAGTCAGCTGGTCGATCTTTGAGGAGATCTTCCACTAACTCTCCACTTCCCAAGTGCCGAGAAAAAAAATCCCAGAAGACGGCTCGAATCCAGGCTGGGGATCTCTGTAGATCCAAATTCTGCGACTCTTTAAAAAACCTTCCAAGACCTTTGAATAATTCTACATCCACATGACCTTCGGGCACTAAATCTAAAACAATACGCAAAACAAAAAAGGCACTCTCTAGGAGTCCATAACTTTTGCGAAAATGAAGATAAGGCTGGCGTAGATCGGCTTTTTCCAATCTCCATAAAGGATTTTCCGAGGCCCCTTTCGCGTCGCGCGGCACTTTAAGATGGGCTTTAATATACGACATGGGTTCCAAAGCGGCTCCAAACCTTTTTATTGAACGGGCCGCCTGGGGAGCTACCGCCGAAATTCTTCCGTACTCTAAAGTAAAGAGGTGCACCAATCGATCACTCTCTTTAAGGGGGGTAAAGGCCAATACAATGGCGTGGCTCTCGACCTGAGAACCCGCTTGCATAACTATGGGTTAGCCTCGGCGGTATGGAGGGCTTCTTGGGCCTCATGCTTGTAGGTTGCAAAAAAGAGAGATCCGCAAAGATTGAGAGCCAGGCTTACAATTTGAAAGCCGGTAATGAGCGAGCTTCCGAACTGATCAGTCGGAGCCCCCAAGCCCACAAAAATCGCAGAGAATGCAAACTGGCCCACGCCCAGACCTTGAGGAGCGATGGGAATGGCAATCGCACAGGTGCCAAGAACCGAACCCAAAATGAAGAGCGCAGGACCCACGCTCCCCCAGGGTGGATTGCCATAAATCGCTAGAGCCACCATAAACAATGCACTCGCATTAAGCACGTGCACCATCACCGATATCCCCAAGGCTGCCCAGAGTGTAGAAATCTTATTTTTATAAGTGAGCACGGCCTGGTAAAGATTGGAAAAAAGCGAATGTCCCGGAAGTTTTTCCAGTTTCTTAGGGAAAGTATGGGGCAAAAGTTTTCCAATTTTAGGAAATAAAATGAGGATAAATAGCCCTACGCTCGCCACCGCCACCAACAGCCAGCCCAGGCTTTCCACGAAAATAACATTTTTGTGTTGAACTGACGCCAAAGTGGAGCGACCCACCAAAAAGAAAATCGACCCCGCCACTATGAGACCAAAGAGACCCAAGAGTCGATCAATAAGGATGGTGCTGAGAGTACGAGCTTTACGGTTGGGATAGCGGCGAGCCACGTAAACGGCTTTCACCAAATCACCTCCCACTGTGCCCGGAATAATCGAAGAAAAAAACTGACCCAACATGCCGAGCTTAAAGACGGTCCCAAAACTCACCGTGATGCCCTGACTCTGCAGCAGTAAGCGCCATCGGAAAAAGGACAACATATAAACAGTGCCTACACAGCCCAAGGCCGCCAAAGCATAGAGGGGGTGGGAGAGAAAGACCTGAATGTCGCTGAGCGAGAGCTTCCCACTCTTAATCAAGAGCAGCAGCAGGCCAATTGCAAAAAGCCATTTGAGGGTACCCAAAAGGGTATTTTTCGACATAAAATCCATTTAGGCTTAGAGGAGTGCTATGGCAACGGCAGTCGTAACGGGTGGATGTGGTTTTTTAGGAAGTCATCTTGCAGAGCGGCTTATGCGAGAAGGCTTCCATGTGATTTCTGTGGACAATTTTTGCACCGGATCTCGCGAAAATGGGGACTACCTCAAAAAGCTTCCGGACGCCAAAGAACGCCTGCGCGTCGTGGAAGCCGACGTTTGCCGCGACTGGAATTGGCTTGAACCCACTCTACAGTCTTTCTCGGCCCCTGATTCCGCCACCCTCAAAAACATATTTCACTTTGCCTCCCCTGCCTCGCCTCCGCATTACCAACGGCTCGGGCTCGAAACCATGTGGGTGAATTCTGTAGGCCTCTCCCATGCCATTGAGCATGCCGACCTGCACAAGGCCCGCGTTATTTTTGCGTCTACGAGTGAAGTTTACGGCGACCCAGAAGTATCGCCGCAGCCCGAATCTTACCGAGGTTGCGTGAACACGGTGGGTCCCCGATCTTGTTACGATGAGGCCAAACGCTTCGGCGAGTCTTTGATCTACACCTCTAACATTCGCAACAAAACTCATCATGGTTTGGTGAGAATTTTCAACACATACGGACCTCGCATGAATCCCGCGGATGGCCGCGTGGTGATTAACTTTCTGGTCCAAGCCTTGAATGACGAGCCGCTCACTGTCTACGGGGAGGGATCTCAGACACGTAGTTTTTGCTATGTCGATGATTTGATCGAAGGGATTTGGCGCTTCTCGCAAAGCTCCGAAATGGGCCCTGTGAACATTGGCAACGAAAAAGAATTTTCGATCTTAGAACTCGCCAAACTCGTGCAAAAAATCTTTGCTCACAAAGAATTAAAAATAGAATTCCATGGACTGCCCACTGATGATCCTCGGCAACGTCGGCCCGACCTCAGCCAAGCCCGACAAAAACTAGGCTGGGAACCAAGAGTTCCTTTAGAGATAGGTCTCAAATCAATGATCGCCTGGCTCGAGACCGTCTAAGCCCCGGGACTTCAATGCTGCTAAGAATCATTACGCCGTTTTACCATTCCGATGCCGAAGAATTGCAACGACTGGTGGCTTCCCTGCAAAAGTATTTGCGCGTCCCTGCTGAACTCGTCTTTTGGAACAATGGGGGAGATCTCGATGAATTGTTACGACTTCAGAAATCCGTAAAGGAATTTGAAATAGTGATCGCAGGCCAGGGAAAAAACTTAGGCTTTGCGACAGCCGTGAATCGAGCCATTGAAGTGATGACGACAAGCCCCAAAGCGGCGGCCTATCTGCTTTTAAATCCCGATGCCGAGCTTCTCTCCTCCTTCACGCCTGAAATTTTGACTCGTCTAATGGAACTTCAAGGTGTGGCGGGATTGAGAGTTTACAATGATGCTCAAAAAAACCGGCGCCAGTCCAATGCCCGGCACTTTCCACATCTCCTCACGGCTCTCACTGGACGCGAGGGACTTCTCACTCGTTTTTTTCCTCACAATCCCCTCTCTCGGAGATATTTGGGAGACACGCTCAAGGAAGATCAACTTCACAGGGTGGACTGGGTGAGCGGCTGCGCCCTCTTTTGCCCCCGAAACATCTGGGACAAGCTCAGGGGCTTTGATGAGGCTTATTTTTTTGCGGTGGAAGATGTCGACTTAGGTCGCCGAGCCGCCCGAATGCAGATTCCAGTCTATTTTGCACCCTGGGTGGATATAGCCCACGAAATCGGCAGCTCCGCTCGCAAGCGGCCGCTAAAAACTGATTTCTATCACCATTTAGGCATGTGGATTTACTTTGTGAAGTGGGCCCATCCTCTCAGCTTTATTCTAGGACCCTTCGTGTTCTTTGGAATTGCGCTGCGCTTTGCCTTTCGGAGGGTTTTTCGATGAAAGTTCGAGTGCTTCTATCTACCTACAACGGCGAAAAGTTTCTACGCGAACAACTTCAGAGCTTGGCGGATCAAAGCCATAATGAATTTGAGGTTCTCATTCGCGACGATGGGTCTCAGGATTCCACCCGTAAAATTATTGAGAATTTTGTAACAAAAGATTCACGCTTTAAAAAATTTAGCGATGTACAAGGTAGAAACCTAGGCCCGATTCAGAGCTTTGCCTTGCTTCTCTCGTCGAGCCTAGACTGGGATATTTTGCTGTTTTGTGACCAAGACGACATCTGGGTCCGCGAAAAAATAGCTAAAACTTTAGCCGTCATGCGCTCACACCGTTCCGAAATCCCTTTGGCTGTACATAGCGACCTTAGAGTTTGCGATGAAAACATGCGCACTCTTAACCCCTCCCTGAAAAGGGGCACTCTTGCCCTGGCGCCCCCCTCGCACCATTTCCCTGCACTCCTTGCTCAAAATTTTGTGACGGGTTGCACTTTAGCCATCAACCAAAGCCTGGCTAAAATCTCAGTCCCCATTCCGCCCGAGGCCCTCATGCACGACTGGTGGATCGCTCTTATGGCCGCATCCCAAGGCGAGCTAAAATTCATTCCCGAGGCTCTCGTCCTCTATCGCCAGCACGGAGAAAATACCTCAGGACCCGCCACTCGACGCGGACTCTTGGGTGGCATACAAAAACTTCTTAGTTCCCGACAGGAGTTCAAGGAACTCATGCTTCAAAGAGTGAGGCAGAGTTTGGCAGTAGAAAAACGACTCAGCCAATGGCCTGAAAATTCCGCCTACCTACTCGTGAGAGACTTCCATCAGGCCATCCGCGAAGACGGGAAATCTGCAATGACATTTGCCATTCGCCACAAAATTCGAATGGACGATTTGCCCCGCACTGCGATTTACTATTCTCTGCTCGCCCTTGAAAATGCTGAGCAGAAAAAACTACTTCAATAATTTTCTGGGAAAAGTTGGCGCTCCATCGACTCGATAGCGACATGTATAATTTTTATGTGCATTTCCTGAATACGCTCCGTTTGATCCGAGGGAACAACCAAAGCCAAGTCTACGATTTCTTTTAGCTTCCCTCCGTCCTTCCCCAGAAGAGCCGCCGTTTTTAAGCCTTTTTTACGAGCGACTTCTACAGCTTCAATCACATTTTGAGAATTGCCACTGGTAGAAATCCCCACAAACATATCACCCGGTCGGGCCAAACCTTCGAGCTGACGGGCAAAGACGTGACTAAAGCCATAGTCATTGGAAGTGCAGGTGAGATGAGCGGCTTCACCGAGCGCCAAAGCGCCCAAGGCTCGGCGGTTTTTACGAAAACGTCCCGTAAGTTCTTCGGCAAAGTGCAAGGCATCGCAATGAGAGCCCCCATTGCCGCACACAAAAAGATTTTTATCATTCTTAAAAGTCTCCGTGAGAGTTTTGGAGAAACTTTCGCAGCGATTCAAAAAATCAGGAGAAGAAAGACAGTTCTCTAAGGTTTTCTGACTTTGGCCCAATGAATTTTTCCACACAGATATCATAGCTACTTAAGTAGCAGACGCGCCAAACAGTGTCTTTCGCAAAAACTCTAAACTTGAACACATCGAAGCCTGAAAATTTAAGCGGTCACTAAAAAAATCAAAGCCATGGTTCTCACCCGGCAGCTCTATATACTCGTTGGCATGACCTGCGGCGGTGAGAGCGGCACTAAAATCACGGGAGGACTTGGCCGGAACCACATTGTCTTTATCTCCATGCACCAAATGAAAGGGCACCGTATGGGAGTCGATATGGGCCTGGGGAGAGGCCAGCGCCGCACGCGCCGGATTAGTCTCAGGCCAGAAACCTAGAAAGTTAAAAAGAACGCCTCGGTGAGCGAAAGTCACGGTAGAGGTGTCGCGAGTATCGAGGACGCCATAAAAACTTATAGCACCCTGAATGGAAGGATCGCTTTCGTAGTTTTGGCAATGGACTCCATCGAGGCCATTTTCGTGTAACGAAGTGCCAAGCATGGCGGCCAAATGTCCTCCCGCCGAATCGCCCCAGGCCACTATACGCGAGGGATCAAATCCCAAACGCGCGGAATTTTTCTTTAAATAGCGAACCGCGCAGCGTACGTCCTCTACAGCCGCCGGAAAGCGATTCTGAGTCACTCTTACCAATCGATAGTTGATGGCTGCCGATGCGTAGCCGAGGGTGGCAAGACGTCGGGAATCGTCGCGGTATTTATCTTTTGTGCCGAAGGCCCAGGCCCCACCATGGATGAGCAATACGAGCGGAGCCTCAACCGTGCTGGCAGGTCTCGTAAAATCAAATTTAAGTTTTTCATCATCGATTTGGAGATAGGACTCATCCATTACTCGATGCAGATCACGGGCTGGCATTTCGGGGGGTTGTTCACAGGGCGACCAGGCCCCCACGGATGTTGAGACGACGACGAAACCCACGAGGAGAAGTTTTTTCATCTCCTTCAGTATAAGTAGAATTCTTACTTTGCCTAGGGCCTTTCCAACTTGGTCCCAAAAATGCAAGGGCCAATGTCAAAGGAGTTCAAAAATGGGAACAGTAAATCGCATCACAATATTAGGAACCTTGGGCCACGATTTGGATCTGCGGACCACCAAAACCGGGAAACCCTTTTGCCGGATGAGCCTGGCCACCGATTCTTGGAAAAAATCTGGAAATACCGAGACTTCCACCATGTGGCATTCGGTACATGTCTTTGGCAAACAGGCCGAAGCCGCCACGCGCTATCTTAAGAAAGGACGGCAGGTTTTTATCGAGGGTCATCTGGAGTCATCCAAGAGCGTCGACACTGAGGGCCACGACTCCTATAAAAGTTGGATCACCGCGGATCGTGTGACTTTTTTAAATGGGGGTCCACGGAGTGATGAGCATTCGGTGCATGGTACGGATGATAATCAACGACCCGCAGATTTCATTCCAGACTTTGATGTGCCGGGAGATTTTATGAAAAGCTAGAACAGGCGGCGGAGCCGGGAAAAATAAAAAGGCCCGGAACTCACTGGAGTTCCGGGCCTTGCTTAACGCACTGCCTACGTGAGAAAGCGCCAGGCGCCTACGCAGCTTCTTCGATACGACGAACTTTGGCGGAACGAGCCGCTGCGGGTTCCTTGGAGTTGAAGCCACCGCCTCGGGAACTGCCGCCCACCGATTTCTTTTTGAAAGGGCTGGTAATCAGCGCTTCTTCTAAGACTTCGGTCACGTTTTTCACGGCCACGAACTGTAGCTTCTTTTTAAATTCCTCTGGAATTTCCGCAAGGTCTTTTTCGTTGCGATAAGGAATCACAACCTTTTTACAACCGTAACGTAGAGCCGCTAGAGCCTTTTCTTTTAATCCACCGATAGGAAGAACTTTGCCCATGATGCTCACTTCACCGGTCATCGCCACTTCTTTGTGCACCGGAATTCCCGTAATCAAAGAGACGATGGCCGTAGTGATAGTGATACCCGCACTCGGTCCATCCTTAGGCACCGCGCCCGAAGGGAAGTGAATGTGAATCTCATTTTTAGTGAAATACGACTCATCGATGCTAAGGAGTTTCGCGTGGGCTCGAATCCAGGAAACTGCTGCGTGGCAAGATTCCTTCATCACATCGCCCAAGGATCCGGTGAGAATCACTCCACCTCGACCGCGCATGGCTGTGACTTCGACTTCCAGCACCTCACCACCATTTTGCGTCCAGGCTAAACCAGTCACACAGCCCACTTCGTGCTGTTCACGCACATCCGTGGCCAAGTACCTGGGCGGCCCGAGAAATTTCTCTACAATTTTGGCATCGACAGTAACAACCGGGAAAGGATTGGTTCCATCCCAAGTAGCCACTTCATGAGCTACTTTGCGGCAACAAGTGCCGACTAAGCGCTCCAAATTACGCAGACCGGCTTCCCGAGTGTATTCCGAAATGATTTTACTCATGCCAGCATCTGTGAAGACGATCGCATCGGGAGTGATGCCGTTCTCTTCGATTTGTTTTCGGATAATGTATTGCTTTGCGATTCGCACTTTATCTTCTTCCGAGTAACCTGAAAGCTGAATCACTTCCATTCGGTCGCGCAAAGGAGCGGGAATAGTGTCCAGCATGTTGGCGGTCGAAATGAAAAGTACGTTCGAAAGGTCAAAAGGAATGTTCAGATAATGGTCGCGGAAACTGAAGTTCTGTTCGGGGTCCAAAACTTCTAAGAGAGCGCTTGAAGGATCGCCTTTGTAGTCGCGACCCAACTTGTCGATTTCATCTAGCATAATGACAGGGTTGTTCGTCCCACACTGCTTTAAAGCTTGAATGATGCGGCCGGGGAGCGCGCCCACATAAGTACGACGGTGACCACGAATTTCTGCCTCGTCATGAACGCCACCTAAGGAGATGCGTACAAACTCTCGCCCCATCGAACGAGCGATGGATTTGCCCAGAGAGGTTTTACCCACCCCCGGAGGACCGCTGAGACAGATGATCGGACCCTTGTTGTTGCGCTTTAGTTTGCGCACAGCCAAGAATTCTAAAATACGTTCTTTCACTTTTTCTAGGTCATAGTGGTCGGCATCCAAAACTTTCTTGGCTTCCACAAGATCCAGCTTGTCTTCGCTGCCCTTGGTCCAAGGAAGGTCGGCCAGCCAATCCAGATACGTGCGCACGATCGAGGCTTCCGAAGCATCGGGGTGCATGCGTTCCAAGCGTCCCAATTGTTTCATGGCTTCTGTGCGGGCTTCTTCAGTGAGCGAGGCATTCTCGATCTTGGTGCGAATCTCGTTCATTTCATCAGCCTTAGGATCGTTCTCACCTAACTCATTTTTGATGGCGCGGATTTGATCCCTAAGGAAAGCTTCTCGCTGAGCTTTGCCAAGGTCTTCCTTATTAGAACCCTTGATTTTTTGCTGCATGCTGAGGATTTCAAGTTCCTTGGCAAGAAGATCACGGACCTTAGTGAGTCGGGCCACCGGCTCAAAAGTTTCCAAGATGTCTTGGGCTTCAGAAACTTTGAGTCCTAAATTGCTAGTCACTAAATCGGCTAAACGGCCGGGATCTGAGATTTCTTCCACCACCATCAGGATGTCGGGAGAAAGCATTTTTCCAAGATTGATGATTTTTTCAAGTTGATCACGCACACCGCGCATCAAACCTTCATCTTCCGGACGACGCTCCAAAGTGAACTTTTCTTCGATACGCTCAATCTGCACATGATAGAAAGGAACGCTTTGTTCGAAGCTCTTGATCGTGGCCTTGGCAATTCCCTGGGCTAAGATTTTTATTCGCCCATCGGGAAGTTTGCGCATGCGCATGACCATAGCCACGGTGCCTACGTTGAAGATGCCTTCTGCTGAAGGATTGTCCTCACCAATCTCTTTTTGACTGGCCAAGAAAATCAGTCGGTCCCGACTGAGTGCTTCGTTTACTGCTTTGATAGAGGATTCCCTTCCCACAAAGAGGGGAAGAATCATGAAGGGAAATACCACTACATCTCTAACGGGGAGCATGGGGAGCGAATTCGGTACTACGATATCGTCCATGTCGCGCGTCGGTGCCATTTGAGAGCCTCCTAAGGTTCGGGTCCAAACTACTTGTGCCCGTTACATTAAGACCATCGGCCCTAGGGTCTTACGACTTTAATGAATTAGGCGCCAATGAAATGACCTTTTTTGCATCGCTCTCAGCTCAAATTTTAAGTGGTAATGGGCCTTAAAAATCATTGCTTTATAACGCAGCGCCAGCCTTGGGAAATGGCTCCAAAATGCCTATTGTCTCTCACGACGAGTGAGGATGCCACCCTGGTGATAAAAAGCGCCCCGGCGAATTTGGAAAAGCTGAATCTCTGCAAGTACCTCACGACTTTTATCCCAAACATGAATGCCCAACGACCCCTCCACAGATCCCAATCCTTCCAATTTGGCGCGCATTTCTTCTCGAGTTTTTGGGGGTGAACTTCGAGAGAAGACTTCCTTCACAGCCAGTCCCACATCAAAACCCATTGCTGCAAAAGAATTCGGGACCGAACCCTTGCTCGCTTGAAACTGATCTATGAATTTTTTCGTCACGGGACTCGCGCGTTCCGTCGCGAACAAATCCACAAAAAGCCCCTTATCTAAATAATTTCCGGCACGTTCTAAAATTCGCGGACTGTGCCAAGTAGACGATCCCAGAAGCTGGGTGTTCACATCGTTGTACAAAAGAGCGGGAGCGATTTGTCCCACAGCGCGATAGGTATCTGGGATAAAGAGCACATCAAAATCCACGATGGGAGGGAGCTTGGCTTCTTCAAGCTCCCGTTTGGTCGCCTTGCGAGTGCTTCCTACTTTTTCCTGCACCTGTTTGCTAAGCTCTTCACTTTCACCTTTTCGAAAAAGAGGAAAGCCAGTGCCTATCATATTTTCAATGGGAACTTTAAAATCAGACTGGTTGGGGTCATAACTTTCAGCGGCCGTAACGATGCCGCCCTTTTCTGTCACTTGCTTGAAATATTCTGAAGCAAACTCCCGACCAAAATTATCCTCGGGAAACAAAATGGCAAAATTTCGAGCATTCAAACGTTCCCAGGAATACTCCACCAAAGCGCGAACCTGGCGCTCGGGAGTGAGGGCCATACGAAATACATAGGGACCCTTTTCAATAAGCCCTGGTCGGGGCGAAAGCGTAATGTAAGGAATGCCGT
Organism: uncultured Bacteriovoracaceae bacterium; assembly: GCA_964477895.1. Taxonomy (GTDB): domain Bacteria; phylum Bdellovibrionota; class UBA2428; order UBA2428; family UBA2428; genus CAYZFQ01. The sequence goes on along the minus strand of CAYZFQ010000001.1, from coordinate 327,823 downwards.
ACTCTGTAGCCCGGGCCGCAATGCGCTCGGCCTGCACTCCTGCAAAAGGACCCACGACAGCCACAACCTTTTCTTCAAATACCAAACGGTCGAAGGCCTGAAGAGCGGTCTCCGCAGTCGATCCCGCATCGGCTCGGACGATTTCAAAAAAATTGGCGGGCTTGGAAGTGCTCAACGCAACTTCGAGCCCATCGGCCACGGCCTGTCCTGCAGACTCCTGATCCCCTGAAAGTGGCAAAAGGGCTCCAATGCGTCCTGCCGACACATCTCCTAGTGTATTGATTCGCGACAACAAAGCGCGGGCCTTCACGTGGTACTTGTTGGAGGGAGTGGTGCCAGCGATCACCTGCTGGAGCAGACTCTCGGCTTCGACTTTTTTCCCTTGGCCTAAGCGGAGCGTCACCAAACGAAGCTGTGCCGGCGCCGCCGGAAATGCCACAGGATACTCTCGCAAAATTAAAAGGAGCTCCCCCTCACTGAGTCGATCTTGAATTTGATTTTCAATCTGAGTTTCGAGAACTTGTTGTTCTGCGGGCTCAGGACTCTCCCGGTAAGCCTTAACATTTGCCAATGTTGCCTCGAGGTGGCGATTTTCTTCCGAGGCCGTTTTTGCCCAAAAAATAAAGAAAGGCCCTTTGCGAGGCGCCGCCAATTCTTGGGTATCAACTTTCGCGAGAGTCGTGAGAGCTAAGCGGCGTTGGCCCAAAGCCGACTTGGCCAAAGCTTCTTGAAAGAGGGCTTCGGCCCGTTGGCGGGAGGGGGGACTTAAGGCCGCCACTCCAGCAAAAAATCTTTCCGCCCGATCAAAGTCACCCTGGTCATAGTGGAATCTACCGATGAGCATGCCAGCCTCGTCCACAAATTGTCCTTGAGGGTAATTTTTTAGGTAACGGTCCAGCATGGGTACGGACTCAGCGCGCTTGCCCTCGTTGTAAAGAAGTCGAGCCTGTTGGAATTCTCGACTGGCGTCGGCGCCGTCATCCACAGAACGATATTGACTTGGTGCCGTTCTTTCCTGTTGCCGAAGGACACTTTCGGGAGGTGGCACAACGGGTGCCGAGGCTTTGCGTAAGGGGGGTGAATCCGATTTCTCGCTACGATCCATCGAGGTCACACAAGCCGATAAAATAATTAGAGTGAGAGGAAGAAGGAGAGATAAGCGCTTCATCAGGTTGAGGATAAAACACTTTAATTAAGAAGTCCCCTCGGGCCATCAGGCTTGATGACACGAGGGGATCAAAGCAATGGAATATTTAAAAAACTACAAGACTACTTTTTTGCGCGATTTACTAAAATCTCTTCTAAGTCTTGCTTGATAAAGCGAGCACGCTGCACATTGGCATCGTCCATCACATGGTTAATAATGCGACCTTTGAGGTTGGAAATGACTTTATTGTCTTCGGCTTTGAAACTTTGAGTTTCCGCGAGCACTTTGCTGGCTCCAGGGACGTAAGCTATCGCGGAAGGTGGCAAATCAACCTGAGCGGCTCGAACAATCCCACCATCTACGATTAAAAGCAGGTCGCCGTTATAAAGAACTTTTCCCGAAGCCCCGCCACTTTCCTTTTTAAAGGCGATATTCACTTTAAGAGGGACCTTATAAACATCTTGGTTATCTTTATTCTTTGAGAGGCTCACAAAGGTCGGAGAAATTCGAAGTTCCTGACCCTGCACCAGATTGAATCCCACGTATTCTTCCATTCCGGCATCGTTTTTTAAGGAAGGGGTACCAAAATCCGCGATGTACTTATAACTTGCCTCGATTTCTTTACTTTCGACAAACTGACTTCGATATTCGGTTTTGACTGAATTCGCGGCCTTTTGAGCCGTGTCGGAAATAGCTTCTCCGGCCTGCCGAGTCTTATCTTCGATTTTGTCTCCCAGCTGAGCCAAATCCCTTTTGAAATCTGCGGCATAGGCTGAGGTGCCAAAGGCGGCTATAGCACCGAGGACTCAAACTTTAATGTTTTTCATTGGTAATTCCTTTCATAGAATTTTTAGGGGCGGCAGCGTGTCGCCTACGCCTAAATTTATACCGAGCTTGCAAGATTGACGCAACGCCCAAAAAAGTGGGGCGAAAGGCTCTACGTGTAACATTTAGACTACAGTTATGGGATCTATGGGTAGCAGAGTGAGGGACTAATGAAACCAATCCTTCATTCTTTTGATGAAAGACTGGGACTCGGGATAACTGCTGGCTGAAATAGCTGCAAACTTCTCGAGAAGTTCACGCTGCTCAGAACTTAGGCGCGTGGGTACTTCCACGGCGACCGTAACGTATTGATCGCCTCGACCGTGTCCATCCAAACTCGCAATACCCTTGGCTTTAAGTCGCAAACGTTTTCCATTTTGAGTACCGGCTGGAATTTTTAGTTTCACGGGCCCCTCTAGTGTTGGGGTTTCGATTTCCGCCCCTAAAGCAGCCTGACTAAAGGAAACGGGGATCTTGCAGAACACATCCGTTCCCTCGCGCTCAAAGAAAGGATGCTCTTTCACTGTAAGAACCACATACAAATCTCCGCCGGGTCCACCATTGAGACCGGGCTCGCCTTCGTTGCGAAGCTTTAATTTTTGACCCGTATCGATACCTGCAGGAATTTTTACCTGTAAGCGCACATTGTCCACGGAGCGCCCACGACCGCGGCAGTCGGGACATTTGCTTTTAATAATTTTTCCGGTGCCACTGCAGTCCGGGCAAGTTTTGGAAAGTGTAAAAAATCCCTGTTGAAAGCGAATTTCTCCCGTGCCTCGGCAGGCTCCGCACGTTTCGGCGTTCGTGCCCGCCTTAGCGCCAGTCCCTGCACAGGTTTTGCAATTAACTTCTTTGGGAATTGTAATGGTCTTTTCAGTTCCAAAGGCGGCTTCCTCAAAACTAATGTCCATGTTGTAACGCAAATCAGATCCACGCACAGCTCGAGTGCCACCACCTGAACCGGATCGTCCGCCCATTTGGCCAAAGACCTCTGAAAAGATGTCTCCAAAGATATCGTTGATATTGCCAAATCCCTGACCTTGGCCGGCGCCACCAAAGCCTCCTCCGAAGTCAAAGCCCCCACCCTGGGCGCCTGCATGACCAAATTGATCATAGGCCTGACGCTTTTGCGGATTAGATAATATTTCGTAGGCCTCCGAGGCTTCTTTAAACTTTTCCTCGGAGGCTTTGTCGCCCGGGTTTTTATCCGGGTGAAATTGTACTGCAAGTTTACGGTAAGATTTTTTTATCTCTTCAGGCGTGGCGGTGCGCGCGACCCCTAAAATCTCATAGTAATCGCGCTTAGCCATTTGGTTTTACCGACTTAAACTTCTTTGTAGTCAGCGTCTACGACGTCATCGCCATCTTTTTTATTCGACGATTCCGCTCCTGCATCGGCGCCCGCTGTTTGGCCATTGCCATTGTCAGCACTCGCCTGTGCACCTTCCGAAGTCGCTCCAGTTTTGGAGTAAACATTTTCGGCTAATTTTGCATTGAGCTGGTTAAGCTTTTCCATAGTCGATTTCATGGCTTCAAGATCTTCTTTTTCCAGATCCTGCTTGGCCTGCGTGAGTGCGGTTTCCACTTCGGATTTAATTCCCGCATCCGCCTTCTCTCCAATATCCTTTAAAGCTTTCTCAGTTTGATACACTAAAGAATCAAGCTGGTTCTTCACCTGGATACCTTCGGAACGCTTTTTATCTTCGGCAGCATTGGCTTCGGCATCAGCCACCATGCGCTTGATTTCCTCTTCGCTCAATCCCGAACTTGCGGTGATGCGAATGGACTGCGTCTTTCCGGTGCCCATGTCTTTGGCCGATACATGCACAATACCATTGGCATCGATGTCGAATGTCACTTCAATTTGCGGCACTCCACGAGGCGCCGGGGGCAATCCGACCAAATCAAACTTACCCAGAGTCTTATTGTACTGCGCCAGTTCTCGCTCGCCCTGGAGCACATGAATGCTCACAGCCGGCTGATTATCTGTCGCGGTAGAAAAAGTTTGGCTCTTCTTACTAGGAATGGTGGTATTTTTTTCGATCAACTTGGTGAAAACACCACCCAAAGTTTCAATCCCGAGGCTGAGAGGAGTCACGTCTAAGAGAAGAACATCCTTCACTTCGCCTTTAAGGACGCCCCCTTGAATCGCGGCGCCCACCGCCACCACTTCGTCTGGATTCACACCCCTGCTCGGCTCACGGCCAAAGATGTCTTTCACTTTTTGCTGAACCTTAGGCATGCGGGTCATTCCACCCACTAAAATCACATCCTGAATGTCGGCTTTTGATATTCCTGAATCTTTCAAGCAGGTTTCACAAGGGGCCACTAGGCGGTCAATCAAATCATCTACCAGCGACTCATACTTGGCCCGGGTGAGCTTGAGATTAACGTGCTTAGGACCACTTTGATCAGCCGTAATGAAGGGGATATTCAAATCCACTTCCATCGATTCCGACAAAATATGCTTGGCTTTTTCAGCTTCGGCCTTCAGGCGCTGAAGAGAAAATTTATCTTTACGCAAATCAATACCATCGCTCTTTTGGAATTCGTCTGCCATCCACTGGACGATACGATTGTCGAAGTCTTCCCCACCTAAAAAGGTGTCGCCGTTAGTAGCCTTCACTTCAAAGACTCCATCACCTAATTCCAAGATGGAAATATCGAAAGTACCGCCCCCTAAATCGAAGACTGCGATTTTTTTATCGCCCTTTTTGTCCAAACCATAGGCCAATGCGGCAGCTGTGGGCTCATTGATAATACGCAATACGTTTAGCCCGGCGATGCGACCCGCGTCTTTGGTGGCCTGGCGTTGGGCATCGTTAAAGTAGGCTGGCACTGTGATAACAGCATCGCTCACGGTTTCGCCTAAATAATCTTCAGCAGTCTTTTTCATTTTTCCCAAAATGAAGGCTGAGACTTCTTGGGGGCTATATTTTTTGCCGTCGACTTCAACCCAGGCGTCACTGTTGTCGGCTGCAACCACTTTGTAGGGCAAATTCTTCATGAGCTTTTGAATTTGAGGACTGTCAAAGCGTTGACCAATCAATCGTTTTACAGCGTAAACCGTGCGATCCGGATTAGTGATGGCCTGGTTTTTTGCAATGACTCCTACCAAGCGTTCGCCCTGAGAGTTAAATCCCACAATCGAAGGGGTTGTTCGCGCGCCTTCGCTGTTCGCGATCACAATTGGGTCGCCACCTTCAAGGACGGACACGCAAGAGTTTGTGGTCCCGAGATCTATTCCAATAACTTTTCCCATAAAATTTTCTCCTTTAGAAAACTGTTAATTCTGAACTTTATTGATCACGACTTTGGCCGGGCGAATCACCCGTCCATTCAACTGGAAGCCCTTTTGAATCTCCCCGATCACTTCATTGTCTTTAGCGTCAGGCTTAGAGGACTGCGAAAGAGCTTCGTGTACAGTAGGGTCAAAATTTTGACCCAAAGTGGGAATGCTCTGCACTCCTACAAAATCCAAGGTCTGTTCAAAGTGCCTCAAGGTCATTTCCACACCTTTCAACATGGAGGACATAAGGGGGTGGTCCTGAAGCTTCTGCTCTTCACTTTGTCTTTTGGCTGCCTCAACGGCCAAATGAAGGTTATCAAAAACAGGCAAGAGACTCTTCACAAGACTCTCGTTGGCGTGCTTGAGAAACTCCAGTTTTTCTCGTGCGAATCTTTTTCGCATGTTCTCAATCTCAGCCGAAAGGTAAGTCACCTTGGCCTTCCACTCTAAGGTAGGGTCAACCTTAGACTCAAAACCTTCGGTCCCAGTGGGATCTGAAGACTCATTTTCAGAGGTCACGGCTTCTAAATCCGCTCCTGTAGATTCGCTACCTTGGGGTGTTTTGTCGTGAGGTTCAGTCATTGCCTAGAACTTGGGATCTATTTGCCCCGAGTCAAGCGCAGGCCCCGAAAATTCTTCAATTTTTTTATAAATTTTAGGGAGATAGTGATCGAGAAGGGGATAAGCCGAGGAAGTCATTTGCCAGTGCCCACGATTATCTTCAATAATTTCGTTATCTTGGAAAGTCGCCAAAGCCTCAGTGATTTGTGGGCCCAAACGAGCTTTTTCAAGGCCTTTTTTGAGCCGTAAGCTCATCATTAAGAGCTCCTCTAAATGCATTCTTTCATCTCGGCTTTTTAAGTTACTGAATTCAAAGTCCTCATCTCCGGCTCCGAACTCCCACTTTTCGAAGTTATCGGGCTGTTTTTGGTGGGCTCCAAAACGTGAGAAGCCCGCCCCGCCCAAGAGCCGCCCACTAAGGAGGCCCGAGGCCCCGGGACCCAAGCCCAAAAAGGGTTGGAGCTCCCAATATTTAAGATTGTGCCGACTTTCAAATCCGGGTTTTGCAAAATTGGAAACCTCGTATTGCTCCCAGCCAGACTCTCCAAGATATCCTTCCATATGTTCCGTCATGTCAGCCAAGAGGTCTTCGTTGGGCTGCTGCCAAAGTTTTGACCGAGCGCTACTTAGCGTAAGCTGATAAGCAGAAAGATGAGTGAAGCCCCACGAGAGGGCCTGCTCAAGGTCAGATTTCCACTGGTCTAAGCTTTGATTGGGTAAGCCAAACATCAAATCAACTGAAAGCCTCCCCTCCCAAGCCTTCTTTAGAAGGTCTAGGGCACGATTGTTCGCCTGCTGGCTTGTTCGCCGCTCTAAGACTTTGAGGAACTCGTCGTCAAAAGATTGTATGCCCACAGAAAGTCGATTCGCACCCAGTGCTTTGAGGGCTTTAATCTTGGCCTCATCAATAGTTTCAGGGTTGCATTCCGCGCTAAATTCCAAATCTTCGCTCGTGCGGAAAGATTTTTTTATAATTTCGCCCAAGCGAATTAACAAGGGGTTGGGCAATAGGGATGGGGTACCGCCGCCAAAGAAAATTGTATCCACTATAACTTTAGAGGAAAGCGCCTCAGACCAAAACGCCATTTGCCGCTCCAGGGCGCCCAACCACCGATCATTCATATCCGGTCGAGATTCGGCCCATGAATTAAAATCGCAGTAACCGCACTTATGCAAACAAAAGGGACTATGAATATAGATTCCTAGTTTTTGCACCCGCCCTACCTAGCATTTTCAAGCTCCGCTTTCTTTAGATTAAGTGTCTTTCGTGGGAGAATTGCCCCTTATGGATAAAAGCTGTCAACGTTACCGACTCTCCAATGGTCTTGAAGTACTGGCCATTCCCAGCCGCAACGCACCAGTCGTGGCCCTTCAAGGATGGATTCGCTTTGGATCTGCTGATGAGGGCGAGAAACAGGCTGGCTTGGCCCATCTCTTCGAGCACCTTTTATTTAAGGGTACCCAAAAGCGCAAGGTGGGAGAGATTGCCCGTGAAGTAGAAAGTTTGGGCGGGGACCTCAACGCCTACACAACATATGACCATACAGTCATGCATTTAACATTTGCCTCAAAACACCTGCATCAGGGTTTGGACATTTTGGCCGACAGTCTCATGAATTCCACCGTGGACGAGGACGAACTCACACGCGAGCGAGTGGTCGTTCTGGAAGAAATCAAACGCCGCAACGACATGCCCGGAGCCATCGCAGGCGACTTGCTACGCGAAAAACTATTCACAGGCCATCCTTACGGCAGACCCGTGATTGGCTATGCACCGATCGTGGCCAACATGAGTCGGGAAGAAATTTTGACATCCTACAAACGCTACTACAATACGGAAAACCTCTTTTTGGTTATCTCCGGCGACTTCGAAAGTGAAGAGTTAGCTCAAATCTGCGAACATCATTTCGCTGGAATGAAAAAAGGCTCGGGTCCCGAAACCCGACCTGAACTCAGAGCCCTTTCGGATTTTGAAGTGAACATCAAACACAATGCCTCCCCAGATGCCCTTCTGCACCTAGGCTGGCAAGGACCCACCGCCTTCCATGAAGACGCGCCAGCCATGGATGCTCTGGCCCTGATCTTAGGGCAGGGAGAAAGTTCGCGTCTTGTGCGAAAGTTGGTATTGGATGAAAAACTTTTGCGAGACATTGGAGCTTATGTTTGGGGACCTAAGGAGCGCGGTTCTTTCCAGGTAGGGATGAAAGGTCAAGCTGGGACCTCAAAAGTCTATCCTAAAATCTTGGCTGGAATTGAAGAATGTCTTTCGCGCCCCTTCACGGAAAGCGAACTTGAAAAAGCCAAAAAGAATCTTTTGGCTTCATCTACTTACTCCAAAGAAACTGTGGACGGATTGGCCCAACGCTTTGGCTATTTTGAATCCGTAGCTCACGACTGGGAAGGCGACTCTCGCTACTTAGAGGGCGTCAAGCACTTGAGCCTAGAAAGTCTTGAGAACGCACGCCGCAATTATCTCTCCTGGGAACACGTCGTAGCGGCCGGCATCGTGCCGGAAAAAGACGCGCTGCCCACATTTGCAAAGCCCACTGTTAAAAAAAATCTTTCTCCTTCTACAAAAGCAGCAGTCAAAAAAACTCACGGGGTCGAAGCCTTCGAGTACCGCGGATTAAAAGTGTTGATCAAAACACTCCCCCAACTACCCATCTTTAGCTTGCGATGGACGGGCTTAGGCGGGGCTCGCATCGAACCCAGCACATTGGCGGGCATTGGTAGCTTGTGGTCACGATCCGTGGCCTCTGGAGCTAGGGCCAATGACGGAAAAATTTGGACGAGAAATGAAATCAACGAAAAAGTAGATCGCTTAAGCGCCTCCCTCAGCTCCTTCCACGGGAAAAATTCCTTTGGTCACCAAGCAGATGGGCTGAGCGATGATTTCGATGAACTCTTCTCATTACTAAGCGCCATCAAAAGCGAACCTCTCTTTGTCAAAGAGGAAGTAGAACTGGAACGCAGTCATCAACTTTTGGACTTAAAGTCCTCCGAAGATTCTCCGGGCACCGTGGTCAACCGACTTTTTGCCGAAAAACTTTTTGGGAAACATCCCTACGGTCGGGCCTCTATAGGCACGGTAGCTTCCATAAAAAAAATCAAAGCTAAGGACCTGCTAGCCTTTCACAAAAAAGGTGAGGCGCAAGCCCAGATCTTAAGTATCGTGGGCGACATCTCTCGTGAGCGCGTGGAAGCTGCTCTTGAGCGATATTGGAATAAAAAAACTTTTACAAAGCACAAAAAACTCAAAGCCTTGCCCATGAATTTTCCTACTAAAAAAATTGAGGTGCGAAAATTCTTAAAGAAAGAGCAGACCCATATTTTAATTGGCTACCCTACCACCTCGATGTTTGGAAAAGACCGATGGCCCTTGTTGGGGTTGGCGGCGGTTTTGAGCGGGCAGGGCGGACGCCTGTTCATGGAACTGCGAGATAAAATGTCGCTATGTTACACCGTGGCACCAACTCATATGGAAGGCTTAGATGGCGGCTACTTTGGTTTCTATATTGCCACTTCACCCGAGAAGGAAATGATTGCGCGAGAAGCCTTGCAGCGAGAGATTGACCGCGTCATTGAGTCAGGAATTCCCGAAGAGGAGTGGAATAAGGCGCGGACTTTTTATAGTGGGAACTTTGAAATTGAACAGCAGCGACTTGCGGCGCAGGCGATGGGCATGAATTTAGATGAGCTCTATGGTTTGGGTTTTGCGGAATACTACGAGTTCGAAAGCCATTTGAAAAAAGTCACGGCTGCCGATTTGAAACGTGTCGCGCAGAAGTATTTTAAGGGAGCGCCGCTAGTCACAGCTGTGGTGGGGCCTAAGTAAGATTTGCTAGAAAAAGTGCTTTCGTGAAAGGCCGCACTCAACGCAGCGCCTACATGAAAAAGCGCCTTCTCACAGGCGCCTTCTCACAATAAGCTAAGGTCAGAGAACCAACTCCGGAAGAAGGATTCAATTTTGTCGGGGTCGCGCAGTTCGGGGGCGGCTTGGATGTTGAAGCGCTCCAGAGGTTCGGCGCTGGGTTGAGGATGAATATTTACCTCTAGTTTTCTGCTGCCCATTTTAGCGTAGTGCTTTTTGAAAAGATTTAGGAAATCTTCGTTGCGCATGACAAAGCCCGAGGGGCGAAGGATTCTCGTGTTTTCATCTCGGGGAGCCAGGGCTTCTCGAACATAGAAATGCGCCAACCAAGAGGCCGGAATATTATCACGCATCAAGTCGGGGCTGCGGAACTCGGGCACCTTTCCTTCTAACCAAAGTTTGGCAAAAAATGGAAACATACGGTCCACATTTTCGAAGGGGCCAATGGGGTTGGGAATGATAACTTTAGAAAGTGGGAGCTCGGCTCGCTCGCAGTAAAATCGGAGCACTTCCCAGGTTAGTTTTTTAGTCACGCCATAGATCGACACGGCTGGCGCCGAAAGGAGGGCCCCAAAGGGGTCTTGCCCCTCGTCGCTTTCAAATATACTTCCTGAGTGCAAGACCCTCTCGACACCCGCTTGCTTGAGTAGCTCCACCACTTTTTCGATATTGTGTGTCGAAGATTTTAGACATCCTAAGTAATCAAAATCCGGACTCCGATAGCCCTTAATCGAGGCACCGTGATTGACGAAAAAACGAAAGGATTTTTTCTTCAGCGTTGCTAAGAAATTATCTGATCCAAAGGGAGCCTCCTCGGTCCACTCACTCACACGGGCCCACTCCAGGCGTTTTTTTATAAGAGCCTCAGCCTCACGATCGCCTCGCCTTCCTGTGAGTGTGGCGTGCACGCTGAAGCCGGCATCAGCTAAGGCACGGGCTATGTAACAACCCGTAAAACTCGTCGCGCCAGTGAGCAAAATATCGCCATTCTTCATGCTTATTTTTTGCCTTAGATCTCTTCATCTGTCATCTTATGCCTTGACGCATGAAACTCTCCATACTCATACCCTTCCGCGACCGTCCGGAACTTTTGAACCGCCTGCTTTCGTCCTTAGAGAAATTCCCCTTCACCTTGGGTGAGTGGGAAACTATTCTTATTGATAATGGAAGTTCCACCGAGGCATTGGCTAAGATCATTCGCCCCGCCTCTCTTCTCATTTCAGAGTTTCGCTGTGATGAGCCCTTTAACTTTCAGCGCTTAAACAACCTAGGGGCCGAACGAGCCCAGGGGGATGTGCTTTTACTTCTCAACAACGACACCGAGATGTTGGAAGAGAAGTTTTTAGACCGGCTTTATGAAAAATCCTTAGACCCCATGATTGGCGCCGTGGGAGCACTTTTGCTTTATGGCGACAACAGCATCCAACATGGGGGTGTGGTGGTGGGCTTGAAACGCTATGCCGAGCACCTCTACCGCGGCATGAAGCTTTCCGCACGTTTCAGTGAGGATGTGCCCCCTCCAACTCATGATCGCCCCATCACAGCCGTAACCGCGGCCTGCCTGGCTGTGGAGAAAAGAAAGTTTGATGCTGTGGGTGGTATGGATGAGGAATTTATTGTTTGTGGAGGCGATGTAGACCTCTGCCTACGCCTGCGAGCAGCGGGTTTTAATAACTACTATTTGGGATCCATTAAAGCCCTCCACCACGAGAGCAAAAGTCGCAAAGGTCAAAAAATCCCTTATACGGATTTCGCAAAAAGCGAAGAATCCTATTCTCGGCACCTCGAGGGTCAGCCCGACCCTTATTATCCCGACTTTTTGAGTCGCAGTTCTTTTAAACCCCAACGCCGCCCCCTCGCTCATGGAAAAATTGGGAGTCTTGGCCAAGATTTAAAAGAACGATTTATGCGAGTGAAAAATTTAGTTCAGCACGGCGGACTTTCGCGCGCCTTCCAAGTGCTGCAAGAACGCCATGTCTTAGGCTACTCCACTCGAGCCCTCACCTACTCTTGGCCCAAACGCTTCCTCTTTGAAGAAGATTTGCTTCAGCCGCGTCGGCGCCACTATTTTTTACCTCACCTGCTCAGCTCCCAAACCTTTGGTGGCATTGCCACGATTCTTGAGCACGCGGTAAAAGATGCCCAGCAAGGGGAATTTGTTCACTTTGTTTTGTTCGATGCGGGAGGAGACTTTGAGAACATTAAAAAGTCCACCCGTCTCAACGACGAAGAATGGGAAAAAATCGCTCACCGCTTTTCGGCCAGTCGCTTTGATTCAAGCCTAGACATTGAGTTTAAGATTTCTCCTTATGATACCTTTGTTGCCACGGCCTGGTGGACCAAACTGAGCTTAGATGCGAGTGGGATTGATCGTAAAAAAATTACTTACCTTATCCAGGATTATGAACCGCTTTTCTACGATGACAGCGACCCCATAGAGGCGGAATTGCGCCAGCTGGCAAAGAAATCTTATGAAGATGTGAATCGGGCCCTTATCAACTCTCATTTTCTAGCAGAATTCTTGTTCGCCAATAAAATCCTTAAAGAATGGGAACTCGATAGCTTTGAAGTCTTTGAGCCCGCAGTGGATCCCGCCGTGTTTTTTGAAGACAGCTCCATCGACAAACGAAGGCAGGTTTTTGTTTACGCGCGCCCCGAAGTCGCCCGTAATCGCTTTGATTTGTGCGTGGAGGCCCTAAAGATTATTGCCCCGCAGATACCCCCAGATTGGGAAATATTTGGCTTGGGAACTTTAAAAAAGGACGTGGACCTAGGCTCGGGCCAGCGGCTGATTGCCAAGGGGAAGATGCCCTTTGATGCCTACATTCGATTTTTAAAAGAAACACCACTGAGCCTGTGCTTGATGGAGTCTCCACACCCCAGCTATCCCCCCTTAGAAGCGGCTTCTTGCGGGTCCCTTGTGGTGTGCAATCGTTACGCCAATAAGGATTATGCCACTTTGGGTCGACGCTATCTCAGCTGCGATCTTTCAGCTGCGGATTTGGCGCAAAAATTGCTTTTGGGCCTTCAAATAATCGACAGCGCCCTTCCAAAAGCTCAGCCTCCCGCAGCTCCCTTGCCTAGCCAAGGCCAAGATCTCATTCTATAAGCTTGGCATGGAACAAAGGGTTGCCGATTCGATAGGCGTGATTGGCGCCGGCTATGTAGGCCTTGTTAGCGGGGCTTGTTTTTCTTTTCTTGGCTTCAATGTGGGCATCGTCGAAATCGACGAAAAAAAAATTCAGCGCCTCAAAAAGGGCGAATCCACTATTTATGAACCCGGTTTGAGCGAAATTTTAGAAGAAAGTCTCAAGTCCGAACGCCTCGCTTTTTACACCAACCCCACTCAGCTATTTAAAGAACAGTCTTGCGACATTGTTTTTGTGGCCGTAGGAACACCAGAGCGCGAAGATGGATCCTGCAATTTAGATTATGTTTATCAGTCGGTAAAAGATGTGGTGGCGGCCGCACAACGAGATATCGTACTTGTCATCAAATCCACAGTCCCGGTGGGCACCTCACGAAAAGTTCGGGAGCTTGTGGCCAGCCTAAAGCCCAAGGTTCGAGTGGGAGTAGTGAACAACCCAGAATTTTTAAAAGAAGGGTCGGCCGTATCGGACTTTCTTAAACCGGAACGAGTGGTCTTAGGGGGCAGTGAGCCCTGGGCCCTCGAAAAAGTGAAGGCTCTTTACGAAAGTTTGCTGCACAATGGTCATCCCCTTTTTGTGACCGACCATGAGAGCGCGGAATTGGGCAAATTGGCTTCCAACCTCATGCTGGCCTCCCGCATTTCCTTAGTGAACCAAATCAGCCGCTTGGCCGACGCCGTGGGTGCTGACATCAAGCAGATCGAATCCATTATGCGCAGCGATAGTCGGATCGGGTCAAAATATCTTTATGCTGGTCTAGGCTACGGAGGCTCTTGCTTCCCGAAAGATGTGAAAAGCTTTATCTCACAATGTGAAGCCAGGGGACTCGACGCCTCCATGGCCAAGGCCGTAGATATCTTTAACGATTCTCAAAAACTTTTTTTTATAAATGACATAAAAAAACGCTTCCCCAAAGCTAGCGAATGCACTGTAGCTTTGCTGGGAGTCGCTTTTAAACCTGAAACCGATGATATTCGAGAATCCCCTGCCCTCACACTCACTGAAGAATTGAGTGGACTTGGATTTAAAATCCGAGCCTACGACCCCAAGGCCTTGCATCACTACAAAGATTGGCTCAAGGCTTCCAACATTAGTTCGGTAGAGATATGCGCCACTGCGGCCCAGTGCCTCCAGGGCGCCGATGTGATGATATTGGTAACCGAATGGCAAGAGTTTCAGAGACTTTCACCTTTCCGGCTTAAAGAGCTTTTTAAAGGCAAAGTGATTTACGATGGCAAAAACACTTATAAGCCCGATCCTTTGCGTGAAGCCGGCTTTAGCTACCAGGGAGTCGGAAGGCATCGCCTTTAAATGAAGAATCCTGGCTTAGTTAGCGTGATCATCCCCATCTTCAACGAAGCCGAAAATTTACCAGAGTTTTTACGCCAAATAGATGCCGTTGATATCGGAGCACCCAAGGAACTCGTTTTTATTGACGACGCTTCCCAAGATGGTTCCGTGGATATTTTACAGAATTTCCCCTTTCAGTCCCTGGTTCAGAAACTTTCCCAAAGCCAAAACCAAGGCAAGGGTGCGGCTTTGCACCGAGGGATTGCGGCCGCCACCGGCGAAATTATTGTGGTCCAAGACGCCGACTTTGAATACGACATGAACGATTTAAAAAAACTTATTAGCCCCGTGCTTAAAGGCGAGGCTGACATCGTTTATGGAAGCCGCTTTGCTAAAACTCGCACTCAGGTGCACCGCACCTTCCACTATTTGGTAAACCGCTTTTTAACTTTGGTGAGTAATTTGTGCTCGGGTCTTTACCTCACCGACATGGAAACTTGCTACAAGGTTTTTCGGGCGGATATTATTCAAAACATAAACCTCGAGAGCCAACGCTTTGGTTTTGAACCCGAGGTCACGGCGAAAATTGCTAGGTTGAAGGTGCGAGTCGAGGAGTTGCCCATTCGCTATTTCCCCCGCACTTACTTGGAAGGCAAAAAAATAACATGGAAAGATGGGCTCGCGGCCTTAGGCCATATCGTGCGCTACAACCTGTGCACGGACCAAAAAGAATTTTTTAAAAAAGAAATGCCTACGCGATTTGTTATTCATTCGCGCCAGTGGCTTTAAGCTCATCCCAGATTTTTAACTTTAAATCCCGACCCCAACTAAGGCGAGAGTTCAGAGGCTCCGGATAAAGCGTGGGGCAAAAAGCCGACAGTGTAGGGTCACTAAAATAGTCCCGCAAACACTTCTTTCCATCCTCCATACCAAGATAGTGTGTTTGGTAAATTTTATTAAATTTCCAGTCGTCGATAAAACTTATGAAAAGAAAGGCACTGATCCCGACCAAAACCCTTTTGCGCAAGAGAGGTCGATCCGCAAAAATTCTCGCGTATCCCATATAAGTTAAAGGAATAAGCAGAATGGCAATTTCCGCGTAACGTGAAGATTTAGCACCCAAGCCCGAGGCTCCCCGCCCCAAAGCTATGACCGCTAGAGCCGCTAAAATCGAAAGGACTAGCGTAAACTCTAAGCCCACTTCTTTTTTTCTCAGCTCGCTTGGACGTTGCAAAAGAGTGAGGCCACTAGGAAAGAGGATCAATACAAAACATAGAAGAGATAGAACTAAACTTTGGCCATTTACTCCAAAACCTAGCGAGACCAGATTTAAAAAGTAGGGCCAGTAGGCCCCCTGCCAGGGATAAAGGTGAAGTGCCGCGCCCCGCTGAAAGCCTACAAACCAAAATAAAATCGCAGCCGCAAATATCGCAGTCCCCATGACTTTCACGCCTCGCCCCTGGGCGCCAAAGCCAATCCACAGCACCACCAAAACTCCAGAAGCAATGACTCCATTAGAAAAAGAAAAAACACAGGCCACAGTGCTAAGAATCCCAAGAAATAGTCCCAGACGGTCGTTACGAGTAAAAAGAAAATAAGAGGCCAAGCTTAAAAAAAGCAGCATAAAGTGAAACTGACTCTGAAAAGCCCAAAAATGATTTTGGTGTAAAAGAGGCGAACACAAAAAGCAGAGCGATAAATAAATCCAAGCCTCGTCTAATTGGGAACATTTCTTCAAAATCTTAAAGTAGATCGCAAGTATTCCGCCAAAGAGCACGAAATAATTCATGGCAAGCTGCCAACGCAAGTCCCAACCCGTCACCCAATAGAAGAACCAACTTTGTAGCTTAGTCCAAAGTATCCGATGCTCATTGTGCTGGGTCCACAGCCAGTCCCAGCTAAAACCCTTTGGAAAAGCATTGGGCACCAAGGCCTCCCACTCGTCCATAAAAGGCAGGCTGGAGGCGTAATGCAAAACAAAAAAGCCCTGGATAAAAAAGAGGCCAAAAAACAAAATTTTAGGCAAACGCTTCATGCGGAGGCTTGAGAGGCTTCACTCATTTCATTTTTGCGACGGTGATAGTCGCCTCTTGAGAGCCATTTTTCAATGAAGCAATAAAGGACAATGAAGAGATAGCGAGAGCCCATTTCTTTGATTTTAAGTTTGGATTCACCAGCCTTGCGGTTGATCCAATCATTCGGCAAAACGCTGTAGCTGTAGCCGCGCACAATGGCTTTCAGAGGAATTTCTACCGTGAGGTTGAAGTGGTGGCTCAAAAAAGGCTGCACCCCCACAATGACCCGGCGCTTGTAAAGTTTGAAGGCGTTGGTGGTGTCGTTGTAGCGAAAACCAAAAACCATTCGGATAAAGAAATTGGCGAATCGATTGATGAGTAGTTTAAATTTTGGGTAGTCGTAAATTTTGGCGTCTTTATGGAAACGAGTTCCAAAAACACAGTCTACGTTCTTGGATTCCATCTCGCGAAAAAATCGTATGAGATCTTGAGGACGATCGGAGGCATCGGCCATATAAACCGCCACGCAATCTCCCGAAAAGTTCTCCAGGCCACAACGCACGGCAAAACCAAAACCATTGGGAGGCACGTTGTTGAGATAACGAAGGGTAGGAATCTCTGACTGCAATTTCTTCAGAACGTCTTCGGTGCCGTCTTTTGAATTGTCGTTAACCACCAAAATTTCATGGTCGATGCCAGCGTCCCGCAATTGCTGATGCAAGGGCCTAAGAGTCTCAGCAATGGATCCTTCCTCATTATAGGCAGGAATAGCTACCGATAACTTCACAGCTTGAGACGCTCTTGAGTGGCCGTAACCATCTCCTGCAAAATGGTTTGCAAATCGTAACGGTAAGACCAGGAAGGATAATCGCGCTCAAACTTGCGCACATCGCTTACGTACCACATATGATCGCCGGCTCGAGCCTCATTGGAGAGAGTATATTGAAGCTTATTACCTGTAAGTTTTTCCGTGTACTCAATGGCTTCCAGCATGGACACGTTGGAATGGCGAGAGCCGCCCATATTGTAAACAGCTGCGGGTCGGGGCTTTTGATGGTAGTGCCAAAAGGCATTGACCAAATCGAAGCTGTGAATATTGTCGCGAACTTGCTTACCTTTGTAGCCAAAAACAGTATAGGGCTTGCCGCTCACCACACATTTTATGAGGTAGGCCAAAAAGCCGTGGAGCTCCGCACCTGAATGCGCGGGCCCCGTGAGGCAACCCCCTCGGAATACAACCGTATTCATACCGAAGTATCTTCCGTATTCCTGTACCAACACATCGGCCGCAACTTTGCTCGCCCCGAAAAGACTGTGTTTTGATTGGTCGATCGACATGCTTTCATCGATTCCATGCTCGGCAAAGGGATGAGAAGGATCCACTTCCCAACGCAAGGGCTTTTCGATGAGAGGCAGATTGTTGGGAGTATCGCCATAAACTTTATTAGTGGATGTGAAAATAAATGAAGCCTGAGGGGCAAACTGGCGCGTCGCCTCTAAGAGAACCAAGGTACCGTTGGCATTGACACTAAAATCGGTAAAAGGTTCGCGAGCCGCCCAGTCATGGCTGGGTTGTGCGGCCGTATGAATAACAGCTACAATTTGCGAACTGTATTCTCCAAATATTTTGAAAACGGCATCTTGGCTGCGAATATCTACGTCGCGGTGGGTGAAGTTCTTGAGGCCCGATTGGAGCTGCTTGGTGTTCCACTCCGTTGAGGCCTCCTTACCAAAGAAATATTGGCGCATGTTGTTATCTAGGCCCACGACTTCCAGCCCCTTGTCGTGGAAAAATTTCGCCGTTTCGCTTCCAATAAGGCCCGAAGAACCTGTGATGAGAACAATCGCCATCGGCCTATTTTGCTAACATAGCTTTCCTAGGCTTGCGAGTGGGGGCGGCCTATGGCACTGCTAAGAAATGTCGTTCTCATGGGCCGCGCTGAAAGACCTCGGAATCCTCATTCCCTTTCTTATTTACGCTTTATTAACCGCGGCTTTTTTGGGTCAACTTGCTAAGCTTTTATTCAAAAAAAGTTCCGTAAACGATGAAGAGTTGGTGAAATCCCTTTTAGTGGCTTCCGCCCTGGCTTATGGAGTCTACTTTGCCTATTTGCTCCATCCCTATGTGGGCCTAAGCCTGGCCGCTCTCTTTGTGGGAACAGGGCTTTGGGGCCTCAAAGATTTTCAACCTTTGGGTAAAAATTTTACGCTGCTCCTGGTCACGGGGGTTTTTTATATTTTGCTTTATCACATTCCCTACCCCGTTTTGGCCACTTCGGAACTGGATCGGGTCCGCGTCCTCTACAATTTGCCCCTGGATAATCAGCTGCCCGAGTATTTTGCCGAGCTCTTGCGCAAAGGCCTCGATCTTAGAGTCGAAGCCCAAGACTGGAGATCGAGCGATCGACCTCCTTTGCAATCAGCCCTCTACCTCAGCTTCTCTTTTTTTAAGAGCACCGCGATTTACCAAGCTTTTGCCATGATTTTAAACTTATTGTGGATACCGGCCACGGCCTTTTGGTTGAAGAAAATGAGTTTCTCGCCGCTTTACCAAAGACGGTTCTTTTTACTCGCCCCGCTCATTGGTTTTTTCTACCTGCATTCCATTTTTGTTTGGCCAAAAATGCTATCCGCAGCTTTTTTTATTTTAAGTTTGGCCTTTATCGCCGACTTGCGTTGGTCGATTTTAGCCCTAGCTTTGAGTTTCTTGGCGCATAGTGGAAGTGTTTTCGCAGCTCCTCTTTGGCTGGTCATGGCCTACCCCCAGTGGACGCGCAAAGAGTTTTTTAGCTGGGGAAATATCCGGGGATTTCTTCCCAGTTTTTTATTGGTAGGAACTTGGCTAGGCTACCAGAAGTTTTATGACCCGCCGGGTGACCGCCTGGCCAAAATGCACTTAGCCGGAGTGGATACTCTTGAGAAGATATCCCTCAGCACCGCTCTTGCCGAAGCCTATTCTAAACTCAGCTTCGCTCAATGGTACCAACTTAAGCTTTCAAATTTCGAGGTTATTTTTAAGATTTTTCCGGATGAGTGGACTCTGCGCTCTTGGCGCACTTTTGAATTCTTTAGTTCGATAGGTTCTTTGAGCCTTGGTGGAATGCTGGGACTCGGACTTTTTTTGTACCATTTCGCTGGTGCCTCCCAACCCTTGCGCAAACTCACTTTAGGCATTGGGCTGAGCTGGGTTTTGTGGGCTCTTGTGCTCTTGGGCCCCCGCTCCACGGTGGTGCACCAAGGAGCGTTGGTCCTCAATATTGCCCTCTTTGCTCTCGCCGTGGCCGGGCTCACACAGCTCTCACAACGCCACTTCCTGTACCTCCTTCTCCTTCAAATTTATGTGCTCTTAGGACCTTGGACCCTCTCGAACTGGTTTCCTCAGGTGGAGCGGGTGCAGGGAATCAATTTCTGGACCTGCCTTTTATTGGTGGCCTTCCTTCTCGTGCTTTGGAAAAGGCTGAGCTATAAATCTCCTAATGTCGGTTAAGCCCAACGAAATAGAGCTTAGTATTGTGATGCCCTGCCTTAACGAGGTGCAGACCCTGGGCACCTGCATCGAAAAGGCTCAGAAATACCTTCGAAACAACAAAGTGTGCGGCGAAGTGGTGATTGGAGACAATGGTTCCACGGACGGCTCGCAGGTCCTAGCCGAGAAGTTGGGAGCGCGAGTCATTGCAGTTCCCACCAAAGGATACGGCGCTGCCCTCCATGCTGCGGTTTTAGCTTCCCATGGAAAATTTATCATCATGGGAGATTCCGATGATAGCTATGATTTTCTGAACCTCGAAGCCTTTGTGCAAAAATTGCGCGAGGGTTTCGATTTGGTGATGGGCAATCGCTTTCTGGGCGGAATCAAGCCCGGAGCCATGCCTTGGAAGAATAGATACATTGGCAATCCCGTTCTCACGGCCATTGGAAAAGTTTTATTCTCAGCCCATTGCAGCGATTTCCATTGCGGCTTGCGCGGATTTTCCAAGGACGCCTTTCTTAAAATGAAGCTCAGCACAACCGGAATGGAATTCGCTTCCGAGATGGTGATCAAAGCGACTCTTTCAAAAATGAAAGTGACAGAAGTTCCCACGACACTGAGCCCCGACGGTCGCGACCGTCCCCCGCACTTGCGTCCCTGGCGCGATGGCTGGCGACACTTGCGCTTTATGCTACTCATGAGCCCGCGATGGACTTTTATTATTCCGGGTTTCTTATTATGGTTGGCAGGCACAGCCCTAGGAATTCTTTTATTGCAGGGCCCGCTCCAACTCGGAGCGATTCGCCTCGATGTCAATACTTTGGTTTTTTGTTTGTGCGCCTCCCTCCTAGGTAGCCAAACTCTCAGCGTGGGGCTTCTGGCTAAAATTTTTGCCGAATCTCACGGCGTCATGGAACCCAAAGAGAGTTCCCTCTCGCGTTTATTGAAATATTTTAGCTTGGAAAAGGGCCTTGTTTTTTCTGGCCTCCTTTTTGTTTTGGGTTTTTTAGGAGGGATAGAATCTTTTTTAACCTGGCGCCAACAGTCTTATGGCGACTTGAATGTTCAAAACAGCCTGCGCGCCGTGGTGCCTTCAGTGTTTTTTATGTTGATGGGTCTTCAGCTCTTTGTTTTTAGTTTTTTCTCCGACTTGCTGAAAATGGGCACTCGAAAATGACCTCTCTGCGCCGCTGGTCTCCGGCGCTTATTTTTACAATCTTGGTTTTTGGCCACTCCCTTATTTTGCCTCCTTTAGAAGGAATGGATGAATGGGGTCACCTTTCAAGAATTCTCTTTGTGGCACGCGAAGGACGAAACCCCAAGCCTGAAGAGGCCCAGCTTCACCGAGGCATTGAAAAAGCCATTGAACTCCTTCCGGGACCCTATCATCAGCTAGGACCTCAACGTGGGCCAGAGCATCTGAGCTACCAAGATTTTTACCAACTGAGTTTCCCGGAGCAACAAGCAAGACTCGCAGCCTACAAAGACATCCGGGTGAACGAGTGGGAAGATTCCACACGTTTCGGCAACTGGCAAATCCAACATCCACCCCTGTATTATTATATGACTGGAAAAATTTTAAGTCTTTTTCCACTTGAAACCTTGGATGCCTTTATGAAAGCAAGCCGGCTGCTAAGTGCCACTTTTTTTTGCAGTTTAGGGTGGATTTTAAATTATTTTTTGATTTTTAATTTCGGGGCTTCTCTCAGCACGAGCTTTTTGTTTTTGCTTTTTCCCATGTGGCTGACGATGGGGGCCCGTATTAGCAATGATGCTCTGGCTCTCCCTGCCTTTGCCTTAGGCACGCTACTCATTTATCGCGAGCTGCGCATATTACCTTCAAAACGCTCCCTAAGCGCTTTCATCGGGGCCACAGCAGCTCTGGCTATAGCGCTCGCGGCCAAGGCCTACGCACTCATTTGCGCCCCACTCTTGGTGGGCTTATTGGGGTTTGAGCTTCTTCGCGACCGCGCCTTCCGAAAAAATAAAAAATCATTTTTGCTATTGTTGCCGGCCTTCGTGCCCCTCTTGCCACTCATCCCTTGGTTTGCAGCCAACTTAGAACGGGTCGGATCCATTACCGGACAAAATGAGTATCAAGCCCTACGGGATATGGGAGTGAAGGGAATTTTTTCGGAACTTAAGCTTTATGCCGCCTTGGCCCGAGCCGACTTCTCAAGCTTTGAATTTTCTTTGCTCAAATTACCAGTACAATTTTTATTCACTTCGAACTGGAGTTTAGGTGCGGCCTTTCCCATCTTTTACGTCATAGAAACTGTAATATTTGTGACTTTTTTGGTAACTTTTTTTCAAACCCAGCGACCCAAGAATTTTTTCGATTCTGAAAAACTTTTTGTGTATGGAGCCTTCGTCTTAATTTTGGCTGGCATTGTTAAAGCCCACATCGACTTTGCCGTGACCACCCAGAACATTCGCATTGTATCGGGTTGGTACCTTTGGTCGGTGATGCCCTTAGCCCTTGTGTTACTAGCCCCCGCACTAGAAATGAACCTACGTCGTTCGCAACGGCGCAGTCTCTTAGCACTCCAGACCTTGGCCTTTGGGGTTGCGATGCTCAGCAACTGGGCTTTTTGGAGCGGACATTATGATCGCCACCCGAAGTTTAAATTTCCCGTAAAAGTCACAAGTGAGGATTTATGATTTTAGCTGTTATCCCTTTACGATTGGAGTCCACTCGCATTCCCCGAAAAATTTTAGCGGATATTCGTGGGGAAACATTAGCGGCCCGTGGTATCGCCAGGGCCTTAGACGCGTTTTCTCATCACTCAGAAGTGGCTGTTATTGCGGCTGTTGATGACCTCGAGGTAAAAGCCCTATTGGAGAAAAAGTTCCCAACCTTGAGTGTCGTTCTAACATCCCAAGACCTCACATCAGGCACAGACAGAGTTTTCGCAGCCGCCACCCAGTATCTGAGCGAAGAAAAAATTCCCCAGGAAAAATGTCAGGGGGTAATTAATATTCAAGGCGACATGCCCTACATGGGCAAGGCGGGGCTATTAGAGATTGCGAAAGCCTTGAAGGCAACACAAGAAAAAACCCTTATGCTCACTCTTTCCCAAGACTGGCCGAGTGATCAGCCACTCACCGACTTAGGGGCCGTCAAAGTGATCTCCGACAAGAAGCGGGAAGCGATTTATTTTTCTCGCTATCCCATCCCCTATTCCCGGATCGAAGAATCAAAACTTGGAGAGCCCGTGGCCGAAATGCACATTGGAGTTTACGGTTTTACTCTAAGCGCGCTAGCCGACTTTTGTGCTCAGGGCGCTATTGCACTGGAGCGCGCCGAGAGTCTAGAGCAGCTACGTGCACTGTGGTTGGGAATTCCTTTACTCGTGCTAAAAACCGAGGTGGAAGCGGGAAGTTCCTACCGAGGTATTGATGTGAAAGAAGACCTCGAGTGGGCCCGAGCTTTTGGGAAGTAGAACCCACGAACAGGTTCTTCCTTAATCCTTTAAATTCAACGACTAAGAATTATTTACAATCGGACTTAAGTTATTACAGGAACTGTCGAAAAAGACCTAAGGGTGTTCAGTCCTTAAGTCTCTTTCGGGCGGCCCAGATGAGGTAAAGCATCTGGACCGCGTGCAGTATCTTTAAGACAAGTATGAGAGCTTCGAGGTGGCACATTGGCACCCCCTTTCTGCTGACCTACCTTTCTTGGCAGACGAGAACCCGTTCGTGGGCAATATTGCCTTTGCAAATTAAGGGCCAAGCCCAATCTCTAAAATAATTCCTTAGTAAACGACGCACCCAGCTCTTGGGCACGCTTCACTTGATTCTCCAGCGGCGCTGGATAAAGATCCGGGCAATCGGCGATGCCTCGACTTTTTATTTGCTCTTTGAGGCAGCTCTGGCCCTGGAGCACCTTTATATTCTGGCTTCGGTAATAACCACTGAAGTACCAGTCATCACTAAAAAATAGAAAAAGTGCCCCTAAGTAAAGAATCGAAAAAAATTTTCGAAGTTCCGACCTTGGTAAAAAATTCCACCACATTAAATACGTCAGCGGCACTAGAGGCAGGGCAATCTCTAAATACCGTGAAGTCTTTGTCCCCGCCTGAAAAAAAGCACGGCCCACGGCAATCGAAGCTAGCGCCCCTAAGAGACTAAATACTAAAATTAAGGGAAGTGGGGACGACAATTTAGTCTTGCCACTCTCAAGATCCGCGCTTCCCCATTTTTTCCAAATTACAGCCGCGATGGGAAATATCACAAAGAGGAGAGCTAAAACTCCGAAGAAAAAACTCTCCGTCCCAATACCAAATCCTCCCGAAACTAAATTAGCAAAGAACTTCCAGAACCAACTTCGGTAGGGAAGTGTGAGGGGATGACCTGCAATTTTTGTGTAGGAAAAAAACCATAGGATTATCCCCCCTAGAGTGATCCAAATGACAGGTGAAACTTTGGACAAATTATTTTTAAAAGCCGCTTCAAAATCATAGCTAAAAAAGACATAGGCCAAAACTCCGCTAAAAACTGCGACCAGCCCGCTTGAAAAAGAATAGACGGAAGCCAATAGAAAAAAACTTGCCGCAACGTTTTTACATCGCGTGGGGGTGGGAGAAAGAAAAAAACAAAATCCTAAGTTAAGAAAGAGTAAAAAGTAATGAAATTGTGATTGAAAACTCCACCAATGATTTTCATGGATTATAGGACTCGTTAGAAAGACGAGAAGGAGCCAAAAAAACCCCCGGCTCAAAGTGGGGGCCGCAATTCGGCGAACCCACTCGAAACTTGCAATATAGGCGCCATAAATAAGATAATTCCAAAGCACTTCGTGGCGCTGATTCCACCCATCAAAAAGCAAAAAAAGCCATGATTGGAGTTTAGTGAAAACGATCCGGTGCTCGTTATGCTGGGTCCACAACCACCGAAGGGAAAACTCTCTAGAGAGAGCCCCGGGTTCCAACAAAGACCAGGAATCCCCCAACGGAAGATCTACGGAGTAATGATAAATGAGCCACCCCTGAAAAAGGTAGAGGCCTAAAAGCAAGACAGCAGCAAATGACTCAAGGCTGAATATTCGATCTGCTGACCTCACCCCAACATACAATAGGGTTTGATTAAGGCAGTCAAAACCCTTAAGAATTTGGTCTCATGCAAACTCTCACTTCACTCCAAAAACCCGTGACAGCCACTCTCAATGGCCAAATTTTTAACTGGGGCAAAGCCGATCAGTGGGTCCTCTTTGCGGGGCCGGATATCTTTGAAGGAGAGAGCCTCGTCCTGGAAGTGGGTCAGGAGCTCCAGAAAATCACTAAAGAACTAGGAATTCCTTGGATCCTGAAGTGCTCTTTTGACAAAGCCAATCGGCAAAGCAGCAAAAGCTTCCGAGGGCCCGGTGAAGCCGCCGGCCTCAAAGGACTTGAGAAAATCAAAGCTAAGTTAGGATGTGCTCTGATCACAGACGTGCACGACATTGGCCAGATCGAGCGCGTGGCCCCCATCGCCGACGTGCTCCAAATTCCAGCTTTCCTCTGCCGACAAACCGACCTCGTCCAAGCCGTTGCTAAAACTGGCAAAGTGGTGCACCTAAAAAAGGGTCAGTTCATGGCACCCTGGGATTTGGCTCCCATTGTAGAGAAATGTTTGGAAGTAGGTAACGATAAAATTCTGCTCTGCGAGCGTGGCGTGAGTTTTGGCTACAATCGATTGATCAACGACATGACAGGCCTCGTTGAAATGCGCAAAACCGGGCAACCCGTTATCATGGATGCCACTCACTCGGTTCAGCTCCCCGGTGGCAAAGGGACTTCCAGTGATGGGCGTCGCGATATGATTGCCGTTTTGGCCCGAGCGGCTATGGCCGTGGGTGTTGACGGACTCTTTCTAGAAACCCATCCTGATCCCGACAAAGCCCTCTGTGATGGACCAAACTCTTTGCACCTTAAAGACATGCCGGCTTTGTTAAAATCTCTCCAAAAAATTTGGAAGGCCATTCAATCGTGAACGAATTTGAAATTTTAGACTCTGTACGCAGCGTTATCCTTGATGAAGCCAAAGCCCTCAACCACATCGCAAAGTTTGTAGACTCCAATTACTTCAAAGCCGTTGAGTTGATCAAAGTCTGCCAAGGAAAAGTCGTGATGACTGGAGTCGGTAAGTCGGGTCATGTGGCTCGAAAGATTGCCGCCACCCTCAGCAGCACGGGAACCCTTGCCGTTTTTTTGCATCCGGCCGAAGCGCTGCACGGGGACTTAGGGATTGTGTCGCCCAAAGATGTGGTGGTAGCGATTGGGAAAAGTGGCGAAAGCGAAGAGCTTAACGCTCTACTCCCGGCCTTTAAGCGAATCGGAGTTCCCGTTATTGCCATTACGGCCTCACCTCAATCTCATTTAGCCAGAGCCGCTCAGGCCGTTTTATATTGCGGTGTCGACCGCGAGGCGTGCATCTTTGATTTAGCTCCTACTTCGTCGACCACGGCGGCCATGGCCATTGGAGATGCTCTCGCCATAACCTTGATGAAAATAAAAAATTTTAAGCCTGAGGACTTCGCCCTCTACCATCCCGGTGGAAAATTGGGCAAAAGGCTTTTGCTCCGCGTGAGCGATATCATGATTCCCTTGAGTGAATGTCCGATTCTCGATGCCGGGACTGCCAAGTTTGAAGATGTCATTGCCCTTTTGGGCAGCGCAGGTTTAGGTATCGTCATTTTTTCAAAAAACAAAAAAACTTTAGATGGCATCATTACCGATGGAGATGTGCGAAGAATTTTAAATCGCGACAAAGGCAAAATCTTTGAACTGCGAGTGACCGACCATATCAATAGCCAGGCCACTTCGGTTACAAGTTCCATCTTAGCCGTGGACGCCTTAGCGGTAATGGAGAATCGCAGCCGCCCTCTTAACGTGCTCCCCGTTATCGACGATGGAGAACTGAAGGGCCTTGTACGACTCCATGAACTTGTAAAGATCGCCTAGGCCTTGATCAGCCCGAGCCTTGCCCATCTAAAGAAAAGTTTTTTTGCTAGAGGGGGTGCTACTCGTTTTTTCTCAAGTATTTTTACCAGACTCGCTACTGAGATCTCGCGCTTTTTTCCAAAACTTTTAAAAAGCAAAAGATCGAGTCCGCTGAGTTTTTTCTCCCGAAATTCACGTTTTAAGCAAAAAAACACATAGCCTATCCTTGGGCTTTGAAGATAAACCCTTACCGAAGGATGGAGGATAATAAAACCTTCGCGAGAGTTGAAAGCCCCATCCGCCATTCTCGACTCGATTTCCAGCCAGTCGCGCATAGCAAAGCCATAAGCCCTTGGGTTCTTTATACTATGGGCAAAATCTGAACTGAGTTCTCCTAGAGATCGGTGCCGTGAGGCGGGACCTTCCACAAATTTTTTAACGAGCGCGGCAAAGCTTTTCGCACCCAAAAACTTTTTAAGGCGCACAAAATCCTCAACTAAACTTTCCGTAATTCGAGCCCTATAAGCGTATTGATAAACCTTGAGTCGAGCTTTCAAAGGAAAGTCTGGACTATCTTTCAGCCATTTGTGGTCTCTATCGCCGAGGAGCTGGGGCTTTAGAATAAGGGCGGTAAAGCGCTTTTGAATTTGTTCGAGGAGAGATCTTCTCATTGCGAATGGCCTCTATTTCTCTAAGTTCTAAGGCGAGAGTCGCCCAATCGGGGATATTCCCATCCCGCTCCAGCATCGTGCTGCGCATTCCTATCTGCTCTAAAGTCCAGCGATAGAGATCCCATACCTGCGCACATACAGGTGCATCGTGGGTATCAATTAAAAAATTTTTAAGCACCGAATGGCCCGCTAAGTGAATTTGCCCAATTTGCGCCGCTGGCAAGGCAGAAATATACTCGTGAGGATCGAAGTGATGGTTGCAGGCCGAAACATATACGTTATTGACGTCGAGCAAAAGACCGCAGTCCGCTCCCCTGAGAACTTCTGCTAAGAATTCCCATTCGGTCATTTCCGAATCTTTAAACTCTAAATAGCTGGATAAATTTTCAACCAAGATCCGACGACCTAAAAACTCTTGGACCTCTTGAATTTTTTGAATAACATGGCGTGCAACCTCACGAGTGTAGGGAAGAGGATAAAGGTCAAAGTAGTTTTTTCCCCTAAAACTTGTCCAGCAGAGGTGGTCGGACACTATCGCAGGCTGCAGCTCGTCCACGAGAGCTTTTAAGCGCTTTAAATAATTTTTATCTATGGGATCCGCTGAGCCTAAGGAAAGTGAAACCCCATGCAAAACAATGGGCACCTCTTGGCGAATTTTTTCTAGGCGGGATTTCGGGTATAAATGATTGCCATCGTTCCAAGGCAAGTAGTTTTCAGTAACCACCTCCACCCAAGAGACGGGTTTAGGGATTTTTCTCAGGAACTGGCTAAAAAAAGGCGCCCGAAGCCCCACTCCAACACCCAAGTCCTGGAAATAGGGTTTCGGGTAATCCTTCATGAAGGTCTACTCTTTGGCTTTTTCGTCGGCCTTGCCTTCGCAACCGTTTTTGCCTTTGCATTCGTTTTTGTCGTGATCCTTGGCTTTCTCGCCAGCTTTGCCCTTGCAGCTATTTTTTCCGCCGCATTTATGCTTCCCCTCAGCTTTCACTTCTTTCGTTTCTTTGCTCGCTTTGCTTTCTGCAAAAGCGACACTTCCACTCAGAAGTCCCGAGACAATGGCCGTTGATAAAATCTTAGATGTTTTCATGGATATAAAATCCTCCTTAAGCCGGTGTTTTAGCACTTCACACCGTTGGCTTGGGCAAAAAAGTCTTTATTTGTCTTTATAACACTGAGCAAAAACGTAGGAACCTGGAAGCTGAAAGCTCATAGGAGCAGGGCGAATAGGCAGAGTGTAATCTTGGGCACAGCCCTTAAATTCCAGAGCCTTCAAATTCTCAGCCCAAGTTTTTTCTGTATTAGCGTGGGGGGGGACCCAAAAACGTTGAGAGGCCCCCAAAAAGATAAAAATAATAGCGTAAGTCCAGGCCCAGGCTTCCTGGCGCCTAAAAATTCTATGCTGGCTAAAAACGTAGAGCCAAAAAAGAAAGCCAATTCCCGTGAAGACCACGGCGTAGCGATCTTGAAAGTGCTCCAGAAGACGCACGGGCTGAGAAAAAAAGAAGTAGGGCCACTCCCGAACGCTAGCCATCAAAAGGCCCATAAGAAAATAGCAAAGAACACCTGTAAGTATAAAAATGGCAGGGGCTTTTCGCTCTCGAAGCCAGGGCAAAAGGACGAGGACCCACAGCAGCAACGCCGAACCCCAGAGGAGCACAAAGGGCACGTGCCCACCTATAAACTGGGTGGCCACATCTCCCACCAAGGGTTGCAAGGTGAGGTGATTGGCCAAAATCGATTTAAAGAGTTCCATCACTCGGGCAAACTTGGGAACGGTCTTGGAGGGGTCTACTTCTCGAACTAAAATATTCAAGACCGTGAAAATTAAAACACTAAGAGTGGCTCCGACGGATTCTTTCACTGCAGAACTTAAGGTGCGAGCACTTTTGTACTGATAAAAAATTCTCAGCATAAAAAGTGGAAGCAGAGTGCTGCATTCACCTGTGGAACTAATCATAAGAAAGGCCAAAATTCTCTCAGGCCAGCAAAGCTTGGCCTCGAGAGAACGTAGAGCCAAAAGCATAAGATAAAAGTTAAAAAACCAATGAAGGTTTGTGGGATTCCCGACCACCTCTCGCAAACCACCCACAAAACTTAAAGCAAAGACCGCCACTAATCGAAGTGGAGTACTAGGAAACAGCCAGGAAAAGTCCCGACTTGCCAGACGAGCCAGGCAGAAGGCCATCAAAACTGTGGAAAGAAAGTTCGAAACCAACGGCAATAAATGCACCCCAAAGTAGGATGACAAGATCATGATGAGACGTGGAAAAACGTGAAAATAACCCGTGTAAGGGGTAAATAGCGAAGCCCAGCCTTGGCGGAAATATTGCTCTAAAAAGATGGCCCCATCTTCTGACCATAAGTTGGGGTCACTCAAGCGGGCGTGGGCACGCAAAAATAAAAATCCCAGCAGACCTAGGAAGGTAAAAAATGTTGGGTGCTTGAATTTAGTCATCGGGCGCTAAGTTGCAGATCTAAAATCTTTTTTGAAAACTCAAAGTCCTCTAAAACTTCTTTTCCACGAGAGGCACTCTCATAGTGTATGCCCTGAGCAAAGGGCGTGTAGAGGCAACGCAAGTTGAGTTTAGTCTTTAATTTTGCACAAAGGGCTACATCACTATAGGTCGTTGGATAAAGCTCCTCATCAAAACCGCCCAGCTCGGAAAATATTGATTTTTTCATAAGTAGGCACGCACCTGTTAAGGCATCGGGCACATAAAGGACTCGAGACATTTGGCAATCCTCGGGACGAAGTCCCAAATCCATATGGATGTAATTGAGAGACTCTGCGGGGAGCTTTAAATCTCGCAGTATCCCCCCATGTTGAAGGCGTCCGTTGGGATACAAAAGTCTGGGCCCTATGGCACCAATTCCGGGCTGATCAACCCAAGCTACTAGCTCCTCAAGGGCTCCTGCCGCTAGTTCCACATCGTTATTAAGAAAGAGCAAAACCTCAGCCCGGCCAGCATACATAGAATTCGCTACCGCAAAGTTATTCATCGCCGAAAAATTAAAGGGCTCGTTGAACTCTAAAATCTCTACAGCCTCGGAGCGCAAGGCCTCCAATAGCGAAGCATCCCGGCTCTGATTATTAACAGCGCAAATGCTGAGCTCCCCTTTAAAGGTCTGTTTTTTGAGCTCCTGCACGCAGGCAAGCGTCAAAGCCGCCTGATCTCGAAAGGGAATAATCGCTAAAACTTTTTGGGGGCACGGCTCGGGTCGAGCGCGGTACTGAGTGGGGCCAAATCCTACCTCAACCTTCCACTTAAGCTTCTGGGTATCAGCAAAGTCTTGGAGAGCACGTAGACCCGCCGCAGTCGCATAGTCTTTGGCAGTGGCTGGCCCGGCGGTGCTGGCGCTATGAGCACGCCAAGCATAGAGCATCGCCGGGACTCGGAAAAAATTCGCGCCCGCACTATGGAGCCGCAAGCACAAATCAAAATCCTGGGCTCCGTCGCACTCCGCTCGCAGGCCCCCGACTTGCTTCCACATTGATGAGGCCAGGCATAAACAATGACAGATGGAATTGATAAAGAGGTAGGGAAAGGGCGGATCATCGGACTTATAAAATTCCGAATCGAGTATTTTTTCTCCGCGGGAGTTAATTTTGTACTCATCGCAATAGAGCACCTGAACCTGCGGATTGGAGCTTAAAAAAAGGCTTTGGTGGTAACGCAATGTCAGGTCGGGTCGAATCCAGTCGTCGTGATCTAACAGAATAAAAAAATCGCCCTGAGCTTTTTCGGCCAATGAGTTGGTGGTGCGCGAAATTCCTCCACCCAAGCTGCGTTCAAAATGAAAGACCTTCAAGACGGCCGAGGCCCGAGGGTTATCCAAGGTGAGTTCGGCAATGATTTTTTCTAAACCTGGAGCCGGAGGGCCATCAAAACCCACTAAAACCTCCAAGCTGGGAGCGCTTTGATTTAAGGCGGATTCCAGTGCCTGGCGAAAGAAGTTCTCCTTTACCTGGTGGGTAGGAATCAAAATAGAAAACTTAAGTGGTAACTTGCGCTGGAGTCTCTCGTGGCTATCTCGGGCCCGCTTTGCCATTTCCGCGAACTTTGAAAAATCGGTACGAGAGTAAAATCTAGTATAAGTGCTCAGCCGAGCTAAAAATAATTGCAGAACTTTTAGATGTTCATGCGACAAAAACTTGAAGAGCCCCATCCCCCGACCACAAAAAACCTCACGAGCTACCAAGCGCAGAATGAGAACTTCGATTTTCAGAATACTTAAAACTCGGCGTAAAAATCGCTTCATCAGCGAAACAAAGCTCCCACCGTCTCTTCATTATTTTTCATCCAGGCATGAATGTCTTGGAAAAGCTCGGGTAACTTCACCTGAGGTCGCCAATCCAAGGTTTTTTCGACTAAGGAATTATCGGAAACATAGTAAGGAATATCCACGTCATTTGTGCTTTTGTCCGAGCTGATGGAAATTTTATTACCGGTAATTTCTTCGCAGAGTCGGCTCAGCTCCTGGAGCGAAATCGAATTGGCATTCCCACCCCCGGCATTAAACACAGAAGCCGACCAAAGTTTTTCGACGCCAAGCTCCCGTTGAATCAGTCGGTAAAGATCGCGGGGATGCAAAATATCTCTGACCTGCTTTCCCTCGCCCCCAAAACCTGTGTACTTCAGACTTCCCTTAAAATGATGCCGCGCCATCCAAAGAGTAAAAACTCCTTGATCAGACTTACCAAACTGACCAGGGCCGGCAATCACCCCGCAACGATTGATAATAGCCTTCACGCCGTAGGACTGGGCATACTCTTGGATAAAAAATTCGGAGGCCAATTTTGATGTTCCGTAAAATGAACGGAAGTCCCCGATAGAAAAACTCTCTGAAATTCCTCGGGTCGATAAACCCGGAGCCGCTTGAGTGGAATCAATATCAAAACGAGTGGGACTTTCCCGTAGCGGAATGCTCCGAAGTGCCGGAACAGAATAAACCCGGGAGGTGGAGAGAAAAACCGTTTTTCCAACGGATTGACGAGCGTATTCCAAACAATTGAGCGTGCCCTGCAAATTGGTTTGAATCACATAGGCGGGACTTCCCGAAAGACCCGCCAAAACACTGGGCTCGGCCGAAGCCTCAATCATCAAATCAAAGGGGCCTGGAAGGGCAGAAAAATCTTCAGGGTTGCGAATATCTCCATGCACAAACTCAATGTTAAGTTTTTTAAATTTTGAAAGATTGGTCTCGGAGCCCCTGCGCTTAAGGTTATCCAGAACCACAATGCTGGCCTGGGGCAGATCTTCTCGGAAAAGTTGCGCCAACTGGGAGCCTACGAAGCCGGCGCCGCCTGTGATTAAAATTTTCATGTATCAGCGCCCCAACTATTCCCCAAACCTCCACCAGCGCGAATTTCTTCTACCACTCGACCGTTTTCTAACTTTACTTTTTCGTCACAAAGGGCCTCAATGGTCGCGGCACTATGGCTCACCACCAAAATGGTTTTGTTGCGCTTCTTAAACCCCTGCATGCGATCAAAGCACTTGGACTGGAAGGGAGCGTCTCCCACTCCTAAAATTTCATCAACGATGAGGACATCGGGATCGATGTCAGTGGCTAAGGAAAAGCCTAAACGAGCATACATTCCGGAGCTATAGTTTTTGACGGGAATGTCGATGAAGTCCCCAAGCTCTGAAAATTCCAAAATGCTTTGGACATGCTTTTCTGTTTCTTTGCGAGAGAGGCCGGCCACGGAGGCTCCGAAGTAAATGTTTTCTCGACCGGTGAGATC
Organism: uncultured Bacteriovoracaceae bacterium; assembly: GCA_964477895.1. Lineage (GTDB taxonomy): Bacteria > Bdellovibrionota > UBA2428 > UBA2428 > UBA2428 > CAYZFQ01. Next base: position 294,870 of record CAYZFQ010000001.1, on the reverse strand, counting down.
CGGGTCAAAACCCGCCCCCAGTTCCACCAAGGCCGAAAGGCGTCCGCGAACCCACATTTCACCCTCTGTGGGATGAAGCACTCCAGAGACCACTTTAAGCGTGGTGGACTTCCCAGAGCCGTTACGCCCCAAAAGGCCCAAAGATGTCCCGCGCCGCACATTTAAATTTATATTTCGAATGGCCCAGAGCTCTCGGAATCCGGGGTGCCAGCCTTTGCCCTTAGCCATTTCTCCCCAGCGTTTCACGCTTGAGATGGCCGATTCCTTTAAAGAAAAGACCCGCTCCTGATAAACACGATAGCAAACACCCACATTCTTAAGCTCAATGGCGTTCTGCGGAGAAATTGTTGCCATCGTCTAAAACCAATACACGAATTTACGCTGGCATCTTTGGAAGATGACCCAGCCGGTTACTAACATTACGAGACCCATACCCAAGCAAATCATGTAAGTGCGCATGAGAGGAAGTTCACCCGTATAAACTACTGAACGGAAGAGAAAGATGAATTTTCCTAGGGGGTTCCACGAAACTATCCACCGATACTGCTCGGGGATAACCGAGGGGTCGTAAAGGATGGGGGTAAGATAGAAGAGGGCGTTAAGCGCGATATCCATAATGTACTGAATGTCGCGAAAAAAAACATTGAAAGCCGAGACCATCATTGCCCAACCCAAAGCGAAGAGGAAGAGGGGCAACATCATAAGGGGAGTAAAGAAAAGAGTTTTGTGCACAGGAGCTCCCGTGATGAGAATGACCACCAAGAGAGCGCAAAAAGAAAAACAAAAATTCACCACATTGTTGAAAACTGCGGTCACAGGAAAGATCACCCGGGGTAAGCGGATTTTTTGTATCAAACCCGCTGCACTTAAAATGGAGTTGGCACCTGCCGCCGAACTCTGAATAAAAAAGTTCCACGCAATAATTCCCGACAACAAATAACTGGCATAAAAGGGAACCTGGACCTTCATCGCGTGCTTAAAAACAGCATAGAGCACGAGCATCGACATGAGCGGAGCGAGCACCGTCCAAAAGACACCAATAATCGAACGCTTGTAACGCACTTTAAGGTCGCGGCTGATTATATTTTTAATCAGCTCCTTAAAAGTTACTAATTCCGCCAAGGGAGAATAAACCAAGTTGCGCATATCCCAGCCTGAGCGGTCGGCCCGGACATAGAGCAAATTTTCTTCAGTATCTGAGAGGGTTGTCATTTTTTTTGTCCACTATACTTCATAGGTGTTGTCTTCAAAACTTACTCTTGAATTTCTGCAGCACTGAGGAAATGTCTCGCAGGGGTTGGGTCAATTTCCAGGAACTTGAATTTTTGTAATCGGCCACCTCATCTATGTGACGCTGAATTTCATTGGCGAGTTCCTTTTTGAGGCTTTTGAGCTCTAGCTCCAGAGGCTCTTGTCGCATGCGGAGCTCCAAAATATCTTTTTGGCCTTGCTCCCACGCCGACTGAAACCATTGCAAATCACTTAAAACTTTCTCCCAGTGGCCCTCACGTAGCCTAGGCAAGCGGCGCCAGTTCTCCCATACAAAATCAAACTGAAAGGTGGGGTAATGAGTTTTCCAAAGTTCTTGGCGTAACGCCGCCACCTCTGTGGCCGCTTCGGGGAAAAAATCATGGAACTGAATTTGAAAATCGTGGACCCGTGAGGCCCAATGGCCTCCGATAAGATGCTTCAACAAGGGGTACTCGCCCCCCTCAATATTCATTTTTAAAAGATGAATTTCGTCGAGCCCCAATTCTTGAACAACGGTCAAGAACGGACGAATGTGAGCTTCGACTTCCATTGAAGTGGTGGCCGCCCCCCCCAATGAACTGGTCCGGTCTAAATCTAAGCTAAAACGCAAAGTGTCTTCGCGGTCACCCAAGCCAAAAGGGAAGGCCCGGACCTTAGGATTTCCCTCAAACTTTTTTTTGATGAGCTCATAAAATTCAAGAACGGGCTCGAATATAAAAATTTGGCAGCCAAAGCGCTCCCAAATTTTCTCGGCCCACTCCCCCCGATATCCCCCAACATCAAAAACAACGGACTCGCGAGTCAGAGGATAATCGAGGCGGTACTGCTCCTCGCCTTTTTGGCGGAACCATTCCCGACAGCGAAGGTCTTGACGCAAGGGATAGTCTGTCTCTAGAGAACTCATGTCGCCGGTACCTCACGCACTGGCATGTCTTCCGAAATCACCCGGGCGATTTTAAGATTGCGTTCCGTGTCTACAAAGTGCAGTTCGTCTGAATTCACAATAAAACTCACAATTGAGGGGCCAGTAAGGGACCCATTTTGAAAGTTTTTATTCTTGGTGGCTAGTGCCGTAAAACTTTCTCGATAAATGCGATCAAAATCTGTCACCAATTCATTTTTAGGAGTATTGAGCGATTGCAATCCGTAGGCGGTACGTTTGAGCAAATGCGCATTTCGCATTTCTTCGACCCCAATGGAACAATCGGTTTGGTTCATCACCAAAGTAAAAAGGGCTTCTTCTAATGTCTCGGTGGAAACGAAGGGAGCTGGCACGTAAGACACCACAGTCAGACCCTTTAGGGCGGGGTCAAGGACTCTCACAATTTTTTCAAGGGTCGTAGCCAGAGGTCGGGAGCGAATGGTTTCCTCACTAGAACGCAAATGAAAACTCAAACGCGGATCTTTATATTTTTCCATGACTTTTTGGGCTTCGATATTATCGCAGGCCACCACGATATGATCAAAATGCTGAGACCGAAGGCAGCGCTCTATAGAATATTCCAAGAGAGTTTTGCCACGAATCTCCTGCTTCCAAACATCAGGGCAAAAGTCGTAGAATTTCCGACAAGGAATCACCGCAATAAAGGGCCGATGCTGGGCCATAGTTTCCGCGATAGCATCTCGTTTGATGGCACGGCGGGCATTCATGATCCGAAAAGAGTCTCTGGTCAGATTGGCCCCATGCCGACGATAGTAAAAAAGAGGTAAGTTCACGTTGGCAAATTTTCGAGTAGAGCCAATAATTTTACTCCATAAATCAAAGCCGTCTTGGGCCCCTAAATCTTCGCGATAACCGCCAATTTCTTCCAAAACCTTTTTGCGAATAAGAGTGCAGGCTCCGTTGGCAGGGGCATCAAAAACATGGTTGGCCGAACCTACCCGGCTACGCCGCTCGTGAGAAAACACCTCACCAAACTCATCCATTAAAAAATAGTCAGGGAAAACCAGAGCGAGATTGGAGTCACGATCTAGAGCGTTAGATAAGATGTGCAAAATATTTTCTTCGAAAATATCATCTCCATCGAGGCGGATAAGATACTCTCCCCGAGCTTCCCGCAGAGCTAAATTGCACACAGCAGGCAAGCCCACACCCCCGGCGTTGAAAAGCCTGACTTGCGGGGACTCCCGGTAAAGTTGCATGACTTCATTGGTATTGTCGGTAGAAGCATCATCGATAATCAGCAGTTCCCAATCGGAATAGGTTTGGCGCAGAACGCTTTCAATCGCGTCGCCTAAAAATTTCCCGTAATTCTTTGAAGCAATGTAAACGCTAACTTTAGGGCTTTTCATTTTTTATCTGCTTTAACTTCTGAGGTGGAGTCTATGAGAAGCTGTAGCCCTTCCGCAAAGGAAATCTTTGCCGTATGTTCAAAGTACTTTTGAACTTTGGCTCCGCTGGCAAAGGAATCTCGAATGTCGCCCGCTCGGGGGGACGCAAAACTCACCTTAGCCGACGAAGAGGTAAGTCTAAGAATTTTTTCAGCCATTTCTAAAACGCTAACCCGCCCGCCAGCTCCCCCATTAAAGGCCTGGCCAAAAATCCTTGAATCAGTCGACTCCGCAGCCTTCATGTATAGGTCGATGAGATTGCTCACGTAAGTAAAATCCCGGCTCTGCTGACCGTCTCCAAAAATCACCAGGTCAGTTCCGGCTCGGGCGGCCTTAATAAAACGAGGGATCACCGCAGCATAAAGACTTTCGGGATCTTGCCGAGGACCGAAAACGTTAAAGGGCCGGATGGAGAGTCCCGGAAAATTGTAGAGTCGGGCGTAGAGTCGAACATATTCTTCGCCTGCCCATTTTTGCAGAGCATATGGGGAAAGGGTGTTTCCTGCCATCTCCTCCGACTTGGGCAATTGGGGAGTATCCCCGTAAACGGAAGACGAACTGGTGTTAATAAAGCGCGAAATTCGAGCCTGACGACTAGCCTCGAGGAGTCGTAGCGTCCCCTGCAAATTAATTTGGTGACTGGACCAGGGATCTTCGACAGAGCGCGGCACCGAAGGACGCGCCGCAAGGTGAAAAACCCAGTCCACACCCTCCAGGGCTCGCCGCAGATCGTCGGCCTCGCAAATGGATCCCTTAAGCAATTCAAAGTGTTTATTGGACTTAAAGGAAGCCAAGTTCGCCTCGTGTCCCGTGGCAAAATCATCGAGAACCCGAACCTTCGCGCCTTGGCCGAGGAGTCGTTCCACAAGATGGGATCCAATAAATCCGGCCCCGCCGGTTACAAGGGCAGATTTGAGCGACATTCAGGCCTATTTAAAGACCATCAAAGGCTCCCTTACAAGGCCATCACCCCACCCCAAAGTCCAATTGAACTTTGAGGGCGCTCCGCCTAGAAGAAAGAGATGCCCGAAATTCAGCGAAAAATTCTAGAATCCTTTAAAAAAAAGGAGGCCACCGTGGCCGTTCTTGGCCTGGGCTATGTGGGATTGCCACTAGCCCTGGAGCTTGCGGAGGCCGGCTTTAAAGTTTTTGGCATCGATATTGATCTGCGCAAAATTGAATCTTTGCTTAAGGGCGAATCCTACATTGAAGACGTGCCTCATGACCGTTTGTTGAGCTCCCTAAAAAGCGGACGCCTTATCCCCAGCTCCGATTTTCAAGTTCTCAGCAGCGTTTCCGCCATAAGCATTTGTGTGCCCACCCCGCTAAGAAAAACCAAGGATCCCGACCTTTCCTTTATCATTGCTTCGCTGGATGCCATCGAAAGTTATTTACACAGTGGCATGCTCGTAGTTTTGGAAAGCACCACCTATCCGGGCACGACTCGCGAAATGTTTTCCCCTCGTCTTTTAGCTAAAAACTTACAGGTGGGTAAGGACATTTTTATCGCCTTCTCTCCGGAGCGAGTGGATCCCGGCAATAAAATTTACAACACTCGCAACACTCCCAAAGTGGTGGGCGGCATGACTCCACGCTGCACCGAAGTGGCCCAAGCCCTTTATCAATATGCCGTGGACAAAGTCATTCCCGCAGCTTCCAGCGAAGAAGCCGAAATGGTGAAACTGCTTGAGAATACCTTCCGCGCGGTAAACATCGGCCTCGTGAATGAACTACTTTTAATGTGCGATCGCATGGGTATTAATATTTGGAATGTGATTAACGCCGCCTCCACCAAGCCCTTCGGATTTATGCCCTTTTACCCTGGACCCGGCATTGGAGGTCACTGCATTCCCCTGGATCCCGCCTACCTCAGCTGGAAGGCAAAGACTTATGATTTTTATAACCGTTTTATTGAACTGGCCTCGGATGTGAATGGAAACATGCCTCGCTTTGTGGTGCAAAAGGCATCTACCGTCCTCAATGAACTTTCGAAGTCCCTGAAGGGCTCTAAGGTTTTGCTTTTGGGAGTTTCTTACAAGGCCAATGTTTCGGACACTCGAGAGTCTCCCGCCCTCGAAGTCTATCGCCTCGCTCGCGAGATGCATGCCGATCTTTTTTACCACGATCCGCATGTGCCCTCCCTCAAGCAAGAAGGTTTCCCACTCGAGTCTCTTAATTTGGAAAAGCAGGCCGACAACGCCTTTGATTTAGGAATTTTACTGACTCATCACTCAGAAATCTCCAAGACCGAATCCCTGCGAGTGTGCCGAAAAATATTAGACTGCCGAAATTTCTTTAAGGGCGACAACTTCGAAAAACACGCCAAGGTCGAGCTGCTTTAAAATGTGTGGGATTGCAGGTTTTCGAGGACTACAAGATAGCCCCGACAACCTTGTGGACCTCATGCTAGAGGAAATAAAAAATCGTGGCCCTGATTCCCGAGGCTATTTCTCATCAGGCGATTATCAGGCGGGAATGTGCCGACTGAGCATCGTAGACTTGCGCGGAGGCGAGCAGCCTCTCTTCAGCGAGGACCAGGACGTGGTCTTGCTATACAACGGAGAAATATACAATTCGCCTCAGTTGCGACGCGAGTTAGAAGCCAGCGGCGTGCGGTTTAAAACTCATTCCGATGGAGAGGTGATCCCTCACCTCTATAAAAAATACGGGGAAAAACTTTTTGAAAAACTAGATGGTATGTACGCCGTGGCACTGTGGGTGGAATCAGAAAAAAAGCTCCTCCTCGCTCGCGACATCCCCGGTGAGAAGCCCCTTTACTACACGGAATTACCCCGAGGAGGTCTGGCCTTTGCCTCAGAGGTGCGAGCCTTGCGAAAAGTTCCCAATTTTAGCAGTGAGTTAAACCACCAGGCCCTCTGGGATTTTTCTACCTTTTTGTGGATCCCCGACACCGACACGGCCTTTAAAAATGCTAAGTCCGTTCCGCGTGGACACTATTTGGTGCACCAAAATAATCAGATTCAAGTGAAACAAATTGTGAATCACTTTGGCCAAGAGGCTCTTGAAGAATTTCGCAGCCTCAAAAATTCTGGCGAAAAGGCAAAGCTTATTCGCAGAGAAGTCACTCAGGCTGTGGAATCACGACTTTTGGCCGATGTGCCGCTGGCCTCATTTTTAAGCGGAGGCTTGGATAGCTCCATCGTTTCAACGATAGCCAAGCGTAAGGCTGGAGACTTGGCCACTTTCACAATTGCTTTTGAGGACGTGGACGACCCCTATCATGGCAAGGCGAACGAAGCCGACGCAGCCGCCGCTTATGCCAAAAAACTAGGCACGAAACACCACACCCTCGCCGTGACCGCAGATGACTTTAAAAAGGATTTGCGATCCTTTGTAAAAGCCGCAGACGAACCCTTTGGTGTGTCTTCAGGCCTGGGCGTGAAAGCCATTGCCCGCGCGGCCCATGAAAAAAATTATAAGGTTTTGCTTACGGGCGACGCGGCGGATGAGCTTTTTGGCGGTTATTCTTGGTATTCGCATTTGGCTTCTTTAGGCGCCCCCCAAAAGAGCGCTCACTCCGACACGAGCTTTCAAAGTTTTGGTCTTTCGCTAAGCGATCGGCTGGCGACCCTCTCAAACTATTCCGGCCCCAAACAAGCCTGGGCCTGGCACTACTACGCCTCCGAGAACGACAAAGCTCGGCTGTTTAACTCAGAGGCTTTTGCCGATTGCCAGAGTTCTTTGCGCCACTTTGCGGCTTTTAAAGAAGGCTCAAAATGGGAGCCCATGGATTTTATCTTTCATGACCGGGAATTTTACTTTCCCTTCGAGATGCTGCGAAAAGCCGACCGGATGACCATGGCGCACTCAGTGGAAGGACGTGTGCCTTTTGCAGCCCCTGCCCTCTTAAATATCGCACGGGGACTCGAAATGTCCGACATGGTCCAAGGCCAAACACTCAAACACTTATTGCGACTAGCCTTTGCAGATGACCTCGACCCCGACATTTTGCAACGGCCTAAGCATGGCTTTAATGTGCCGGTGGATCACTGGCTTAAAAATAGCTGGGGAGACCTCTTAGCTGAGGCCCTCGCGCCCACCTCCGCGCTCAGTCGCCACCGATTTATTCACAAAGATTCTTTAGCCCGAGCTAAAGAAATGCTTTTTGACCCCACAAAATTGCATGGACACAGTCTCTTCTGCCTCATCACCCTAAACATGTGGCTGGAAGACTTATCTTGAGAGGAAATTAAAATGGAAATCATCGCAGAAATTGGCCAAAATCATAATGGAGACATCAGTCTTGCCCTGGAACTTATTCGCCAAGCCAAATCAAATGGGGCAGACGTGGCTAAGTTTCAGCTCTTCGACGCCCGGGCTTTATTTCCCACTAAAGAGCAGGGCAACGAGTGGTTCGATTACAATTGTAAAACTGAAATAACCAAAGCTCAGCTTCACGCCCTAGTGGAAGCTTGCGAAAAAGAAAAAATCGAATTTATGGCCTCCGTTTTTGATGTTGAAAGAATCGCATGGCTCGAAGAAGTGGGCATGAAACGCTATAAAGTGGCCTCGCGCTCTGTGCACGAACCCGCCCTCCTCCAAGCTGTGGCCAATACAGGCAAGCCCCTTTTGGTGTCTTTGGGGCAGTGGAAAGAGAAAGAATTTCCCAAAATAAAATCCCCCCATCCCGTAGACTTCCTTTACTGTATTTCCAAATACCCCGCCCCTCTGGAGGATATGAAATTTAACTCCGTCGACTTCAAAAAGTACGCCGGCTTTAGTGACCATAGCATTGGCCTCACGGCACCCTTTGCAGCCTTTAGTCGGGGGGCCCGCATCATCGAAAAGCACTTTACCCTCGACAAAAACCTCTATGGCCCCGACCACAGTGGGAGCATGACTCCAGAAGAACTTTTGGCCCTCAGTAAGTTTCGCGATGAGGTGCGAAAGGTACTCTAATGAAAATTATTGTCACCATCGAAGCCCGCATGGGATCGACTCGTTTGCCGGGCAAAGTCCTCAAAGAAGTCTGCGGCAAACCCTTGCTTCAGCACATGATTGAGCGGCTTCGCCGTTCCGAAAAAGTAGACGATGTTGTGGTGGCCACCACAGTGAATCCCAAAGACAATGCCATCGAAGCCCTTTGCCACAAAATCGCTTGTTCCTATTATCGGGGCTCGGAAAACGACATCACGCAGCGCCTTATTGATACGGCAAAGCACTTTGAGGCTGACCTTATCGTCCAAACAACAGGAGACTGCCCCTTGCATGATCCCTTTGTGATTGATGAAGCCGTGACGGCCTACCTGGGATCCAAAGTGGAATATGTTTCCAACCGTTTAGTGAGGACTTATCCCACGGGCCTTGATACCCAAGTTTATAGTCCCAAAGTTTTGCAAAAAGTCACTGAGCGCACCCAAGATGCCACCGATCGGGAACATGGGTCCTATTACATTTATACGCATCCTAAAGAATTCACGATGAAGAACTTTTCTTCTTCGCAGCTGAAGTGCCCCGAGAAACGCTGGTGTTTGGATTACCCCGAAGATTTCACTCTCATTCAGAAAGTTTATGAAGCCCTCTATCCCACCAATCCCACTTTCGACACCTTCGACATTTTGCGCTTTTTAGAAAAAAACCCCGAGCTGGAAAAAATTAACCAAATGCACCCCGTGGACATAAGGCCTTATGAATACTTCGAAATCCTTTAAGGTAACACTCGTTGGCTGCGGACAAATTGCAGGGGGCTGGGAGTCTTCGGCCCCCTCCTCCACGAAGCACGTGCTGACTCATGCTAAGGCTCTCAAGCTCCACCCGGCCTTTGAAATAGCAGCTTGCTTCGACGCCGATTCCGCTAAGGCCCAGGCCTTTGCAAAAACTTGGGCTATTCCCCGAGTTTTAAAAGAAGAATCTGAGGTTTTTTCACAGGGCACCAGCGACGTAGTCGTGATTGCAAGTTCCACAGATTCTCACTTTCGCCTGTTGCAAGCCGCCCTTCGCTCCTCTTGTCAGGCCATTGTGATTGAAAAACCTTTGGTGGAAAATGTTTTTGAGTTCAAAAGTGTGCAAGCTGCACTCGTGGCGAGCGATAAGAAAATTCTCTGCCCTCTGTTGCGGCATTTTGACCCGGTTCATTTGAATTTAGCCAAACGAGCCCAGGAGGAAGAATGGGGGGAAGCCCTTAATTTTTCGATTCATTTCTCGAAGGGACTTTTGCACAATGGGGCACACGCCCTAGGACTCCTTTCAGATTTTATCTCCCCCGTTGTCTCGATGAAACCAGGTCCCTTTTTTCAGCGTGAGGAAGATCTCTACGGACACTTTCAGCTGAGTTTAAAGAACGGCTTAAGTGGAAGTCTTTTTAATGCCCCCAACTTTGATCATGGCCTCTTTGAGGCACAATTTTACTTTCGTGGTGGCAGCATTCACCTGGCCCAAGGCGGACGTGATATTCGGATTTACCAAACAGCTCCCTCCAAAAACTTCCCCGGATTCAAGGAGTCCCAATTGAAGGAAGTGCTGGCTCCCAGCCTGGACTTTGCTTTTTATGATTTTTACGAAAAGCTGGCGACCCAAGGTCTTAAGGCCAACTCGGAATCTCGGGATTTCCTGCGCCAGGCCATGAGCGACTTGCAAGTCCTCCTTGATGTCCTCAGCCAAGCTAAGGCAGGATAGGCCCTATGTTGGCACTATTTGGTGGTGAAGCTCTCAATAAGAAGCGCTTCGAGTGGAATTCAAGTTTAGATGAGGAAGAAAACCGCGCGGTGCTTGAAGTTCTTAACTCTAAGGTGCTCTCGGATTTTTATGGTTCCCCAGGCGAAAGATTTCTAGGCGGCAAAAAAGTTAAGGAATTCGATAAGGCCTGGGCGGATTACTTCGGCGTAGCCCATGCCGTATCCGTGAACTCTGCTACCAGCGGACTCAGTGCCGCCATGGGGGCCATCGGCATAGGTCCGGGCGACGAAGTGATTGTACCGCCTCTTACGATGTCGGCCACGGCCATGGCCGTGATGGGCTACCAAGCCCTTCCCGTTTTTGCCGATGTCGAAGAGAGTTTTTTTTGCCTCGATCCCCAAGCCGTTAAGAAGAAAATCACGCCTCGAACCAAGGCCATATTTGCCGTAGACCTTTTGGGACAACCCGCAGCTCTGCGCGAGCTTCGCGAGATAGCCGACCAGCACAAAATTTACCTTGTGGAAGACAACGCCCAAGCTCCAGGCGCCATGTATGCCGGAAAGCCAGCGGGAACCTGGGGACACATTGGCGTTTTTAGTTTGAACTGCCACAAAGCCGTTCAAACCGGTGAGGGGGGCGTGTGCGTAACCCAAGATGCGGAACTCGCCCTTCGAATGCAACTGATTCGCAATCATGCCGAAGCCGTTGTGGAGGGCATGGCTTACACCTCACTCACGAATATGATTGGCGGAAATTTTCGCCCTACCGAAATTCAGGCCGCCATCGGACTCTGCCAACTAAAAAAATTAAAAAATGTGAATGAAAAAAAGCAGGAGCTTGCGGCATATTTTGATAAAAAACTCAAAGCTTTTGAATTTCTAAAAACACCCCTCACCCGACCCGAGGCCACCCATGTTTATTATCTCTACATGCTGCGCTTCAATGCCCAAAGCCTAGGAATCTCACGAGATACCTTTGTAAAGGCCATCAATGCCGAAGGCTACAACGCAAGCTTTGGTTACGTGAAACCTCTTTACCTCTTGCCGATTTTTCAAAAAAAGGAAGCTTATAAGGGAGGCTATCCTTTTTGCCTGAATCCGAGCGTGGATTACTCGCCGGGGCAGTGTCCGGTAGCGGAGCGCCTGCACTTTGATGAAATGTTTTATCCCAACATGATTCGCTACCAAATCACGGAAGACGACATCAACACCTTTGCCCGAGTGGTAGACAAAGTGGCAAAAGCGGCTCCGCAGCTTCGAGAGCGATTTCCGAATCCATGAAACTTTTTTTCGCCCGAGATCCGGGAGCTGCCAATGTGATTGGGGAGCTTTTTGCTAAGGCGGAAGGCCCCAAGGTCCTCGTAGCCAAAGATTTTGCCCAAAAGGTTTTTACAAAGAGAGCTCTCCCCTTTCTATCTTTTAATGAGAATTTTGCTGATAAAAACTTAGAACCCAGTGATACCTTCATCATCGAAAAATTCCTGGATAAAATTTCGCCGACTAAAGTAATCACTGGAACCACCCATAGGGATGATTTTTCGGATCGTCTTATTTGGGACGCTTGCGCTCAGCGTGGAATTCCGAGTGCGGCCGTTATCGACCAATGGTTGCGCATCCCCGAGCGCTTTCAAGTTATGGGGAAAACTTACAGGCCCGATATTGTTTTTTGTCCGAATGAGGACATCCGGGTTCAGGTGGAAAGCGCCACACTCGCCCGCCAATCGGCTCAAATCATTGGCCACCCTCATTTGGCGCGCCTCTACCAAGAAAAAAAGTCTATTTCGCAGATTGAAAAGGAATCTTTCCGCAAGAAAGTTTCGTCCTGGGCAAAACGGCCCTTTAAAAATCTTATTCTCTTTGCTTCCGAACCACAGACTCGCTTGAGCTCTCAGGGGGCCCAGTTCACCGAAGTTCAACGCAACGAATTTGATTACTTTAAAGTTTTAAAAAGCGCTGTCTTTGATACTTGGGGTGAAGAGGCTCTCCTTGTTGTAAAACTCCACCCCAAAGAAGACCCCGAGCTCTTTAAAACTATCCATCCCTATATAGTGCCCATAGATTGGGATCCTTTTATGTTGATGAGCGCCTGCGACGTGGTGGTAGGAATAAAATCCATGCTCCTCGTTGAAGCCGTTCTTTTGGGAGCTCAAGTGATCAGCATGGATTTTGAAAATATTGCAGCTGAACGGCTCATCACCAATGAACTGGGGCTTAGCGCTCGAGTGAGCCAACCTAACGAAGTGACAGCTGCCTTACGGGCCCCTCCCCCGACCTTAAACCGAGCCTTAGCGCTCAATAAATTAGGCATAGATTCTCATCTGAGCAAAGATTTTTATAAATGGTTGACGAACGAAAAAGAGAGAATGGATAATTAGAAACGATATGAAACGCTTCTTGGCTTGGCTAAAACTCACCACTTTATTTACCGCTCTTAAAGTTCTGCAAGCACTGTTGCAAAGAAATCTAAAGCTCTTCCTTTTCGTACATAAAAAAATTGATAACAAGGCTGAGCTCCGAAAAATTTCGGCCTTCGCTGCCTACCAAGATCCCAAAGGTAAGGCGGTGTTGGAAGAACTGCACCAAAATGGCATTGCCTGCTGGCGAGGAATGTTTTCTGACACGGAATTTTTAGCCCGCGCTAAAGAGTATGTGGTGAAACTTTCGGAGGAATCTAAAAAGCGGCGTGAGGATGACCCCCAAAAGCCTTATTACATCCCCGAAAAGTCTCGTGGCCTGACCTTTGTAAATTGCGATGAGTGGATGCCCGAAGCCGAAATGTTTAAGTGGGGACGAATTCGTACGCGCTGGGAACTTTCAGGCCCCCGAGAGGGCAATGAGGCCGCGGCTGACTTTGCAAACGACCCTCGGGTGCGCCAAATTGTGGAGAGCTACCACGCCGCTCCAGTGCCGGTGGGCGAAGTTTTAATTGAAGAAGTGCGACCATCTTTGGAGTCTGATCACTGGCACATCGACCGTTTTGACGAACAAACAAAAGTTTTTCTTTTGGTGGAAGATGTCACTATGAAAAATGGACCGCTACGATACAAGATTGGCTCGCACCGCGTGAATTCTCCGCACCTTAACCTCATCAAATTTCTATATTTCAAAAACTCTAAAGAATTTGGCCACCTTTATTCCAACACCAATCCCCCCATTGCCGAAAGCGTACCTGGAGACATAGTCTATTCAACCGGCAAGGCCGGCGATGTCTTCTTTGTTGATACTCGAGGTTTGCACTCAGGAACCCGCGCTTTAGAGGGCGTTCGTCGTATGATGGTTTTCTATCCCCACTCACCCTCATTTCGCTACAAAGCATGGGACGCCATTCAGCTGAGCCCAGACTTTGTGAGCCAGATGAAAAATCGAGCTCGACTTTAGAATTATTTTTTTAGCGGAACCCAGCTCAGAAGCGAAGCCACGTAGTAGGGGTTCATGCCCAAATGCCGCGCTTTATGACTAAGAATACGCAGTTTCTTGGCCTTCTCAAAGGCCTCTATGCGCGTGAGCAGATCAACATTGTAGTCGTTTCGTTCAATATAAGAACGATTCAAACAATCCATGAGGTGTGGACGATGAAAATCTTCATAAAGGGGCTCGAAATGAATCACCCTAGAAGGATTCAACCTAAGGAATTCTTTAATCAAGTGGGCTGACACTCGTGGTACGCAAGTCGATAGGGCATAAGAAGTAAAAATAATGGGGCGACGATTTAATTTTATCCCACACATTTTTTTTGAAAAAAAATTACAAGGCGCCGTACGAATAGGATTTTTATCTTTCTTCTGCAACTGGTGCAAAAGCACAAGCGCACTGGGCGAATAGTCGAGGCCCCAGAACTCTCGATTTTTGAGGCGTGGATCCTGCTTCAATTTAAAAAGTACGGTGCCATAACCGCAGCCCAGCTCCACAATGGGAGCCTCCTGAGGGCCCTTTAAAATCTCATTTTTGATCGCTTCGACTTGATCCCGAAGAGCTTTCCTCTGAAAGTCTAAGACTAAAGATTCTCCATCCCAAAGCGGCACCCGTCCTTTGCGCAATGCCCATTTGTCAACGGCACCTACCTTAAAGGCAGAAAGTGAGGCCTTCCTTAAATAGCTTCCCCATTTTTCAACCTCGTATTCTCGATGAAGCTCCGCCAAGGTCCGATTCTTTCTATGAAAATCTTTTAAATTTAATAAAATTTCTACCCATGGAGAATAGCGAGGCAAATCATCCCAGGAAATTTTTTTAGATTTTAATGGCAAGCAAATGCCTCGCTTCGGTTAAGTGATTCTGATCCACTAAAGACTGAAAGGAATCCATCAATTTTGTTCGGCATTCCGCTAAAAGTCGCGGCATAGGTCCGCCAGAACCCTGAGCCGACATTTTAAGGGAAAGCAATCGCATCAAATCTAAAGCGTCCTGACCAAAAATCCACTGGGAAAATAATTTAAAGCCCGCATTTTTCAGCAAAGAATGAATGGATTTTTCAGTAAAGAGTTGGGCATGCAATACTCCATCAAAATTACGCGCAAAGTGCTCAGTAAAGAGGTTCTCCAAAAGAGTTGCAAAACCTAAGGTTGGGACCGAAAATGCCAACAAGGTTCCGGGAGGAAGTTTTTGCAGCGACTCATTCAAGCTATAAAAATCACCAAAGTGCTCAAAAACAAAAAAGGCCGCATAGAGCTTGGCAGGTTGAGTTTCGAAAGACCGCGGAGAAACCTCTTCTTGGATCACTCGGGACTGATTGAGAAAGCGCTTGGAGCTCTCCACTAATGAAGCATTGCGCTCAAAGCCCACAATTTTTTGGAAGGACTGATCTTCCAGAGCGCGTAAAAAATACCCCGCCCCACAACCCAATTCCACCACGGGATCCCGATCACGGTCTAAAGAAAGTTTTTCGGCTGAGAGGGCCTCAAGTATCCAATTGAGTTTAGGCACGTAAATTCGATTTTTACGAGACTCAAAGTCCGCGCTCTCCAATTTGGGATAGACCATTTCAAAGTCGCCGTAACCTTGAGCGAAGGGATAGCCCTCGGGTGGTAGAAACTGACTCTGTATGTGCTCACAATTGGAGCACTGTCTGAAAAAAACCTCGCGGTGATGAAAAGCTTCGACTTTATCGAGAGGCTCTTTACATAATAAACAAATTTTTCGTTCTACCGTGGCCGCGCGAAGTGTTTGGGCTGTGCGTCGCTGCTCTTCCAGCAACTTGGCGTTAAACTCCACTAAGTTTTTATTCTCTACGGCCACGTCATCGGACTGCTTGGAGTATTTAATTCTCATGGCTCTATTTGAGCAATCTGCCGTAAGAGCTCCGGGATCGCAAGCGCAGGCTCGGGGATAAGCTCAAGCCAGTGGCGCATTTTCTCCAGATCCTCGGGAGTATCAAGAGTAAAAGTCTCGGCACTGGGGGGCCAGCCGGCAGGATAACGAAAGCGCATGATGCGATAGCGCTCTGGATGATTATAGAAATGCAAGGTCAGGTGCTCCTGTTCCTCAGCACTGAGGGACTGACCTCCTTGCAAAGCCAGGAGAGCCTGTGCGCTAAAGACCTCGAAGTCTAAACCCACTGGGAAAATTGTTTTGGTACTGGCAATGTCGAAGGCCGTCATGGATTCGCACTGAGTCAGCACCTCATCCAGGATGGTCCCATCCAAAAACGGACAATCAGCGGTAACGCGCACCATATATTCGGACCCAAGAGCCAAGGCCGCCTGGGTGTAACGGGCGATCAGATTTTTCTCAGAGCCACACACCACAATCAGCCCTAAATCTTGGGCCTTTTGGGCTAAAATTTGATCCTCAGGATTTTGCGTAGTCGCCAAAGCGAGTTTGCGGAGCTTTGTTGACTTCTGCAGGCGTCTCACTAAAAACTCCAGCGCCGATTCGGAGCCGAATAAGGGGAGAAGGGCTTTTCCTGGCAAGCGCATGGAGGCCATTCGCGCTGAAATCACCACATCGTAGCTACGCCCCATCGACCCAGAGCTTAAGGCTTTACCCCTCATGGCGCAAATTTGAAAAAGCCTCCCCTATGCCATAAAAGGAATGGCGGAGATGGAGAGACTACAGGATCGACTCGAACTTTTTAAATACGACTGGTACCCCCGACGAAGCCGCGTCCTGAAATATTTACGTTATGCCCGACGTCTCATCGACAAAGCTCTCCTGTATTTTTTTGATTTGCGTGAACTTGTAGATCTGGAATCCGAGCGCCGTTTGGGTAACAGCTACGCCTCAGATGAAATTTTTACGCGCAACAGGTCTCTAAAAAATAAACATATCGGAAAAACGGCCTTTATTTTAGGCAACGGCCCGTCCTTAAACAAAATTGATCTTTCTTTACTTAAAGACCATGTCACCTTGGCCACCAACACTTACTGGCGACATCCGGAAGTTAAAAATTGGCAACCTACCTACTATTGTTTGGCTGATGGCAGTCTTTTTAACCCCAAGGTAGGGAGCCTTACGGATTATAGTGGGCCCTCTACGAAGGAAGCTATTTTTGAATATTTCGAGCGGATTCGAGAACTTTGCCCTCAGTCTACCTTTCTGCTTCCCTACCAAACAGCTTACAAGCCTGTCAGCACCTGGAAACTTCTGGAACCCGAGAAATGCTTTTTCATTCCCTTTTTTCCTACAGGTTTAGGCCACGGCGTGGGAGATTTTCCGGATTTGAGCCGGGGTCTACGCTGGCCTCAAGACATTTCTCAGTTTGCCATTCTCTGCGCCATGAGTATGGGCATTAAAGAAATTTATCTCTTAGGTTCTGATCATAATTGGGCGGCAATTTTAGGTCCGGAGGAACATTTTTTTGAAGGACCCACCCACAACCTCCAACCCGGAAAAGATGATTCATCTAAAAACCCCTATGGGGATCTCATGTGGTTCCAATGGGTGGAATGGAAGGGACACCACTCCATTCGCAAACTGGCTGAAAAACATGGAGTGCGTATTTATAATGGCAGTCCTGGAAGTTTTTTAGATAGTTTCCCTAAGCGCTTCGATTTGAAGGGAGAGTCGCTTTTAAAGTCGAAGGATTGAATCAGCGATTTTTTTCCCCAAACGAATTCCCGGTTTTTCTATAAAGCGCCAGCAAAGCTCCCCTACAATGGCAAGACCTACGAAGAGAAGAACGTAGTTACTCAGGGCCGAAAAGATAGGGCTGTCCATCCAAAAAAGATTGAGTTTCTCTACCCAGACAATTCCCACAATGTGAAAAAGATAAATGGAATAACTCCAGCGTGCAATGGATGCCACCGCCCTCACGGCCCCACAAGGCCAGAGAGGACGAGAGGCACAGACTCCTATAAGAATCAGAGGCAGAGCAAGCCAAAGAAAAATGCCCATATAAAGACGAACCTCAAAGACCCTGGAGAAAGAAGCCAGTCCGATCCAAAGCCCTAAAAAAGCCAGGGTACAGAGGGGGCCCAGAAGTCGGCAACTCGGATGCCGCCAAATTTTTCTTTGGTGGAGATGAAGATAAAAATAGGCGCCCGCGATCCCTGCCGTCACATGGGGCCAGTAGTTCATTAAATTTTGGTAAGCCATATAGCCAAGGCCTTGGGAGTGAAAGTAATGAGTGGCCTCCTCAAAGAAGACATATCGATAAACCGCGCTAAAACCAAAGCCGATAAAAGCCACCCAAAGAATTCTTCGCCAGAAATTTTTATCCTGCACAAAAAATATTAAGGGTAAAAAGATATAGAGTTGCCACTCCACCGCGATCGACCACAATGGGGAACGAACAGTGCATAAGGGCGTCCAACCATTAAGAAAACTTATGTAAGCCAGTTTTTCTGACCACCGGCACGAAGCGTCGGCGAGCAAAAGCACACAAAGAATGAGCAAGGGGGCTAAGCGAAAAAATCGGCGGCACATAAAGCTCGTCCACATTTTTACCGCGTTCGCCGCTGTAAAATGAAGCCCGCCCTCTTGGCGCATAAAACTTAGAGTCAATACAAAAGCCGTGTGGAAAAAAAAGAGATCCACTCCCCGCGCCCCATGACTGGCGATGTCGACAAATTTTGAACCAAAAACGACGGCCCCAAAATCTTGCCAAGAGTGGATAAATACTACCTGCAAAATAGCCACGAGTCGCACAAAATCTAACGCCACCAATTCTATTTTCGGCTGATGATTCGGCTGAAGCTTCTCCATCTTAATACTCTTTGCTATGTTACACCGACATGCGTGGAAAGTATTTCGCCTGGCTTTTTCTTATCATGGGAATTTTTGTCCTCCCGCTGCTTTTCAATATCAACTCCGAACTGAGAAATCTTGGGGACAGCGGCTCGGAGGCCAATGTCCTCACAGCGAGTCGCTACTTCCAACACCATGGATTTTGGCCGACTCGCCTTCTTCCCGTGCACAACGCAGGCTTAGAAGAAATCTCTCAACTCCGCACCTGGGTCTATACTCGGTACCCCCCCGGCCCCGATCTCCTTGGAAGTGCGATTCAAATTTTCACAGGTAGCTCATCATTGTGGGTGCTACGAATCCTCCCTCTCCTTTGTAGCTTAGGGGGCATTGCCCTGTTTTTTTCTTTTATTACGAGGTGGCTCGGATCGCCGGAACTCGCACTGATGGCCACGATCTTCTACTGTTTGAATGGAATTCTTTTTCGAAATGCGGACAATTTTCACGGCGCCGCCTATGCCGATTTCATTCGCATGCTCGGACTTAATCTGAGCTTGCTTTGGGCACGCCAGCGAAGCTCGAAAGCATTTTTCGGACTCTTAGCATTGGCTTTCTTCGGAACCTGGATGAATATCGAATACATTCCTTACCTGGTTTTAAGCTTTTCCCTCTTGAGTCTCTGGGAATCACATCGTGAGAAAACACTTGGTCCCCAAAGAATTCTGCAAATTGCTTTTTTCTCGACCCTTCTTTTTTTGACAACTTGCCTTAGTTTCGCGCTTCATTACCTGCAAAATGCGGCTTTCTTTGCTTCTTTCACCGAGGCCTTTCAAGACCTCGCGGGACGGGCCTCGGCTCGCCTCAACGTGGGCGATTCTTATTGGACAATGTTGAAAAAGATCTACCCTGCCATTCAAGCCCAGTTTGGCCTTAAACTGCGCTACTTTCCCTTTCTGATTTTGGCCTACCTCTCCGCTTGGCTATGGCGACGTGATTTTTTAAAGAGACTTGCCCCTGCCCTCGCCCTGCTCTTTATCTGTGACAGCTTTTTTATACTTGTTTTTCGCCAGTGGTCGGGCGAGCATTTTCAATTGGTTGGCGCCCGCCATGTTTTGCCCTTTTGGTCTTTACTGTTAGCAGGGGCCCTATGGGCTAACCTCGGGATTGTATTTTCAACCCCAGGGAAAATGCGTCGCAGCATGGTTCTTGTCAGCACCTTGGGCGTGGGCCTCATTGGACTCAAGTCGCTGATCCTCTTTGCCGAGGCTCCGCAAAAACTTCACACAGCATCTCTGGCCCCCTATGCTAAAGTCCTGAGATCCTTTCGTGATCAAAGCCCTCCCGATGCCCTTTTCATTGGCAATTTCTTCTGGCGGCCTGAGGCTCGGTTTTATATTGGTCGTCACAGTGAAATTTTTGAGACGATGAAGAGCTTGCAGGCACGACGCCCCTTTCTTGAAAGTCATCTCCCGCTCTATTACGTATTTTTTGAACGTTGGGGACCGATCAACGAGGATACCTTTCCAAATTTTCTTCCGGAGCAAATCGAAGAGGAAGAAGCGAGCCGTGCTTTTTTTGAAATACTCAAAAAGAACGCAGAAAAAGTAGATCGCCAAGGTCGCTTCACTCTTTTTCGCCTAAAATCTCTGGCCTTCCTCGACTAGTGATGGCCTCATGGTAAAAGTTTCCATGTGACCCACACCCAAAAAAAATCTAATGCCAGAATATATTCCACATTCATTCTCGTGGCTTTTTTGGCCTACATGGCCTTTCATCTTTTTTCGAACCGCCACTCGGAGCTGCACACTTATAACGACAGTGGGTCTGAGGCGAACGCCCTGATTTGCTCGGCCCACTTTTTTAATGAAGGCCTTCTGGCCAACAAATTGATGTGCTTTCATGACTGGAGCCATTCCTCGCCCTACGGACGTTATCCGGCACTACCTGAGCTCATCATGACAGCCACAATGCATATGGGCTTTGAGAGCTTGGCGGCTTTTCGGGTGATTCCCATTCTGCTCAGCCTTTCAGCTGTGATTTTATTTTTTGCTTTAGTGCAGGGGCTCTTCGGCTCGGTGTGGATCGGCCTTGGAGCGGCACTCTTCTATGGATTCAATGTCACTTTTCTAAAAAACGCCGATAATTTTCACCAATTTCCACTGAGTGAATTCTTCCGTATGCTGACTCCCTTATTGCTCTTCCAATACTTCCGTTCCCACTCGAACCGACGCAATTTTTACCTCGCCGCTTATTTTATTTCTTACTTTTTGCTCTGCTCCAGCACCTGGGAATATGCGATAGGCACAAGCATTCTTAGCCTGGCTATTTATATCCTGGAAGGCCGTAGGGCTGGCCAGGCCTGGCGACTCAAGGAAGTTTGGGCCCCCTGGTTGTGGATATGCGCGCTCACTCCAGCCCTTGTTATGTGCCTCACCATTCTAAAAAATGGTTGGTACTACAACGATCTTTGGGGAGGCTTTAGCGAAATGCTCCATTCCTTGATCTACCGGCGGGGTGGGAAAATTTACACCGAAGACGGAGCCTTTGATTTCACCAAGCGCGAGCTTCTTAAATCTATGCTCTTTCGCTTTTCCTTTGTCTTTGGCTTTAGTCGTCTCGATTTTTTAGGCTTTGGTCTCGCTTTTATTTATTTTGTCGCAAAGGCCTTCCGTAAGGGGTCAGTCTATTGGATGGAGAATCGCCGACGCGCCCTTTACCTGGGGGCTTTTGCCCTCGCCAATGCCTCCTTTATTTTACTTCTACCCCAATGGGCTTTTCACCATTTTGGCTTAGCTGGAATCCGGCACCTCCTCCCGACTTACGCGCTGATTGCTGCGCTGGTCACAATAGAAGCGTTAAGGCTGACATCATTGGGCATGAAGTCCACCAAGCCGCAGCTTACACAGAGGGCCTTAAATGGGGCCCGGACTCTCGTTTTTCTTATTCTCGGCTATCAAGTTTTAACAGTGGGGGCCTGGAACCTGCGTGACAGCCATAAATTCTTTATCGAATCGGATCAGCACAGCTGGGCTGCCGACTTTAAAGAAATTGATGAAGTAAAAAAAGATTTGCCTTCCGACGCTCTCGTCTTCGGCAATACCATGTGGCGTCCAGAAATTCGTTATCGCATTGGCCGGCCGGCCGTTATTGCCGAGAACACCTTCAATTTTTTTGAATTGATGAAATCCTCAGCCGCGCATATTGCCCCCTACAAAATTCGATATTTCTTATTCTATGAACGGTGGGGAGATCCCGAAAGATACTTGCCCAATTACGCTCCCTACCAAAAAGAACTCGAGGAAAAAAGCCGGGAACTCTTCACCTGGCTAAAGAAAAACGGATTAGAACACCGGCAATCAGGCCGCTGGCACCTTTGGAGAATTCCCTCTAGTTAGGGTCGGACATCAAGGGTACGAATTTCTTTAGGTCCCTGGGCTAGCGCCGCAAGCCACATTCCCATGTTGAGGGTTTCCAGACGAAGATGAGAAAAGTTCTTTTCCATAAAAAACCTTAGCGATTCTTCCGTGAAGGGAGAAATGTGCCCTGAATTGCGGCGCTTTTGCATAAACCACATAAACTTTTCACCTAAAACCCAAGCCGCGCTGTCGTAGCGAGGAGTGATCGAAAGATAGCTTCCCGAGGGCTTTAAAACCCGGCGAATCTCAGAGAAACTCTGCTCTCGACTTGGCACGTGTTCGATGACGTCGGTCATCAGAACCACATCGAAAAAGGCCTCGGGATAGGGAATCGTGCTCAGGTCTCCCTTGAGGACCTTAAGACCCTTCCGAGCAGCCCGCTTAAGGGCTGCCTCATCCATATCCAAGCCGTAAACTTCATGAGTGGGGCAGAGAGTGCTCGAAATGTCGCCATTTCCGCAGCCCCAATCCAGGACCTTAAGAGCTTCTTTTCCCTTAAAAAAAGACTGCACAAAGCCCGTTTTTTGTTTATCCACCCAACGCACCCAACGAGGGCGACTTTCGTAATATTCGTCGAAATTTAGCTGTGCCAATGTCTTTCCCTCTCGCTTTTCTATACCAAAAGTCCAAGTGTCGCTATAGTACGGAAAGCACGATGAAACTGCAGCGCAAATTCCAGATCGACGTTTTGATAGGGGGCACATTATCGGTACTTCTGCGCCCCCTCGTGTGGATGGCTGGAAAGGTCCTTTGCCGACCGCATCACCTCCTCCCCCAAGGGGATCTTTTGGTGATTAAACTACTGGGTGGCGGCTCGCTGCTCTTGGTTTATCCCTCTCTTCTAGGTTTGCGAAAGACTTACCCCACTAAAAAAATTCGCCTCCTCTGCACCAAGGCCGTCAAGCCCTTTGCTGAAATTTTAGGGGTTTTTGACGAAATTATCATTCTCAACGACCGCTCGGTTTGGACTTTAACGTGCAGCGTGTTGGCCGCTTTCCGGAAAATGCTGAGGTCGGATACGGTTTTGGATCTGGAGATATACTCTTTAGGCACTACGGTACTCAGTGCACTTACCACCGCCCGCAATCGTATAGGTTTTTATCAACGCAGTTCCTTCTGGAGAAAAAACCTGCACACTCATTTGATATATTTTAACCAGTTTTCTGGAATTTATTTATTCTATGAAAAAATGGCGGAACTCCTGGGAGCTACTCCACTGAGCTTTGCCGAAAGTCAAAAGTCCTTTCGTTCTTTGGAATTATTTCGCAAGCAAAGCCCTGAGGATATTTCACGAGTCGCAATTGGCAGCACCTGTTCAGATATGGGTAAAGAGCGATTGCTCACGGCAGAACAATGGATTCATGTTTTTCGCCAAGAAAGTTTTCCTGAATTGTGCCAAGCCCTGTTTTTGGGAACTGCAGCCGACCGAAATTTTGTGCAAAAACTTATCGACGAAGTGGCGCCACATTTTCCCCAAATTCAATTTCAAAATCTCTGCGGAGAGACCTCGCTAAAGGAATCCATCCAAAGGCTCTCCTCCTGCGCGTCTTTTTGGGGAGTGGACTCTTCCCTTCTCCATTTTGCTCGCCTCTTAGGCAAGAAAACTCTCTCGTTTTGGGGTCCTACCGATCCCTTAACCCGCCTCAAAGACCTCGACTCTATTCGAGAGAAGGTTTTCTACAAAAAAATTGCATGCTCGCCCTGCATTCACACCACAGCCGTTGCCCCGTGCTTTGGTAATAATGTCTGCATCCAAGGTCTTTTTAAAGAGCTTCCCGGCAGCAAAAACTTCAGCCCCGTGCACTACGCCGAGAGAAGCTGAAGCTTAGCGCGGTCGACCCCATATACCCTAATGAAGGATTCTAGCTTGGTAGAGTCTACGAACAGAAAGCGATCCACCCAATCTATATAATCACTTAGAGGAGTATGTAGACCCGAAAAATTTAGAACTCCCTCGGGAGCTTGGGCGTAGGTTAAAAGTTCCAATTCACAATTGATACTTTTTAGCGCCAGGCCACGCAAGCGGAGGAACTGCTCACCCACCGGAGATCTGATAATTCGCAGCTTTTCTGGTGGAAACTGCGTCAGCAAACGAGACAAGACTTCAATCAGTGCAAAAGCGGAAAAATCTTCCGAACTAAAGGTCACTTGTTCGCACACGCTCCCTGAGGATATCTCTACAAAAGATTCTCCAAGTTTAATTTGGACCTCATTTCTTTGGATGGGGAGGTCGGTCGCCTCAGTCACTGTGAAAACTTTCCCTGAAGGAAGGCGTGCCAAAACTTTTTGCAAAGGAGCATAGAGTAAAGGAAATTTTGAACCCTGAATAATCCAAGCGGGCAAACTCTGTCCCCGGGCATCAGGATGCGAAAGTTCGGGTTCAAAAGTGCATTGTTCCCGCCATTCTTGAAGCAACCAGTGGGGAGCGTAATATAGGGACGGGCTCGCAATTCCAAAGACCTTAAGCGCATCTTCTAAAAATTGGAGGCGTCGACCCATGGGCGTGTGCGCACCCAAATTATTTTTGCTGATGGAAAGAATTTTCCGCACAAAATCCACGACCGCCAATAACCAGTTTAAAATCCATGATTTCTTTTTTTTCACCCAGGGAATTACCCGTTGTGCGGGGTGGTATTTGCCAAGATTTAAATTCTCCAAAGCAGGCACTCGGAAGGGGGGAACGGTTACCGAGTGTCGAGAATGCTCCTGACCCCGTGAAAAATTTCTACGCCGAATAAAATGCGCGGTCTGAGGGACTACCCGATGCAAAAATCCTTGGGCCACAATATGGGCATTCCAGTACCAATCCTCAAAACCATAACCCTGAGACGTGCGGGACGCCCCGTAAGGATTCTTTAAATAAAGCTCCCTTTTTAAAAAAGAAAGGGCCGACCAATGGTTAAACTCAATAAGATCCAAACTCGTCAGAGGATCAACCGCGGCATCTACTTGCACCTGGGCCAAAAACTGTTCACCAAAAATCAGGTTCACCTCGGGATGATAAACAGCGTCCGGCGCCCGCATGGCGATTTGGTGGGCCGCCGCCAACCAGTTTTTCGAAAAGAGATCGTCGCCGTCCAAAAGGGCCACAAAAGCCCCCCGGGCCTTTTGGGCCGCAAAATTGCGAGCCAATCCGGGGTCTCCAAAGTCAACTTCGATAACACCAAGCTCGGTAAAGCTCTGAGCCACTTTATGAGTGGGTCCATCAGCCCGATCCAGCACCAACACAATTTCTGTTCTGAGGGGGCTCGCCTCGGCACAGGCCCGCAAAGCACTTTTGAGTGTGCGATAAAGCAAAGCACCCTCGCGGTGCGCCGTGATGAGAACGGAGACATCAATTTTAGGGCTTGGATCTGCTGCTGTATTCATAATAAGTAAAAGGGATGTCTCAAACCTTTCCAGAGGGCTCTACTGCCCTTAGCGTTCTGATGCCCGTATATAACGGCGAGCGCTTTCTGCGCGCCGCCCTGGAGAGCATTCTTTCCCAGACCTTTGGAGATTTCAAGCTGATCGTCATCAACGACGCGTCGACCGACTCCACCCTAAGCATTTTAGAGTCGATTCAGGACCCTAGGCTCGAAGTTCACACAAACTCTTCAAATCTGGGCCTTATAGCTAGCCTGAACCTGGGCCTAAAGCTCTGCACCGCTCCGCTTATCGCCCGAATGGACCACGATGACCTCGCCATGCCCGAACGATTGGCTAAGCAGGTGGCTTTTATGAACGCCCACTCCGAAGTGGGGGTCTTAGGAACTCAGTATCAAATCATCGATGAATCCGGGGCGCTTGGAACCCAAGTGAAGCACCCCCTCAGCCACGACGAGATTATCTGCGATTTTTTCTTCCGAGGCTGCGTCTTGGCCCATCCCACTGTGGTCTTTCGCCGCCTTCTCCTCGATACTTTGCC
Organism: uncultured Bacteriovoracaceae bacterium; assembly: GCA_964477895.1. GTDB lineage: Bacteria > Bdellovibrionota > UBA2428 > UBA2428 > UBA2428 > CAYZFQ01. The sequence continues at coordinate 269,212 of CAYZFQ010000001.1, read as the reverse complement.
CAGTGGGTCTGAGGTTTTTGACCCTAATTTTAAGAATGCCGAAGACTTTGACCTTTGGTTGCGCTTTGCAAAGAAAACTCGCTTCCAAAATCTTCCTGAAGTTTTGCTGCACTACCGTAAGCACGCGAGCCAGATTTCTCAGGACCAGGCGAAGGCCCAATGGGAAAAGTCTCTTGAGCTTCGGGCCCGGCACTTCTTTACGCAATTGGAATGGCAGCCCTCTCAAGAAAATAAAAATTACCTTTTAGAGATTTTACGTGGAACCTTTAAGCGCTCCCTTAATTTTGAGCTCAGCCTAAGAAGTTTTTTCAAAATGGCCGCGCAAAGAAATGAAGAGCTGGCCGGCCGCGGCTTTAACTCAGAGCTTTTCTCTAAAAAAGCTCAGGGCTTTTTGAATTCCCGTTTGATATCGGCTGGCCAACGGTGGGGCCGGACGGCGGCCAAAGTTTTGTTTAGACGCCTCAACTTTGCCTTGGCCTATTTAAAAATGTGGGTTCGGGGCGGGGAAAAAAGCATTCCGGTTCTTATCAATAATTTCAACCGTCTTGATTCCACCCGACGTTTAGTAGAATGGCTACGATCTCAGGGCTTTAAGAAAGTTTATATTTTAGATAATGCTTCAAGCTATGCCCCACTGTTGGAATGGTACGCGAGCGCTCCAGCTGACGTGATTCACTTAGGAAAGAACATCGGACATTTAGCCCTTTGGCAGAGTCCGGGACTTTTTAAGAAGTATCGCAGTGACTTTTATATTTACACGGATTCCGACGTGCTACCTGTGGACACTCTCCCGGCCGATTGGCTCAGAAAATTTCTTAGCCTTCTCTGGAGCGATGCCGCCATTGAGAAAGTAGGCTTTTCATTGCGTATTGACGATTTGCCCGAATCCACACTCAGAGAAAGTGTGATTCAACACGAAAGTGCTTTTTGGCAGGAAGATTATAACTCCGAATTTTTTGAGGCCCCGATAGACACAACTTTTGCCCTCTATCGCCCGCGCATGCAAGGAGGCAACGAGCTGCGAGGCTTGCGGTCCAAGCCTCCCTACTTAGCTCAGCACTTGCCTTGGTATGTTGACCCCAAAAAATTGAATGAAGAAGAGAAGTACTATTATTCCACCGCTCAAACCTCGACTCATTGGTCTCAGCGAATCTCGGCCGACCTCGAAAAATTTAAGTAGTCTTAGGTACAGCAAGACCCACTTCTTTTACAAGTCTTCACATCCTTCAAAATCAAAGCCCGATTCGTACCCACCGGAAAAGACTTCTCAATCCGGCAATTATCCAAGAAATATTTATACATCGGGCCAAACCAAGCTCCTTCAAAATATCTCCCGTCTTCCATCGGAAAATAGACCCAGGCACGAATTTCGTCTCGGAGTTTGCCATAGTTAAACTGCTTTAGACGTTCGGGATACGACTCGATAGCTGCGGGATCAAAAAAGGGCCCCTTGTAATAATGACCCACGGGGTCCGGCACTAAAATTTTTGAGCCCGCCGGCAGAACAGCCGCCAAAACTCGACCCGCTTCTTCAAAGCCACCCCGACCCGTGTATCCCGTATAAGACACTGAGCTCGTATAAATTTCTCGCATCCGAGGCCACTCAAAGCGCAGGTAAGCCAGCACCGCAAAAATCAGAGTGAAGTAAGTCACGTAACGCTGACTACGAAAAGCATAAATTAAAAATAGAGGGGGTACCACAATGAGGAGGTAGCGAAAGTAGCCATCCCCGCCGTACCCACCTGCAAAGTAAATAACAACCGGCACAAAGACCGAAAGGCCTAGGAGCATCAAATCAAAGCGCGGCCAGGATTTTTTACTTCGCGAAAAATAGGCATGGGCAAAAAAGAGCAAGCCGCCAAAAGCAATCCAGCGATGGAGACGCCACGGCTTGAGCAGAGAGTAAATAAGCTTGGCTCCTTCAAGAACAGAGCGCGATGCCCCTTCAGTAGCAGAGGCTTTGCGCTGAATAATGCCTTGGATAATACCAATGGGAATGGCATAAATTTCCACAAGACCCGAAAGATTTCCTTTAAGGACCATCGAAAAAGCCCCCAAAAGTGCCACTCCAATCAACCAACCCAAGGCATAAAAGAGATGCAAACGAAGGAAGTTCTTGAGGAGACCCTTTAAGGGCCTCGCATACAAAGCTGTGAAAAAAACCAACGAAGTGGCGAAAACCAAAATCTCCGTTTTACCCACTGTTAAGAAAATCGCGGGCCAGATGAGCGTCCAATCTTTCCGTCGTCCCTCGTGAATTTCCATGAGGGTGTAAATTAAAAATAAATACCCTAAGAGTCCCACCGCACTGTCGGTCTGAATGTGCACGTTACCGACGAGGAGAAAAGAACTAAAAATATAAAAAAAGGCCCCCACCCATTTGGAGAAAGAAGCTTTCTCAAGAATCTTTAAGAAAAGATAAAAGGCGATCACGTTTAGAAGAAGAGGCCCCATGCGTAAAACCACATTGGCCTCACCAAAAAATTTGGAAAAAAATCCCACCACCAAAGTAAGGAGAGGAGGCTTGTGAAAAGCCGATACAGCGGGATCTAAAACTCCCCCATAAGTCGTAAAACCCTTTCCATGAAAAAGATTCACCCCAGCCATAGCAAAGAGAGGCTCTTCAAAAGTGAGCTCCCGACCGATCAGGGGAATCCGGGTGAGTAGAAAGAGTCCCAACCACCAAAGGTTTGAAACTTTTCCAAATATCCCATCTATCTTTTGCAAGATCGTTGTTTCTCTTATCGAAGGCTTCCGCATATTATTTTCTCTTTTCCATCTAAGCTGTAATGGCACTCTCCGGGCACGAGAAGCTCTTCCCATTCGAATTCAAGTGCCGAGGGAATTTGCACGATCAGTTGGCTATTTAATCTCAGGCCGTGAGCACGCAGGGACTTTATCCACTCCCGCCACGGTCCCGCCCCTTGGGCATGGCCTAGGCAGAGGGTGTCGTAATCCGAATAATCCGAGGGAATCTCTTTTAACGGCTGAATGGCAGAAAAGCCTTTATTCACCGCCAGATGAAGTTGCTGGCGCTCTTCCACCAAGGCTGCGATCTCAGGCTTCTCTACAATATAGCTGGCCCGACTCACAGCTCCCGTCTGGGTAAACAAAATACTTCCGTAACCCACACTTAAAAATAAAGTATTCCCAGAACAAAATTCTCGAAGTCTCGAGATGGGGCATAGAGCTCGGGTAATTTCTTCTGCATGCACTTTCGGGAGCCACTCACTCTTGCCTAAGCGACTCTGCACCCAGTCTGCATAAAGCGGCAATCGAAACCAATCACCAACCTTGTGCTGGATATGGTCTGCGGCTGCCATTTGGGGGTGAAAAGACCCGCTGCCTATGCGGTTGGGGTTTGGAGCATCTCGGTACTGAATCAGAGACTGGGCTATGTTGGCGCCCCGACATTGGTTTAATATCCTTGTCCAATATTCAAAGTCATCCGCATAGCGGTAGCGCGGATCGTAAGAGTAGAAGCCCACTCGATCTAAAATTTCACGGCGAAAAATGACAGAAGGGTGCGCAAAAGGTGAGCCCTCACGCAAAATAAAGTTACGAATTTCGCTATTGGTGCTCGGACGAGCGATTTCACGAGAAATAAATCCATTGCGATCAATCACCGTAAAGTGTGACCCACAAATTTGCACTCCGGGATTTTTATCTAAAAAATCCACCTGCTTTTTAAGCCGGTGCGCAAGCGAGATATCATCGGCATCCATGCGGGCTAGGTACTGGCCGCGGCTATGCCGAATCCCATGGTTGAGGGCGGGCACGAGTCCTCGGTTGCGGTCCAAAGCCAAAAAGCGAATGCGGCTCTCGCCACGGTACTCACTAAAGATTGTGGTGGTGTTATCTTTAGATCCGTCATCGATGAGGAGCAATTCAAAATCGGTGAAGGACTGAAGCAGAATACTTTCGATGGCTAAGCGCAGTTCCGAAGCCCGTTCGCCTCCGGCATTAAAGGCGGGCAGTAATACGGAAACCTTAGGAGTGGCCATTATAAAAGGCTCTCCGCATTTCCGCCCCGAAATTCTCTTTTGAGGTCCTTACGAAATCCGTAGGTTATATTATTTCCGCCCACAATGTAGGAATTTACTGTGGTGGCAATGGGAATATAGAGGTGAGGAAAAAAGCGATTTATTTTTTTCCAGAAATCTCGGTCCTCACCCCAACGGCTAGCCGAAAAGCCTCCGAGCTGAGTGAAGCAATCTCTTTTATGGACATGGGAATTGGTAGCCACGGCATCGCTCGCGTACTTGGGTAAAGCATCGTAAGTCTCAGTCCACTGTCCTTCTTTAAAAATCAGAGTAGAACGCGACCACCAGGTCATAAAGTGAGCAATGTGCGGATAGCGCCGAACGTAGGCTTCCACAGTTAGCAGATGGTAAGGAAGCCAGCGATCATCGGAATCCAAATACGCAATCCACTGTCCCCGCGCTATTTTTAAACCATGATTTCTCACTAAGCCGGGTCGACCCAAGTGAGAAAGCTTCTCATAGTAAATACGAAGCTTAGGATACTGTTTTTGATATTTCTCGATGACCTCAGCTGTATTGTCTTTGGACGCGTCGTCTAGAATGAGAATTTCCAAAGCCTGCAGGTCAATGTCTTCTTGCCTACGAATACTATCCAGTGCCCGACCCAGTAAAGAGGCCCGATTATAGGTGGGAACTATGATCGAATACTTTGGCTCCATCATGAAAAAATACGTTTGAAGATGTCCTCAAAACGATGCTCATAGGTGTTGCGAGCAAGGGCGGCTTCTCTCCCCCGCTTGGCCATTTCGGCACGTGCTTTTTCGTTTCGTTTAAAAAACCTAATTTGATCCACCAAATGGGCCGTGCCTTCAAAGATCGCGATCTCTTGATTGGGTTTAAAGTATTCCTCAAGTCCGTCTACATAGTCCGTAAGCAAAAGACTTCCACAGCCCGGGACCTCAAAAAGACGCCCTTTCATCTGCCGAATAGTTTTGTGCGCATTAAAAGTAAAATTGAGGGAAATGTGTGAGTGCGTGAAGACTCGAACCATTTCTTCAAAGCTCAGGCGACGTGCCCAGCCCGAACCGTAGCAATCTACCCAGTGACCGGCTTCAATCACCTGCCGCAAAATCTGGGGTCGATCACTATGGGGCAGCCCCACAAAATTGACTCCACCCGCTTGGCCTAAGGGTGGCAAATTCCGCAAGGGCTCATAGGAATGCTGAGAATAAGCAAAGTTGGAAAGGATAACTTTTGCAGAAAGTCCCAAAGCGGCATATTTCGGCAGAGCTCCCCTTGAGGTGGAAAGCACAAAAGATAAATGTGGAGCCCATAGGGCTGAAAAAGTCTCAAAGCGATAATCGTCATCGCAGAACCAATTGAGAGATACGGTCCCGGCCTCGCGCACCGCCATCGAAAAAACTTCTTTAATTGGATCGTGAGCGGCATCCATAAAACAGGTGAAAACAAAGTCGTAGCCACCACTTTTAATCTGCGTGGCTAATTTTTCTGACATGGCCTCTAAACCGTGTTTTTTCCCCTCGTCCACAAAGTCGAAGCGATCGAGCTTGGCCACGCGGGGGTGCTGAGCTAAGGCCGGGTAAAAATTCTGTTCCTCAAACGAAAGTCCCCGCTCGGGGAATCCGTAATCCCACTGCATCGCCACATAAAGAACTTTGAGCGCCTCTTTCATCGCCTCAGCTCCTGATTCTTTCACGAATGCGGGCCCGCAGACCCTTGGCCACCGGCACGACCTTGCGCAAGAATTTGCCCAGAAAAATCTTAAATTTAGGAAAGCGATCTAAAAAGAGGTCGAGGCGGTAGGCTACAGAACTCTCATAGACTCCAATTTTATCTTGAATGGCTAAAATCTCCGCGTTTCGTTTTTTGTAGCCCTGCAAATAAATGGACTGGCGTTCAGTACTAAGACTTTCCATAAAGCTGCCTAAGGTCGTTTGAATCGGGATATTTTGGTAGCTCGCAAGGATAGACAGTTTTTCTTGAATGGCGAGTGACTGACAAAATTCCAAATCGGAGCAATCACTTTCGGGCTCCAGTTTTTTCTGGCTCGTCGTAAAGCGTCGGGTCGAGGGAATGCTTTGACCCCTTGCTAAAGCTTTAACAGCGATTTGCGCTTCCAGCCAAAAAGCTGCGGAGCTGAGAGGCAGAAGTTTTTCCGCAGTCGCTCGACTGAAACACAAGGAGCCTCGCGGTACTGAATTAAAATTTCTAATTTCTAAGAGAGAGTCTAGGCCCCCGCTAAAATCTACCGCGCCCGCGACCGGTTCGGGCACTGAACGAGGTAAAGTATAGGGCTGGATCACCGCACCGCTCATCACCACCTGCTTAGGGTACTCCTTGGCTAAGGCGTAGAGAGTCTCCAGATGTTCGGGATGAAAGTAAGCCCCAGCACTCACCGGAATTAGATAATTGGCTCGGGCTCGGATGAGGGCTTTTTCAAAGTCGCCGGCTAAATTTTTGGGCTCAGCTGAGAGCTCCCAGAAAACTCGGTCTCCCGAATTTCTAAGTTCGCTTAGAACATTTTTTAAACGTTGGTGTTGGCGTTCAGATCCGATCACTACAATTTCAAAGAGAAAGGAGCTTTTCTGTTCTAATAAGCTCTTGAAAGAATCCCCTATGGCTTCGGGCTCCGGACCTTCAGCCAAAAAAAGGATCGAAAGCTCCGGCGCCAAAATACGATTCATCGTTGAGCTCAGCTAGCTTTCCCAAGTTGGCGCGGCCGAAAGAGCTCGCGAAAAAAGCATTTGATAAAACGCAGTCCTGTGGACCAGCTGGGCGCGCCGGTTTCACCAGCCACGCGTTGGCCCTCTTGAGTAGGAAATTCCACCACATTGAGTCCCGCACGAAGAGCGCGCATCGTCATCTGGTATTCAATCGTGTAGTCGAAGGCATCCAGTTGAAGTTTTTCAGCAGTGGCTTTGGAAAGGGCACGGAAACCATTAATGGAATCCGTAATATATTTGCCTTTTTTGCGGAAAAATAAATTGGCCATCAGATTAAAGGCATTATTGGCCCATTTGCGAAGTTTTACAATTTGGTGATCTTCTTCATTGAGAGCGCCCTCACACATGCGGGAGGCGATGACCAAATCGGCCCCTCCTTTGAGGAGCGGCTTAAAGCGTGGCAAATCTTCGATGGCCTCATTTCCGTCGGGAGAAAAGAAAATATAGTAATCGGCCGGCACTTGCGAAAGGGCCAACTGGAAGGCCTCGCCGCGACCCCGTTTGCTCTGGGAGATCACGGGAACCCCCTGCTCTTTAAAGAACTCGATGGTTCCATCCGTGGAGCAGCCATCGATAGCTACCCAGTCATCAAAACCCGCCTGGGGTGAGGGTTTAGGAATTTTAGGAAAAATTACTTTCAAACAGGCCAGTTCGTTGCGGGTCAAAATTACGAGGAGGGTTTTATCGCCCATTTTTCATTCCTTACGACTATTTCGCGGCCCGGGTGGCCGCATACCATTCGATGGTTTTTTTAAGACCTTCTTTAAAGGGCATTTTAGCTCGGTAATCCAAAAGTTTTTCGGCTTTAGTAGTGTCACACATCCGGCGCGGCTGCCCCGTGAGACCTGCCTTCTGGAATTCGATTTGAATTTTTGATTCCCGCAGCTCGCCCACATACTCAGCCACCATTTTGGCCGTTTCACCGATAGTGACTTCCTCAAAAGCGCCAATATTGACAGCATCGGCCATAGGATATCGGGCGGCAGTTTCAATCAAGCCCCGAGCAAAATCATCCACATAAAGAAAGGACCGGGAATGAGTGCCGTCTCCCCAAACTTTTAAAATGCCGTCTGTCGTTTCAAAAGCTTTACGAATAAGGGCCGGAATCACATGGGAACTTTCAGGGTCAAAATTATCCCGTGGCCCATAAGCATTGTAAGGACGAGCAATGGCTACCGAGAGCCCATACTCTTTGGCATACTGCGCTCCTAAGTATTCTTCCATGCGCTTGGCCCAGCCGTAACCTGAGTTGGTAGGTTCGGGCTCATCTTTGGTGCCCTCTTCTTCGGGCGTGGGAATGGAGCAATGGCGCGGATAAACACAGGCCGTGCTCGTCACCAAAAATCTCTCCACCTTGAGGTCGTGTGCCGCTTTGATGGAATTAAAAAAAGTCGTGAGATTGTTTTGAAATATCGAAGCGGGATGCTTCATATTGTATTCAAGTCCGGCCACCGCAGCTGCGAGGTTCAAGACCACTTGAGAACCCCGAAAAGACTCTAAGGTGGCCGAAGCATCTGCCAAATCGCAGTTCACAACTTCCACTTGCGATTTAAGGTGACGCAAAAAAAGAGGATCTTTTTGGCGGCTAATCACTCGGGGTTTAGCCCCAAGATTTAAAAGCTGTTCCACTAAGTGGCTCCCAATGAAGCCGCTGCCCCCAGTAACCACAACCTTTTTTCCGGAGAAAAACTTTTGGGTATCCGGATGAAAGTCATTCCTCTCAACTAAAGTTTTATAGGCTCCACTCATAGTCGGGCCTTATCGGCCGCTCCCTCAGCTTGCAGGTCACTTAAGACCATCTGCTTCACAAGATCATCAAAGGAGGTTTTGGGCTCCCAACCCAATTGTTTTTTTGCCTTGGCGTAATCGCCAATGAGCAAGTCCACTTCGGTGGGACGGAAGTAGCGAGGGTCAATTTCCACATAGTCCTGCCAATTGAGTCCCACAATTTTGAAGGCGCGCTCTAAGAAATCTTTTACGCTCCAGGTTTTGTTGGTGGCCACGACATAGTCGTCGCCCTTAGGCTGTTGGAGCATAAGCCACATGGCTTCGCAGTAATCTTTAGCATGACCCCAATCTCGTTTCGCATCGAGGTTACCTAGGTACAATTTTTTTTGCTTGCCGGCGGCAATGCGCGCCACACCTCGGGTAATTTTGCGTGTCACAAAAGTTTCCCCACGCCGGGGACTCTCGTGGTTAAAAAGGATGCCGTTGGAGGCATGCATATCGTAGGCCTCGCGGTAGTTCACCACCTGCCAGTAGCCAAATACTTTGGCACAGGCATAAGGACTTCGAGGATAAAAAGGCGTTTTCTCATTCTGGGGAACAGCTTGGACTAAACCGTACATTTCCGAACTGGATGCTTGGTAGAAGTGAATGGACCGAGCCGCACCAATGTTTTTTATAGCTTCCAAAAGACGAAGAGTGCCCATGCCCACAATGTCGGCCGTGTAGAGGGGCTCATCAAAAGACACTCGCACATGACTTTGGGCCCCGAGGTTATAAACCTCATCGGGCTCGGTTTTATCGAGAAGCTTTTCTAAAACACTCGCATCGGAAAGATCCCCATAATGCAGCTTCAAGCGCGCTCCGGACTCATGAACATCTTCGAAAATATGCATGATGCGGCCCGTGTTGAAAGATGAGGACCTACGAATCACGCCGTGAACTTCGTAGCCTTTCTCGAGCAAAATTTCGGCTAAGTAAGAGCCGTCCTGGCCCGTGATTCCGGTAATAAAGGCCTTTTTCATTTAAAAAATTCTCCGACGGTTTTGGAAACGTATGAAATCTCTTCTTGGGACATGATGGGATGCGAACCCCAAAAAAGCCCGCAATCCATAATTTTATCGGCCCCAGCCAGCGATCCCGCAATGCGGTGATTGATAAGTTTAAAGGCAGGTTGGCGGGCTAAATTGCCGCAAATAACGGGACGGGTTTCGATTCCAGATTTTTCAAGGTGAGCCTGGAGTTCATTGCGCAGCTCACGATTCTTGCAAATAATGGGGAATCCAAACCAAGTGGAATCGGCATGGGTCGTGGTCTGCATGGGCAAAAATTCCCCGCGCTCAATGAGGGGGGCAAGGTCCCGGTTCCACTGGGCCGCAATGGCTTTACGGCTTTGGTTAAAGCCTTCGAGTTTCTTTAATTGAATCATTCCAAAGGCTGCATTGATCTCGGTAGGGCGCAAATTAAACCCTGTGTTGATAAATAAAAAGCGAGGATCAATCTCGGGATGCTTAGCTTCTGCTTCCTTGCGGTTTTTGAGATGTCGAGTCCAACCATGGGCTCGCATGGCGCGGAAAAGTTCGGCGAGTTCGTCGTTATCTGTAATCATCATTCCGCCCTCGATCGTGGTGATGTGGTGAGAAAAAAAGAAACTAAAGGTTCCAATGTCGCCAAAGGTGCCCACGAATTTATTTTTGTACCGAGTGCCTAAGGCTTCACAGGTGTCTTCAACGACCCATAAATTATTTTCTTTAGCCAACGCCAGCAATGGATCTAAAGCCACGGCATTACCCAAGACGTGCACGGGGCAAATGGCCACAGTGTCTGGCGTAATGGCGGCTTTGACGGCCTCCATGTTCATTTGCAAAGTTTGGGGATCACTATCCACAAGCACGGGCTTTAATCCCGCTTGCACAATGGGCCAGATGGTTGTGGACCAAGTCACCGCCGGAACAATCACTTCTTTACCGGGAGAGAAGGCACATTTACCGCTCTTAGGGCAAAGGGGATTGGCCAAGGCAAAGAAGGCCAAAAGATTGGCCGATGAGCCTGAGTTCACGTAAATGGCGTTGCGAACGCCCATATATTCTGCAAATTGCTTTTCAAAAGCAAAGCAGCGCTCGCCCATGGTTACAAAGCCCGATTCCAAAACTTTTTGGGCAGCGAGGATTTCCTCAGGACCAAAGGTTGAGGCGTTTAAAGGTACTCGAATCGTCATGCGAGGGACATTATGAGAAAGTGCCGAAATCAGCAAGGGCCCAGGCCTTTTTGCAGGCCTATTTCAAGGCCTTAAATCGGGGGTGTCTCCACACACCCAGTCGGGCCAAAAGACCTTCCACCGAGCAGCGCAAAACACCTAAGCCGTACACCACGCTGCGACTAAAATTGATCGAGGAGGCCTCTTCAAAATACTTCGTGGGTACCGATATTTCACCCATCTGATAACCCGCCACTTCACATTGCACGAGCATCTCGTTATCAAAGACAAAGTCATCGCTATTGGCCTCGAGGTCGAGAGTTGTCAGTACTTTTCTAGAAAAAGCTCGGTAGCCCGTGTGGTATTCGGAAAGTTTCTGACCAATGGCCAGGTTTTCAAAAAGGGTGAGGCAACGATTAAAAACATATTTATAAAAAGGCATGCCTCCGCGCAGGGCGCCTTTGCCAAGGATACGAGATCCCAAGGCAACATCGTAAATTCCCGAGGCCACAAGACCCGCTAAACTGCCAAGGAGCCGAGGTTCATACTGGTAATCGGGGTGCAGCATCACCGTTACGTCCGCACCGGCGGCTACGGCCGCGCTGTAGCAAGTTTTTTGATTGCCTCCGTATCCCCGATTTTTTTCGTGGATGATAACCGTAAGTGGAAAACGAGTGGCGAGGGTCTTGGCTAAACCCACAGTGTTGTCGCGAGATTTGTCGTCCACCAAAATGTACTGGTCCACAATGCCTTCGGGCACGGACTCGAGGGTTTGGAGGAGAGTTTTTTCGGCATTATAAGCCGGCAACACACATACGATTCGCTTGCCAAATAGCATATGGGCTCTCTTTTACCCCAACTTTGTTAAGTTTTGGTGAAGGATTATAAAGAAGCGCCAATAAATCAGCACTTAGGCCAATAGGCCTGAAATCCCATCATAAATTCGTTAAAATATCCGATAAGGGGAAAGGAGTTCTTAATGACGAGCAAAGCAAAAATTCAAGTCGCCGGTAGCCTCTCGTCCTTCTTTGAATCTGAGTTACACAGCGTGGCTCAAAAACAAGGCTCTGCCATGACCCCCATTGCCCAAAAATACCTAGCCCGCATCTTAGAAAAGTTTTCCTCCATGGATCGCTACCTCGAAAAACCGGGCCAAGAAAAATCCGGGGAAGCCCAAGATAAGTCTTTTCATACTCTGGCCACCATCTGGCTAGAGTCCCTACACAAGCACCCCTCGGAGCAATATTTTGTCCTCCAGCAATTAGGAGACGTGGCTCTTTTCACCGCCGGATTTTTTCAAGACAAAATCAAACGCTCTCTCGTAGACATGGACTACTACATGGCTATGGGCGGGCAGGCCTATGAACGAGTGGCTCATTTGCGGGATTCGCTGAGTGCCGAAAAAGACCTCAACGTCTTTTTTGAACTCTCGGGTCGCTTTAAAAACTTCGCCGAGATCTTTGCCGAAATTTCAGACCAAAGCTTAGTGCATGATGAAAAAAGCCTCTTGCGCCTCTATGAAAAGTGGCTCGCCAATAAATCTGTGCGCCTTGCACGTATGCTGAGCGAGCGGGGCATTATTCCTGCTCATAAGGTTAAAGAATAATGAAAGCCTTGCGTCACCTTGAGCTGATGCAAATTCACCTCGAGGAAACTTACGGGGCCAAAACGGGACTTCAGGTCAAAGAGTTTGTGCGGAGCATCGCCAAACTCGACAAACTCGGCAGCCTCGTCGTCCAAACCCAAAACAATTCCGACCTCGACTTAGCCCTGCTTTTTGACCGCGACATTTTAGCTGCCTTTGATAGTTCAGCGACTCCCTCCACCCGTGCTTTAAGCGTGACCTTTGAGGAAGTGAGCCACTTTGTTTATTTAAGCTTTAACCACCAGCGCGGGCGTAACGTGACGCAGCTTGAGATGGAAATTCAATCAGAAATTGACCGAGTTCTTCTGGCCTTTCATGGGGGCCCTACTACGCCCGCAGCCCAACAAAACGAACTTCTGACCGAGCTTTTAGAGAAGTCTTATTCGGATGCCGATTATGAGCATGCGCGTAAAACAGCCGCAGCCTTTCTGCGCCAGCTCTCCGGGGGTGACCCCCGAGCATGGACTCCCGGTGATTTCACTCAACTTCGTAAATTCTTCCATAGTGATTTGTCGGAGAAGCTCCACCTTGCTAAAAAACCTAGGTGAAAAAAACTTTCCGAGACCAGCCCCGAGCTCGGTCTCTTAATCCCGCACTCCTAAAAATTGGCGAAGACCTGTTCCCAACTTTACTCCTCGACCTTTCGGAGTCTGGGGTTCGCCTAGAAGTGGCACCAAGTTTTGATATTAAAAAAATTCACTCTAAAGGAAAGTCTGCGAAAGCAACTCTCATTTGGCATCCTATATCGGGTGTCCCAGGCTTTCAGTTTCCGATGCAACAGGCTTGGGTCAGAGATGAGCAAAGCGGGTGGCGCTTCGGTAAATTGGGCAACTTAGAGAGCCGAGTGCTTCGAGCCGTGCTGCGCTTTCAGCGCGCCTTTGAGGATATCCCCTCGTGAAAGTCCCTTTTAATAAACCCGTTGTGCTCCCTGAGATGGAAGCGGCTCTCTTGGAGTCTCTTCATAGTGGACATATTTCGGGGAATGGTCCGGCCACTAAAAAGGCCGAGGCTTTATTAAAAAAGCTCAGCGGGACAGAGAGTCTCCTTTGCACTTCGGCCACCCATGCTTTGGAAATGATGGCCCTGCTTCTAAATATTCAACTCGGTGATGAGGTTATTTTGCCCTCTTATACCTTTGTCTCAACGGCCAATGCCTTTGCCCTGCGCGGCGCGACTTTGCGTTTTGGCGACATCGATAAATTTGGAAATTTGAGGGCTGATGAAATTCTTCGACTTAAAAATTCTCGGACCCGCGCAGTTGTGCAAGTGCACTATGCGGGTAACTGCGCTCCCATGGAGAATATTCTTGAGGCCTGTGGCACAGTCCCTCTGCTTGAAGACGCCGCTCAGGCGATAGGCTCGGTTTATAAGGGAAAAGCCCTAGGAACTTTTGGAAAACTGGCTTGCCTGAGCTTTCATGAAACAAAAAACGTAGGTTCGGGCGAAGGAGGCGCGCTTTTTGTGAACGATTTGAGCCTTCTGGATCGGGCTGAAATTTTGCGCGAAAAAGGCACCAATCGCCGAAAGTTTTCCCAGGGCTTGGTGGATAAATACAGCTGGGTAGATTTGGGTTCGAGCTACGTACTTTCGGACTTGAACGCGGCTTTGCTTATCCCCCAACTTGAGCAAATGGATAGAATCATTTCTAAGCGAAGACAGATTTGGGAGCGCTATGAGGCGGAATTAAGTTCACTGCTTAGCGCTAAGAATATTCGCACTTTAAAAAATCCCCCAGGCTGTGAGGGCAACGCTCATCTCTTCGCGATTATTTTTGAAAATTTTGAAAGTCGGCAAAGCCTTATAAAATTTATGCAAAATGCCGGTGTGATTGCGCCCTTCCACTATGTTTCTTTGCATAGGTCTCCCTTTGGTAGCCGCTTTATGCCCGGCGCTAAAAGCGAGGGAATTCAGGAACTAAGGCAAACGGATATTTTTTCAAATGGGCTTTTAAGGCTCCCCCTCTATTACAACATGGAAGAAAACGAGCAGTCTTATGTTATTGATAATATTAAAACTTGGCTAAAAAATTCTCCCAAAAGCTGACAATCTTCGGCCGCCTCTTTACTCAGATCCGACATTGCGTTTAGGAATCTTAACCACATGCATTATTGGTTGATCTCAGCTCGAAAACTGTTAGCCTCCCTGGCCCTTGTTCTTTGCTTCACTCAGGCTCAGGCCCGCGATGCATCGGGAAAAAGACGGCATTGTATTCTTACTGGCCACTACGGCGAAGGTCATGAGTCCAACGCCAAAGCCAGTACCGCAATGTTGAGAGCCGCCGATCCTGAAGCCGAAATTTATAAAATCGAAGCCAGCTCATTATTTGATAACATTACAGAATACCTCTCTCTTGCTGGATACAGCAATCTGACTCGTTACCTGCCCAAGGTCTGGGATTTTTCTCACCGAGATTATGTAAGATCCCAGGCAAAATTCGAAGCCGCAGAAATGCGCGGTGGGAAGTGGATGTTTGCGACTCAACGCTTAGGCTACGTGCTGCACTTGATCGAGTGCGACGTCATTTATGCTCCTTGGTATTTCGGACCCGAAATGATTGCTCGCCTAAAGAAATTGGGTATGCTTCCGCAAAATGTTCCCTTAGCCTTTGGAATAACCGACTACGTTGGAGGAAAGGCCCCTGCCGCCCATGAAAACCCAGAGCAAGACTACCTTTATCAATTAGCTAAGGCGTCTGACTTCACCGCAGCTCCTGACGGAATCATTACCGACACTTTGAAGTTACGCGGGATTCCGGCCGACCGAGTGGCGAGCACTGGTATTTTGATCAATCCCCTCGTCGATCAGATTCGGAACATGGGTGAAGGGGAACTCGAATCCTTTGCTAACAGCATCGGCTTCAGCTCTCAGGTTCGCACCGTAACTATTCAAAGTGGCGGCGACGGTATCGGAAATTTTGTTGAGCTTACTAAGCAGGCCGTTTCTTTACTTGGTCCCCGAGATAAAATCCAAATTCTCGCCATTATTGGCCGAAACGCCGGCAAGAGAGGCGGCCTCGAAGCGCTACAGAAAAAATATGCCGACGATCCTCGCATCAAACTAGTTATTAAAGGGGGTAAACCCATCGATCGCGTAGGTCCAGAATTTGTACTCAAGGCCCTACGTCTTTCCGCTCACTCCAATGGCTACTTCGTAGGCAAACCGGGTGGGATATCCATGACCGAGGCTATGGCGATTGGGGTATTGGCCTTTTTCTTTCCAGGTAACTTAGGGCCTGAAGTCGACAATGCTGAGCACGTAGATACCAACAAACTCGCCGTGATGTTGGCTTCGGAATCGGAACTCTCAGCCAAAGCATCCCACTATTGGTTTAACCCAACAGCCGCCCGAGCCTTAGCCCTGCGAGCACGCCAACATGTTGAAGCGAGCTACCACCCAGAGATCCTTATAAACTGGTTGATCGCGCAATCTAAGACCCATAATGTTAGCACTAGTAACTGGGAAGCTGCGGCTAGAAGAATCCCCCGAAGTACCCGATGTCTCATGAACTTTATCCGACCAAAAATAGTACGGGCTATAAACGGGGATACTGGAATCCGAGAGGTTGAACTGCATGAACTCCCAAGCGTGGAAAAGTTTGCCCGACCTTTGCAAGCCCATTAGTCGCAATCAAACCTATCGCTAAGCCTTGAATCCACTTGTCGAATACACTTCCGATGCCGGAAGTGTATTTGCACTCTCCCAACGCATTTCGCAGCTTCCGTTTTATTTGCTACTAGCAAAGCATTTTGATTTTTCTTTCTACAATAAATTCCTTTCTCTGAATTTCTTCAGGTCGATTTGAATTGCGCCTAGACAACCATTCTTTTGTATGGTTGTCTACCAAGAATGGTTAGCGATTTTACAAATATCAAAAAAGCTCATTTTAGAATTGAATTTTCAGAGTGAGAACGTTGCGAGACTAGTCAAATTCACCTCCGACATCGGAAGTGGCTTTGGCAAGACACCGCCCTTAAAAGGAGGAAGAGTGAAAATTACTTAGGCAAATAATTTTAGAATTTTCGAAGAACGCCAAAAGGGTTCAGCGCCCTGCCCACAGAGCCCTAATTCCAAGTAATGGGATAGTTTTTGTCGCCCTTTTTGGGCTCTTCATTATTTACGATGAGGCTTAATCGACGCTTCACTTCTTCGCGGTTCATGTTTTTCTTTTTTGTGAAGAAGCCCCCACCTCGGCCATCGAGGTTCTTGCCGCGAATGCGTAGATACAAAAAGCCCGTGAGGAGTCCGCCCAAATGAAAGAGGTGGGCCGCCCCATTGCTGGAAGCTCCGGCGAAGATCGAAAGGTAAAGCTCAATGGAAGCCATGAGCATGGCGAAGTATTTGGCCTTCATGGGTACCACCATGAAAACCAGCATCTCCATTTCGCCAAAGAAGAGGGCAAAGGCGAAAAGCAAACCAAAGAGAGATCCCGACGCTCCAATAGTAGGAATGGCACCTAAGTTGGGAGCCACTGATGGAAAGAAAAAGAAGGCAATGACCCAGCAGAGGGTGTGTAAAAGGGCGGCACCTAGACCGCAAATTAAAAAGTAACTGAGAAATCTCTTGGTGCCCCAACGCCTCTCAAGCTCGGAGCCCAGCATATAAATGCCTAAGGAATTAAAGAGAAGGTGGAAAAAGTCCCCGTGCAAAAAAATGTAGGTGAAACTTTGCCAGATACGACCGGAAAGAAAGCCGTAAGGTGAGAAGCCCAAATAACGAATAAGATTTAAATCAGCAAAGCTGCTGAGGCTTTTCTGAAAGATATGGACCACCACAAAGGCTATCAAAAGCCCCTTGATGGCCGGAGTTAAACGGGGTCGCAGGCTGCCCATCGCTGGCGAATTCATTTAACTTTTGCCTCCACCCACATTTCCCCCGCTTTTAGGGAAAAAGCTTATTTCCGTTTTGATCAATATTGGCTTGAATGCCCTCGAGTACCTTCGGAGGTACCTCAAGATAAATCCAAGACCGAGACATCTCCGGCTCAGCCCAAGGCTCCCAAGAGATTCCATCGGCTAGCGCGCCCAAGAAGTTCATTCTTGCTGCCTTACGCTCCAATATTTCATTGTTTTGAACTGCTTCTAGAATCTCACGCGCTGGGAAAGCTCGCAAGGGAGCAGGCTTATCTTGGCCCAGACAAAGAAATGGCGCTCCTAGCAAAAAGCCAGGGAGCGCCATTTTAAATGCGATCTGAAAGTTTCTGAGCATCCGCTCAGCACCTTATTAGAATTCGCGGGCAATTTTCAAGCTAAGTTTAGAAACATCGCCGTCATACCAATCCACAGTCTTGTTGGGGCTGGGGTTGATCGTGGAGTAGTAGCTCACACCTACGTAGGTATTGGCTGTGTACTTCTCGTCGCGGTAACCGATTTCAAACTCTTGTTCGAACTCGTTTTCCCAGTGGTAGCTGTCAGGGCCAACAGAAGAACGAATGCCGTTGGTCATTGAAAAGGCTGCAGATGCGGTTAATCCAGGAACGATGTCGTAACCAGAAATCAATTCGAATTGGTTAGCCATAATTCGTGTTCCTTGGCGAGCTGCTGGGCTTTGCACCGTTTGGTTTTTTTCCAAACCACTGCGTTGCAAAAACACAGTTACAAAGTCACGAGCCACAAGGCTGAAGTTACCAAATTTTCCAGTGAGCGCAGGACGCACACCGATTTGGCCGAAGTTACCTTCGATCTGGTAGCTAGACTCAGTCGGCAAACGGTAGCGGTAACCGATGTCCAGTTTCCAGGGACCAAAGTTATCTACACCGTATTGATAAAGCCAAACGCGGGAATAAGCATGCTTTGCTTTGAAATCATTCTTGGCGCCGCCTTCTTTGTAGAAAAAATCCGTGCGCAGTTCAGGAACGAGGCTATAAGTTTCGTTGATCTTGATGGTCCCGTTCACGTAAGCCTCAGTGACTTGCGTGCGAGTGTCGCCATCAATGGTCGAAGAGTTGTTCAATTCCACAAATACGGGCACGCGGTAAGCTAGGGCCGAATTGGCCACCATTAGCATTGCACCGATTTGGCTCAGTTTCAGAAGTTTTGTTTTCATAGTGTTAGGTCATCCTCCTTAAAAAAGGTGTTAAGCGGTAAACTCCCGTTACCTGTTATTTAGAAGCCAGGACAGTGGCCCATTTTGAGTAAGCCTCCGCGAACCCGCTCCCGAGTTCTTCCTCAAGGCGAAGAAGTTCATTGTACTTAGCCATTCGATCCGAACGACTCGCTGAACCCGTCTTCACCTGACCGCAACCCGTGCCCACCGCTAGGTGAGCCAAAGTTGTGTCTTCTGTTTCGCCAGATCTATGCGAAACAATCGATGCAAAACCACTTTGTGTGGCCAAATGCATTGTTTCTAAAGTCTCCAGCAAGGATCCGACTTGATTTAATTTAATCAAAATCGCATTCCCGGCCTTCATTTCGATTCCCCTTTTGAGCCGCGAAACTTGCGTCACATAAAGGTCATCGCCTACAAGCTGGACTTTAGATCCCAGACTCGCAGTGGCTGCTCTCCAGCCATCCCAATCATCTTCAGCAAATCCATCTTCAATGGACACGATGGGAAAGTCCTTGAGAAGGCCCATGTAGTATCCTTGAAGACCCGCGCTGTCGACCACGCCAACGGCCTTGTCTCGAAAGTTGTATTTGCCATCCTTGAAAAACTCGGAGGCCGCTACATCCAACGCCAAAGCCACTTGTGAGCCGGGCTTATAACCAGCTTTTTGAATAGCTTCCAATATATTCTCAAGGGCTTCACGGTTGGAACCCAGCTTTGGGGCAAAGCCCCCCTCATCTCCAACGGCCGTACTGAGGGACTTCCCAACTAAGATTTTCTTTAAATGGTGGAAGATTTCACAACCCGCCCGTAGGGCGTCTTTAAAGTGGGTGAAGCCATGGGGAACAAGCATAAACTCTTGAATATCCAGGCCATTATCGGCATGGGCCCCTCCGTTGATTACGTTCATAAGGGGAATGGGGAGCTTCAGCTGGGTCTTGTAACCGAGGCTAGCGGCCTGGGACTGAATCCACACGGCTAAAGGCTTTTTCTCAGTTATTGCGGCTGCTTTAGCGGCCGCCAAGGAAACAGCCAAAATGGCATTGGCCCCTAATTTAGATTTATTTTCAGAAGGATCACAGGCCAATATCTTCCCGTCGATTTCCTTAAGCGAGCCCAAAGTTGCACCCACCAGCGCCGGAGCAATGCTTTCTTGGATATTTTTTACCGCCTTGAGAACACCTTTTCCAAGGTACCGAGCCTTGTCGCCATCTCGCAGCTCTAGGGCTTCGTGAGTACCAGTAGAGGCGCCCGAGGGAACAAGGGCACGAGCTATAATTCCAGAATCTGTTTCCACTTCGGCTTCCACCGTGGGGAAACCTCGAGAGTCTAAAAGTTCACGAGCTTTAATTTTTGCGATCTTCGCCATAGGCGCTCTGACTTAGCACCAAGGGTGTCGTTAGGCCAAGGGGGAAGGGAGGGCTGTTTTTCTAACTTTGACTGACTAAAAACGATGGGGTTGATGCCGGCTCCAAAAACGTGGCAAAGAGCTTTCTTAATTTGAACATTAATCACGGAGTTTTCAAAACAGCGCTGATTTTAGAAATAGGAGTGATTACAGCTCCTTTATCAAAGTTGCAGATCTTTTGACCAATGCTCCGCTGGGTGTTGTCAGGGATTTAAAAGAGTAATCTAAAACTCCATCTTCTATCTTCCAAGAAAAGGAAGTTGATGATGCATTAGTGCTTAAATTAACTAAAAGGACGTTCTCATTAACGAAGCCAACCTGTGTTTCAGCCAAAAATAAGCGGTTTTCTATCAATTGAAACTGGTACTGCTCATCCGGAATTTGCAAACTATTATCAGAGCTATCAAAGCAAATGCCAAAGCTCTTTGTTAAAATAAAATCAGACTCACTTTTAGAGAAGTTGAATACAACTGCAGGGCAGCTAAATTCTGTCATGTGCTCGCCGTCACCAAATGACGTTTGGCCCTGGCCCTTCCATTGCTCGCTTGCGCCAAAGGCGATGGAGTCTAAGGAGAGGATCAACGTTGATACAATAGTGATAAATCTCATAAACATGCTCCTGGCCTTAGGGCGGAATTTAATACGCAGTGCTTTAGCTGTAAACAAAACCAATGATTGAATCGTAGAGCTCCCATCCGTAATTGCAGATTTTTCCGCACAAACACCCTTCCAAAAAATCCCCGACAAAATTCTGGCATGAAAAATGTAGGGGCCGGCCTAAAGTAGGAGGTCCGCATGCAAGGTATTAACAGTATCCTGCAGCTGATCCGAGAGCTAGCAAACACGCTGGCTCTCCTATCGACACTTATCGATTGGGTATTGAGCCGAAAGAAGAGAGCTTTTGGAGAACTCAAACTAAAGTTGAAATTGATTTGAGCGCCCTGAAACTCTTTCTAGATGATTATCCCCAAGCAAGCGGGTTTCTTTTTTACATGGGGGAAGAAGAGTATCAATTTGGGAAAATTCGAGTGCTTCCTATGAACTCTTGGAAGATTTAGAAGCAAAATTTAGAGACTACCTCATGCCATCATCCGGTCGGGCTTTGCCTGTGAATGTGCAACACACCAAGAAGTTACGAGCTTGAACGTCCGGGGATATAGAAAAAGGCTTGGAAACGTCGCAGAAGTTGGCCACTTCCTTGGAATCTGGACCCGAATATTTGAA
Source organism: uncultured Bacteriovoracaceae bacterium (assembly GCA_964477895.1). Classification (GTDB taxonomy): domain Bacteria; phylum Bdellovibrionota; class UBA2428; order UBA2428; family UBA2428; genus CAYZFQ01. The sequence goes on along the minus strand of CAYZFQ010000001.1, from coordinate 248,244 downwards.
ACGCTCGACTTTAGTAAAATTGCTGCAGACGAAATCTCCAGCAACTGCAGCCGGAGCTCGTTGGCTTTCTTTCAAAGATTTAGCAAAAATAGGTGCCGAAAAAACCAAAAGAAAAAATGGGGAAATTGAAAAAATAGATTTCATGATACCCTTCCGACTCTTATCGACTAGCTCTTAATACTCACTCCGCGCAAGCGCGGCGAACGCGCTGCAAAGTCTGCAAATTATCTGTGACTTCACTCAAGCCGCCCACTGTGGAATTGTTGGCATTATGGAAATTGAGAAGGGCCTCGATTTTGCCTGGCGCCGACTCACAAAAGGCGTCACGACTCAGATCCCCTGAACAAAGGCCCACTTCAAGAACTGTGACTTCGAGTTTTGCCTTTTCATAGCCCGAGAAACTAACAGGCGAGGCATTCACACGACTCACGGCCCCCTGGGCATATTTATAATCCGCCGTCGTACAAGGCGCAGCGAATGTGGACACCGCGAAAAGACCATTTAAAATTAAAACACCTAAAAGATTTTTCATTTGGCAGCCCCTCTTTACCTTAAGTTTTTTACAACAAAACCTTAGCAAGAGGCCTAGGCAACTTCTAAAAGCATAAAAATTCTTACGCGCTGAGCTTGTTGGCAGTAAAAATGCCCAAAGGAAAGGGCACTCCCGAGGTCTCAATCATCTCAGTAAATGAGGGGGGATTTCCACAAACCACATGTTCCCCTAAAATCTTCCCATCTGCAGCAATACCCGTGGGTTTAAAAACAAACAAATCGTTCATAATGTAAGTGCCGCGGTCCGAAATTCCCACGCACTCTGAAATGGCCGTAATTTTACGACTTCCATCCCGCAAACGGTTGGCCTGCACAATCATATGAATGGCATCCCCCACCTGCGAGCGCACTACGTGAGCGGGAACACCCACATCGCCCAACATACAAAGAGTCTCCAATCGATTCATCCCCTGCAAGGGGTTGTTGGCATGCAGCGTACCCATCGAACCATCATGACCCGTGTTCATGGCCTGGACTAAATCCATAGCCTCGGCTCCCCGCACTTCACCTACGATGATGCGGTCCGGCCGCAATCGCAACGAAGCCTTCACGAGGTCTCGAATACTCACAGCACCCTTGCCTTCAAAATCTTCGTGCTTGGTTTCAAAGCGCACCACGTGATTGCTTTTAATTTGTAACTCAGCCGTGTCCTCAATAATGAGTAAGCGCTCATTACCGGGGATTCGACTGCCCAGCACGTTAAGTAAAGTTGTTTTACCGGAGCCCGTACCACCGCTCACGAGAATATTTCTTTTTAGAATGACAGCGAGGTCTAAGAACCTGGCCATATCTCCACTCATGGCCCCAAAGTTGATCAAATCTTTAAGCCCCAATTTTTCTTTGGAAAACTTTCGAATGGCCATGGTGCAACCATTTTTGGCACAGGGGGGAATCACGGCACACACTCGCGAACCATTAGGCAAGCGCGCATCGAGAATCGGTTCGAGAGTAGAAATGGGCTTGCCCACAAACTGAGAAACGTTACGAATCGCGGCCAGCAAAGAAGCCTCATTCTCAAATTTGTTAGGGGTTTTGAAAATCTTCCCCTTGCGCTCAATAAAAATCTCATGCGCACCGTTGATCATAATTTCTGTAACTGTGGGGTCGGCAATCAGATCGGCCACAGGCTTTAAAAATTCGGCGAGCGAATCTTCAAAAAACGCCTGTGAAATGCCTTGGCCGATTCCTTCTCCCGACATAATTTAAGCGTGAGCAACCTTCCAGCGTGCGCGAAGTTTGGGCTCTTGAGATTCACTCTCAACCCAGCACTTCATCGAACGACCCAAAACCATTAAGACCGCAAAGGCGCGGGCTTCCAAAAACGAATTGATATATTCATTTCGCTCATCAAAACGCTTGTGGTGCGTAAGTGTAAAAAGCGCGGCCACATCTTTGATGGCCTGGGGTCCGTGCAAACGCATGATGGCCGCCATTTCGTGGCGGGGCAGTTGGTAAAATCGACTCAGCACTCCATTCATGGCGATGCCTTCCAGCACACTTTGCCAAATAGGATCTGAGCTTGGATCTTTAGATTTCATGTTCATGGCGATTCCCTCCGCTAAGTTCTTTTCGAGCGAAAGCCGGAAAAACTTAAGGCCCAAATAAAATTAAGGCATGACGGGGAAGAGCGTGTTCATGACGTTTCTCATTGGGAAGGGAGTGACATAATTTTGACTGGAGTAGGCCCCAAAGTGTCCGAAATTTGACACTGCCGTCTCGTCCAAAATGAAACTCACTTGCCGTCGCGGGTTGCTAACGACAAAGACACCCGGGCGCTTCTCATCCGCTCGAATCTCTATTTGCTCGCCATGGAATTTATACTTCCCATTAAATTCACCACTGCGTGCAAGCCTAATGAGCAAGCTAAAGGCCTTGGCAACTTTGCCAATATCCAGACCACGTTCTTGTAAATCTTCCCGCTGAATGGCCGCCACAGTTGCGAGGTGGCTTTCAAAATTTTCATTAGGGAGCCAGTCGGTGAGAAGGCCTAGTGATGCAGGAATTTTTTTAGGCTCATCTAAAATCGCCCATAAATCTAAATTGAAATTTCCTTCGGGTAGGGGTTGGAAGCCTGCCTGGTCGTTGAGATAGCCCCAAACCCGACTCCCAAAAGTCTGAGGAATTCGCAAACGGTTGGGAGACTCATAAGTAGGCAGCTCATTTTTTAGGGTTTCTGGTCCAAAGTGATCGGGAGGAAGGGTATGGAAAATCTTTCCAATCTCGTTCTCTTTAGACGCATTCATACCAATCACCAGCTCCCCCCAGCTCAGCTCGGCACGCTTAAATCTCCAACTCTGAAAGGCGGGGCGACGAAAAAGATAAACTCCCGCTCGAAAATCTTGGATAAAACTCGCCCTTAAGAGCTGCAACCGCAAATCCAAGGGCTCCTCAACTGGGGGAGGCAAAAGCGCATAGGCATTGGCCCTGAGTCCATCTAAAGAAATCGTTCTCCCGTGAATACCGAAGTCTTGCCCCGGGTCTTGGAAATGGGCATAGATTTGAAAACCGCTAAAAAATGACTCATCAGAGGTCCGTGTAGCCACTCGCAGCCCCGTAATGCGCTTAAAGGCAAAGTCATCACTCCCACCCTGAGGCACCTCAACAAGCACTCGGTACGAACCCTCATTGTTGATAGAAATCATAAAAGCGCCCGCGGCAAAAAGATTGGTCTCCCCCACTTGTTGGAAACCACGTTCCGCCATGGCGGCTTTCCAATCTTGGGGCCTGGGAGCTGATTCATCCAGCGCCCATTCTCGCTTGAGTACTTTCATCTCGGGATCAGCCAAAGCAAAGCTTTCAAGGCTGAGGCTGGCCTTTTGGTAGTCGAGGTTCAGGTGTTCATGAAAGGGCTGAGACTGCACGATAGGAGAAGGGGCAAGGGGCTGATTGCGCAGATATTGAAGCTCTCCCCAAAGTCGCAGAGATTCTTTCCAAGCACTGGCAAACTTAGTCGGATCTTTTTGACTGAGAACTAAGCTTCCAAACCAGTAACGATCGTAAGGTGAAACTTGCAAGTAACTCCGACCACTTGGGCTGCTTTTTAAGGACTCACGCGCCTCTTCCCACTCCAGAAAAGCTCGGCGACAGCTCGACTGAATCAATAGGTTGGTCAGTCTCTGACTGGCGGAGTTTAGACTGAGACTCGCAGATAGCAGCAGAATAGCTACACAGGGCTTAAAAATTCTATACGGAAAGAAATTCGTGAATGTTCCCATTGACTCGGGGCAGCTTAAATAGGGAGATGCTGCAAAGCCATAAAAAACTTACAAGGAGTTTCAGAATGAATTCATCTCTTAAAAAAAGCCTTTCCTACCTCGTGCGTGGGACGCTCAGTGTCATCGTCCTCGGGTCGATGAATGCTCAGGCGAAGATCGCAGATAAAGCTTATTTTGATGGGGCGTTTATCAAAGTCGAGGCCTTTAAAGACCCCACTTCGGTGCAAATGCCGGAACAGGCCAAAGACCGCCGAGAGAGATTCAACCAAGTGGTAGTCGTCAAAGAAGATAACGAAATCGTTCAAGCCTTTAAAGTGTCCACGGGCGTGCACGATCTTGACGCCAATTCGATTGAGACTCCCAACGGCTATTTTAGTTTCCACAAAGTAGCTCGAGAATTTCTTTACTTTAATCGCTCCGGTAGCGTCGCTCGCGAACCCTGGGGCCTCTATTTCTTTGATCCGGCGGAACTTGATCCGCGCCAAGCCAGCAATGATCGGCGCAACCAAGCCGCGATGCATAGCTATCCTTCAGCTCAAGTGACGGGAAATCGAGAATCTCACGGATGCATACGTGTGGTCGAGCGCAATCAAAAAGAGCTATGGGAACGCATCAATGGACTTAGCGGGGGACGCTACGCCGCTCTTGCAGTTTATGGTCGTGCCCTGGCTATCCAAAACCAAAACGTTTCTGCAGGCGCTTTTCTCGTCAAGCCTGAGGTTCCTAGCCAAGCAGAAGTTAATGAAGTTTTGGCACTGCTCGGCAAATAACTAAAGTTACGAAAGTTCAAAAATCACCATAAACCGGCTCACCTTGCGGTGGGCCGGTTTTTTTTTGCCCCAAGCTTTTTTAAAAGCCTTGGCCGACCTATATTTCGCTCATGCCAAAAGCGTTTAGCCTTAGAAATCTTTCCTTAGGAGGACTCGCATTTTTTCTCTTCTCCTGCTCCAGCCCGCATAAAAAACCACTGAACTCCTTGGTAGACACCTGGACCCCCGACACTCCTTCAGAAGGCTCTATCCCTCGACCAAAAGAGAAAGGCCTCAGCCGCTTTGAAGCCTTTTACCGAAGCTCCCAAATTCGAAACGTGGACTACGAATTATTTTTTGATATCACGCAAAGCAAAGAATTTTCTGGCCGCGCCCTTCTTCGCTTTCACGTCAATAATTTAAGCGCCCTAAACAAAAAATCCCTTACCGTGGATTTTGAAGACGGGACTGTCCAACGCCTCGTGATCAACGGTTATGACCTCAAAGAAAATATTCCATACAATAATCTTTTTCTAAGCCTCCCCACGGCCCAACTTCGTGAAGGTGCCAATGAGGTGGAAATTACCTTTACCCATCCCTATGGTCACACAGGTACCGGCCTGTACCGCTTTGTGGATCCCCTCGACCAACGAGTTTACCTCTTCACTCACTTAGAACCCTATTCCGCCAATCAGGTTTTTCCTTGCTTTGACCAGCCTGATTTGAAAGCTCGTTACACCCTCACGGTGAAAGCGCCCACTTCCTTTCAGGTCATCAGTGCAACTCGTGAGAAATCTCAAAAAATTCAGGGGCCCACCAAAACCGTGTCCTTCCCCCAGACTCCCCGCTTCAGCACCTATCTCATTTCGCTCCACGCGGGAGCTTATAAAGTTTTCAGCTCCACGGCGGGAAATATCCCACTGCGTCTCTTTGTGCGTCAGAGTCTTGCAGAGTTTGTGAACCCCCAAGAATGGTTCCAACTCACACGCCTTGGTTTTGACTATTTCAACAAATACTTTAACTACCCCTATCCTTTTAAAAAATACGACCAGGTCATTGTGCCGGACTTTAACGCCGGAGCCATGGAGAATGTGGCCGCCGTCACTTTTTCGGAACGCTTTATCTCTCGAGGACAGCGCACGCAAAGCGCCAAAGAAAATTTAGCCAATGTTCTTCTCCACGAGATGGCCCATATGTGGTTTGGAAATTTGGTCACCATGAAGTGGTGGGACGACCTATGGCTTAACGAAAGCTTTGCCACCATCATGGCCACCAAAGCATTGAGCGAGGCGACCGCCTTTAAAAGTGCCTGGCTCAGCTTTGCCTTGCGCACGAAAGCTACCGCATTGCTGGCTGATCACTACGAAACTACCCACCCCATTGCAACTTCAGCCGTCAATACCGATGAGGCCTTCGGAAACTTTGATGGAATCACCTATGGTAAGGGGGCCTCGGCCCTTAAGCAGCTGATTTATCTTTTGGGTGAAGATAATTTTAAAAACGGTGTGCGAGATTATTTCAAAAAAAACGCCTACAAAAACACAACACTTGTGGACTTTATAACTTCGCTTGAGAAGGTTTCAGGGCAACACCTGAAGGACTGGACTCATGAATGGATAAAGAGTGCGGGCCCCACCACTGTGGGGCTACGCTATGCCTGCGACCCCAGAGGGAAAATTTCGAAACTCGAAATCCGCCAGCTGCTCAGCAAAACTCGCAATATTTACCCCCAACAAAAGACGCTCATTGCTCTATATAATTTGGATACGGCGGGAAACTACAAACAAAGCCATCTGCTGCCGGCAGATTTTAAAGAAGGCCTCATGGTGCGCGAGGCCAGGGGGAAAAAGTGTCCGGCGCTGGCCTACCCCAACTTTGGGGACCATGCTTATTTCAAGGCCAATCTCGATCCCCAGACTCTAAAGAACGTCAGCCAGAACATGTGGGGAATTGCGGACGAAATGCTGCGTGGCCAAATTTGGCAGGCCCTGTGGTACCAGGTGAAAGAGGGCAACATCAGCTCGATCCGTTACGCGGAAATCGTTTTGCAAGAAATCCCCCGCGAAAAAAACTCCCGTATCCTGGAGCAAGTTCTAGAAACTCTTATTGGACGCAACCTCAACGCCCCCTCCCTTCTTCAGTTTTTGGGCGACACCTCTCCCTCCGTCCAAGAATTTCGTCAACATTTTGTAAAAGCTTTTTCAAAATTAGCTTGGCAGCAATACCTGTCCGCGGCAGCGGGATCAGATTTCCAAAAAATCTGGATCGACGCTTATATTCGTTCAGCCGAAGACTCCACCACACTTCATCAATTAGAAAAAATTATGAGCGGAAAGCTTCGATTGCCAAAAAACCTTCTCGACCAGGATCGCCGCTGGCTCATGGTGATCCAACTGTCGCGTTTTGGTCGGGATCAATCAGAACAGCTCCGACTCGCCGAGCTCAAACGAGACAAGAGTCAAAACGGGGTGCTCAGCGCATTGGAAGCCGAGGCCATCCAACCTCAAGCACAGGTCAAAGAAAAGTTTATGCGCGAGTTGCTGGGGAGCTCGCAACTTAGCGTGGCAAAAACTCGGGCCATTGCTAAAGGACTTTTCCCCTACGAGCAAAACCACTTTGCTGAAAATTATTTAGACCAGTATTTCGCCGCCATTTTAGACTTCTCAAAAACAGGTCGAAACCCCGAAGAAATCGAAGCCTTTGCTTCCTACCTCAAGCCCATCAGTTGTAACGAAGTAGGATTGCAAAAAAGTCGAGTGTTTTTAGAAAACAAGCAATCTGAGATTATTTTAAATGTGGTTAAAGATCTTAAGGAAAACAATCAAGACGGAGAACAATGCTTGTTTGCCAGAAATGTGGCGCGGCAAAGCTTGTAAAAATCTTACTTAGCGGTAGCGGCTTGCTTCAAGGCTTTGGCAAGACCGAGCTTAGTGATGGTGCGCAGACCCGAGGCCGACACACGTAAAGTCACCCATACGCCGGTCTTCTCATCAAAAAGACGTTTTTTACGCAGGTTCGGAAACTGTCGCATTTTGGTTTTGCGATTGGAGTGCGAAACGTTATTACCAACTAGGGGCTTTTTACCGGTGATTTTACAAACTCGTGCCATAAGAGGTTAGAGTCTTTACCTAGATCAGTTGCTTTTTCAAGAGGATTTTTCGAGTAAGGGTGCTGAGCTGCTGAAGAGAGGCAAAAGGCCTCTTGGGTGACCACAGCCCATGATGCTTGGGGACCACACCCCGCCACGGCCCGACTTCCGCAACCCACACCTCGTATTGATGATGGGTGATACAATGGCGCAGCGGACCGACCACCGAAAAACTTTCTTCAAAAAGCTGTTGATTCCAGGGGCTTCGGGCATCCATTTCTAAGTAGGGTAGTTCCCATTGACCCGCCAGGCGTCGTCCCTGCGGTCTTTGTCTCAGCAAAATCCCCCCCCTTCGGCCATGGTAAAGGGGAACAATCAGCCGCAGCCTTTGGGTGGCGCGTCGCAGCTTAGGGCGCGGAATGTCGAGCACCTTCTCATGTTGACGGGCCCAACAATCCTTAGCCAGGGGGCAAAGATCACAAAGCGCTCGAGCCCCCGGTCGGCAAATCAAGGCACCGAGTTCCATAAGGGCCTGCGCCATTTGACGATGTTTGCCGGACATCGCAGGATGGCGGGCTAAGTCCCCCACTGCAGCCACAATTTTGCGATGCTCTTCACTTCGATTCAAGGGGTCGGCCAGCCCCAGGACTCGAGCAAAAACTCGAATCACATTTCCATCCACCGGCAAAACGGGAGCATGAAAGGCTATGGCTGCCACCGCTGCAGCGGTATAGGGTCCGAGCCCGGGAAACTGGCTCCATTCCACAAAAGTTTGGGGCCAACGACCCTCGTTCTTTTTAAAAATGGAAATGCTTTGGGCTGCTTTATAAAGGTTTCGAGCTCGGCTGTAGTAACCTAAACCTGCCCAGTACTCGAGGACCAAAGATTCGGGAGCCGCCACCAGAGTTTCAAGGTCAGGAAAGCGACTCATCCACTTCTCAAAATAAGGAATGACGGTCGTCAAGGTAGACTGCTGAGACATCACTTCAGAAATCCAGACGGCGTAGGGATTGATAGGGGAACGGCGCCACGGAAGATTTCGGGCCTTTTCGCTGTACCATACCAAAAGATCTTGAAGGGACTTTTGAGTGGGAATCACAGCTTTTTCGAATAGAACATGTTTATTTTACTGTCTTCGGATATCTTAGAAAGAGTGAAAGCCGAACTCAAAGCCTTCAACGCCATGGAAGTCCCGGGGAAAATTCGCATCCAGGCCACCTTAAGAAACCAGCTGCCTCTTTTGCATTTTAGTTTTGAACTGAGTGGAGACCTTAGTCACCTCTCTCTTGACTCTCCCGAGCCCGGCACGGCACATTTTTCGGATCGCCTTTGGCAACGCAGCTGCTTTGAACTTTTCATTAAGAGCCCGGAAAACAGTGAGTACTGGGAGTGGAATTTTTCTCCTTCTCTTAACTGGGGTTTCTTTAAACTCTCAGACTACCGCGAAGGCCTGAGCCTGGACTTGCGAGATGCGGGAATCCAACATCTCGAGGTCTTTCGCAGTCGACCCGACCGTTTGCAGATTTCAGGAACTCTCCTCCCCAACTTTTCAGCGCAGTTGTCTTGGTTGCGCGCGAACCGCCAACCTCTGCTCGTGAATATCTCTACTGTTCTTTTGGATAAAAACGAAAAGCTCCATTATTTCGCACTTTCGCATCCTCGTGAAAAACCGGATTTTCACGACCCTAGAGCCTTTATAGAATTTATTTAAATATTTTTTTGAGCCGCTCTTTAGCCATGTCTTCTAATTCCGGGCGGCGTCTCTCTATTTCGGAACGCACAGCGGCCTCCGCCTTTTTCACCGTCTTTTCGGTCACACATTTCACGATGCTTTGGGCTAGACTTGCCGAATCGAGAGTTGCGCTCGCCTGAGTACTGGGGCCACTGATTTTAAAAGGAATCGCTGCTCTGGACCCGCCCTTACTCAAACACTTCTGGATATCGCCACTCAAACAGCCTGAACTAGCAAAAAAGTTCCCCGCAAGATCTAAATTCATGTCTTGGGTGATTTTTCCTGTGAGTGAAATATCGGAACCCGTCTGAAAACTGAGATCTGCCTTGCCGATCTCCAAAACTCCCGCCTTTATTTCTGAATCTAAATCAGCTGAGAAATTGCGCTGCAGACATTTTTCCTGAGAGGCCTGTTTGAGTAGAAAGTCTTTAGCTGCCGACTGGGAAATGAGTTCATCCAGCTTCACTCGTAAAAGTTCCAAACTTTCCAATTCTCCGCGATTGATCGTGCCTGCAATCCGACCCCGAGACTTTGCAACAAGATCCTCAGGCTCCCAACCTTTTGAGACAAGAATCATTTGGCCATCGAGCGAACCCCCCATCATTTTTTCCATTTCAGCTTTGGTGGCTCTTAACATGGCTTTGATGTCGACCGTGGAAACTTTGAGAGTAGAAGAGAGTTCGGGCAAGTCTTTACGCGCATAAAAGGAATTGAGGTCGTAAGTCATGGTGCCACCCAACTTTCCACCAAAGGCTTCTAGACTCAGGGGTTGCATCTTAAATAAATTGTTTTCCCAGAGCGCGCGCATCTGGAGATTTTTAAAATCTACTTTGGCAAAACGTCCCTTTCCTACCGTCATCGCCAGACGCATCCGACTCTGCCTAAGGAAATCTTTTTCAAACCAGGACCTGAGTGTTTCTCCCACGCTGGCTCCTAGGCCGTTTCCACTGTTCGAGGTCTCAGCATCACCGGATCGAAGGGTTCGAGGAGAAGCAAAGTCCTCAGGATTGAGCTGGTCAACATTAACCGTCGCCTTAAGGTCCCAAGCTTTCTGAATCAAAAGCTGATGCAAATTCATTTTTTTCGACCCACGCCCTGGCATCGCGGAAACCTCACCCGAAAAAGCCATCTTGCTGCTGCCGATGGCCAGATTGGCATTCGGTATTAAGACTCCGGTAGGTTGGAAGAGAATCACCGCTCGTCCCCCGCGCAACGGGCTCTTCATTTGAGTAAGACGCCCCCGCAAATCATTCAACTCTAATCGACCCTCTAAACTAAGTTGGCGCCAGTCGAAGTTGTCTTCCAGACTACCAATTTCGGGAAAACCTACGCGCCCCGTCCAAGAGAGTGTGCCGTCTACCGGAGTTTGCTGGCTTCCAATAAAAAAATCTTTCCAGTCGCTCAAGCGCACCGGGCGAGCCATATTCAGTTGCACAAAGCTGCGCCGATTGCCCTGCACCAGAGTGCCCGCAAAATTCAAATCGAGGTTATGAAAGGAAAAATCTCCACGGCGGATCTTAAGCTGATTTCGAGTTTGCTCGCCACTCACCTCCAAGAGAAGTGGGATGCTTTCAGGTTTACGAAAAAAGTCTCTATAAAGAACGCTGGAATGACTCAGATCCACTCGAGAGAGTAGGGTGGCTCGATCCACCCGAGAACCCAAACCTCGGCCTTGAAAAATAAAATTTACGGAAAAGGGTCCCCGAAGCTTCAACCCCTCCACAGTAGTGCTGAAATCAAAAACAGAGCCTTCGTTAAATGCGGATCGAAAGTTTGAGAGACTCGCCCTATCCACTCGCCAAGAAAGTTGCGAGGTGGCTCCTTGGTCTTTTTGGTACAGTCCCTCGGCAGAGCCCGCAAACTCAAAAAACCCTTCTAGAGGGGGCGCCTTTTCGAGACCCCGCAAATACGATCTCCACTTTGAAAGATCAATTCGATTGCTCTGAAAGCCCACCTGCAGGGGAACCTCTTTTCCGGCCATAAACTCACTCAAACGCTCAAGCTTAAGAAAAGCTTTCAGATCGAGCGTGTGAATTTTGGCCGAAAGCGAATCGATCGAGAAAACATCCTCAAAAACTTTTGCCTTGAGCAGGATATCGAGGGCATCTCCCTTAGGCTTTGCAATTTTCTCACCCTTAAAAACCAGCCCTGCTTCGGAACCCTTAAGCTGAAACTCCGTCTTGGGAGAATTGACTCTCCCATTTTTCAGGGTTCCCTCGCTTACAAGTGAAGCCACCAAAGCGCCTGAGCTTTCTTTTTCAAAGAGAGCTGAAAGCTCAGCCGGATTGACACTAAAATTATTTAGCGACACCTTCCAGTGCCCGGTCAGCCCCTGCTCCAAAGAAGTGCTAAATTTTCCGTTACTTTCAAAGAGTCCATTTAGACTTGCCTCCCGCAGAGTTCGAAAGGGAGCATGAAAGCCTTGAAGCGATACGGGGTTCACCACCCAACGCAGCTCAAAGGCGCCCCGAGGATTGTACTCTCCACTGAGCTCAGCACGGATCTGGTCATATGAAACAGAGGCCTTCTCAATGCGAATGGAGTCGAGGGCCGTGGATTTCGTAAACAAGACTTGGGCTGAAGCAGAAAGTTCAGCTCGTTGGTGGGGGGATTTTTCCAAATGGTAGGGCCCTGAAAAACTCACGCGACTAAGGTCCCAAGAAAACTTATCAATTTTAAAGCCCACCACCTCGTTGTGATGTTTCTGGAAATAACCTTCCCAATTCATTTCAATTGGACCTTGCAAAATAATACCCTCTCGCGGGTCGTCGACATTGAACTGCAGCCCAATTTTGCCTTCAACGGTTCCTGGCAATCCCGAGATGAGCCCCGAAGCCCCCACGTTTTCCAGTCGGAAAACGGACTCTTTTTCCCCCAGAGGCTGTTCAAAAAGTCCGTCCTCTAAACGATAGGTGAGGCGAAGAAACTGGGTCCACGCCGGCAACTTCGAAAAAATGGAGGGCCCCTCATTGGTGATCCCAGAGGGGGCCGCACGGGCCGCTGACGCACTTTGTTCCTTTACAATGTGACGCGGTTTGGATCGCAACTGAGGTTCGCCTATTTCGAGGGCTGCGGGGAACTTTCCAAACAAAATTTTCAGAGGTTGAGTCGCGAGGCGAATGCGTGCCACTTTGAGGCTTTCAAAGTTTCCAAAATTCTTCACTTCCAAATCGCGAACTAAAATACCGAAGGACAGGTCGCGAATTCTAAGATCCCATGCGAAAACTTTCGCCGAAACTCCTTCGGCCACCAACGCTTTTTGAGTTTCGTTTAAAAAAAGTTTTTTATACTCCGTAAGGGGTTGCTTCTGAAGCCAAATAAATCCGGCCAGTGATGCCGCTATCACCGTTAAGAAAACTCCGAGCAAAAGAAATTTCAAGACGCGCAGAATCTTGCTCAGGGGTCCCTTGAACTTCTGAATCATCTTCCTATTTTAACTGAGCAATAAAAAAACCATCACCCCTGAGCCCGCCAGAAGTCTGGCTGTTCGCGGAGGGTCCCAACTGCAAGGCCTTATCAAAGTTTTCAAGTCCGCCAATTTTTCCTGCAGAACTTTCGCGCGCCAACGTCAAAAATGAGTCGGCACGAGCACCCAGCTTTTGATGAACTTGCGGCACAAGGCTGTGAAAAATCTTCCCCTTGTCTTTGATCACTTCTTCCACCAACAAAATATTCTCAGACCTCCGAACGGTGCATGTCGAATAAATCAAGCGGCCTTTGGGCTTCATCAGCTTCAAAGCAGACGTGAGAATCTCAGACTGAAGCCGGCGGAGTTGATCCGCCTCGGCCTGACTGAAGTGAAGAATTCGATCCGGACTTCGACGCAAAGTTCCTAAACTTGAGCAGGGACTATCCACAACCACGACATCAAAGAGCTCTCCCCGAGGAGGCTGCGTGAGGGTACGTACGTTGGAAAGTTTGGCTCGTCGTGCCCTTTTGGCCAGCTCCACTAACTTTTTTTGCGAGATATCGTAAGCCCACACTTCTCCGGTGCCACCCATCAATGACGCCAGGTGCAGGGTTTTGCCTCCCGCACCCGCACAAAGGTCTAAAACTTTTTCGCCCGGCTGAGGATCGGCCATTAACGAAACCATTTGACTGTGCTCGTCTTGAATTTCAAATTCCCCACTCTCAAACTCCGGCAGGCTATTCACGGCCCAACGCTCGAAGTAATAAAGAGTGGTCGAGAGCCAAGGACTTCGCCCTGCCAAAGGCTTCGGGTAGGTGTCTAAAAATTTTTCTAGCAACTCAGAGCTCTGAAATCGTAAGGTCATCGGGGCCTCGCTTAGCATCTCATGAAAGTAGTTGTGCCAGTCTTCGAACTGAGTCCGAATTTCGCTTACGAGAAAATCCGGAATTCCATGTACCTTACGAAGGTGCTTCTCAGGATCTTTTTCAAAAAATGGTTTGGCTTGAGAATGTTCCTTAAGGAGCTCCTGAAAGCTCATCTTCCAGTAGTGCCGAATTTTTTCTTCCAGCGTGCGCATTTGGGGTGGCCGCTCCAGCTCTTCTTTTTTGATGCGCCAAAGAGGGGCAAAGCGCAAGAGCCTAAAAAAGCGCTCCGCGATGATATGTCGCTCGGAAGAACCTAAACGATGCTCTTTCAGCACCTCTTTGAAAATGCGGTCTCCCGGATAATCACTTTGGACCCACTCCAGAATGGCTTGCCGAAGTATTTTAAAGAGAAAGCCTTCTTCAGCCATGCCCACTCATGAGCACAGGGATTTGGTCACGGTCTTCCTCGGAAACCTTGGACTGCTTTACCGATTCAAAGAATTCCAAGCTGCGATCCAAAACTTCCGGAAAGTCTTCGTGATTAAAAATAAATTTTCTAAACTGGTGCGCTCCCGGGTAGCCTGCAGAATACCACGCTAAAAACTTCCGGAATCCAAAACGAACGCGCTCTTCGTTGTAACTTTCTCGCAAAAGATTCAAGTGAAGCTGAATGAGGGCTTTTGCATCCCGGTCTGCTCGAATCCGCACCCAATCAGAGGCATGATCCACGGGCTTAGGTTGAAGTTTTTTCACTCGGCGTTCGTAATAATGCCGCCCTTCGGGCACCTCACCTGCGGGAGGAACTTTGTAGTAGTCCACGGCGTGCTGAACCAAATTCCTCTGGGTCTCCGCACTTTCGCCCTTGAGTTTTTCCCAGGCCTCAACAGCCTCTTGAAAAATCCAGGGATTTTTTAATGCGCCTCGACCAATCATCACTCCAAAACACTTGCTCTCAATAAGGCGAGCTGCCGCCAAGGAGCCGCTCACTAAATCGCCGTTGCCAATAATGGGCATGTCGGTTCCCTCTGAAACTTCGCGAATGACTCGCCAATCCGCTTGCCCGGCATAACCTTGGGTTCGGGTACGTCCATGGATCGCAACCCATTCTATCCCTTCCTCCTTGGCGATGCGCACGACTTCACTGGCATTGATGTTGGCCTGGTCCCAGCCAGTACGAATTTTTATCGTAAGAGGAACTTTAATTGCTGAGCGCACGGTGCGAAACATCTGACCCAATTCAGTGGGGCGACATAGCCATCCGGAACCCCCGCCTTTTTTAGTAACTTTGGGGACCGGACATCCTAAATTAAGATCCACAAAATCCACGCCGCGGTCCTCTAAAACTTTGGATGCCTTGGCGAGCACATCAATTTCTGCGCCAAAAAGCTGAATGCCGAGCGGACGCTCGTCCTCATGAAAGGCCAGATAACGCTCGGTACGGGGGGATTTGGTCAAGACCGCGTGGGCCGAAACAAACTCGGAAATCACACATCCGGCACCTAAGCGCTTCATCAAACGACGAAAAGGCATATCGGTAATGCCGGCCATGGGGGCCAAAATAAAAGGATTTGAGGGTGAAATCACAGCCCCCTCATAGCGAAAGATTGTTCGTTTCTACAAGCTTGTTCTAAAGCCAGCGTGTAGGGCCCAGCCCTTCCAGGGCACATACTGAAAGGAAAGCGTCAGATCCTCAAAAGTTGAGACCGGACAATCGATTCCCAAGGCCAACAAGGGACTCAGGCCGTAGGATCCCTTCAATTGACTACGGGGAGGCGAGCTCGACGATCCCGGACGGGAGGTCGACCAAATATAGTTAACCTCCGCTCCAGCACCCAGCCATATCGTTTCAATTTCAAAAAACTCCGAAAACGCCTGGCGGTATAGAAAAGCGCCATGGAAAACATTTTCCGAACTTTCCAAATCGGTAGGGGAAAAGGCCGCGCGGACATCGGGGTGCGCCTTCACATTGAGTCGGTAGAGGCCGGCTTGAAAACGCATAGAAGTCTGCTGAGCACCGGGCAAGGCAAAGTCCATGTTGGCTCCCAGGCCAATGCCCAGTTCTTGGCCTGTATTTTTTATCACGTCATCTTCGGTCCGTTTGATCAAGGCCTTGGTGATGGCATTATTGGTAGCGCCCACGTAAAAACCAAAGGCGGCACGCTCCCATTTTTTCGAGCTGCGATCTTTGATAGCTCGAGGATTTTCTACAATCACTTCCTCTTCAGTGGTGCGACTGCGACGCAAGTCATTCGTCTTTCCATAATCTGGATCAAGTGCGGGAGCCGATATTTCAGTTTTGGCCCGACTGGGTTCAATCACAACGGCAGCTTTTGTTCGGAGGGGAGGAGTCGTGGAGGCACTCGGCTTGTTTTCGGGGCTTTGTGCGCATAGCAGGGCGACTCCAACAAATTGGGAAATGAAAAGCGTCAACAGACTCCGCAACATCGTAGTCCTCAGCTTAAACTAAAAGGCGTTATTGAGGTAGGGCTCACCCGCCTGAAGAATGGAAAGCTGCCGAGGATTGAGCGGATTGATTTGAGCTTCAATCAACAGAGGCTTCACATATACGGGATCTAAGTCACGATGGGTCGGATCCCAGGCCTGAAGAGTGTCCGCGTCGCTTACGTCGTAGCTTAGGACCTGGGCCGGTCGGCGATCTTGCGATTTTAAAAGAGGCCCTTCGATTCTTACCGGAAGTTGAAAGTTTAAAGGGGGAGCGGAACGCAAGGGCGACAAGTAGGAAGAGTCTTTTACCAGATCCACAAACTCAGGAGCAGAATACAGAGGATCCCAGGCAAGGGGTAGGGTTGACCAACGGTTGTGGCCCACTTTCTCGGCTCGCCCTAAGAAAGCCAACTCAAAACGGGTTTCAACGCCGCGCTTGACTTCATTCAAAGCAAAAATTGTTGAAAAGTAGGCTAAGGCCACTCCGCCAATGAGGGCCAGGCCCCATTCATAAAGCGAGATCGCCTGGCGGGGGGAACGCGCAAAGCTGATTTTAATATTTTGCTCACGCCGAGGAACCAAACTGAGAGGTGAACGATTTTTTTGATCGGCACTTGTCTCACTATTTTTTGAACTCGACGGCACTGCCACCGAGGGATATTCTGGGAGAATTCGCATTTCCTTACGACGCTCAAACGCATCAATGCTGGCGATAGGCCGCCATTCGTTGTAGCCCTGTTTCCAGCAAAAATCTAAATGCGAAATCTCTCGACTTTTGATGGCACCTTCGAGTTGTTGTGTGGTGTAGGGGCCCTTCAGCACGGAACCGCGCGCCACAAACCACAGCAGCACTTGGCTTTCACTTTGCGGCAAATTTTTTGGTGCAACATCCCCCGACATCTCAAATTATATCGACGCCAACTCCCCAAAACTTAAGCAGAAAGAGAAGGATTTTTTAATGAGGCTAAAATTTCTTCCAACTCACGGATAAGCCGGTCACGAGCCATCATCGGAACCTTGTCTGCGTCCAGAGTTAAGGCCTGGATTCTAAAGGTGTTTCCTTCTTTTTTAACAATGCTTAGCTGGGCCATTTCCTCATCAGAAAGCAAGGAAAGGTTGCGATCAGAAGCGTTCCGCCTGCGATTTGCCTTTTTCACTCCAGCCACGTTCAGAGATCGTTCGAGTTCGGCCACGGAAAGCTGGTGCTCGACAGCTTGCATCAAAATCTGACGCAAAAAATCCCCGTCCTCGATACGCGAGATCACGCGCCAGTGCCGATGAGTAAAAGTTTTTCCCCGACTATAAAGCAAGTTCTGAATATCCTCAGGAATCTCAGTGAGCTGGATTTTTTCGCTGAGCGTGCTTTTGTGAGAACCTAAAATTTTTGCGAGCTTTTCCAAGCTGAGTTCAGGGTTATCATCCAGAATTTTTCTTAGAAATTGTGCTTCTTCAATAGGTAGCAAATCTTGGCGCTGGATATTTTCAACGAGAGCTAAGAGCCGAGCCTCTCGGGGATTGCAATCTTTCACAACGCAATCCATATGGGTTAGGCCGGCCAGTTTGGCCGCACGATAGCGTCGTTCACCCGCGATGATTTCGTAACCCTCATCGGTCTTGCGAACAGTAATGGCCTGGGCCTGACCTAGTTCCTTAAGGGTCATCGAGAGTTCTTCGAGAGCTCGCGGCTCAAAAACCTGGCGAGGCTGATCCGGGTTGGGATAAATTTTTTCGATCGAGATTTTTTCTGTATTTCCGGAAGCGTTTTCTTTCGAAAACTCATCACTAACTTTGTCGATAGTGGACACAACAGAAGCCAGCCCTTCCGAAATCTGTTTGGTTAAAAAACCCTTTAATCCGGCCACTGGCCCGCGGTAGGAAAATAGCGAATTTGTTGCGTTTTCCCCATTGTTATTCGATTCGCTCATCTTCTTAGTTGTAAGCGAAAAGCCAAGGACAATCAACCGAAGCACTGATAGAAGAAGGCGATGCGCATCGCTTTACTTCAATGCAATTCTCTGATCGGCGGCGTTGAAGAAAATCTACAAAATATTTCGCAGATGCTTCGCAAATACTCTTCCCACTTTGACCTCTTCGTTAGCCCAGAACTCGCTCTGCTAGGGTATCCTCCCCGAGATTTGCTCAGCCTTCCTTCGGTCTTGGAGCACGAAGCTTCTGCTCTGCAAAAACTCGGGGAGCTGAGTGCAGAGCTGGGAGTGGGCGTAGCGGTAGGACACACGGAAAAAACTCAGTCCTTTAGCGGGCGCCCTCTTTTTAATGCCTTGACTCTTTGGGATGCCGGAAAGGTCGTAGGGACTATTCGTAAAACTCGCATTCCTTCCTACGATATTTTTTCAGAGGAAAGATTTTTTGAGTCATGGCCAGGAGGCTTTCAAGAGCCCTTAGAATTTCGCGGAAAGAAAATCTTTTTTCGTATTTGTGAAGACGCCTGGGCTAACATTCGTGCCTTTGGCGAACGCGACATCCGCAATTACCCGGCGCTAAAAAGCCCCGCCTCTTTTGACTTGGAGATCAATCTTTCCGCTTCGCCCTACGCGCGAGGTAAACGCAACACACGCGAAGACCTTTTCTGCGCTATTGCTCAGCGAAGCGGCAAACCCCTTCTCTATACCAACGCAGTGGGCGGCCAAGATGAAATTATTTTTGATGGGGGATCCTTTGGTGTGGACGGGCAGGGAAAAATCCTGGCTCGCGCGAAGTTATTCAGTGAGGACATCTTAAGTTTTGATTTTGACCAAGGCCAGCTAAGCCCCATTGGCCCTCACTCCAACACTCCCACCCACTCTTTCCCTATCGGACATAGTTGGATTGAGCTTCGACAAGCCCTGGTACTTGGCATCCGTGACTTTGCCCAAAAGTCCAGCCAAAACCAGTTGCTGCTGGGCCTTTCGGGAGGTATCGATTCCGCGCTCGTCGCCACCCTCTGCGTGGAGGCCATGGGTGCCGAGAATGTTTTTGGATTGAGCTTACCCAGCGCTCTCACTTCGCAAATTTCTCGCGACTTGGCTAAAAAGCTGGCCTCTCATTTAAAAATATCTTTTGAAGAAGTCTCCATTGCCGAGAGTGTGAAGGTGCAAAAAGATCTGCTCGGCTTAGAAGACAGGGGTTTGCCCATTGAAAACCTACAAGCGCGTAACCGCGGACTTTTTTTGATGGCCCGCTCCAATCAAAGGCACCAACTCCTTATTTCTACCGGGAATAAAAGCGAAACAGCAATGGGCTATGCCACGCTTTATGGGGACATGGCAGGAGCCCTAAGTCCTATTGCAGATTTGTATAAAACTGAAGTTTACGGGCTCGCGGCTCTCATAAATCTAGAAAATGAAATCATCCCTTGGGAGATTTTTCACCGAGTTCCCACCGCGGAGCTTGCACCTGATCAAAAAGACAGCGATTCGCTTCCTTCATACGAGATACTCGACCGGGTGCTTCGAGATCTTATCGAAAATCAGGGAGAAGCACGATTTAAGACTGATGACCTAGACAAACTTTTGGGCGCTAAGGGAAAGTTTCACGAAATTCGCCAAAAGATTTTTGCCTATGAGTTTAAACGAAAACAGAGCGCTCCCCTGCTGCGAGTGCATAACCGAGCCTTCGGGATGTCTTGGCAAATGCCCATTGCTAAAGGAAAAATTTAATTTATGAAGATTGCAGCCTTTGACTCAGGCATTGGGGGCCTCACAGCTATAGCCCCCCTACTTAAAAAATTTCCTGAAGTCTCCGTCACCTACCTGGGAGATTTGGCCAATCTCCCCTATGGACCCAAATCCCCCTCACGCATCCGCGAACTCACGGAAAAAAATATCACCTGGCTTATCCAGCATGCGGGCAAACCGGACTTGGTGCTGGTGGCCTGCAACACCGCGAGCGCACATGCTTTGGAAGTGGCTCACCATATTTCGATTAAACATGGCATCCCGTGCTTGGGAGTTCTCGACCCCGGCTGCAAACTTGCGGTGGAGCAAAAGCCCAAACGCATTGTTGTGCTAGCCACGAGTGGCACCGTAAAAAGCGAGGCTTACTCCAAAAAAATTCGAGAACTGGGTTTCAAAGGAGAGCTGGTGCAAAAGGCCTGTCCTCTCTTTGTGCCCTTGGTAGAAGACCACCTCTATAAAGGGCCTGCAGTAGAATGGATTGCGGAGAATTATCTAAAAGGAATTTTATTGGCGGGCGACCAAGTTATTTTAGGTTGCACACACTATCCCTTTTTGCGCGAAACCTTGGTCCAACTTTTTCCAGACTGCTCTTGGATTGAAGCGGGTGAAGCCCTCCTTAAAGAGAAGTTCTTTCAAAAGCTATTTACCCAACCTGGCCCTGCCGCCACGGGTCCCCGCCTCGAAATTTTTGTGTCAGATCCCACAGCCAATCTCCAAGGTGTCCGAGGCTTTGTGACCGAACTCGGCCTCGACGCCATGGCCAGCCCCATCCACGCCGTGCGTGTGGAGGATTAAAAAGGCGTCAGTGAACTTTCTGCAGGCGTCACCCACCCTTACGACTCAACTCCAATTACGGCACCCCGCCAATTGTAGGAAGTTATCATTTTTTGATTACTTAGAATCTGAAGCGATAGGCCTCTATTTTTTTCGAATCTAACTTACCTTCTAGGCATGAACACTAATGTATGTTTCAAGTGACCTTGCTGCGGGAAGTAGTCAAAAAATGATAACTTCCTACAATTGGTGGAGTGGAGTAACGTCGACCCAACATGGCCGGTTTCACCAACTCACCCAATCGCGGCTTTTGTAAGTTCTCAGATGCGAATCTGACCTGGCTTCATCCAACCCTACTTCTTCTGCTTCAATTCCCGAACCAACGGCGAAAGCTCATTAGCCTTCGCATATTCCAAAGTCATATCGGCCAGGCGGTAGTCGTAAACAATCTTTCGCGACAAATCTCCGGGCGCATAAACCAGCATTTCTTTTTCTGTTTGCGCCACCCGTTCTCGCTCAGTTTTTACATCGGGGCTTTTCTCGTTTTCTAAATTAGCCAACCCTTTTTGCATGTCTTGCCAACGACGCTCAAAAGCTTGCGCCACCTTCCGGTTATAAAAAGCCTTGCCTTCGGGATTCCACGCGACATTCATCACTCCCCACTGCTGTCCCTGAAGCTGAGCTTGAACCACGATTGAGTTTTTCTCGTGGTAGGGAATTTCCAAACTGCTTAAATCTCGGGCTCCCACAATCACGGCTGCGCGAGAGAGGCCGCGGGCTAGCTCACGATCTCTTCCCTGACCTAGGTCACTCAAAATCACCAGCGGCACCGAAGCCGGCACCTTAGATATTTCTTTTTCTAAGCTTTCGATAGGATCGGCGGCCCGAATTCCCTCAGGCAAGGACTCTCCGCCCGCACTGACCCCTAGCACCACCACTTGAAGCCCACCCACATCTACTTTCTTATGTGTTGCAAAAAGGTCTTTTCCTTCGGCATCTTTCAGGTTCGTCGAAACAAAGGTGATTCCGGAGTCTTGAGTCGCTTTCTTTAAAAAATCCCATCCGGCGGCAAAATCCAAAACGCCCACGTTTTGCACCATCATTCCCATTTTGGCATGGCCCTTGAGCACGCCTAGAGCGCGTTTTTTCTGAAATTCCGCCTGGCCCTTATCCAAGTTCTTAGCGGGAAATAAACTGTTGCCGGCATCCACAATTAAAAGAAGGTTTTTAGCCGCCGGATCGGCCTTTTGTTGGTTGATAAAATTCAATCTACGGTCGAGCCCACCCTTAGGATTTACCGAGCAGCCACAGGGTTCGAGCTGTCCATTCACATTGCCCGAGAAAATAAGCCGGTAGTGCGCCAAGCGCTTCGACTTAGCCCACTCCAGAGTGCTCACTTCATGCTCATCACTAAAAGGATTATTGGAACTCGCCAGATCTGCGCTTTTTTTCGAGCTCCCACTCGAACAGGCGCCAAGAACGGCCACTAAAGAGATGATGAAAAGCTTAGCTTGCATGAAAATAACCCCCGTGTTGAATTTTACCCGTGAACTCAAGCCCAAAGCAATCCGTCAAAATCCCACTCAGCAAAGAAGGCTTCACTCGCCTCACTCAAGGACATCCGTGGCTCTTTCGCCGTCATCTCGACGCGACTCATCCATGGCCCAAAGTCCCCAGCGTCCTGAGTTTAGGAGAGCACCTCTTTTTTTATTCCCCCCAATCTGACTTGGCTTTACGCCGCTTCGGCCCCTCGCAGCGTCATTATTTTGGCGCCCTCCCCCATACCATCACAGAAATCGAAGATTTCGCGGCCCAATTTTCGCCCAATATCAAAACGTTTCTGAGTGAAGCCTGGGATCGACGCCGGATCCTCTTTCCCGAAGAAGGGTGCTTTCGATGGGTGTTCTCGGAATGCGACTTTTTGCCAGGACTCATCATTGACCGCTTTGAAAACTATCTTTCGGTACAGATTCAAACGGCACCCCTTGAAAAATTCTGGCCCGTTTTTAAAAAACTCATTGAAGAGGTTTTTCAGGGGAAAACTCAAACAGCACCCAGCATCTTAGAACTTCGAAACTCCACTTATCGTAAAAAGGAAGGCCTGGAGGTGACTCCAAACTCCGTGCCCCCGGTGGACCTCTCAACCCAATGGAACGGCCTTCAGATAAACTTTCGCTTGGGTGGGGGGCAAAAAACGGGGTCCTACCTCGACCAAGCCTCCAACCACCGCCTGGCCGCCTCTTGGGCCGAAAAACTTAAGCTCAAAGAGGCTTGGGACCTCTGCACCTTTGAGGGGGGCTTTGCCCTTCATCTGGCCCAAAAGGGGCTCCAAGTTTTGGCCGTGGATGCCTCGGAGGAAGCCCTTAGCCAGTGCCAGGCCAATGCCCTAGCCAATGGACTGCGGGCTCGGATTCAAACTGAAAAGGCTGATGTTTTTACTTTCCTTAAAGACAAGCACCTGGCCAAAACCCAAACTGATATGATCGTCTTGGATCCGCCAAGTTTCCTTAAAAGCAAATCTGATTTTGAGTCCGCTCGACGGGGATTTAAAGAGTTGAACCTCCGGGCCATGCACAGCCTCAAAAAAGGGGGTCTCTTGGTAAGCTGCTCTTGCTCCCAAAATATGGGTGAAAAAGACTTCCAAGACATGTTGCGTGCCGCCGCCCATGATGCGCGGCGCGAAATACGAGTTCTCGACAAAAAGGGTCCCTCCCCAGATCATTCGCCACTCACGAACTTTCCCGAATCCAATTACCTCCAGGCCTGCTATCTTTGGGTTTTATGAAGAGAAAAGTCCGCTTTCTGTGCGAAAGCGAAACAGGGACCGTCGAAAGAGAAGCCGAGGTGGACGTAGGAGACCTCCTAACCCAAGCGGCCTATAAAGCGGGGGTAACCATTCAACAGACTTGTGGAGGCACCCCCTCCTGTACAGATTGCAAAGTTGTTGTGAAGGAAGGGATCAAAGAAGGCTTCAATCCCCCGGAGGGGCCGGAGCTGCGACTTTTAGGAAATGTTTATTTTATCACCCATGAAAGGCTTGCGTGCCAGGCAAAGGTGCGAGAAAACTCTACTGTATTCCTCCCTCAAATTAAGAGGCGAGAAAAACAGTTAAAAAAGAAGAGGTAATTATCGATGGCCAAGAAGAAAGCCAAAAAAAAGAGTCCTGCGAAAAAAACCGCGAAGAAAAAAACTAAGAAGCCCGTAAAAAAAGCAGCTAAAAAAGTTGCCAAAAAGAAAGTCGCAAAAAAGGTAGCGAAGAAAAAATCTGCACCTAAAAAAGTGGCCAAGAAAGCCGCGGCTCCTAAAAAAGTAAAAACGGCTCAAAAAAAAACTTCGAAATCAGCCCCACTTCAACCTTCGAACAGTACGAAGAGCTCGACTCACCCACTTTTGGGGACACAGCTTCCAGCTCTGAGACTGAAGAATCAGTCGGGCTCGGAAGTGAGCCTAGCTGAGCTTGCTCAAAACGCGCCCAAGCTAGTGCTCTATTTTTATCCTAAAGACGACACTCCAGGCTGCACCACCCAAGCCTGTGGATTCCGCGATAATTTGAATCGCCTCCAAAGCACCGGTGCAAAAGTGGTAGGAGTGAGCCCCGATAGTCCTGAGAGCCACCAAAAGTTCACCGAAAAATACGGCTTGAATTTTGATTTGCTCTCCGACCCTGAGCACCAGCTGGCCGATAGCTTTTCTGTTTGGAAAGAAAAGCAATTCATGGGTCGCAACTTTATGGGTGTTGAGCGAAGCACATTTTTGCTGAAAGACGGCAAGATTGTAAAAGCTTGGCAACCTGTAAAAGTCGAAGGCCACGTGGATGCGGTTCTTGAGGCTATTGACCAAGCGTGAACCCCTTTCGTCTTGGCGGTTCCTCTTACTTTGTTCAGGAATCCCCGCAAGTCTGTAAGGCTTGCGGGGATCGTCATTTATACAAGCAAAATGATTTCAATCGCAGTTTAGGATTGGGCCTTATCGTTGTGGCAAGCCTTGCCACCATCGTCCTCCAGTATTTTTCTTTGAACTGGTGGGCCGTGTGGAGCCCGATGTTTTTAATTTTAATCATTGATAGGCTTTTTTCTTATCTCAGCCCCCTCGTCGTGATTTGTTACCGCTGCGGCGCCCTCCACCGAGGCTTAGCCCGGGAAAAGGTGGAGCTTTATGATGCTTTTGACCTCGACTTAAATGACCGCCTCATTTACTCCGAGCGCAACGACCCCAATTCCCCAACGTCCTAAAGATCGCTACAATGCTTCTTTATGAAGCGATACCTCCCACCTTTTCTTCTTGCCCTCTATCTTGTCCCTCGTTTTTTCTTTGCTTCATGGTTCGAGGGTCTTCCAAGTAAAATTGGTTACGCTCTCGAGTTTTCTTACTGCTCGGTGGTGGCACTGCTTTTTTGGAGTGATTACCGTTTTCGTTTTAAAAGCGACTCGCGCTTCTACCGCGCCTTGGCTCTGAACCTTATCTGCGGCTTTGCGGTCTTCGCGGGAGCCTCGGCCTTTAAAATCGCCGTGCCCTGGTCGTTCAATACTTTCTCCATGTTCTTTTTACTCGTGATCTGGGCCCCCCTTTTGGAGGAATTTATTTTTCGTCAAAGCCTGTGGGTTCTCATCGAGAAAATTCCCGCGCGCCTGCGCCCTTCGGTTCTGGCCCTTGTGGCTACCACTCTACTTTTTTCACTCGGACACTTTATAGCTCTATTTAAAGTGGACACCTCACTTCGCACTTTTGTGATTTACCAGGCCTTTTATACCTTGGTGGCCGGGTTTTTTTGGGGCCGAGCTCGTCTTGCGACCCAAAGCGTTTTTGCTCCCATTTTGTTTCATGCTCTTTTTAATTTCGGGTTTTTTCTAGGCGAACGCATTCTCCCTAAGGAGATGAAGTCTCCATCGGCCACGAGCACAGCTGAAAATGCCAATCCCCCAGCTCCTGCCGAGGAACCGGAACTCATGTTCCCTATTCCTGCCGATTTACCCAAAGGGGGTCTTCTTATTGTGGACATGCCCATCGATTCGGCCCTTGTTCCCACCGGCCTTCCTCTTAAACTTTTGGGCGGACATGGGGAGAGTCCCAAACTTGACCCCAAAAAATGTCGTGACGATATGGAAATGCTAGAAAACTTTTTTGAATCCCAACTCGGAAAAAAGCCCTTTGGCTACGCCGGAGTGCCTCATATCGAAGACCGCCTCCGCCGAGCGCTCATTGCCTCTCACGGCCTTCACACGGCTGGCCTTTTAGCAAAAACAGTCCATAAGCTGCCCCTTTACCATTTTAGCCTTTCTCCACCTCCCCACCCTAAAACTGGCATTGCCAACGTGACTCGCTACAAAGAACGCGACATCCGAGTTGAAATGTCTAACCTTTCGTCGGTCATCTCGCAGATTCAACCTCAAATTGTACTTGCCGCTTCGGGTGATACCTTTGACGAAAATTTTTCTGACTTAAAAAATGGTGGTTACGACGAAAACACGTCTTTAGGATTGGCCAAAGACATCATCGAAGAGTGGAAAAAGGCCTGGTCCAAAATTCTCAGTCTCCACAGTAAAACTTGGTTTGTAGTTCCGGCCGGCAACGGCAGCTTAGACTGGCGCGGAGACTTGCTTTTAAATCCCGAGTCCGGAAACGCCACCGTTCCGGCTATTTTAGATTTCCCCAACTTAATTCGGGTGGCCTCCTATATTCCAAGTCGCGTGGAAACTACGGAGTGCCTTTCTACTTTTTCCAATTACGGAGAGGCCTTTGTGGATGCAGCTGCCCCAGGGGAGCTCATTTCGAGTGGATCGGCCTGCGCCGCTCGCCCGCAAGTTAAACTCACCGGTACCGCCCAATCAGCCGCACTTTTAGCCGCCTACCTCGCCATTTTCATTGAACAAAATCAAAGTGTAGCCACAGCATTGGGCCAACTTAAAAATTCACTTTGCCTCAAAGGACGGATCCGCTATGGCTATCTCTAAATCCCATGAAAAAACCCACTTTTGTTTTTGTTCTCCTAACCCTTTTATGGGGCAGTTCCTTTTTATGGATAAAAATTGCCTTGAAGGAAGTTTCTCCCGAAATTTTGGTGGCCTACCGTCTTAGCTTTGCAAGTTTAGCCTGTTGGGCCCTGCTGAAATTACGCCGAGAAAAGCTGCCCCAAAGCTGGGCCGACTGGCGCAAAGTGGCTTTCTTCGCCTGCTTTAATATCGTTTTGCCTTTTTTCCTCATCTCTTGGGCCGAAACGAAAATAAATTCGGGCACCGCTTCGCTACTCAATGGCTGTATGCCACTTTTTTCTTTTGTGGGTGCTCATTTGTTTTTTACCGATGAACGCCTCAGCCTCAGCAAATCGCTAGCTCTTTCCTTAGGTTTTTTAGGTTTGGTGATGCTCTTCGGACACGGGATGAACTTCAGTCATTGGCAGGATGATTTACTTCCTAAACTCGCGGTCACGGGTGCCGCTGCCGCTTACGGACTCAGCCCCATTTGGTCGCGCAAAAAACTAAGCCATATTTCAGCCCTGGGGCTATCCAGTTCCACGGTCATGGTGAGCTGTGCCATCACTTGGATTTTGGTACTGCTTTTTTCTCCCCGTGCTTTTTTAGTCCCGCAGGCCACTATCACTTGGACCGCAATCATTTGGTTAGGCCTGCTAGGAACGGGCGTGGCTTTGCTCTGTTTCTTCTATCTGATTCGTACGGTAGGCATGGGTCGGGCTTCTTTGGTTACCTATAGCTTTCCCGTGGTGGGGTATTTCTTGGGCTATGTTTTCCTCAATGAACGCATCGGCAGCACCGAAGTTTTGGGGGGACTCATCGTGGTGAGCAGTGTGGTCTGGCTAAATCGCAAAGCCCGCATTCTACCTCAGGTGCTGCTTAAAAAAACGAATCGTGTGTCCTATCGTTAAGACCTGGTTTTCACGTTTCTGGCTTCCGTGCCCCTCATCTGCATAAATAATGAGCTCGACTGGAAGTTTTTTCCTCTTAGCTTTTTCGTAAATCTGAATGGCCTCACCTACGGGTACGCGGGGATCACTGGCCCCCTGTATCAGCATCAGCGGTCCTTTGATTTTGTTGACGTGGGTGATGGGTGAAAGTTGAGTAAGTGCGGCTTTGTCTTTCACCGGATCTCCATATTCTGGAATCCGAAGCTTGCGTCGGTAGGGAGCGGTATTGTTTAGAAATGTAATCAAATTACTGATCCCCACGTTAGAAATTCCTGCGTCGTAGGCTCCCGCAAAATAGTTCATTCCCATAAGTGCGGCGTAGCCCCCATAGCTTCCACCCGAGATCCCAACTTTTGGAATCTTTCCATTTTTAGCAAATTCTTTGCGGATAAAGTGGGCGCAGTCTTCAATGTCGCTAATGACATTCAATCTCTTGACCCCATCGTCAGCACCCAGCCATGTTTTTCCATGGCCATCGCTACCCCGCACGTTGGGCTGAACAAAGGTAAAGCCTTCCTGCAAAAGAAGTTGAGCAAATAAATTGAAGGACGGCTTCGACTGTCCTTCGGGACCCCCGTGGAAGTTAACAATAACCGGACAAGCCTCATTAAAACATTTTTCCGAGCGATAGATCAAAGTCGGAATCAAGGTCTCATCTCGGGCCGGAATATAACTGAGTGCCGCCGGCACAAAGCGACTTGTGTCGATTTCAGGACTGCTCGGCAGGACCCACTGCTTGAGATCCCCCCTTTTGGTATCCCATATAAAACTGCTTTCAGGTGCCTTTCCGGTAGAAATCGACAAAACTTGGTAGCGACCATCACGGGAAGAGGATCCTGCCAAAACATGTTCGGCCCCAGGAAAGTCTGGCACCTTAATAGGCTTATAGTCTTTGGCCGATAGGGCAAAGAGTTTGGTATACCCCTCCTCGTTAACCTGGTACATCAGCCGACGCCGAGTTTGATCCAGGCTAAAAGATTCCACATTAGAATTAGTTTCGGGGCTGAGTGCCCTAAAGTTTTTGCCATCAAATTGGTAAAGGCGTCGGAACTCACCAAACTTGGGCGTAATGACCAAATAAGTTTTTTCATCGGCCGCATATTGGAGGATATATTCCTCTTTCTCACCTTGGCCCAAGAGGGGCCGCAGCTGCCGGTCAGACAAAGAAAATTCAAAGTATTCCTTGGCAAAATTCCCTTCAGACTTTTCTAAGAGGAGGCGCTGATAGTCTCGAGTGGCATCCGCAACAGCCCATAGACCCTCTTTATCGAACAAAAGTTCTTTTTCTCCTGAAGATATTTCATAACGATAAAGAGCATAGGAATCGGGTTTACGGTCATTCGACAGGTAAAAAACATACTTGCTGTCATCACTGATAAAGGCCGGCACCGTTTGCACTTTGGGCAGATGCTGAATGACCTTTAGTTCGCCGCCCTGTGGGCTTTGCAAGTAGAGGCCAGGATTTTCTTCTCCCTTTCGATCTCTCGTAAGCAGCAAATATTTTCCATCGGGGCTTATGCCAGCCAATTCCGTGCGGTCCTCGCCGCCAGTCATTTGCACCGGAAAGTGCTGGGGACCATCGACCCGCCAAATTTGAGTCGTCCCACTCACGCGCCAGCTAAAAAATAAACTTCTATTATCCGGACTTAGAATCCCTGCTCCCGGAGCCCGCACGTCTATGATCGCTTGCACTTTTTGGCTCAAATCAGAAGGTAGGGCTGCCGCCCGAAATTTTTGCAAAGTTTGGGGACTCACACTTTCCCGCCCTAGTCCTTTGTAGGCGGGGGCCGCATTAACGATCTCAGACAGGATAAAAAGCCATCCAAAATTTTTCACTAATATCTACCCTCTTCTGAATAACGCCGCTTCAACCCCATGAGAGTACTGGCCGTATAAGAATAATTCCAACGTTCAGGGTTGAGCCGAGTCAAAGCTCCCTCATTGGCGGGTCGGGCCAGCGGAGACGGCAAAACATTGGCCTGATAAAGCATCGGCCACAAACGATCGAGGGTGTCTAAACCGAAAATTCCACGGCGCGCGCCCGCTTCTAGAGTCTGCAAAAGTTTTTCAGGGTCAAAGTCGTATTGCAAGACCAGATTTCGTCCGATGGAACGCACAGCCTGCTCCCTAATAAGTCCTTGCTCAAAAAGGGCCACGGCCGTTTGCAGAGTATTGTCTGTAGCATAAATCCACGCCCCTAAACGGGCATAGTAAGATGCCATAGAACCCGTTTCTAAGTTGATAAAAGCGGCACGAACGGGAAAACTCTGCTCCTTAATTTTTCGAGAGAGCCAGGCCACCTTAACGGCTTCTTCCCGAAAAACCTTCAAATGCGAAAGCAAATTTAACAGGCTATTTCCTCGCACCTGTCCGGCTACTACTTCCGAAAAAAGCGAGAAAACTAAGGCATCACTCTCGCTGTCGTCTCCGAATAACACCAGCTTAGATTTTTTAGGCAAGTGGATCCACAAAGAAAGTAAAGCTCCCAACTTGTAACCCAGTTGCTCACGCAATTTTTTAAAATTCGCTTTACGCACATGTTGCAATTGGTCTTTGAAGACGATGCCGTCGTGCTCAACCCCATCCATTTCCATTTTTGCAAGCAGCTTGCGTTCCATCTGAGGAGGGGAAGCGCTCACAAAAAAGAGGGGGTTTTTAATGGCCACTGGCCCTGCACCACGGCGCACAGCCCTTAGCAAAATGGAAAATCCAGGGACATTGAGTTTTTTTTCCGGGGATTCAAAGGCGGCCCGCAAGAGGCCCCCCAGGGAGTCGATCTGGGTCGCCAAATAGGTCTTGTCGATGTCGGAGATAAAAATAAAGCCGTCGTAATGAGGATCCAGGCGGAAGACTTTGCGAGGAACTTGAATCGTTCCCACTTTTGATGGCTGATCCTCTTTCATGATATGAGTTCCATATTAATAGAGGAGATCTCAGGATGTTGTTCCGACAAATAAAAATTTTATTCACCGCACTGTGTAGTGTTCTATGTTGTTTGCCCTCAAGCAGTTGGGCTGGGCTACGAAGTTCCTTGCTCCAAACGGCTCCCGTTCAGCCGGTAGGTTCCTTCGAAGCCCGCCTTCACAACGACATTATCTTCAACCGAGGCGGGGGTTACAATATTTCTCCCCAGCTGAGCACCGGCCTTTGGGATCCCTATGTCGACGTCACGGGCTTAGTGGCCGCCGGCACTACCGACTTCCAAATGGGTCTCCTTGGTAAATTCAACCTCCTCCCGGATTTGGAAGGTCAAGTAGGCGTGTCTTTTTTGACGGGATACATCTACTCTCGAGATCTTCAGAAAAATGCAGGAACCCTGAATTTTACAGGCTTGGTGTCTAAAAAGTTTGATGGCGAGCATGGGCCCGTAACTCCTTATGGCGCTGTGCAACTTGAGAACGTCTTTGTTAATGGAGACTCTACAGTGCCCATTACCGGGATTGTGGGATCCAAGTGGGAACCCCTCAAAAGTAAACCTTGGGTCTTTTATTCTGAATTTCAATTCCAAATTCGCAAGAGTGTCTATGCACTTAGCGTAGGAGCAGGTTATCCTTTTTAAATGCCAAAAAGCATTTTAAAAAAAATAGGAATATGGTCGGGCAGTTCACCCGCCACCTCAATCGATTTTGAACGAGGTATTAAAAGGCTCAAAGCTCTGGGCTTTGAGGCTGTCATTCCCCAGGCTACACGCCGAAACTTTCTTCGCAAAGAGTCGGGCTCTCGTCCTTACTTGGCCGGGCCCGATGCCCAAAAAGTTGAGGCTTTCGTAGAGCTCTGGGAACGGCCTGATATCGATGACATTCTCTGCGTTCGCGGGGGCTATGGCTCACTTCGACTCTTAGCACTCTTAGATGAAGTATCGCTGGAACCCTCTCACCCCAAGAGTCTCTGGGGTTTTTCGGACCTTACCTGTATTCAAAACTATCTCTACAAACGTCTTGCATTGCCATGGGTGCACTCCCCCATGCTCACTAGCCAAGCTTTCCTGAAGCCCCGTAAAGGAATTGAAGAAAATTATTGGAAAAAAAGAGACCCCTCTCATTGCAGCCGCTTTAAACTGAAGAATCTGCACATTCCCGTCACCTGCACCCAAACTAAAATCTCCGCGCCTCTTATCGGCGGAAATTTAGCCTGCTTTTTGGCGCTCTCTGGCACCCCCTGGGAAGCCAGGGAGGAGCCTCTGTTACTTTTTTTAGAAGATATCAAAGAGGGCGCCTATAAAATTGATCGCCTTTTAAGTCAGCTGCAGAACTTGGCCTTTATGCGTGAATGCCTAGGAATTGTTCTGGGCCACTTCACGGAATGCGAAGGTGCACTCAAAGTCATAAAGGCCTGGGCCCAAGAGCAGGGCTACCCTGTTTTTTCAGGCTTACCCGCCGGCCACGACCGCCCGAATATTCCCATTCCCATGGGAAAGACTGTGGACCTCACGTTGGAGTCAAAAAATGTGTCCTACCTCGAGGTCCCCAAGCTCTTTTTCTAATGTAAAATTTTAAATGATGAGGATTAAGTTTCACGGTGGAAGGGGCTCCTTCCCAGTTTCAGTGAGTCCCGCGCGCCTGCGTGAGATTAGTCATAATATTTTTGAGTGGACCCGGAAGAAAAATTGGCAAAACTGGGACGAGTGCGAAGCCGCCCTCATTAATGAAATGCCACGCTCTTTCTATCAAATCTATGGGTCGCACACGACATGTATTGAACTCAAAGTGCCTGGTGAGATTCCCCTCTTCTTTGATTGCGGCAGTGGCATTACCGCCGCCTCTGCCGACCCCCAGTCGGCCCTCAACAATGCCGACTTTAAACGCACCCGGGGAAAGGCTGCCATTTTTTTGACACACACTCACTGGGATCACATTTCTGGGCTACCTTCGGTGTCGCAAATTTTTGAAACGGGAAATGAATTTCATTTCTATGGCGTCCATAAGAAACTCTCCGAACGGCTGGCTCTACTTTTTGAAGATGACTATTTCCCAGTACCCTACCGCATGGTGCAGAAAAACTTTCGCTTTCATCAAATACCTTTGGGGGAGGAAGTCAAAGTTGGGGGGCTCAGTGTCCAGCATTTTGCCCAGAGCCATCCTGGAGGGAGCTTTGCCTACCGCATTGAGGATGGAAAAAAAGTCTTCGTCTTTGCCACGGACACCGAATTAAAAAATATTGAAGCTCCTCACATGCAGCCCGGAGCTAATACCTATTCTGATGCCGACTTATTGGTCTTGGATGCGCATTTTTCACCCGAAGATATGGCCATTAGCGAAGGCTGGGGTCATGCTTCAGTAGAAATGGCTGTGGATCTCGCCATCCGCGAACGCGCAAAAAAACTCTGCCTCTTTCACCAAAGCCCCTCGTACACAGATTTGCAGATCGACCAACAGCTTGAAAAAGCCACCAAGCACTTAAAAAAGAAATACTCACAAAGTGGAATGCAAATTGTTATGATGATTGAGGGTTCGGAATTCGAAGTGTAGGCCCTTCTCTCGGAAATTTATCCTCACAAATCCCCCACATATGGCCGTTTGATCCCGCCTTGAACAGCGCAGCAATTAAACATAAATTATTTACCCTCTTTATCTATAGTTCCGGCGAAAGCTTCCGATGAGATCTTTAGCAATGAAGAACTCAAATGGAAGCCCAACCTTCGATCACCGTAGAAAAGTTCTCATTGTCGAGGACGAGAAAGACCTCAGTGAAATATTAGTCAGCCTTCTTGGAGAATTTTACCCCTATATTCAAACCGCCAGCAATGGACGAGAAGGCCTGGATCTTATGAAACAAGAATCCTTTGCACTTGTACTGAGCGACATCAAAATGCCTGAAATGACAGGGATAGAGATGTTTGTGGCGGCTAAAGAGGCCGGAGTTCAATCTCCCTTTGTCTTTATCACTGCCTTCAGTGATGAAGTGAATATTATGAGCGCCCTACGTTTAGGGGCCTTCGATTTCATCAAAAAGCCCTTCAATGATGAGGAAGTCATCAACGTCGTAGACCGCGGTCTCGAACTTGGATATCGCCGCAGTCAACTTATTGCAAATCTCGAGCCCAACAATTCTTCCACCAAAAATGAAACCAATCTCAATATGATTCGCTACCTTGAGCTTAAAAACTTCAAAAAAAGAGCTTAGGCCATGGCTTCATGTGAAGATGACTACAAGTTCCTACGGTCCATAGTAGACGGATTGCCCTTCGCTTTATTCTGCAAGGACTATCAATCCGGTAAGGGTACCTTTGTCGTTTGGAACAAATTGGCTGAACTACTTTGGGGAATTTCGCTTGAGAAAATCATAGGCAAAACGGACTACGACATCTTCCCCTCTGAGCAAGCAGACTTGTTTCGCATCAAGGACCTCGAAACCCTGTCTTCAAAAAAAATTGTATTCATTCCTCAAGAAAGTGCCGACTCTCCCGCACTAGGTCTGCGCACTGTCCGTACCTGGAAAATCCCCCTTAACGACGAAATGGGGGTTCCTCGATATCTCCTCGGGGTCTCGCAAGATATTGCGGACTTCAAGAAACTAGAAGAGGAGCTTAAGGTGCAAACTCAAAACGCCATTCATTCGGCCCGACTGCGACATCAATCAGAGATAGCCAAACGAGTGGCCCATGAAATGAACAACCCGCTGGCCATCATCCTGGGACGCGCGAGCCAACTCAAACGCGCCTTGCGTAAGTGGGAAATACCCGAAGACACGCTCTATTTGCTGGAATCCATCCTCGACAGGACCCGGCACACGGCCAAAAAAGTCGAAGCCATTTTCACCCTCTTAAACGAGGAGGAGGATTCTGGCTCCGTCAAGGGCTCCCCCCTGGCGACAAGAAAGGGCGAAGACCAAAATACATCGGATTTTTTCCACGACGTTGCAAATGCCGTGGCTATCGCAAAAGGGAAAAGCTCCCAAGCCCTTCGACAAATCTCAACCCATTCGGACTCGACGCTCCAACATGAACTTGTGGAGAAAATTCAATCTGTCCTTATGAATCTGCAAAAAATTGACGGACTCTTGCAATCCGAGGTCGGCCGCGCCTCTTCGAAGAATAAATTCAGGAGCGCCTCCTGATGGCGGATCTGAAAGGGAAAATCATTCTTGTTGTCGATGATGAGCTCGGACTAAGAGAGATCTTGCGCGAGGAGCTACAATTTCTAAATGCGAGCGTTAGAGAGGCGGAAGATGCCGAGGCCGCCATCAAAATCATCCTAACAGAAAAACTTGATGCCATAATCTCCGACTATCAAATGCCATTGGGAGGAGGGGCCGCCATTCTTAAGACTTGCCAGAGCCAGGCTCTAAAAATCCCCATATTCATTCTCTCCGGCATCACCGATACCGATGAATCTGAACTCTACGCCAGCGGAGTTGCAGGCATTTTTTATAAGCCCTGCGACCTAAATCTTCTATTGGATAAGCTCTCTCTGGCCTTTAAGGCGGTCCCACTTTGAAAAGCAACCCTGCAAAGTCGTCTCCTTCTGTAATTATGGTGGGATGCTGGCTTCTTTTAATTGTAGTTTTTTCGGTGGCGATGGCCATTTACTCCCACAGAGGAGGGCTGCAAGCCTCAGCTCCAGATCACTGGCCTCCAAATTCAAAAGTAAATCGGTCAAACAATTTGCCCAATTTTCTACTTTTCATTCACCCTCTTTGCCCTTGCTCTAAGGCTTCCGTGGGAGAGCTCGAAAAACTTATGCCCTATCTGGAAAACAAGGCCAAAGTGAGTGTCATTTTCTTTCATAGTGAAGACCTCAACTCGAAATTTTCTTCAGGCTCGCTTTTCCGGAAAGTCGCGAGCATTCCCCACGTGGAGATCTTTCAAGATTCAGACGGTGCCGAACTAAAACGTTTTTCAGTTGAAACTTCTGGGCAAGCCCTGTTCTACAATCTCCATGGCCTCTTGGCCTTCCGTGGAGGCATCACCCCGGAGAGAGGGCACATGGGAGACAACGAAGGCAGCCTCGCCATAAGAAAACTTGTCTCGGGAAGTCACGTGAATACATGGATGACTTCCGTCTTTGGTTGTCCCATTAAGTCTCCACTTAGTGCAACTCCCGCTTCATGGCGGAAAGTCAAATGAGCAACCAAAAGGAGGCTCGAATTCACGAAATCTCAGCCCGTCGCTACAGTGAACTCGCGAAAAATACAGATGAGATTTTTGCTGGCATATTGATTTTCCAGTGGGTGGCCGCCATTTGCTTTGCTGTTTTTATCTCTCCCTACACATGGATTGGCACAAGTCGCTTTCTAAGTATTCATGTTTATGCCGCCGTATTTTTCGGCGGAATGCTCACGATTTTTCCTATTTATATGATCTGGAAATATCCGGGTTCGCTTACGACGCGAATGATCAATGCCGTAGCCCAAATTCTTTACTCAGGGCTCTTAATCCACCTTAGCGGTGGCCGAATTGAAACTCATTTCCATATTTTTGGATCTATCGCTTTTTTGGCAATGTACCGAGATATTCGCCCCGTTCTTCTAGCCGCCGTAGTCACCTTTCTAGATCATATTTTGCGTGGCATTTTTTGGCCGCAATCCGTTTATGCCGTGCTTTCATCTTCCATTTTAAGGGCGTTCGAACATGGAGCTTGGGTATTTTTTGAATCTGTCATTCTTTGCTATTCCATTCATCTGAATCGAAAAGAGATGTACTTAGCTTCCCGAAGCCTCGTTGAGCTCGAGGACTTGAATCAGGATTTGCAGGGGCTTAATGGCCACGTGAATGAATTGAACCAAACATTAGAAAAAAAGGTTTTAAAACGTACTCGTGAATTAGAAAAGTCTCAGAAAATTATTCTACAGCAACAAGAAAAACTCTTGGTGACTGCCAAAATGTCGGAACTGGGCGAAATTGCAAGCAGCGTAGCTCACGAGATCAACAACCCCCTGGGAATCATTCAAGGAAAGTCGAGCCTGATACTAAAGCACTTGGAAAGAGGCTCCCTGACTGAGGAAATGGGGAAGATTGAACTCGGGAAGATTGTTGCTATGACAGAGAGAATCGCAAAAATCATCAAAGGACTGAAGTCCTTTTCACGAGACGCGGAGCAGGATCCCACGGTCAACACAAGCCTCGAGAGTATTGTTCAAAATGTACTTAGCTTTTGTGGAGAGAAGCTTAAGTCTCAGAACATTGAAGTCATGGTGAGCGATTTTTCGCAGTATTTTCTGGAATGTCGGGCGATTCAGATTGAACAAGTCTTACTAAATCTTCTCAATAATGCTCACGATGCCCTCGAAAATAGCAAAGCAAAATGGATTAAGATCACCGCGAAGAAAAATGGAGATCGCGTAATCATCGCTGTTTCCAATAGTGGCCCAAGGATTCCCTCAGGCGTTTTAGATAGAATTATGCAGCCTTTTTTTACCACCAAGTCCGTAGGGAAAGGAACCGGTCTGGGACTTAGCATTTCTCGTAGAATCATTGCGAGCCACAAGGGCGAATTGCGTTATGACAATACAGCGGCGCACACCTGCTTTGAACTGGATCTCCCACAAAAACAACCCACCGCACCCTCTACAGGATGATTCCGTTGTTGATTTCCCAGGCTCTATGTTAGGCCCAAGGACATGCGTTTTGGAATACTCACAGGTGGCGGAGATGCCCCCGGCCTCAATGGAATCATAGAGAGCGTGGGCCGAACCCTCCTTGCTGCCGGCCACGAACTATTAGGATCGGTGGACGGCTTTGAAGGGGTTTTTAATGGGAACTTTCGGCCCATACGACACGAAGAGATCATTGGCCTCCATGCCTTTGCGGGAACATTTTTAGGCACTTCCAACAAATCTCGTATTAACGGCAGGGAATCAGAGTTTGTCGCAGGATTTAAAAAAATGGGCGCGACAGGATTAATTGCGGCGGGTGGCGATGGAACTTTTGCAGCACTCTCTCGCCTAGGAGCTGAGGTGCCCATAATTGGGGTTCCGAAGACTATTGATAATGATTTGCACGGCACCGATATAACTTTTGGATACGACACAGCCTGCTCGGTGATATCCGAGGCCATTGATGCCCTACGCTATACAGCAGATGCTCATCGTCGAATTATGGTGGTCGAGGCTATGGGTCGCACCGCCGGCTGGATAGCCCTAGGGGCAGGGGTTGCCTCGTACGCCGATGTAATTTTAATTCCAGAGCGCCCCTACTCGAGGGTGGCTCTATTAGAATTTGTAAAAAACAAACAGCATGCCGGGCGACGAGGACTTGTGATTGTAGTTTCTGAATCCGCAAAAGCAGAAAAAGAAGACGCTGAAGTGGCCTTCTATGTAAAAGAAAGCCACCAACAAGAGCGCTTCGGGGGTGTGGCCCAAAAACTGGCCCAGTGGTTAGAAAAGGAAACAGGGTGGGAGGCTAGGGCTGTTGTGCCGGGCCATCTCCAGCGCAGCAAAGCGCCCACTATGACGGATAGATTTTTAACGGCAAGTTTAGGTGTAGAAGCCGCACGTATGGCAATGGAAAATCAATGGAACCAGTGCGTGGTGTACCAGGGGGGTACGGTGAAACGTGCACCCTTGAGCGCCATCCAAGGCGGGGCCCGCACCATTCCATCGGACCACCGCTGGGTAAAATTAGCCCAAGCCTTAGGTTTGTTTATTTAAAAAGGCGTCAGAGCACTTCCTGCGGACGTCACCCACCCAAAGTCGAGACTTGGCGTTTAAATTTAGAGATTTTCAGAGTAGGTTAAGCAGCTAAGTGGGCCCATAGCTCAGTTGGTTAGAGCAGGCGGCTCATAACCGCTAGGTCGGGGGTTCAAGTCCCTCTGGGCCCACCAAATTTTTCATGGTCCGTCAAAACACATCCTAATCGCTCTTTGATTTGTCATGGCGTTGCATATGACCGCCAGAGAATAGGGCACCGGCGGTTTGATAATAGCTTATGGTTTCACGCAAAAGATCGTCTCTGATTGATGGCAAAAGCCTCTGCTCATCGTTCGAGTCGTCAACCTGATATTGTTCGATTCGTCGGTTAGGTGACAAAAGTGTCAATACATTATCTTTAAGCAAACCTACCGACTGGTAATTTCCTAAGAGGGCTCTCTCTTCTCCAGGGCGAAGAAGGTCATGGCCAAAAAAATGAGAATCGTAAGTAGCATGCAAAAGACCCAGGATCGTAGGACCCACATCGATTTGACTTCCTAATTTTGAAATGACTTTTGGTGCGAGAGTCGCGGGCATATAAAAAATAAGCGGAATTCTGAAATCGCGAACAGGCACCTTTGTGTATCCCGCAACGCTGGCGTCATGATCGGCCACAAAAATAAATAAAGTTTCATGAAACCAATTTTTACTTTTAGCTTTTTCTATAAATTGTCCAATAGCATAATCAGAATAGCGTATGGCTCCTCCTCGACCGTCTCCTGATGGAATGTCGATTTTTTGCGGGTAAGTGTAGGGCCGGTGATTGGAAGTCGTCATTATGATCTGAAAGAAGGGCCGCTTTTGCTCAGCCATGGCATCTGCGCGTCGCAAAGAGAGCTCATACAAGTCCTCATCACATACACCCCAGGCATTACTGAAAGTCACCTCGGAGTTTTTGATTGCGCTCTGATCCCATACTTCCATTTCGTTACCGCTGAAGAACTTCCCCATATTATCGAAGTACGCGTAGCCTCCGTAAAGAAATTCAGTTTTGTAACCTGCTTCTTTAAATATAGATCCCAAACTATAAAGATGTTCGTTGTTGGGGCGTCTAACAATAGACTGTCCAGGCGTCGGAGGGAAGGAAAGCATAAGGGCTTCGAGTCCACGTACAGTGCGGGTACCGGTTGCGAATATATTTTTAAACAAAAGACCTTCCCGAGCTAGACGGTCAAGGGACGGCGTATTCCCATCGGGATTACCGAAAACGCCTAAAAAGGCTGCACTCATACTTTCCATGGAAACTAGAATCACGTTGTATTCTGAAAAAGTTTCGCTCGATTTAATATTACGCAAAATATGAGTCTCGTTTACTTTTACTTCACCCTCTTGTGAAAAATGGGACTTCAGTTCCTGGAAAGCGCTTGCTCGATCAGTCTTAGCGTAGAATTTTTCAAAATCTAACTCATTGGCAAAATAGGCATGAAACAAAGAATGGAGCCCGTTTTTAGCAATCTCCTGGTCGGACTGATTGCTTATCACAAGCTCTTCTAAACCTGACAATGAGCATAGAGAAGCCAATCCTACAATTAAAACGCCCGGAACTAGCGATTTTAATAGACCTTGGTAACGCGGCACCTCGACTAAGGTAAATTTTAAAACTTTTTTAAGCCACCAAGTAAAAATGAGTGCAAATGCAGCGCTGCTCAGAACTATCCAAACAATAGGGTAGGACTCCCAGAGATTATGGATAACTTCATGGGTGTAAATGAGATAATCGACAGCAATAAAATTAAACCGCGAATGAAACTCTTCCCAAAAGACAAATTCCGACATGGAGAGAAAAATAAATAGGCTCAATAAAAACACTAGGATGCTTAGAAAAGAATACTTGTAGAGTGCTTGTACTTTTGATGTTTTTGTTCCAAGGGCGGAAAGGAGTGGGGGTATAAACATAAGTGGGTTAAGAGCAAAGCTCAGCATAGAGAGGTCAAAGAGCCAGCCTAAGAGCAATGCGAGTGCTGCCCCTCCAAAGTGTCCACGAAAGTCTGTGAAGTTGGCTATGATAAGGCCAATACGGACTAGAGAACTAAAACCAACACCTAAGGTTGCCACCCAAAGAATGTTTTTCCAGTGCGAGACAGGGTCGATGGTAGATTT
Source organism: uncultured Bacteriovoracaceae bacterium (assembly GCA_964477895.1). GTDB lineage: Bacteria > Bdellovibrionota > UBA2428 > UBA2428 > UBA2428 > CAYZFQ01. The sequence goes on along the minus strand of CAYZFQ010000001.1, from coordinate 208,095 downwards.
TTGAATTTGCATTTATTTTTGAATCAAGCAATGGACCACATTCCGTTATGACAGCCTGGTCTATTCTAACTCTGTTAATTTGTATTTACCATGACCACCATTTTTCTTTCTCGGCCCTAGACGAACCGGCAAATGGCTATCGGGTTCGAGGCAACCTTAGGTTAAAATTGAGGATCAGATCTCCCTAAGGCCACTTATCTTCGCGCCATCTTTATTACATTAAAAGTCTACATTGTTTTTTCTCAGCTCAGTCCAGCTAATCACGGCCTCACGCCCCTTACCTACTCCGATATAAATACTCTAGATCTTCCCGATTAAGCATTCGCGAGAGCTTGAGCGCTTTCACAGTCCTTCTCAGCTGTTCCACATTAATGGGACCAACAGTTAAAAAGTCCACCCTAGGGTGGGCCAGAGCATATGCATTGACCATCTGATCTATCGTGTAATCCGCACCATGCCTCTTGTTAAAGTCTTGAGTAAAAGCGAGCACTCGATCATATCGAGCTTTGTTGGCATCTGTAAAAATAGAGGGGAAGACATTCTGCCAGTAGGCGTCTCCTTGATCATACTTTTGCTTGGCAGCTCGCTTTGCATTTTCCCACTTAGGCACAGGCCTATCAAGAATACTGAAACCTCCAAGAGGTGAGTAGGGATTTAGTTTTATTCCTTTTTGAAAGTCAGGATTCATCATCTCATCATGAGTGACTTGAACTCCTCCTGCATGAATCGATCGCTCACTCATTTCAAAAAGTGAAAAATATGGGCTGTTGAGTAGGGGCTTAGATAGTCCCCCATTTTCTTCGGCGACTTTGATGGAATCATTAACCCTTTCCGTCCCCCAGTTTGACCAACCCAGCCCCCAATATTTGCTACTTAACTCAGGATCGCTGAGAGCTTCCATAATCGTTTTCACTGAGGTTTTTTGCCTAGGAATTTCTTTGAACTTTAAATAGTCTCCGTCATCCCTATGCATCAGATAAATTGTAACCTTGCCATTTAAATTATCCGTCGAATGACTAAGTTCTTCCGCCACGCGTTCAGCAACTTGATTCTGGCCTCCGAACAATCTACTTGTGTAGGTTCCCGGAGGAACATGGGTTAATCTTAGGGCTTGGCCGGAATCTTCAAAATCCCCAAGATATCCCTGACAACGCAAAGTTGTTTTTAGCTCGGTCGAATGACTGCCGGTCTCCAAATTTTGGGAGCTATAAAGATCGAAGGGAAACCCGCCCTTGGAGAGAGTGTAGAGCTCACGATCAGGATTAAACTTGGAATCATAATAGAAATCATTTTTCTTAATCTTGTGGCCCCTCGATTGCATCCACTTTCCTAGCTTGTTTTCGATGCCGCCGACATAAATAGGTGCCGTGTCAAAGAGATTAATTCCAAGTTTTGCCGCCTCATCTAGGATTTCATACAGTTGTTGATCTGATGTCTCGACTTGACCTTCTTCAGTCCAAGAAGACTGGACCAGGTGATCTGTCCCCATAATCAATCGAGAAAATTTCTTACAATCACATCCCTGACCGCAAACATTCACGTACTCCATTTCCGTGTTTTCCGCATGGGCGCTTACGCCCAATGCCACAAGGGCCGACAAAAACCTTAATGCTTTTTTCACGGATTCCCCCAGCCTTCGCCCTCAAAAAGGTACTGATAGGTCTCCGTAATGTGATATCCCGACTTACCTGGCCCGCCCTTCGTGCCATCCGCAAGCTCGCCAGTGAGCGCGTTGATTCGAAAATATTCCCCCCCTTGCTCGTTATCTACAAAATATCTGGCGTAGGCCTGACTAAGACCATTCAAAACTCGACCCACCTCAGCCCGACGGTTGAATCCCAATAAGTGATGTTTGTGGGCAAAAGAAAAAGCGATCACCGCTTCAAGGTTGGACCACCATGCCGTCGTGGGAGGAGTCCCATTCTCACTCCACGCCGCTCCTGTTTGTCGATTGAAGGCATCATAAACTGTGCCGATAGGACTAATTGTTTCTCGTCCGAGAAACTTAGTCAGAAGCTCCGCTGAAGTCTCTAGGTAATGTTCTTGAGCTCTCGTGTCTTTAGCAACTCCATTGTAAGCACAAAGTCCCAACACCCATGCGAGCTGAGTGATGTGCCCTGCTTCGGTCATAAGGTAGCTTTCATCAGGAACGAAATCCGCCGACATTCTTTCCACCAGCCATCCGGTGGGTTTACCGAAACTCCATTGCACAACGTGCTTCAGCGCGACATCCAAAAGACTTCTTATCCACTCATCGTACTTTGCGGCATTTTCTGGATCGGCCTTGCGCAAGGAAAGCAAGAATGAGGATACGGGGTAAATTGTAGCCTGATAGCTCTTGTGAATCTGGCCCTGATCATTGGAATGATCCTGTCTCGCAAAATTATAGTAATAGAAAAGTCCGCCCCGCTCGGAATCACTAAAGCGTTTCCAAAAACTATTCGCAGCTTCGCGAATTATCGGGAGTAAATCGGCATTGGCCTCAGGATCGACCGAGTAAAGAGCAACAAGGCCAGTGATGGGATAGGCCTGCTCGAAAATAAAAGTGTAAGGCCGAAGTCCCTCAGGACTCTCTCCCCGAGCATTAACTACTGATCTAAAATATATCCCATGCTCATCTCGGGCCATCATTTTTTGAACAATAAAATCCGCACTCCGACGTGCGTTCAAGAGATCTCGGCAAGCAGCGGGTGCCTTGGCATTTCCGTATACCATTCTACCGATAGCCACGATGTCGCGGTTGTCATTCAACAGTTCACCGGCCACATTAACTTCAGAGGCATGGCTTCCAGAAGCTTCATCCCAAGCGTGTATGTTGAAAAAATTTAGGACATTTTCTACGGCACCAGACCAAAATGCCTTGTCATTCCATCCCCTTGGTTGCTCAGCCCGCAAGGATGTTGAAGATGCGCAGAGGGCTAGACCGAGGACCCATCGATTTATTGTCATAAGATTCCTTCCATTTAAAAGTCGATGGGGCAGGCTTTAGGTCCAGCCCTTGAGGGCTTCGATAAAAAAACAGTGATTAAAGATATTTTTATATGTATGCCGAGGCATGCCAAAAAAATCAGGAGCCAAAAGCTCTAAAGAAGATATTCTTCAGGCCTACCTAAAAATTTTCTATAATGAGAACAAAGATTCCCCAACCCTGCAGGAACTCGCAAAAGCTTCGGGGCTCTCTTATTTTGGAGTTCACTACCACTATGGGAAGAATCGCCAGGAGTTACAGCTCGATACCATTCACTTTGTTACGAATGCGGCCCTTGAATTCATAGTAGTCTATTTAGAAAAACAAAAGCTAACTCCGCAAAGAAGTCCTCTCGAAAACTATATATTGGGCACCTTTCAGTGGGCTCACACATTTCCGGAAATGAGCAGTTTTTGGCTTTACCAATATTCGTTAGCTATGCGTAAAAAAACTCATAAAGAAATTCACGGCCTTCTCATTAACGAAGCTCGGATGAGAATCCAGAATCTTTTACGCGAAGGAATGAGGGAAGGATTTCATCCTTCCCTGGTTCAACTTCCCGAGCTCGCTACAAAAATTCACGCTTTTTTAGTGGGCGGCGTCATCATGGCCGCTACAGAATCCCTATCTAAAGATGCTCTAAAAAAACTTATCAATGAGCAGATAAAGGGGATTTTTAATGTGCTTTCAGCGCATAAAATCTAGAAGAGAAGCGGAGCATCCATCCGGTACCAGCCATCTAAAAAACTTTCAATGCTGGTACAGTCCACGCCATCATCTGCCGTTGCCGCTCTAAATCCTGGGTTTTGATCGCAAGTGGCTTTCACTGCCTGATAATACCTTTTGTACCCTTGGTACCGATTGGCAATAGCGGCACGAAACTCTGAAGGATTACTCAAAGGATTAAGAGGTAGCTCATTCATTTCCAGTTTAATTTTCCATTCCTGCCAACGGCTTCCAAAACGCTTCACAAATTCTTGCCCATCTTGCTTAAGAATCCAATCGTTTTTTCGACCCAATTCCTTAGGCGTTTTTTCAATAGTAAACCCATAGTTCTCAGCATCCGTAAAAACCTCCATGGTTTCCTTGTCGGCAAGGAGACGCACGGTCGCGGGAATCCCTCTCTGAAGAAAACGCAGGTCAACATAGGTGCCTATTTCTTTTCCAATGAAATAAAAGCTATCTAACTTGCGCAGATTTACGCCAGTCAACTTCAGAGTTAAACCCAACTCCACGATCCCATGCTCTTCAGATTTTCCACGCTCAGGAGCCCTCCATTTAAGAATTTTCTCTAGGGCCATCAGCACTTCTGACTCTCCCGGGACATCACTGGCATCCAAAAGTCGCACAAAAGCACTTAAGAAGTCGTCGGGACCCGTCGCAATGGGATTTTGCATCCCATAAAAAATGGCTCGTTCAGAACCAGAAGCCGTTTCTTCTCGTATTTCAGCCAACGTCTCTTCCAGAATGGATGCCTCAAAAGCTCGTTCATGGACATACGAAGCTTGCAATTTCATCATGGCCGGATTCCATATTCGGTAAAAACTTTCTGCGGAAGAGATGCTAATAAAGGGTACCGGAAAGGCCCCCAAGACAAAATTTCCAGTGTCATATGTGCGAGCAAGGGCATAGGTGCCGCCCATTGGAACAAAATCCACCTCGCCCCTATTCTTTACAAGTCGAACCACACGAAGACCGGTAGGTCGATTTTGTCGTTTCTGTGCTGCCAAAACGAGAGATAGAATGTCGTCTCGACCTTCTATGGCACTTCTGCACGCGACAGAGTCGGCGTGACGGGAGAAAGCATCGGCGGCTCTCGCTTCGCCTCCTAAGAAACAAGCCAAACTCACCAATAAATAAACTAAAAGTTGAAAGAGCATGCTTTTGGAGGGGTATAGCATCTACAAATTAGTGCTCCTAAAAATTTCAACTGAAGCGACAGCCAACCAAAAGTTAGCCAGCTCAAACGCCACTAAGGCATTGATTTTACATATAGATTGGATCTTGCTGCAAACTAAGGAAGTTCAACAGGGAATCGATGTTCGCAACGGATAGCTCAAGATTCGAAATTTTTTCTACCCGCGATGGCAATTTAGCTTCAACTCTCCATCCTTGTTCCCAATCGCACAAGCTTGGCAATGAGCTTAAGATCTTTATCTTCGGCGCGATCTTTTCTTTTCACCACATAAACATCGTTGTAACAGCGCTCAGTGGCTCCTTCCAAAGGATGTCTTTCAAGCTCATACTCACTTTTCACCTTTTTATTGTGCCGGCACACCACGAAGGACGGAAAATATCCCGCACATAAGCCCTTTCGACACAGCTCAAATGCGGATTCCATCAACGTCACCTCAAATTGCACTTTTCGCTGATAAGCGGTATCGGGCCATCCATCCAAACCCTTCACTCGAGTCGGAGTTCCAAAAAGAGGAAAGACGGGCACAACAAAGGGCAGGTCTTGTTGATGAATTCCCGTGAAACTTTTCTTTCTGCGAAAAACTCCCATGATAATACGGGAAACTTTAATATGATCCACGTTAGGGTTAGGAAAAGGCAGGTAAGTGATTCCAAAATCTGCCTTGCCTTGATCCACAGCATATTCCAGTTCTCCCGGAATCACTTCATGAAGAATCAGCTTACGATGCGCCCATTCCACGGGATTCAAGACATCCAGAAAATGAGTTGAGAAAGTTTCGAAAGTAGCCAGAACAAGAGGATTCTCTTTTTTTGTATCGATTTCACTTTGAATGTCTTTCTTTAATGTATCAATTTCAAGCAAGATCGGTTCGATACGCTGAGCCAATTGCCGGCCTTCTTTAGTAAGCGTGATTCCGCGCCCTTGAGGAGTCACCAAAGTCACTCCCAGTTCCAACTCCAGGTGACGAACAACTTTAGAAAGCGCTGAAGGTGACAAACGCAAAATGTCTGCAGCTCGTCGAACGTTGCTTGTTTTGGCCAAGACTGCAAAATAACGAAGCTTGATTGTGTCCATTTAGGATACATATATGTATTTTTATGTAGTATTGGTCAACAGTCATCTCGTGTAGTTTGGCTTTTCCATTAAGGGAAGAGGAGAAAATAACATGAACACCGCCATCGCACTTGATACATACCCACAATTTGAGGAGGACTTTGCCGAAGTTTTGGCTCTCAATGAGAGTCTTCTCATGCAGATGAAAACCCATCCTCTGCATGAAGCCTTCGCAGAAGCCAGGCCTAGCCGACAGCTGATTGAAGAGTTTGCTGGTTTGCAATATGTGGACAGCGTCTTATGGGTTCCCATGCTCGCCGTCATGAAAGATCGCGTGAAAAACGAAGATCTTTATAAGGCATTGCTCGACAATTTGCTCTGTGAAGCCGGAGCTCATCATCAATCCCACGTGATGCTTTGCCAGCAATTCATAAAAAGCATTGGTCTCTCACCTTTTTTCGGGAACTTTCATGAATATTCCAAGGTAGCCACTCAAGCCGTGGAACTTATGAACGGTGTGAGCGGAATGTCGGAGGAGCAAATTGCGGGCTTTAATCTCGTGAGTGAAGCCATCGTTCCCCACCTTTTCAAAATGGTTCTTCCAGCTTTTGAGAAAACACCCGGCTGCGATACTCGTTACCTAACGGATCACATTTCCGTAGATGCCGACGATCATGCCGCTGCCATGGAGAAGGGCGTAAAAAGCCTTCTCAAAAATGGGGCAAGCGTTGGGGGAATTATGGAGGGCATGCATCTCAGCGCCCGAACAGCTCTTAGCGTACCTGACGCTCTATACGCCCGACACCTCAGGGGAGTTTACAAAACATGAGCACTCAAGGCTTTACAAAACTTCTCAAAAGTGAAGACAGCCCCTACATTAATAAGCTTCGTTTTAGCGATTTGGCTAACGAGGGAACGTTCGTGGCAAAAACTGAGGCCGTTAAGTGGTCTCAGTCCGATGAGATCTCAAAGGTTCTTGGGATCTACGACCTCGAGGGAGCTCTTCTTTCGACTCTAAGGCTTGAACTTATGAGTCGGGCGGAAGAGCTTCCTCCCAAACTTGACTTCGACACTTTGCACGAACACATCATGTTGCCCTGTGGCCTTTTAGGAAAAGCCGTCACGGCAAAGACTCACCAAGGTCAAGGCCTTCATAGCTACCTAAGAGCGCTGGCCTATGAATATTTTCATTCTAAAAATATTCAATTCGTCGTAGGTACCGTGATGCCCAATGCTGCTCGAGTCCCGCAGTTACGAACTCTAGGATATAAATTTATCGAAAACCCCGAAGGATGGAGACGCTACGGCTACAATTCCTTCGGCCCCACTCTCGTTTGCTATCTGGATCTTAAAAAAAACTATGATCGTGTGATGACTCTTCTCAACCCAAAAATTGAAGGGCTTCGAAAGAGGTTTCCCATTGAAACTATTCTATGATTATTATTTACACTCTTCTCTCAATGGCAAATCTCGCTGCGTTAAGGCTTTCCGAGAGAACAGACTTCTCAAGCTTTGTCCTTAGTCGAGCCATCATGGGCTTAGGACTTAGCCTTTTGGGCTACGGGCTTTCCGAAAAAAGGCTTTTCTTCTCTATTCGCTCCACAATGTTTCAAAGAATTGTCTATGGAGGAGCAGGAATGAGCCTACAAGTCAGCGCGGCCTCTCAAATGCCAATTTCTCTTTTTGCCATTCTCAACCGAAGTTCGGCGCTTTGGTTTGGGCTCCTCCAAGGTCAGACTTCAATTTTTCGAAGCTTAAGCTTATTGGTAATTATTTTTTCAGTAGCACTAATAGCGACTTTCAAGATGTCGCTTCCCCTAGCTTCAGTCCTCACAATGGCAATCGCCACACTACTCATCGCCAACAGCCAAAGAAGCCAAGTGGAAAGCGCTAAGAAAGAATCACTATGGCTCATGCCCTTCGCCCCTTCGCTTGGACTTTTTGTTATAGGCGTGGTTTTGGCGATTAAAAATAACTCCGTCGCCATCGATTTCTTTGGACTTGTCTCGGGGGCTGCGATGACCTTGGCCTATTGGACGTCACATCTGTTGCTTTCAAAAACTCAAACAAAAGGAATGGCTCTCATTCACTGCGACCTTTTTGCAGCCACATTGCTAAGCGGAGTCGATTTATATTTGCGCTCGAATCCCGATGCCTTCATGTTATTTGTAGGAACTTTAATCATATTAGTTTTTTCAGTTCGAAAGCGTAAATTCATCCAGCCTCAAGCTCGTGCAATATAGATATTCAGCACCATAAAAAAAATAGCCGGCAGCGAACTTAGCAGAGAATCCCTAGCTCGGAACCTAACCCAACAAGCAAAAAACATAAGTAAAGCCAGTCCGGCTGAAGAGAAGACTAGCAGGGGCGGGAAATAATAGAGCCCGAGCACAAGTCCCGCACCACCAAGAATCTCCAATATCCCGGTGAGGACTCTGAGTCTTTCCAGCCCATAGCGCTTAAACTCCCTCTTCATGGGTTCAAATCTTAGGCAGACAAATCCATAGACCAAAAATGAAAGACTAGAAAATATAACTAGAAGATGAAAGCCTTTCACCTCGTCAAACAATGAAACCGGCGTGAACGCCAGCAACAAAAAGAGATAAGATTAAGAGCCCCAGAGACGGAAGAAACTTTGGCAAAGGGTTCTTAACGCGAAAATGGGCCATTTGCGCGCAGAGCATTAATACGGCCATCAAAAGCGCCGGCACCAAAACCAAAGAGGGAAACCAGATCCCCGCAATCAGCAAAGTCGCCAATGAGATTTTAGCCGCACCAACCAGATTCCTCATCAAATCCGACAATCCATACTGTTTGAATTCCTTAACGATATTGTCGAAACGAAAAACCCAAACAATAACTATTGATAGAGCGATAACAATCTGAGCGATGGTGGATAAACTTTGCATTGAAAACCTTTCAGTAAGGGACGCTATGAAATTCAGCCTTTCAGATTAAAAGAGTTTCTGAGCTTAGCACACTCAGATTTATAGGGCCGTAAACTACCAAGTCTCCAAAACAGCCTCAGTATAGTCGGGCTTGGCTTCCGTTTCCCAATCATCCACAACAAAGGGCGTGCCGCCATTAGGATTTCCATGGCTCTTTATTTTGCGTTCCATAGAGAAAAAGCGGCCTTTAGGACTAATTGCAAAAAAATAGTCGCAGTCGTGACCACACACTAAGAGGGTCCCATCCCTTGGCTGAGGGCTAGGAGCAAAGAAATATATTCCATCTTCACGAGTATTTCCCTCGAAACGGTTTACAGCCTCAATTAAATTTTGAGCAAGGTAGAACTTCTGCTTTTGTCCCAGATGAGGATGTAGCGAAATAAAAGCGAAAACTCTTCGAAGCACATGGGGCTTGAGCATCAAATCACCGGCCCCCATTATTTTCTCCAGTATCGTCCAAGATTTTCTTGAAGGGTTCGGAGCCCAAAGCCCAGAAGGGACTCTAGAAAGATTTCGCCCAAACTCCGGCAAGAGACTTAGCTTTAGCCTGTAAAGGATGGGGCTAATATTTTCGTTGTTGACTGACTGAAGCAGGGCGCTGGCTTTCAGGGCATATCGGGGAGAGGTGGACCTGGAGGTCAAAGCGTAAAATAAGCCTGCCAGTTCGTCTTTCCAAGCTAAAAGGAGGGTCTCGCGATTCAAAAGTTCCTGAAGAAGTGCTAACTGCCGCACGCCTCCATCCATAAAGTGCGGGTTAGTGGATCGATCCTTCATTTCCTGCAAAAACTTTTGATCGTCTAAGTGGTCTAGGTTTGCGAAGGCGGATAATTGGCTACGACAAGGGCCGGGGGCTTCAAAAACTGCCGCGTGGCTACAAAGCAAGGCAAATTGAAGCAAATATATACTGCAGCGCAGTGCCAACACTATTCTCATTTTAGAGGACTTGCTCCTTAAGCAAAGAGCATAAATTTGTCAGCTAAATATTTAGATGGCGGCGACTAGTCTGATTCCAAAAAAACAAAAAGTTTATCAAGAGAGTTTTGTTCTTCAGCATTCAAAAGGCTGAGTTGCTTAGCTAAGTTTTTTTTCTCCCGGAGTTTAAGCGTTGCAGGGCTGCGATATTTTTTTGCCTGATCGCTGAGCAAAGCCCGCCTTTTTTTATAGTAGGCCTTTACGAGGTCCGTGGCATCCAAACGTAAGGCTAGCTTGATTCTTCGACTTCGGGTGTTTTGGTAGCTTTGTCGAATGACCTCCAGCTGAGCACGCACCCCCTGCTCCGCATGGGAAGTCGCTTTTGCCTTTGCTCGGGGGGCTTTAATCTTTTCTTCAAGTTTTTCCAATGGCGGAACAGATTTAGCTTGAGTGAGTTCAGCCACGGTCGCCACTGGAACTCTCACGTTCTTTGTTTGAGTGGTTTCTGTAGGGACTAACTCCGCATTTCCCTTCGGAGGAGCCGGAAGACTCAGCTGCGGCGTTCTTCGTGGCCATATCAAAGTCAGCACACCCATTACAATCAAGGCAACGAGCCCCCTTTCCACATATCGAAACGGAAGCACTAAGCGCCAAGAAATTGGCGCAGGCCGGCCCAAAGTCGTGCCGGGAATAGCGCGCCGATCAAGAGAAATCTCTGGGCTTTCCAATTCTAGGGGGGGCGGGGGAGTAAGCGGAGGCAACTGAATTTGCGTTTTATCTGCAGGACTTTCGGAAAAGCCGATAGGGGGAATTTCTAAGCGTGTTTTCTCATCTTCATCCAGACTTTCGGCCTGAAAGCTTAAAACAGCAGCCCCGACCCGGATCTGGTCTCCAGTTTTTAATAGAATGCGCTCACGGGGGGAAAGCTTGATCTCGTTCAACCAAGTGCCATTGCTAGAACCTAAATCCTCAAGATAAGGCTCGCCTTGGTCAATAACAATCTTCATGTGCGAGGAGCTTAAGAGGGGATCCCGGCTCAGCACTAAATCACCCTGACTGCGACCAATTGAAAAATCTTTACGAATTTCATATTCTTTAAGATCTTCACTGTTTCTTAAATAAAAGCGCACGAGCACCCCTCCTTTCCCAACTCCTTAGTTCGGATGAATTCCCCATTTACTGAAGTCTTAACGCGTAGAGGCAGGAAGATATTTGGCCTCAGCTCACAATAAACTCATTTTATAGACTCTTTTCCCCGATATGGCCTCATGGGTTTTGACTACGACAAAATTCGAGAGAAGCAAGAAGAGAACAATTGGTGGACCTCCTATGCCGACCTCTGGTCGATGCTCTCCATTGTTTTTCTCGTAATGTATGTTTCTGCCAGTTTACGGTCGGGTACCCAAGGTATCCAGGGCCAAATCGAAATGCAGATCGTAGAAAAAAAGAATGAAGAGCTTAAAGAACAGCTTCGTGTATATAGCGCGCTAAGAGACGAAACCCTCGCACAATCTGGAGACAAAGAGCAAGCCGTATACAAACAACTGATGGACAAGCTCTCGTTACTTAAAGAAGAAGCCAAAGCCGAAAAAAACGATCTGCGTCGCCAAGCCAGAGAGAATGAAGAGAAAGAATTTGCCCTCAATCAATACCAGCAGGTAGTGCGTAATATTATTGATACCAATGTGCTAGCCAAAGCTTCCATTCAGCGCCGAGACAAAATGATCAGCGCAAAGAGTCAAACCATTGCCGAGAAACAAAGCCAGATTCGCTCTCTCAACCAAGAAGTAAAAAAACGCGAGAACACCATCACTCAAAACGAGGAAAAGATATCCGAAATCAACACAAGGTTGAGTGGGCAAATTGCTCTCTTAGAAGCGGAGGAGCAGAAAGCTAAGATATCTAAAGCAGCCGCTGCAAAAATGGTGGAGCGCCTAAAGGAACAAAGCACTAAAAAAATTCAGGCCCTCCAAAAAGAGTCCGACCTAGCTCGAGCGCAAATGTCTGAAGAGCTCGGCCGAACGAAAGAGACCTACGCAGCCCAACTCAAAGATCTTCGCAATGAGCACGAAAATAGACTGGCCGCTGAACGTCGGGCTTTTGAGGCCAAGCTAGGCAGAGAGAAAATTAGCGCCGCAGCCAAAGCTAAAAAACTTGAGGCTTTCAAAGTGCTGGCTGATCGCCGAGCACAGGAGCTCGAAGGGGAACTTTCCGACCTTGTGGGCAAGGTGAGGTCAGCTCAAAACCAATTGGCCGGCGCCCGGGCTGAAAAAAATCGCACTCTCGCCTCTTTAGAAGCCGCCCAGGCAGAGAAGGCCGAAATCAGCGCCCAAAACGCTTCGTTGTCTCAGCAAAAAAACGCCCTTGGAAGCGAACTGAAAAAAACTCGGGAACTGTTAGCCGTCAAAAAGAATCTTATTTCGCAAATGCAGCGAAACTTTGCAAAGCAAGGTATCAAAGCGCAGGTGGACGCCGCTTCCGGTGATGTCACTCTGGATTTTGGTGATGAATATTTTGATACAGGCAGTGCTCAACTCAAGCCTGGTATGATCAGCTCACTTAAAAAACTTTTCCCCACTTACTCGAAGTCTCTATTTGAAGACCCAAAAACGGCGGAAAAAATCTCCAATATTGAGATTATCGGATTTGCCTCCTCTACTTATAAGGGACGTTACGTGAATCCCTCTTCCTTGAAGGCCGAGAACCAAGAGGCCATTAGCTACAATCTTAACCTCAGCTTCAACCGCGCCAATTCTATTTTTAAATACATCTTTGACCCCAGCAAGATGCAGTATGAGCACCAGAAGCGACTGCTATCTATGGTTAAGGTGGTGGGACGAGGGTTCCTACCCGCAGGGCTAGATGCTCAAAGCATTCCTGACGACATGCCTGAAGCCCAATTTTGCAAAAAATATAAATGCCAAAAGGCTCAACGAGTCATCGTTAAATTTAATCTGAAGGATTAGGAGACAAAATGTTACATACGTTTATTCAGAACATCATCCAGGGACTTGCCAATATGGCATCGGGGGTTTTGCTGCCGCTGATGTTTGTCGCCTTTTTTATAGCGGCCACAGTGAAACTGCTTGTTACCTTCACCGTGCGTCGTCAATGGTGGTTTGCAAAAGAGTTCGAGAAACGTACGGTTCGCTTCTTAGAAAAGCGCGGACAACAAGACGGCGGGTCTTTCTTTGTAAACGTGAAAAAACTATTGGAACGCACTTTCTATGAACTTTTTGAAGTACGCGGTGTGATGATGCGCCGAAAACTCGACTACGTGACCTCTCCCATCGACCGCCTCTTCGCCATTCAACAGGGATGCGCGCGTTTTGTGCACGACTGTTTGGCTGAGATCAGATTCCTGCGGTATCGCGAAAGTGGAGAGTCGCCTCGCTTTCTTGAGATTTCTAAAAGTACTTCGGCCAGCAATCCCTACTTTGGCCGTCTCTTTGGATGGGTCCCCATCAACGCTGTTAACGATGTTCTAAATTTAATCCCCGGTCTCTTCATTATTAGCGGAATTTTTGGAACCTTTTTAGGTATTATGGAAGCCCTTCCTGAGCTCGGCAATCTCGACATCAAAGATCCCGAAGGATCAAAACTCATTATGGATACCTTCCTATTGAAGATCAGCTTTGCCATCAGCGCCTCCACATTCGGCATATTGTTTTCCGTAGTACTCTCTATAATTTATACCCTGAGCTCCCCTGAGAAAATCTACGTTAAAGTAGTGGATATCTACGACCGTTGCCTCAGCCGCCTGTGGGAGTCCTCTTCTACCAATGAAATTCCAGATAACCTCGAGCCCTTTAATGAGCAACGAGACCCCATTGAGGCCCTGGCTCAAATGACCGTGGAAAAGGAGCTCCGAAAAACGGGTGGCACCCGCCATAATGACCTGGGCGGCGAGGATCCGCACAAGAAAGCTTCCTAGCAAATTATGGGTGGCCAAAGAAAATTCCTACTGCGAGCAACTGTCGCAAATCAAACATGGGAATTTTTGGTGACCACTGCGCGCTTTACTCTGGGTAGAACCTCCGACTCTACCTTCGCCCTTCCCTTGGAAGCCCTCAGTCGAATCCACTTTGAGTTTATTCAAGAAGAACAGGGATCGTGGTTTTTCTGGGACCGAGGCTCCTCAAACGGAAGCTTTATCGGAAATAAAAAAATTGTTGCTAAGGAGAAGTACCCTTTCCAAGGAGAACGTTGCTTAAGAGTTGGACAATCAACAACACTTACTCTGAAAATGGAAGACTTAGGGGAGCCACGGAGCTCCTCCCCACATGAAGAGACTTTCCTCGACGAAAGAGTCAATCGTCTTCGTGAACTTATTCAAAACCTCACCCACCAAGTGGGTGCCCTTAAGCAGGACCTCACCGAGAAAAGCCATGAGTCCGAGATTCTACAGAGTGCTTTTATCGAACAAAAAAAGAAAATGGAAGAACTCCAACTCGAGCTTCCGAAGCTCGAGAAAAAAAACGAGAAGCAACTAGAGAGTCTTAAAAATCAACTTGCGCGTGAGAAACTCGCAAAAGAGCGAGAGCTAGCCTCTCTTGTCGTTAAGTCGGAGGCCGAAGTCGCAACGGCCGAGCTTTTAAGAAATCAAAAAGAGCTAAAGACTGAGTTGCCGGACCTAGAAGGCCAAAAAACCCAACTCTTATCGACGATAAAAACCCTTCAAGAAGAGTCTCATCAACGAAGCCAGGAGGCCGATAGCCTGCGCGCCAAACGAGATTCCGAAGAAGAGGCCTTACGAGCACTTCAAACCAAGAATGTCATCCAACAAAAAAGCCTAGAAGAGGCGTTGGCCAAACAGCTTCGCGCACAAGCGGATGAAGAACAAGCCCTGAAAAAGCTTCGGGCTCAACGCGTCCTCACCGATGAAAGCAAAGACCTCGCCACCCAAACTGAAAAGCTCATCCAAAAGCTCGACCTCCAGAAATCTGGAATCGAAGAAGAGATTGTCAAACTAAGAAAGACCCTGAGCGAGCTTTCAACTCAAGAAAGCGAGCAACAACATAAAGTTCGTATCACCCAGGAATCTCTTCACGCCCTTGAATCTCAGCAGAAACTGGCGCAAAGCACTAGCGATACCCTACGCGCAGAGATTCTTACCGCCGAGGAACGGCTGCGCCGAGCCCTCTTAGAGATTGATCGTCTTGAAAAGAGTTCTCTTGAAATTACAAAGGATACATTGCGGCTTAAGGAAGAAGGCTTGGCCGAAAAAATAAACTTGGAAAGGCTGTTAGCCGACAAAGAAAAATTGAGTCTGGAACTGAACCATTGGTCGCAAAATGAACGAAGTCGCATGGATGAAAGCTTCAAGTCCCAAGTGGAAAAGCAAGAACGTGATATTGCCGATCTCAAACGCCAGGCTTTGCTTAATATTGATGCCGCCCAAAAGGCTTGGACCAAAACCCAAGCACAACGCCGACCCGCCGAGATTCGTGAAGTTCTACGAACCTCACAAAAGCTTTTTCAAGCTCACCTTAGCCGTGAAGTCACCGACTCTGGCAAATTAGAAAAAATCAGCCTGCAGTTTATCAAGGATGTGGAATCGTCCCTCAACGCTATCTTTCAAACCGAACTGGGTGGCGAGCTAAACAACGATTCTCAAACCCACCTTAAAAGCCTGGTGGCAGCAGCACCTGAGGCCTCTCAGGCGGCACAAAAATACTGGTACCTTCGGGGAGTGCAAATTGGCGTTGTTTGTGGACTCATTCTTATATGTCTTTTGGTGCCTTCGATTCCCCTCTCCATTAAAAGCGTCCTCCAAAACTTAGTGGCTCCGAAAACGGACTCCAATGATTTTGTCGAACGCGTTCGGCTTGCCCGAGCGATGCGTCCCAAGTTTCTTCCCGACCTAGACTCAACCTATCGGCCCACATACACCGACAATCTCATATACCTCCAAGGCTACGCCGAGTTCAAAACCGATGAATCTCTAAAAAAAGATTGGATCCTTGCCTTGAATAAGTTTCTTCAAGAAAAGCTCGAGCTGAGCGACCGGGTGATTGTTAGCTTTATGGCCATCGAGGGCCCCCTCGTCACAGAGCTTCTCCGCTTAAAAACTCAGATCAAAGTAGATAGTCTTGCCCAAGACGTCTCGCGCATGCGAGATTACGAAGAAACGGTACGCACTCAGCTCACCCAGCTAGTGGGTGGAAAAACGAACTATCAAAACCTTCGCCACTTTGAACGAGAGTTTTTTAATGGCCGCCTAGGTCGTAGCCTCGCTTCGACACCCCCCTCACCCTAAGACTTGGACGCTGATTCTAGAAGCCCCGCCAAACGCCTCCTCACTTCCGCCATCGGAAGTGATACCAAAAGCTGTTTGGAGCGCGAGCTTTTTCCCCTAATTAACTCAACCTGATTTTTCTTGATTTCAAAGAGGAGGGCGACGAAGGCTACGAGTCCTGCATTTGCCGCTCCATCCACCGGCGGACTCTGCAAATGAAACTTGATCTCATCACCGTGAAGGCCTGCCACCGCATTTCGCGAAGCTCCCGGCACGACTCGGACTCGCAGAATGCTAAGATCGGGGCGACCTTTGTAGAGACTTACAAAAGGCATTTGCCCTACAAAATCTTTTTAACAAATTCTGATTTAAGACTCATGCTTCCAAAGCCCTCAATCTTACAATCAATATTGTGGCCATCTTCGCTGTCTACGAGCCGAATGTTTTTAACCTTAGTTCCGATTTTCACCGAAGAGGAGGAACCCTTCACTTTAAGATCTTTAATCACTGTCACCGAATCTCCGTCTTGTAAATTATTTCCGTGGGCATCCCGCACCACTCTTTCGGCCTTAAGCGATGGTACCAGCGTGGTGCTCGTGTTCCACTCATGAGCACACTCCGGACAAACCCAAAGGTCTCGATCGGCATAGGAGTAAATCGATTGACATCGTGGACATGGGGGAGATTCTGTCGAATTTGTCATTTGTTAATCTTTGACCTCAGCTAAAAATTCCGGGATTACTTCTTCAGCTTTCAAAGCCTGTGCCTTCTGTTTTTCTTCTTCTGCCAAAAGAGTACTTAAATATCTCTCAGTGTAACTGGGAATGATGACTACAATATTCTGTCCCTTAGCCTCGGGCAGCGCCGCCTGACGCAAAGCCGCTACCACCGCAGCCCCCGAGCTGATTCCCACAGGAATACCTTCTTGCTTAATAAGTCGGCGAGCCATTTGCAGCGCCTCCTGACTAGACACTTTCTCCACTCCGTCTAGATATTTTCGATCAAAATTTTTGGGCACAAATCCGGCACCGATGCCCTGAATTTTATGGGGACCTGGGGCGCCACCAGAAATCACAGGCGACTCCTCGGGCTCCACGGCAATCATTTTCAATTTATGGTTTTTGTCTTTGAGAGCTTTTCCAATTCCAGAAAAAGTTCCTCCAGTCCCAATCCCGCAAATCACCCGGTCGACCTTTCCTTGGCAATCCTTCCAAATCTCTTGGGCTGTTGTACGTTCGTGAATTTGCGGATTAGCCGGGTTCTCAAACTGTCGAGGCATAAAAGAGTTTGAGTCTTTACTAAGCAGTTCCAGAGCCTTGGCTATGGCGCCTTTCATTCCTAAAGGCGCAGGAGTTAAAATAACTTCCGCACCCAATAGCAACAAAAGAGTTCGCCGCTCCATCGACATCGTTTCAGGCATCGTCAATGTGAGTTTGTAACCTTTGGCGGCCGCAACAAACGCCAAGGCTATACCCGTGTTTCCACTGGTAGGTTCAATGATATGCATCCCTGGACTAAGCTTTCCGCTTTTTTCCGCGTCTTCTATCATGTTCATGCCAATGCGATCTTTGACGCTCCCCAAAGGGTTAAAAAACTCTAGTTTTAAAAAAATGTTGGCTCCAAAATTTTTTCCGATTCTCTGCATCCGTACTAGGGGAGTGTTACCAATCGTTTGGGTGATATCGTCGAATAATGCCATAAGGGCCCATCATCTTGGAATTTGTCACCCAGATCAATCTATTATTCTTGAGTCCAAAGCTCTAAGTGGGGACTCAGCTCTAAGCCTTCCTCTTTTCGGTAAGATGAGGGGAGGGGCCCTCCAAATCCATAATAAGTCACAACGCGAGTCCCCGGCCTACAAGCACTCAATTTCTGTTGAACAATCTCTACACATTTCTCATAACGCGATTGCGAAAAACTTACGGCCTGATCCACTCGCATATCGGAGTTAATATGCTCGTAGAAAGGATTAAAAAGATAGAAACCATGAAAAATCCCCCAATCCACAGCTTCTAAGTCACAACACCGAAAGCGTACCCGTGGAATTCGCTGGGACCGAGCTACAGAGCGAGCTGCATCCACATGGGTTTTACGCTGTTCGATGCCGGTAAAATGTGCTGCGCTGGCCAGGGCGCCTACGAAGCAAAATTTTCCCGCCCCCGAACCCACATCTAGAATCTGCACTCCCTCGCCAGGGTCCCAGCCTGCGGTTAAGAGCTGGGTAGCCTCCAAGGCGACGGCCACGCTAGTCCAGTGCAATCGGGCCTGAGAACGCAAATCAGAAGGAAATATTTTATCGAATTGGGTGTCTGAGACTCGGAATCCCATTTTCAACTTTTCTTGCAGTTCCTCAAAGTCAGTGGCCATAACTCTTCAAACTTCATGAATATAAATTTGTGAGTAGCGCCAAAAAGCATAGGTCGAAACAAGTGCCGGCACATAGAGAACAAAGAGGCTGGAAAGACCTCCTAAGGGGTAAGACCAAATTCTGTAGTAGGCCGTAAAAAAACAACAAGCCACAAAAACAAGTCCCGTTAGGGCACTCAAAAAACTATAGGCTCGCACTTTTCCACCGAGAGTGAGTAGCAGCAAAAACCAAAAAGCCACACTGCCACACATAAAAGCACCAGAAAAAGCCACAAGACCCGCCATTAGCGAATACCACCAAGGAATATCTGGAATCTGGTCCACCCAAAGATAAAGGCCGAAGCCCAAACCCGTTAGCAGCGCCATCACCACTGAAAACTTTAAAGTGAATTGCAGATAATTTTTATAGTAGCTCACAACTAAAGTACGAGCTTAGCCTGAATCCGTTTATTAGCCCAGGCGCTCAATGCCACGGCAAATATGATCAAGGCCCCTCCATGAACGAGCAGATCTCGAGCCGTGAGTTGTTGCCAAAACATCAACTGCATCAAACGCACCCCATGGGTGAAGGGAGAAATCTGAACAAAAAGTTGAAAATATCGAGGCATCGGTTCCAAGGGGAAAAATCCGCCCGACATATAATAAATAGGGGCGATTACAAATGAGTATACGCTCTGAAATTGATTGATATTACGAACAAAGGTCGCAGCCAGAAGGCCTAGAGCTGCGCAGGGAATAGCAATCAGACCACCTAACAAGGCCGCACAAAACAAAACCCCTACGCTAGGGACCAGTCCAAATAGAAATAGAAAAAGGCCCACCCCCAGTGCCATCATGGCACCCTTTAAAAAATTCCAAACAAATTCTCCTATAACAATTTCACGCGCTCCAATTGGGGTTGTCAGCATAGCTTTAAAAACAGATTCATAAGTCATGCGAATATAGAATCCATAACTCGTCTCAAAGAATGAAGTGAAAAGAGCTGTCGCAGCGACTAAACCGGGAGCCAAAAAAGCGAGATAGGAACGTCCATTAACCTCTTGAACAAAGGGACCCAATCCAATTCCCAAAGAAAGCATAATCAAACTCGGATCAGCCACTGTAGGAGAAATGTTGGCAATAAAATCTTTTTTGTAAACGGTCCAGTTTCGCAAAACGATGGACCAACTGAGTTTTATTGAATCAATCATTTTGACTCAGCTCCTCGCCGGTAAGCTTGAGATAAACATCCTCTAAATTTGCGGGCCGAATTTGTAGTGGTTTGAAATCGAGGCTCTTTTGAAAATCCGCTAGCTCTGCCAGACCCGGAGCCCGCAAACACCAAGCATCGCGTTGTTTAAAAAGGGTCCATGCTGGGGGTGCGAGAGCCCTAAGCCGTGGCTCGAGACCTTCTTGATTTTCATAGAGGGCCACAAAACCCGGAGTGTGCCGATCGATGAGAGAAGCCGGTGACCCCGCATCCACAATCTTGCCTTGGTTTAAAATCACAACTCTGTCGCAAAGAACTTCCGCCTCATGCATATAATGGGTCGTCACTAAAATGGTTTTCCCGCGTTTTTTTAAATCACTCACCCGCTGCCACAAAAGGTGCCGTACG
The DNA here is from genome assembly GCA_964477895.1 of uncultured Bacteriovoracaceae bacterium. GTDB lineage: Bacteria > Bdellovibrionota > UBA2428 > UBA2428 > UBA2428 > CAYZFQ01. The sequence goes on along the minus strand of CAYZFQ010000001.1, from coordinate 188,094 downwards.
GCCGGATCTAAGCCTGTCGTAGGTTCATCTAAAATCAATAACTCCGGATCAGCCAAGAGGGCCCGAACGAAGGCTAGACGTCGCTTCATCCCTCCAGATAAACTTCTGATCTCCGCTGATTTTTTATGATCCAAAGACATATAGGCCAGGAGTTCTTCGATACGCTCATTTCTCAGTTCTCGAGGCACGCGTACAAAACGTGCAAAAAGTTGCATATTTTCCATCACAGTTAGGCCGTCATCTAAGGCATTTTCTTGGGGAACTACGCCCAACCTTCGTTTGATATGCCGACTCTGTGAGGTGGGGTCCAAACCAAAAACCTTAAGATCCCCATGGCTGCGGCGGATGGCCCCATAAATGATATTGATAAAAGTCGATTTCCCAGCTCCATTAGGACCCAAAAGACCAAGGCATTCTCCTGCCTCGATAGAAAGATCCACGCCCTTTAAGGCGTTGAACTGGCCAAAGGACTTTTTGATTTGGGCCGCCTCTAAAACTTTCATCTCTTGGGATTTTAGACCGATTTCTTTGCGAGTGACAGTTCTATAAGTAAACGCTCACGCAAACGCATTCCTTGACTGGGTGTGGCAGCCCCCAGTAGTCCTTCCGTATGAAGTTTTCTATCAAATTTTTTCGAGGATTTAGGCCTTTGATGTCATTAATGGCCTCTTTTGCTTTATCAGCTCACATTCAAGCCACAACCCCTGAAAGCGTCTCCGGAGAAGCCTCAACAATTCACGGACCTTCGGGCGCCGCCCGCGATCTCGCAGAAAAGCTGGTGAAAGACTATTTCTCAACACGGGTAGATTATTCGCGGCGTGCAGTGGGCTTTATGATCACCCGAATTTCAGAGGGCACTCGCGATTCCAATTTTAGTTTTGAAGCCATCGATACTCAAACCCGAGAGAGTTTTTATGGCGCTATTCGACCGCAAATAATTTTAACCCGCCAAAGTCCGGCAAAATACCAAGCTTCGCTAAAGCCCGAGCGCTTCGATACGGATCAAAGAATTTTTGAAGTCTACGACCAAAGTCGCCAGTTGCTTTACCAACTCAAGGGACGACGAACGAAGTCGGCTTTAAAGGAATAGCCTTAGGCTTTTAGTTAATCGCGTTCCGCGCCGCAATGGCTGTAAGGAAGCTCGCATAACTCCAAGTTAGGTCATAGGCTCCCTGCTGAAATCCGCTTCTACGATTCATTTGCTCTTTATAAGACCCCTTAGCTAAGCCGGGATTTTCTCGGTTGGGCGACCACGATTCAAAGTGGCGAAGATTTCTCTCAAAATATCCGTCGGCTTTTTTAATCATCGACGCTACAATTCTTTCGAATTGCTGGTCGGGAGCACCGGCCACAAAAGTTTGGTTTGCCTTAAGGTCGGAGCGGTTAAGAAGCTTAGAAAAAAAGTCGTGATTAACAGGGTTAATGCTCAAGGAGCCCGCCTTGATAAAATCTCGTGCGGCTTTTAGATGCGCTTCGGCAAAGGCATTGGTAGTGAGTACCCAAGGATTTCCAAGTGTATCGTTATTCCCATTGTACCCATCGTAATGATCTTCCGGATAGCGTCCGATAGCAGGTGAAAGAGGTCGACGGTCTTCTTCTGTCTGTCCCGGGAGCCTCTCACTTAACTGGAGATCGGGATTGGTATTAATTTCATACTCCTGCACAAAGCGTTGCTCGAGAGCGTACATCGTGGCCAACACCTGATCTTTAGACGGGGAGTAAAAACCATCACTGCCTTCAGAATGGAGAACACCGAGAATAACAGCCGAGTCTAAGTCGGCTGTCTTCCAATAAAGCCGACGCTCCGGAATGTCTTTGGTCACTAATATATATTTTCGGCGATCGTCCCAAAATCCACCCAGCCAACGACCGAGCTCTTCAGCGCTTATACGGTAGCCCTCTGCCGAACGACGTTCTACTGTATGAGGATCACGGCCTTCGGGATAGATTTTAAATTTTAGCAGAGAGTCATCGCCCAAATCATCGGCGAGCTTTGCTCCCTCAATAAGAGCGCGACGTTGGGCGATACGGGTATAAAAATGATAACCAATTTCCTCTTCCCATAAATCGATAGCTAAATCCGTTTTTACTTTTACAAGAAACCCCAAGTCTCGCTTGATCACACCCGGATTTTGCAGAGCTTCGGCCCGTTCCTGTGCGGTATCATTGGGAACATAATATAAAAACTTTTGGTTTTTTCGAAAATTATTTGTAATCATCTCACGAGCTGCAGCATCAGTTGTAATCTCAAGCGCTGCCTTGGCTTCATTTTGTAATATTCTCAACCAGCGAATTAAGGTAATCGCGCGCAAGGCCGGCCCATCATTTTGCGGGCGACCCCAGGGACCCGCATAAGCCGGTCCATTTAATTCAAACTTGGGCTCACCATAGCCTGGACTCTGCAAACCTTCGCTCTCACTAGGAGTAAAGGTCTCTTGGTTGACCTTAGAGAACTTCACATAGTTTTCGATTTCGTTCCGATAAAAAGTTTTCACAACAGGATCAACTTCGGCGACATAAAGATCAATGACCACATTCATCACCAGTGCCGCGTCTCTTATCCAATGATAAACGTAGTTCTGAGCCCCATGATAAGGAGCTGCTACAACCGAACCCGGATCGGATCCAGGACGGTTTTCTTCTGGCCAACGAAGATTCGCTGAAAGTTTGTCGACCGAAAACTTCCGATGATTTTCTAACCAAGTAGGTGCTGGTAATTCATTTTGAAAACGAAGAATGGGGTTTCGAGGATGACCTTCGCCACCTCGGGGAATCTTTGTTTCAGCTCCCGCAAACAAAGGAAAAAAAGCCCAGGCCCAATTTAAAATTTTAGTTTTCATGATCAGCACTCCCTTTTAGCGCACCCCTGTGATGGCGATAAGTAAGCAAAAAAACCTAGTCTTTGCAAAGATGCACCCGGCCAAGATCTTCACGGAACTCCGTCAAATTTTCGGAATCAACGAAAACAGCAACGGCTCCGGGCGACAGGTCAAATCTTTCCACTTGGTCGGCCGTGTCGGGATCGTCGAACGAAAGTGTCGCGCCGGGATGTGGATTGGAACCCTCTTTCACCCAGGCCAGCTCTGAACCCTTCAAAGCATTTTTCCAAAGTTTTTTGGAACGACCTCGGGCCAAGCTTGTATCGATACCCAACTCCCCTATGGAAATGATATGCGCTGAACTATTTGCCAATACCAATACCTCTTTAGCAGCCAGGCTATCTATTCGGGAATAGGCCAGAAGTCCCCCATTGCCGTCTTGGTGTGCGGCTCGAAAGTAGGTTTTTCCATACTTCAGAGCCTTGCAAGACTGCCTCAAATGACTAAGGCCACGAATGCGCTGAAAGAGCTCATGATCTGTGCGTAAAAAGGGGTCTTCACGCCAATTCCTGGGCCCCTCCTCAGCATGACGATAGCCCACACCGGAGAGCTGATTCACTGAAGGTAAAGTGCTTCCCATGCGCCAAGGTCCGCTGACAAACATATCTTGGCGATAGCGCGGATGGTATTTGTGATCAAAAGAATCACTCGAGTTACCCAGCACGTCGTCCACCTCGGCTCGAGCCTGTCGGTCGGTTATTTGGATTCGGTCCACGGGAGGAGTTCTCGCATTGAAGCCTTGCTCGTAACCATAATAGATAATCGGGGTACCCTCTGTGAGAAGAAGATTTGTCATGGCACTTATCATTTGCTCATAACTTTGACCGCCCAGAGCAAAGCGCGGCCAATCGTGAATTTCAAGAAGGATCCAGCTAAGCCTTGGATCTCCATTATAGGTCATATCTGCATAACCATGCGACATGCCACCAGGATTTCCCATCACATCAGCAAAACTTGTGCTATCAAAACTCCGCCCAAAATTCTGATTGTCCGCTCCTTGGAAAAAAAGATGTTTAAAGGAAAGGGCCGAGGCCTCTCGTTTCCAAAATCTTGCTAAAGTCCCGGATAATGAAAAATCATAAACTGCGTTTGTCCCTGGATGGGGCCACGCGGGATTGCTTTGATAAAGAAAGTTCAAATCGCGAACTCGGGCTCGCAAGGACTGGGGCACTTTGGACTCTCCCACGACCGCGTCTTGCATTTTTCCGAGGTGGAGGGACGAGGTCAGTTCCCAGCCTGGATATTTAATTTCTCCTGCGGCCTCGCCCACTACAAAAAAATTCTTTTTACCTAAAGTTCGGGCATAGTCCCGAGTTTCAGTGGCAAACTTCGCCGTAAAATCAGCAGTCACATGCTTAATGGCATCCATTCGAAAGCCATCTATGTCGGCATAGGCAATCCACCATTTGTGAATGTTGGTAAAGATTTCCTGAAAATCCCAATTGTTGGTTTCAAGATCCAACATTTCATCGATAAAATCCCCATAAACAGCTCCCGCCCCATTGCTGCCTGAGTCCCCGTCTTTATGACCGCATCGACTTAGAAAAGCCGCATTTCGAAGAGGAGGGAAAAAATCATCTCCAAACTTTATATCAAGGCGCCCATTGATGGGTGCCTGGGGGTTTCCACTTAAATACTTATTCATGGAATCATTTACACAGCTTCCATAATTGGCCGGCTGATGAGCTGGTGATTGATAGCGAGTGCCCTTGCTGCAAATGTGATTCACCACAATGTCTAAAATCACCTTGATGCCTCGGCGATGCGCCTGAGCCACAAATTCACGAAAAAGTTCATTGGTCCCAAAGGCCGGGTCAATCTGCGTAAAGTCGGAAGTGCAATAATTATGATAAGACGCGTTTTGATTCTTAAATACCGGGGTGATCCAAATGGACCCGATGCCTAGTTCCTTCAGGTAATCTAGCCTTTGGATAATGCCAGCTAAGTCCCCACCGTGCCGGTAATCAGGAATTCCTTTTTGAGTGGTGCTTTGAAAGTCCCGCTGAATATCCGAGATATTCGCCACATTGTTTGAGGGGTCTCCATCATTGAAACGGTCCACTTGAATTTGGTAAACGATCTCAGTGCCCCAAAAATCCAGAGACTTCTCTCGAGCCAAACCGGAATTTGCAAAACTTTGCTCAGCTTCGCGCAAACGACTTTTTGACCAATCCTTTACCCGACCGATGCTCTCTTCAGCCGAAGGCAGGACCTCTGCGTAGATGCGCTGAGAGGCAACGAGAAAAAAACTAAGCGTAAGTAAAGGAAAAATGCCCATGTAGGGCACTCACATCATTTTTAGACCTAAAAATCAAAACAAAAGGCCTTAGTTTTCGACGAAAGTCTTTAATCTCTTGGCCCGGCTAGGGTGGCGCAATTTGCGAAGAGCCTTGGCTTCAATTTGTCGAATACGTTCCCGAGTTACCGAGAAGTCTTGACCCACTTCTTCCAAAGTATGGTCGGACTCTTCGCCAATACCAAAGCGCATGCGCAAAACCTTTTCTTCACGAGGTGTGAGCGTCGCCAAGACCTTACGAGTTTGCTCGGAAAGATTCAGGTTAATCACAGCCTCAGAGGGATTAATCACGGTCTTGTCTTCGATAAAGTCCCCCAGGTGCGAATCTTCTTCCTCACCGATGGGAGTTTCCAGAGAAATGGGCTCTTTGGCGATTTTCAGTACCTTACGTACTTTTTCAACCGGAAGCTCCATTTTGGCTGCGATTTCCTCAGGCGTAGGTTCACGACCGATTTCTTGCATCAAGTAGCGACTCGTACGAACTAGTTTGTTGATGGTCTCAATCATATGCACGGGGATACGAATGGTACGCGCTTGGTCGGCAATGGCGCGAGTGATGGCCTGACGTATCCACCAAGTCGCGTAAGTGGAGAATTTATATCCACGGCGATATTCAAACTTATCCACGGCCTTCATCAAACCGATGTTGCCCTCTTGAATAAGGTCCAAAAACTGAAGACCTCGGTTGGTATATTTTTTAGCAATACTCACCACGAGGCGTAGGTTGGCTTCTACTAAGCGAGCCTTAGAAAGGTCCGCCTTATGTTCGCCTTCTACGATCTGTGAATACATCTTGCGAAGTTTGTCGACCGGCAGACCCGACTGAACTTCCACGTCCGACATCCGACCTTTTTGCTCATCTACAACCTTACGAAGAGGCAGCAAATCATCCCACGAACGATTGCCCGACTGCTTAAAGGCATGGATCTTCTTCGTGGCGTCCTGAAACTTCGTTTCAAGTTCATTGAAGTCTTCCAAAGTACGGCAGCGAATTTTAGCCAACTCGCGGTTCAAAATGGACTGAGAATCTTCAATTACCTGCACGTAGCCCTTCATGCGGCCTACGATGCGGTTAATGGTTTTACGGTTGAAAGAAATCTCACGGAAGGCGTCGAACATATTGTCGCGCGCTTTTTCCAAAGTTTTTTGAGTGCCCTTGCCAGAAGTCAAAAGGCCTTCAAACTCTTTCACCATATCGATAGCGCGCAAAATCTTGTCGCGGTATTCGTCTTCGTTAACTTCAGGATCATCTTCATCAAGCCCACGCACCACGTCGCGAACTCGAATTTTGCCTAAGCGAATTCTTTCACCAACAGAAAGCACTTCTTGAATCCCGATTTGAGAATTCAAAACGACTTCCATAACCTCGGCTTCGCCTTCTTCAATAAGTTTGGCGATTTCCACTTCACCATCTTTGGTGAGTAGTGGGATAGAACCCATTTTACGCAGGTAAAGTCGAACAGGGTCGTTGGCCTTGAGCAGCTCATCCGCGTCTTCTTCCATATTGGCGGGCTGCTGGGGACCTTCTTCTTCCTCTTCACCTTCAGCTGCGGCCGCATCGGCCCCGTCTTTGGCAGCTTTCTTTTTAGGCGCTTTGGCATCGTCTTCACTGTCGACGATTTCAATTTTTTTATTTCCTAAGTAGGTGATGGCTTCTTCGAGCTGTTCGGTAGAAGTCATTTCCTTCGGCAGAGCATTGTTCACTTCTTCAAAAGTGAGGAAGCCTTTTTTTGCTCCGAGCTCAGCTAGTTTTTCTAAAATAACCGCCGGAGAGTCACCGCCGCGCTTGCCACCCTTCGCTTTCGCTGGAGTTTTTTCAACAACAGGCGCCGTCTTTTTTGCGGCAAGCGGAACTTTTATAGCGGGACCTTTTTTTTGAACAACCGGGCTCGCTTTTTTTACAGATGCTTTTTTCTTTTGGGGCATTTCGATTCTTGTACTCCCTGGGACCGAAAGTTAAACCTCTGGACATACACGCTTATTTGCGTTTTTCCAAATTCATTCTGAGGCCTTGAACCTCATGCAATAACTGGGCCGTTTTTTCTAAATCGTGGCTGTGACTTCGCAATTCTCCTTGAAGACGGCGAAGTTCCAGACCTACCCGCTCTTTTTCCAAAGCGGAAGACAATTCGGCAAATGAATTTAATATCTTAGTCGCATCTTCCGGAAGCGCAAGCTCGGAGCTCACCAAACCCTTGAGCAAGGAAGATCTCAACAGCGGGTCGAGACTTTCATTAGCCAACTGTCCGCGTAGGAAATCTTGACTCAAATCGCCATGCCCTCGCCGCGCTTCGGCACTCATCTGACAGGCTACCGTTTCGTAGACTGTCCCCTTAAAGAGCTTTTCGCGGTCTTCCCAAGCCTCATGGCTTTTGGGCAAAAGAAGCTCCCAATAGCGCACCCAAAAGACGAAAATCTCTTCAGCTAAGCGGTCACTTTGGGAAAGTTTGCGGGTGTTAGCGGCGGGCTGAGAGAGTCGGGCGGGGTCGACGTCTAAATTTTCGCGGTGCACCCGATCAGGTGGCCTTCGTGACTGCATTTCTTCCAAGGAATTGGCCAAATCACGACTAGGTAGCCCCAATATCCGCCCCCATTCATCAGCCAAAATACTTTTGTGTCCGATGCTACGAGCCATAACCCACACCTCTTCCAGGGCCTTCAAGGTTTGGAGCCGATTGAAACTTTGGTCTGCACTTTCTTTAATGACCAGGCGGCCCCACCATTCCAGAGCCTCGGGTGCGCCCAGCAGGCGCGTCCGTATTTGCACTTCCGTAAGCTGAGCTTCCTTCAACCATTCATCGGGGTCTTTGCCCGCCATGTCAGAAAAAATTTTTACATCGAAGTTTTTTTGTAAGAGCAGCGGCAGTGAACGCTTTGTGGAATTAACCCCGGCCTGGTCCACATCCAGCACTAAAACCACCTGCTTGGTGTGCTTTACGATGGACTGCAAGTGCTCATCACTTAATGCCGTGCCCATAACGGCCACGGCGGGAATTCTTTTGCGCAAAAAGGCCCACTGATCAAAATAGCCCTCAACAAAGCATACAAAGTTTTCATCTCGGATAAGTTTTTGGGATAAATCCAAGCCATAGAGGGTTTCTTTTTTCTTAAACCAGTCGGTTTCAGGTGAGTTTTTATATTTGGGGTTGTTCTCAGACACCGGCAACAAACTACGACCCGAAAAAGCCACCGTGCGCCCTCGAACATCGCGGATCGGAATCATCAAACGGTCTTGAAAAAAATCGTAGGCCTTTTGCCCATACTGTCGAACCAGGCCCACGGCTTGGGCAATTTCAAATTCTTCATCGCCCTTAAGTTTTTTTAACAGGACTTGGCCCCCAGCCGGCGCCCAGCCCAAGCCCCAGTCCATCATTTCGTTGTCGCTGATGCCCCGGCCCCGGAGGTACTCGTAAGCTTGGGTGGCCCCCGGAGAAATTTGATCAATTAGCATGCGGTTAAAAAACAGAGCCGCACGGTTTAAAATCTCAAAACCTTTGTCTTTGCGAGATTTTTGCAAAGGTCCCTCGGACTTAAGGTTCCCGCTGCCCATTTGTGGAAGCTCAATGTTTAAATCGGCCGCCAATTCTTTAAGGGCCTCAATAAACTCTAAGCCTTCTACGAGTTTTAAAAATGAGAAAATATCTCCACCGCGATTGCAGCCATAGCAGTAAAAATAATTGTCGCGAGTGTTAACGTAAAATGAGGGTGATTTTTCTTTATGACCAGGCAGCGGACAGCAAGCCTTAAAGCCTTGGTTACTTTTGACTAGCTTGGTGTGTTTGGCGATGTAATGGGCAAGATCGGCTCGGTCTTTAATTTTTTCTTTGGCGTCTGAGAGGGATTCCATTAGCCAAGCGCGGCTTTCACCGCAGCTTGTACCACTTTTCCTTCAGCACGAGAGCCGATTGCGGCCATCGACTCTTTCATCACCGCACCCATACCAGCACCGCCCGCAGGGAGCTTGCCGGATTCTTTGAGCTTGGCCACGATTTCATTGATAATTTTTTTCACTTCTTCCTCGCTCATGGCCTCGGGAAGGAATTCTTTAATCACTTTAATTTCGCCCTCAGATTCCGCGATAGCTTCCGCCCGCGCGGCTCCTTGAGCTTGGGCTAAACTTTCTTGAGTCTGCTTGAGCATGGTAAGCAGAGTTTTTTCAATGTCGGCGTCTGTGAGGTCTTTTCGATCATCAATTTCTTTTTTGCGAATAGCATTCCAGATGAGTCGCACGATCTGCAATCGTGAAGCGTCTTTAGCCTTCATGGCCTCTGTCATAGTTTTTTGAATTTTTGCTTTGAGCTGAGACATAGAAAAGTCTCTCCTATGAAAGTGAGGTTTGCTGATTTAAAAAAGAAGCCGGGCTAGCTCAACACTGAGGTAGCCCGGCAAAGTAACTTAGGGCTTGGGTGGACGGGGAACTCGCGGACCACGAGATTTTTTCTCGAGGCGCTTTTGAGCAGCAAGACTTTTTCGCTTACGGCGCACAGAGGGTTTCTCATAATGCTCACGCTTGCGAACTTCGGTCAAAATGCCGGCTTTTTCACATTGTTTTTTGAAACGACGTACCGCCGATTCAAAGGACTCGCCTTCACGAACTTTTACGATTGGCATTTTGTTATCACCACCTTCCTGCTTTAGATTTGATTTAAGGGGCCCGCGTGGACCCGATGAATCAGGTCGTCGAAGCTAGCGTAAGGTGGGTAGGCCTGCAAGAGGGGATTTAGGGCCCGATGCGGTTCATCACCTTGGCGCAGTGAAGCCTCAAGTCCACAAAGTGCCCATCAATAGAGAGGGTGGGTGGATCGGTGGTGTAGCCTTTGTCGCCCAAGGAGTTTTTAGTGAAAGAATAGGTGAGCTTAAGAGTCCCCGGATTGTAAGAAGCTTGGCGCGAACTCCGGGGGTTTAGGTGGAGCACAGCCCTTAGGTTTTTCCCGGCACCCACCGGCATCTCTCGAATTTGAATGGGGTCAGAGGCCTCCAAAGCACCCAGTTTTTTAAAGTCAAAGGCATCCGGATCTCCTTCTGCAGTGAGCCCCGTGGAGAGAGATTCTTTGGAAGGTTGCTTCAGAAGGTTCATTTTTACCTTGTGAGCCAAACTTTGCTTTTTGCCCTCAAAGTGCGGACAAAGCTGGGGGCCGAGTATGTTTTTGAAGTAATCGGACTGCTTGGAATCTTCAGACAGTACTTTTCCGGGAACGACACCCTGGTGATTGGGGCCCATATCATCCCCGAGGCCAGCCGCTAGGGCCGAATCCCCCAGGAATATGGCGCAGAGTAGGAGGCCGCCGAGCTTCATAAGGATCATTATAAGGCGTAGGTGGCAAAGATTGGGTTATCTTTGGGTTAAGCTGTAACTGTGCGCCCGGAAGTGGACCATGAAATGGCATTACATTGCTTTTGACTCATATAGAGACTCTAAGTGTTTTGAATCACAAAGTAATTATGTCGCTGGCCTTAGGAGTTGGGAAAGGAATTGAAGTCTGGATCTTTTACCCTTTCAGGCCGGGAATCAACAAGGATGCAATTCAAAAATGCTTTCTTAGGCCTAACTTCTAGCTCCCAACGCATTTTAACTGCACATGATGGTCCACTTTCGGGCGCACAGTTCAAACTATACTCTAAGGGCGGCTGATTATACAGGATTGACGTACGCACACTTTAGGCATACAATGTGTGCATGAGATTCGGTTGGGACTCCCGAAAAAATGCGGAGCTCAAAAGCGAGGGGAGGCCCTCTTTCGAAGACGCCGTTAAAGCAATCGCCAAAGGAGTTCTTCGAGACGATGAGAATTCGGTACATCCCGGCCAGCGGATATTTGTCGTCAATATTGGTGGATATCCACACGGTGTACCCTACGAAGTTCGAGGCGACATTCTTTGGCTTATAACTGTTTACCCAGCACGAAAATATAAAAGGTAGTTTATGAAAAAGAAATATAATCCCGAAAAAGTACAGTTGAGCGAGCTGGAGCAGAACATCGAAGATAGGCTCAATTATAAAAACTTAAAGAAGCCTACGTCGGCGCGGACAAAAGAGTTGCGCCTTGCAGCCAAGGAAACTCTTAAATCGCTAAAAGACGAGCGGGCCAACATTCGCATGAATAGTGAAGACATGAATGCTCTTCGGCAAAAAGCTAGCGAAGCCGGCATGCCCTATCAAACCTTCATTGCGCACATCATCCATCTTTTTCTCCGCGATAAACTCGTGAACGTGAACGAAGTTAAGAAGATGATTGACGCCGGCGTGATTCCTCAACGTAAAACAGGAACTTAGATTTCTAATTTGCGGCTCTTGCCGCATAAGATGCATTCGCGTCTAGGCGGCTCAACTACGAAGAACTGAAAGATACGAATAAAACCTACAAAACAGTTATTGAAGAAGCGCTGTTTAAAAACTTCTCCTGCCGACCCTGAGTAGAAGTCCCAAAATCCGAATTCTCGGAATAAAAATATCTTGGAATGCAGGATCAATTGAGCTGCCGATGGCCCAAAATTCATCCTCAGCGTGGCGTAAACTTTGCAGCCATTTGGCAAAATGATTGAAAGATCTGTCAATTTGCATAGTGCTAGCGAAAGGTCCACGGGAGATGCCCAGCTCCGGCTGGCCTTGGATGCGCTCAAAAATGAAGGAGCAAATTTTGGATACCGTTTTATCAGCGATTCTAAAGTGCGCGAAAACTATAAAGTGCTCATCTCGAGAGCTTCTGAGAAAATAAAAATTGCCGTACAAAACGGGAAACTTTCGCCTGAGGCCGGAGCTAAGGAAGCTAATGCCCTTCGCAACGAAATCATGGGGCTCAGCCGTAGATCTACTAGTGACGTCGGTGTCGCCTTTGCCCGACGAGCTAAGTTGGTGGGAAGGTCGATGCCGGAGTTGATGGAGAGATATTCGCTATCTATTTTTGAACGACCTTATTCATCGCTTAGGTCGGAGAGAGCCCAAGGAAAGGTCTTTTTAACGATTATCGAATCTTCAGGCGTAAGCAACGACGGATTCAATCGCACGTCTAAGATCCTCGGAGTGACCGGCAAGGCCCTGGTCGTCGCTTCAGTAGGCCTGATTATCTACAATGTGTATCAAGCCGACGACAAAGCTAAGGCTATCGAACGAGAAGCCACTAGCCTGGCACTGGGAACCGCCCTCGGATATGCTGGCGGTGCAGTCGGCACCCTCTGTGGACCCGCTGCCTTCGTATGCGTTCCCGCGGGCGTATTCATTGGCGGCGCACTAGGTGCAGTCGGCGCAGAATATTGGATGGAATGGAGAAGTTCCCGGTGAGCCCTATCAAGAGCATCTCAAATTTCCGCTCCACCATGGATGATCCCGGCAATCAGGATGCAGTAACCTTTAAAAGTCGACTTTATTTCAATGACGTTTTGCTCCCCTATTCAGTACGCGCAGGGAAACTTTTTCGGCAGTTTAGCGTCGGAGACTTATTCATCATTGTTCTCATCCTTGAGGGATGGGAAGACTTTTCATTTCGAATTTTAGTCCTGAGTAGTGACTTAGATCTTTTAGAACAACATATTAGTCCAAATTTTTTTGCTAAAGGCGCGCATTCTTATGATCGCCAGTTTTTAACCTTTCATGGCAAATTACTGGAATTCTCTCTCGACGCCACCAATACATGGGTTCTTGAGCCCTTAGAAAAGCCCCGGCATCTCGCGGTCGAAGCTTTGTTTCGCATTAAAAATTCTTGGTGGGTATCGCTGGAACTGCCTCGCCTCTTCCGCAAGAGTTACGTCTCGATAAGACCCTTAAACCCTCTAAGCACCTGATTTCACATCGAAATTAACCCAAACTTAACTTGGTTCGACCCCGTTAAACCGTTTTAATAGATGAGTATGGGTAAGAGGGGCTTATTCTATTTGTCTCTATGGAGTGCATTGCTGAGTAACTCCGTGCGCGCCACCGGTTTTATGACCCCCGCCCCCTACCAGCCTTCCGCATCAGCGCTTGAGATGCAGTCACTCATGAATCCCACAGTCTCAAAAACAGGCCCCAGCATTTTACACATGAAGGACTTCGACAAACTCGAAGCCCAACTGCGTGCCTTAGCCGGCGCTCAGGGTGAAGTTCGAAAATATTTGGAATCCATTGTGGGCATCCAAGATGCCGAAAGAAAAAAACGTCTCGATAAAAGCGCCACCGAACTTAGCCTCAACATACAAAATATCCCCAAAGATTTTTCCGGCGAATTCGACGCCATCATGCGCCAAATTGGATTTCTCTTGGGACTTAACGGAAGCCAACTCGACAAGCTCTTAGGAAACTTCGAAGGAAGTTTTGAGAGCAAACGAAAAATCTTGGAGGCCCTCTTAGCTTTTTACGATATTAAAGATCGCAAATCCGGCTGGAACGACGTGAAGTCTTCTTCAGTTAACCGCGCCTTAGAAAATTTAGCCAAAGCCTACGGCGTGCCCGAAGGCGACATCTCAAAGATGTCTAAAACGCTGCGCTCGCTTGGGGACGCTTTAGTGAAAGTAGATATTTTAAACGTGATGCCAAACGGTCAATCACCCGATGGCGGAGCGGGCGGCAACAAAGCCATGGCAGCAGCCACCGGCGCTGGTGGTGGAAGCGGCCTGAGTCCCGAAGTAGACGAAGCCAAAGCCCTGCTGGATGCCGAACAGGTAGATCCCGCAGCTGAAAATTATATTCCAGAAACTGCGCTCAACAGCGCGCCCGAAAGTCCAGCAACTGAATATGTGCCAGGTCCTTCAGCCCCAGCTTATTCTAATCCCGCACCCTATGATGCTTCGCCATTGCTAAACGTAGCCCAGCAGGCGGGAGCAGGACAAAACGAAACCGGCGCTGGTGTGGGAAGCATCATGCCTCAGGGGATTGGCGCCGGACAAGAGCACCGCATGCCGGCATCAAGCGGCGGCGCGAACCCACTGGCTAAGATGGGGAATTCAGGAATTGGTGGACGGAATTTAGCCAGTACTTCACGAGGCAGCGACCGTGGCCCGATATTGTCGGGTGGCGGAGGGCAGGTGCAGCAGAGTGGTACGGGTGTGGCTGCTGGGGGAAATTCGGCGCCGAAGGTAGATAAGATAGCGCAGATGCTGGGTGTGCAGCCGGATTTTAGCAGCAAAGAAACGATGGCACAGATGGATCAAAGTGCGTTGTATATTCCTAAAGATAGTAATTCTGCCGCGGAGGTACAGAAACTTGCTGCGGAGAGATTGCAGTTGTTGCAACTGACCAACCCTACGCCTCAACAAATTCAACGCCGAAGAGTGGTCGATGGTGACCTCAAGAAAATCGCCAAACATGTTGAGTATGGGGAAAATGAATATGGGAAAAATTCAGACGAGAAATGCTTAAAGAATGTCGAGAATCAATACTTGATCTACAAGAATTCAATGCTGGCAAAATCTCAAAATGCCATGGGTTTTTATGAGTGGGTTAAATACTGCCGCATCAAAGGAATGTGTGATGCAAAAGAATGGAACATGGGATCAAGCTTGGCTAATCAACTTTCCGCACGACAACAAGCATACAGCGCACAAGAGGGAGGTTGGCAAACCAAATCCAACCACCCACGAATGGAGGATCGAAAGCGAGTAAACCAAAAGCTCGACTTCGTTGCCAAAATGAGTACCGACAATCTCCAAAAGTTAAATGGAGTGCTAAGCAGAGCCTCGGAGAAAATCGGCATATTGAATTCTCTGGTTTCTACTGAAAATGCGATGTGCGGGCTGGATAAAAATTCAAAAGAACTTCTAAAAGGTTCCCGCGCTTGCTCAGGACTGCAAGCTAAAACACTCAAAGATGTAGCTAAATCACCCCCAGTCCACACCGACAGAATGAGACTATGGGGACTAAGCTCGTTCGTGACATCTACTCACCAGTCAGTTCAAGATCTAAAGAACAACATTGCGAACGAACAGAATCTTATAAGTAGCCTCCCTGGCGCAAATAGAAAGCTAGCAAGCAATGAACCTTTGTATGATGACGAATCAGTCAAGAAAATGATCTTGAATGATACCGCGAAAGATCAGATTTGGCTTATGGATGGCAATCTACCACTTGTCCATCACACCTTTAGACGCGTTGGTTTTGGTACTCTGACTGGGAAACTAGGCAACAACTTCCTGGAAGACCAATTAGCGAATCATAAATGCATTAACGACACGAAAAATTCCCCGCTACCCTGGGCCAAGGTCATACAGGAGTTAGAAGAACTATTTCGACCATTAGCCAAAGAATGTGGCGTTCTCCAGGCTTATACGATGGGCTTCTCTGGAACTTGTAAATTTGACATCGCGGAATATCGACGACAAAAATCTGCCGATGAAGCATTTTCATCTCTTGAAGAAAATTTCTCGATTAATCGACTCAATAAATGTTTAGGACATGGGATTTCTAAAGGCACCTCTGTGAATACAGCTAAAGATTCGTTCGCTGACGCAGCAGGAGCGACCGTATCCGTAGCACCAGTCGCACTTCCCAGTTTTCAGCCGCAGAAAAACGACTGGTCCAATGAAGGTAGAAGCAATGCCGACAACATTGCTCAACTTATGCCATGGCTTCAAAAAGATTTAAATGGTCCTGAAAGATGCAAAAAGGTTAGAGATCAATACCTCTTTTATCTTTCCATAATGCTGTTTCCCAGCCATAATGAAGGTTCTTATGATGCAAACCGATTTCAACATTCAATTTAGTTTAAATTTAAAGTTCTGTTTTTTTCTTATTATTGGCTTGGTAACCATTCCTAAAGCATACGCAGCATGTAATACACCTATTGTTGATGACGGCAAGCCAACCATAATTTTCAATTTTGAAAAAGGTTATGCAAATACAAGAATGGTAAAATTTAAATTTCCCATTTTTGACAAACAGTTTCCGGCTTCATTCGAAGGCGCATTGAAACAATTGGGCGCAGAACTGACTAAAGCAGGCGTTCCTACGGAGGAGAAAGACTATCTAGTCTCCCAGGCAAAATCAGCCCTTCCCTTGGAAAGTGAGTTTCACAATCAGGCCAGACTAAATCTTCGGGATATTAAGGGCATCTACGATGAAAAATGCTGCCCCATTGGCAGCATGAAGTTGGGCTTTACGATTAAAAGATTGGTTGTTCCGAATCCGCAGTTGCCCGACAAACGTGAAGTCAGCCCGATGGTTAGCAGAATGTTGATTCTGGGTTGCCCTCCTCCAGAAAGCATAGACTCTAAAAATGAGGATTTGGTTAGCGGAATTCAGACAGTCTGTTTTTACAATCAACATAATGATGACACGTATTTAGACAAAAGTTCGGTCGTAGACCTCTTTCGAGGTTGTCGCATGCAACTAAAAAAAGTCACCTTCCAAGGTCCCGAAAAATTCCGCAATTTTACCGAGAATCACACAAGGTAAAATCTTTGTATTTTTTGCGCTCTTCCACATAATGAACTGAGATCTTCACGTTCTGTCGCCCCTCACCCAGCAATCATCCCCCCATCAATAACCACCTGACTCCCATTAACAAAGCCCCCATGCGCCCCAACTAAAAACGAAACCAACTTCCCAATCTCCTCCGCCTCACCAAAGCGGCCCACTGGAATCCGCCTCAAAATCCCATCCTTCATCGCCTGATCCGGATTATTCGCCAGCATCTCCGTATTTATATACCCAGGACAAACAGCATTGGCAGTGATTCCATATGCGCCCCACTCCATAGCAATCGACTTCGTATACCCAATCATTGCATGTTTAGTAGCCGCATACGTCGAAGACTGAGCCCCGCCCACTAAGCCAAAAATAGAAGAAATGTTCACGATCCGTCCGAAGCCATTTTTCTTCATCAATGGCAGTGCCCATTTACAGAAATGAAACACGCTATCCATGTTGCACGAGAATAAATAATTCCACTCTTCTTCACTAACTTCATCCGCTCTATGAAAAGGCCCCCCTTGCCCAGCATTGTTAACCAATACTGCCGGGGCACCTAGGGAGCCTTCAATTTCAGAAACAGCCTCGAGTATGGATTTAGAAGAAGTCACATCACAAACGATAGGCGTAGCCGAAAATCCTAACCCGACTAACTCCTTCGCCGCTAGGTCTAAGGGCCCAGAGTTTCTCGCCAAAAGCACTACGTGAAATCCGTCCTCGGCCAAAGAACCTGCGATGGCCCGGCCTATGCCACGGCTGGCTCCAGTAACTACAGCAAGTTTTTTGTTTTGTGATCCCACCATACCAACAGTCCTTTCGAGTATTTCCACCTGTATCACCAAAGCGCACCTCGTAGCTATTTGATTTTCCATTCCTAAAAAAGCCACTAGTAAAAAAATGCCAAGTTCCTACATGCGGTGCGGGGGCACAAAATCCAAGCCCAAGGCGAGGTCGCCATTCCCCCGACCTTCACTTCCGGCGCCGGAAGTCGCCCCTCCCCCAAAGCACGCCCCCTAATAGCAACTCGGTATCTTCACGGTCGTCTTTGACCCAAAGCCTAGAGTGGATTCAAAAATAAATTGGCCACCCACAGACTCCACTTCTTTTCTTGCGAAAAAGGCCCCCAAGCCGAAGGCTTTGCGTTTACCGTAGCTAAAGCCTCGGCGTCCCACCCTTTCAACAAAATGTGCGGGCACACCTTGGCCATTGTCTCGGATGATAAGCGTAAAGTTTGAGTCTTCTTGCATGACTTCTAAACTTACCTTTCCATGGGTACTCGCAACAGCCTCTAGGGCATTATCGAGAAGGTGCGAAAGCACTCGCTTGTCGTTAAACCTCCGCACTTTGACTGATTCCGTGAGATTATTAACCCACTTAAACTCGGAGTATTTGCCTTCAAACAATGTCCGCTTTTCTTCCACGAGTTGTTCTAGATTTTTCAAAAATTCTTCGGAGCTGAGCGGCCCATCCAAACTCTGTGTGAGTGGCGAACAGTCTTCAAATAATTCTCGGGCGATCTCGCTTATTCTTAAAATGCTGCCTTCAATAAGGGCCCTGACCTCGGCTGGAATAATCTCAGCCTTGGAGATCATTCGTAGCGCCGATATGGGAGACCGGATGTCGGCCAAAAACTTTTCGATTCTTTTGGAATCGTAGCGATTGGCGCTGCGGATATAGGGGCGGTGGAGACCTAGGGGTGAGGGGAGGGCTTCGACAATTGACATAAATATTCCTTCTATAACGAGTTCACAAAAAATATTTAGCGAGAACTGTGCCAAAATATTTTTGCATTTCGCTACAGAGAAATTAAGCGTCGACGGCTCTTTCCACCTCAGCGCCGAGGCTGCGCAATTTTGTTTCCATCGACTCGTAGCCTCGGTCTAAGTGGTAAATACGCTTCACATTACTCTCTCCTTTGGCGGCCAAGGCAGCGAGCACCAAACAAGCACTAGCCCGCAAGTCGGTGGCCATCACCGGAGCCCCCTGTAAAGAGTTTTTCTGTCCTCTAATTCGGACAGTCGACCCGGAAATCGTAAGCTGGGCTCCCATTCTCTGGAGTTCCGGAACGTGCATAAACCGATTTTCAAAAATCGTTTCTGTAATTAGAGAATCGCCTTCAGCTTGGGTCATAAGGGCCATCCACTGCGCTTGGACGTCTGTTGGAAAGCCCGGAAAGGGGGCTGTGCGGATATCTACCGGCGTAATTTTTTCACTAGAGATGATACCAATACCCTCGCCTGAAATTTGAATCCTAGCACCTGAAGCTCGCAGAGCTTCCAAGACGGCTCCCATATCAGACTCCCTTGCGCCCTCTAAAAAAACTTCTCCACCCACTATCTGGGCGGCAATAAGATAGGTCCCAGCTTCGATGCGGTCGGGGGGAATTTTAAAATTCATTTCCGAGAGTTTATCCACGCCCTGGATTTCAATAGTGGAAGAGCCGTGTCCTTTGATCTTGGCTCCCATCGTAATGAGGGCCTCACACAAATCTCGGATCTCGGGTTCCTGAGCGGCATTTTCAATTGTGGTGGTGCCCGAAGCCAAAGTGGCTGCCATGACCACGTTTTCCGTGGCCCCCACGGAAACCATAGGAAAAATAATTTTGGCCCCCTTGAGCCGCTTAACCCCAGCAGGCAAACAAGTTTCCACGTAACCCGCACTTTGGATGATTTCCGCCCCAAGTTTTTCGAGTGCCATCAAATGCAGGTCGATGGGTCGGGCCCCAATGGCACAGCCTCCGGGTAGCGAAACTCGAGCTCGACCGGTTCGCGCGAGCAGGGGTCCCAGCACCAAAATACTGGCCCGCATTTTACGAACTAAATCGTAGGGAGCCTCCTGGCCGTTGAGTTGAGAAGCATCCACAATCCAATCCGAACCAAATGAACGAGCGTGTTTTTGGTCCACGCTACATCCCAAATGCACCAGCATCTTCAGAGTTGACTCCATATCTTGGAGCCTAGGCACCCGACCCACCACATGACGCCCAGGGGCCAGTAAAGTTGCAAACAAAACAGGGAGCGCACAGTTTTTAGAGCCCCCCACTTCAATTTTGCCTTTAAGTTTTTTGCCCCCTTGAATGACCAGTTTGTCCATGGGCAAAATCTACGTCTTGTTCGGAAGGGCGACAAGGTGAAGAAGAATAAAATCCTAGCGAGTCTGCGCAAAGAAAAAGCGCGGTTTACCTGAAAGATCCTTGATGAGTTCAACTTCCGAAAAGAAGTCGAAATTCCTGGCGTATTCCTCAATCCATTCCGCTTGTGCGGGGCCCAGCTCAAGACCAATAAAGGAAGCCCCTCGGAGATGTTTTTTGCTGAGATAGAAGAGGTCGCGGTAAGGGCCCGTAGCATCGGGAAAGATAGAAACATCGTCGGGTAGAAGCGCCGAGATAGGCTCGTAGCCATGGACGGAGTTATGGGTTTGGTCGAGCTCGGAATGACTGAGGTATGGGGGATTCGAAAGGATCGTATCTATTTTTTGCTCTGGGTTTTGCTGAGACCACTCGAGCCATGTCCCGGAAAAAATATCTACGTTGATATGCGGGTATTTCTCTAAAAAATGCTGCACGTTTTTTTGAAGATATGCGCGCGCCGCCAAAGAAGGCTCCACACAAGTCATGTGAATTTTTCCTTGGGGAAGTTCTGCAATAAAGCTGAGGCCGATACAGCCGGACCCTGCACCTAAATCCAAGCAATGTATGTCGCCAGTCGCATGACTGACTAATTTTTGGGCGCGCAAAAGAGAGTATTCCACGAGCTCTTCCGTTTCGGGGCGGGGGATGAGGACTCCTGGACCTACAAAAAAATCATGTTCGCGAAAGGCCCACTTACCAAAAATATAGGCCAGAGGCTCATCCTTGCTTCGACGTAAGATAATTTCTTCGATTTTTGCATCTGGGTCCGCGGATTTTTTAGCGAAGTCCAATATCCATGCGGCCTCATGACTCGAGTTCAGAGGAGCAAGACGCTTTCGCAATTCCTCAATTGTCATCATCGGTCGTAGTGACCTTCACGGCTGACTCTCCTTTGAGAGCCAGCGTTTGATAGTAGTTACCGAGCGCCTGAATGAAGGGCTGAATTTCACCATTCATCACATCTTGGATATTGTAGGAAGTAAAGCCAATGCGGTGATCGGTGACTCTTCCCTGTGGAAAGTTATAAGTTCGAATGCGTTCGTTGCGAAAACCAGTGCCCACCTGAGCGCGACGAGCTGCGGATTGCTCCGCATGAGCAGCCGCCGAGGCTTTCTCGTAAAGTCGCGAGCGTAAAACCTTCATGGCTTTATTCTTATTTTTGAGCTGAGATTTTTCGTCTTGGCAAATAACCACTTCGTTGGTGGGCAGATAGGTAATGCGGACCGCGGAGTCTGTGGTGTTTACAGACTGCCCTCCATGACCACCGGCGCGGAAGACGTCGATCCGCAAATCCTTTGGCTCAATGACCACGTCAACTTCTTCGGCTTCAGGAAGAATGGCTACCGTAACAGTACTCGTATGAATGCGTCCTTGAGTTTCGGTTTTGGGAACACGTTGCACACGATGCACCCCGCTCTCGTATTTGAGCGAAGAGTAAACTCGGTCTCCTTCAATGCTGGCAATAATTTCTTTATAACCACCGGCAGAGTTTTCGACCATGCTCAGATACTCCACCTTCCAGCGGCGACCTTCGGCATATTTTTGGTAGGCCTTAAAAACATCGCCAACAAAAAGTCCCGCCTCGTCACCACCCACCCCGGCCCTCACTTCCAAGACCACGTTTTTTTCATCGTTAGGATCTTTGGGAAGGAGGAGGATTTGTAGAGCGTCGGATTCTTTTTCTAATTCCGGCTCGAGTTCTGAAATTTCCCGCTGGGCCATGGACCGCAATTCGGGATCATTTTCTTCCAACATCGAGCGAGCACCTTGGTAGTCGTCCAATTTTTTCTTGTATTGATCATAAGCTGTAACAATGGTCTCAAGACTTGACCGCTCTTTGGAATATTTCTGAAAGAGCTCACGCTGACTTATAACTTGTGCTTGGGACAACTCCGCCGTTAAAAGCTCAAAGCGCCGCCTTGATTCCTCAAGGTGGGCAAGCATCTCTTTGGGAGGCTGATGGGCCAATTAGTTCTTGGGAGCGTATTTGCGCTTAAACCGCTCTACGCGACCTTCGGCGTCCAACATCTTCATCTTACCAGTGAAGAAGGGATGGCAAACGTTGCAGATTTCGATCTTCAGCTGTTCGGCAAATGCGCGAGTTTCGAATTTATTGCCACAGGCACAAATGACATTGCAGGAAACGTATTTGGGGTGAATATCTTTTTTCATGGCTGCACTTTCTTAATCACTAACCATTCATACTGGCAATGAATTCCTGATTAGTTTTGGATTTGGTGAGCTTATCTAACATAAATTCCATGCTGTCGATAGCGCTCATGGGGGCCAAAACCTTACGAAGAATCCAAAGGCGTTGAAGGGTTTCTTGGGGGGTGAGGAGGTCTTCTTTACGAGTACCCGACTTATTGATGTCCATACACGGGAAAATGCGCTTTTCCATAAGTTTGCGATCTAGGGCAATTTCCATGTTACCGGTACCTTTAAATTCTTCGAAAATGACTTCATCCATTCGGCTACCGGTATCAATAAGGGCGGTGGCAATAATTGTGAGACTGCCCCCGTTTTCGATGTTTCGCGCTGCGCCAAAGAAGCGCTTGGGCCTTTGGAGGGCATTAGAATCCACACCACCCGAGAGAATTTTCCCTGATGGGGGGACGACCGCATTGTAGGCTCGGCCTAAACGGGTGATGGAATCGAGCAAAATCACGACGTCATGCTTATGCTCAACCAGGCGTTTTGCCTTTTCGATGACCATTTCGGCAACCTGTACGTGCCGAGTCGCGGGTTCATCAAAAGTAGAGGAAATAACTTCACCCTTAACCGAGCGCTTCATGTCGGTAACTTCCTCAGGACGTTCGTCGATAAGGAGTACAATAAGCTTGATCTCAGGGTGATTGGTGGTGATCGCATGTGCGATATCTTGAAGAATTACAGTTTTACCCGCACGCGGAGGGGCTACAACAAGGGCACGTTGCCCCTTACCAATGGGCGAAAAGAGGTCAATAATTCGCGTGGTCATGTTGGTCGGATCGTATTCCATATTGATACGTTCCGTAGGATAAAGTGGAGTTAAGTTCTCGAAAAGAATCTTTTCTCGGGCAACTGAAGGGTCTTCAAAGTTGACGGAATCAAGTTTCAAAAGGGCAAAATATCGCTCGCCGGGATTGGGTGGGCGAACTTGGCCCGCAATAGAGTCGCCCGTGCGAAGATGCCACTTGCGAATCTGCGAAGGACTTACATAAATATCGTCGGGACCTGAAAGGTAATTGTAATCAGGCGAGCGCAAAAAGCCGAATCCATCTTGAAGGATTTCCAAAACACCTTCGGTATAAGTCTCACCTTGGGCATGAGCTTGGGCTTCTAAAATCGAAAAAATGAGGTCTTGGCGGCGCATCCCAGAAGCATTTTCAATCAAATAGGTAAGCGCCAGCTCAACAAGCTGCTTAATGTCCATCTGCTTAAGAACCCGAAGGTTGAGCTTCTGAACCGGCGGCTTAGGCCGATCTCCCGCGGGTGCACTGTCTCGTTGCTGTTGGTTCGCCTGGTTCGCATGATGTTGTTGCTGATGCCCGCCGCCGTGCTGGCGGTTACCTCGGTCGTCGGCATAACGGTTTCCACGGTCATCATTATTTTGATGCCGTCCGCCACCATGGCGGTCGTTGCGATCGTATCCGCCCCGGTCATGGCGCTGATTTTGATGCTGGTTGCGATGTTGTTGTTGATGCTGAGGTTGTTCTTGGCCACGCTCTATAGCCGCCGGATTGGGGGGAGGTGTTGCCACAACGGGAGCCGCGGGAGCCTTGGCTTCAACAGGAGCCTCAGGAATGGGGGCGGGGACCGAAGGCTCGGGAGCGGCCTTTTCGACCTTCACGGGAGGACTTTCGAGAGTCTCCGACGTCTCAGCCTCAGATTTTTTCGCTTTGGTCGTTTTTGAAGTGGCCTTGGCCCGCCCTTTGGATGCAGCAGCACCCTGATCTTTTGTCTGATCTTCAGCCATAAATGTTTTAGAAACCTCCGGGAATTTGACGCGTATAATGATTTTTTATTGCGTCGACTTTTAGCGTCGTTGGGATTTGACGATTTTTTGATTGGTTACCCTAACTGGGTGCCCTTTGAGATAAACAATTCCGAAGACTTCTGTCAATAGCTTGTCGTCTGGTGGGTCCGTCTCAGTCATGTCATCATAACTAGAGGGAGAGCGACAGGCGCATATGTATCCTAAACTAAAGAAAAAAAATTCAGAGGGTGGATCTCGTAAGTGGGCCTATGCCTTTGGGGTCGCGCTGACGACCTCCACTTTGTTTCTCGCCTTGGGGTCCTACAGCTCCGGAGACCCAAGCCTGAACTCTCACTCCTCTTCATTCACTCGCGCCCCCCACAATGTTTTAGGCTACTTGGGCTCGTGGACTGCGGATATTTTTTTCCAGGTCTTTGGCTGGGGTGCTTGGATTTGGCCCGCTCTTTTGCTCACCGCACTTTCGCGCTGGCTGTATCAAGAGAAGAAAAAAGATAATATTTTAGGTTTTTCCTGGTGGATTGCTCTGGGACTTTTGGTCAGCGCGAGCTCACTTCTTTTTGATCTCTTCGAATTCACCAAAGTGAATGAGAGTTTCCCTCCCCAGGGACTTTATGGTTACGCCCTTTCTGCGGTATGCCGCCCCTTAGTAGGAAAAGTGGGTTCCTACATTATCGTGGCCTCTCTACTCTGGGCCTTTTGCATGGTGTGGTGGGAGTCACTTCCGCAAATTGTCGCGTTGGGCATCTTTCGTTTTTTAGGCTGGGCCAAGGCGACTGCGATGGCCAAGGGCCCCCGACTGATGGGCTTCGTCCTCGACATGTTTGCACCCAAGGAAAAAAATCCCACCCTCATTCGCGATGAAGAAAGTCCCCATCGCACTCCTACAAACGAATCGCCACCTCCAAGCCCCGCCGAATACTCAGGAGGGGCGGGCGCCACCACCACGGGCCCCGTCATTCGCGACAATAGCCTTGCCGACACGACAAGCTCCAACCCTCAGAAAAGCCCCCGAGCCGCGCGGTCTACGCCCAAAAACTGGACCCTCCCTCCCCTTTCACTTCTGGAAAGCGTGAAGAAAAAAATCAAGGGCCCCAGCCAGGAAAAACTTCGGGAGACCGCTAGAAAAATTGAAAGTGCGTTGCGAAGCTTCGAAATTGAGGGAGAAGTCGTGGAAATTTCTCCTGGACCCATTATCACCATGTACGAGTTCCAACCGGGCTCCGGAGTTCGTGTTCAGAAAATCGTTTCCGCCTCCACCGACCTAGCCATGACACTGGGCGTGCCGAGTGTTCGGATTGTAGCTCCCATCCCCGGAAAATCTGTGGCCGGCATAGAGGTGCCGAATGCGGACCGAGAAGACATTGTGCTGCGTGATGTTTTTGAATCTACATTAGACCGTGCGAAAACATTAAAGCTTCCCTTAGTCTTAGGGCGTGATGGAGAAGGCCGACCGATATGTGAAGACCTGTCTCGCATGCCTCACCTTTTAATAGGTGGGGCCACGAGTATGGGCAAATCTGTTCTCGTAAACTCCATCCTCAGCGCTCTGCTCTTTCGCTTTAGTCCCGACGAATTAAAACTCATTATTGTGGATCCTAAGTTGGTAGAGTTCAAAGCCTTCGAAGACATCCCCCATTTACTTCTTCCCATAGTGAACGATTCTGGAGATGCCAGCCAAGCTCTGAAGTGGGCCGTGGCTGAGACCAAACGTCGCTATGTTTTAATGCAAAAGTATTCTGCAAAAAATCTCGAGTCCTACAATCAAAAAATTCAGGAGCTACGGGGAAAATTATCCGAGGAAGAAAAAGAAAAACTTTCGGAACCCTTCCCCTACATCGTTATCATCATCGATGAGTTAGCCGAACTGATGCTCACAGCTAAAAAAGATGTGGAACAATCCATTGTCCGCCTCACGCAATTAGCGCGCGCGGCCGGCCTTCATCTCATTATGGCCACCCAGAGACCCTCAGCCGATGTCGTCACGGGACTTATAAAATCCAACTGCCCCAGTCGCGCCGCCCTTCGAGTCGCTTCGGCGAGCGACAGTCGGATTATTCTGGACTGCGCGGGTGCCGAACAACTTTTAGGTCGGGGAGACATGTTCTTTACCAGCACGGGACCGATGGGACTTAAGCGGATGCAAAGTTGCTATATCTCCGACGGAGAAATTGAAAAGATGTGTGCCTTCTGGCGCGACCAGGGCGAGCCCGAATATAAAGATGAGATTTTAGCCCCTGAGGAAGCCGAACATCTTGAAGTGGGCGACAGCTCCGAACTCGATGAGCTCTACGCCGAGGTCCTCGACTTCGCCAAAGAAAAAGGGAAAATATCCACCTCACTCATCCAGCGGCGCTTTCAAATTGGCTACACTCGGGCCGCCCGAATTATGGAACAGCTAGAAGGCCGAGGCGTGGTGGGAGACCAACAATCTGCCGGTAAGGCCCGCGATGTTATTAGCTGATTAAAGCGCCTCCAGGCCCCTTAAATAAACGTGGCTTCGCCCCAGGGAATCGCCTATAGAGTGCGGGGCGTGAGGACACTTACATTATTCTCCCTTTTTATCTTAAATCTTTCGCTCGGCCATGCCGCTAAGCCGGTGCCTCCGAGCCCACTGGACGCTGAAACTCGCCTTGTGCTTCGCTCAGTTTCGGAACGCTATGCCAAGCTCAAAAATTGGTCGGCAAAATTTTCCCAGGAAACTTTTTCCGTAGGATTGGGCAAGGGTTCCTACAACGAGGGCTATTTTTACTTTGTTCACCCCAACCGATTTCGCTACAGCCTCATGCGCGAGGAAGCTTCGGACTTTATTTCCAACGGCAAAGAAGCTTGGTACGTACAGTATCGTGAGGGGCGCAACAAGCCCGCCTTTGCCAGACATTTTTCCTCCTTAGACAAAACCGATTTAGAAAAATATCTTCTTGTTTTGCGGGGCGTGGATGCCAAAGACGCGTCTAAAGAAGCCGAGTTGCTGAAAAACTTTACCGTAAAAGGCAAAGCCACTAAGGCCGAACTCCAACTCGATTTAGAGCCCAAAAACTCAGCTGAACTTTCCAAAGTAGAAATCTACTTTAAAAACCTTGAAGACTACCCCTACAAAGCGGTGTTGACGGATGCCCTGGGAAACACCACCACGTTAATTTTAAATTCCTACAAAAGGTTAGCTCAGATTGAATCTAAAGAATTTATTCCTAGCTTGCCTGCCAAGTCGAAAGTCGAGGAACAATGAAGAATGTTCATATTATTTCCTTAGGCTGCGCTCGCAACTTGGTAGACTCTGAAGTGATGGCCGGTCTTTTGAATAAAGATGGCTATGCCCTCACTGGAGAGGCGGAAAAAGCAGAGTTAATCATTGTGAATACCTGCGGCTTTATTGCCGACGCCAAACAAGAATCTATCGATACAATTCTAGAAGCCGCCGAACTCAAAGACCCCACAAAAGGCCGCTGCCAAAAGCTGGTGATAGCCGGGTGTCTCGCCGAACGTTATCCGGGGGAATTAAAAAAATCCCTCCCAGAGGTGGACTTGGTTTTAGGGACCTCGGGCTTTTCCCACATCATCAAAGAAGTAGAAAAACTTGAAATCAAGGGCGAGCCCGTGGAGCGCCTAAGTCTAAACACTGAACGCTTGAAAGATTACGACCTACCCCGCATCAACAGCCAGCCTTTTTACACGGCTTACCTCAAGCTGGCGGAAGGTTGTGCAAAACGCTGTAGTTTTTGCATTATTCCCAAACTCCGAGGCCCTTTGCGCTCACGGTCCATTTCTATGCTCCTCAAAGAAACAGAAGAGCTGGTGAAGGGTGGCGTTCGGGAGTTAAATCTTATTGCCCAGGACCTGACCGACTATGGTCGCGATCGCAAAGATGGGGCGAACTTGGCTCTGCTGCTGCGCGAGCTGGTAAAAATCTCTGAGCTCAAATGGATTCGGCTGTTTTATGCCTATCCCGACCAACTATCCGATGAAGTGATTGAACTCATCAAGAACGAAGAGAAGATTTGCAAATACCTCGACGTTCCCGTCCAACATATCGACGATGGAATTTTAGCGGCCATGAACCGTAAAGTGAGTGGCGAGCAAGTACGGAAGATGCTCAAACGTTTGCGCACGGAAATTCCCGACATCGTACTTCGCACGTCTCTTATGGTGGGTTTTCCTGGTGAAGGCGAAAAGGAATTTGAAGCTCTCCAAGCTTTTGTTGAGGAAGGCTTAGTTGATCAACTGGGCGTCTTTACCTATTCCCATGAGGAAGGCACCTCCTCATACGGATTGGCCGACACTATTTCTCAGGAAGAAAAAGATCGTCGCAAAGCTTTGATCCACGAGGCCCATCTGCGAGTGAGCCAAGAACGTCTTCACGACTGGGTAGGGAAGGAACTCACCGTAATTGTGGAGGGCGTGCACGATGACACAGAACTCCTACTTAAAGCCCGTCACTACGGACAGGCGCCCGGCATCGATAATTTGACGCTTATCAACGAAGGCGATGCAAAAGTTGGGGACTTTAAAAAAGTTTTGATTAGCGAAATTGCAGGCCTGGATTTGGTGGGGGGCTTAGTCGAAGATGAGGCAAGTGCCTTGTCCACGAATGGCTTTGGGACTTCAGCGCCAAATTAAATTTCCCAGCAAGATCTTCCATTTATCCCGGTCTAATGGTCAACTAAGAGAAGGTGAAAAATAAATTCTTAGCTTGGGGTCTACTCTTAGCAACAGGCTCCTCTATGGCCTCACAGTTAGGGCCCGTATTTCCCACCCATCGCTTCCCCACAGATGAATCTTTCCACTTAGGCTACACCTTTGGGGGCGCTAAAAGTATTTCAAATTTTGATGGAGGTCGCGACACTCTAGATCTGCAACGCAGCTCCGACGTGGTCTTACAGGAACATAAGCTCAGCGTAGAGTATCAGCCCAACCGAAATTTAAACTTCGGCGGATACTTATCCCTTTTATCGGTAAAAGTTGTGGATAGATCAGGTTCCGATAAATCCTCGGGACTTGGGGATCAGCGCATCTTTTCGGAATATCGCTTTTTCGATGAACCGGGGAAATCGGCAGGATTTGCTATCGTGGCAAAATTTCCCGCCTATAAAAATCCCACCTCGCTTCAAACTCTCAATGGCAAAAGCCGCCAAGCTTTGCGAGGCGATGCTCAAACCGACTTTACAGGGCTACTCACAAGTGAACTTTGGCTAAACAGCAGCTTTCGCTCGCGCTTTGATTTTGGTTACACTTACCGCACGGAACAATTTTCAGCGGAAATCCCCTACATGCTCTCCATTGCCTACGTGAATCCCGCGGTAGACTTAGAACTGCGCTTCCGAGGAAATGCCTCGGTCGGCAATGACACTTCGACTCCCGCCAATGATGTCACGGTGATTCGAAATGCCTTTGCAGGATCAGACTATGCCCTTTCAAAAAATCCCACAGTCCTTGTAGTGGAACCCACTATTAGTTTTTGGTTTGCGCCCGACTGGGCTCTAGACTTGCAGTATTCAAAATCATTGATGGGCAATGGATCTCCAAACTTTTATGCCTACCAAGCAGGCTTCACCTATCGATGGGCTCAAACCAAAGTTCAGAACCGAAAAACCTACAAAGATGTGAGCATTGATACCGACCAAGGCCAAGGAAGTTTTGATGGCGAGGAAGCCACAAAACGCCAAGAGCTGCGGGCTCGCGAAGCTCGTCCCATTGAGCAGGAAGCCGACGAAGAGTTTCCTGACCCGAATCAGTAGCTTGACTGGGCCAAGGGCCCCACTCAAAATGCCCGCATGTTGATTCAAGAAGAAATGAAAGTTTGGGACCAACTTTGCTTGGATCACCCGGGCCCCATTTCAGATAGCGTGCAAATCTCACATGGTAAGGGTCCCCATTTAGTAGTGGCCGCCTTGATGCACGGAAACGAAGTGGGAAATTTACCACCTCTTCTAAAAATTTTTCAGGAAATGATTTCTGGAAAACTCAAGTTCCCCGGAACTTTTACGGCTCTTTTGGGCAATCGACCGGCCTATTTGCAAAGCAAACGACTTTTGGAACAGGATTTGAACCGACTTTTTGCTTGGGAAGGAAGGCCTTGCCCCGAATCCCACCGAGTAGAGGAACTTAAAAAAGCCATCGCCCAAGGGGATCTTTTTATTGATTTCCACCAAACCATTTTGCCTACGAAGTACGCGTTTTGGACGGTATCTTACTCCCCACTCATTGCCGCCTGGGCCCAAGCTCTGGGAGGAAGCCAAATGTTTCTGACCCGGCGGCCTGGGGATATTTTTGCGAAGGGGCTTATGACTTCTGATGAGTACGGAAGGTCCCAGGGGGTTCCCTCGCTTACTGTAGAAACGAGTGCATCGGGCGTGACCAAGGCGGGGGAAAAGATAATTTTGGAGATATTGCATACGGCATTTAAAATTTTGCCCGAAATGGCCTCCACCCGCGACTTGATTCACGTGGGTCCTTACGCCAAGAAAAATCCTGAACTCAAATTTTTGGTGCGTAGCCATAAGGAAGATTTTAATCATCCCCTCCTGGCGCTTCGACCCGGCTTGGTGAATTTTGATGAGGTGAAAAAGGGGGAGATCTTAGGCACAAAGGCGGGGAACGAGAATATTCTTGCGCCCGAGGATGGCTACGTCATTTTTCCGAAGTATCTTCCGCGCGATGGGCAGGGGCAGGTTTTTGGGCCGCTGCCCTCGGATCTTTATTTGTTGTACAAGGAAACGAGTTTGGAAGAGCTAACCGGCGAGATTTGATTTTCTAAGGAGAGGGTTAGCTCTCCGAGCGACGCATCTCGCGGTAAATTTCTAAACTCCGAGCCATTGCCGTTTGCAGCGAACCTGCGGCCAGAGCTGCAATGGTAAAGTAAACGCTATACATTGCCACGCCGGGATGAAGGGCATCAAAGATAGGACAAAGTCCCATCCCCACCGAAAGCACAATCATGCGCTCCGCGCGCTGAAAAAATCCTCGAGAACCGGTGAAGCCCAGCCCCTCTGCGCGAGCTCGAGCATAACTTGTAATTTGGGAAGAAGAGAATGCTATGAAGAGTACCGTCATCCAAATATGATCTGCCCTAAAATACCAAGTGAGGCCGAAAAATATGGCTGACTCGCTAATGCGATCTAAGAGCGAATCTAAAAACGCGCCCGATTTAAGTGAAATATTTCGTGCCCGAGCCAGCATCCCATCATAGACATCCATCGTGGAGGCCAAGACCACCATCCACGCGGCCCAACCCCATTCGCCCACCGCAAAAAAGTAAGTAGAGGCCACCGCAAACCAAAAGCCAATCCAGGTAATCGTGTTGGGTTCCACTCCCCACTGGATCAACTTTCTCTTGAGTGGACCCATGA
This sequence comes from uncultured Bacteriovoracaceae bacterium, assembly GCA_964477895.1. GTDB lineage: Bacteria > Bdellovibrionota > UBA2428 > UBA2428 > UBA2428 > CAYZFQ01. The sequence continues at coordinate 157,090 of CAYZFQ010000001.1, read as the reverse complement.
GGAAGTACCAAAACTCACGAAAAACAGCGTTGCTCACCCAGCTGCGCGGCCGTCTTTTGGTTTCCTCCGAAAGATCCCGATGCGGGTACACAAAAATTGCAAAATAGAAAAAGAGGGAAAGAACGACCGCATTGGCCACCAAGAGTGCAATAAGATCAAATTTCATTTGCGAGAGTCTTTAGCCTTTCGATTCGTAGTCCACTGCTCTTAACAGATTCTTCTTCTTTGAGACAAATATAAGCCCGATGAAAAGACTCTAAAAGATCCAAATAAACCCCTTCGCGACCCTCAATCTCCCTTAGCAAGCTCAGAGATTCAGAACATTTTCCTTCGGCAATCAGGCCTTCGGCTTTTTTCCATTTGACTAAGCTTTCGTCATAAAAAGTCACACGAATAAGATGATTTCGCCATAGGTTGTGAAGATTAGCGCATAGAGATTTGGGCTTAAGTTCGGAGCCCACGAGGCAAGAATTCGCCTTGAAAACACGCTGCAGGGTGAGGATAAGTCCCTTCCGATCCCTTCGACTGATAGCATCTTCAAATATTCGTTGGAGAAGAAACATTTCGGAGGGATATTTTTCTAGAATGCGCTGGGTGAGCAAGGAGAGGGATTCCCGGTCTTCTTCCACTGCAAAAACATCAAAACTCTCACCTAAAACTTGCACTTCAGCACTTTGGGATCGCAAGGAGGTGGAAAGTAAAAATAAAAGGGGTAGGAGCCTTTTGCGACTCCTACCCCCGTAGATCTGCATCATGCAGGTCGAAGTTAAGACCGAGGACCGAATTCTTTCAAGAGCATAGTCATGGGACCCATCGGGCTTTGGGCAATGACCTTAAGAGATCCATCCATATTGATGTCGATAGGATTGGCCCACATCTCGATTGTTTGAGGAGCCTGGCCCACCTGAGTCACCACAGCCTTCACATACATGCAGTCAAAGGTACCCGCGGGCACGGTGACGACATCTTCAGCCTGTTCAATCACCTCGACTTGGGGTTCTTCGGTGGAGGGCGCTTGCTCCACGCCATCGATGAGGGTTTTTAAAACGCTTCCATCGCCGCGTGCAATCAACTGTTCAGAAATTTGGTTTGTGAACATCATCCGAGTGGTTTGCTTCAACCAGACAGCGGCCTGCCCCATGGAGTCATCTTCCCGATCCACCACCTTCCAAGCGGTACCAGGAAATAAAAACTGAATTTTGTGTGTTTGATAGTCTCCAACGACCCAGTCGACGGCTTGCTTTGCCGCAATTTTTTTCTCTACGGCTCGAATAGCTTTGAGAGTTTGGCTTTCAAAGCGGGCCGCGGCCTCGGGACTCATCTGTAGTGATGGCTGCGACAGAAGCGCCATGGGATTTGCTGCCATGCTAAATGGCGACCCACCAACAAGACCTAGGGTTAAAAATAATTTTTTCATTCGTTCCTCCGTGTTGAGAGGAAGTCTAAGGGTCGATTGCCAAGCGGTCAGGGCGCAGTGCAATAGGATCCCTCGCTATGGAAACCAGGTGGGGCACCCTGCAGAGTCCCCCACCTAGACTTTCTACGCCAAGCTCCGTAAGAATTGAATCTCCTGTTGCTGGGCTAAGCTGTCGTAACCGTTGTAAAAAAAATCCCTACACCGGCATAGAAACAAATTAAAACGAGAGGGCTCCCCGAAGTTGAACGCCCCAGGCCATTTTCGGCGAGGCCACCATACCTTTTTGAGGCAAAAGTAATCCCATTGCATAAGAAGTCATGAAATTTTCATACCACTTATGATTGAAATAAAAGTCACCCTCGTAGCCCAAGGTGCTTTGAGCATTGGAACCTTGTCGCAACAATCGGGCTCCACCAAAATTCGTCCCTAAAGTATAAAGTTTAGAATCAAAAGTATACGCCGCGCCTAGCTTAGCCAAGACGGCTCCAGCTCCATCTCCACTCCCGACCTGTCCTCCCACTCCTTGGCCTGAAAGACCGCCTCGCAGCTGGTCTCTTTTAACAGCTCCTAAGCTTTGTCGATAAAGGAGCAAGAAGGGTTGATAGTTCGGATGCAAAGCAAAATAAGTCTCGTTAGATTTTGCGGTCGCATAAACTGTATCAAAGCTGAGATCCCAGTTTCCTGGGAGGTAATCTACCTGTGCCAAAACGCCAAAGGTGCTAGGGCGATCGCTGGGCTTAACGGAGACCAACTCCGTCCCTACTTGCACTTTGTTGAATCGTTTTTGTAAAAAAATTGAGAGATCAAGAGAAGAGGGTACGGCACCCGTACTTCTGATATTTCTATCCAGAAGCAATCCCACATCAAAAAGGGATTCAGGGTTATTATACTCTACCGAAAGTTCGTAAGTTTCACTGTCGTCTGAATCGACCTTAACTCGAGCCTCGCGACCTTTTTCGAAACCTGCGTTCAAAGTGAGATTGCCTAGCATCGCTTGGAAACCCACACGGTCCACTGTTGTGCCATAGTCGTCAAAAACATCGTTACCCGCGTCATGTAAAATACCCAGGCCCCACGACTTCGGTTGCCGACCCACTTTAAAAATTCCCCAGTCATTGGTCCATTCCAAATAAGCGCGACGCACGTAGAGCATATTTTGATCGTTGTATTGGGTGGCGCTACGATCTAAGGGGGTTCCGAAGTTATCGCCCACCTGGTTAGCTGAATTCAGAGTGTTCTGAAGAAGGCTGAGTTCGCTCTTAACGGTGAAGCGATCATCCACTACCACATCGGGGCGTAAGATCGCACGATGCTCCAAAAACGTTGTGGTGCTACCGTCCCCTGGGGCCTTGCCCTTTTCTAAGTCCGGATTAAGCAGCACTGTCGAACCAAAGCGGTAATTACCGGAGAGATTGAACGAGGCGGCTTGGCTTAATATTGAAATGAACGCAAAAGAAAGAATGATTTTTTTATTGAGAGATGGCATGAACTTTTTGGGCCTCCACACACAGAGCTTGAGTCCCGACGTGCAAACCGGGGGAGAGGGTTTTGCTCCGCCGAGACTCGAGCTCAGGCTTGGTTAATACAATTGTTATTTCCTGACCCATATATATGTCAATTGGGACACGTGGCAATATATAGATGGTTATTCTCCGCAGCAATGGCTGCATGACAATATTTTGGCGCTAAAATGGAATTTGTGAATAGTCGATTGAAAAAAACTTTTGTCTTTATTTCTGCGCTCGCGTTAGGAATTTTTATTTCCGTCGGGGGCTTCTTGGCCTTCGCGGTGTGGCGCATTGATAAAACATGGTCTCCCATTTTGGAACCCCGCTTACGAGAACTTCAGAGCAAGGGCTCTGTTCGCGTCCTGGCCAAGGGGCCCCGGGGCGAAATGCAGTGGATCGGCTCCCTCACAGGAGGGCGCATGGAAGAACGCCAGCCGCTAAAACTTGCTCAGGTGCCCCCTCAATTGGTGCAGGCCATCGTGGTTCTGGAAGACCCGCGTTTTTTACAGCACGGTGGCTTCGACGTGCTAGGAATTATGCGCGCCTTTGTGCGAAACCTGTTGAGCTTTCGCTATTCCCAAGGAGGCAGCACTATCACTCAACAGCTCGTGAAGAACGTTTTTTTAAGTCACGAAAAAACAATCAAACGAAAATTTACGGAGTTAGTTTTAGCGGCGCTGCTGGAAAAACGTTTTAGCAAAGACGAGATTCTGGAAGCTTACATGAATGAGGTTTATCTTGGGCAATTGGGTAGCGTCGAAATTCATGGAGTGGGTCGCGCGGCCGAATACTATTTCTCGAAAAAAGTTACCGAACTGGAATTGCACGAAAGTGCCTTACTAGCCGCCGTGATTGCCAGCCCTCACGTTTACTCCCCTCGAAAACATCCGGAACGCACCAAAGCCCGGAGGGATCGGGTGCTGCGTGCCCTCGCTCAGGCCCAGCTTATTTTACCGGAGGAGTTAGAGGCCTCAGTAGCCAAGGGCTTACCTGGACCCTCGTCTTATGTGGCTTCGACTCGAGCGGCTTATTTGATGGATGCCGTAAGAGCCCAGCTCATTGAAGAACGTGGTGAAATGGATTTGCTGAAAGGTGGCTTTGACGTGCACCTCGCGCTTGATCTCACCTTGCAAGAAATTGCTGAAAAATCACTCAAAGACATTTCCTTGCAGTGGGAAGCCGCTCAACAAGCTTTCGTGGTGGCGGCCAATCCTCGCACCTGCGAAATCAAAGCCTACGCCGGCGGAACGGATTACCAAGTGACTCAGCTGGATCGCTTGCGTCAGAGCAAACGCCCCATCGGTTCTTTAATGAAGCCCCTTGAAGTAGCTCCCCTTCTCCAAAATGATCCTAAATTAAATTTGGCCACTGCTATCGATGACCGACCTCTCGAATGGAATTACGACAGCGGTCGCTCCAAATGGTCGCCGCTCAATTATGATTTAAAATTTCGGGGAAAAGTTTCACTTCGCCAAGCTCTCGAAGAATCTTTGAACGTGCCTATCGTGCGTGTTTTTTTTGAGCGCGAAGCCACGGGTCTGCTCTCTGGAATTTTGGATCCCGTGCGCGCCTTAGGACTGGAAGTTCCACCCGAGCGCGCCTTGCCTTCTGCTCTACTCGGCGCCATAGACCAAGTGCCCTTGAACGTATTGACTGCATATCTCAAGCTTACCCGACAGGCTCTGGGTCTTTCTCCAGACGCGGGAGACTTTGGGTGTCGACCCAGACTCGAGGAACTGAAGACTCCCCTCGAAATCGAAGACTCGGCACACTACGGACAGCAAGGGGCGCGGCTCGTGATATCAGCCATGGAAGGTGCCATTCGGCGCGGGACCTCTGCAGCACTCGGAAAAAAACTTCCCATCAATCAGGCATGGGCCGGAAAAACCGGCACCAGCTCCGACAAACGCGACGCTTGGTTTGCGGCCCTTTCTCCCGACCTTGTTGTGCTAGGCTGGACGGGGCGCGACGATAACAAAGTGACTCCCTTCACAGGTTCCACGGGCCCCCTTCAATTTGTTTCAAAACTCGTGGACAACTGGGCCCACCGCCCAGAAATTATCGCAGGCTGGGCCTGGCCCGAAGTGGAAAATCTTAAAATCCAACTTGTCGACCAGAGTAATTTCTGCCGAAGTTCCGGCTCCACTGAATTAAGAAAAATCTTTCCACCGCCGGCTGGGGCCAGCCCGATTTCTGACATCAAGGAGATTGAAGGGAAAAAATATATCTACGAATTATTCCGCGCGGATAATATGCCGGCGGAATGCGGGACTTAGGTCCTCGTAGGAAGCAAACTAATGCGCATGCTCTAGAAGTGTTCTGCAGGCCCGCCCCACCTGCATCGCTAAGCGCTTTAGCGGGGACCGTTGCGAATAAAGACGCCACTTTTCTAAGGCCTGGTCAAAGGGAATATAAAAGCCCACTTCGCCTTCACCTAGATATTCTGTATCAACCAGGAACACTTCGTTTAATTTTGAAATAACTAAATTATCCGGATTCATGTCAAAACGCTCTCCCGTTTGTCGTTCCCAATCCAGAACGAAGGCGTGAAAATCGCGAAGCTTTATTTCTAACTCAGGTGATAGACCGCCTTCCGCACGAAAGTGCCAAGACAAAGTCTCTCCTCGGATAGCCTCAGTGATGAGAACGCCCGCGTTGGGATCCCACCCATAAATGGCGGGCAACTTTCCGATCCAATCGGGATTTTGAATGAGAACTCGATGATTCTCTTCCGCCCAAGCGAGTCGCTGCTTGGAACGAGGGTCTCGGTTGGCGACTTTTACAAAGACATAGCGCCCCTCAAGTCGCCCCCAGTAGCCCGACACCACACGGCCTGCTGCCACAAAAGTCAAAGTCATCAGCTTTCCCTCAAAGTAAACCGTGTCGCGGTGTGCTTCCTCAAGAAAGCCCTGGCGGAAATAAAACGACAAGGACTCTGCGGAGGCCCTCGAAGCACACAATAAAACTGAGAAGCCAAGCAAAAGTACTTTCATAAAGGAAATGATGTTTAAGCAGAAAGTAGGGGCGCATCATAGATAAAAAGGCAGGCGCCAGGGCCATCATGGGGCATAAAATAGAAGCGGATTTTCTTTCCGTCGACGGAAGGCTCCAACATCATTGGATTTCGGGAGAGGGGAATGGCAAACAAGCTTTTGTCGTAGGGACTGCGCACGGGGGGGAGCTCGAAGCGCCGAATTAGACTAAAGCTTTCTTTCTGAGGAGATCCAAAGCGAATGAGATCCACTACGCCATGTTGCCAAAATATTCCACGACGCGTGCCAGTGGCGATAGCGTAACCCCGGCCCAAAGATTTGCAGTCCTGGTACGCAAAACGTCCGTAACGTCCCCAAATTTTTGAGTGGAAGTAGCCTAAGTGAGCTTGGTAAAGCCAGTTTTTTTCGCTTCCCTCAAGAGTGAAGTCCGAATTGACCCCCACAGTGTAGGCACCCTCCGTATCCCAGTTCGTCATGCGCAAAAGAGAAAGATCTTCGTGACAAATCAGGGCACCCACGTGATCTCTTAGTTCCCCAAGGACTCGCAGTCGCATATCACTTAACTTCAAGGCCACTATAGTCGTGGGTCGCCTGGCTCGATATTCAGCCAGAGGAATCCACAACTCCTCCGTCGACGAAAAGTAATCCAAGCCTCCCGGATGGTAGCGTCGATGACGAGGGCCTTGGGTGATATCCATGCGAGAGAGAGTCCGCAATTCATTGCCTACCTGCTCAAAAACAAAGAGGAGGCCTCGATCCTTTTTTTTATCTACGGTGGTGAGATAAAATTTATCTTGAATTTTTATCATACCCTGAGGATGAAAAACATCCTCAGGCACGGGCACCTGATCCACCAGTTCCCAGCGCGAAAAGTCGGGAATCTTCAGCAGCTTTTCAACAAAATCATCCGCAAAAAGTTTCCCCACTTTATTTAATATCGCTTAAGCCTTAACGACTTCAAAGGAAAGTTTTCCGTGCAATTCAAAATCTTCAACCACGGCGCAATCCTCGGATTGCTGATCAAAGCGAGCCGTCAAAGTTTCTTGAGCAATGAGTCCGGACGAGAGAGCTTCGTCTTCGAGAATATTCGCAACCAAAGAACCCGCCGTCGCCGTCCACTTCAGAAGAATGCGGTCCGCTAAATGAAGCTTGAGTTCTTTACGTCGTTGTTGAATGCGATTCACGATTTCTCGTTGGAGACCTTCACGAACGAGCTCCGGAGTTAAAGTCACATCCAGCTCACCCACCAATCCGAAGAGAGCGGCCGCTAAGCGCCCCTCCTTGGCTTTGCGAACAATCTGCAAGTCTTCCGGCAGGAGTGTATGACCCAAGACCGTGGCGCGCCCCGCGGCTTCGAATTCCAGAATCTCTTGAGAACCCCATTTCAACACCGCCGCTTGAACCTCTTTCATGGCCCCACCGATTTTTTTACCTAAAATTTTGTGGTTGGGCTTTACGGATTCATCCACCAAATCTGAAGCCCGACTTACCAGCTCGAGATCTTTTATATTCAACTCCCGGCAAACTAAGGGCTTGAGCACTTCCAAGAATCCCTGTTGCTCTTCACTGAGACCAGCCACCTTAAGTTTTAGAAGGGGTTGGCGCAGACCGATTTTAGCTTCACCCCTAAGACTTCGGCCCAAAAGCATGAGCTTCTTGGCCAGCTCGATTTGGCGAATCAACTTATTCTCAACGAGAGTGGGGCGCTTGGCTGCAACATCTCCAAAATCTTTCACGTGAACACTGGCCTCGGCATTTTTTAGATTATGAAGATCTTCGCCACGGATGGCCGCATGTAATGTTTCGGCGAAAAAGGGCAGGGTCGGCGCCAACAAAAAAGAAAGGCCATCAAAGACTTGCCAAAGAGTGGCGTAGGCCGCGGTCTTAGAAGCTTGCTCGGCCGCATTGGCTTCGGCCCAGAAACGACTTCGATTTAAGCGAATGTACCAGTTTGTAAGGTCATCAATAAAATTCACCAGGAGAGGAGCCATCAAGGAGAGTTCATACTTTTGCATGGCCTCATGAATTTTTTCCTCGGTCTCTTTGAGCCTCGCCAAAATCCATTGATCAAGTTCGGAGTAATCCGCCTTTTTAACGGTTTCACCTTGGGGCTTCCAACCGTCGATGTTCGCGTAAGATGCAAAAAAGCCATAAGCATTCCATAGTGGAATCATCACGGCCCGCATCAATTCTAATAAATTCTTTTCACTAAAACGAAGTTCTTCGGCATGCATGGCGGGCGACTGCATAAGATAGAGTCGGAGAGCGTCGGCGCCATACTTATCAAAAATGATCGCAGGATCTGGATAATTTTTGAGGCGCTTGCTCATTTTTCGGCCGTCTTCAGCCAAAACGATGCCGTTCACAATGCAGTTTTTAAAAGCGGGTTTATCAAAAAGTGCGGTTGATAAAACCGTGAGAGTGTAAAACCATCCCCGAGTCTGGTCTAAGCCTTCCGCGATAAAGTCGGCTGGAAAGCTCTTTTCTAACTTTAATTTGTTCTCAAAGGGATAGTGTTCTTGGGCATAGGGCATGGATCCGCTTTCAAACCAGCAATCTAAAACTTCGGGAGTGCGCACCAGCGAAGCCTGGGTCTGACACTTGGGGCAATCGCCCCGGATTTCATCCACGTACTGCTTGTGCAAATCGGGCACGGCCCGGCCCGCGAGCTTGTCTAATTCCGCACGACTGCCTACCACCACTCGCTCGGCGCAAGCTTCGCATCGCCAAACGGGAATGGGCGTTCCCCAGAAACGGTTACGCGAAATGCACCAATCACGCGCATTCCCCAACCACTTCCCAAATCGCCCATCTTTGATATGTCCTGGCACCCAGTGGATCTGCGAATTGTTTTTCATCATCCTGTCTCGAATGGATTCCACTCGAACAAACCAGCTGGAAATAGCCTTATAAATGAGGGGCGTATCCGAGCGCTCGCAAAAAGGATAGGCGTGCTGGATAGTTTCTTGCTTGAGCAAAAGCTGAGCTTCCTTGATGAGGCGAATGAGGGCTTTGTCAGCGTCTTTCACAAAAAGACCCACCACTTCTTTGAGTCGGGGATCGGCCAAAAGTTCTGCGGTGAAGTTGGCACTCATGTCAGTAGGATCCACCACTTCAATTCCCGCTTTTTGGCAGGCAAAAAAATCGTCTTCGCCAAAGGCGGGAGCCATGTGCACAAATCCCGTACCGTCACCCGCCAGAACAAAGTCGCTGCCGTCTAAAACCCGAAAAGCTTTTTCTTTTCTGCGCTTTTCATCGCAATAAGCTGAGAAAATGGGTGTATAGAAGGCTCCCACCAAATCTTTGGCTAAAACTTCTTCAGTTAAATCGGCAGGACTTAGGGAATATTTTTCAGCATTGGATTGCCCCACAATGATGTGAGTGACAGGGCCCATGGCCTTCGTTAGTTTATAACGACCGTAGGAAATCTTTTCGGGGTCGCCATTAACCGCAATCGCTAAATTAGATGGGAGGGTCCAGGGAGTCGTGGTCCAAACGGCGATGGCGGTGTTCCCCACCCAACTGGGGTTTTGGGGGTGATCGCATAAGGGGAATAAAACGGTAAGCGCTGGATCCTGCACGTCTTTGTAGTTTTGAGAGGCTTCGAAGTTGGAGAGGGGAGCGGTGAGGCGCCAGGAGTAGGGGACAACCTTTTTTCCTTCATAGACTAAACCCTTATCCCATAATTCCTTAAACACCCACCAAACACTTTCCATAAAGGTGGGGTCCATGGTTTTGTAGTCGTTGTCCATGTCGATCCAACGGCCCATGCGCTCCACACTTTTGCGCCAATCGGCCGCGTGCCGCTGTACAATGCTTTGGCAGGCATCATTAAACTTGCCCACCCCGTAATCGAGGATGTCCAGAGACCCACCCAAGTTCAGGGTTTTTTCCATCTCAAATTCCACCGGGAGGCCGTGGCAATCCCATCCAAAGCGTCGGGGCACTTTATAACCCCGCATGGTCCAATATCGGGGCACAATGTCTTTAATGGTCCCGGCTAAAATATGCCCATAGTGAGGGAGTCCGGTGGCAAAAGGGGGGCCGTCGTAAAAATAATAAGTGGGGGATTTCTCGCGTGAGTTCACGCTCAGCTCAAAAACTTTGGCCGTTTTCCAATAAGCCAGAATTTTTTCTTCAAAGGCAGAGAACGAATAATCGGTTCCGTATTCCGGAAAAAAGTTTTTTTGTTTCATGCTAAGTCTACCTGAGAGTTCCCGATACAATTTTTCCATCCACGACTTCCCAGCGACCCAGCCGTGAGGAAGTGGACTTTTTTATTTGCTTTAGTAGCTCGGGATCATCTCGCTTTTGCAGGCTTAATTCCCGAAGACCTACTTTATCACAGCTTAAAATTTTACTGTAACCCTTGTAGTGGCGGGCTTGGCCGATAAGGCGTGAATGCTCGTCCCCGACCAGGGGAGCGGCTTGTTTTTGCAACACGAGGTAGCTGAGGGGCAAAGAGCTAAGATCTATTCCCATGCGATTTGAAAATTCTGACCAAAAGGCATCCTGAAAGACCTCAGAAGGCGTGGGTGCAAAATGATGGCACCAATCCGAACCCTGAGCCTCTTGGAGAAGGGGACAGCGGAGAAAATGGGTGCACGGGGCTAGGGACTTAAAACCCTGCATAAAAAGTTTGTCTCTAAGCTGGGGTAGGCTTTTGCCCGCCGTTTTAGTCCCCGGCTCGATCCAAATGACCGCCTGAGCTTGGGCTACAATGTTAAGCAGTTGTTCTAGCTCCGCCCCCCCGAGCTCATTAAGGACGTGACTTAAAACTACGATGTCGACAGGCGCGCTGCGCTCCCATTTTTTTGCCTCCGGCAGGCGACTTAGGGCAAAGTTTTGGGCTAGAGCCGATTGGTCAAAGTAGGAGATTTCGGCCTGCGGATAAAATCTTTTAAGAGCCCTCCCTGCCACCCCAGTGCCACAAGCCCAGTCCAGCACTCGCGTCCCGGGCAGCTGCCAACCCAAACGACTCAGCTCCTCTAAAACGTAGTCCCACTTCCACGCAATGCGCTGAGCAAAGGTGATATCGTAACTTTTTAACTCCGCCTCGGAATGCCAGTAATCGCCCTTGAAGTCCTGGCTTAAAAAGCGCATCCGCAAATTTTCTAAAAGCACCCAATCCGGGTAGATTAAAGACATGTCACGTGTTTACAGCATCATACTCAGCCTTGCAGCCTTTGTTGTGGCCATCGATCAGGCCACCAAACAGCTGGCCCTCGAAACTTTCTCGCGAGAGGGCGAAAGCCGGGAGCTTTTAAGCTGGTTTTCTTTCACCTTAGTCTATAACTACGGCGCCGCTTTTGGAATTCTAAAGAACTTGCCGGAAAGCATTCGCACCGGATTTTTCGTCCTCCTTCCAATCTTGGTTTTGGGCGTGCTTTGGTGGAGCTACGTGCGCAAATTCAAGGCCCAGGAAATCATGGGCCCGGTGGCTATGGGACTCGTTGTTGGGGGAGCCATTGGGAATCTGATTGACCGCATCCGCTATGGTTATGTCGTGGATTTTATCGATTGGTACTACAAAACAAGCTCAGACAAATGCATCCCCGCCTTTTACCCCTTTGCTCCGGGAACCTGTCACTGGCCGGTTTTTAATGTGGCTGACTCGGCGATAACTTTAGCTATTGGCCTGTTGATTCTGTCGACCTTCCGTGAAGGCAAAAGCAATGCATCCCATTCTCATTGAGTTCCGAGGCGCCGGTCTTCAAAGTTATATTTTGCTGTTCTCTCTCGCCTTCTTTGTGGGCATGGGCGTGTGGATATTTGAAAATCGCCATACCGGGATCGCGGCAGACACTATTATCAACTTAAGCCTGCAGACCTTTGCGGTGGGCCTCGTGGGAGCGCGCGTGCTGTATCTGCTCACTCGGTGGGAGGATGTCATCTCGGGAGAATTGCGTTTCTGGCAGATCTGGGAAGGCGGCGTGGTTTTTTTAGGGGGCGCCATTGCTGGAGCGGGATTTCTATTTTGGCGGGCCCGAAAATACTCGATGAGTTGGACTCTGGCCTTCAATACCGCGGCTCCCGCCTTGGCCTTTGCGCATGCCATGGGACGTTTGGGGTGCTTTTTAAATGGGTGCTGCTTTGGTTCCGCATGCCCTTATCCCTGGGGGCTCAGCTACTCCAACCCTATTTCACCGGCCCGTCCGTTGAACACCCCACTCCATCCCACCCAACTTTACGAAGTTTTTGGATTGATATTGCTGGGGACAGGACTTCATTTGTGGAATCGCCGCAAGAGAAGTGGATGGCAAAGCTACGAATTGTATTTGTTGGGCTACGGAATTTTGCGATTTGGCGTGGAGTTTTTTCGGGGAGATGAGATTCGAGGATTTTGGGGGCCGCTTTCTACTTCGCAGTGGCTCAGTTTAGTGATGGTGTCTGGAGCTTTCGCCTTGCACTTTCGCAAGGATCTAAGCAAAGCCTAGAGGCACCAACAGCTGATTTCTCTGCAGCTGTGAAATTTTCTGCAAGATTTGCTGCGCGCCCAGCGGCTCAAGACCGATGGGATCCGGGCGATTTTTCATCAGATAATTTTTAATACCAGAATAGTCTTTTCCCCATTTCACAATCCGAGTGAAGGGTCGGGCTTGCCAGAAATGATTCAGAGAAGATGCCCTCTTCCACGCTCGTCCCTTTTGAGCATCAAGGAGTATCCGGGCGAGAATGCCGCTTAGGGCGCGGATAAATCTACGATAAGCGTGAATAGATTTGGGCTGAATCACAAGGTGGACATGATCGTGGGCCACGGCGATATCTCGAAGTTGGACCAAAGTTTTATGGCCCACATTTCGACAAACTTTCTCAATTTGCTTCGCCATTAAAATAAAGCTTTTCGCACGAGGAAGCCTATTCGACTTCATCACCAAATGCATAGGTCGCTTTATGGCCACAGGACGAGCGGTGCGGGGATTGCCCTTGGCTTTCCCCGCACCTCCAAAAGCCTGCGACTTTTTCCAATCAAATCCGGGGAGAGGTATTTGAGCAGAGCGAGTTGCGAACTTCATAGGGTCTTTCTACTTCACAATTTTTCCAATGTAAATGACATCGCTGTAAAAATTTTGACGGTGCCCGATTCAGCATTCTGCCTCCCGCAACAGCACCCAGGATTGCGCTAACCGTATTCCGGGTTCCCCCCACCTTTTCATGGGTCGCCCCATCCGCATCCAAATAAACGATTGACGGCCCTTAAATTTGCCTTGATTTTCACCTCCCGGGCGGCCATAACAACGCCCCATGAAAGTCGAAGTCGAAAATCTCTCCGGCCATTTTAAGAAACTGAAATTTGAAATTCCCGCTGAGAAGGTCACTCAGTCGGTAGATGGCTATTACAAAAACCTGCAAAAAGAAGTGCAGGTGAAGGGCTTTCGCAAGGGCAAGGCCCCCCTGAACATGGTCAAGGAAATGTACAAAGACTCTGCCACATCTTCCATCATTCGGGAGATCGTAGAGGCCCACCTTCCCGAAGGGATTCGAAGCAATGCCTTCGCACCCCTGAGCGTCCCGCAGATTGACGTAGAATCCTTAAGCGAAAACGCTCCCTTTAAATTCTCGGCCACTTTTGAAAACACCCCGCCGGTTGAATTGAAGGACTACACCAGCCTGAAAGAAAAAAAGCCTGAAGTTGTGGTGGAAGCCAAAGAACTTGAAAGCACCCTGGAAAATATTCGAGGCCAGATGGCCCGTTTTGAAAGTCTGGAAACTGGAACTCCTTTAGCCGTAGGTCAGGTGGCGCTCTTAGATTACGAAGCTCGGGATCTAGCCGGTGAAGTTGTGGCAGCCGCCACCGAAAAAGACTCTTTCTTAGAAATCGGCAGCGGGAATTTGCATCCTGAATTTGAGAAAAATGTCTTAGGAATGACCGTAGGGGAAACAAAGAACTTTTCTGTAAGCTTCCCCGAGGCCGCAACGGAGGAGGAAAAGACTCCCGTTTCAGGCAAAACCCTTGCCTTTGTGACGACCCTTAAAGATTTACGAAGAAAAATCCTGCCGGACTTCACGGAAGAAGTGGTTCAGCAAATGGGCTTTCCCAGCGTCGAAGAGCTAAAGAAGCGGGCGGAGGCCGATATTCGCAGCCATAAAGAGCAACAAGTGCGCCGTGAACTGCAAGAAAAGGTTATCAACTGGCTGATTGAAAAAAACCCCGTAGACATCCCCGAAACCATGATGGGCAGCCAAATGGAACAATTGGCCATGGACGCCGGCATGCAACTGGCTAAAATGGGCCTTGACCAGAAGGCCATCGAGGACCGCCTAAAAACTTGGGCTCCCGAGATGCAGGAGCGGGCCACCAAACAGGTCCGCGCCTCTCTGCTGCTCGGCGCCATTTCTAAAAAAGAAAACATTCAAGCTACCGATGAAGATATCCGACAGGAAATTGTGCGAATGGCTCAGGCTAATAAGCAAAAGCCACAGCAGGTATGGGAGGATCTTCGCGAAAAACAACTCCTTCAAGGTTTGTTTCGGCAGCTAACCGAGCTGAAAGCTTTAGATTGGGTCGTGGATCGCGTATCATCGTGAGTAATGAGTAGAAAAACTAAGTTAGTAGAAGACCTTACAAATATTTATCTGGGAACTTCGGAATCCATCGAGGGTCCTACGGCTAACATCCCCTATGTAGTTGAAAACACGCCACGCGGGGAGCGCACTTACGATATTTACTCCCGACTACTGAAAGACCGAATTGTGTTTTTAGGCACACCCATTAACGACCAAGTGGCCAACGCCATCGTGGCTCAGCTGCTCTTTTTAGAATCCGAAGACCACGAAAAGGACATCCATCTTTATGTGAATAGCCCCGGGGGCAGCGTTTCAGCCGGGCTGGGGATTTACGACATTATGCAATACATTCACGCCCCCGTTGCTACTTACTGCATTGGGATGGCGGCTAGCATGGGCTCTTTGCTTCTCTGCGGTGGAGAAAAAGGGAAGAGATTTGCCCTTCCCAATAGCCGAATCATGATTCACCAACCCCTTGGTGGCGTCCAAGGCCAGGCTTCTGACATCGAGCGTCATGCTCGTGAAATTCTTCGCTTAAAGCGGCAATTAAACGAGATTTACAACAAACACACCGGCCGTACTTTGGAAGAGATTGAACGGGATACCGATCGAGATAACTTCATGTCTCCTGAAGAAGGCAAAGCCTATGGCCTGATTGACGAAATTGTGACGCGCAATAAGGTCCAATAAGGGGTATTCTAAATTTATGAGAGAACTCGTTTGTTCCTTCTGTGGAAAAAGTCAAAGAGAAGTAAAAAAACTGATTGCCGGTCCCTCGGTTTATATCTGTGACGAATGCGTTTCTCTGTGTAACGAAATTATTTCTGAAGAGTCCAATCGCGAAGAAATCAAGGCGGGGCTTTCCAAGGTTCCTAAACCTAGCGAAATCAAAGGCGTGCTCGATGATTACGTTATCGGCCAAGAGCGCGCCAAAAAAGTTCTTTCCGTAGCGGTTCACAATCACTACAAGCGCATCAGCCTTCCTAAGACTTCTCGGCCCGAAGACGTAGAAGTCCAAAAATCCAACATTCTACTCATCGGACCTACCGGCTCGGGCAAAACTCTTCTGGCCCAAACCTTGGCCCGCATTCTCAAGGTTCCCTTCACCATTGCCGACGCCACTTCGCTTACCGAAGCAGGCTACGTGGGTGAAGACGTTGAAAATATTATTTTGAATTTGCTCCAGGCGGCCGACTGGGACGTGGAAAAAGCCCAGCGAGGCATCGTCTACGTAGATGAAATCGATAAAATTGCCCGAAAGTCGGAGAACCCCTCCATCACCCGCGACGTGAGCGGTGAAGGCGTGCAGCAAGCACTTCTTAAAATTATGGAAGGCACTCGAGCTAATATCCCTCCCAAAGGCGGACGAAAGCATCCTCAGCAAGAATTCATCCAGGTCGACACTTCGAACATTCTTTTTATCTGCGGCGGAGCCTTTGTAGGCCTTGAGCGCTATGTGGAATCTCGCATGAGCAACAAGGTGATGGGCATTGGCGCGGCTCAGGGCGATCGCAAAAAGAAAAATACGGGTGAATTCTTTAGCCACGTGCAAACCGAAGACTTGATGAAGTTCGGCATGATTCCCGAATTTTTGGGACGATTGCCTGTATTGGCAACTCTGGAAGACCTCGACGAAGCGGCTCTCATCAATATTTTGACGAAGCCCAAGAACGCTATTACCAAACAATACACTCGCCTCTTCGATTTAGAGGGTGTGAAGCTCAGTTTTGATAGCAATGCCTTGAACGCGGTAGCCAAACTCGCTGTGGCTCGTAAAACGGGAGCTCGGGGACTGCGCTCTATTCTCGAGAACGCCATGCTGGAAGTCATGTACGAAATTCCTTCACTCACGGGCTGCAAAACCTGCACTGTGACGGAGTCCGTCATCAATAAAGGCGAGAAGCCGACACTGACCTTCGAGAATCCCCCGTCGATCCAGAAAAAAGAAATCGCTTAACTTGTATGGGTCGACCTTTGGCCGACGCGTGTCGCTTTTTCTGCCAAAAATAATTCTTAATTATTCTTTTGAATGAGCACTTATTCATTGTGCCTGTGTCTGATTCAGGAGAGAATAAAGATATGTCGGATAAAAAGAAAAAATCCACCAAGGCTGTGCGTAAGAAGACCCGTGCCTCGAGCGATTTAGATCGGCAAGTGGTTCCCCTTCTCCCGCTCCGAGACATCGTGATTTTTCCGCATATGGTTGTTCCTTTTTTTGTGGGAAGGGAGAAGTCAATCAACGCGCTTGAAGCCGCGATGAAAGACAAAACCGATATCCTGCTCTGTGCCCAGAAAAACAGCACCACCAACAATCCTTCACTAGAAGAGATTTTCACGACCGGAACACTGGCAGTGATTCTCCAGCTCGTTAAGCTACCGGACGGCACTCTTAAGGTTTTAGTAGAGGGCAAGCGTCGGGCCCGAATACTCAACGTGGCTGATGAATCTTCCTACCTCATGGTGGAAGTCGAAGAGCTTTCCGAAGAACTTAACGACAAAGTCGAATCCGAGGCCTTGATCCGCTCGCTGCGCCAGAGCTTTGAGAACTATGTCAAACTCAACAAGCGCATCTCCCCTGAACTCTTGATGTCCATCCAATCTATCGACCAGCCCTCACGCTTGGCCGACACGATGGTGGCGCATTTAAATTTGAAGCTCGAAGAAAAGCAGCAACTCTTAGAGTTGAACGAGCCCATCTCACGGATGGAAAAACTTTATTCCATCTTGGAGGGCGAAATTGAAATCCTTCAAGTGGAACGCCGCATTCGCTCCCGAGTGCGCAAGCAAATGGAGAAGGGCCAAAAGGAATATTACCTCAACGAACAGATGGCTGCCATTCAGAAAGAATTGGGCGAGCGCGACGAATTCAAAACCGAGATCAACGCTCTTGAAAAGCAAATAAAAACTGCCGGTCTTTCGCCCGAGGCCAAAGAAAAAGCCGAGAGCGAAATGCGCAAGCTAAAGATGATGTCACCGATGTCGGCCGAAGCCACGGTCGTGCGCCTTTACTTGGACTGGCTCATCTCTATGCCTTGGAAAACCAGCACCAAAGACAATTTGGACCTCACCCACGCCCGAAAGATCCTCGATGAAGATCATTACGGCTTAGATAAAATTAAAGAACGCGTGATTGAATATCTTGCTGTGCAAAGCCTTACCCAAACCCTGAAAGGACCCATACTTTGCTTTGTGGGCCCTCCGGGGGTGGGCAAGACCTCGTTAGCGAGTTCCATCGCCAAAGCCGTTGAACGCAAATTTCAGCGCATTGCTCTAGGTGGTGTGCGAGATGAGGCCGAAATTCGCGGTCACCGCCGCACTTACATCGGAGCCATGCCCGGAAAAATTGCTCAGGCTCTAAAAAAAGCAGGGACTAAAAACCCCGTAATTCTTTTCGACGAAATCGACAAAATGGGATCAGATTTCCGAGGCGATCCGGCTTCAGCCATGCTGGAAGTTTTAGACCCCGCTCAAAACGGCACCTTTGCCGACCACTATCTTGAAGTGGACTTTGATTTGTCGAACGTGATGTTTATCACCACGGCCAACTCCTTAGGTGGCATTCCACAACCGCTCTTAGATCGAATGGAAATCATCCACGTGTCGAGTTACATGGAAGTGGAAAAACTTCATATTGCTCTCGAGCATTTGGTGCCTAAGCAAATTGAAACTCACGGACTCACAAAAACGGGGGTGAGCATTGATCACTCCGCCGTACAGGAGCTCGTGCGCTATTACACTCGCGAAGCTGGAGTGCGGAGTTTAGAGCGCGAAATTGCCAACTTGGTTCGTAAGACCGCAAAAAAATATGTCGAGATGGGCAAGAAAAAGCCGATCATCGTCAAAGACAAAGACATTGAAGCGTTGATTGGACCACGCCGGCACAAGTTCGGAATGGTTGAAGATAACGATCAAATCGGCATGGTGAACGGTTTGGCCTGGACCGAAGTTGGCGGCGATACTCTGAACATTGAGGTCACAATCCTGCCTGGCCGTGGGAAAATCACCATCACCGGCAAATTAGGCGATGTGATGCAGGAATCAGCACAGGCGGCCTACAGCTATGTGCGCTCACGAGCCACCAAGCTGGGATTGCCTAAAGATTTCTACCAGCGCATCGATATCCACATCCACGTTCCCGAAGGCGCCACACCCAAAGACGGCCCTTCGGCCGGTATCACAATGGCCACCGCCCTCACTTCGGCGCTCACTAACCGACCCGTGCGCAAAGACGTGGCCATGACCGGTGAGATCACGCTGCGTGGAAATGTGCTGCCTATTGGTGGACTCAAAGAGAAGCTCTTGGCCGCCCACCGCGCCGGCATTAAAACCGTGATTATCCCAGATGAGAACGCAAAAGACCTCTATGAGGTGCCAGTCGAGATTTCCAAGGAACTCACCATTATTCCCGTGAAACATGTGGATGAAGTGCTGCGAATTGCCTTGGTGCTAGAAGACTCCGACCCCCTAGTCGCTGAGCTAGGCGCGCTTAAACAAGCCGCCAAGATCGAACGACCCAGGGGCCGCGTGAGTCCCCGTACTCACTAAGTTTTAGCCAATTTTGGCCTTGACCAATTCAGGATGTATTGGGAAAAGCGGAGCCATATAGCAGTCGCTTAGCTCAGTTGGTTAGAGCATCTCCCTTACAAGGAGAGGGTCCACGGTTCGAATCCGTGAGCGACTACCATTTATTTCAAAAAATTATTTTCAATACCGGCGCCGGAAGTGGCCGAGCCCTTTGCTTCGAAGGTCCCACATCTCATGTAGGAAGTTATCACTTTTTGACTACTTGCTTGGCACTTGCAGTGACAACCAGCTTTTCTACCTAAAAAACAAGCCCAGATATTCCCCGTAGCCCTTAGCCTTCAAGTCTTTCACCGGAATAAACTGAAGCGAGGCCGAGTTAATACAATAGCGTAATCCGCCCTTATCTTTAGGCCCGTCATTGAAGACATGACCCAAGTGGGAATTGGCAACCTTGCTTTTTATTTCTAATCTTTGCAGGCCATCGCTATTATCAACCTTCTCCACCACACTTTCCTTTTTTATAGGCTTGGTGAAACTTGGCCATCCACTACCGGAATCAAATTTATCCCGTGAACTAAAAAGGGCCTCTCCGCTCACAATGTCCACATAGATGCCTTCTTCCTTGTGATTCCAGTAGGCATTACGAAAAGGCGGTTCGGTACTGCACTTTTGAGTGACTTGATATTGGAGAGGACTCAGACGTTTTTTAAGTTCAGCCTCTTTTTCATTCGCGTCACTGTTTGTGCCCAAAAAAACGACTCCAACGAATATTTGCGACCGGAGCCAAATGGGACTTTTCATAGCTAAAATCATAGCTTTTTAGGACCTTCACTGCCACGCAGAGGCGCCGCATTAACCCTAAAGGGACGAGCTATTACATGCGGCGTCGAACGCCATGCATGTTTACATTTGGGCCCCAACTCCCTAGATTAACCCGCTCTATTTAAAGAGCGGGGGGCTCATGACATCTTCAAAATTTTTCGGCCTCATTTTGAGTTCACTTACAGTGGCAACTTCAGCTGCTGCCCAAGACAGGCATTTCGACAACATCTACGCCTTCGGCCTCACTCACCAGGACCACCGGGATGATATCGGCAACGGAGAGGATTCACGCTTACCCATCGTCTTCAAAAAATCCACCACAACTTTAGCCACCCGACGCGTTGGCACCCAGTACCAAGTGAAAGCTCCCACTCGCGACGCCGCCGTAGCCGCCATCCAAAGCCGCGATCCTCGTATGGCTTCTGCTTACAGGGGCAATACCGACGACCTCACCTCTCTTCTCGACTACGAAGTGGAAATTTCATTTTCCGTCACAGCTCCACTAGATTTGCGCAATATCGAAAACTCTCCCAGCTTTGCTACAGGATTAAAATTCTATCTCTCCAACGATGTGAGTTTGCGAAATTTGCAAATTTTAGGGGAGGGTCGAGATGACCGACTGGATTTCTGGGGTATTTCCAAAAGTTTCAACGAGTTTTTAGTTCTTTCTGAACGTAGTCTCGACTTCGCTGCAGGACAGTCACTCGATCAGTGGCCCGCTATTCGATACAAACTCGAAGTCGACGGTCAACCTCGGCAAAACACAGATCTGAGCAAACTGCTCTATAGCCCCCGACAAATGCTCGTGGGACTTCGCGAGCGTCTCGGCGTGAACGTATTAAATCCTGGAGATTTGGTGATGACGGGCACCCCAGGAGGGACCGCCTTCAAAGTAGGGGCCTTCAACCGCTTTATGGCCGATTTATTCAATCTGCCGAGCACAAAGCGCCTGAAGCGCTTTCTGAGTGGCCTAGATCGAGAAGAAAAGGCACTTTACCTCCGTGCGGGATCTGTGGTCACGAGTTCTTCCCCTGAACTGGGCGATCTTAACTATCGTGTCGACTAAGTTTTTTTAGGTGGCCAAAATATTAGGAAGCGCACTAAGCGGAAAGAATGCTTAGAGAATTTTCACAGTTTTTAAAGACCTATGGGATTATTGGCTTAGCCATTGCGGTTGTGATTGGCGGGAAGCTGAATGAATTTATCAGCAGCATGGTGAATGACTTGCTGATGCCTCTGATTTTTCAGCCTGCACTCAAAGCCGCAAACGTGGATAACATTCGTCAACTCAGTTACCACGGAATACTTTACGGAAAAGTTTTGGGTTCTTTTATCGACTTTATCATCGTGGCGGTTTTAGTATTTTTATTCGCCAAATACGTGCTCAAGGAACAAGAGCTTTCTAAAGATACACTGTCTAAGCGCTAAGCCTACGCTTTGGGCTTTTGAGCTTCAGAGGGCGGCACCGCTTCTTGTCGAATTTTTTGCGTCTGCATTTCTTTTGAGGCCTCGAAGTCAACCTCTGTGTTGGCCCGACCCGAGCGATCGGTAAATTCTGAATCAAAAGACAAAGACCTTTTGTTTCTCCACAAAAGGTCTTTGAGTTCATCGAAGGTGGGTTTTTTGTTGTTCATTTTTTTCCTACTCTATTTACCCATCATGGAACTTCCCGTGGAAATTTCTACGGTTCTATTTCCTTCTGTCACCATGACTTCTTGCTCTGGGAAGTTGTCTCTACACAATCCCGTGGGGTTACTAATGGCTTTTTTATTAGAAGCTTTTGCCGCAGCCAAGGCTTTAATGGGAGCAGCCGTGACATGAAGTGCCCTGAGCATATAATCCCAAATTGGAACGGCCGTTTTTACTCCTACAAAAGTAACGGCATAAGCAGCAATCATCATGCCCAAAGTTTTCCAAGGACTAGCATCAGAAACGGCATGTGTATTTTGCGAGACCGCAATGACACTACTTACAAGTGCACCAACCATATTTGAGTACCACTGGAAGCGACTATTCGGTACCGTATAAAGGGGAACATTGGCGGGATCCTTAGAGTAATCCCAGAATTCCTTAACAAGAATGGGGTCTTGAGCCATTGTGCTAGATTCAATTTGGAATTTTTCTGGCAACTCCATATTCGCTTGCGAATATGCGGCCTTCAACCCATCAATCGCCGAAGTTAGGGCCTCTAGGTTAGAAAACTTCAATCCATAATCAAAATTAAAATCAACGGATTTCATGTATTCCGCCCCTGACTCGGTCCGATCTTTCATTCGATTCACAGAAGAAAAGACGAAGGCCCAAACAACAGCATAACCCATCGCAATAGAGTAATTAGGTGTAAGAAAAAACGAGTACTTCCCAAAAAGAACACCCAACTGCTGAGGAATAGCCGTAATTATTTGTGACCAATGAGTCATCGTTGCATATTTAGAGGCCGTAACAATACCTACCCCGATGGCCATTGCACGCCAAACGGCACCAGCCAATATATTGGTCTGCAAACCTGCCCGAAGCGCATACATTCGACCCAGCTGCGTTTGAAGTAGACCATTTTTTGTTCCAGGAGTGAAAGAATCTTGTAGGTTCACTGCTACTGAGGTCCAAAATGGAATCTCTTTGCCCGTCTTCGAATTTTTTACGGTTCCCTTAAGTTCAACTTTTCCATTTATCTCTTCTCGGTTGGAAATCGTAAATACCCACGGAGAGCCAGGATGATGCAGAGGGCGTCCAATAGGATTTACCAAGTCGTTTTCGAGGCCTCCCTTCAAACCGTAAAGGGCAACCTGCTCCAATTGGTTCTGACCAATAAAGGCCAATAAATACATCTCTCCCTTGATGCCAAAGATGGCCTGGTAGCCCGCTGTTGCTACAAAAAATAGTGCACTTAAATCGTAATCTGCATCATATTGGTGAGCCGCATTATCCTGGTTTCGACTAGCTAAAACAGCGTTGCGGTAACGGCGGTAGATCTCATAACCATCAGGACAAAACACAATAAAATCTAAAATATATTTGGAGCCGGTAACCGCTCCTTGGACGAAAGTTTCTCTTAACCAAGTCCCTATCTGTCCAGATTTTTCTAATATAGGATTTTCCTCAGCCTCGGATTTTGCAAGCCGTCGCTCAAGCAACTCTTTTGCCATTTTTCGAAGAACTTTATAGAAACCTAAAACTTCTTTAGGGTCGAGGTCTCCAACACCTTTATCGCCCATTTCAACAAGCCCTGCATAAGCCGATCGCAGCATCTGTTCATAGGTTGAAAAAAGTTCGGGATCATTTTTAGATTTTTCTAATATGGCTGCGAACTTATCCGGGTCTCCGCTTTGTAGAAGCATCATTAAATGGGCGGGGTCCAAGCCGGTGCCTTCAAGTTCAGATTGAGCCGCACAAACTGAGAGATTTTCCTCACTACAGACCCGATCCAATGCTCGCAATGGAATCTCTTCAACGGGGTATCCTGAGCTAGGATATTTTGCAGAAGTTTCAAGAGAAACCATGGCAGAAGCTAAAACCATAGCCCTCATTCGACGAGTAAGGAGATTATTAGCATCCGCATTAAAGGTGTTTTCTGCTCCCGGCTGATCTTTTCCGCTATCTTTGGAATTCACTCCGAAGCCTGGTAGTGAAGGAAGTCTCCATATCGACCTCGTATTTAATGGCATGCCTAGGCGTTTAGCTTCATACACGTTTTTCTGTAGCAGAAGCTTTTCCCAGACCAATCGCTGTGCCGGAAAACTTAGGTGAGCAATCGCTCGCAGACCGTAGGTAAAAAACGCTTTTACATCGTCCCAGTTTTCTCCCTTGATTTTTGCCAGGGCTCCCCCAGCCCAATAGGAAAGGGGGCGCAAAGCCAAAGAAAGCAATAAAACGGTTGTCATCGCAGAGAGGGCATAATTTCCCGAGTAGGCTTCGATATTTTTTGCGCCCGCAATGGTTTCTGCCATAGGCCCCAAAAGAGGCGTGTCCTTTACCATGTGGGCCAAATGAGAAACTTGGGTAAGAAGCCAAGCCACTGGCTTGCCACCCGCCAAATAATTTCCAGTGTCGGCAAGTAAAGCCCCTACTAAATATTTAATCTGCGGTGCTTTCACCATGCGAATAGCCACTGCTCGGAAACGCTCGCCTTTAGTGATATCAACTTTTTGCAAACTAGATTCCAAACGATTCAGCTCAGGAACTGCGCCATTTTGAGCTCTTTGATGCTCGTTTTCTAGGGTGGCGTTCCAAGGCTCCGGAGTCTTTGCTTGGTCTCGAAGGGCCTGCGCTTTTTCCAGAGCGGCACGAGTCACCCGTTGAATTTCGCTCCACTCATCTTGGGCTAAATTCACCTCTTGCCAGGGACCTTGGCGTAGGCTGCGCAAACTGTTTTTCGCTCCTAAGGTTCCCGCAAGTTTTTGGGCGTCGAGAGTGGCCGATATTCCACGAATCTCTTCAGATATTTTGATCAAGGAACTACGTAAAACATCTGCACCAGTTTGACCACCCTGAGCGGCTAATGCTGCCGCCTGAATCACCTTTTGACGAGTCACCGAGGCCAACTCATTGTGAGCTTGAACCTCTTGCATGAGAGCCAGTCCTTCAGGGGTCGGATTTGCCAGATAGAGCTCCCAACCAAACCACGGCAACTGAGCCTCGAGAGGCAATAAAATAGCTGCGCGATAATCCATATATAGAGTTTTAGTCTCTCCGCCGCCAAAACGAGTCTCCATCAATAGAGACCCCACAGGAATTTTATCGGTAATCTCAGCACCACTTTTAAAGTCGTAAATTTTTCTTACTTTTTGTTTGAGGTTCGTGGGATTGTAAAAACTAATCGCTTCAATGTTGGCTCCGGCGTGAACCGCATTTGCGGGTGGGAGCACTTTGTATTGTGGGATGCGAGCTTTGCCGAATAACTCAGGCATGAAATTTAAATATTGGACCTTTATTCCATCTTTGGTGGAGTAAACCAAAACGTTTGGATCTACGGTGATGGCAGGATGATTTTTAATACGGCCTCGCTCATCACGCTCCAAGGTGCTCTCGTCGACATCTTGGGTTGAAAGTACAACCTTCGTAAAATAAATTTCCTTAGGACTTAAGGTTTCTCCGCCTTGCGTAGTTTCAATTTGGGCTATGATAAGGCGATGGAGCTTGTCGTCATACAAAATCCTTACCGACTTTAAGGGGTCGCCAATAGTGGCTTCTTCAAGCTCAACATTAAGCCCTCCCAGCACGACATCATGCCCGATATTTCGGTACGACGGATTGGGATCTTTGTAGTGCTTGAAAATCGTCACACCCTGCTCATCTCGCAAGCCGTAATTATCCATCATCGGCAAAACAGCAGAATCCGAAGAAGAACGGCTGATGGTATCGATGAGCCACTGCATATGAGCAAAATTTTTCTCCAGGGGTGGCACATTGGCGGGGGGAATAGGGACGAGTTGATTGGATTCCGCGTGCAGCGATTGAGAAAGAGTAAAAGCCAAAGAACCAAATAAAATCTGAAATGAAACAAGACCGGCAATGGCGCGTTGGAATATTTTCATGGACGGCCATAACTAGTTAAAATGGCGCTGCGTGTCAATGGCTTAAATTCAGGTATTCCCTAGGATTTAAGCAACTGGGAAGCGAATAAATCGTCCGGATTTTCGGACTGGGCTCTTTACTTGCCCAGGACCCCTTTTAAGTAGGTTTCAAAGCGCTCTCCCGAAAGGCCTGGGGGCGGAGGGTCCATTTGGTAAGTCTCGGTTGGGGGAGCTGGGTCACTTTCTTTAGCTGCGGGACCTGTACTTTGAGGGATGCTTGATCCTGCCACCGCCGCGCCCGCGGCTGCAGCGACCCCATTTGGGCCGGCCGGTTTTCCGGCTGCCGGAGTAGAAGAGGGTGCAGTACCTAAGCTTTGACCGGGTTCCGGATAGGGAATGCGAATATTGCCTGTCGCCTCGAGCTTGCGCAGTTCTGAAATAAGTTTTCGGCGGGCGGCTTCCACCTGAGCTGGCGTGGCCGGTGTTGATGCCAAGTTATCTTTTTCAAGTTTGTAGTCGTTAAAATTTTTGCCCAAACACTTTTCTACAAATTTAATATATTCCGGCGGCTCTCCTGTAAGCGAGAGGGCCACAAACTTGGGTGGGGTGAGTGAAAAAATTTCGGCCTGAATGCTTTCCGGCAAAGTTTTTATACTTTCAAACTTTAAGATCCGACACTCCACTTGAGCTGCGAAGTCCGCGTCTTCTTTGCGAACCATGTCCAGCAAAGTCGTGCGCTTGGGTTCCGGGGAATCTTCAATAAGCTTCAACAGCTCCATAATGCCACCCTGTTTACGATATCTCGCGAGCATCGACATTTTTACATTCTCCCTTAGTGACTCTGAATTTCAATTAAGCCTTGCTTACGCAAGTCCACAAGAGTTTCAAATATTTCCACGTCGTGAAGCTTGCAGCTGTTGAGAATATCTCGAACCAAAACATATTCGCAAACCGCAGCTAAAACCTGATACTCCCGACTTGACCATTTTGTGCGGGTCAAAAAGACCTCCCGCTTAGTTTGTAAACGCAAATTAGCTGGCGGCGCGAGATTTGCGAAGTCCGCCCACTTTTTCTGCCATTGCTGATGAATTTTGCTGAAGTCGCTAAGGTGCAAATTGAGACGGTCTTTAACGGCAGGCGCTCGGCGACCCGGGTTAAACTTCCAGCTGGGCTTATCCCAGCCCAACATACGCAAAAGGGCCTTAAGACCCACCACGGGCCCGCTCACCGCCTGACGCAAAACGCCCTCTTCAAAATAAAGTGCTCCGTTTTTGAGATTTGCGCTGAGTCGAAGCTCTCCCTCAAGGCCGGCGAACATAAGTTCTTTAATCAGGTCACTGAGGGTCGAAGAGGCATCGCTACGAAGCTGGTGCTGCGCACCGTCTTTTATGAGTCCCAAACGCTGGGCCGCTCGCGCCAACTGTTGAACCTTGTCGGATTTTTGAACCAAAAATTTATGTTCGTCGATTTCCAGGCTGTCTCCCGCGCGTATATCCTCAGCGCTTTTTCCGTGAAACTGAAGACGACCTTGGGTGGACAGTTTTTTTAAAGCCCATTTTTGATCGCGAAACTGAAAAAGACAAAACTCCTCGGCGCCCGCCAAGGGCAATCGAACATCGGCCGAGCTTTTTAAGCCCCCCAAACTCAGTGAAGCTCGGCGTTTGTCGAGCATAAATGACGTCACGCCGTCAAAAGCACTGGGAGGATTGGTCCAAGTAATGCGAGCGGCCTCATATTCGTGGTGGTGAATCCAACTACGCGCTGTTTGTAAAAATTCTCGTTCTTTCAGTCTGTCGAAATTTTGAGTTGCTAAAAGGTCTAAGCGCTCCGCCACTTTTTCAAAAGAGCTTCCGTCCCAAGGCATGGCCTGCCAGCCCCCAAGCTCTAAGAGCTGCAACAACTGAGAGGGCGTCGGCTGCTCAAGAGCGCAAAGTCCCAGAACCTCTTTGTTTTTGCGAAGATTTTCAACTGGAACCGGCTGACCCATTTCGAGAGCCATGAACAAAATGTCGCTATCTGCAGAGGCCTCTTGGATCTGAGTTAAATTTCCTGGAAAGAGTTGAAATTTGCGATCTGAAAAGGAGCGACGATCAAGAACCCATTGAAGGCCCTTGATCGTCGCATTGTTAGCTAAACAAAAAACTTTGATGACAGGATCAAATTCCAAAGACTCGGGCTTTTTCGATGGCTGATCGAGCATTGATTCTCCCACCCGTAACTGTCTTCCCCTCGAATGCGGACGCTGCGTCCACACTTTCCATTATGATCTGCTTTACTTGCAAAGCTGTCAATTCGGGGCGCTCCGACAAAATCAAAGCGGCTAGGCCAGCCACATGCGGACAGGCCATAGAGGTGCCACTTTCTTGACCGTACTTATTTCCGGGCAAAGAGCTCAAAATATTTGAACCGGGTGCCGCCACATGTACGGTCTCCCTGCCATAGTTACTGAAAAAGGAACGGGCATCTCCCTGCTTTGTTGAAGCAACTGTGAGCATGTTGGGCAAGCGAATGGCAGCAGGGTAAGTCGGCTTAGCATCGTTATCACTTCCTTCGTTGCCCGCGGCAGCCACAAAGAGAATATCGGCATCGTTGGCGCGACTCACGGCATCGGTCAAAGCCTGGTTCTCGGCTGAGTCTTCTCCGCCACCGCCCCAACTGTTGCTCATGATCCGAGCCTTATTTAGAATTGCGTAGTCGATCGCTCGGATCGCATCGGAAGTTGTTCCGGATCCGTCTTTGCTGAGAAACTTTAGCCCCATAATAGACACGGCCTGTGCCACGCCTGAAATGCCTACGCCGTTGCCACCGGTCGCTCCGATGGTCCCCGCCGTATGGGTCCCATGACCCTGGTCATCGAAAGGAAAGTTGTCATTATTCACAAAGTCATACCCATGCACGTCGGGAGCATTGACGTCGGGATTGGTCCAGAGATTATTCACAAGATCTTCGTGGGTGTAATCAATACCAGTATCGATATCAGCCACGATGATTTCACGATTTCCCTTTTGGAGATCCCAGGCTTCTGCGACTTTGATACTTTGCAAACCCCAAGCCTGCCCTAACATAAGATCTGTCACACTGGGCTGAGGCAAGGCCGGCGCTACCGCAAAAGCAGGATCAGGCAAGGCTGGCGAAGGAACCGTAGTTCCTGGATCAAACAAAGTATGGAAAATTCCATCTAAAGAATTTTTAGGCGCGGTCTCTCTCATCGTGCGCATGATGTAATCAGGCTGCACCCACTCCACGTTGGGATCAGACCGCAGAAGGTTGGCCGCAACGGAGGCCTGAAGGGCACTCGCGTAGCGAAGCATACCCGCACTATGACCTAAAGATCTAAAGTGCGAAAGTTTCCCCAGCTCTGCACTGGCAGCACTCAGCGCCATAGCTTCAAAGCGTTGAGCTGTGAGGGCTCCGGGCACATTTTTAAATTTTACGAGCAAGCGATTCGGAACCGAATCCGCCTGAGCCACGACGGCTCCGAGGCCCAATACAGAAGACACCAATACATTGAATTTCATAAATTCCCCTCTTTCCCCTTGAGAAGGATTTAGTTTCTTAGAATTTAAGAAAAGTGCAAATTTACGTTGGTCTTTTGGCGCTTAATTCATCTGTATAACTTGGTGCACTTCGTTGGCTGCACCGCCAAAGTTTTGACTCTAAAAAATGTCGGATTTCTTAGTCTTTGGCGGAAGGTCCTGCTTCTACAGGCTTTTTCTCTCGGATGCTTTGCGCCACGGCTTTAAAATCTGGCGCGCCAATCAGCGCCGCCGCCAATTCTTTGTCGGAAAACGTGAAGGGCAATAAGAAATGTTTTTTCACGTCTCGAATTCGTTCCAAACTTTCGTCGAGCTTTTTCATGGGGAGAGCCCCGGATTCGAAGGCCTTTAGCAAATATTCCCAAACCACTTCAATTTCGTCAAAATCTTGGCAGATCAGAAGCTGATCACAGCCCGCTTCAACGGCCAAAAATGCGGCGTCTTTTAATGAATATTTTTTAACAATAGCGCCCATCTCGAGGTCGTCACTAAAAATTAATTTGGAATGCCTCAGCTGTTTGCGCAAAATGTCCTGAAGAATTTTTCGCGACAAGGTGGCCGGTTTGTCGGGATCAATTTTTGGATAAAGAATATGTGCGGTCATCACACCTTCGCAGCGAGCCTTTAGCGCACGCCGAAAAGGAATCCATTCCTTAAGTTCCAACTCTTCGATTGTTTTATTACACACGGGGAGCTCGGCATGAGAGTCCACCTCGACGGCACCATGACCAGGAAAATGTTTAATGACACTCAGAACCCCGCCCTTTTGGAGGCCCCGACTGGCGGCCGCACCCAAGTGTGCCACTTGCTCCGGATCCAAGGAAAAGGCGCGGTCCCCAATGGCTTGCTTTCCTAAATCCGTAGGCACATCCAGCACCGGCGCAAAATTCACATTCACTCCCGCAGAGCGAAGTTCTTTGCCAATAACAAAGCCCGCCTCAAAACAAGTTTTTGGAGAGTTGATTTCTCCCCACTGAGCCGCGGGTGGAAAAGCTGTAAAGGGATCACCAAAGCGCTGGACGCGACCGCCCTCTTGATCCACAGCAACCCAAGCCGGAAGCGATTCGAAACTTTCAGCAGTGACTGATTTTTGCACGTCGTTAGTAAGATCAATCAACTGTGAGAGTGACTCGAAATTTCTTTTGAAAAGAATCACGCCGCCCAATCCCGTATCTTCTAGAAACTTGGCGTGTCTTTTTTCCAGCTTTGCTCCCGGAAGGCCGCCGATCAAAAGTTGGGCGACTTTTTTTCCAAGATTTTTATCTCCTGCCATTTTTTCCTAAGTACCCTTTCTCAACTTTCTTAACTAACCACGAGTTCGGGGATCGAGGCTATCCCTTAGATTATCGCCTAAGAGATTAAGAGAAAGTACTATCGTCAAAAGAGCCACACTCGGAACCATGATGACATGAGTCGCAGTACTCAAAACTTCGCGCCCTTGATTAAGCATCTGGCCCCACGAGGGAGTCCCCACGGGTACCCCGATCCCTAGAAAACTTAAAGCACTCTCTGTTAAAATCGCCGCTCCCATCCCATATGTCATTTGAACCGTAAGGGCGCCCAAAAGGTTAGGGAAGATGTGTCGTATTAAAATTCTTGGAGCGCTCGCTCCAAGCGCGCGAGCCGCCGTGACATACTCTCTTTCGCGTAGCGATAAGGTTTGGCTACGAGCCAGCCGGGCATACACCGCCCACGAACTTAGACTCATAGCAATAATCAAATTCCGCACACTGGGACCCAGAACTACGGCCATACCCACATTCAGCAAAACACCCGGAAAGGCCTGCACGATTTCAATTCCACGCAGAACAACTTCGTCCCAAGTACCTCGAAAGTATCCAGCTGTGGCACCCAGCAAAGTCCCTACAAATGCCGAAAAGCCCACCGTTCCTAAACCTACAAAAAGCGCCAGCCGTGCTCCCCAAATTAGCTGAGCCAAAAGATCCACTCCGTTTTCGCCAGTACCCAAGTAATGTTGAGAATTAGGAGAACTAAACTCTTGGGCTAGATTTTGAGCTAGAGGCGATGGCAAGGGCAAAATAGGAACAAAGAGGGCCACGACCAACCAAAAAACTAAAATACTTACGCAAAAAATCGAAGTTCGACTTTTCATACCGAATCTTCTTCCAGCCGGACCCGGGGGTCCGCCTTAGCGATGAGGATGTCGATGGCCAAACTCATAAAAACGTAACTAAGTGCTATCCACAACACGATCCCCTGAACCAGAGGCAGGTCGCGGGAATCAAAGCCGCGCAAAAAGAGCAGCCCCAATCCCGGCCAGTCGAAGAGCTGCTCCGTTATGACGGATCCCGCCAACAGTGAGCCCAAGATCCCACCCACAAGCGTAATCACAGGAATGAGAGAATTTCGAAGCGTATGCAAAAACAGAACTCGCCATTCACTCAATCCCTTGGCACGTGCGGTTCGCACAAAATCTTCCTGCAAATTTTCCAACACGGCATTTCGCACCATGCGCACCAAAAGAGCACTCAACCCACTGCCCAAACATAGGGTTGGCAAAATAAGGTGTGCCCAAGTTTCATTTCCCGCCACAGGCAACACTCGCAAACGAATAGAAAAAAATAAAATTCCCAGTGGGGCCAAGACAAAAACGGGAATGCTGTTTCCTAGCAGAGAGAAAGCTGTCAGCCCCTTATCCCAAAGGCTCCGCTGTCGGTAAGCCGCCCAGACGCCTAGGGGCAGAGAAAAGCAGAGAGAAAAAATCAAACTAGTGGTGCTCAACAGCAACGTCGCCGGAAAGGCTTGTAAGACTAGTTTTAGAACAGGGCGGTGATACAAAAACGATTCGCCCCAAGTCCCATCTAATATATGCCTCCAGAAAAAAAGATATTGCTGCCACAGAGGAAGATGGAGCCCCAGGGCTTCTCGTAATTTTGTGCGGTCAGCGTCGGCCCCGTTTTCGCCAATCATTAAATCCACAGGATCGCCAGGCACAAAATGGATCAGAAGAAAAACTAAGGTGCAGACACCGATGATAACGGGAAGGCTGCGATAAAGACGGCGACAAATGTATTTGAGCATTTTTTATACAACGCAAAGTTGGCCTGAGAGATCATGGCTCAGTTCCAAGTTTTTGTCTTGGCTCACGAATACAACGGAATTTGAGATTTTTCGCTCGATCGCATCACTTTTTTGTTCCATGCGCCCACGTTCACAAATAAAACTGGCATGTGGACCCACCACGCAGGGCGGGCAGCTAAGGGAGGTTTTTTGATGCTGACCTTCGACCCATATGGCCGGGGCCAAGAATTTGATCTCTTTCTTTTGGTGAGTGGACCAAATCCCAGGCGAGATTTCGTGAATTTTAGGATAGCGGTGCTTTAAAATGCGCGTCCACAGCCCCTTGTCCACGAGTGTACTTAAAACGTAGTGTTGGGCTTCCAAAAGAAAGTCGGAGCTTGTCATGTCGAACCAAAAATTCTTGCGGCCCGCGACTCCATCAAAAACAAAGGGCCGCGCCCGAAAGTCTAAGGATTCCAAAGTGAGGGGCCGGTAGATTCCGTTAAAAAGGTCGGTGACCTCCACCTTGTGCAAGGCGGAGTTACTCAGCAAAGCTACGGCTTTTGCCGATAAAAAATGCACCCCTAAAAAGTGGGCCGGCCGGGAAGCAGCCGTGGGAGATTTTTTGCCGATACCACTCCATAGTGAGTTTTCGTCAATCCAAAGAGGATTGTATTTTTGCAGATGCCCTGTAAAGAACGACACGGCTAAAGTCGATTCTCGCTGATCTCCAATGAGTTCGGCGAGATCAAACTCGCCCAAAGTATCACCATTTTGCAAAAGCAAGCCCGCATTTTTAAACCAATCAGGATGGTCTTGGATAATTTTAAGAATGCCTCCCCCCGTACCGAGAATCTCTGGAACCTCAACCGAAACCCGAAATTCCGCCCCGGGAAAATGTGAAGTCCAGCTTGTCAGAGAATTCTGAACTTGATCACTCAAGTGGTGCGCATTCACCACAAAACGACGGATGCCCAGGTCGTAGGCTTTATAAAGTGCAAAATAAAGCGGTTCAATTCCCCCAACGGGGATGAGTGGTTTGGGAACAAGGGCCGTGCTCGGACGCAATCGCGTTCCAAAACCCGCCGCGAGCACAACTCCTACGACATTCATTATGCTTCCAGTATAGCGGGGATTTCTGTACGTAAGGCTTGCACGAGAGTCAAAATTTTCTCATCGTCTTGGTGGAGTTTTTTCATTCGATCAAGAGCCCTCAAAGAATTTTCGCTTTCTTCGAGGGCGGGCAAAATATAGGGGAGATAATCTGTACGCCCTTTCACATTAAAAAAGCTGGCGTAGGAGCCTGCCGCCTTAAGGAGGCGCTGAACCTTCATGCGCTCCAGTTCTTCGGGAAAATTAGGATCGAGGGTGCCAGTAATTTT
The DNA here is from genome assembly GCA_964477895.1 of uncultured Bacteriovoracaceae bacterium. Taxonomy (GTDB): domain Bacteria; phylum Bdellovibrionota; class UBA2428; order UBA2428; family UBA2428; genus CAYZFQ01. The sequence goes on along the minus strand of CAYZFQ010000001.1, from coordinate 123,866 downwards.
TAATTTTTGAGCGGACTTTAGCCAGTACTCAAAAAGATCCGCCTTCCACTGTTGGCTTAGCTGTACGTAGGGATCCCAGAGTAGGGAGACCAAATCGTAAGTGCATGGGCCCATGCGTGCGTCCTGAAAATCAATCACAAAGAGTTTTTGTTTTTGAACCATCAGATTGCGGCTATGAAAGTCTCGATGACAAAAAACACGAGGACGGGAGGCTAGAAACTTAGAGTTGTAGGAGGCCCATTCGGCAAAGCTGTCGTCGCGCTTGAGCAATTTGCGCAAGAGATGCTCTTGGGTAAAAGTCATCTCAAACTGTAGCTTTTCTTCATCAAAGGACCATTTAAAATGGGGGGCCGATTGACGAAGGGAGGCGTCAATTTTTTGTTGGTCGGACCTCGCATCTATTGACCATTGAAGTATGAGGTCAATGGCGCTGCGATAAAAAGCCAGCTCGGGGTGCAGCTGAAGGGTTTCATCACCCAAATCACTAAGTAGAATCCACCCTGCCGCCGCATTAACCTGAATGACTTCAGGAACCGGCACCCCAATACTACTCAAAATTCTTTGACCACATAAAAAAGAATGAGAGCTTTCTTGCGAGAAAGATTCAGAAACTTGCAGTATGTAGGTACCCTTGGACTCGGTCCAAACTCGATAATAGAGTCGGCTGGAGGCATCGCCCGCCAGTTTTTCGACTTTCGAGATAGATTTTTCTTTGAAAAAGGAGAGAGAGCGGCCCAATTCCAGAGCGTCAACTGTTTTACCTGTTAGTGGCATTGGTTCTCCTCTCTCACCCTAGTAAAATTAAAGTTTATAGCATCTCGGTCGAGAAGAGAATTGATAGAGGTTAATTTCATCATGGTATTAAAATATTCTACGATTTTGTTTTCGTGTCTGAGCCTTTCTCTCACTGCCAGCACTCAGGCCCTAAGCCCGAAGCCGTGGTCACAACCTGATTGGGGCTTTGCCCGAAGCAAGACACCATCTCGCTCGAAACCTGCCGTGCGCCTTCCTGTTTCCAAGTCCTTACTGTTTGACCAGGAATTCGACACTCGCACCGTGCGCCCTATGCCTCCAACACTCGCACGCGCAAAACCTGAAGATAGACAAGCCCCCTCGCCTCATCTTGCCTCAGTAAAATCAAGTCCGGCCTCAATCACCAACATTCAAACTCAGGCTCAGGAGTCGTTGCAAGATTTGCTTCCCGAAACGCAACTGAGATCCCCAGCTTCAGATGAAGGTTGGAAGATTTTTGAGAAGGTTAAAACGGAAGCGGAAATCACCGAAGCCACTCCATTGAGTTTTCTCCGCAAGCCAGAAGTTGCGGCAGTACCCGTACCTTCCGTCCCCGCCAAGATGGAGCCCGCCATCGCCCCGGCTGAGGCCACCCCAATTGTTGCGTCGGCAGTTGCCTTAAGTTCTCCGCCAATCGACCCAGTGCCGGCCGAAGCTCAAGAAATCTTGGAGGTCTCGTCCCGTAAATTTAAAATTCCCAGTGCCCAAAAAGGAGTAGCTAAACTCTATGTAGTGGCTGAGGACGAGACGGGTTATCCCGGCAACATGATTCCTGGAGCTGTGGTCAGTTGGATGTCGGAGAATTCCCCCTTCGCAAAATCAGTGAGTAACGAAGACGGAGTGGTCGTCGCACCGCCGGGGACACAGTCCCTTCGCTACATCATCAATGCTCCTGGTTATTTGCCTGCCGTCGGTTATGCCATTCAAGGAATGACCCTACCGGTAATATTGCTCCCCAATTCTCGCCTGCCGGCAACGATGGCCAGTTTAAATTTGGTTCAAGACCCTGACCGTAGTTTCGTTTTTGGAAAGATTGTCGATCCCGACCTCAAACCAGTGTCTCGTGTGATCGTAGAATCTACCGACTTGCCCGATCCCTTCCGAATTTTTTACTCCGACATGAACTTCGGTTTGTTAAATCCCCTTTCTCGGGCCACTGGCCCCAAGGGTGAGTTTTTCATCTCCGGGATGGGTCGGAATTTGGTTTACTTATCCCCCATTTACTTTCCGGGTAACTCCGATCGCTTTACCTTTGAAGATGCGAAAGCCAAAGAATGGGCCTCCACGGTTATCGACACTCGCAATACTCCTTCCGTTTATTCCCTGACCCTGGTTGAGCCGGTCTCAACAACTTTAAAGCTAGAGGTTGTCGATGCGGAAACAGAAGAGTCTGTAAACTTTCCGGTACCTGTGACGGTAGGCGGACAAAGCGGCCTGCCTGAGATTGCGGCAGGAAATGGCAAGGTTCTCCTGAACAAAGTCACCCTTCGCAACACACCTGACTTGATCGATATTTCTCCTGGTGAGAATAGCGGTTACAAGCAAACGTGGTTGAGTGGCCCCGGCAATACACCTGAGTCGCGCAAATGGAATGGGATACATGAGCTCCTGCCCCAGACGGTTTGGCTCTACAGTGAAAACTTTTTGAATAGTCTTTTCGGCAAATCAGAACACGAAGCCAAGACAGACATCTATAGCCCTGAGCCAAACTTGGATTTGGATTTGAAGAATAAAGGTTTGGTGATTGGGCAGCTACGACGCGAGAAATACACCAAGTCGGTAGAAATTAAAGTTTACAATTCTTCCACGGGTACCCTTAGCGAGTCGGCCAAAGTCCTCTATCTTAACGACAGCGACCGCTATCGAGTCGGCAAAGGCACCCACCCTCAAATTCAAGATTTTGCGATCGCGAATTTGAATGACGGAGAATATGTGGTGGAGGCGTTAAACGCCAAAGACCAAAAAGTTTTGGTGCGCCAAATGGTGCGCAGCAAAGCCGGCATTTTGAGTCTCATCCAACTCTAAGCTTCAAGATCCACATTCCGAAGCGCCGTCATCCCGGCCACAAATCCACGGCGGACAATACTTTCCGTTTTTTTACGGTTGAGCGAAAAACTGGGTGCGATGAACATTTCGATGTCGGAGGGCCGTGGATGAATATAGATGTAGTGAACATCCGACTTATAACTCATTCGCGCTTCTAGTTTAGCAATAAGTTCATCGGCAAGATTGTCATCTAAGCCCTTTTCAGCAAAAAACTTGGCTACATAATCTAAAAGATTTTTTTCTTTTTCACGCTGGCCCCTCGAACGGATTATTTTCTGCTCAATTACTTGGTACAGGGCCTGAAGGGTAACGGTATGCACGCCCCACTTTTCGGGACTCATTCTTCCCTTGGGAATGTTCAGGGGCTGGTGGGTGTAACTACAAATAATAAGGTCGGCTCCGCTATCGCGGGCCACATGGTTACTAAGAGGCTCTAAAATCTCACCATCGTAGTAGTCGCGGGCCTCACCTTCGATTTGAATCCGGTAGGGATGGTAAATGGGAGGCAGCGCCATACTCGCCGCGCAGGCGTCGCAAACCCCCACATCATTTCGGTATTCCAAGTGGCCCTCACGAATGGCTGATTTATATTTTCCAAAAACGACCTTCTTTGACTGAAGAAGCTCTGTTGCCACCACAAAGAGATCGGCTTCCAAGTCGGAAAAGCGATCTGTCTCGATAACATGGTTTCGCAAATAGCGGGCAATACCGTCGGTCGAAAAGGGACTTTGAAGGGTGGCTTTGCGAAGCATGTTCATAATAAAGTTATCCGGACTAAAAATCTCGAGGGGGGAACGAATCCGCGGAAAAAGGACTTCCCAATATTTTATTCCTGGGACTCCCTCTCCATCTGAGTTTTGGCGAAAGCTGGCCACCAGGTCCTTAAGCTTTCCACCCTGGGCTAAAAAGGTGGCTACAAGACTCCCGGCCGAAGATCCAACGTAGGACTGAATCGTTTTGGAGGGATTAAAGGGCCCCTCTTCAGCCCGCCGCTCCCGGCTGCCCCCCAAAAAGAGAAATCCTTTTTGCTCCAGGGCCATGGCAACGCCCACATGAAAGGCGGCCGCTTTTACCGCGCCCCCGCTGCATGCAAAGGCTATTTTCTTTTTTTCGCTCAATATCAATGTGCCTGACCTACCTTTATCGCCTATTCTAAGCCGGATGCGCGCGCTTGCAAGACGCATTAAACGAGGTAGATTGAAATCATGGACGGATGGATTGATCTGGTTGAATACGCAGCTAAGTACGGTGTTTCGCAATCGACCTTGCGACGCCGCATTCGGGCCCATGCCCTCCAGTACAAAATGGAGCGAGGAAAGTATTTAGTCCAAGATACAACGGAAGCCCTCAAAGATGCCCCGCTCTTCTCACGGCAAATTCACTACGCGAGTCCGCGCCAGCAAATTCGATCTACTCAAATGCCGGCAGATGTTGAGGCAGACACTCGCGGACTTCAAGTGGAACTTAACCGAGCTCTCGAAGAAAATCGCCGACTCAAAGCTCAACTCGCAGAATTTGAAACTCTCGTCGGCGCCCTCGAAACCGAACTCAAATCTCGTTAGGTTTTTCTTTTGGAAGCTCAAAAAGTCTTCGACGAAGGTGTCAAACTTTTATCCGAGAAAAAATTTGCAGAGGCGCGTGACAGGTTTTTGCTGATTCAAAAATCCGGGCATAGCTCTGCCGACTTTCAGGCCAACTTGGGTCAGGCTCAAGTGGAAAGTGGTGAGTTGGGGCCCGGAATTTTTTCCCTTCATCTGGCCGTTGCCCAAGATCGTTGGGATAGCCAACATCGGCGCGACCTTAACTTTGCTCAAACGAAAGTAGAGTCGGGCTGGGGCCTGCCGATGAAAGATCCGGCCGAATGGGGCCAAAGTCTCAGCACCTATCTGCGTCCCACCGAAATGGCCTCACTTTGCGCCCTATTTCTTCTGGCTTTTTTGACCCTGCGTTTTTACAAGAAGCTCAAAAAAGGCCCGGCCCTGGCTTTGCTTTTTTTAACTCTAGCTTCGGCCGGGGGTGCGGGCTTAGCTTGGTGGGGGCGGAGCATAGGTATCGTTCAATCTCACACGGTTCTTAAAAACGCCCCCCTCGAATCAGCGGAACAGAGCACTGAACTCAAGTCTGGAGTACGTTTGCGCGTGATTCGAGAAAGTGGGGATTTTAGCGAAGTCGAGCGCACAGGAGCCTTTCGTGGTTGGGTGAAGTCAGACCAAATAAAAAGGCTTCTTTAATTCTTCAGCGAAGGCGTTCACCAAAAAGCAAAGAACCCAATCGCAAAAGCGTGGAGCCTTCCTCAATGGCAATTTTGTAGTCGGAACTCATGCCCATGCTGAGGCCTCGGCCCGGGGCTAAATCATCTCGAAGTTTGCGCAGTGGCCGAAAAGAATCCCGCACCACTCCCTCACCCACCACTTCGAGTGGAGCCGCCATGCCCATAAGTCCTAAAAAATTTTTCTCCAAACCCAGGCCTTTAAGCTGAGACAAGAGGCCCGGGAGATCCTCGACCTCACAACCGTTTTTCTGCGCTTCCTGAGAAATATTCATTTGAATAAAAAAACTAGGGCGGGGATTTTTTGCAATGAGCTCAAGTTCTTTGGCGCGAGAAACCGTGTGAATGACAGAAACCAAATCACAAATTTCTAAAATCTTTCGGCTTTGGAGTCGGCCCAAAAAGTGCCACCGCACCCCCGGCATCTGGGTGGACTTTTCTTTGAGCTCTTCCAAATAATTTTCGCCAAGCACTGGGGGAAGGGCATATTGTTTTAATACGGCCTCAATATGCGAAACGGCCTGTCCTTTGGAAACCGGGAGAATTTGGGGGGAGGGGGAGTGTTGCTGCAACTCCGTTAGTATTTTTTCAATGGACTTCACTTCACACCCAGCAAGTCAGCGGCAGCCTTCACGGAATGTAGGGGCAATCCCATAATGTTACTGTAGGGGCCTTTAACGGCAGCAATCAGCTGCATTCCTAGGCCCTGAAAGCCATAAGCTCCCGCCTTATCGAGGGGTTCTCGGCTTCGCACATAATCAGCGATTTCCTTAGCGGTTAAATCTCGAAAAGTGACTTCACTGCTCACCACCTCAGTGTGGGTTTTTGATGTCGCCAAATAACCCAACTTAAAGGCTGTGAGTACGAGGTGCTTCTTACCAGACAAAAATCGAAGCATTTGGGCTGCTTCTTTGGGGTTTCTCGGCTTCCCTAAAACCTGCTTAGCCAAAAGCACGATGGTGTCGGCCACCAAAAACAGTTCCCCGTGCTGGGCGCTAAAAGATTTTTCAGCGGCCGCCCACTTTTCATTGACACAGTGCGTTACATAGGTTATACCTAACTGGCCTGGAGACCATCTAGGCTCATCGAAGATAGGTATTAATATCTTGATATTATTGAACAAAGATTGAACTAATTCATGGCGTCGAGGAGATGCTGATGCTAGGTTTAACTTGTCGAAATACATAGATTTTGATAGGCTCGCCGGGGTTCAAAAGTCCCCTTTTCACGGTTCTAGCTGCACAGCGCTTCTACAATAGAAAATCGCGGTCTGGCTAGAGGCGGCTAAAAAGATTTTAGCTCTATATAGGAACAGGAGGTTCTAAATTGGCATTTTTCAAAGTCGGTGACAACGCGGTTTATCCATCACACGGGGTGGGTGTGGTCCGCGGAATCCAGGAAAAAGACGTTGGGGGCCGTAAAAAGTATTTTTACATCCTTCAACTCCTGGAAAACGGGAGCACGATCCTGATCCCAACCGACAAGGTTAAAGACGTCGGCCTTCGCTCCATCATTGCAAAAAAAGATGTGGCTAAGATCTACAAAATCTTAAAAACCAAAGAAGTTGCGGTGGACAATCAGACCTGGAACCGTCGCTACCGCGAGTACATGGAAAAAATTAAAACGGGCAGCATTTATGAAATTGCAGAAGTTCTGCGAGATCTCTATCGCTTAAAAACCGATAAAGACCTGAGCTTCGGCGAACGTAAGATGCTCGACACTGCGAAGAGCCTGCTCGTTAAAGAGCTTTCTCTCGCTCAACAGATCCGCGAAGATATCGTAGAAAACGAAATCAAGCAGATTTTTGAGATTCATAACTAAGAATCTTTATTTCAACCCACGGCTGCTCATAGCGAGCGGCCGTGGGTTTTTTTTATGGGCTTTTAAAATCCTGCTAAGCTAGTTCCTTTTTAGATGAGGTTTACCTTGGTCGCTGAGATACAGATTCAAAACACCCTAACCGGCAAAAAAGAAAAATTTAGCCCCAAGAGTCCAGGCTTAGCGACAATTTATGTCTGCGGTCCCACGGTTTATGGCTATACCCACGTAGGCAACACACGCGCCGCCCTCACGGGCGACCTCATGGTGCGCGTTTTTAAACTCGGCGGCTATAAGACCCGATATGCCAGAAACATCACCGATGTAGATGACAAAATCATTCGCGTGGCCAAAGAACGGCAAAAAAGCGCCCAAGAAATAGCAGAAGAATTCACCGCCGTTTACCTAAGCGAGATGAAGGCCTTGGGAACCCAAGAACCCGACCTCGTGCCCAAAGTCACCGAACACATGCCGGCCATCATCGACATGGTGAAAGGCTTGGTCGACAAGGGCATGGCCTATGTCGCCGCCACGCCTTTTGGTAACGATGTTTATTTTCGGGTGAAAAAATTCCCGCACTATGGCTGCCTCTCACACCGCAAAGTGGAAGACATGCAAACAGGCGTGCGCATCGAGCCCGGTGAAGCCAAAGAAGATCCCTTAGATTTTGCACTTTGGAAGGCCGCAAAACCCGAAGAGCCCAGCTGGCCCAGCCCCTGGGGCGAGGGCCGACCCGGCTGGCACATTGAGTGCTCGGCCATGATTCGTAAACACTTTCCCTCAGGAATTGATGTGCACGGCGGTGGAAATGACCTCGTTTTCCCTCACCACGAAAATGAAATTGCGCAAAGTGAGGGCTTAGATTCCCACAAGCTTGCTAATTTTTGGGTGCACAATGGGATGCTCACCTTAGGTCGAGAAAAGATGTCGAAGTCGGTGGGAAATATTTTCACCACCCAGAAATTTTTAGAACTCTACGGAGCCGAAACTCTGCGCCTGATGCTGATGCAACATCATTATCGGGGACCCATGGATTTCTCCGAAGAATCCATCGTGCGAGCGGAAGGACTGTTAAAGCGACTCTACACTTGCAAAGAAAATTTTGAGAAGCATCGAGATGCCAGCTCCCAGTCCACCATCCCCCCTGAACTTTTAACCTTAGAAGCTGAAATGAAAAAATCTTTCTTTGATGATTTCAATTCAGCCAAAGCCCTAGGTTTTGTACTAAAGGCGGCAAGACTTTGCTTTAAAGAAGACAAACCCGAGCTGTGGCAGGCTTGGGGCACCCATGCCTTGCCATTGATGAACAGCACCTTGGGTCTTTTAGAACATCCCGCCACCAGTGCTCTCTCCAAACTTCACGACCTTCGTCTCAAGAGAATGGGAGTTAGTGGGGAATTCGCGGCTGAAGTTGAAACGCTCTTGAAGCAGCGTGAAGAAGTGCGGGCTCAGAAGAATTTTGCAGAAAGTGATCGCCTTCGCGGTGAGCTCGAAGCCAAGGGAGTGCGAGTGATGGACGGTCCAGATGGGTCGAGCTGGGACCTCTTGTGATCGTCCTCAAAATCATCCCCCTTCTTTTGCCCGTCTTAGGCATCGGAATTTCTTATCTCTGGCTTAAAAAGAAAAGTCGAAGCAAAGAAGCTCTTTTGCGTCTTCTTTTTTGCGCTCTTTTAGGAGCCCTGTGTTCCGACATCCATTACATGCAGGTGGATAAGGCAAACCTACACAAAGAAGAAACAAATGAAATGTGGCAGCTCAAACTACACAAAGAAGTTTTGGCTTTTGAGCCGGGAGTGATTCCCCATTCTTACCGCTTTCTTCCCGATTATCTCGTCGCTGGAATGGAGCACTTCAACGGAAGCTACAACACATCGCGCGCCATTTATCGCTTCACTTTCCAAACTCTGATCTTTGTAGCCCTCTATATTTTTGCGCGGATATTTTTAATCGACGCCGGCGCCCTACTGGCCCTGGCCCTGTATGCAGCCGTTTATTCCGTGAGCATCCGTTTTTACAATGGCCAGCTCATCGACCCGATGTCGCACCTTTCTTTTTTGCTGGCTTTTATATTTATCCACCAACGCAAGTACGGGGCCCTCTTAGCCACCCTACTTCTGGGTTCACTGGCCAAAGAGTCTGTAGCTGCCATGGCTCTCTTCGGACTCTATGAGAGTCGGCACAACTCAAAGGCCCTTCTAAAAAGTGCCGGGGTTTTGGGATTAACAATTTTGGGCCTCTTTGTGGTGAGACGCTTAGTTTTATCAGCCAACCCCGGTTACCAGGACATGAGCGGCGTGAGCTTTGACCATATCCAGAGAAACTGGGCTTATTCCAAGCTTTGGGTGCGGCAGTTTATTTTTACCTTTGGAATATTCCTTCCTTTTTTGATTTTGGGCTGGAAACGCTGCCCCCGATACCTCCGTGATTTAAGCCTTTTTTTGATGCCGGTTCTGACTCTCTCCAACCTCCTTTTTAGCTGGATGATGGAAAGCCGCAACTTGGTTCCCCTGACCTTTGTGTTGGTGGTGATCACCGCAAATGAGCTGCTGGGCAGAAAGCCTGCGAGCTCAGCCACTTAGAGATTGAAAATTGAGGGAAAAGAAGGCAAGTTAGCCCGACCCCAAAGAGTGGTGGCTGTAGCTCAGTTGGTTAGAGCGCCAGATTGTGATTCTGGATGTCGCGGGTTCGACCCCCGTCAGTCACCCCAGTTTAAAGATCTTGAAAACAAACCAAAAATTCAAAATTCTACGACCATCAACCGGTGCGCACATTTCGCCCTTCTTGCCCTGACCAAGGTGGCATTTATTTTACCCCGTTAGCATCCTGCAATAGGCTCACGGCATGAACATAGATGAGCTCAATAGAAAAATCGAAAGCAGTGCTCTTGCAGAGCGGCCCCTTTGGTTCACCTTCCTCTGCGGATTCGTGGGGATCTCCTCCTTACTCGGCGGCCTTCTTATCATAGGTCTTCTTTGCTTTAAGCACTCATTGGTCATGCAGAACTTGAGTGCCCCTTCCGCGCTTTATACCGTTGCCATGTGCGCTCTTTATGCGTTTGGGGCGCGACGACTCTGGCTCTACCACTGGAGCTCCATCGCGATTTGGGCAGTAGCCTTGGTGCTGATTGTGAGTCTTGAATTCGGCTTGGGTCTGGGTCTGAATCCCGGCACACTCAGCATCAAGCCCCTTTTTATTCCCGCCGTGATGCTGGGGCTGTCGCTTTTAAAAAGTAGACCAAGTTAAGGGCTCCCCGTTCCCCACAATTTCCTATACAAAACAAGGCCCCATCTCCTACGTTGCCCGCATGACCACTACCCCCAGCGCGACCTGCTCCCAATGCAGCGAAAAAAAAATCAGCACGGAGTGCGGGCTCTGCCACACTAGCCTTTGCAAGGCTTGCAAAGTCATCTTGGATCACAAAGACTTTTGGCTCCTCCTCACTCGGCCCGCGCATTTAAATCACGGCGCCTACTGCCAAAGTTGCTTCGATCAAAAAGTAAGCCCCGACCTCGAGGAATATCGAAGGCTCGAGGCTGCGGCTAAAGAAGTTTATTTTATGACCAAAAATTATGAGGGCCAGCCACATGTGATGGCTCGTCACCACAAAACTGTCCAAGTGCAAAAATGCGAAGACCGGCGCCAGGCAATTTTAATGCTGGCCTATCAGGCGGCGAAGTTGAATTTCAACGCCCTTATCTCAGCCGACATCAAACATCACAAAGTTTTCGCAAAAGATGGCTACTCCAACTACGAATGGAGCGGCTCGGCCATGCCGGCCAAAATCGATGCCCAACGCTTAGAGCTTTCTTCTTTGCGTCGCCTCTAGCGAAAACCCCGGTTACAAACCGAAACCAAAACACGACAACCATGTCCCGTTGTAAACTCACAAGACTGCACGGCTGAGCGCTCGGAATCTCGCCTACTCAAGGCCCATGCCGGAGCTACGAAACGTCGGTCCCAACTCTGAGCCAGAGTGGCACAAGCCGTGGTCCACACCGTGGGTCGGCAACCAGCAAAACCACAAGCATTTACCGCGGCCTGAGTGGCCATATTAAGGTTGGGAAAATCGTAAGAATAGCCAAAATTTCCGGTGATATCGCTGTAAGCAATCACGGCAAAACGTTGGCCGATGGGCTGGTCTGGAAAGGGTGCCGGATCCCAAATTCCACCTTGCTGTGCAAATGCACTTCCACCCACAAGCACACACAGAGACACCATTAAATGAATTAGTTTTTTCATATTCCCCCCAAGGAATTTCAAAGACCCCTAAGCTGGAACTAGCTCTAAGCCCCGCCCCCAATCAAGACTCTTTTACATTTATTTATAATTTTTGAGACTCGGGCGCCCGAGGATCGAGATAGGTTCGGGTGCTTTCGTCGGATAAAACCTGCTCTAACTGCGCCGCACCTTGCTTAGCCACACTCACAAACATTTTGTCGTCGTGCCGAACCTTGTACTGCTCCTCGAGCATGAGCTCGTCGTGTCGCTTAAACCTTTCCACGATGGTTTTTGCACCGGCCGCGTTAAAGCCCATGTCTTCCAACAATTCTTGGACAAAACTTAGGCCGGAATCGAAAGTTTCTCGCTTTATTCGCTCTATCTTTAAATCCTTAAAATCAAAAACATGGCCGCGATTGCGGGCCCGGGCATAAATTTTGAGGTGCGCAAACTTCTCCCGAAGGGTCTTGGCAATTTCAACGGATGAGTCCACATCATCTACGGCTAAAATAAAATACTTAGCACGCGCCGCTCCCGCCGCCTCTAAGAGGTCCTCGCGCGAGGCATCACCATAATAAACTTTGTTGCCAAATTTCCGAAGCAATTCAATTTGAGTGGAGTCGTGGTCGATGGCCACAAAGGGAATGCCTTGGGCCCGTAAAATCCGCCCGAAAATTTGGCCGAAGCGCCCAAAGCCCGCGATGATCACCTGGGGGCTTTCATTAGTTATCAAATCGTAGGCTACGGGGGCTTCCTTAGTTCTGAGGCGAAGAGATTCCTGAATTTTAATGAGAACTGAATTGAGTGCCATCGAGAGGGTGATGACGGCGGTGAGCAACTGAATCGTGTCCGGGGTGACCAAGCGGTAAGTGAGGAGCATGGCAAAAATCACAAAGGCAAACTCTCCGCCTTGAGCCACATTAAGGGCCATCAACCGACTATTCTCAGAATTGAAATGAAAAAGCCTGGCGACAGCAAAGACAATAAGAGCTTTGAACAAAAGGTAAGAAAGCGAAAGGCCCAATATTAATAAAGGCCGAGCCGCGATCACCTCAAGACTCACGCTCATTCCGACCGCTATAAAAAACAAGCCCATAAATAAACTTTTAAAGGGTTCAATGTTGGCCTCTAATTCGTGCCGATACTCAGAATCAGCAAGGAGAACTCCTGCGATAAAGGTGCCCAGAGCTGCCGACAATCCTATTTGTTGCATCAGCACGGCCACGCCTAAGACGACGAACAAAGTGAATGCTGTAAAAATTTCGCGCATACGACTTGAAGCAATCATGCGAAACAAAGGACGAATCAGAAAGCGGCTGGCCACAATGAGTCCTGCAAAAATTCCCAAAAAATAAAGGAGTTTTTTCCAAGATTCCGCCCCACTGACTTCACTTGCGGCCAAGACAGGAATCAGCGCTAAAAATGGAATAGCTAGAAGGTCTTGAGCCAAAAGGATCGAAAAACTCCCCCGACCAAACTCGGTATTAAACTGATTTTTCTCCGTAAGGTTCTGTAGGGCAAAGGCCGTGGAAGAGAGAGAAAGACCAAAGCCTAGAACTATCGCGGGGAGCTGAGCTATCCCCAGCAGCTGAGCCACGACAGAAAAGAGGGTAGCACTTAGAGCCACTTGCAGAAAACCCAGCCCCGCTAAATGCTTGCGCATCGCCCACAGCTTGCGGGGTTGAATTTCCAAACCAATAATGAACAAAAGTAAAATGATTCCCAGCTCCGCAAAATGCAAAACACTTTCGGAATCTTGGATGAACTTGAGACCATAGGGTCCCACGATGATGCCGGCCAAAAGGTAGCCTAAGACCGAGGCAAAGCCCAAACGCTTCAACAAAGGAACCAGCAAGACGGCCGAACCAAAAAAGACAAGACTTTGTTGAATGTAGCTTTCCATAGTTTGAATGCTTTCTTAAACCCAAAAGGACCGAGGATCGAGTTGTGTTATTTTGGGGGCCCACTTATAAAGATTTTATGAATTCTCGACCATCGGGTCCACCGGATATAACCTCTCTTAAGGCTCAGGCTTTTCGTCCCAAAAAAGCCCTTATTACCGGTGGAATGCCCTATGCCAATGGCCCGGTTCACCTGGGGCACTTAGCCGGGGCCCTTATTCCCCCGGATATCCATGCTCGCTACATGCGGATGCTTATCGGTGCCGAAAATGTTCTCTTCGTATGTGGAAATGATGACCACGGATCCACCAGTGAACTCGCGGCGCTTAAAGCCGGCGTGCCCGTGCGAGATTTTATCGACCAAATTCATGAACAGCAGGCCCTTACTCTCAGTCGATACTCGCTAAGCTGCGATGTCTTTTCGGGCACCTCTCGTCCGGACTGCTTTCCCCTTCATGCCGCCCTGTCTCAAGATCTCCTTCGGCGCTTGCACAAAAATCAAATGCTGGAAAAGCGTACAAGCCAACAGTGGTTTGATCCCCAACTGAATCGTTTTTTGCAAGACCGCTTTGTTCAAGGAAAGTGCCCCAATCCCAAATGTGAAAATCTAAGTGCCTACAGCGACCAGTGCGATGTGTGTGGGGCCCAATATGAGCCGGCCGAGTTGGTAAATCCCCGAAGCACTCTGAGCGACGCCATTCCTCAACTCAGAGACACGGTTCACTGGTGGCTAGACTTATGGAAAGTTTCAGAGCCTTTGCGCCAGTGGATTCAAACAAAAGAAAAAAGCTGGCGTAGTGCTGTTTACAATGAAGTTCTTGGCACAGTGCTGCCTGCCCTCAGCTTTTCCAATAGCTTTGAGGAAAAGTACAAAGGCCTAAAGGATTCTCTACCTCCCCATAAAAGCAAGTATGCCCAAGGAAAAAAAGTGCAGCTGCAGTTCGCTGAAAAAAAAGCCCTCCAAGATGCCGAGAAAATTTTGCAAGGTGCTGGAGTGGAGAGCTCCCTGGTTGACGGGTGGGCGCATCGGTCAATTTCTCGAGATGTGAGCTGGGGCATTCCCATGCCTGTAGATCTTGATCCCGAAATGGCTGGGAAAACTCTTTATGTTTGGCCCGACTCTTTGATTGCCCCCATTGCCTTTACCCAAGTGGCTCTCAAAGCTCAGGGGAAAGATCCCCAGCTTTATAAAGAATTTTGGCATGACCCCGAGGCACGGATCTATCAGTTCTTAGGCCAAGACAATGTGTATTTTTATGTGCTCATGCAAGGGGCCATGTGGTTAGGCAGCCAAGCCGACACTCAACGCCAACCCCTAAAAGGCGAACTTCAGCTCAATGAGGTTTTGGCTTCCTATCACCTCTGGGTAGAAGGAAAAAAAATGAGCAAATCTACTGGGAACTTTTTTAGCGGAGATGAGCTGATTTTAGATCGAGGCTACACAGGCGAGCAGTTGCGATATTTTATAGCGACCCTGAGCCTGGCGGAGAAAAATTCCAATTTTGATTTTTCTACTTTAAATGAACGCAACAAATTCCTAGCCGGCCCCCTCAATGCGGCTTTCGAAAAGCCCTTGGCCGCGGTTCACAGCAAGTTCAATGGACGAGTCCCCGCGGGCACTCTCATGCCCAAGGTCGAGGCAGAAAGCACAAAAATACTCCAGAAATACCTGCGATCGATGGAGCGCGCCGACTACCCCGTTTTATTAAATCTTATTGAAAACTACGCCCGACTTATCAATAGTTTGTTTACCCAGTTCAAACCTCACGACGATCGACACCCCGAGGCTGAGCGTCGAGATGCTCTTTACTCCTGTTTTTATGTCCTCAAAAACTTGATGATCATGCTTTATCCCTTTGTGCCCCAAACCATGGAAAAGCTTAGAGCCTCCCTGCAACTACCCGAAAATGTTTTTAGAATCGACGAGTTGGGCACAGGAATTCCCGGCGGGCACCTCATTGGAGAAAAACAAGTGTTTTTCCCTCCTGCGAACTGACTAAGACAATTTTAATATTTTTTGCTACCAATGCGGACATGTTTGCAGATCAATTGGTCTTTCCACTTAGAGCTCACACCTCTCCCGCATGGGCCGAGCTGGTTCTGCAAAACTTCGATGAGTTTTTAAAAGACCACGCAGGAGCCGAGCGAAAAGCTCATGCCAATTGCATGGCTATCTTAGCCAAATACCAAGATCGGAATGAGCTTGTGGAGACGATGTTGGAAGTGGCTGCCGAAGAACTTCAACATTTTACCGACGTCGTGAAAATGTTGCATGCCCGGCAACTTAATTTGGCGGATAGCCTGCTGAAAGATGTCTACGCTGAAAAAATGTTTGCCCAGCTCCGGCCAGAAAGTCAGGACCGATTGATGGATCGCATGCTGATCACTTCTATCATTGAGGCCCGCGGCTGTGAGCGCTTCGGCCTATTGGGTGCCGCCCTCCAAAACAAAGGAGAAAGCACCCTGGGCACCTATTACACCGAGCTCTCTCGCACGGAGGCGAGGCACTATGGAACCTATCTTCGGCTAGCCAGATGCTACAATTCTTTGACTTTAGTTGAAATGAGATTGGGCGAGTTGCTTAACTTCGAAGGCGAAGTCGTGCGCAGCCTGCCCCTAAGACCCGCCCTGCATTAGATTTTACCTCTGGGGAGTTTCCAATGGTAAAAGCAGACGCGCGCGCGTTCCCTCGCCCTCTTTGGAAATAATTTCTAGGTCGCCATGGTAGCGTCTCAATATTTCTCGAGCTGAGTAAAGACCCAGGCCCGTTCCCCCGCTTTTGCGAAAGGAATTTCCCTTGATAAAAAGCTGGGACAAAAACTCTTCGGGAATACCCTTGCCGTGATCTCTTAGCTCCACCACTACTTTGTCGTGCTCACCCGATTCCGTGCGGAGACTAATTTGTATGGGCCCTCCCTCAGCCTCATAACTTTCAACAGAATTGTTGATGAGATTCGAGAGCACGCGACGCAATTCAAAAGATGGAATGGGAACCTCTAGAAGTTCTTGCGTTTTGGAAGCCTGAATCTCAAAAGAAAAGTCTTTACGACCCTGAAACTCCAGCCGTTTTTCTTTTTGAATTTCTGAAAGGGTTTTTATCAAGGGACTCACTTCAATATTTGGTTGTTCTGGATATTTATCGAGGAGGTCAAGAGCAATGCTTTCAATCCGCTCTGAAACCATAAGAAGGATTTCTCTCACCTCAGGATCCACCCCCCGCACGCTGGTAATGGCCATCTTAAGGGCCGCTAGCGGCGAACGAATGTCGTGGGCCACTTGACGAGCCAGGTCGTAGCGCGCGCTTTGATCGGCCACTTTTTTCAATTCGCGGGAAAAAATACGAATGCGTTGTTGCAACTCCTCAAACCCCTGCACCAAACTCTGAATTTCCTTGGTCGAAGACTTTTGCTTGAGGACCGTGATTTCCCGCCGATTTTCCTCCCAGGTTCCCAAGCTCATCAGCTCCGAAAGACTCTCGATAGGTTCAATCACTTGGGCCTTTAAGAGCTTCTCCACGCGCGACAACAAGAATCGCACCGAGAGTAAAATTAGAAATGAAAAGATAAAAATAAAGAGAGCATTCATAAACACGCTCTTCAGGGGCAACTGCCCGTAGAGGTAGATTTCACCCATGGTCTTGCCTGCAAAAACCAATTTGCCTCGGTATCTCAATCCCGGCGGCAAAAGGGTACGCGTGTAACCCCATTTCACCTGAGGGATGTCGCGGTCGCCTAAAACAACGTGGCCGTCGCTACGCTTCACAATCACTTGGCTCAAAACGTCTTTGTTTTGGATACGGTTCTCGAATTGTTCAAACCTACTGAAGTAGAGTGTGTTTTCTAAGAAAAGGGCTTGTTCAATGGTGGCTTGGTTGCCCAAGAGCCATTCTTTAAGGCGCGAACGGGAGAGCTCCAGTTCCTTCAAAAGAGAAAAGGCCTGCAATACAAGGAAAACTAGAAAAATAATGCCAATGAGGGCAAGTTTACTTTTCTGAATTTCACTACGGATTAGGGCAGTGAGAGTTTTTGAACTCTTATTCCAGGATGCGCTCAACGGAATACCTTGCGTCCTTTACTTTCATGATGACTACGGGTTTGCGCGGACTGTTTTCTGATTTGCTGGCATAAGACACGGGACCCACACTTCCCTGAATTTTTTGTGCCCGGTAGGCTTTGGCTAGGGAATCTTCACGTACCTTTTTACCCTCTAAACTCTTAAGGGCTTTCCATAACATTAAGAGCACGTCGTGACTGAGGGCTGCTCCAGAACTGGCTTCCATGTCGGGATACTGCTTTTCGTAGGAGCGCACGAAGTTGGCATCGCGCTGCAAACCCACCTTGCGGTCCCAATGAGTAGAATAATAAAACTCTAAGCCGGGGGTAGGCGCTTGAATCGCATGAAAAATTGTTTTGCCTCCCCAACCATCTCCCCCCACAAAGACCGGAAGGGTCATCTTTTTATCTTCGATTAGTGTTTTCACTAAAGCCGCTGCGCGCTCCACGTGATCGGGCAAGAAAAGCACTTCGGGGGCCATTTTTCGCACCTCGTCCACTGCGTTCATAAATAGTGAAGAGGTATAAAAGGCCTGCTGGAAATTTTTTGAATTCCGAACAGATTTAAGAAGACTCTCCGAGAGACCGCGAGAATATAGACTTTCGGCGTTGGTCAAAACCAAAGTTTTTTTCTTCGGAAATTTTTTCTCGATAAAAGAAGCTAAGGCCTGGGCCTGCTGATCATCGGAAAAACATCCCCGGTAGGTGTAGGTCTTTCCGGCGGTAACCCCGTTGTTGGTAGCAAACGGAGTTACAAAAAGAACCTTTTCTTCTTCCGCAGCGCGCGAAGCGGCAAGGGCTTCATCACTACGGGAAATGCCCACGAAGGCAACAAACTTTTTTGAGTTTTGCTTTATGATTTCGTAAGACGTCTCCGGACTCCCGCTGTTCTCAAAAAAGCTTATCTCCATATCCTTTTTGGCAGCAGGATGAAGTTTAAAAAAAAGATCTAGGCCCTTTTTCAGCTCGCGGCCAGTGTTAGGATCGCTACTGGCCAGGCTAGTGATAAAGGCTACCGGGTATCTTGTTTTGAGAGCCCATACGGGCGACACTAAGCCACTCAAAAGGAAAAATCCGAAGAGGGCTTTTGCTAGGGGCTTCACGCCCGTTTATTTAGGAGAACTTAGCCTATGCTGTCCAAGAAAAAGCTTAAAGCTCTTTGGGTCTTAGCTGACCCCCTGGAGAAACTGAAACTTGGCAGAGACTCCACGCTCTTTTGGCTTTCACTGATGAAAAATCAAAAGATTTTTTGGATCGAGAGCTTAGGCACTGAGGGCGTAAAGTTTTCGGAGTTCGCTATTTTTTACTCTCAGTACAATTTTGAAAGTGAGCCTGAGATAATTTTAGGCCCTCCCCAAGAATGCTCCTGGGCACAAATGGCCGGGAAGCTCTTGTTTCGTTTAGATCCGCCGGTCGATGCTCGGTATCGAATTGCCGCCAGCCTTCTAGCCATCGCAGCACCTCCAGGCCTTCAGGTCATTAACAACCCTCTCACGGCCGTGGCTTTGTCGGAAAAACTTTTGCCGCTTTTGGGCAAAGATGAAATCCCCTTTCGACTACAAGGTTCAGCCCAAAAGGGAGACGTGCTTAAAAGTGTTTGGGGCTTCGGGGGAGCCGATGTTCGGCGGGTTTCAGAAGAAACTCATGTGATTGCAGAAGGAGAGCTCTCCCAAGAATTTGACCCAGAAATATCCCAAGGGGAACGAAGGCTTTACTATGTAAATTCTTCACTCCACGGTGTTTTAGAAAAAACACCTTCACCCAATGAATTTCGCTCTAATTACCAGTGGGGCGCCAAACTACTTTTAAAGAAAGCCACGGCATTTGAAATCAGAAAAACTCGCTTTTATCAGAAGTGGCTGCGGGCCCGAGGCATTCAATTGGCCACCGTGGATTTTATTGGCAAACGCATTGTTGAGGTAAATATCACCTGCCCCGGCTTGCTCTACCCCACCTGTCTTCTGGAAGGATTTTCGGCAGAGCGCGACAGTCGGTTAAGCCGTGAACTCAAGAAGCTAGCGAAAGTCTAATTTAAGGCACCCAGAGGAAGGCTGACTTAAAAAAGCTTTCAAAAAAATTTTGCCGTTTGACGCGCCTCGCAAAAAACTTGTATGTCCACTAATCCCATGAAAATTACACGGCTTTTACGCTTAACCCTCGCGACAGCTTGTCTTATTCAAAGCTTAGCGTTGGCGCATACGAGGCAGGCTGGGGTTTTGGTGGGCACGGGCCGACAACCGGAACTTTCTTGTGCGGACTCACTTGAAGAGAAAGTCGTCGTAGCCGTGGTAGAGGGCCTTTCGTCGGGCGCACTTTTCCCCGCAGAGCTACGAAAGATTTATGGTAAAAAACTTCTCCTTATCAGCGTCATTGCCAACAACGCTATGCTCGATGCTGTGGTCCCCGGAACCCCGCAAAGCATGCGAGAGAAAATGGGCTATGTACGCAACGACTACGATCTAGAATTACGCTTTGATGCCAACAACCCCGAAGAGGTTAGCCGAGCCGTGAACACTCTCGGGGCCTTTAAGGATTTAAAAATATGGGCGGGTTCCGAAGACGGAGTCACTCCTTACAATTTACTTTCGTCAAAACTTGCACAAAGCAATCCTTCAGTTCTTAGCAATGGGAACAATCCTGCACACAGAAATAAGTTTCTGGCTAAGTCCGCGGTGAAAAATGCCCTTGCGGACTATGCGCGCACCCACCCCGACGATGAAGACCTTGGTTATTTAAAGCTCCCTGAATTTATTGGGAGCACAAATGTGGAATCCATCATTTCCTGGGAAAAACGTTTTGGCTTTTTTAAGCTGGGAAGTGGCTTTATTGTTTTGCAAGCTCCTGAAGGGGCGGGCAAAGAGAAAACATTTTTCTGTCGTAACGAAGACGAAATTAGGAGTGCCTTCGCACAAATTTATCAGAAATCCAATGGGATGGGGGGAGTGAGTAACTTGGTCGTCGCAACTCAAGGAATACTCACCGGACCCGGCGAGGGCCAAGAGTTTGGAGTCCAAACGAACTCTTCCAAAAGAACGGCCAAATCTGAAGCTGTCGTCAAGATTTCCGACATTCAGCGCTACAACGACAAGGTAGGGGGTGTTTATGGTTTTGACACCGTTGAACCCTACAATGGTGCACCCCATGTGCGCCGCTTGGAAAAATTTTCCCGCATAGTCCACAAGGCTCTTAGGCTTAATTACGGCTGGGGCCATGGCGAATTTATTGTAGATAAGTTCGGCACTGTTTGGTTTTTAGAAATGAACCCTCGAGCCATCGGATCGATGATGCCCTTGATGGTAGCTGCCTCCACGGCCGACGGACACAACCACATTACCCGTGGGATTTTGGCAATGACGGATTTTTCCGCCTTCGAGAAACTCCCTAACGGTTACGAAATTAAGTACCACGCAGCCGCCGTGATGCTCTCTTCCCAAGTGGGTGGCAAGCGCTTCTCCTTGCAACGCGCCCAAGCCCTCGAACAAAGACCGGGAGTGCATCGAGCTTTTTGGAGCATGGACGACAATCAAAGCGTGGTGCCCTGCACTCACTTGGGCGAAGCTATTGGTAAGGTTTTTGTTGTAGCTGATTCACGTGAAGAATTGCTAAAACGTGTGGCGGAAATCCGCCACGCTGTAGCCGAGGGTCTCTTGTTTAAGGCTGATGACGAGCTTTAAAGGGGCAAGATAAAATTCTGGTGATGGCTCACCTCAGCTGGTTTAAAATTATCTTTTTGGCCCTGGGCTTATCCGTCGACGCTTTTGTGGCTTCCGCCGCCCTGGGGGCCGCCATCCATCACCATCGCTTCACTCACTCCCTTAAACTTGCCCTCTATATTGCAGCCTTTCATGCTCTCATGCCTCTCTTAGGCTGGGTGGCTGGCCAAAGCTTTGCCGAAGTCATTTCTTCTTACGACCATTGGCTGGCTTTTATTGTTTTGGCGATTGTTGGGATAAAACTTTACCGGGAAGAAGATAGTTTGGACCCCGACATCCGTTCAAATGCTTTTCGTTCCCGAAGGTTGATTTTGCTTTCTCTTGCCTTGAGCGTGGACGCCTTAGCTATCGGCATGACTCTCTCATTCTTGAAAATTTCGATAGTTGCTCCCGCCCTGGGGGTGAGTGCCGTAGCCTTTTTCTCAAGCCTACTGGGCTACTCTTTGGGCTTTCGACTGAAGGCGATACAAACTCGACTATTCAAAAAAGCGGGTGGACTTTTGCTAATCGCAATCGGGGCCAAAATATTATGGGATCATTTGCGAGTTTAGTGTTGACGCACTGCGTAATTTAATGTATTTAAGGCCCATGCTGAGCAGGGACGCTCTTTCAAAACTTATCTTCATTTCCTTTTATTCACTCTTCAGCCCCCACCTGGCTTCGTCGGTGCTTTCCGAAGGGCGCTCTCCCCAACTCATAGACTATGTGCAAAATTTGCCCTTAAATTTTCAACACTTAGCCCTAGAAATCAATAACGAAAACTGCAATCCTCGCCCGCCCCAAGATGTCCGCTACCTGCGCGCCTGCCTCTTGGCTCTCAACGCCGGACTTCGTCGCCTCGATTCCACGCTAATTTTAGTTCCCAAGGAGATGGTAACCAATGCCAACTGGGTGAGCGAAAAAATTGAAGATATCGAAGACGTGTCTTTAGTCCGGGTGGGCCCTAATTTTAGGGTTGAGGAAGAAAGCTCTTCGGCCGAAGTGCGCGATCGCCTGCGCAGTTACTTAGGACTTTGGTCGGAATTTAATAGCGGACGCTTTAAGCTTCCCGCCGAAAAAATTCTTTCCTTCATTAAATTAGCCAATGCCGAAGTTAAACTTGAGGAAAATATTTTGGCTTGGGAACTTTTGTCGGTTTTCCTCAAATCTGGCGCCGATCCCCATCAGTATCCCCGCCCCTATGCCATGGTAAAACGCGGTCAAAGCTTTCGCAGCACCATGGAAGACCAAGATGATGGCAGCGTGAGAAAAAACGAAAGCACCGGGAAAATTTTAACTTACGCCAACACCAACACGGCCTACATCAAAATCTCAAATATCAGCTTCAACGGAAACCAAGATTTCCTGGATGTCTTCTCGCGCCTCCAAAGCAAGAGTAGCAGCCCCGTCTCTACTCTCATCATCGATTTAAGAGACAACACGGGAGGCCTTCTCCCTCAGGCCGCGGCCATTGCAGGTAATTTTATCCCCTATGGACGCCCCTTGGTGCAGCTTCTCCCAGACATGCTGAAGCCTGGAGAATCCCAACCCGAGCCCCTCGTTTCCACTTCCAAAGATTTGATTAAAATGCCCGTGGTCGTCATGGTCAACGAACGCACTGGTAGTGCAGCCGAGGCTTTAGCTGCTTTGCTCAAGCTCAACGGGGCCCTTTTGGTAGGTAACACCACTTTTGGCAAATTCACCGTTCAGCAGCTTTCTCCTGAATACTATTTAATACCTTCAATATTAAAAGCCCGAACGACCGGCGAAATCCGAATCATTCAAGATCCCGAAGCTCCCAATCCCAGCGCCAATATTAGCCTCCAAGCCGAGGGCCTCAAGCCCGATATCGTGGCTTTTACCGACTCCAAACAGACTAAAGAAAGCCCCTTCATCCTTCGAGAAGAAAATTTGATCAATGCCCGCCAACATAAGGGTGATCACTTCCCAAAAATTGAAAATGCCAATCTCCCACTTGTAAAAAGTTGTGTGGTGCAACGACGCGCCGAGCGCGAACTGAGTGGGTCAAACGTGGGCGATCTTTTGGTGGTGAATGATGGCGCTATTCAGGCCGCACTCGACGCCTTGACTTGCCTTCCGCTCCCCCAAAAAACGTTCTAGTATCAAGAGAGCATGGCAAATGAAGACTTTCGAAATTTTTTAGGCCTGGGCGCACCGTCTCAGGTGGAAGCCCTCCTTCTTCCGATACCCTTTGAGTCCACCACCCATTTTCAATTTGGCACGGCCGATGCGCCCGCCTCTATCCTTCGCGCGAGCCAAGGACTGGAGACTTTCGACTTAGAATTTGACAAAGATTTTAGTGAGATCGGAATCCTCACCCAAAGTCCCAAAGATTTCTCCAATCTTAAAGTTGAGTCGGCATTGAACCTTGTGGAATCGGAGATGGACACCGCCTTCAATGAGGGCCTTTGGCCTATGATGCTGGGGGGTGAAAGCATCCTCTCTTTGGGAGCCTATAAATCGGCCCGCAAAAGCTATAGTGAACTCGGTTACCTGCGACTCGACAGCCGACCTCGGGCGCGGGACTTCTTTGAGGGCAATGCCTTTTCTAGTGGCTGCCTCTTACGACGAGTTGTAGAGATTCAAAACCCCACGGCCCTTTGGGGCTTGCAGGAAAGTTCGGCGGAGGAAGCCAGTTTTTTAAAAGCTTCGGCCGTACAGCGTATCGAAGGGGCCAAGGATTTAAAAGATTTTCCCGAGCACCTTCATCTCTCGATATCTGCTGATGTTTTTAGCAGCGCCGAAGTGCCAGGCACTTCTTTTGGGAACCCCAGTGGCTTAAGTTATGCCACGACTCTCCAAGAGCTTCGCAAGATTTTTTCCAATTTTAATGTCACTTCTGTGGATATCTGCGACTTGCGCCCTATCAAAGATAGTCTTCAAGGTGAATTATTCATGGCGAGACTCTGCGCAAAACTTTTGGCTTATAAATTTTGGGGCCGCAGCTAAACCGGCACCACGCCGTGTTTGCGAGGATAGTATTTAAGATTTTTATCAGCGTAAAAATCGAAGCGCTTGGCCAGTTCCTCGCGCAGTTTGGCCGACTCTACCACTCCATCGATAACAAGTTCTGAGGCCAGCCGCTCGATGTCGATGTCTTTCTCATATTCCGCTTTTTTCTTCGCCACAAAAGCGGCCCGCTCGGACTCCGGCAGTTCTTGAATTTTATTATAATAAACGGCGTTCACTGCGGGATCGGGGCCCATAACAGCAATCTGCGCCGAAGGGAGAGCCAAAGTGCAGTCGGGGTCAAAGCCCGGGCCGCACATCGCGTAGAGTCCCGCCCCAAAGGCCTTACGAACAACCACACAAATTTTAGGTACCGTGGCCTCCGAAATAGAATAAACCATTTTGGCCCCGTGCCGAATGATTCCGGCTCGCTCCACCTGAGTCCCAATCATAAAGCCGGGGACATCCGCCAAAAAAAGAAGAGGGATGTTAAAGGCATCACAAAGAAAAACAAAGCGTGCCGCCTTGTCGGCAGAATCCACAAAAATAACGCCGCCCTTGAACCGAGGCTGGTTGGCTACAATGCCAATGGTGCGCCCTTGAATACGCGCAAATCCCGTGAGCAGTTCCCGCGCAAAAAGTTTCTTCATTTCAAAAAAGGACCCCGGGTCCACCAATCCTTCAATGACTTTCACCATGTCGTAGGCTTGGGCCGGATTGGCCGGTAAGAGTTTTTCTAAATCGAGCGGGGCGGGATCTGCACTTTTTGCTTTTACGTTTTCAGAAGAGAAATTTTGCGGGAAATAGCTAAGATATTTCTTTGCCATCTCAATGCCCTCTTCTTCGTTGGCGGCAAGAATGTCGCCAACGCCAGAAATGGAGCAATGCATTTTGGCCCCACCCATTTCTTCAAGCGTGACCTTCTCCCCAATTACGGACTCCGCCATCCGAGGACTGCCGAGGTACATCGAGGCGTTCCCATCCACCATGATCACCACATCACAAAAAGCTGGGATATAGGCACCGCCGGCGGCCGAGGGGCCAAACAAAATGCAAATTTGTGGAACAAAACCCGAAAGCCGACACTGGTGATTGAAAATTTTCCCAGCTCCTCGCCGGCCCGGAAACATCTCAACCTGGTCGGTAATTCGAGCACCCGCCGAATCAATGAGATAAAAGACGGGCACACCCAGCTTGCCCGCTTGTTCTTGGAGACGAATCATTTTCTCTACTGTTCGAAACCCCCAAGACCCTGCCTTTACTGTAGAATCGTTGGCCAGAATTCCAACCTTACGTCCCTGAATTTTTCCAAATCCCGTAATCACTCCGTCAGCCGGCAAATCAACATCAAGAGAGTTGGCGAAGAGCCCATCCTCTACAAAAGAATCGGCATCAATTAATTTCGAAATGCGGTCGCGGGCAAAAAACTTTCCGACCTCTTTGTTTTTGTCATGATACTTGGGGGAACCCCCCTGTAAAATTCGATCTTGGATTTTTTTGAACTCTTCGTTATTTTTCATGCTTTTTAAAAACCTTGGTATTTCGGACTGCGTTTTTCGATGAAGGCTTGCAAACCTTCGATGCGGTCTTTGCTTTTTAAAACTTTGGAGTAGGCCTGGCGTTCTATATCTAAGGCCCGCGCCAAATCTGCTTCAGACCCCTTTTCGAGAGCTTCCTTTGCGGCCACCTGAGCGATGGGACCCCCCTTAAAAATCTCCTGAGCCCACTGCAAAGCCAGGGTCAGGGGTTCATCGGTGACACAATTAACCAACCCCATTTCGAGGGCCTCCGTGGCACTGAGGCGTCGAGCCATAAAAATAAGCTCCTTGGCTTTGGCCAGACCTATGAGTCGACTGAGTCTCTGAGTGCCGCCAGCACCGGGAATAATAGCCAAATGAGTTTCCGTGAGCCCTACCTTGGCCATGGGCTGCGAAATTCTTAAATCACAGGCAAGGGCCAGTTCTAATCCCCCACCAAAAGCAACCCCTTGAAGGACCGCAATTGTGGGGCAGGGAATCGCCGCACAGGCGTCCATCAACTCTCTTTGCAAATCCAGAACTTCTTCTACCTGCTTTTCCGACATGGCGATTCTCTCGCCTAAGTCGGCCCCTGCGCAAAAAGCCCTTTCTGAACTTGAAGTTAGAAGCAGCACTCGAAGTTCAAAGGTCTGGGCCTCGCGGTGGCATTCACGCAAATTACCAATCAGTTCGAGCATTAAATCTTTTGAGAGAGCGTTAAGTTTTTCGGGTCGGTTGAGGCGAAGAATGCCTATGCCATCAGCGCTTTTTTCAAATTCACAAAGTTTCTTAGCTTTAACGTTGATATTCATCGGGGCTCCAGGGTTTTTAGAACTTTGGACGGAAGTTTTTTTCCAAGCTTAGATTCTGCGAAACGCGAAGCTTGGGCCAGACGACCCAAATCAATTCCCTTCAATTTTCCTAAGCCCGCCAAAAAGTTTACGAGGTCTTCGGTGGCTAAGTTTCCAGCCGCGCCCGGAGCGTAGGGACAGCCGCCCATTCCTCCCGCACTGGAATCAAAGGTGTGAATGCCGTACTCCAGCCCCACATAAACGTTGGTGAGGGCTAAGCCTCGAGTATCGTGCAAATGGAGCGCAATCTTTTTAGCGGGTATTTTTTTTAAGACTCGTTCCAAAACAGTGGAGAGAGACCGAGGACCCGCGTGCCCTGTAGTATCGCTCAGAACAATTTCTTGGGCACCCAAATCCACTAATCGCAGAGCCAAATCAGCCACTTTTTTAGGGGGTATGTGTCCTTCATAGGGACAATAAACCAAAGTGGAAAGGTAGATGCGGGAGCGAATTTTTGCACGGCGACTCAAAGGAAAAAGTTTTTTGAGCTCCCCCAATATTTCTGACTGACTACGGTTGACGTTTTTTTTGCAAAAGGTGTCGGAGGCGCCCACAAAAAAACTGGCTCCATCCACAGCGGCCTCGATGGCTTGAGCCAAACCCACTTCATTTGGAACAAAGGCCCAGTAGTTTAGTCCGGCTTGTTGTTTTAAGCTGCGCAGAAGTTCCGCACTGTTTTGAAGTTGAGGAATGCGGTCGGCCCGCACAAATGAGCCCACTTCGATATCACGCAAACCCGCAGCCACGAGTTTTTCGATAAGGGTTTTTCGGTCCGAAAGGCTCAGCGCCACAGCTTCACTTTGAAGACCGTCGCGGGGACCGACCTCAAAAACTCGAAGCTTCGTCATCTAAGCAATCCTATTCAAGCACAAGCAGGACTTGCCCTTCTTGGACAAAATCCTCCGGCGCCACCTTTAATTCTTTAACTTTCCCGTTCTGGGTAGAAGGCACCATCATTTCCATTTTCATACTCTCGATGGCGACCACATCTTGGTCGGTCGAAATTTCGTCGCCTACTTTTACCAAAACCCTCAACACAGTCCCGGTGATGTTGGATGAAATGTCTTTTGCCATTTAATTACCAGTCATCGCCAAGCTGAAAGCGAAAACCTAAATTCGCAAAGACTGTCCACACGTCTACCGAATCAAAGAGGGTGTGATAGCGCGCGTCCATCCCGACGGACAGATTTGACCCTAAATTAAAATCTCCGGCCACACCCAAGTTAATACCAAACTTGGTGCTTTGATTGGGCAACTTGTAGAATCCCGGACCGGCCAAAAGACCAACAGCAAATTCCTCGTAGAGAAAGGGAGTTAACATCACCGCTGGACTAGAGGAAAAATAGGCTTTGCCATTCCAACGAGCCATTGTGGCATCGAGCTTAAGTGCGGCCCAATCATAAGGATTAATTTTTAAATTCACCCCATAGCCCAGAGTAGATTCGTCACTGTTTACACCCGTACCAGAGGTCCCCAAAGCCCCTGAGTGGCCACCCAAAACAATTTCTGAGCCATGGGCTGTACCGGCAAATGTCAAAACACCACTGAATAAAACGGCAGAAAAATAGGACTTGATTTGTTTTCTCATAGGCCCCGGTTTTAGAGTGAAAAGAGGTCCTTGTCGACAAGTCCTGTGTTATGATGCGCCCGTGTTTGTTAGCCTCATTCCCACCTTTCTAGTGAACCTGCTTTTTCGCAGCTTTGAGGCAAGGGATGTTTTTTTAGACCAAATCGAAGAAGTTCAAAAAAAGAACCCCGGTCGCCCCTTGGCCTTTGTGCTTTTTAGTGCGGGAATTGTAGAGTTTCTTGCCCTACGCCTCTTTTTGCTTGAACGCTTTGGCGAGGGCATGGAGCTACGAGCGGCCACACGCTTTCCCGCCATTTACATCGAAAGCTTTGATCTAATTTTAAAGCGCGTTGCAGCATTTTTTCGCCTCGGACCCCGTCCCCCGTCCCGCATCAAAATGTGCAGTGAAGAGCTCAACGCCGGGCGACCTATTTTTTTGAACTTTGAGAACACGGACCGGGCACGTCCTTTTGAAGTGCCTCGGGGTGAAAAAGAGCTGGCCTATATTTCGCAACAAAATTCCAACACCCTTATTGTCCCTGTGGTTTTTGTATGGCGGCGAAGCGGGCGGATTGAAACGGGCAGCTCTTCGCTCAAACAGATTTCCAACAAAATTCTTTTTAGTCCTTGGACCTTCTTTGTGGGCGATCCCTATCAACCCACGGGTATTCGTAAAATCTTTATCATGCTCCGAGGCTATGCCCGCAGCACACTGCGAGTATCGGGTCACTTCGAAGTGTCGGAATACCAACCTCGTATTTTGCGCCGCAAGGTGATTCTTTCCATGTTGCAAGAAAAGAAGGTGATTTTGGGCCCCACCTATCTCGCAACCAAACTCGTGGGAGAAAACATCCTAAGAAATGCCAGCTTTGTGCGTTTGGTGAGCAAGCTCGCCTCCGACGAGAACGTTTCTGAAATACAAATCCTCAAACGGGCTCAAAAAATGTTTTTTGAGATTTCTTCGCTCTACACCTACTTCGTGGTGGAAGTCGCCGCCTGGGTCCTTGATAAAGTTTTTAACACAATTTTTGAAGGCATCGACCTCGACCCAGAGGACCTCAAAAAGTTACGGGAACGCGCAAGAGAAGGCTCTCTAGTTTATGTCCCTTCCCATAAGAGTTATGTGGATTTCCTTGTGCTGTCTTATGTGCTTTTTCGAAACGACATGGCGCCCCCCCATATTGTCGCTGGCATTAATATGAATTTTTGGCCCATCGGGAGCTTTTTTCGAAGGTCGGGTGCCTTTTTTATCCGGCGAAGTTTTCGCGGCAACATTCTCTACTCTGAAGTCTTGCGTCGGTACATCGCGGCCCTCTTGGACAACGGCGTTAGTGTTGAATTTTTTATTGAGGGCGCTCGCTCTCGAAATGGAAAACTTTCGGCCCCCAAGTATGGCATGCTCAAAATGATCGTGGACTCGAGCATAGAAGAATTGATCAAGCCTAAACTGCGCTTTGTGCCAGTCTCCATTGTCTACGACCGAGTCACCGAGACTCACTCCCACAAACGTGAACTCGAGGGAGGAGAAAAGGTCCAGGAAAGCGCGCTGGGAGCCATGAAGGCAACGAAAGTTCTCTTTAAACGCTACGGTAAGGTTCATCTGCGTTTTTCGGAACCAGTAGCCCTCGAAGAATGGGTTCAACAACAAATGGGAGAAGGAACTCACAGCCTAGACACGCGAAAGCTCGCTGTTCAGAAACTCGCATTTGAGATTTGCCACCGCATCAATCAGCGCACTTTGCTCACGGCCGTGGGCTTGAACAGTGCCCTGCTTCTTTCCAAACCCGAAAGTACGATTAGCAAACAAGAACTCGAGATGTGGTTTGAGCGCCTGCACGAAGACCTAAAGGTTCTGCAAGCTCCCCTTAGTCCTGACTTAGAAAAAGATTTTTCGAGGGCGATGCGACGAGGCACGGCCCGCCTGATGGACGACAAAATTTTCGAACGAGTCCATTTGCCCGACAAAAAAACGGTGCTGAAAATCCCCAACAAGCAACGAATCGCCGCTCTTTACTACAAGAATACAGCCGTGCATCCCTTTGTTATCCCCGCCATCGCAGGCTTGGCCCACGGAAACATTGAAGAGTGTTTGGAGCTGCGTAACCTCCTTCAATTCGAATATTTTTTCCCGGAGAAAGACACTTTTTTACGCGAAGTTTCGGCACTGCCCACCGGCATCATGAAAGAGCTCTACGCCCTTATGTTGGAAGATGTTTTAGAAAATATCGGCCTCGGACTTTCGGGCCTGAGTCAGATGCAGGGGCTTTTCCTAGACGAAAAGGAATGGCGCAATCGCTTGATGAAGTTCGGGCGCAGCGCCCTTTCGGCTCGACTCACGAGCCGGGGCGAAGCCGTCAACACCCAAAGCTTCTACGCCTTTATTCAAATGGCGCGCAACCGTGGATGGCTCAAAAAAACTCCCAGTCAAAATCAGTTGCTCACTCCGGCCAGTCCAGGTGAATTGCAGCCCACAATTCGAAGGCTTTTGTACTTTAAAAATAAACTCAAACCTTGGCCGCTGATCCGCTCGCGTTACCTGGCCTATGCTGAATAAGGACGAGCTCGAAGCCCTTTACGAAAGTTTCAACCACCAAGCGCTGGCGCAAGAGGACCCCCTGTCGAGTGTCGACCCAGAACTGCTGCCGGAAGATTTTGAGATTGTATCTTTTATTGTGGCCGGTCTTTCCTACGGACGCGTCGAACAAATTCAAAAGTCTTGCGCCGATCTTTGGCTGCGCTTGGAAAGAATGGGCATGGGTCCGCGCGGAAAGGGCCTCCGCGACTATCTCACTGGCGATTCGCTGGATACCAAAGAGCTTCAGCGGGCTCTTAAAAATTGGCGCCATCGCCTCAATACAGAAAACGACATTTACCAACTGCTTCAGCGCCTCTCGATGATTTTAAGAGAACACCATAGCCTCTGCGCTTTCTTCCAATCCTCACACCATGAAGACCCACAAAAACATATTGAGATTTTTTGCGCTTCCTTTCGCCAGATCCCTATTAGTAAAAAAAGTTCTGCCTCTAAAAAATGGAAAGGGACAGGAATCAGCTGGTTTGTGGCCTCGCCCCAAGATGGCAGCACCTGCAAGCGTCTGATGATGTGGCTGCGTTGGATGATTCGCAAAGACCACATTGATCCGGGCCTTTGGCGGGAAAGCCCACTACAAAATAAAAAACTTGCGCCTCCTTCGAGCTCGCGATTATTTTTGCCCGTCGACACTCATATTTTTCAGTGGGCCCAACAGGCAAAAATTTTGAAGGCTAAGAGTCCTTCGTGGAAGGCGGTCCTTGAAATCACCGAACACTTTAAAAAAATACATCCGGATGATCCGGTCCGCTATGATTTTGCCCTCTGCCACCAAAGCATGAGAGACTTTCGTAAACCTAAAAGAAAGCCGACAAGGCCACGCGGTGAACCTTCGCTTTAGCGTTTTTCAACCCTGCCTCAAAAGCGTAGTCGAGTTGAAAACTTTTCGCGTCGTAGCCCAAGCCGAGGCTTAAAAGATTTTGGTCCCAAGTCGGTTTGGCGGCATAGCCCCCGCGAAGTTTGATCGCTTCGGCCACAAGATATTCCACTCCCAATCCATAGTTAATGAGGTCATCAGACTTGGGCAGAGTCATGCCGTTGGACGACTCGGGTCGGACAATTTTATTCACCTGACCGGAAATGAGAAGTCCGGCCTCAACCTGCCATTCCAAACCGAAGCGGAAAGTTTTGAGATACAAACCCTGGTCATCGCCCATCAAGTTTTGTCCTAGCACTCCCACCACGACAGTGGGGGCAATGGCGTAGCGAAAGCCGGCATCCAAATTCCAGGCCTTGCCATTTTCCAAACGAATGTCGAAGGAACGGCGATAGGCCCACTTGCCCGTAAGGCCCAAGCCTATTTGGTTATTAATTTTTCCCATAACAGATATACCGGCCCGCTCTTCCGTGGACGAATTGCTCCCTAAAAGAGGGTTTTTTCCACCGGCTGTTTTGAGGTTGCGCCGAACATAAAAAGCTCCCCCGCCAATAGGGCCCGATTTGGTGTCTACAATAGAGGCTGAAAGCATGTCGCCTGCACCACTATAAAGGCCCGTTGCCACATACTGAGTTTGGAAGGCCGAACTCGCGGGATTCATAAGAAGAGAATCATGGTAGGCCTCGGAAGCCACCATGGCTCCCCCACGGGCGGCTGCCACAGGTCCCAAGAGGGTATCAGGGTCGCTCATAGTGCCTTTGGCCTGCGCCCATAGCGAAGAACCTAGAAGTCCTCCAAGGGCCGATAAAATAACTTTGTTTTTTAGTGCACGGTTCAGCATTTTCACCTCAGTTGTTGGGTCTACTTTAACAAAAGATTGGGGCTTTAGAATGCTATGACCATCTAAAATAGCCCTTTAAGAGGACTGACTAAACTTTAGTCATCCCCGTATAAACTATGCACAGCTCCTGGCCTAAAACGCATTAACCTCATTCCCAGCTTGGCGTGGCCCTTGCATCATAGTGCTTAAGGAGTTTTGGGGATTCTATGAAAAAGTTTAACTTAGTACTTATGACTGCACTGTTTGGGATGCTTTGCGCCTCTCACATGCCCGAGGCTAAGGCTCAAGGCATCAACATAGGATTAAGCTACGGCAACGGGGCCTTTGGGGCCCAAGGTGTTATGGGTTACGGCGCGGGCTACCAAAGCATGCAGGCCATTAACCAATGCCTTCCCACAAGTGTTGTGGGCTACGCACCTCCCACTTCAACCCTACCTAGAATACAAGTTCCCACCCGGAGCTCTATCGTGAGCCCCTTAGGTTACAACTATCGGCCCGGCTTCCCTGGCGGTTACTATCCCGGCTACCCAGGATATCCCGGTTATCCCGGATATCCGGGCTGCGGTGGTGGTGGCGGATGTGGTGGCGGCTGCGGTGTAGGCTGCGGCGGCGGAATGATGATACCCGGCGGCCCCGTAGTAGCTGGCGGCTATATTGGTGGGGGCTATGGCAACGATGTTGTGGACACTCGCCTCACCTTTAACTGGGATAAGAGCGATACGCCTGGAATTCTAGATGCTGTGGGTCGCTTCGGCGCCTCTTCTCTTACTCACTCTTGGGCGGCTCCTCCTCGTGAAGTGGAAATGCAAGTCGGCCCTCACGGTTCGGGTGTGAGACCTTACGAAACCCAAGCCCGCGACATCTACTCCCATTACTAGACACATTTACAAGCAAGGCCGAATCACCTTAAGGTGATCGGCCTATGCTAAAAACAGATCGCTCACTCTCCAAAGTTGTCATCCCCGTTGCGGGACTTGGCACCCGATTCTTACCCGTCACTAAAGCCGTTCCCAAAGAACTCCTTCCCATTGTTGATAAGCCCATTATTCATTTTATTGTTGAAGAGGCTGTGCGCGCGGGATTTGAGACCGTGGTCTTTGTGATGTCGCGACCTAAAATTTCGGTAAGTGACTACTTTGATCCGGGCGATCTTTCGGCCTTTAAGTTAGCTGAGGCCAACAAGGGCCACCTCATAGAAGACGTCTTAGCCCTCACTAAAAAAATCGACATTGTTTCGGTCCGCCAAACCGAAGCCCGGGGCTTAGGCCACGCCATTCTCCAAGCCCACCCGGTTGTTTCAGGACAGAACTTCGCGGTCATTTTAGGCGACGACATTGTGAGCTCTAAAGGCGAATCGGCCATAGCTCAATGCCGGAAGCAGTTTGAAGCCCTAGACTCGGGTTCTGTAATAGGCGTTGTGGAAGTCCCCGAGGAAGAAACCCAAAAATATGGAATTGTAGACCTTGATTCCGAAAACCGCATTCGGGCCTTTGTGGAAAAGCCCAAACCCTCTGAAGCCCCTTCCCGTTGGGCCATGCCTGGCCGATACATCTTTGAACCTGAAATTTTGGACAGTTTGCGTGAAACCCCTCCCGGCAAGGGTAACGAGATTCAACTTACTGACGCCATGCAGAGGCTTTTGGCTAAAAAACCCTTCTATGCTGAAAAGATTAAGGGGGAGCGTTTTGATACTGGAGACAAGCTTGGCTACATTATGGCCAATGTGGCATTTGCATTGGATAACCCTCAATTTAAAGATGCCCTTAGTTCTTGGCTTAAAAAGAAATTGGAGACCTAAGTTTAATTGCATTTTTGCATTAGGATTTTTTGCACTCTCTGCGAAGGCCTACGTTCCCACTCCAGGACAGATGATTCGCTTGCAGCCCAATCTTTTAAAAAACGAAAAGCCCTTTCAAAGTAAAGGCGCGGCCACGACCAAGTCGGGACGGGCCGAATATACTTTGCAGTGGTGGGGGCCTCAGCAATATCAAGTTCTGCTAACAAATGTTCCGCGCGGCCTATCTGGCGACAACAGCCCCTCTACTTGGACCCTTATTCGGCAAGGTACGAACTGCGTTTTGCGAGCCGGCGGCCAAGTGGTGCAGTGTCCGCGCGCGGCTCTCTGGGCTAATTTAGAGTTTTCGGCTCGGGGAGATTTGATTGCCAAAAGTCTGCAAGATGCGGGCATCTACGATGCCACAGATGCAGGTTACTCCGAAACTCATTCGAAGGATTACCGAGTGGAAACTAAAAATCGCCGAGCCCATCTCGTGCTAGCGCAGAATGGTACCAAACCGGTAGCCGCCATTGAAGTCCGCTCACAAGCGGCCACGGAAAACCCTAAGCTCGAAGATTACCCGGTATTCCAGGTGGACCAAAGTTTTTTAGCTCCGATACTGGCTCGCTTTTCTTTTGATGGAGAACTTTTGAGTGTGAAGGCCACTTCAGACTTTGAAGTCCGTCGGGGCCGCAGTCGTTACACCTATGTCCTCGCTGAAAAGGTAGATGTTTTTAATGGAAAAAATCTCTTGGCTAATTTTTCTCGGGGAGAGATGAAGCCCCTGGGAACACTTACGCAGCCCACCCCGCCCAAGGCCATTACAGACATATCGGCGCTCAAAAACAATCTCAGCACTGAGGGGCGAGAGTTTCTTACGGCGCTACTCGCCACACACTAAGTGTTTGCCCGCGTCTCGGTGCCGGCACCTTTGCTCCCTCTTGGCACCCTGCTCGATTATAAAATTCCCGAAGGGATGCCTGTGCAGGCCGGATCGCTTGTGGAAGTTCCCTTTGGTCGGAGAAAGACCTGGGGACTGGTTTTTGAAATTTCTGAGACCTGCACTTTTGACATCACCAAAGTCAAAGAGATTTCGAGTTTAAAGCTCGATGCGCCTTTGTTTGAGCCCAAGCGCTTAGAGTTTTTGAAGTGGCTTTCAGAATATTATTTCTATCCCATAGGTGAGGTTTGTGAGACGGCCATTGCCTCGCCCATACGAGAAGGCAGTCCCAAACAACTGCAAATCAAAGAAAACGCATTAAAGCCAGGCAAGGCGCTTTCAGCGCGGGTCGCAAAAGTTTTAAATTCTTTTCAGCAGGCGGCCGTTGACCAAATTTTTAAAAGTTCTCGAGCCGAGCTTTTGTGGGGAATAACGGGCTCCGGCAAAACGGAAGTTTACTTGGAATGCATTGCTCGAGTGCGCGAAAAAGGGAAAAGTGCCTTGGTATTGGTCCCGGAAATTTCTCTCACCCCTCAACTCACAAAAAGATTTGAGGAGCGCTTTCCCTCTGATGTGGCCATTTTCCATTCTAACCAAAAGCCCACAGAGTTGCGAAACTACTGGCTCCAAACTCACGCGGGCCTGCGCAATATTGCGATTGGGGCGAGATCCGCTCTTTTTGCTCCGATTAAAAATTTAGGGATTATTATTTTAGATGAAGAGCATGACTCCTCTTACAAGCAAGAAGAGCGACTGCGATATCATGCTCGAGATGCGGCGCTGAAGTTAGGGAAATTGCTGAATATCCCCGTCGTGCTGGGTTCGGCCACGCCAAGCGCGGAATCTTTATATGGAGTGCGCACGGGGCACATGGGCCTGAGCAAACTTCCAGACCGCGCCGTGGGAGAGGCCCGACTCCCCGCAATCCACTTGGTGGATTTAAAAAAGTCCGTGACCGAAAAGAATTTGGACCCCGAAGCTGCGGCTAGCTTTGAAGCGAACTTAGATTTGCCAAGTGTGCGGGGAGAGTTTTTCTTAAGTCCTGAGCTGCGCCTGGCGCTCGAGGAAACTCTGGCTAATAAAAAACAGGCTATTTTATTTTTAAACCGCCGCGGCCTGGGCTCTCAAATTCTTTGCAAAGATTGCGGTCACACCTTTGGCTGCCCTTCTTGCGACGTAAAGCTCACCCCTCACCGAGATCGCTTGGTCTGTCATTACTGCGCCTTTGAACAACGCATTCCAGAGATATGTCCCGACTGTGAAGCCCAAGGAGAAAACTTTATTCAAGTCGGAGTGGGGACGGCTGCCATTGAGGAAGCTGTGAACTTTCACTTTCCAAAAGCCCGCACCCTTCGACTCGACCGCGACAGCACGGAAAAACGCGGGTCGCTGGAAGAAATCGTGAATTCCTTCAGTCAGAAGGAAGCTGATATTCTAATTGGCACGCAAATGGTGGCGAAGGGGCATGACTTTCCGGATGTCACATTAGTGGGCGTCCTCCTAGGAGAGATGGGGCTTTTTGTGCCCGACTACCGAGCCAATGAAAGAATTTTTCAATTGTTGTTACAAGTTTCGGGGCGTGCCGGCCGAGACTTGCACCCGGGTAAGGTTTTTATTCAGTCCTTCCAGCCGGAGCACCCTTTATTTCAGACCATCGCCAATTTTAAAAAACTGGAAGACTATGGTGATTTTATTGAGGGAGAAATTGAGAAGCGCCGGGCTTTGAATTACCCGCCTGCAGCGCAAATGGTTTTGCTGCGCTTTGATGGCTTGGATACTCGGGAAGTTTATGCCGCAGCCCAAAGCGTGGGAGCTGCGCTGAAAAAAATTGGCTCAGATAAGTTGCAGTGCTTGGGGCCCGTGGCCAGCCCCTTATCGAAGCTTCGCAATAGGTATCGCTATCAAATTCTTTTGAAGTCCTTGCACAATACAACGATTGAAAAAGCATTGAATTGGATTCTTGAAGGTTGGGACAAGCAGAAGCTTGAGAAGAAGTTTAAGACGCGGCTGGTGGTGGATCGAGATCCGCAGCATATGATGTAGGTGCGGCTTGCGGCGGCGCCACTTCCGGCGCCGGAAGTGCTCCTTGGATTCGAGGCACCCGACCCAGTGTAGGACTTAGTCATTTTTTACTATGTCGACCCTTGTCGCTAGGGGTCGCAGCGAAAACCTCATTATGCATTTTTTTATATAAAGGGGGTTTATACGCCAATATGAGCAGCCCCTTTTTCAGAATATTTATTGGGCTCAAAAAATCGATCGCACACATGGGATTCTAGGTGCCCAATATATGAAAATTTGCATACGGCCTTCCAGCGCCGGAACTAAAAGCACTTCCGCTGGCGGGACTCACGGCGACGCATGGCGCAGGCCCCAGCGTGACAGTAAAAAATTTCTTTGGCATAAGATCTGCTCACTCAGGGAGGGTGGATAATGAAAAATTTAATTTTAGCTTTTGTCACGTGTGGATTTTTAGCGGCTTGTGGAAGCAATAACAGCGGCCCCGCTAGTGGATCGCAGGGAAGTCCCGGCCTTGTGGAATTGCGCAGTATTACGGGCCAAAGCGTTTCAGCCCGACCGGCATCAATCCGAGCTTCCCTTAAAAGTTTTAATTCTCAAAAACTTGAAGTGTCGCTAACAACAACCGACGGAAGCACGGTGCAGGTGGCTGTGGATGAATTGCGCCGCGCGCTTAGCTCGGGAATGCGTTTAGAAAATCGACTTTTTACTGAGCTTTTTGTGAATGGAGATGGATCTATCACTATTACCGAGCCACGCTTTCTTTTTAGCGGCCAGGAAACTCTTATTTATAGACAAAGCTCTTCCGGAGGTGAATGGACTAAAACGCAACCCGGCGCTTGCAAACATTTTGGCTTTCAGAGATATTTGATTTCAAATTCGGTCGCCTACTCCGACAACAACCGCGCTAATCTGTATCCTTGGACAGTTGCCCCAACAATGTCGACTCAACTCAACGAGAACGGAGAAATTTTCTCGGTCGTCAATATTTCGACATACCCCTACTTTTCCTTCTTCAATTCAATCACCTGCACAGAGCCCACAATTTAGCTCTTAGCCGAAAACACCAGGCTGGCTGCTCCCAAGACGCCAGCCTCGCCACTCAATGCAGAAGGCAAAATCTCCAAGCCCTTTTGCGAGCTCACAAAGCACCGGTCCTTCATTTTTGCTTTGACCATTTCACAAATGGGTCCGCCGCCACTGGTAAAAAGCCCGCCGCCAAAAATAATTTTTTCGGGTTCAAAAATATTTACAAGCGAGGCGCAGCCGATCGCGAGGTCGGTTGAGAAGGCCTCGAGAACAGTTAAGGCTAGATGGTCTTTTTGAACGGCGTCTTGAACGAGGGTCACGTTAGAAATTTTTCTTTTAGAAAATTCTTCTGAGCGTCGCTCAAGGGCGGTGGCCGACACATACTGCTCAAAGCAGCCGCGGTTTCCACATCCGCAAAGTTTTCCTTCGGGATATAATGTCATGTGACCAATTTCGCAGGCTCCGTCCGACTTGCCATAAATCATTTGCCCACCGGCAATCACAGCTCCCCCAATTCCGGTGCCGAAAGTAAGAAGCACAAAATCCTTCGCACCCTTAGCCGCACCGAAACTAAGCTCACCGAAAGCCGCGCACTTGGCGTCGTTGTCGAGATGAGTAGAAAAGCCACTTAGTTCTTCAACTTTTTTGCCAAGCGGAAAACCATCAAAGCCCGGAAGGTTGGGGGTCTGGAATATTAATTTATTTTGGCGCGAAAGTGGGCCCGGAGATCCAATGCCAATTCCTAAAATTTTTAAATTGCTGTGAGTGGAAAGTTCCTTAGCAAAAGTTGCGATCCGGTTGGCGCAACTTTCAGGTCCTTCGTGAACGGAAGTGGGGCCGCGCCGCTCGGCTAATATTTTTCCACCTCGCTCCACTAAGGCCAGCCGTAAATTTGTTCCCCCAAGATCCACACCAATGGCCAAACTCATGGCCGAGAAAACTAGGGCCTCAAAGGCCGCAGTTCAAGGCGTCTATTGAAATGCTTATTTGGGGCTTCTCGAAATTGAGAATTCGAGCAGATTCTGGGCAGGTTAATTATTGGTTAAGGCCTTTAATTACAGCTACTTGAAAATATAAACCTGCAGGCCCACTCTTTGCTCTTTAAGATAGAGAGATGCTTCGTTTTTGGGGATTTATTTTAGCCTTAGTGCTGCAGGTGGGGATGGTGGATCGGCTGCGGGCTCAGGGTGGCTATATGGACACGACTGAGGGAGCGGCCGACAAAGAAGCGCAGGGCAAGCTTTCTGGTGGTCTGAAAAAAGAAGAAATCGATCGCATGACCAAGGAACAGCAGGCCATGTACAAGCGCCTTAAAGATGGGCGCTATCCCACGAGCACGAGCAGCAAAAGTCGCTATTCAACCAAGCTTGAAATTCACGATTTAAATGGTGACGGAATTACAGATCACGATGGTGCGGCTAACGGACTTGAGGGTCCGATGGATAAGGTTGCTATTGGTAGCTCTGGTACTGGGGGGCAGGCACGGCAAGATGCTTTACAGCAAAATACTGATCCCACTCGCGCGCCAAACTATAAAGCACCAACCAACCAGTCTGCTGCTCAACAACTAGCGAACAAAAAAGTAAATATTTCTCCAATACTTCTTGATAAGGGCGGCGCCCACGGCGCGGGCCCTCACCGCATCTATGAACTTAAAGCTGAAGCCATCAAGGCCTCTACAGATGCAGGAACAGCCTATGGGAAAGAAGCTGTCCGAGAGGCCACCGCAAAATTTGAAGATGGTGTGAAAGATTCTAACGGTGGAAGTGTTGAGTTTGCGAAAGAAGGCGAAAAAGTGCTGGTTGATGTCGACCTCGCGCGCTCTGAATTTGCATTTTTAGAAGAAGTGAAAGACAAGCAAATTAAACAACAGAAAAGAGGAATTATCGTCGATCGCCTTGCGGGGCTTGAGGCCGTTCAGGGCAGAAAGCTTGGCAAAGTAAATTACAACGACTCTAACAATACACTTGCAAACGGCAAGCCCAATCTGCAGTTCCGGCAAATGATCGCCAATGGTGCCAGCAATGCAGAGATTGCGCAGCGAATTGCGGAACAAGACATCATCGGTACCAAGGATGTTTGTGGGTCGCCAAGCCGCCCGGAGATTTGCGACCCCAACAACAACCGCCACAAAACTCAGATTGCCGACTCTCAAACTCACAGTGACTTAAAAAACAAAGGGAAAAATTTCGATCCTAATCTCATAATTAAAAATGTGAGCGAGTACGCCGCACAAAATTCCACTGGGGGGAGCGGGGCTGCATCAAATATTGAAAGTCTCTATAATCAGGGACGAGCACAGCTCAGCGCTCAAGAAAAAACTGAGATCGCGAAAAACAAATCCAAAATAGACGCATGTATCTCGAGCGATGCATGGTGCTACGACCGAAAACACGCTCAAGATGCAGCAAGCGCAGCCGCTGAAGGAGCTGCGCCTAATTCACAGCCACCCTCTGCTGACAAATTTCTTTATGAAAAATACACCGGTAGCGACCCGGGCGGCGTCTACGACGACACTCGCGAAGCCATCTACCGAAACTTAGATCGCGCAAGATCTGGCGCGCTCGGCAGCTCTGCTGGCGGCGCAAACTCATTCGAAAAAAACTTTGGCTCTAACATCGACTTTACTTCAAAAACTGACGGACAGACTGCTTCCCGCCCCTACACAAGCATGATGGACGAAGTAGCCAAGGCCCGCAAACTAGCCAAAGAATTCCAAGCCAATGAAGCCGCAGCCGACGAGCGCGCCCGCGAGCTCGGAATCAAAATCACCGGCAGCAAGTTCCTCGACCCCGCCTACTTCAATCCCGACACCATGAACGTCCAACAACTCTTTGGCCGCGATCCCGCCCGTGACGGCACCACCCTATATAACTACAAAGATTCCTACGAATACCGACTCGGCCTAGAAAACCAGGGCGATGCCGCTAACGACAATTCCGGCGCCGGCACTAACTACAGCGACAGCAGCGCACCCACCTCTAACCAAACATCCATTGGCGGCGGTTACTAAATTTATTCTGATTCCGACTTCAAGCTGCGGCTACGGTTATAAAAATAAACCCCAGACAAAAACAACATCGAAGGCGCCCACGCCGCCAGCACGGGTGGAATCTTACCGGCATTTCCTAAGCTGAGGCCCAAGTTAAACAGCAACCAATAAACAAGGCAGACCACCATTACAAAAACCCCATCTCGGGCGGCCCCACTTCCTCGCCTGAAGCGCAGGGCGCGTGGAATCGCCAAGAATAAAAAGATAAAGGAAATAAGGAAAAACGAGAATCTCGAGTGAAATGTGACTTCCCACTTTTGAGTGTTAATTCCCAAAGCCTGTTGGCGCTTAATAGTGCGCCACAGTTCCCCCTGGCTCATGGTTTCTACGTCGAACTCCACTCGGTGCAAAGTTTTAGGATCTTCTATAAGCTTGGTGCTGCGAGTTTTAAATTTTTGCGTAAGTGGAAAGTCTAGGCGCTTGTCTGTGAGGCTTACGGTGCCGTCGGTTAATATCCACTCCGAACCGTCCCAAGCAGCGCGGGTTGCGAAAATTGTTTGGGCGATTTGGAAGTTTTCATCGAAGGTATAAATCGTCACGTCAACTAATTCGTTTTTATCGGGCTCGAAGTAGCGCACGTTATAAAGGATGTCTTGGTTGCGATACCAAATTTTCTCTTGGCGAATACGCGAAAAGCGCGAGTCCTTAAGCATGACTTTTTTGTCGTAAGTTTCGTAATGCTGGCGCAGGCCCCAGGGTCCCACGACTGTGGTGATCCACAAGTAGGGCAGGGTCATAAGAGCCGTGGCCAAAACCGCCGGAAACCAAAGCCGCTGTGGACTCACACCCAAGCTCTGGGCCGCTACGATCTCTCGGGCCCGATTCATGCCACCAAAAACCGCGAGGCACGAAAAAAGCACAGCCACCGGAAAAACAAGCTGCAAATAAGAGGGCAATTTATATGAATAAAGTAGGAGCACGACGGGGGTGGGGGCATTCATGCGAAAAAGATTTGCGAGCCACTCCATAATGAAAATCAGGAAAGCCAACGCTCCCCAAATGGGAATCAAAAGCTTAAGAATTTCCTTGATAATGTAGCGACTTAAAATTCCCATCTCGAAATCCAGGTGATAGTGTAG
Organism: uncultured Bacteriovoracaceae bacterium; assembly: GCA_964477895.1. Lineage (GTDB taxonomy): Bacteria > Bdellovibrionota > UBA2428 > UBA2428 > UBA2428 > CAYZFQ01. The sequence continues at coordinate 81,969 of CAYZFQ010000001.1, read as the reverse complement.
CCCCAATGGCACGCTATAAGAAAGAAGAATGGAAATCTATTTTTTGGACCGTGACCCTCATTCTCTTTATTCGATGGGCCGTTGTTGAGCCCTTTAAAATTCCTAGCGGTTCTATGATTCCCACCTTACTCGTAGGCGATCATCTTTTTGTGAGCAAAAGCTCCTACGACATCCGCATTCCCTTCACTCAAGTGAGTTTGATTAAGGTTGACGACCCACATCGTGGTGACGTGGTGGTTTTTAAATATCCCAACAATGAAAACAACGAAGACAAAGAGGGCCTCTACTACATCAAACGCATTATTGGCTTGCCTGGCGACGAAGTAGAAGTACGCGGGGGCATTCCCATCATCAACGGACAACAAGTCACTCAAAGACCTCTGTCGACGACCGGTCTTGAGTCTCGGATGCCTCAGTTTTTCTTTGATCCCGCGCACAGTCTTTTTGAAGAAAACATTCCCGGCAAACGCGAATCCCACTGGGGTCAGCGCTATCCCTACCGCACCGAACGCCTTCCTGAAGTTGTTCAGGAGTTGCAAAGACAAACGGGCAAAGACTGCATAAGTCTAGGGGCCCTGGGCAGGGGCGAGGGTTCCTTTTTGCACCAGTCCCTTATTAACGAAATTTGCTCCTTTAAAATTCCTGAAGGGAAGTACTTTGTGATGGGCGATAACCGAGACGACTCCGCCGATGGGCGAGAGTGGGGATATGTGCCTCGCGAGCTCTTAATGGGGCGAGCGTTATTTATTTGGCTCTCGCTGAACTGGGGCGACAATCCGGATGGTCAAGGCCAGCCCTTTTTTCGATGGCGTCGCCTGGGCCTTCGTATTAACTAAATACATATGGCCATTCTTGATATCGTCACCCTTCCGGATCCCCGGCTGCGTGAAAAATCTGTAGAAGTGAAGGATTTTGGTCCTGAGCTTCTGAGCCTGGTGGAGAACATGGCGGAAACCATGGCCTGGGCCAAGGGCATTGGCCTGGCCGCCGTGCAGGTGGGGGTGATGAAACGCCTTTTGGTTTTAGATATTGGCGATCTTAGCGACGACGAGAACTATGTTGAAGGTGACGCTGATTCCGAGCGTCGCTTGGCAGATCGGCGCAATGAGTCCAAACTCGAGGTTTTTATCAATCCCGTTATTTTAAAGGGCGAGGGTGAGATCGAATTTGAGGAAGGCTGCCTTTCGGTTCCGGGGGTTTACTCCACTGTTTGCCGCAAAGAAAAAATCAAACTTCGATACCAAGACCTTAAGGGCAACATTCTAGAAACCGAAGCCTCCGGCCTAAAAAGCATTGCGCTGCAGCATGAAATTGACCACATGGACGGAGTCGTATTTACCGATCGCTTAGGCCCGATGCAGCGTATGGCCGTTTTGAATAAATATAAAAAACTTCAAAAAATTAAAGCAGAAGAACTCGAAGGCGAGGAATGAAGCCAAGGGTTCTTTTTTTCGGCACTCCACAATTTGCCGTTCCCGCCTTTCAAGCCACAAGTCGCTCGTGCGATTTAATTGGAGTTGTAACCCAGCCCGACAAAGCCCGGGGTCGAGGACATCAAGTTAGCTCGTGCGAAGTTAAGCTGGAGGCACAGAAATTAGGGTTGAAGTGTTTTTCTCCTTCCTCCCTGAAAAAAAAATCAGCAGAACTTGACCTTTTTTTAGCTTTTTTGAGATCTCAGAAATGGGACCTTTTTGTGGTTACGGCTTATGGCAACCTCCTTCCCCAAGAAATTTTGGAGCTTCCCCGCTTAGGCTGCATCAATCTTCACGCCAGCCTCCTACCAAAATGGCGAGGGGCCGCACCGATACAGCGTGCCCTTGAAGCTGGGGATAAAGAAACGGGCGTTTGTCTCCAAAAAATGGTGATGGAGATGGACGCAGGAGATGTGCTGGCCGAAGAAAGCCTGAGCATTGATGATGAAGACGACGCTATTAGCCTGAGCCAGAAGCTATCCCTTGTTGGCGGAAGGCTCTTGGAGGACTTTCTAAATGGCTTATCTGCCCTCGGGCCAGTGAATCAATCCCTTGAGGGCCAGGTTCAGGACCCTAGCAAGGTTAGCTTTGCTCCAAAAATTAAAAAGGAGGAGGCCCTCTGGGACGAAAGCTGGACGGCCACCCAAAGCTTTAATCGTATTCGCGCCTTTCGAGCTTGGCCGCAGGTTAAAGCGCTTTGTCCTGATGGCGGCGAATTAAAGCTTTTAAAGGCGCGAGTGGTCGAGGCGAAACTTGATCCCGGAAGGGTTGGGATTGATAAAGAGAGAGTCCTTTTGGGCTGTTTTCGCTCGAGCGAAAACCCCAACGCCCTTGAGCTTCTTAGTATCCAGGCGCCCAACCGTGGGCCCATGGAGGCATTGGCCTACTTTAAAAGGCTCTCCGAAGACTCTCGGACTGGACAGCTTCCACTTCGACTTTTAAAAGTAGGGTCTCAAAAATTATGAAAGTTTACCCCTCTCTATTATCTTGTGATTTCGGCAAACTCCGCGAAGAAATCGTGGCCATTCAAAACGCCGGGTGCGACGGCATCCATGTAGACGTGATGGATGGGGCCTTTGTGCCCAACCTGACCTTTGGAGCCCCAGTCCTTCAGTGCGTGAAGGCCGACGCCAAAGTCCCCCTGGACTGCCACTTGATGGTGAAAAACCCAGACCCCCTATTAGAGGACTTCGCGAAAGCAGGCGCCAAAATTATAACGGTCCACCTAGAAACCTGCACCCACCTTCAGCGCACCCTCTCCCACATTCGCGCTCTGGGTTGCCAGGCCGGAGTCTCCATTAATCCAGCCACCCCCTTCGGCGGATTGGAATGGGTCCTAGAAGATGTAGATTTGATTTTATCTATGACGGTGAATCCCGGCTTTGGTGGACAGAGCCTCATTCCCGCCGCACTAAAAAAAACGAGTGATTTGATATCTTGGCTTGAAAGTAAAAAGAAGCGTCAAATTCTTGTCGAAATAGACGGCGGAGTGAACATCTCCAATGCGCCTGAAATTAAAAAAATTGGTGTGGATATTGTGGTCGCCGGCTCAGCTGTTTTTGGCAGTAAAAACTACAAAGAGGCTATCGCCGCTTTGCGAGGCTAGTTCTCTAAGGGGGTCCTTTGGATAAGATTTTATTAACGGGCGAAGACGTCAAGCCTTTGACGCTATGGAAATTCTGCGCACGCGCGCTCGACCCTAAGGCCAAAATTAAAATTGAAATCAGCGCTGAGGCCAAAAAAAGAATTGCGGCTTCGGCAGGATCGGTAATGGAAGTGGTGAAGGGGGATACCCCGGTGTATTCCATCAACACCGGCTTTGGAATCTTTGCGGAAACGAAAATTAGCCGCGACGATCTTTTGACACTTCAAAGAAACATTATTCTTTCGCACGCCAGCGGCGTGGGCGAGCCGCTCAGCCGCGACCTCGCCATGGCTCTTTGGATCCTTCGTCTCAATACCGCTTGCCGGGGTTTTAATGGAATCCGACTTTCTACTTTAGAACACATTATCAAAGGACTTGAGGCGGGAATGCTTGCCGTGATTCCTTCGCGCGGTAGCGTGGGGGCCTCAGGAGACCTTTGCCCCTCAGCACACGCCACCCTTCCGTATATTGGTGAAGGGCTCTGTCAAATTCCCGACGGAGAAAAATTCTCTACTCTTTCGGCGCCGGAAGCACTCAAAAAAATTGGGTTGGGCCTTTTAGAGTTAGGCCCCAAAGAAGGTCTAAGCCTTATCAACGGCACACAGTTTACAACAGCTCTGGCACTCAAAGCTTGGTATGAGGCCACCCGCCTCGTGGAGATCGCAAATTTAAATTTGTCGCTCATGATTGAAGCCATGAGGGCTTCTCACAAAATCTTTCATTCGGGACTTTTGACCGCGCGCAATCAACCAGGCGCCAAGCACTGCGGTGAAGTGGTGGCCCGCTGGATTCAGGGACCTAGCGAAATTTCAAAAAGTCACGAGGGCTGCGCCCGGGTCCAGGACTCCTACTCACTACGCTGCGCCCCTCAAGTTCACGGAGCTATCTATGATGACCTGGCTCAGTGTGAGGAAATTATTTTTCGAGAAATCAACGCGGCTACCGACAACCCCCTTATTTTTGCCGAAGGACCGGAGGCCGTGAGTGGGGGAAACTTTCACGCCATTTATACGGCCCGAGTTTCTGACCGCATCGCCTCCGCCATGGCCACTCTTGCCAACATTTCTGAGCGGCGAACCTTTTTGTCGATGAACAAAGAGACCAGTGGCTTGCCGCCCTTTCTGATTAAAAACGGCGGACTCAACTCAGGGTTAATGGTGGCACAGTATGCGGCGGCAGCCCTTGTGAGTGAGGCCAAGAGCATGTCATTTCCTGCAAGTGTGGATTCCATTCCAACAAATGGAGACCGCGAAGACCATGTGTCGATGGGACCCATCGCAGGATTCAAAGCGCTAAAAAACACAGAGCTCTGCCGCCAAACTTTGGCGATTGAATTGATGAGTGCTTGCCAGGCCCTCGACATGTTAGCGCCGCTTCGGCCCTCTCCCCGCTTACAAAAAATTCACTCTGAGATTCGTAGGGCCGTGCCCTATCTCGAGAAAGACCGCATCCTATCAAACGACATCAAGGCCATTGATGATTTGCTTCTAGAAAAAGATTTATGGAGTTTGGCATGAAGTCTCCCGTCATTCGCGCCCCTCGCGGAAACGCTAAAGTTTGCAAAACTTGGGCTGCAGAGGCGGCCTATCGAATGATCCAGAATAACCTGGACCCTGAAGTGGCAGAGAACCCCGCCGAGCTTGTAGTTTATGGGGGCATTGGCAAGGCTGCGCGAAACTGGGACTGTTTTTTTTCTATTTTAGAATCCCTGAAAAATTTAGAGGCTGATGAAACATTGTTGGTACAAAGTGGAAAGCCGGTGGGGATTTTGCGCACTCATTCGGAAGCTCCGCGAGTTTTAATTGCCAACTCAAATTTGGTTCCCCGCTGGGCCACCTGGGAACATTTTCATGAGCTCGATCGCAAGGGTTTGATGATGTATGGCCAGATGACCGCGGGCTCCTGGATTTACATTGGCACCCAGGGAATTTTACAGGGAACATTTGAAACTTTTGCGGCCTGCGGACGCAAGCACTTTAAGTCACTCGATCCCTCCCTACCTCTTTTAGGCCGCACTGTTTTAAGTGCAGGGTTAGGAGGAATGGGTGGGGCACAGCCCTTAGCCGCGAAACTTGCGGGAGCTGCTGGGCTTTTTGTGGAAGTAGACCCGGCGAAATTGCGACGACGCATTCAAGAAAAATACCTCGACGTAGAAGCTGAAAACTTAGATGCAGCCCTAAGACTCATCACAGAATCAGCAAAGAACAACAGGCCCACCTCGGTTGGACTCGTGGGAAACATTGCTACTGTAAGCCAAGAAATTTTAGACAAAAAGTTTCATTTTGATGTCGTCACCGATCAAACCAGCGCTCATGATCCTTTGATCGGGTATATTCCTGAGGGTCTCAAATTGGCAGATGCCGATGCCCTTCGCCAATCTCAGCAAAAATTATACTTAGAAAAAGTTTCCCAAAGCATAGGCCACCATATTCAAAACTTACTAAGGATGAAAGACGCAGGCTCCATAGTGTTTGACTACGGAAACAATATTCGCGCCGAAGCCGAGAAGGCAGGCGTCACGCGCGCCTATGAGATCAAAGGCTTTGTGCCCGAGTATATCCGCCCGATGTTTTGCGAAGGCAACGGACCCTTTCGGTGGGTAGCTCTGAGCGGTGATCCGCAGGATATTTTCACCACCGATGCCGCTCTACTCGAACTTTTTCCAGAAAATGACACTCTTAAAAATTGGCTAACAAAAGGGGCGCCGCAGGTGGCCTTCCAGGGCTTGCCCGCGCGGATATGTTGGCTGCGCCATGGGGAGCGCGAGAAGGCTGGTCTTTTGTTTAACAAACTCGTGCGCGATAAAAAAGTTTCAGCACCTCTCGTGATAGGTCGAGATCACTTAGACTGCGGAAGCGTGGCCTCACCCAACCGCGAAACCGAAAGCATGAAGGATGGGTCAGATGCCGTGAGCGACTGGCCACTGCTCAATGCCATGGTGAATGCCGTTAATGGCGCCTCTTGGGTGAGCCTTCATCATGGAGGCGGGGTGGGCATGGGCTACAGCCAACATGCGGGTATGGTGATTGTGGCCGACGGCAGCCCTGAGGCCGACGCCAGGCTGAGCCGCGTTCTCAACTCTGATCCCTCCATGGGAATCTTGCGGCACGCGGATGCTGGTTACGAAATCGCACAAAAGTGGGCGGTAGATCACCACGTGAAGATTCCACCCTTGAAAGTTCACCGTGCTGATTAGAGGTCTTTCGGGAATTTATACAGGCTCCGGCTTTGTAAAAAAAGCTGGGCGCAAACCAAGTGCGGCCGATGCCGGCTGGGTGAGCGGACCTATCGATATTTTGATCGATAATAAAAGCAGAAAAATAAAAAAAATCGGCAAAAACCTCTCTCCGAACTCGGAGGTCTTTGACGGCCGTGGGCTTGTAGCCACGGCGGCATTTTTAGATTCTCATACCCACGCCCTATATGCCGGTACTCGAGCTCGAGAATTTTTTATGCGCTGGGAAGGCCTGTCTTACCAAAAGATTTCGGCGTCGGGCGGAGGAATTCACAACACCGTGAAATCCACGGAAGCGGCGACCGATGCTGAATTAGCCGACTTGCTGGCGCACCGACTGCGAGCTTATTCCAAAAATGGAACGTCGGTGGTTGAAGTCAAAACCGGCTATGGGGCAAGTGCCGCAAGTGAGCTACGCTTTCTGCGCTTATTGGCGAAGTTTAAAAATAGTCCACTCGCCACAGGATTGCCTAAAATTCTTGTCACCTTTCTGCCTCTGCATGCTTTGCCTAAAAAAGAGGACGAAGTGGCTTATGTTAACGATCGAATCGCCATGCTAGAAATCATAAAAAAAGAAAAGCTCGCCGACTTCTGTGACGCCTTTCCTGAGCTAGGCTTTTTCTCCCTTAAAGAATCTCTACGATTTGCCCGAAGAGCGGCCGCCTTAGGTTTTGGATTAAAAATCCATGCGGATGAATTGACCGACATGAAAGCTTCCGAAACTTTTATCAAAGAAAAAGCGCTTTCGATTGATCACCTGCAAAAAATCAACCCCAGGGCCATCGCCGCCCTTGCTAAGTCAAAAACTGTCGCCACGCTCCTCCCAGCCACTTCGTTTTTCTTGGGCCTTCCCTATGCACCTGCACGAAAACTTTTAGAGAGCGGAGCTCGAGTTGCACTAGCCACCGACTTTAATCCAGGCACCTCTCCGCACCTAGATTTTTCTCTCACACAACTTCTAGCTGCCACTCAGTTTAAAATGCAGGCCCATGAGATTTTATGCGCAAGCACATTCAACGCCGCCGCGAGTTTGGGCTTAGAAAAAGACCACGGTCACCTCAGCCCAGGCGCGCAGGCTGATATTTTATTATGGAAGACTCAGAGCTTAGGCCCAAACGAAAGGCTTGAAGAAGTTTTTGTAGAATCTCTGAAGCCTTCGGCCGTATTTTTGCGGGGATCTCTAGTTAAAACTTAATCGCGTACTCGTGGTTCCTACAGCGGAACTCCGCCGGAACCACAGGGTACGCATTTACTTTCGGCGCCGGAGCTTAATGTTTTTGTTTTATTTTTCTACCTCCGCCGTCGGAGGTGATATTTTTTCTTATAGGCCTCCTTCCATTTCTTAGTTGGTTTTTTTAACTAGGGCTAGACAACCATACGTTAGCATGGTTGTCTAGCCCTGATGATTTTCAAACTACACAAAGACTGGAGGACTCTTCGGGAGAAAGAAAAACAACTAATTAATAGAAGAATGAACGTGCTGAGCGCATATCCCAAACCTCGAATGAAGTGTCCCCATTCACTTCCGATGGCGGAAGTGAATTGTATTAAACAAAAGTGCGCTTTGGTTTCGGCGAAAAGACAGAGCCTCGCTGTCGGCTGAGTTCCGGCGCCAAAAGCAGTTCTACTTTACCGAAATATTTTGCTTGGCCCAGTCGAGCTCGCCCAATTCCATCCACTGGATTTTTTTGCTCGCATCCACGCCGATGGTGTAGGGGAGTCCTTCAATGTTGAGCTTTTGTAGCAGCAATTCCTGAAAGTCAAAGTAGCTCGTCATTTGCACGTTTTGGGCAAGAAGCCAGGCCCTCACCTCAACCAGAGCCTTGGCAGGAGGGCCTCCATCGTAATTTACGAGAAGGACTTCAGTGTTTTCTTTTTCAAGGCGGGCCAGGTTTTGTTGGATAATAGGTAATTCGCGCACACACGGCTCGCACCAAGTCGCCCAGAGATTGATAATGAATTTTTTAGGCTTTTGCTGAGGCGCGGGCTCAAGAATTTTGAGCAGGCTCCGCTCGGAGCCGTCGAAGATCATCAAGGAAAGGTCGGGCAAGGGCTGTCCCACAAGCACACTATCTCTCGTAGGCAAACCAAAGATAAGGTCGCGGTATATAAAAACAAAAAACCCAACGGCGGCCAGAAGGGCTAAAATTATTTTTGGAGTGTTTTTATTCACGAAGCTGATTCTGCGCCAGCCTGAGCTTCTTTACCCACCACAGTGCGAGCGGTCGATATAACTTCCTTTTGACCTTCATGAATCAGGCTTTGGCCGAGTCGTTTTTCAACTTCCGCCCAAGCCGAAATTTCAAAGCCTCGAGCAGCTACATATATGGAAGCCTTTTCCTTAAGAAAATACTTATACTCAAGATCTTCAAGCTGGGGAGAGGCCAGATAGACCACGCTTTTCTCACCTAAAGGGCGAATAAAAGTGTGAAAGGAATAAACGGGAAGCATCTCGAGGTACTCGCCTAAGCCTTGAACTTTCGCGATGAGATTTTTCCCCTTTGGTCTACGTGCTGGAAAAAACTCAAGAGAGCCTCCCTGAAAATCCACTTCGCGCAAATTTTGCAGAGAATGGAAGCGATAGGCCCCAAAACCTTCCTCTTCAAGCTTGGCGATGTCGGACTTATGGCAAAAAATCGGGGCCTGGGAGAGGCCGGCCCACTCCACCAGCACGGCCTTTTGTTTGTCGGAGATTCGGAAAGGAAAAAGCACCAAGCCACTTTGCTTTAAATCTTCTAAGTCGAGGCGATTGGGAGAGATGACGAGCTGTCCCATGCTTTTACTTTGAATTTTTAGGTTATTGTTCCGATAGAGGTCCATATATGTCCCATTCTAAGAGAATTTATAGGCTCCAGCCAAGGCATAGCGCAGAAGAAATGCCCCGAGCCTCCCCCACTGGGCGCCGCGTTAACACCAGGGATTACAGTCGCTTAAGTCGAAATTCTCGGAGTGGGCAGACCCTTATAGAATATGTTTTAGTAGTAGCCCTTCTGACATTAGTTTTTGGAACGGTCTTCTATAAGCTGCGTCTAGGCCTTTTTAACCTTTGGGTCTGCGAAATTGCACCCCGGGTCCAGGCTCCCACGGGCTGTGGTAAGGACACCAAAAAATGTTGGAATGAAATACAACGCTCGGAACCCCTCACTGGCGAAATTGGGACCAAATGCAAAATTTAAGATATATAAACGCGCGGAGAAAACAGATGAAATTACTTTTTACCTTTGGCTTAGCCCTCTTTTCACTCTCACGCCTTCACGCGATTCCGCCTACCGATATGATTGCCATTCTAAACAATCTAGAAAATTGTGAGTACATGCCCGAGGCTCCCAATACCAACGCGGAGATTCGTGCCGTTTCGTGTTGGTACCCAGGCTCTAAAAAGGGCGAAATGAAAAAGATTGCTCCTTTGTATTTTTATCAAAGCGATCTTTTGATTTTTTGGAAGGGCCAAATCAATGAGCCCGACAAAAAATTCCGCAAACATGTCGCGATCTTACGGGCCGTCCATAGCTTCTACCGCGCTAAAAACCCACCTAGACCCTTTGTAGAAGAAGAATCTCTTGAACTAAAACATTCCTCGCCCTCTCAATAGGCTCCTGCCAATAGTGCCTGAACCCTCGTGCGCCATTGAGATTTTAATTCCTGTGCCTGGGATCTTTTTAGTTCTACAGCAAAAACCTTCTCCACAGGATTTTTCTCTCTAAGATCTTCGATTCTATCCACCCAACCCAAACTCAGCGCCGCCATCGAAGCTGCTCCGCGAACGGTGGATTCCACATCCCGCGGTCTTTCAATTTCACTCTGTAAATAATCGGCCTGAATCTGCATTAAAATATTATTGGTGGCCGCCCCACCATCTACGCGCAACTTGCGCAAGCGCAGATCGGCATCTTTGAGTAGTCCGTCCATTAAATCAGCAATAGAAAATGCGATTCCCTCTAGAGTGGCCCGGGCCAGATGCGCCTTCGTTGACCGGCGTGTGAGGCCACCAATGAGTCCCTTCGCCTCCGGTGCCCAGTAGGGCGAGCCCAATCCGCTCAGTGCCGGAATAAAAAAGACCCCATCTGAATTTTCCACTGTAGCCGCAAGGGTATTCATGTCGGAACTTTTTTCGATAATTCCCAAACCATCGCGCAACCACGACACAGCTGCTCCTGCAATAAAAACAGAGCCCTCAAGAGCATATGTCGCCTTGCCTTTGTGCGTCCAGGCCACAGTGCTTAGTGCCTTTTTAGTTTTTTTAATTTTATCGCCTGTGTTCACAAGAACAAAGGCGCCCGTCCCATAGGTGGCCTTGGCCTCGCCGCTTGCGAAGCAGCCCTGACCAAAGAGGGCCGCTTGTTGATCGCCTAGAACTCCGCAAATGGGTATGCCGTCGGGCAAAATTCCTAAGCCAAGAGTTTTTCCAAACTCCGAACTGGAATCCCGAATTTCAGGCAAAAGTTCCCGGGGAATATCGAGAGCCTTAAGAATAAAATCGCTCCACTCTCTCTTATATAAGTCCATCATAAGAGTGCGGGAAGCATTGGTCGTATCCGTAACAAAAGACTTTCCTCCGCTGAGGCGCCAAACTAAAAAAGTGTCGATGGTTCCAAAGGCGAGCTCCCCCTGTCGGGCTCGTTTTTTAAGTGCTGAATCTTGGTCTAAGCGCCACTTTAATTTGCTTCCCGAAAAATACGGGTCAATCACGAGGCCAGTTTTTGCGATGATTTGTTTTGAAATTGCCGACTTTTTCAGCTTTTCACAAATGGCTGCTGAGCGCCGACACTGCCACACGATGGCTCGTCCCAGAGGATGGCCCGTGGCCCTTTCCCAAAGACCAAAGGTTTCTCGTTGATTGGTGATGCCAATCCCCTGAATATCCCGCACGTTGAAGTTTGCATCCTTTACAGAACTAAGGGCTTTGCGAATGGAGCCCAGCACGGAGGACCATATTTCTTCCAGATCATGCTCCACCCAGTCGGCCTCTGGGAAATGCTGAGCAAAGGCCTCCTGGCCCGAAGCTACGACCTGAAGGTCTCGGTTATAAATAACAGCCCGAGAAGAGGTGGTCCCTTGGTCGATGGCTAAAATATACTTCATGCCTTCTTTATAATACGCTGCCCCCTATGGCGCACAGTTTTTTTAGCGATAGCGAAAAGAAGCTTTTGGCCAAGTTCATTAGAGGCAAGCTGAGCCGTGAGGAGCTGGCCTTTAAATTGGTGCCGCTACTAACTCTTGAAATCATCCGAAAATACCTGCGGGTGGAATGCGAGGGCGTGGAAAACATTCCCAAGTCGGGCAGGGCCATTGTGGTGTCCAACCACTCAGGCTACGCAGGCTTTGATGCGCTTATGCTTAGCAACGAAATTCGCCGAGCCACCAAACGCATACCCAAGCTGGTCGTCCACAAGCTTTGGTTTTTAGGAAAACCCATTAAATTTGTTTCTGAAAATATGGGCTTTATTCAGGCCGAAATGAACGAGAGCCTTCGCACCCTTAAAAATGACGAGCTGTTGCTACTTTTCCCTGAAGGTGAGGCCGGGAATTTTAAACCTACGAATCGACGCTACCATCTCCAAGAGTTCAAGCGGGGTTTTGTGAGGCTTTCAATGATTACGGGGGCACCCGTTATTCCCGCCGTCGTGATTGGAGCCGAAGAAACGCACATCAACCTCTCGCAAATTAGCTTCACCAAATACCTTTTGGGATCGGTGATTCCCATTCCCCTGAATGTTATTCCCCTCCCTGTAAAGTGGAAAATTCGCTTTTTGCCTCCCATAGATTTTAAAGCCACCCCGGCAGACGCTATGGATCGACAAAAAGTTTTAAAAGCTTCCCGAGAGATGAAACATCGGCTGCAACGGACTATTATCGAAGAACTGCGCAAGCGCAAAAAAGAGGATAAATAAAAAACTATGGAAGATCTGTTGCACCGGGCCTTAGAACTTTTGCGCTCCCTCCATTCTCCTGAAGGAATTGGCCAAATGATCAAAGCTTTCGGCATGACGGCGCTGATTCTTATCGTATTCGCCGAAACTGGTTTGTTAGTGGGCTTCTTTTTGCCGGGAGACTCTCTTTTGGTAACGGCGGGGATTTTTGCCGCTAGCGACGGTGCCGGCGGCCCCCCTCTTTTTAACGTTTGGCTTTTAGCCTCGCTTGTAACCCTCGCCGCCGTCGTGGGGGACCAGGTGGGATACGTCCTAGGCCGAAAGTCGGGGCCGCTTATTTTTTCGAAAGAAGACTCTTTCTTTTTTAAAAAGAAACACGTGGTCTCCGCTCACGATTTTTACGAGAAACATGGTGGACGAGCCCTCATTATTGCCCGATTTATGCCCATCTTTAGAACCTTTGTTCCCTTTGTGGCGGGTGTGGCCCAAATGGATTACCGAAAATTTTACCAATATAATATTGTAGGCGGAGTGCTTTGGGTTTGGTCTATGGTTTTTTTAGGTTACTTTTTAGGGAAAAGTTCCTATGCCGATCAAATTCATAAAATCGTGATCGTGGTGGTGATCCTTTCCGTGCTGCCCATCTTCATTGGGGTTGCGAAAAAATTGCTTTCTAAAAAAAAAGTCTCGGGATCGGAGATTAGTCTCTTAGTAATTTCTTTTTTTTTGTTCACAGTCAGTCCTTCGGCCTGGGCTAAGGTTCGCGGTGACTTTAGAAGTTCCCAAACTCAAGCCTTTTTAATTTTCATATCGGAAATCACCCAAAATCGCCGAGAATCTGCCCTCAAAGACCTCTACCTTAAAAGCGCCTTCAACACGCCAAAAACTCAAAACCTCCTTGAGTCCCTGGATATTTTTCCCTGGAACGAAGACAGTGGATTCCCCGACATCTCTCACCCAGCCTTTCAACTTTTGGTGCAAAGCGCCTACAGTAAAAACTTGGGAGAGTTTTCAGGTCGAGCTATCGGAATTTTTTCTCCGGCAAAGCACAAAAGCATTTTTAGCGGACTCCAAGACTTTTTTCCTCTCTACAATCGCCTCCTTTGGGGTTCTTCTCAAAAGTTTTTGGAGTCCTTTCAGCACTCAATGAGCCATTCCGGAAACATAAAGCGCCTAGACTCGGCCCTCCAGAAGAATGCCGCCTTCTTAAGTTCTGACTGGCCAGACGACATCAACGTGAGCGTGAACACCTACCCCCTCCCCGAAAACAGTTCCTTCGAAGACAACAATTACGCGTGGGGCGCCACACTCGGAGTGCCCCTCAACAATAAGGACGTGAGTCAGGGCCTTGAGCGTTCTTTTGCTCAGATGACTCAGGCCCTCCTACAGTCCCGCAAAGATGACGATCGGGCCGAGTGGAGCGACTATTTTTTAAGTCTTTCTTCCTTTCCTTCAAGTCGTTTTCTACGCCGAAGATTCCCCGAGATTCTTTCCTTCGCGCTGGCCCGCCACTGGATGGGGAGCTTTCAACAATCCAAAGAGGCCTCGTGGTTGGAGGCCCGCCTCGGAGAGCACGAAGCCAAATACGTGGATGACCTCCAAGAACTTATTGATTCTTATTTTTCTCGAGACAAAAAGTTAGACCGCGCCTTCGTGACAGATGCCGTTCAGCTTTTTGAAAAAAATCACAAAGAGGCCCTTCTTCGCTATTCTTTGGTTTTTGAACGAACCCTTTTTTGGGTTTCTCCTGAGATTCCACTGGACGGGTCTTTTTGGAAGGTTTTTTCTAACTATTTTCCCAGGGGGAGTTTCGCAAATTCTCCTTCGTCAGAGATCACAAGCCTCGTAGACCAAGCTGAAGATGCAGAGACCTTGTTTTATGTGTTAAAGAAAAAAGACCGGCCCCTGCTAGCAAAGCTAGCGGCACAAATTCCTGAACTAAAAAAAGAAATTAAAAACTTTGAAAGTGGCGCGGGACTTAAGGCTTGGGCTTTTAACGACTCTAAGAATCGCCCCGTCATCTTGGTGCGGGCAGAAAGCTTAGAAGAAATTAATGAAGCCCTTAGGGAAATGAAGGACCAAAAGTTTTTTGATGGAAAGTCGATCCATCAAAAAGGGATTTCATCACTTAAGGGGACAGGCGCTGGGGGTTGAACTCCGCCACGCTTGGGGCTGATAGACTGGATGTAGGCCCACACTTCCTGGACAGTTTTCACTCCGCGGATTTCCATTCCCTTAATTTCTCGGCACTCTTTAAGAGACCAAGCCGGAATACAGGCGCGGCTCATGCCCACACCCTTAGCTTCGCTCAAGCGCGCCGCAATCCCTGAAACCGATCGGATTTCCCCACCCAAGCCCACCTCTCCCACAAGTAAAAGGTCTTGGGGTAGGGCGATGTTCTGCGCGGCCGAAACCAAGGCAAAAGAAAGTGCCAAATCAGCAGCGGGCTCTTCGATGCGTGCACCCGAAGCGACCTTGCAATAAACATCTTTGTCGGAAAAAGAAATGCCAAGATTTCTTTCTATCACTGCAATTAAAACGGCAATTCGATTTTGATCTACCCCTTGGACCGTGCGCCGGGGATATCCCTGATAGCAGCGCTGAACCAATGCCTGCACTTCGGTCAAAAATGGCCTGGAGCCTTCCAGATGCGCGACCACTGCGGAACCCGGAGAATCTTTCGCGCGCTCCGCCAGAAATCTTTCAGAAGGATTGGACACTTGGCTCAGCCCCTCTTGACCCATTTCAAAAACAGCAAGTTCATGAGTGGCCCCAAAACGATTTTTCTGTCCTCGCACTAAGCGGTAGGCTCCGCTGGCTGCAAGTTCAAAATAAAAAACTCCATCGACCATATGCTCTAAGAGGCGAGGACCGGCAATGGAACCTTCTTTTGTAACGTGTCCCACCAACAAAGTAATAACCCCTTCATTTTTAGACACGTCCATAAAACGTTGGGCAATTTCTCTAACCTGGGAAACGGTCCCAGCCGCACTTTCTAAATCCTTGGACTCAAGGGTTTGGACAGAATCTAAAACGATAATGTCGGGCGACACTTTTTTGACGGCAGCCAAGGCCTCTTCCAAGTCGGTGGTCGAAAGAAACTGAAGGTTCGGACTTTTTGTGAGTTTGAGGCGATTGGCCCGAGCTCCCACCTGGGCTCCTGATTCTTCGCCACTAATATAAAGAGCCTTTTTTCCAGCTGCAGAAAGATGTCCCATGACTTGCAAAAGAAGGGTCGACTTTCCAATACCGGGTTCACCGCCAAACAAAAGAAGGGAGCCTCCTACAAAGCCGCCGCCCAAAACGCGGTCGAGTTCGGAGTATCCCGACTTAAGTCGGTTCAAACTTTTTTTAAGACTTTCCTCTTCTAAATGAAGGGCTTGGGTTTCGGCATAACCCGTTCGCTCTTGCGCCACTTTATTGGCGGCCGTGGGTTTTTCAAAATTTTCTTCAACTAGGGAGCTCCAAGCCCCACACTCAAAGCATTTCCCCGACCACTTTGGTGACTGGGACCCACATTGCTGACAGGTGTAGACTCGGGTTATTTTTGCCATTTTAATTTTCCTCGCAGAGCCTTTGATATCAACATGCAGGCTAAGCCCAAGCAAGAACTTGACCAAGCACGGCCGCCTTGTTTAGCGTTTTCTTGACGCAAATGAAAAAGCAAGATGACTCAAGAACACCTAAGATCGACATAGAAATGTTAAAAACGAGGAAGGCGGCTATTCGAGTTAGCGAAGTTCCTCAGGATGTTCTTTTTGCATTAAACAAAGGTCTTATCCCCAGTAAAAATCTCGCAGAGATTTTGGCGGTGGACTCCGGCCTTCTTCTCACTAATCTGCACTTTGAGCTGGGGCTAAAAATGCCCAACTTAGCCGAGACCGTCAAAAAACTTTCAAAAGAGAAGATTTTGGCTCAGCTTCAAACGGGGGCTCAGTTTTTTTTGACCGCCCATATTCAATTTCCTGAGGCCAAAGTTCTAGAGCGCTTATCTGGGCACCCCTCCGACATGGCCCGTTCCTGGGCCGTTTATTTAAGTGGGGTCCTGCCGGCTAAAAATTTGAAGACCCGATTCGAGATCCTCTATCCCTATGCAGCGGACCTTCATATGGGAGTGAGGGAATATGCTTGGATGGTATTGCGACCCTTTGTGGTAGCAAATTTTAAAGAAGCCCTGCCATATCTAAAGCAGTGGGCACAAGATCCGGACGCAAACGTTCGGCGCTGTGCCATGGAAAGCACTCGACCTAAAGGTGTTTGGTGCCAACAGTTTCCGCTTATGCAGGAAAAACCAGCCCTGGCTATACCTCTGCTTGAAACACTTAGAAACGATTCGAGCCGATACGTTCAAAACTCAGTGGCGAACTGGCTAAACGATGCCTCAAAATCTCAGCCCAAGTGGGTAATGTCTTTATGTGCCAAGTGGAAAAAAGAGTCTAAAACCATCGCCACAGATTACATCGTGAAGCGGGCCCTGCGGACCTTGAATAAATAAAATGGTCTTTTAGTTTCCGCTAAGACTTTCACGAGCCAAAGCCCGCTTAAGTTTTAGTTCGAACTTTTCAAAGTCCCCATCATCAAGGCCGCCTTCTTCAATTTTCTTTTGGGCCTTAAAGAGGGCCGCCTTTGCGCGCTTCAAATCTAGTTCTTCAGCAAGTTCCGCCGTGTCGGCTAAAACGACAATTTTTTGATCCGTGATTTCTATCCATCCAAAAGAAAGGGCCGCGCTTTTCCACTGCGACCCTTGGCGCCATTTTAAAACTCCGGTTTCTAACTCACTCAACAAATTCGCATGTCCTGGCAAAATATCTAATGTGCCGACCGACGCCGGGGCAAAAAGTTCGTCGATATTTTCTTTCTCAACTAACTTTTTTTGCGGAGTTAAAATCGTCAGTTCCATGACTATAGCTTCTTGGCTTTCTCGATGGCTTCTTCGATGGTGCCCACCATGTAGAAAGCCTGCTCGGGCAAGGTGTCATGCTTTCCTTGGAGAATTTCTTTGAATCCCTTCACGGTGTCTTGGATTTCTACATATTTTCCAGGGGCTCCGGTGAATTGTTCAGCTACAAAGAAAGGCTGGGATAAGAATTTTTGAATCTTGCGGGCTCGGCCCACCGTCAACTTATCGTCTTCAGAAAGTTCATCCATACCCAAAATCGCAATAATGTCTTGGAGCTCTTTGTAGCGCTGAAGAATTTTCTGCACATCGCGAGCCACTTTGTAGTGTTCTTCGCCGACCACATCAGGCGAAAGCAAGCGAGAGGTAGAGGCCAAGGGATCCACCGCAGGGTAGATTCCAAGCTCAGAAATAGCACGCGACAAGTTTGTTGTGGCGTCCAAATGCGCGAAAGTTGTGGCCGGAGCGGGGTCCGTGTAGTCATCCGCAGGAACGTAAACGGCTTGAACCGAAGTGATCGATCCTTTGTTGGTTGAAGTGATGCGCTCTTGCATAGCGCCCATCTCGGTTGACAGGGTAGGCTGGTAACCTACCGCGGAAGGAATGCGCCCCAAAAGGGCAGACACTTCTGAACCCGCCTGAGTAAAGCGGAAGATGTTATCTACGAAAAATAGAACGTCTTGGTTTTCTTCATCGCGAAAATATTCCGCAACCGATAGACCCGTCAAAGCCACTCGGGCACGGGCACCCGGGGGTTCGTTCATTTGGCCGAAAACAAGGGCCGTTTTGTTGATAACCCCTGACTCTTTCATTTCTAACCACAAGTCGTTACCTTCTCGAGTCCGCTCGCCCACCCCCGCAAATACTGAGTAGCCGCCGTGTTCAGTAGCAATGTTTCGAATAAGCTCTTGGATCAAAACTGTTTTGCCCACACCGGCTCCACCGAAGAGACCGATTTTTCCGCCTTTAGCATAGGGTGCCAAAAGATCGACAACTTTAATTCCAGTCCAAAGCGCTTCAACGTTTACGCTCTGATCTTTAAACGCCGGGGGAGCCCGGTGAATATCATAAGATTTTTTGGAATTAATGGGGCCCATTTCATCGATAGGGTCGCCCGTTACGTTAATAATGCGACCCAAAACTTCAGGACCCACGGGCGCCTGAATGGGCTTACCTGTATTAAAAACGGCCTGACCGCGTACGAGGCCATCTGTTTGGTCCATCGCGATACAGCGCACAGTATTTTCACCCAAGTGCTGAGCCACTTCCAAAACCAAGTTGCCTTCGTCTTTGCCAATCTGAGCGTTCGACACTTTAAGCGCCGTCAAAATTTGGGGGAGATGCGCCCCCTGAAATTGCACGTCAACAACAGGCCCTAAAACCTGCGTTACTGTTCCACTTTCTACACTTCGAGTTGTTGCCATAATCTCCTTCTTTCAAAAACGCATCAGCCCTTAAGGGCTTCCGCGCCTCCGATAATTTCCATAAGTTCAGTTGTGATGGCGGCCTGTCGCACGCGGTTGGCTTGGAGCGAAAGGGCTCCAATCATATCACCAGCGTTTCGAGTGGCGTTGTCCATCGCGGTCATGCGGGCACCCAATTCACTTGCAAGACTGTCGGCAAGGATTCGATAGAACTGGGTTTCCACTTGTTTGGGCAAAAGTTCACTTAAGAGCCTTGCCCGACTCGGTTCATAAATATAGGGGGCCGTCTCTGCACTCTGTGAGTTCTTCACTTCCATCGCCAGTGGCAACAGTTGTTTGACGTTCACGATCTGCAAAATTGCGGAACGAAACTCGGTATACACGGCCTCAACTTGATCTACCTCAGCAGCTAAAAATTTTGCCGTAAGAAGTTTCGCAACTTTATTGGATTGGAAGGTAGAAAACTTTCCAGCCCACACATCGTCAAAGAAATGTCCGCGGACTCCGCGCTTGGCAAAAAAATCATGCCCGCGCTTACCCGCAAAGTAAACTTCGACTTTATTCCCTGGAATAGCGATGAGTTCGTTGTAACGCTTCCACGAGGCCTTGATGGCTGAAGAGTTGTAGGCTCCACACAAACCCCGATCAGAAGTCACGATCAGCATCGCAATGCGAGTAGAATTTTCCTCTGTCAAAAATTCATCCGCCTTCGCCCGAGTCTGCAAAAGGGGGTGAAGTCCCTTCATGAAGTCCTGCAGTTTTTGCGGATCGCTAATGCCGGCTCCGGCGGAGAGCTCTCCGATAAGTCTTCCCGTCAACTCTTCTAATTTATTTGCAAAGGGGCGCGCGCCTTGGATTGCGTTTTGCGCGCGACGCAAACGACTGGCGGCGACGAGCTTCATCGCCTTGGTGATCTGCTGCGTATTTTTTACGCTGCTGATTCGGCGCCGAATGTCCTTCAGTGATGCCACGTCAATTTCCTATCAGGCCTTCGCCGTCGCCACTGCAGCAAAAGTTTTTCCAAACTCCTTCAATAAATTGACGAGGAGGGGTTTGGTTTTTTCATCGAGGGCTTTTTTCTCGTTAAGCGAATTCAGCAAATCTTGTCCGCGGGAATCTAAATAAGCCATCAATTGCTCTTCATAAGCCTTGGCACTTTCAACGGGAGTGCTGTCGAGGTAGCCCTGAGTAACGGCGAAAATAAGAATCACTTGCTTGGCCACTTCCATGGGCTGGTACTGCCCTTGTTTTAAAACTTCGCGAAGCCTTAGTCCCCGATTCAATTGTTTTTGAGTGGCAGGGTCGAGGTCCGATCCAAAGGCTGCAAAGGCGGCGAGCTCTCGAAACTGGGCGAGCTCCAAGCGCAGCGGACCCGCCACACTCTTCATCGCCTTAATTTGAGCACTTCCACCCACGCGCGAAACTGAGAGGCCGGCGTTCACGGCCGGACGAATGCCCGAATAAAACAAATCACTTTCTAAGAAAATTTGTCCGTCGGTAATAGATATCACGTTGGTGGGAATGTAGGCCGAAACGTCGCCCGCCTGAGTTTCGATAATCGGAAGCGCCGTCAAAGATCCGCCGCCCATATCTTCGGAAACTCGGGCCGCCCGCTCGAGCAAACGACTGTGAAGATAAAATACGTCTCCAGGATAAGCTTCGCGACCGGGGGGGCGGCGCAAAAGTAGAGAGAGCTGGCGATAAGCTTGAGCTTGCTTGGTTAAATCGTCGTAAACAATGAGGGCGTGCTTGCCGTTGTCACGGTAATATTCCCCAATTGTGACTCCTGTGTAAGGAGCAATGAACTGAAGCGGCGCAGACTCTGCAGCACCCGCGGCAACTACGGTGGTGTACTCCAGCGCGCCCGCGTTACGAAGTTTTTCCACTACCTGGGCAATTGTGGATTGTTTTTGGCCGATGGCCACATAAACACAAAATACGCCTTTGCCCTTTTGGTTGATGATGGTGTCTAGAGCCACCGCCGTTTTTCCAGTTTGGCGATCGCCGATGATCAATTCTCGTTGGCCGCGGCCAATGGGAATGAGGGCGTCAATAATTTTTAGTCCCGTTTGTAAGGGTTGGTTGACGGGCTGCCTTTTTACAATTCCCGGCGCCTTGGTTTCTACTACGCGATATTCTTTGGTTTCGATGGGGCCCTTGCCATCAATCGGCAATCCAATGGCATTGATCACTCGACCCGCCAGGGCTTCGCCCACAGGAACTTGCAAAATCTTGCCCGTTCTTTTGACGGTGTCGCCTTCTTTGATTTGGGCATCACTTCCGAAAATGGCTACGCCCACGTTGTCTTCTTCAAGGTTCAACGCCAAGCCGTAGAGTTTCCCCGGCATTTCCAACATTTCACCGGCCATACATTTTTCAAGTCCATGAATGCGGGCCACTCCGTCACCCACCGAAATGATGGTTCCGGTTTCGCTTTGTTCAAGCTGAGTGTCGAAGTCGGCGATCTGCTTTCGAATGAGAGCGCTGATCTCTTCGGCTCTTAACTGCTGCATGAAGTCTGTCTCCTTTTGAGTCGTTCCTGAATTAAGCTTCTGCGCTGAACTTATCTTGCTTCAGAAGCGCTTGTTGCATGAGTCCTAAATTGGAATTGAGCGAGGCATCTAAACTGCGTCCCAGAATTTTGACACGCAAGCCGGCCAGCAATTCTGGGGCAAGGCGAGTGGTCAGAGTTACTTTTTTTCCTGTGGCTTTTTGGAGTTTTTCTACCAAGAGCCGGCTTTGTTGCTCGGAGAGAGGGAGAGCCGTTTCCACAAAGGCTTCAACGGTTTGGTTGGCAGAAAGCACGAGATCCTTGAAGGCTTCAGAAATGTCTGAAAGTGAAGAGATTCTTCCGGCCTCTAAAACAAATTTAATAAAGCGATTCAGAGGTGCGGGACTTTTGACAAGTTTTAAAACTTCTTCCGTTACGGCCCACTTTTTTTCTATAGAAAAGGCGGGGTGGTCCAAGACCTGAGACAACTCTTTGGACTGGTCCATGCTGGCCACAAAAGCTTCGAGAGCCGAAAGCCACGCTTCGGCGTTTTCTTTTTTTCCTTCCGTCATCATCCACAAAGCCCTGGAATAACGACGGGCAACCGTTTGATTATGCGAAGCCATTAGACTCTCCCCCGGAGCTTTCAATCTGTGCCGGAACTTCGTCTAAAAACTTTTGAAAGAGTCTTTCATGAATGCGGGCCTGGATGTCTTTAGAGTCAGCTCCGCCTTCTTTGATCATGTCCGCACTTTGCCCGATGGCTTCTGATACAAGGCGAAACTTTAATTTTTCCGTTGCCGAACGAAGCTCCGACTCGGCGGCGAGCCTGGCGTCTGCCAAAATTCTTTCGGCCGTGCTTTTAGCCTCACGGACGAGAGAGTCGGAAAGTTTTTTTCCCTCTTGAGAAACGCCGTCAATAATTTTTCTTTTTTCAACTTCGATATTGGCGATGTCTCGCTTCACGGCCTCCGCTTCAAGCTTCATTTTTTCCAGCTCAGCCTTGGCGTCTACCAAACGTTTTTGAATGTTTGTGCTGCGATCTTTAAGCGAAGCTGCAATTCCTTTTCGCCCCGCCACCACCACTATGGCAATCACTACCAACAAATTGACGCCCGCAAAAAACTCCTGCAAGCCCGGCCCTACGGCATGGTGAATTTGTTCGGCGGCCATTATGCCTCCGTCCCAACGTTGGGAGAGCGTGAAGTGCGACTTCCCTTCGTTTGCAAAATTTGGTCTAAAACAAGTCGCGCTAATTTTGGAATTTCGCTTTCGAGTTTAGTCATTTCATTTTTCATTTGAAGAGTGGCTTCATCTCGCGCCTTTTTAATTTCCGCCGCGCCATTTTCTTTGGCGGCACCTAAAATTCTTCGCTGTTCTTCTACGGCTTTTTGACGGATTTCTGCAAAAGCTTCGCTCGCTTGAATCTGCGCCTGCTTCATCTCGGCAGCTAAAGACAGGCGGCTTTCTTCCAAGCGCCCCTGGATTTCTTTGGCCTCTTCTTCGCGGCCTGAAAGTCGGTGGTCTCGCTCGACCAAATGCGAGGTCAAACGCTTCAAGGCGATGTTGGAGAGAAGAAAGTAAACAACAACAAAGATCCCCAGCATCACAACGATAGAGGAGTTAATTTGAAGTTGCGTCATTAAGTTGACAAATGTCGACATACGCGGGGCTTAAGAAACAACTTCTTAGCGAGGGGGTCAACCGTTTCTGAGAATTTTATAGCGGAGCAGGAGACGGCTCTTTTTAACTTGGAGTGGCGCCCTGCATCTGAGTGGTGCCATCAAACATCCCGCCTTCTTCGATCTTAAAAACTGGAGCCTGAACACTTCCCCGCACATATCCCGTAGATTGAATTTCTACCCGGGAGCTGGCTCGGATGCTGCCCTCGACGTGGCCCGCCACAATGACAGTGTCGGCATCGATTTGAGCGATCACCTTAGATTCAGAACCAATTATAAGGGTGTCGCGAGTAAAAACATCACCCCGAAAGTCCCCATCTATTCGAACGACCCCCTCAAATATGAGGCGACCCTCAAACTGCGCGCCCTTTCCTAAAAGAGCTGTGATCTCACCCGAAAAGAACTGGGGATTTTCTACGCTCACCGCTTCATACCTCTCATTAAATGGAGAAGGCGGTTAAAAGAGTCGCTGCCGGTATAATAGATTTCAAGAGTACCGCGCTCACCGGACCCCCTTACCGACACTTTAGTGCCAAAAAGTTGGCGAAGTTCTTCTTCAATGGCTAAAATTTCGGGCTTCTTCGCCTCTGTTGGAGCCGGCCCTGGCGAGGAATTAGGAATGCTATGTCCTACAATTCGCATTCGAACACGAGATTCCACATCTCGCACCGTCAATTTTTCGGTGATGATGTCGCCGGCCATTTTCGAAATCTCTCCCTCAGTTTGGAGAGACAAAAGAGCTCGGGAGTGCCCCTCTGATAACTTACCCTCCACCACCATATTTTGAACATCCACGGGTAGTTTGAGCAGGCGAAGTGTGTTGGCTACCGCCGCACGAGAAACTCCCACCTTTTCAGCGAGCTGTTCTTGGGTAAGTTGGTGAGTCTTGATTGCTCGATCATACGCCTGAGAAAGCTCGATCGGATTAAGCTCCTCGCGCTGAATATTTTCTGCAAGAGCCGCCAAGTCGTTGTCGAGCAAGGCTCGGTTGTCTTCTCGGATGATAACCGGAATCTCGCTAAGGCCCGCAATTTTTGCAGCACGCCACCTGCGCTCGCCCGCAACAATCTGAAACTTATCTAAACCAAGCTTTCTAACGACAATAGGTTGAATGAGCCCCTGTTCTTTAAGGCTTGCGGCTAATTCTTTTAGGCGCTCTTCATTGAAAAAGCGTCTTGGTTGCAGCGGATTTGGATCTATTTTTTCCAGAGGCAAGATTTGCAAGCGCTCAGTTAAACTTGTTTTTCCTGGCATTTCACTTTCAACTAAAGAGCTTTTTGCAGGGCTTGGAATGACCCCGGCGGAGCCCCCACCAGTATTCAAAAGT
The DNA here is from genome assembly GCA_964477895.1 of uncultured Bacteriovoracaceae bacterium. Taxonomy (GTDB): domain Bacteria; phylum Bdellovibrionota; class UBA2428; order UBA2428; family UBA2428; genus CAYZFQ01. The sequence continues at coordinate 57,926 of CAYZFQ010000001.1, read as the reverse complement.
GCCGCCAATCCGCGGCCCAGAGCCTTACGTCCATCGGTGGCCGGGTTGTTTTTATTGTCCATATTATTCATATTACTCAAATATAGTTTGGGTTATCGGGCTAAGGCATTATTGCCGGCGTAATGGCGGAGTTGGGTGAGTTGGTCTTACCTATGCGATCTACGGGATCCGGAGGAATAACCGTTTGGGCCGGTCCTTCAATTCTTAAACCTTGCTGTCTTAAAATAATTTCTTTGGCAACTTCAACATAAGACCTAGAGCCGAAACAGGCTGGGTCATAAATAACTCCAGGAATTCCATGCGAGGTGCTTTCAGCTAAGCGCACCCGCCTTGGAATCACATTTCCAAACAGACGATCTCCGGCGAACGAGCGAACTTCATTATATACCTGTTTAGAAAGGTTGGACCTAGAATCATACATGGTGAGCAAGATTCCCTCTTCCTTTAGCATAGGGTTGAGGTGCTGCTGTACTAGGGCCGCCGTATTCAAAATATTTGCAAGACCTTGCATGGCAAAGAACTCGGACTGCAGGGGAATAAGGTAAGAATCACTGGCCGATAAGGCGTTTAAGGTTAAAAGACCCAAAGAGGGTGGGCAATCTATAAAGATGTAATCAAAAAAAGAAAGGTCCTGGGTGAGACTCTCTTTGAGGCGATACTCTCGACGCTCAACCCCCACAAGCTCAACCTCTGCCCCCGCTAAATTCGAGTCGCTGGGAACCACAAAGAGGTTCTTGATCGTAGTCGGAACAACGTTTTGATAGAGGGTACCATTTCCAACAAGGGCCGAATAGGCGTTCTTCTCTAGTATTTCTTCTGGGGCCACGTTAAGCCCCGCACTCATATTCCCCTGTGGGTCAAAATCTAGGAGGAGAATCTTTTTATCTAGAGTGGCAAGGGCTGCACCGATGTTGATGACAGTGGTGGTCTTACCCACTCCGCCCTTTTGGTTTACGACGGAGATTATCTTTGTCATATAAGTAAAATTTTTAACATAAAAGAATTCAACTGCGTATCACTAGGGTGAAAAATATAAAATATATCTCGACACAGCTCGGAATCTTTCACGCAATCAGCTAAGGGCCGAGGCCCACTAAAGGCTCGGGCTACGCAAAAAAAGTCCCCAGCAAATGCGAATATAGTTTCACGTGAAACACTTTCTAGCTTTTGGGACAAAACAAGCCACCTCCCAGCGTACTGGGGCTGAGATCCTAGGTAGTATCTAAGAAAAGCGGTCTTTTTTGCGTCGCTTTCGACAAAAATTGCGCGATTTCTACTATTCAAGCTTAGCCAAGGCACCCCCACAACACCCGCACCAGCCCCAACATCTACCAGGCTCAGGGTTCCCGAGCTTTCTGGGCCCAGGGTGGTCAAGGCATCAAGGCTTTGGGCTACCAGCACAGAGGCGGGGACCTTGCCTATTATTCGGTGTTTTTTATCCCAGGCCTCTACCGCCTCGGAATAATGAAGCATGTCTTTATCCTTGGAAATCTGTTTCACGTGAAACATTCCTGCGGCCCGCACCCTTGGCAATGGCCAAAACCGCGGCCGGGGTAATTCCACTTATCTGGCTTAACTCCCAAACGTTCTTGGGCTTGTGCTTCTCATACTTCTCTAGGGCCTCGTGAGATATTGTAGAATTTCCCCTCAGGCTTAGGGATGGGTCTAAATCCCAATTGCGCATGGACTCAAGCTGTCTAAGCTCCGACTCTTGCTTTAAAAGATAGCCACTATACTTGGTTTCAATCTCGATTCTTTCCAGGGCAGCGTCCGAAGCTACTAGGGCATAGTCTGAGCTGAGGTCTTCCCACCTAATCTCTGGACGCCTCAAGTATTCGTATAAACTTATGACTCTATTCGCATCCAGGCGAATGCGCGAATTACAAAGCCGCTCCTTTGCCTCCACAGTATCGGCCCGCAGCTTATCATAGGCCCTCATCTGAGGGTCTGATACCACTCCGTTCTCACGGCCCAAAGCAATAAGCCTATCCGCAGCATTGTCTTCTCTCAAAAGTAGGCGAAACTCCGAGCGACTTGTAAAAAGTCGGTAGGGTTCCTCTGTTCCCTTTGTAACCAAATCACTAACCAGAGTTTCTAAATAGCTTCGCTCCCGCCTTGGAGAAAGGGAGGGCTGCCCTTGCAAAAATCGTCCGGCATTGAGCCCTGCCCACAAACCCTGTGCTGCAGCCTCTTCATATCCAGAGGTTCGGTTTACCTGACCGGCAAAATAGAGCCCCTCAGTAAAGCGTGAAGAAAAGTCGAAGTTAAGATCTCTGGGGTCAATGCTATCATATTCTACAGCATAGCCTGGGCGAATTAGTTCGCATGATTCTAGGCCTGGTATTGAACGCAGAAAACTTAGCTGCACATCCGCAGGAAGGCTGGTGCTGAGTCCGTTGGGATAGATCGAGTCTCCATCAAGTGACTCGGGTTCCAAAAAAATCTGATGACGATCGCGTTCCGCGAATCTTTTAACCTTGTCTTCGATACTTGGACAGTAGCGCGGCCCCACGCCTTGAATCTCTCCTGAAAAAAGTGGGCTCTTTGAAAAATTCTCGCGAATAATATCGTGAGTGTGTGAATTCGTATAAACCATGTAGCAAGAAAGCTGCGGAAGGGCCCTTTCGTTTATATGCCACGAGAATCGTCGCTTTTCTGGGTCACCCCACTGCTCAGAAGCTTTGGAAAAATTGATTGTAGAGGCTTTTAGGCGGGCGGGTGTTCCGGTTTTCAATCGAAAAATTTGATGTCCTGACTCTAAAATACTCTGCGTGAGGAAATCAGAAGCCTTATCACCGTATCGTCCCCCAACTTTTCTGTCGTCTCCACAAAACATAAGTCCGCGCATAAAGGTTCCGGCAGTGACAATTACGACTCGGCTCGATATTCTTGATCCATCCGCCAGCTCCAAACCCGCAATTTTTCTACCCTCAAAAACCAGGGCCTTAGCCTCAGCATTTACCAAGCATAGATTTGGTAGAGAATTCACCCAGCGAGTCATAGTTTGGGAGTATTTCTCTTTGTCGCACTGAACTCTTGTCGAGCGAACTGCCGGTCCCTTATTTCCATTCAAGCGCCGAGACTGAATAGAGTTTTCATCGGCACAGGCTCCCATCCATCCGCCCAATGCATCAATTTCAAAAACCAAGTGACTTTTCGCTACCCCGCCTATGGCTGGATTACACGACATTGCCCCAACTTTGCTCGTATCCAAAGTCACGAGAGCCGTAGAAAAATTCCGAACGGCAAGACTACGCGCAGCTTCAACTCCTGCATGGCCGGCCCCAATTACAATGGCATCAAAGTTTTTCAATCTATTTTCCTAAGCAAAACTGCGAAAAAATTTCGCCAATATACGCCTCGTCTTGGCCACGACCTATGGCTCGCTTTAGGCCAGCCTCGGCCTGGCGAATATGTTCGCAGGCCAGCTCAATAGGTCGAAGCTCTTTCAAGGATTCTTCTGCCAAAGAAAGCTCCTGATCGCAATATTCTAAAAGTAGGGCTTGGCGTTGAGAAAGGGGGGTTTCCAAATCTTGATTTTTGGTCCCATCCGCCAAATCCCCTCCCGTTCGCACGAGCGTATCAATTTGATCCAAAAGATAGTGGGCTAGTCTATCGCCTTCTTTAAGAAAATCAAAGGCAGGGCTATTGTCGAGCTCCAAAGAATTGGTCATTCCAGACAAAAGGTCATTATGCGAAAAGACTTCAATTTTAGGTCGCAAAACTGACCCCAGGGTTTTTGTGACCATTGGGTCAGTAATTCGATCCGCTCGTTTCACCCAAATTAAAAAATGCGCATCTCGGGCTCTTTCAAGCCCCAACTCCATTCCCTCAATTTCTAATTTATCATGATCGGTTGAAGCAGCGTTTTCTCTAAGTCCCGCCGTATCCAAGACTCTTGCCCAATTTCCCGAGCGAAGCCTTATGCGAACTTCAACGGTGTCACGCGTCGTCCCAGCTATGGGAGAAACCAAGGACCTTTGGCCCCCACACAAAATATTCACCAAAGTACTTTTACCTGAGTTGGCCTCGCCAACTACTGCAATGCTGGGTTCAGAACTCTGCCTACGAAATACCTCGAAGTTTGAGAGAAGCTGGGCCAGCTCTCGACGAGCTTGCTCTGCCAAAATTTTGGCGCCCTCGATTTCGGCACTCTGCTCAGCTTCGGCCTCAGGAAAGTCGATAGCGGCCTCAACTCGACCCCGAAGTTTTTCCAGGGCCTTAATAACCTGCGCCAATTTATTGGCAGATCCCGCGGCCCCAGACTTTCGCAAGCCCAGCAACTTTTCTGCCCACTCCAGGCCCAAGCCTTCAACCGCAAAGGCGCTTTGAATTCCTTCGGCCTCGGCTAAATCCATTTTTTCATTCATAACAGCGCGAAAAGAAAATTCCCCGGGAAGGGCCAAAAAAGCGCCGTTGGCCTCGATTTCACTTTGAACGGCCTGGAGCACCGCCGGCACTCCATGCAATTGAATCTCCACCACATCTTCACCAGTGAAAGAGTGGGGACCTTGAAAATTTAAAACCAGGGCGCGATCAACCTCTAAAAGTTTTCCACTATTTTGAATTTTTACGGAGCGATAAGAAAACTGGCCGGGAGCGGGTAAGTCACCCACAAGTTTCTCTAAAAATTTTAAATTTTTTCCTGAGATGCGCAAAACGCCAACGGGCCCACCGGCAGCCGTTGCAATCGCAACGATCGGTAGACCCAAACGTTTAAAGTAAAGTGCGCTATCAGTTTTTGTCGTTGAAGCCATCGTCATTTTCCCCGCCATTTGCGGAGCCATAACGAAAGGCCGGTTCTTCACCAGGAAGAAGTCGATTACCAATGTTGTCGTCTACTACGGGGCCATCGTTGTTATAAATTTCATTTCCACGCTCGATGCCGGGCCTGCTGCCACCGCCGAAGTTGTCTCGTCCGCGGCCCTGTCCGCCACCGCCCCGACCTCTGCCACCACTGCGTCCACGACCACCACCGCCACCCGAGCCGTTACCGCGACGCTGTCCACCACTCGCTCCATTCCCGTTCCCCGGAGACGCCTGAAGCTGTCCCTCAGGCCTAGGCTCGGGGGCTCGACGAAACTCAGAATCTTCTTTAAGGCGAACACGAATGCGCTTGAAATTTCCTCGGCCAATGCTTTCGGAAACAACTTCTCCAAGTTCAGCCAAATGAGTGTGGATAATTTTTCGCTCCGAAGGCCCAAGAGCAGGAATGTAGGCCGGCTTGCCGCCGGATTCCACCACTCGCTGGCGTTGTGCTGCCGCAAGTTCTTGAAGCTCGTTTCTTTTACGTTCGCGAAAACCCTGGGAGTCAAAAATAACCCGTAAGGCCTCTTGCCCCTCTTCGGCGGGAGCGTTGGCGATGCCTTCAGATCGACGAACAACTCGCATAGAGATGTGGGCCAAAGCATCCAACATGTCGGAGCTATCTCCCAAGAAACTGTCAGCCTCCTCACCTTCAACCTCAAAACAGATTCCCTTTTCATCACTTTCTTTGCGGTTGAAGCTTACGTCGTAGCCCATCGCGTGGGGAAGTTCGTTTAGGAATTCCTCAAGAGAAATATTTGCAGCGCCCTCTTTTCCCTTGATGCCCAAAGCGCTGAGTGCAGATTTAATAAAACCAACCATGAATTAAACTCCTTCTTGAATCGGCTGTAGTTTGGCCGCTCGTTTGAACATGAGCTGTTGCACAATGCCCACGAGGTTACTGACAAAGAGATATAGGGTCAGGCCCGCAGGCCAGTCTTTCGACAAAAATCCAAACACGATGTTCATCACCAACATAACTTTGGTCATGTCGGGTCCCGCCTGGCCGTCGCCCGTTGTGGGAGGGGTCATGGGAGTGATTTTTGTATAAGCCAAGAGCGTTAGGGTCCAAAGCGCTGGGAAAACGTAATATTGGTCGGGAGAGGACAGGTCATGAATCCACCCAAAAAAAGGTGCCTGATATAAATCCAGAGAGTGGTTGAGGGCACCATAAAGGCCCAAGAAAATGGGCATCTGGGCTAAGAGAGGCAAACAGCTCCCCAGGGGATTTACTTTTTGGGTGCGATAAAGCGCCATCAAATCTCGGTTCATTTGATCAGCCTTGCTTTTGTCTTTTCCATACTTCGCCTTGAGCTTCTCAATTTGTGGCTGAAGTTCCTTCATTTTTTGTCCAGACTCGAAGACCTTGCGGTTCAGCGGCCAAAAACAAATCCGCACAATGACCGTAAGTAAAATGATGGCCAATCCGTAATTGTGTACAATTTTATAGAGGGCTTTAAGGGCCCACAGCATGGCCCGAGCTACTGCTGCAAAAAAGCCCAACTCGACCACTTCCACTAAAGTTGGATCAATCTTTTTAAGTTCATCCGCATCCCGAGGGCCAAAATAAATCTGGAAAGCAATTTCAACGGGTCGACCCTCTTTGTTTAAAACAGGATACTGAAATCCAAAATTTGTTTTAGTGGGATCTTTTGCGCTTGGGCCGTAGACAACATTAGGATTAAAACTGCCAGCCTCTTTAGAGGGGAGAAGCAGTGCCACAAAATATTTGTCGCCCCAAGCCAGCCAATCCACCTTCCCGCGGCGAAGGTTCTCGCTGGAATCAGACACAAGCAAATCTTTTTCACTTACGTTCTTTTTTGAATCATCAAGCTTAAAAGCAAGAGTGTGGTGCTCACCTGCGGGTCCTGTGCCTATGGCATCACTAGCACGAAACTCTACCCAGCCCTTGGACTCAGGAAAGCCGGACAGCGTAAGTTTTGCACGGAGCAGACCCGTCACGTTAGCCTCCGATTCATACTGAATTTGGCAGCTACGTCCGTCTTCTTGGGCGCTGAATTTAAGCTCGCCGGATTTTTGAAGTTGCGACAAGCAGCTCTGCACCAGGGGATCGTTGGAGCTCCAGCGAAAACCGTCCTTTACGACAACAACGTTGTCTTGGCGGTTTTTTCCCCGCACCCGGTAATCCAAAAAAGTAGCCGCGCCCAAGCTGCCTTTCGAATAAAGTTGCAACGTGCGTTGCGAGGAAAGCTCAACTCTTTCGAAGTCTGGGCCTTCTTCGGTATTCAAAGTGTTCTTGGTGGAAGGCGATGCGGTGGGTCTGCTATTTTTTCCTAGAAGCGGGGTCGAGGTAGGAACGAGGTTTTTTTCGTCCACCACCTGTTGAGGAGTTGGGCTCGCCTCACGTTTAGCGAGCTCCTTTTTCATGTTGGGACGAATCACAAAAATTTCCCAACAAATAATAAAAGCCAAACATAGGCCTATAGGGAGCCAATTTTTCTTCATGCCAAAGATTTTCCTTCTGGTGGCCAGTCTATATACGAGGACCGATGCCAAGGATGGCAGCGCAAAATTCTTCCGAGACTCAAAGCAAATCCGCGGAAAAACCCAAAGCGTTTAAAGGATATTTCTGAATAGTGGGAACAGGTGGGCGTGAAGCGACAGCCCTCGAGTCCACTCCCGCCTAGTATTATAAGGAGAGGTGCGAGTAGCATGCGATAAAGAGCAAAGAAGACAGTCCAAAGCTTAGCAATATTTTTTCGAGATCGGCTTTCCAATCGGCCAGCACAACTCTCTTGGGGATAACAAAGCCCTTGGTCAAGCGAATCCATATTCCTTTGTCTTGAGACCACGGCGGGGAAGCATGTTGGAGTTTTCTTTTAAGGAAGCCTTTGATCATTCTGCGAAATCGATTCCTGAGCACAGCATTCCCACAACTTTTGGGAATCGATATGATGATCGCGTCTTCTTTTATTTTATTATTCTGGATTTCGACCCCGCAAAAAAGAAGCGAACCGCTTCTTTTGCTTGGAGCGCACGGTCGAAACCACCCGGAAAACTTTTGCTTTTTCCTCGCGGCAGTAGGCCTCAAGATAGCCCTTTAATTTCCTTTCTTCGTCTTCCCAGCTACTGAGACACTAAGTTTTTTTCTTCCCTTACGGCGACGGTTACTTAGAACCTTTCGCCCTCCTGGGGAAGCCATGCGTTCTAAAAATCCGTGAACGCGTTTTCTTTTTCGTCGGCTGGGTTGATATGTCCGTTTCATATAGGTTAGGTCTTATCGCATAGGAATCGCAGCAACACAAGCTTGTTTGTCCTGAATGGGTGCGCGCGGGAGATAAAAAAACGGATGGTCTTTGACAATGTCGATATCGAGAGGCCAAGTGCTTTGGAACTAAAACCCGACGCACTCGCCGACATCAAAGACGGACTAGAGGCTCCTTCTGAAGCCTGGGTTAAAACTCACTTCGGCGAAATTCTTACTCCCAAATATTCTTTTGAAAATTTTGTGGTGGGCAAAAGCAACCAATTTGCTCACGCTTCTGCACAAGCCGTGGCTACGAAGCCGGGAGTTTATAACCCCTTGTTTATTGTTGGAAAAACGGGCCTTGGGAAAACTCACCTTCTTAAGGCGATCGGCTATAAAATTGCCACGACCCGACCCGAGCTTCGAATCTGTTACAGTTCAACGCAAAAATTTATAGAGGAAGTCATCCAGTCGATACGGCACGACTCCCGTCATAAACTGCATGACCTCTATCAAACAAGTTGCGATGTTTTATTAATGGATGACATTCAGTTTCTATCCCGAGCCACCTCAACCCAGGACGAGTTTTTTCATATTTTTAATGGGCTCTTTGATTCTGGAAAACAGATCATTATTACTTCCGACCGCCAACCCAAAGAGATTGCCGACGTGCATGACCGAATTATTTCCCGATTTGAATGGGGAATGGTGGCCGACATTGAGCCTCCCGAACTCGAGACCCGGGTGGCCATCCTTCGATCTCGGGCGGAAGCGGACCACATTGAACTTTCTGATGATGTTGCTTACCTCATTGCCACGTATGTCAAAGCTAACATTCGTGAGCTCGAGGGCTCGCTAACCAAGCTGGCCGGACATGCCGCCATCTATAATGTGTCGATTTCTACAGAACTCGTGAAAAAAGTCCTCAAGACCTACATTTCCGAAAAGCATCGGGTGGTTTCCATGGACGACATCATTGCCCTTGTCGCCCAGTACTACCATTTGAAGCCTGCCGATCTACGCGGGCCCTCACGCAAAGGAGCCATGGCCAAGGCTCGGCAGGTCTGCATGTATCTGGCGCGTGAGGTGGGGCATCTTAGCTGTACATCGATCGGCCAAGAGTTGGGAAGTCGGCATCACACCACGGTGCTCCATGGCTCCGAGTTTATTTTAATGGCTCTAAAATCAGACTCGGTGCTTAAAAGCCAAATTCAACATCTTGAATCCCAGCTCTTGAATCGTTAAAGGAGGGGGCTTAGGTTATGCGAACTTTGTTAGCACGAAAAAATGGAAAGAATGGAAAACCTGTGGATAACTCATGGAAAACTCTGTGGATAACCCGTGACCAAAAAGTGAATTCCATGGAATGCCATAGATTCCCCATCGTCTATCCACATAGTTATCCACACCTTTTTCTTAATAATCTCAAATATTTAACTACGCAATGCCACACAATCCGGGCATACAACAGTAAGAAACAACAACTTTATGTTTAGGAAGACAAAGATTTAGGACGGCTTATGGAGCTAAAAATATCAAAAAAGGACTTATTAAGGGGTTTGGAGAGGACTTTGACCGTTGTTGAACGAAGAAACACCATGCCTTCGCTTAACCACGCCCTCTTTGAAGTCAAAGATAATAGCCTTCAAATTTCAGCAACGGACTTGGAAATATTCGTAAGTTCCACCGTTCCCTGTAAGGCTCTATCAACCGGACGTTTAGCAGCCCCGGCACGTAATCTCTTTGATATCGTGAAAGAATGCTCCGACTCAGAAGATATCCATTTACGAGCATTAGAGGGAAATAGGCTAGAAGTCTTATCAGGGAAAAGTCAGTTTAAGCTTTTAACCCTACCTAGTGATTCCTTTCCCCATTTCAAAACCTCACCTAAAGGACAGTTATCCACCGCTCAGATGAGCTGTAAGGAATTTGTTAAATTAATTCAAAAAACGGAATACTCCGTTTGTACTGAAGAAATCCGTTACTTTTTAACGGGGATTTACCTCGAAACTGTATCCGAAAATGGAAACATTTTAAGGGCCGTAGCTACAGATGGTCATAGATTGGCCATGATGGAATCTCCGAACTCAGAAATTGGAAACTTAGAGCTTCGCAAGGGATTGATCCTGCCTAAGAAGGGAGCTTCAGAACTTAGAAAGCTTCTGGAAGGTAGCGACGAGGAAAACTTTGAGATCACCTGCGATGAAAACCTTCTACGAGCCCGTGTAGGCGAATTCAATCTCTGGGTGCGACCTATTGATGGAGAATATCCCGATTATAAAAGAGTCATTCCCAACCAGTTGCCGGAAACTTTAAAAGTTTCCAAGAAGGAATTGGGAACTTCTTTGCGCCGTATGGCCTTGTTGGTTTCCGACCGTTCTCGGGTCGTCACTTTTGAATTTAAGAAAAACCAAATTGTTTTGTCCACGAACAACCCCGACTTGGGTGAGGCCAGCGACGAAGTGAGTGCTAAATACAACGGACCCGTGATGAAAACGGGCTTTAACGTGCGTTTCTTCTTGGATGCCTTATCGAATTTCGACGGTGATGAGATTCAAATTGAGTTGGGCGAAAAACTTCAGCCTGCCCTTCTGAAGTGCCCCGATAACCCCGGTTATTTGATCGTGGTTATGCCCATGCGGATTTGATCGACTCTGGCCTGCCTTGCGCAGGCCTGCTAGTTCTAGTCTCCCATGAAAATCCTAAGTTTTGAGGTGCTTAATTTTCGCAATTTGCAGCATCTTAAAGTGGGGCCTAGTCCCCAGCTCAACGGGTTTTGGGGAGAAAACGGCCAGGGCAAAACCAACATATTAGAGGCCCTTTATTTTTCCTTTCGTGGAAAAAGTTTTAGGCATAGTTGCACCCGCGCGGACTTTGAACCCGATGGGAAAAAGTTATCCACGAAAATTCTCGTAGAATTGGAAAACGAGCGAGGACAGCTTTTTCAGTCGGAAGTTTTCCACGATGAGGGAGGGCGCTGGCGATGTTTGTTCAATGGGAAAAAAGTTGGGAGCCAAAGTTTGCGGGAAAAAATACCAGTTGTTGTTTTTTCCCCTGAAGATCATTCCCTTATAAGGGGTCGTCCGGAATTAAGGCGGGGCTTCTTAGATGAGCTGTTTTCCGATATTTGCCCTGGCTATGGAGAGATCTTGGAAAGGTTTGAAAAAACCCTAAAATCTCGCAATGAAGTTCTCAAAAAAGATCCCAGTCGTGAGAAACTCTCTGAACTTAAGCCATGGGATGAGCTTTTTGCCCGCACCTCTATGGAAATTCTGGAGATGAGAATGGAAAACTTTCCACTTTTTAAACGGAAAGTGGAAAAGATTTCGGCCGAACTTTTCACTGAGGCCTCAGTCCCACTTAAAGTGAGTTTTGAGCCTAACTTATCCACAGAAAATTGGAAAACTTTGCATTTTTCGGAAATCTTTCCAATTTTAGAGGAATCTTTGCCTCGGGATTTGGCTACAGGATGGACTCATCGCGGACCTCACCGAGACGATTTTAAGCTGGAGATTCCAGGCGGTGATGCGCGGACTCGGGCTTCCCAAGGACAAACCCGGATTTTAGCCCTTTCTTTGAGGTGGACCCATGCCGAGTGGGTGAAAGAAAGCCAACGCGAACAACCGCTCTTTTTTATTGATGATTTGTCTAGTGAGCTGGATGCGCGCCGAAGAGAAGCCCTTTTGGGCTTTATTGATAGGCAAAAAGGACAACTTTTTATCACTGGCACAGAGCGTTCTTTAGTGGATTCCCGGCCGTTTTCTGATTACAAACATTATGAAGTAATTACAGGGATTTGCACCCCTACTTAGGAGCTGATTCGAATGACCGACAAAGTGGACTCTGGACCCTCCGTGCCTTCGGAGTACAACGCCTCAAAAATTAAAGTTTTGGAAGGTCTCGACGCCGTACGCAAGCGCCCCGGCATGTACATTGGTGATACGGGCGCTCGTGGCCTGCATCACCTGGTCCAAGAAGTCGTGGACAATTCCGTCGACGAAGCTCTCGCGGGTCATGCCACAAAAGTTTCCGTGATCATTCACATGGATAATTCCATAACTGTGGAAGACGACGGTCGAGGAATTCCCACCGACATTCATGAAGATGAAGGTGTTTCCGCGGCCGAAGTGGTTCTGACTAAACTTCATGCGGGTGGAAAATTCGAAGGCCAAGCTTATAAAGTTTCGGGCGGTCTGCACGGCGTGGGTGTGAGCTGTGTGAATGCTCTTTCTGAGTGGTTGAAATTAAAAATTCGTCGCGATGGAAAAGTTCATGAAATGACTTTTCACCGTGGCAAGGCTGACGCCCGCTTAGCTGAAGTTGGAACTACCGAGAGTCGCGGGACCACCGTTAGCTTTAAGCCCGATGCTGAGATTTTTGAAACCACCGAGTATAGTTTTGAAACCCTTTCGGCGCGGCTGCGCGAGCTAGCTTTCTTAAATAAAAGTTTGCACATTACCATCACAGACGAACGTTCGGATAAAACTGGTGACTTCTTTTACTCTGAAGGAATTGTATCCTTCGTTGAGTATTTAAATAAAAGTAAAACCAAGCTTCATGACGAAGTGCTCTATCTGCATTTAGAAAAAAATGATGTGGAGTTAGAGTGTGCGCTCCAGTGGAACGATGGTTATAAAGAAAACGTTTATACCTTTGCCAACAACATCAACACGATTGAAGGTGGCACCCATCTTCAGGGTTTTAAATCCGCACTCACGCGAGCTATTAATAAATACGGCGAGCACTACAATTTGCTCAAAGACCAAAAAGAATCTTTAGAAGGCGAAGACTGCCGCGAAGGTTTATCTTGCGTCATTTCGGTAAAACTTCGAGAGCCTCAGTTTGAAGGCCAGACCAAAACCAAATTAGGGAACTCAGAAGTCCGTGGTCTTGTGGATAATATTACCTTTGAACGATTGAGTGACGTTTTTGAACGTAACCCGGCTATTTGCAAACGCATTGTGGGTAAGGCCCTTGAGGGGGCTCGGGCTCGAATTGCAGCCAAAAAAGCTCGTGAACTCACCCGTCGAAAAAGTGCTCTAGAATTTTCGGGCTTGCCGGGAAAAATGGCAGATTGCCAAGAGAAGGATCCTGCTCTCTGTGAACTATACATTGTAGAAGGAGACTCGGCCGGGGGTTCGGCCAAGCAAGGTCGAGATCGAAAGTACCAAGCCATTCTTCCCCTCAAAGGTAAGATTTTGAATGTGGAAAAAGCTCGACTGGATCGAATGCTGGACCATGAGGAAATTCGTTGTTTGATCACTGCTTTAGGAACGGGAGTGGGTCATGGGGAAGGCGACTTTGATATCGCCAAACTTCGCTACCACAAGATTGTGATTATGACGGATGCCGATGTGGACGGGGCTCACATTCGTACCCTGCTCCTTACCTTTTTCTACCGCAAGATGCCGGCCATTATTGAGCGCGGAAATTTATACATTGCCCAACCCCCTCTTTATAAAGTCAAAAAAGGAAAACTCGAGTTTTACGTGAAAGACGACAAAGCTCTGCAAAACTATTTGATTGAAGAGAGCTTAGAAAATGGTCAGTTAAAAACCCATGCGGGCACCTCTCTCCCGAAGGCAGACTCCAAGCGCCTCATTAGCCAAATGCAAAAGTATGGCAACGTCTTTAAGGTTTTGGGTCGACGGGGCGATGCACGTCTCATGCAGAATTTAATTTTAGACGGGCACATCACGGAAGAAGCACTCAAGTCGGAATCCAAGTTGCAGGTGATTGCCGAAACCTTACAGGCTTCGATCTCTGGAAAATATAAAAACGGATCTAGCTTTTTCCAACATCACATTGAAGCCGAGAAAGAACATGCCGGCTATTTCAGGCTGGTGATGGACACGTCGTTAGACGGGGCTCGTTTCCGAACCGAACTTTCTAAGGATCTCTTGGAGCATCCCGACATGGAAGAAGCCGTACGCTTGAGTTCTTTTGTGAAAGAATTGGGCGGGCGTCCTTTTGTGTTGGTGCACGGAGAAGAGGCCCAGGCCTTTGAAGATCCTGAAGCCTTGGTGAGTCATGTTATGGATGCCGGTAAAGAAAAACTATCCATTCAACGTTACAAAGGTCTGGGGGAAATGAACCCCGAGCAGCTTTGGGAGACAACAATGGATCCCACGAAACGCACCTTCTTACAGGTGGGTGTAGACGACGCGGCCGCGGCGGATGAAATTTTTTCAATTCTCATGGGCGACCATGTGGAACCGCGCCGAGAATTTATTGAAAAGAACGCATTACGCGTGCGCAACCTGGACGTTTAGGATTTTTGATTTATGGAAGATATAAAAAAACCGTCCTCTGTTGAACAGGTAAAAATTGAAGATGAAATGCAGGGGGCTTACCTCGAGTATGCCATGTCGGTTATTGCCGGCCGCGCCCTGCCCGATGCCCGTGACGGGTTAAAGCCTGTGCATCGTCGCATCCTTTATGCGATGTACGATTTAGGAAATACCTACGACAAACGCTATCTAAAATCAGCGCGGGTCGTGGGTGATGTGATCGGTAAATACCATCCGCACGGAGACAGTGCCGTGTACAACGCAATGGTACGAATGGCCCAGGATTTTTCGATGCGTAACATGCTCATCGACGGCCAGGGGAACTTTGGTTCCGTGGACGGAGATAATCCGGCCGCTATGCGATACACAGAGTGCCGCATGTCTAAGCTCGGTGGGCAGTTGCTGACCGACTTAGACAAGCAAACGGTAGAGTTTGGTCCGAATTACGACGGCACGCTCCAAGAACCCAAGGTCTTGCCCACGCGCTTTCCCAACTTACTGGTAAACGGGTCGAGCGGGATTGCGGTGGGGATGTCTACCAATATTCCCCCCCATAACTTGGGGGAAATTGTTCGTGCCACCATTGCACTCATTGATAATAAAGAACTTAGCATCGAAGAGCTGATGGTCTTTATTCCTGGTCCTGATTTGCCCACCGCCGGTATCATTGGAAATCTAGGCGGGATTCGAAATGCGTATCGCCATGGTCGAGGCTCCTTCACCATGAAGGGTCGGGCGGCCATTGAGCCTTGCGGCAAAGACAAAGAAGCCATCATTGTGACCGAACTTCCCTATCAGGTGAATAAATCGACGTGGATTACCCACATCGCAGATTTGGTGCGAAATAAAGACATCGAAGGAATCACAGATATCCGGGATGAGTCGGACCGTAAAGGGATGCGAGTTGTCATTGAACTTCGTCGGGGCGAGCAATCGAACGTGGTGCTGAACACCCTCTACGCCAAGACCCAACTTCAAACTTCCTTTGGCATCATTATGCTGGCGCTCGTGAACGGCCGACCCAAACTTTTAAATTTAAAAGAATTACTCCTAGCCTTTCTAGATCACCGCCGAGATGTGGTGACTCGACGATGTGTATACGAACTCGGAAAAGCTCAGGCCCGAGAACATATTTTGGATGGCTTGCGCATTGCTTTAGATAAAATAGACGCCGTAGTGGAACTGATTAAAAAAGCTCCCGGCCCCAATGAAGCTCGAGTGGGGCTGATGAGCAGTTTTGACCTCAGCGACAAACAGGCCCAGGCTATTTTGGAAATGCGCTTGCAGCGATTGACCGCCCTGGAAACCAATAAACTTATTGAAGAACTGGTTGAGGTTCGCAAGGTGATTGCAAACCTTAAACTTATTCTTTCGAGCGACGTGGAGCTCTTTAAAGTCATTCGTGAAGAACTCAACGAAATATTAGATACTTTCGACGACAAACGTAAAACCGAAATTTCGACCACTGAAGAACGTGGTTTTGATGTGGAAGATTTTGTTCGTGAAGAGCAGGTTGTGGTGACCATTAGCAATGCGGGTTACGCCAAGCGCAATTCTCTGGAAACCTATCGGGCACAAAATCGAGGTGGCAAAGGTATTCGAGGTGCGGGGACAGGCGCCAATGACGATGATTTTGTAAGCCAAATCTTTGTGGCGAGCACGCTCTCTTATATTCTCTGCTTCACTAATCTTGGCAAACTGCACTGGTTAAAAGTCCACCAAGTGCCAGAGATGAATCGCACGGCGAGGGGTCGACCCTTGGTGCAAATGCTGAATTTGCAGTCCGACGAAAAAGTTCTCTCGCTCTTGCCCGTGGCGAAATTTGAAGAAAATCGCTTTGTGGTGATGGTGACGAAAAAAGGCATCATTAAGAAAACGGATTTGATGTCATTCTCCAACATTCGAGCTGCCGGCATTATTGCCATGAGCTTTGATGAGGGGGATGAACTTTTGGGCGCGGATTTAACCAATGGGAACCAAGATGTCTTTTTGGCCACGCGTGAAGGTCAGAGCATCCGCTTTGCCGAAGATGATGTTCGGGCCATGGGACGTACGGCTCGAGGCGTGAAGGGCATCGAGTTGAGCTCGGCCGATGAAGTGGTCGCGCTGGAAATTTTACCGGCTGATGGCACGCCAGAGGCCAATGTGAACTACACCCTTCTTAGCGTTACGGCTAAGGGCTATGGCAAGCGCACTCCTATTGCGGAATACCGAAAGCAGGGTCGCGCAGGCTCAGGGATTATCAACGTGAAGGTGAATGAAAAAATTGGCAATCTTGTAGCCGTGAAGAAAGTTTCGGCGACGGATGATTTGATTGTGATTTCAAACGTAGGTCAGCTCATCCGCACCAGTGCGGAAAAGATTTCGGAAATGAGTCGTAACACCCAGGGAGTTCGTGTCATTAGCATGGACGACAAGGAATCCGTGCAGGCGATCGCGATTGTGCGCGAAGAGCTTGATGAAGACACTGGTGAGACGGTTCACTAAGGCGCCGATTTTATCGGTTCTTTTTTTGCTTTTGCTAGGCTGCTCGCTGGGAGTGGGGGAGAAGCACGCTCAGTTGGCCGACGAGTATATCCGCCAGGGCAAGTATCTTAGTGCCGTTGAGGAATACACTCGGGTGGTGAATTATGGGGGACGGAGCCCGCTAGCCATCAAGGCTCAGCAGCAGATCGCCTTTATCTACGACAATTATTTGAAGGATTTTCCGCGCGCCATTCGCGCCTACAAAGATTTGTACAAACGAGCCACGGACGCTCGGATAAAAATGGAAGCCCGGTGGGCCATAGCTCGCATCTATGCTGAGCGCCTGGAAAATCCGATTGCTGCTGCCGACGAGTATCGAGGTCTCTATCAAAACGAAGCCAAAGATCAAAAAGAAGCTCCGCAAATTTGTTTGGCCTGGGCCAAGGCTTTGATGGACAGCGGTCGCTTTAAAGACGCGGCGGAAGTTTTTGAGGAATTTCGAAAAACATTCCCGGCTCATCGAGACGGACCTCGGGTTCTTCTTGATGAAGCGAGTGCTTATCTGGCAGATCGCCGCGGGGATGAGGCCAAACAGCGCTACCGAGAGCTTATAGAAAAGCTGAGCGGGCAGGTCGTTTATAATTCCATCATTGCCGAAGCCTATTATGGACTTGGCAATGCGCTGGAGCTGAATGAAGATTTGGATGCGGCCTTGGCAGCGTATCGTCAGAGCTTGTCTATGTATCCCAATCCTGCCGTGGTGGAATTAAAAATTCAGCGGGTGGAGAAACGAAAGAAGGAGCGCAGACTTTGAATTACGAAAAATCGAGAGCCCTTCATGCTCGAGCTTTGAAGTCTTTGGTGGGTGGGGTGAATTCTCCCGTGCGAAGCTTTCGCCGTGTCGATGTGGCACCACTTTTAGCGGCCCGCGGGGCGGGACCTTACCTGTGGGACGTGGATGGAAATAAGTACGTTGATTTGGTGATGAGTTACGGACCTCATTTGTATGGGCATGCTCATCCTTTGATTGTGAAGGCCGTGAAAACAGCCGTGGAAAACTCTAGCTGTTTAGGTATGAGTTCCGAGGGTGAAATTGAGTGGGCCGAATTAATGCTCAAGCGCATTCCCGGAGCTGAAAAAATTCGAGCTCTCAGCACCGGAACGGAAGCCTGCGCTACTGCGATTCGCCTAGCGCGAGGAATCACAAAGCGTGATTTGCTGGTGAAATTTTCGGGGCACTACCACGGACACGTGGATTCCTTGTTGGTGGATGCCGGAAGCGGGGTTGCGACTTTGTCGAGTGAAGTTCAGCCTGATTCAGCAGGAATTCCCAGCGCACTTACAGAGCTTGCGCGCATTGCCGAGTTTAATAATGTGGCTAGTGTTGAAGAAATTTTTGCCAAAGACGGCAAAGATATTGCGGCCGTGATTTTAGAGCCTGTGATGGGAAACATGGGCGTGGTTCCCCCGGATCCAAGTTTTTTGCGCCGGTTGCGAGAACTGTGCACCCAGTCTGGATCCCTCTTAATTTTTGACGAGGTCATGACGGGATTGCGCGTGCATCGAGAGTCGGCCCAGGGTCTCTACGGAATTCGACCCGACTTAAGTACCTTTGGGAAAATTATTGGTGGAGGTTTGCCCTTGTCGGCAGTGGCGGGACCGGCAAAATATATGGACCATTTGTCGCCCTTGGGTTCAGTGTATCAGGCGGGAACTCTGTCGGGAAATCCGGTGGCCATCGCCGCAGGAATAGCCATGCTAAAACTTATTGATAGCGAAGACCCTTACCCGCAGTTAGATGAGCTCGGTAAAAAACTCCAGGGATATTTTATCGAAGCCGCAGCTGCTGCAAAAATCGATCTGCGAGTGGAGCGAGTGGGCTCCATGCTTTCTTGTTACTTTAGAAAGAGCCCTGTTAAGAATGCCCGAGACTGCCGCGACATGAATGAAGGTCGATTTAAAAAGTTTTTCTCTGAGATGTTAAATGCGGGGTGGATGCTACCACCCTCACCTTTCGAAGCTTATTTTGTGGGGATGGCTCATAAAGAAGTTTCGGCAGATTTTGTGCAAAAGAGTTTAAACGATGTCTTCAAACGAATCGCCGGATAAAAACTCGAGAAAAGCTAAGGCCCCTAAAAATCCATATTTTTTATTGGGCATTGGCTTGTCGCTTTGTACCGAAGTGGCGGTTTTAGGTGTGTTGGGAGCATTTTTGGGAAGCCTGGCGGATGAGCGCTGGGGCTTTAAACCCTGGGGAATGGTAGCGGGAGTTTTGATTTTCCTCTTTGCGTCTTTTGCACATATCTACAAGGTGCTGCGGGACTTTGATCGATCATGAATTCAGAATACTTTACGCCGGCGCGTTTAGTCCTGGGATTTGTCTTGGGCCTAGCCTGTGGGGCGATCTGTTTTGGGGGTTTGTGGTGGGGACTCAAGCTATTGGTACGGGCCCAAAATCAATCGGGGGGAGCTAGGACACGAAGTTTATTGATGGGTGCCGCCGTTTTAGGCGCCCAGCTATTAGTAGCCTTTGGTCTGCTGTTATTGATCCCCGCCTTGAAGTGGAACCCCATCAGCATGGGCGCCGGGGTAGTAATTTGTATTTTTGTAGCAGCCTATGTGTCGCAGAGGAAGGCCTAGGCGCCTGGCGCTTTTTCATGTGGGCGGCGCGTTATTTTTTTAAATCCGACCACTAAGTCACTTTCGGCGCTGGAAGCCTAAAGTATTTAATTTGACACCTAGGCGGACCCAGCATTACGCTTCGCGTCATGAGCTTGTTTAGCAAATCCATGCCATTAATATTATTCACTATTTTTATAACTAACGCCGCTGCCGACCCAAACCTAGCCCATACGATCTTGATTCAAGAGGGATATGATGTTCAAAGCGAATCGATTGGCCTAAGAAAATCAAAAAAAGCCGAAGGACCCTCCCCCTTTGAACTCGCCGAGAGTAACGCGAAATTGAGAGCGCTTCAGGAGGTCATTAAGGGGTGTGAAAAGCTTAATGGTGTCGTGGTTGGGGAGCCCTGCATTATTGGGCTCAAAACTGAAAGCTATATGGAAGACTATGGTTCATTTGGAGGCATGTATTACCCTACTTGGGCAAAAGCCGCGGTAGTCTGCTATGCGCACAAAGACAAAATGACTTTTTGGCAGTGGAGAAAAAGCACGTATGAGGTGCCCGAAATTAAGGGCTGCCTTCAAGAGCAAAAAGAAGCCGATATAAACTGACCCCTCAGTCACTACCGGCGCCGGTCCCGGTAGGCTCACTTTCCCGTTGGCTGTAACAGTCCAAAAAAGCCTGAACCTTAGACCCCAGCTTTGACCCCTTTTTGCCTGCTTTCGCTTTGCAAAAGGGGGGATCCAACGATAAAGACATTGCTCCATGGCAATTCAACTCGGGCACCACGGTTTTCAATCATGGCACGTGCTGCACAATGATTATCTTAATTCTCACCCTCACGTTGCCGCCGCAGCCATTACTAGCGCTATCGTGCTAGCAGGTGGAATCGTTTACGCCGCCTCAGTTCCAAAAGTTCGCCCTACTTCTCCCGACCAAGAATTTGTTCCCGCATCTAACCTCGGAGTAAAAAATATTTTCGACCTCTTGGGAGAATTTGTTCAGGGTTTAGCCAAAGATATTATTGGGCATGAGTATCCAAAATATTTGCCCATTCTCATTTTTATCTTTATGTGGACTCTAGCCAACAATTTGTTGGGCCTCATTCCCACCATGGGTTCGGCCACGGATAGTCTCAACACCACGCTCGCCATGGGCTTTGCTGTTTTTATTTATTACAACGCCATAGGCTTCAAAACCCATGGACTCAAATACCTGGAGCACTTCACAGGCCATGTGCACGGAGCGCTTTTACTCTTGCTGGGCCCCGTGCTTTTTGTGATTGAATTGATTTCTCACAGTGTGCGTCCGATGACTTTGGGAATACGCCTGCGCTCCAATATTTATGGTGATCATTTGGTGTACGGAATTTTCACCGGACTTTTCAAAGATGTGGGCGCCTTCTTGGGCGAAAAGCTGGGAGTGGTCGGCCACATTATTGGTGCCGTCGGTTCGAGCTTGGGCCCCGTGCCCATTATGATTTTGGGACTACTGGTCTGTGTTATTCAGGCTTTTGTGTTCACGCTTTTAACAACCATATATATCGGCATGGCCACGGCTCATGACGATCACTGATGAAAACTAGGAGGAACGAGAAATGAAAAAATTTAATCTTGGATTGATCGGACTCAGCATGATGCCGGCACTTGCCTTTGCTGAAGAAGCTGCTGCTGCAGCCCCAGCATCGGCCGGAAGCAGCGCTTACTGGGCTGCCGGTCTTTGCATCGCCATTGCCGCTGCGGTTGTAGGCTTTTCGCAAAGTCGCGCTGCTGTGGCTGCCCTTGAAGGGATCGGCCGCAATCCTGCCGCTCAGAAACCTCTCTTCACTCCGCTTATTTTGAGCTTGGCTCTGATGGAATCCTTGGCGCTTTTCGCCTTCGTTATTTCCATCGTTCTTGCGATTAAATAACTTCGGCGACCCTAGTCTTTAGAAAAATAAAAAGCCCGGAATCCTGTTAAGGGATTCCGGGCTTTTGTTTATTTAAGAAAACAATATTATTTATTTATGGGACTCTGGCGGGCCTGGCGTGATTCAAGGGTCTTACATACGCCTTGTTTCAAGAACCGTTCTTGGGAATTTTTAAAATCAATATAAACACGGGCTTCGTGTCCTTGGCGGTAGAAAAGAGTTTCGGAATAGTCACCGGAATAAGCCGTAATCCTGAAAGAAGGAATTCCGGGGCCTAGGTTGCCGCGGAAAACCGAAGCCACACAACGGGCACCGTGTGAATGCGGAGACGTGTTGACATAGTCCTCAAAGCCCAACATCCGTGCGTGGCCGTTTCCCACCACCAAGAAAATTCCAAAACATCCTAAAAGAGCACTCAGTTTTTTATTCATCACTTCTCCAATCATTGGGCTGCCAGGCGAAAAATTAACTTTTGCCGGAGCTAAGTCATTCGTAGGGCGGCCCCAACTCGAGAGTCAAAGAAAAAGAACTTTACGGTGCTTCAACGACCTGAATCTCGACGCCATCTTTTTCAAAGCCCGAGGCCCAAAGCACATCATTGGGGACGTAAGTTTTTAATATTCTTCGCGTTCCATTGCTTCGAGGGCTCTTAGCATCGGCCCGAGAGGCTTCCTCGTTTGCAGGCACAGTTTTTGGAGTGGCAAAGGCTTCAGAGCTTTTGACGGGAGCGCTCTCTACAATTCGAACCACGTGGTCGACCCATTTTAAGTCGCGAGCCCTTCGGCCGTACTCAATCCAGTCCCCCGATTTTTTGCGGCTATACATTTCTTTGCGAAGGGCTTCTATGTCGATGCCCATTTTCTGCGCAATGGGAGCCGCAAAGCGGGTCCAAAGTTCGTCTAAGTCTCGCTGCTGATCTTGAAGTTCAGAATAATTACCCGACATTGAAGTGGAAACTTGGTGATGAAGAATTTGTGCCGAAGGACTCACAAAGCTTCTCTTTGCCAGCGTGGTAATGACCGCGGCCATGCTGGCCGCATAGGTTTTGACCACCACATACACGGGCGCTTGGCTGGCCTCCATGGACTCTAAAATTTGCATACCTTCCGAAATAAATCCGCCGCGGTTGCTATCGATGACAATAAAGATCGGGAGCTTCGAATCCAGCCCGTTAAAATATTGCAAAAGTTTTTGCACCCGCGCGGCGCTACCCGCCTCAATGGCGCCATTGAGCGGAATGCGCCGATCACTAATTGTGAGGGTTCCCTCATAAACACTATTTTCTGAAGCCCTGGGGTCCGGCGCAAAGGGCTCTGCAAGGCAGCGGACGGAGTCTTGGATTTTGCAAATTTCTGTTTGCTCTCTTAGGGCGTCGCTAGCGCTTCGTTCTTCAATAAGGGCTCGAGTGAGCTTCGCTTTGGCCTCTACTAATTTTTGCTCGGCCTGTGTGTATTCCGTCAGCTCTTGCAACTTCTTGAGACTTTGACCGGAGCCTTGCGCGAAGGCTGCGGTCGAAATCAACGAAGCGCAAGCGAAGGTCGTGGACCATCTCTTGATATTCATATTTTCCTCTTCCCTTGAACTAATTAAAAACTTTCCAGCCTTCCCTAAGGCTGGAAGCTTGAGCAATAGAAGAAAAGCAACGGCCGACGCAAACATTCTCTGCTTAAAAACACTTAAGCGCCAAAGCCACTCGTGAACTAGGGGCAGTCCGAATCTTGAATTTGAATGATTTCCCGCTCTAGGGCGGGGTCGTGGCCGCGTGCGCGGAGCTCGTCGATTTTAAGGCCCAGAAGAGAGGTCTTCTGCTGAAAATCCGCGTCGTTACAGTTTCGCCAAAGAGGCTTGAAGAAAATATTTTCAAGGTGCGTTTGAGCCGCGGGACTTCGGCTTTCACCTAGCCGCTTGAGAAAGGCGGCGAATTGCGGAGCGATGTCTGCATAGCGTCGGTTCCGCGGATCGAGAATTTTTCCATCTTGGGTGCTGAGTGAGTTGAGTCCGACGCAATGAACAAGCGCGCTATGATCTCCGTCCTTCAGGCCCTGGCATCGGCCCAGGGCTTTTCCAAAGACCAGAACTTTTTCAAGTTGATCAAAAGTGTGGCGAGTCCACGGACGAGAATCTTTGAGCGCATGGACTAAAAGTTTCTGGCGATCTCGAAGAAAAATTTCCACACCAAGAACATGGGGCCGAGCTTCATCAGCCGCTAAAAAATTATCCGCGCCCGTGAGGGTGAGGTCCCAGGCTTTTAGTGTGTTGGGATCTGGCGGGCTTTGAAGAAAAGTATTTTGCCAGGACTCAAGCCAGCTTTGTAATCCCCAGCCGTGAGCTCGACTCGCAATGCGTTCCAAAGAGGCCAGGCTATCGGAAGATGTGTTGAGCGCGTGGGCTACGAGAAGGCGCTGAGTGACGGCTCCCTCACGAAGACTCTCGAGAAAGGCGGCCATTGATTTCATGTAGTGCAGCCCAAACCTTTCGATGACCTGGGAAATGCTTTGAAGCTCTCCTGCTGTCGGGGGCGGGTCGTTGCGAATGGCCCAGTCCAGCGCAAGGTCTAAGATGGGAGCTTCATAAATAGACACAAGCTGAGGCGCCACTTGAAGAGGCTCAAGCAGCGCGCGCTTGTAGAGTTGAGCAGCTTGAAGAAAAGGGTGAAGTCCACCCGGATCAAGAGTGTTAGCAAAATTTTTTCCACCGCGGCTCAGCTCAAGCGAGTGCTTTGCAAGGGCGCGGCGCCAATCTCCAAAGTACAAAGGATTGCGGCTTGAGTTGTGAGAGAAGTCCGAGAATATACTAAGCAATAGCTGAGTGGCGTCGGGGTGAGAATAAATAAGGCTATCGGGCTCCTTCGCTAGAGCGCGGCACGGCGAAAAGCTTGAGTGAAGGCTGGGTTGGTAGCTTTGGGTGGATCCATTGTGAAAGAGGGCGTGGAGAATTTTAAAGCGATTCACCAAACAGCTGACGCTAGCTAAGTCATCAAAGACCGGCGCTTGTGTAGCAAGGCGTACGCTGCGAATGGCGCTGAAACCCCCTTGGCTCAGCGACCCTTCAAAAAGATAGTGGGTATGGATGGCCCAGCGCTTGAGAGTGTCTCCGGTATTTTTCAAGCCTAAGATATCCACAATTTCTGGGCGAAATTGGAAAACTATTTCTTTTTCATGGCGATCACCGTGAAGGGCTAATGTGGCCAACGCGCCATCGACGCTTTGGAGCTCTGGTTTTTCTAAATTGAAAGGCAAAACATTCGCAAGGCAGGGGTCACTAAACCGAGCCGAGATCTGCATCTCGCTTTGCAAGGCTTTGAGAATTCCCGAATTGTCTAAGATAAAATAATTGCGCACCTCTTCCCGGTTTAAGGCCAGGAGATTTTCTAGGTCCTGGAAGCTGGCTTCGGTCGGAGAAATTTCCTCGATGAGCGGCAAGACAAAGGCTTCTGACCGAACCCAAAATTCAGAGCCTCCCCCTTGGCGGATATCCCCTCGAGGAATAAAGAGGCGGGGACCCTGCTCTTCTCCACTAAAGCTAAAATGCGCGTTAACCTGGAGCTTGGCTAGCAGCGGCGCCTGATAAACTGTCTGGCCGAAAACGCGCAACTCGCAATTGGAGCCCGAGCGAAAGGCCTCCGCATCGATACCCCGTAAAACCCGACCATTTTGTGACTCCGAATCTTTAAGTGAGGAGCGCTCTACCCCAGAGAGGTGGGTAGGTTGGCCCAGAGAAATGTATTCCCCAAGTCGATTCATGATCACTAGAGAACTCCCACTTTTTTGGTAAAAAACAGCGAGGTCGAGGCCGCGAGTGGGGGGAGTGGGGGGCTGACCACGGCCGAAAACTTCAGAGGTCGAACAAGATTTTACAAGTGAAGTCTTCCAGCTTTCAAAACTTGCGCGGTCTGAAGGGCTTAGAAGGGCCAGGGCCGCGTCTGCACTTGTGGGACGCGGCGTGCTCCGGTCTGTAAGTTTTTCCTTGGGCCCCCCAATTTTCTTACAGGCGCCGAGCGACACCGCCAAAACTATCAGAGCAAAAAATTTCATGTTTGAAAAATAATTCGGGAACTAAAACGCAGTCAATCAATGTTGCCTAAAGGAATATTCATCTCCGCACACATTGTGCGGATTTTTACTGGGGAAGAACCCAGGATCTCCGCTGGAAGTATTCTTTCATGTAAGGAGCGGTGGCCGAGCGAGGGGAACCAAGGAGCTCTTCGGGGCGGCCTTCAAAAACAATTTCTCCACCGAGAGCACCCGCACCCGGCCCGACGTCGATGACCCAATCGGCCGCCGCCATCATGTCTAAATTGTGTTCGATAATCAAAACAGTATTTCCCATGTCGCATAAGCGCTGCACCAGTTCCAAGAGTTTCTTCACATCTTCAAAGTGAAGGCCCGTGGTGGGTTCGTCGAGGAAGTATAGGGTTTTCCCCGTGCTCTTTTTGGAGAGTTCGCGCGCCAGCTTGATTCGCTGCGCCTCACCGCCAGAGAGGGTTGTAGAGCTTTGGCCGAGGTGTAAATAACCCAGGCCTACCTCGTTTAAGGTGCGGAGCTTGGGCTCGATGAGGGGCTGATTTTCGAAAAGCTTCCAAGCCTCTTCAACGGACATGTTCAAAGCGTCGGAAATGTTTTTGCCTCGAAAGCGCACTTCTAAAATTTCTCGGCGATAGCGGCTCCCATGACAGGTCTCGCAGGGAACATAGACGTCGGCCAAGAAATGCATCTCAATTTTTCGGCGTCCCGCACCTTCGCAAGCATCGCAACGCCCTCCTTTGAGGTTGAACGAAAAAGTTCCCGGAGTGTAGCCGCGCACTTGGGCGTCTGCCGTTTGTGCAAAGAGATTTCGCAAAGAGGAAAAAAGTCCGGTGTAGGTGGCCGGGTTGCTGCGCGGGGTGCGGCCAATGGGGCGCTGATCGACGTGCACGAGTTTGTCGATATGGTCTAAGCCCTCGAGTTTGGCGAAGACCAGGGGGTCCACCTGGCTTCGGTAAAGCTTGCGCGCAATGGCGACCTCTAAGGTGTCTTGGACCAGGGAGGACTTCCCTGACCCGCTCACGCCGGTGAAGAGCACCAACTTTCCTAAAGGAATTTTTAGATTCACGTTTTTAAGGTTGTGGCCTTTGCAGCCACTGATTTCTAGAAACTTTCCGTTGCCCTGTCGACGAACTCGATGCGTGGTCACGTTGCTTTCTCCACGCAAGAATTTTGCCGTCGAACTTTGGGAGCGGGCCATGAGCTCTTTGGGAGTGCCTTCACTCACCACCTGACCCCCGTGCACGCCGGCGCCGGGGCCAATGTCGATAATGTGATCGGCGCAGAGCATGGTTTCTTCGTCGTGTTCGACGACCACTACGGAATTCCCCAGGTCACGCAGCCTCTCGAGGCTGCGCAATAACTTGTGGTGATCTTTGGGATGAAGGCCAATGCTAGGTTCATCTAAGACGTAAAGAACTCCGCTTAGCTGAGAGCCCAGCTGCGTTGCCAGCCTAATTCGTTGAGCCTCCCCACCTGAGAGCGAGCCGGCGCGCCGATCTAAAGAGAGATAGCCTACGCCTACGTCTTCTAGGAATTTTAGGCGGCTGCGAATTTCAAAAAGGAGCCTCTCCGCCACCGCATTTTTTTTGTCGATGCCGTCGATGAGAGCACCTAGCTCAGTGCAGCTGAGGGCACAAATTTGCGCAATATTCTTGCCTTCGAAATACACACAAAGAGAGTCTTCGCGCAGCCGCTGACCCTTGCACTTGGGGCAGCTCTCAAAAGCATCCAGCTCGGTGGAAAAGAGATCTTCGTCTTCTTCGTCGTCTGCCGACTTTGAATTTTTGTAAGATTTTTTTTCTACCAAGCCAATGCCCTTGCAGTGCTCACACATTCCGTAGGGTGAGTTGAATGAAAAGAGGCGGGGCTCGAGGTCGGGAAAGGTGCGGCTGGAAGTAGAGCTAGCAATTTTACGACTAAATATTCGCTCCTCCCCCAGGGGGCCGCGAGAGACTCGCAACCAACCTTCTGCGACCTTGTCGGCCAATTTCACCGCACTCAACACGCGGTCTTCAGCATCACTTTTGTCGACCTGAATAATGTCTAAAAGAATGTCGATGTCGTGGTGCTGGTGGCGAGCGATAAGAATGGGGTCGTGTAAGCTTAGAACTTTTCCGTCGATGCGCACGCGAGTGTAGCCAGCGCGGCGCCACTGCTCAAATTCACGAAGAAACTCCCCTTTCTTTCCACGAACCACGCTGGCATAAAAATAAGCCTTCTCACCGGGGGGAAGGGATTTGATGTGCGTCAGCACGTCCTCGTCTGAATGAGCGCGCAGAGTTTCGCCCGTGGAAGGGTCGCGCACTTCTCCGAGGCGGGCATAGAGGAGGCGAAAAAAATCATAGATGGCGGTGACGGTGCCAACTGTTGAGCGTGGATGATTAGAAATTGTTTTTTGTTCGATGGCGATGGAGGGAGAAAGCCCATCAATATAGTCCACGTCGGGTTTGGTGAGTTGTTCTAAAAATTGCCGAGCATAGGCCGAAAGACTTTCCATGTAGCGGCGCTGTCCTTCGGCAAAAAGAGTGTCGAAGGCGAGGCTGGACTTCCCCGAGCCCGAGGGCCCCGTGATCACAACCAGTTTTTGTGCGGGAATGTCGAGCGAGACGTTCTTGAGATTGTGCTCTCGTGCCCCCCGGATGATGATGTTGTCGCTCGGCTCCAGCATTCCTTTAGGTTAGTGGAACTTCAATCGAAGAATCAATTCCTTTTAAGATGTCGCTAAACTCATCGCGGATCTCTTTGAGTTTTTCTTTAGTCGGGGCCTCAAAGCGCAGCACCAGCACGGGTTGGGTGTTGGAGGCGCGGAGCAATCCCCACCCTCCGTGCGCCTTGATGCGGGCCCCGTCGATGTCGTTCATGGCATCTCCATAAATTTTTCGGGCGCGCAGCTGAAATTCTTTCACAATCCCGAACTTTTTTGAGTCTTCACAGTCGACGCGAAGCTCTGGAGTATTAATGGCCGGGGGCAAGCTTTTTAGAAAATCATCCAAAGTCTCGCTTTTGTTAGAAAGTCCTTCGATCAACCGAGCCCCTGCATAAATGGCATCGTCAAAACCAAAAAACCGATGGGCAAAAAACATGTGGCCCGACATTTCGCCCGCCAAAGCACCGTGGGTTTCTTTGAGCTTGGCTTTGATGAGGCTGTGGCCCGTTTTCCATAGAATGGGCTTGGCGCCCCACTTTTCTAAAAGGTCGTAGAGAATCTGGCTGCTCTTTACTTCCGAGATAATCGTGGCGCCCGGAACTTCTTTGAGAATGTCGCGAGCAAAATAAAGAACAAGGTGATCACCAAAAAGAATTTGCCCTGTAGCGCTTACGGCTCCAATTCGATCGCCATCACCATCAAAAGCAATTCCTAAGTCCGCGCCTGTTTTTTTTACTTCGGCGATGAGGTGTTCCAAATTTTTTGGCACCGTGGGGTCCGGGTGATGGTTGGGAAATCGACCATCCGGCTCACAAAAAAGTGGAACGACATCGCAGCCCATGGCCCGGTAGGTGGCCAGGCCCAGCTCGCCCCCAGCGCCATTTCCGGCGTCTACAACTACCTTCAATCGGCGCCCCACCTTGATGTTGTTTTTTGTAAAATGCACATAGTCGGGTGAGCGGTTGATAAGTGGGGAGTCGCTGGCGATCTTCGGAGGAAGCGTTTTTAAATTACGCTCCACATCGGCGCGGAGTTTCTGGATCTCGTCTCCGAAAAGAGTTTTTCCTGCAATCACCATTTTAAAACCGTTGTATTCGGGAGGGTTGTGAGACCCCGTGACCATGACGCCCGTGCTCGTGGGAAAGTCTTCGACTTTGTCGGCAGCAGCAAAATACAATAAGGGGGTGGGGCCCGGAGCGAGGCGACGCACGGTAATGCCGGCCGCTTCAAAGCCTGCCGCAATGGCTAGGCCCAGGCGGGGCGAGGATAGGCGCACGTCTTGGCCCACATAGGCGTTTTTGTCTCCCGCCTTGAGAGTCCACTCCCCGAGGCTTTTGCCTAAGGCCCAAGCAATTTCATTTGTGAGGTCTCGATCGGCCACTCCTCGGACGTCATATTCTCTAAAGATGCTCATGTTCCATTCACCACAATGTGTAAGTCTTTTTTTCTACGATCAATCCAGTTATCAAAGCGTCGGTCGAAGTCTTGTGACTGCACCTGGCTTGCGAGTTGGTCTTTCATTTTTTCAAAGCCTTCTTCAGAGCCCCGGCGCTCCGCCTCAAACAAAAAGAGGTTGAGCTGGCCCTTTTCTTCCAGGGGACCAATGACTTGCCCCGGATGGGAGCTTTGAATCAACTTGGCAAATTTAGGATTCAAAGTGTCGAGAGTCACCCAGCCCAAAGAATCTGCGCCGTATTTTTCGCCCAACTTCCCCAGGCTCACATCGGCTTTTTTACTCTCATCAAGAATGCTTTTCATTCGGTCGCGAGTGGCGGCCGACTTGCGTAAGGCGATGAGGCTCAGCTTGAATTCGCGGGGGGCCCTTTCGTTATAAACGGCCCGCAGCTCGGGGTCGGAGGCGCCGCCGCCCGCATTGCGCCGCAATTCGCGATCAAAAATATTTCTTTTTTCAAGTTGGGCCCGAATGTTTTTTCGGTAAGTTTCCAGTGAAATTTTCTCGCCCTTGAGGGACTCAAAGAGGCGCTCTTTAGTGATGTTGTTTTGCTTGGCGATGGTTTGGATTTGGTTTTCGACTTCTAGGTCGGTGACGAGGGCGTCGTATTCTTTTACCGAGAGGCTCACTATTTTTTCTTCGATCATTCGGTCCAGAATGTCTTTCTCGCTAATTTTTTCGGGATTCATTCGATAGATGTTGGCCAGGGCCCGGTTTCCCGTGAGTTCTTTTTTAAAGCTCTGCACTTCCGACCACAAAATAGGTTGGTCACCAACGACCGCAGAAACGCGGTCCACCATGCGGGCTTGAGCACCTAGCGCCCCCAATAAAAAAATTCCCAAAAATTTTGCAGACTTCACGGATGAATTTTTAGCTTAAAAGAACTATTTGAGCAAAGCGTCGTTCACGCTAACTTTGGCCTTCTTTTTAAGGTCCTCAAAGTAGGCGTTGTAGATGCCCTGGCCCTTGTTCTCGCGAATGGTGCGGATGATGAATTCGCGGTACACGGGGTCAAGCTCGCCATAGGGACGGCGGCCCGTAAGTTTGATGATATGCAGGCCATAGGGAGTTTCTACCACTCCGCTCACGTCACCCACATTTTTAAGAGCCAAGGCGGCTTCGTAGTATTCTGGCAAGAGCTTGTGGCGAGCGCCCCAATCCACATCGCCTCCAGCGCGGGCCGAAGGGCCTTCGCTGTGTTGGCGCACGAGCTCTTCAAAGGACTTTTTGCTGCTTTTGACTTCAGCTAAGATTTTGGTGGCCCGTTCTCGCAATTCTTTGCCTTCTTTTTCGCTCATGCCGGGGCGACTTAGCAAAATGATGTGACTTGAGCGCAGGAGGGGATTGTCTTCGTAGAATTTGCGAACCTCAGCTTCCGAAACCTCCAGAGAGTCAATTTTGGGCTGAATGTAGCGTCGAACAACGGCTTGATAAAGCAAGATGTCGAACTGTTCGCGTAGGGTGGGGTCGTTGTGCAAACCCAATCTGCGAGCTTCTTGAGTGGCGAGCTCAAAATAAACGATGTTTTTTAAGACTTCGCTTTTGGGCGGGGCCTTGCCCGGAACCAACTGAGAATTTTGCTCAAAGCGGCGGTTAAATTCGTTCAAAGTGATGCTGCGATTGTTGATTCTTACTAAAACCTGATCACCGGCCCCGGCCTTTTTTGCGGCAGGTTTAGCGGCGGCGGGACTCTCTGTTGGTGGGGTGGGGCTTGCCACGGGGGGTGTTTGTGCTCCCACAGCGCCCGCAAGGCTAAGGCCGATTGCCCATGAAAAAACAGCATTTTTTTTAAACATTACAAGAACCTCCGCTCACCTAAGAATACTTTAACGGACAAATTTTCGGAGGGCTATGGGGTGCCCTGCTTTAGGGAAGTCATATGTATATGCGGAGCGGCGAATTCAGCCGCACCAAGCTTCGAGCTGGCCAAGGGCACCCTCAACTCCCTTGAGCAGGCTTTCTGAGTCGGTGGCACCTTCGGGCCTTCGTAGAAAAAGTCGACCCTCCGGACTCATCTGGAAGTGGGCTGGGTACTTTTTGATGCTTTCGACAAGTTTGGCGGGATTAACCGGCGTGCTGGAAGCAAAGAACACAGAGAACCCAGTTTTTCCGGCCGTAAGGCTCTTGATGCCCAAGCGGCGAAGTTGACAACGAATCCGCATGGAAAGCACGAGATTTTGCACGGTTGGGGGGAGTTGTCCAAAGCGGTCTTGAAGTTCTCTTTCGATCGAATCAACCTCGTGCTCATCCGCGCTGGCCGCAAGTTTTCGATAGAACATGAGGCGCAATCCCACCTCAGGAATATAAGAGTCGGGAATGTGCGTGTCGGTCCCAAGTTGTATTTCGGGGTCTATTTTAGTTTCTACCGCCTCACCCTTAATCTCGGCCACGCATTCTCGAAGGAGTTCGGTGTAGGCGTCAAAGCCAATGGCTGCCATATGACCGCTTTGCTCACGCCCCAAGAATTCTCCCGAGCCTCGAATTTCTAAGTCGTGACTTGCAATATGAAAGCCGGAGCCCAGCTCTTGGTAAGATTCTAAAACTGCCAAGCGCTCTTCGGCGTCTTGAGAAACGTCATGGTCCTTGGGTAAAAGAAAGTAGGCGTAGGCGCGAGAAGAAGATCGACCCACCCGACCTCGCATTTGATAGAGCTGAGCCAGCCCAAATCTGTCGGCGCGGTCTACGATGAGAGTGTTGGCATTGGCCACGTCTAAACCCGACTCAATAATAGAGGTGGTTAGAAGGAGTTGAGTGCGTCCTTCATAAAAATTGATCATCCGCTCAGAAAGTTTTTCTTCTTCCATTTGTCCATGCACAAACTCCATGCTCACCTGAGGCAAAAGAGTTTTTAAACTCTCAAGTAGCTTTCCGATGGTCTGCACTCGGTTGTGAACAAAAAAGATTTGCCCCCCGCGCTTCACTTCGTTTTCAACGGCTTCCACAATCAAGGCGTCTTTCCATTTGGCCACATGCGTGCGTACGCTGAGCCGGTCTTGGGGCGGAGTGGTGATGATGGACAAATCCTTAATGCCCGACATGGCCATGTTCAGGGTGCGGGGTATGGGAGTGGCCGTCATTGATAAAATGTGCACGTTATTTTTAAAGCGCTTGAGCTTTTCTTTGTGACTCACCCCGAACTTTTGTTCTTCATCGACCACCAGTAGGCCTAGATTTTTAAAGTTCACGTCGTTGCCGAGCAAGCGATGGGTTCCGATAAGAACGTCGATCTCTCCGGCGGCCACCGACTTCAATATATCTTTGGACTCTTTCTGAGATTTAAAGCGAGAAAGGCCTGCCACCTTAAAACCAAAGGGTTCTAAACGTTTTCGAAAGGTGCTTTCGTGTTGGGTGGCCAGCAGGGTTGTGGGCACTAAGACCGCGGCTTGAAATTTTGCGCTCATGGCCGCATGGGCCAGGCGGAGTGCGACTTCGGTTTTGCCATATCCCACATCCCCACACAAAAGGCGGTCCATGGGCTTGGGCCCGCGTAAGTCGAGAAGGCCTGCCGCGATGGCGCTTTCTTGATCGGCCGTTTCGGAATAGGGAAAGCTTAGGGCAAAAGCCTCCACGGAGCTGGGATCCGGACAAATTTGAGGGCCGCGCGCGAGCTCTCGCTCGGAGTAGAGGTGCAAGAGCTCTCCCGCAATACTTTGGAGGGCGGCCTTCACCCGAGACTTTTTTGTTTCCCAGCTTTGACCACCGAGGCGATCTAGTTGGCTGAGCTCCCCTCCCGCGGCGGAATATTTTTGGATTTGCCCAAGCTTCGTAACGGGAAGCAAAAGCTTGTTTCCCTCTCGGTATTCAATTTCCACGAGCTCGGTAAAAATCCCCTGCACCTGCAGGCTTTTGAGGCCCAAGTATTTTCCGATACCGTGCTCGGTGTGCACGATGAGATCTTGGGGTCGCAGGTCGAGCAGAGCCAGGTCGGGAGAAAAGGCCTGAGTACCCGACCGGCTTTGAGGGCTTCGTCGGGATTTTTTGCGGAGGGTGCCGAGAATTTGTTCGTCGAGCAAGAGGGCAATTTTGCCTTCTTGATCCCAAAAGCCTTGGTCTAAGTCGGCCACTACGGCCGCAAGAGGGGCGGGAGTGGCCGAGCTAAGAATGTCGTCGAGGCTGGGAAAAATCTTAAAGGCTAAGTGGTAGTCGCGTAGCAAAAATAGCAATCGCTCGAGCTGGGAGGTGGAGCTGCCCACGATCACCAAACTATGGCCGGCCGCATGCATTTCTTGGGCGAAGCGAGACAGGGGCTGGAGAGGGAGTTCTTGGTGGCCGACCCTCGCGTTATGAAGTTCTTCACTGAGACGATCCAGGCTACGGATTCCCGAAAGCTTCTTTTTTTCGGGTTCGAGGGGATGGAGGCTCTGAGCTTTAAAATCCCACCAGTGCGAATCGCCGAGACTCTTTTGGATGTAAGCTTGGATTGAAGCTTCCGGAAACAAAAAATCCTCGGGGGCAGGAACCCATTCCGACTCCGAAGCTGCTGCCAAAAAGTTTCGCTGCACTCTTTTGTAATTCACCGAGGCTTCACGATCACAAAGAGCGGCCTCGAAAACATCGGTAATCTCTAAGGCGTTAAGGGCTTTATCGCCTTGGGAAAGGGTGCTCGGGTCAATGAGGGGTCCCCAGAGGTCGATGGTGGGAAAAAAAGCCCTTTGCTCGATGCGCGATAAAAAGGCATCGCGGTCTTTGCGCTCCCAGTCTAAGGAATCGATCTTTTTTCTCAAAACGCTTTTTAGGCGATCCCCATCTTCGGGGAATAAAAACTCCCTTGCGGGAGGAATCCAAAAATCTTCTCGGCTTTCCAAGCTGCGCTGATTGTCTGGGTGAAAGTGTTTAAGACTTTGTACCTCGTCTCCAAAAAGCTCCAACCTGACTGGATGGTCATAAACTGGGGAAAAAATATCAACGATGGAGCCGCGGATGGCGTATTCGCCTGCGCGTTCGACCAGTTCTGCCGGCATGTAGGCCAAGCGTACCAAATCAGCTTGGAGCTCTGTGCGCGAAAGGCTTTGGCCAACTTTGATTTGACGCGAGTTTTGCTGCCAGTAGGAGGGGGGCGGCATTTGTCCCAACAAAGCTTCGGGGCAGACCAAAAAATGTCGGCTAGAGCTTTGCAGCTCGGGAAGAAAAAACTGAGAAAAAAAACGAATGCGCTGCATGCGAGCGGGCAGGGAGGGCCCGCGGTTTTTTACCAAATCACTTTCGAGTGCTGGAAGGATAAAAAACTCTAGGGACGGGGAGAGGTTTTGGAGCTCCTCCCTAAGATTCTCCATCGTAGCCAAATCTGGGCAAAGCAGTAGCCGGGGCTTTGAGGCGCCCCCCCATTTTTTTAGGCATTCCCAAGCCGCGGCCGTTAGCGAGGGAAGGCCTCCGGTAAAGATTCTTTCGGTCGAATCCACATTCACCTTTTGTCCGTACAGGAGTTGTAAGCTAGCAAAGCTATGGTAGAAGTTCATTAAATGCTTCAGGAATTCGGTAACGCCCTCAGTTTTGTGGTGCTGGCGGCCATTTTGCCTCCGGCTATTTTGTTTATTTCAAAGTTTTTACGTCCGAGTTTGCCGAACTCCGGAAAACTACAAACCTATGAATGCGGTGAGCCACCTCGGGGCAGCGCCTATGTCATGTTCAACAATCGATTTTACATGGTGGCGATTTGCTTTCTAGTTTTTGACGTGGAAGTGGCGCTTTTGTTCCCCGTTTTGCGGCTCTTTTTGCCGGCCGTTCAGGCGGGGGGGGCCGAAGCCCTCAGCATTTTCCTTCTGTCTTTTGGATTCCTTTTTGTGCTGCTTGTGGGCCTGATATATGAGTGGAAAAAAGGCGATATCGATTGGGTACGAGATGCCGTAGATCGCCGGGCTCACCTGGAACAGGGCGAGCTTAAAGGGCGCAAGGTGGGGGCTTAAGGCGTGAGTCTGGCTGAGTTTCTAAGCGGATTTAATTCACTTATCGGCCTGCAGATTCCTATCGCGGTTTATTCCGTTTTATCTGCGGTCATTATTATTTTGCTTTTTGCCATGCCGGTGGGTGGGCTTTGTACCTACTTCGAGCGCAAGGTTTCAGCAGACTTTCAGGAGCGAGTGGGACCGAACCGCGTGGGTCCTTTGGGCCTGGGACAGTTTTTCGCCGATGGCATTAAAATGTTTTTAAAAGAGGACACGGCACCTAAAAATGCCGACATGTTTATTTATAATATTGCGCCTTCGCTTGTAACGGCGGGTTCTCTGGGGGCCTTTGCTCTCGTGCCCTTTGCAAAATACGTTATTGGGGCCGACTTGGATATTGGGATTTTTTACGTGTTGGCGCTGGGCTCTTTGGTGTCTTTAGGGATTTTGTTGGGTGCTTGGGCCTCCGACAATAAATGGTCACTCATTGGTGGGATGCGGGGGGCGGCTCAAATTGTGTCTTTTGAAATCCCCCTAGGCATTGCTGTTTTGAGCGTGGTCACCGTAAGCGGCACCATGAGCATGAACGGCTTGGTCGACGCTCAGGCTTGGCCGACTTCAGGAGAGGGACATTTCTGGAACGTTTTTCACAATCCCTTTCTTTTTATAAACTTTATTATTTATTTTATAGCGGCCTTGGCGGAGTGTAACCGCACCCCCTTTGACTTGCCCGAGGCGGAGTCTGAGTTGGTATCCGGATTTAATACGGAGTTCTCGGGCATGCGCTTTGGGCTCTATGCTTTGGCCGAATTTGCCGACGTCATTATGTTTGCTTGTGTGGCCACCGCTATTTTCTTGGGTGGGTGGCACTTACCCTTTGTCAATTTGAACAACTTGGAAATGGCTATCAAAGTGGGCAGCGCTAACTTGGGGCCCCTGGTCCAAACGCTACTTATGATCTCTGTGTTTTTGGCCAAAGCCGCCGTTTTGGTTTTTGTTGTGATGTGGATACGCTGGACTCTTCCGCGATTGCGCGTGGACCAGTTGATGAGCCTCTGCTGGAAATATCTTATTCCCATCAGTTTCTTTAATCTTTTAGGGGCCGCATTGTGGATTTGGATTTTTAAAGGACAAAGCGCAGCCGACCTCTTGCTTTCAGCTTTCGGGGTGCATGGATGAGCTTGGCAGATTTTTTTGCTCTAGGCTGTGGGATTTTAGCGGTGGGCAGTGCGGCCGTGGTGGCCTTTCACCCTAACGTTCTTTATTCCGCCATTGCGCTTATTTTTTCACTTCTTTCCGTGGCAGGATTTTATGGGCTCTTGGGGGCCGACTTTCTTGCCGCCTGCCAACTTATTATTTATGTGGGCGGCATTATTGTGGTGATTTTATTTGCCATCATGATGTCAGAAAATATTTATCGAGGGCGTTTTTTAGAAACGCTGAAGTCATTCGCTGTTCCATTTTTGCTTTCCCTGGTCTTACTGGTGGGGCTTTTGAAGTTGGTTTTGAAGATTTCCTGGCCGAAGGGAGTCGCCTTACCTGAGGCCCACACTACCGAGGCCATGGGCCATGCTTTGGTGGGGCCCTATGCTTTGGTCTTTCAGTATGTAGCTATCGTCTTGTTGGCGGGTTTGATTGGTGCCGTCGTTGTGGCCCGGCCCCACTACCAAGGCAAGGGAGACAAGTCGTAATGGCGGTTTCCGGAAATTTGCTTTTTTATGTGCTCATTTCTTCTGTTCTTTTTGTCTTCGGAATTCTCGCAGCACTCACTCGAAAAAATGCCATTGGCATTTTTATGGGCATCGAGTTGATGCTCAACGCTGCGGGCCTTAACTTTGTGGCTTTCCAAGCCTTTAAGCGAGCCGCTCCGAACACCGGCGACTGGCTGCATGGGCATATTTTCGCCCTTTTTGTTATTATTTTAGCGGCGATTGAAGCCGCCGTTGCGCTGGCTATTGTGCTCAGGGTCTTTGGCGTGCGTCGTTCTATTAATCCAGACCAATCTACAGAATTGAGGGGGTAGGGATGGCAAGTGAAAATCAAACACTCATTCAGCTGGCCATGGGGATCGTCCTCTGTCCGGCCCTCGCTTATATTATTCAATCCGCAGTGGGCACCCGTCTTCCGCGCTTGGGTGACTGGGTCAGTTTGGGCGCCATCTTTGCTTCCTTTCTAATGGCCTGCAAAATTTTTGCCTCGATGTGGGGGGCCTTTGACCCTCAATGGCTCGTGACCCAAAGTTGGACTTGGATCGACATAGGTACAGCCGCACAGCCCTTTAAGTTTCAAGTGGGCATTCGCCTCGATAATATTTCAGCCATTATGCTTTTGATGGTGACCCTTTGCTCCACGCTGATCCACCTCTTTTCCACGGGATATATGCGAGATCATCACGGCAAGCCGGAAGATGGATATCGTTACGCGAGCTTTTTCTCTTATCTTTCACTTTTCACTTCGGCCATGTTGGGTCTTATTGTCTCCGACAACCTCCTCACTCTATTTATGTGTTGGGAGATGATGGGGCTCTGTTCTTACCTGCTCATCGGATTTTACCGACATAAGGTTTCTGCTGCCAATGCTTCCCTCAAAGCCTTCATGACCACTCGAGTGGGAGATACGGGACTCTTTGTTGGGATGCTGGCTCTTTTTGGCATTGTCGGATCTTTTAACTTCAACGAAATTTATGCAGCCCTGGGTGAGGGCAAATTTAATGGCGAGCTTTTTGGCTTGTCTGCGGCCTTTCTCATTGGTCTTTTGGTGTTTATGGGGACCGTGGGTAAGTCGGCGCAGTTCCCGCTGCAAGTTTGGCTGCCGGATGCCATGGAGGGGCCGACTCCCGTGTCAGCCCTTATTCACGCCGCAACAATGGTGGCAGCTGGCGTGTATTTGATTTTGCGAATGTTCCCTCTTTTGCAAATGGGCGGAGTGCTCCCCATCGTGGCTTACGTGGGAGGCGTGACGGCACTCCTGGCCGCGATCTTGGCGATCAAGCAGACCGACATTAAAAAAGTTTTGGCTTATTCCACCCTCTCTCAATTGGGTTACATGGTCTTAGCGGTGGGAGTGGGTGCGTTTACGGCAGGCTTTATGCACCTCATCACCCATGCGCTTTTTAAGGCCTGTCTTTTTATGAGCTCGGGATCGGTCATCTATGCCATGCACCACGAGCAAGATATGAATCATATGGGAGGACTCAAGAAAAAACTTCCCATCACTTTTGCCGCGATGTTTATTGCCACTCTCGCCATTTCGGGGGTCCCCTTTTTTAGTGGCTTTGTATCCAAAGACTTAATTTTAGCCTCGACCTTAGGTCTGGGTTATTTTCAGGATTCCAAGCACATCTTGCTTCCCATCATGGGTTTTGTAACGGCAGGGCTCACGGCCTTCTATATGTTCCGCTTGATTTTCAAAACCTTTTTTGGAGAGCCGCACGATCATCATCATTACGAAGAGGCTCACGAAGGCCATTGGAACATGTGGGTGCCTCTCGTGGTCTTAGCCGGGCTTTCGCTAGCCGTTCTTTTTACGGGCTCCCTTACGGGTGGGCTCGTGGGCTCAGTGGATCAGATTTTTGGGGGAGCCAACCACTGGTT
Source organism: uncultured Bacteriovoracaceae bacterium (assembly GCA_964477895.1). Classification (GTDB taxonomy): domain Bacteria; phylum Bdellovibrionota; class UBA2428; order UBA2428; family UBA2428; genus CAYZFQ01. The sequence goes on along the minus strand of CAYZFQ010000001.1, from coordinate 19,025 downwards.
TAAAACCTTAGTTGTGCCACCGCAAATTTCTCTGGTGAATCATGGGGCCGAAGTTGCACACGGGGAGCACGGGGCAGAACATTTTGAACACTTAGCCCATATTCCCGCACTTTTGTTATCTCTTGTGGTGGCGGGCTTAGGAATATTCTTTTCCTACTTGGTTTTTGGAGCCAAGAAGGTTTCGGCTGACAAACTTTCAAAGTTTTGGCCCAGCTTTGTTCACAAGCTCATCGACAATCTTTACTATTTTGACGCTCTTTACATCAAGGTGATGATTCAAAAAGCCTTCCTGCCACTATCTTCCTACTTTGCAAGGTTTGATGACAAGGTGATCGACCGAGTTGGAGTGGATGGATGGAAGGACCTGACCATGGTCACACAGAAGGCCACGGGAACCTTTGACGATGTTGTTGTCGACGGGTTTTTAGTGGATGGGGTCGGGGGCGGCGTGCCCACGGTTTTTGGTCAGAGTTTAAGAGTTCTGCAAAATGGGCGCGTTCAGCGCTACTTGGTTGTTGTCGTAGCCGCCCTGGTGCTGGCTTTCATCTATAAAGGGGTTTTCTAAAATGATGAATCACATTCTAAGCTGGATGACGTTTTTCCCGCTTATAGGGGCATTGCTCATTCTTCTGACTCCGAGTCGTTTTGAGACAATGATTAAATCCATTGCCGCGGGGGCCACAGCTGTGCCCTTTGCTTTGTCTCTTGTTGTGGCCATGAACTTTGATCGCAGCACGGCGGCTTTCCAGTTTGTGGAAAGCTATAATTGGATTCCCTCCATCAACGTGCATTATCATATGGGCATCGACGGGGTGAGCGTTCTCATGGTCTTGCTCACGGGCCTGCTTTCTTTTCTTTGTATTTTTGCCAGCTGGAACGTGAAAAAACTCGTGAAGGGCTACTTCATGATGTTTTTACTCTTGCATGTGGGCATGATGGGTGTTTTTTGCGCTCTCGATTTTTTCCTTTTCTATATCTATTGGGAAGTGATGCTGCTTCCCATGTATTTTCTGGTGGGGATCTGGGGTGGAGAACGCAAAGAATACGCGGCCATCAAATTTTTTCTCTACACCCTCTTTGGGTCGGTCCTTATGCTCGTGGCCATGTTGGCCCTGTACTTTTACAGCGCGGGACCGGACGGGTCACAAATTCGTACTTTCAACATTCTGCAGCTGGCCAGCATGGATTGGACTCAGTACCGCATCCACATTTTTGGCTTGGATTTGCCCTTTGATAAAACCATGTGGTGGATGCTCTTTGTGGGATTTGCCGTTAAGGTTCCCATCTTTCCCTTCCATACCTGGCTTCCCTGGGCTCACGTGCAGGCCCCCACGGCCGTTTCTATCATTTTGGCCGGTGTCCTTTTGAAGATGGGGACCTATGGGTTTTTGCGAATCAACTTCTCTGTATTTCCTCAGGCCACCAAGGCCTTTGCCTATGTGATGGCGATTTTGGGGATCGTAAATATTATTTATGGGGCCCTCTGTGCGATGGCCCAAAAGGATTTGAAAAAGTTAGTAGCCTATTCTTCGGTTAGCCACATGGGATACGTGATTCTCGGCATGGCGGTTTTTACCCCCGCAGGTATTCAGGGTGCCGTGCTGCAAATGTTTAATCACGGTATATCGGCAGCCATGATGTTCTGTTTGGTGGGAGTGCTCTACGACCGCTTGCACCATCGTTACATTGTCACTCCCGATGGAAAGTTGGGCTTCGGCGGAATTGCGCAAAAGGCTCCTTGGGTTACTGCCATCTGGATGGTGGCTGTCTTTTCGAGTTTAGGCTTGCCCACGCTCAATGGATTTATTTCAGAAGCCCTTGTCTTTATGGGAGCTTTCCCGGTTTACAAAACTGAAACGGTGATTGCGGCCCTAGGAATTGTGCTCACTGCGGCCTATCTTTTGTGGATGGTTCAGCGGGTATTCTTGGGACCTTTCACCGCGTTACATAAAGATGAAAATGGAGTTCTACACCCCGCTCATGACATCCCTGAAGTGCGACCCATGGAGTGGGTGGTGTTGGCGCCCTTGGCGGCTCTTTGTTTGTGGATTGGTTTGTATCCGCAACCCTTCCTCGACTTTCTTAAAGTAAGCCTCAACCAACTCATCGGGGTTGCAGGATAAAGCATGCGATCACTTTTTGTTGCCCTGCCGCCATTGATTATCGCCTTTGGAAGTATTGCGGTTTTACTCACGGGTTTGTGGGTGAGGTCCAACCTTCTTTTGCTTTCAATCTCGATGGCCTCATTAATTGGGGCTGGTGCAACCTATGTGACGATGGCCGGGCGTGCGGGCCAAGAAGCTTTTCAGGGCATCATTGTTTTTGATGCTTTTGGTCTTTTCTTCTCCCTTTTTGCGGTAGCGGTTACGGCCCTGAGTCTCTTGGTGAGTGCGGGATCTTTGGAAATTAAAAAAGATCGGCGCTCCGAATTTTACTGCATTATATTGGCTCTCTGCACGGGCCTCATTTTTATGGGAGTGGCCAACAACTTTTTGATGATCTACCTCGCCGTGGAAACGGTTTCAATTTTGAGCTACACTTTGGCCGGCTTCAATAAGGAAAAAAGTTCCTCGGTCGAAGCTTCCATGAAGTACGTCGTTTATGGTTCGATGGCTTCGGCCATTATGATTTATGGCTTTAGCTTAATCTTTGGTTTGACCGGACAGGTGACCTCCATTGGCTTGCGCCAGTTTATTTCTTCCACTCCAGTGGAGCAGATCCCGCTACTTTTTTGGGTTTCGGTGCTCTTAGTATTTGCGGGAATTGGTTATAAAATTTCGGCGGCACCCATGCACATGTGGACTCCCGACGTTTATGAGGGGTCCCCCACGCCGGTCTCGGCTCTTCTCTCTGTGGCGCCCAAGGCTGCCGGAATGGCCCTTCTTCTAAGATTTTTTATTACGGCCTTTACCCTGCCGCTTGAGTCGGGGTCAGCCGCAATTTCTCTTTCGGATGATGCGGCCAGAATTTCCTTCCACATCGTAGGCCCCTTCGATTGGCCGCGCTTTTTGATGATTTCTAGTATTTTCACTATGTTTATGGGGAACCTCGCAGCTCTGGGCCAAGTCTCTGTAAAACGAATCTTGGCCTATTCCAGCATTGCCCACGCGGGTTACTTGCTGATGGGGGCGACCACCCACACTTATATGGGGCTTTATGCGATACTTTTTTACATCATCGTTTATTGCCTGATGAACTTAGGTGCTTTTTGGGTGACTTCAAAAGTTGAAGACTCCTACGGCGGAGACTCTCTTCGGTTTTTTAGAGGTTTGGGCGAGCGGCAGCCGCTTTATGCCGCCACGATGGCCATCTTTTTGTTCTCGCTTGTGGGTTTGCCGCCCTTTGCGGGCTTTATCGGCAAGGTTTATTTGTTTTCATCCGTGATCGCGCGGGAGATGTACGGCTACGCTCTTTTAGCGGCTTTAAATTCCGTGATCTCTCTTTATTTCTACGTCAAAATTGTTAAGGCCATGTACCTCGAGGCCCCAGAAAGCCCCGCGCCCGAGGGCAAGTCCCCCTTCGACTGCATCATGACCAAGACCTTTATCGTCTTGCTTGCGATCCCCAATATCGTCCTCTGTTTTTACTGGGAACCCGTGCTGAAGCTAGCGCGTGAGGCCATTCAATTTTTTACAGGAGTGTGATGAGTCCGATCGACACCTTGCTACCGATTTTGGCCATGCTGGGCTTCGGCTCTTTGGTGGCTGGCGGCGCACTTTTTGTCGCACTTTACCTTGGCCCCTCCAAGCTGGTGGGGGTGAAAATTCAACCTTACGAGTGTGGGATCCCGGTTACTGGAAATGCTCGGGATCGAGTGAGCGTCAAGTATTATCTGGTAGCCATCTTGTTTTTGCTTTTCGATTTAGAGGCCGCTTTTCTTTTGCCGGTGGCCCTAGCCTGGAAAGAGCTGATTACTGTCGGCCCCATCGTTTTAGGTTTGATGGGCTTTTTTCTTTTCTTTTTTATTCTGGGTCTTTGGTATGAATTCAAAGTGAAGGCCCTGGAGTGGGAGCGATAAAAATATGTTCAATGACTTATCTTGGGTAGCTCCGCTACGTGCAAAGTGGGGCGAAAAAATTTTAGGATATCGGGAGTCCGCTCCCGCTGAGCCCGAATTTAAAATCGGCGCCGAGGATCTGCTGACCTTTCTTCGAGAATTAAAAGAACTGTCGGGCGGAGAATTCAACCACCTTGCAGATTTGACATCCTACGATGAGAGCCCGAAAAGCCCGCGTTTTTATGTGGTCTATGAGTTGATTTCCATGAACCGAAAGCAGCGCGCCCGAGTTCTGGTGCCTTGCGCGAGTGACGAGAAACCCTCGGTTCCCTCTGTGGGCGAGTTTTGGGCTGGGGCCGGATGGCTCGAGCGCGAAGTCTATGACCTGATGGGAATTGACTTCAAAAATCACCTCGATCAGCGCCGCATTCTCCTGCCCCCTTCCTTTAAGGGGCACCCGCTACGCAAAGATTTTTCTTGGGACTATCGCCAAGAATTTCCTGAAACCTCGGAACAAAACCAAGTCTTTGATCCCTTTGGAAGCAATATCGTAAACGTCCCCGCATCGGAGTCCTAATCCATGTCGTATGTATTTAGCCCGCAAACCGAAAAAGCCTTTGAGTGGCTGCTCACGCGATATCCCAAAAAGGACGCGGTAATGCTGCCCCTTTTGCATCGTGTGCAAAAAGAAGCCGGTTATTTAACTCCCGACGCGATTGATTATGTGGCGACTCGCATGGGCGTGTCTCCGGCGCGAGTGCGCGAAGTGGCTTCCTTTTACACGATGTTCAAGTTGCGAGATAAGGGCAAATACGTTTTGCAGATCTGCCACAACCTCAGCTGTTATTTGCGAGGCAGCGACGAGCTTTTAGAAAAACTAAAAAAGATTTTAGGTACCAACGAGGGTGAAGTGAGTGGCGATGGTCTCTTTTCTATAGAGCGAGTGGAGTGCCTGGCCTCTTGCGACACCGCCCCCGTACTCCAGGTAAACGACTGGGACTTTCATGAAAACATGGATGTTGAAAAACTTGAAAAGGTTGTGCAGGCCTTGCGTGAAGGAAAGGGTCTCAGCCCCTCTTTTGTCGAGCGCCGCAAAGAAGGAAGCGTGGCATGAGTCAAAAAATTCAGGCTCCGCACCCCAAAGAAATTCGTCTGCTTTTAAAGGGCATGGAAGAGCCCGAATCCTGGAAGATCTCTAACTACGAAAAAATTGGTGGTTATGCGGGCACTAAAAAGGCTCTCACGATGGAGCCCGATGCCATCATTCTTGAGGTAAAAAATTCGGGCTTACGCGGTTTGGGTGGCGCCGGTTTTGCGGCGGGAGTGAAGTGGGGCTTTATTCCTAAAAATCCTACCAAGCCAGTTTACTTGGTTTGTAACGCCGACGAGGGCGAACCCGGAACGTTTAAAGATCGACAAATCATGGAGCACTGTCCGCACCGCTTAATTGACGGCATGATTGCTGCGGCCTCGGCCATTCGCTCTGAAACAGGTTACATTTATATTCGAGGCGAGCTGCGCCTGGCCATTGAGCGCATGGAAGAGGCGGTCAAAGAAGCCTATGAAAAAGGCTATCTCGGAAAAAATATCTTAGGTTCGGGAAGAAATTTTGATTTAACGGTTCACCCCGGCGCTGGCGCCTACATTTGCGGGGAAGAAACCGGCCTTATTGAATCCTTAGAGGGCGACCGCGGCCAACCACGCCTCAAGCCACCCTTTCCTGCGGTAAGCGGAGCCTTTGGCGGACCCACCATTGTGAACAACGTGGCCACCTTGGCACATGTTCCTGAAATTCTTCTGCAAGGGCCCGAGTGGTTTATGAAGCTGGGCGGAGGGACCGCTCGTAATGCGGGCACGCAAGTTTTCAGCGTATCGGGAGACGTCCAACGTCCAGGATATTATGAACTACCGGTGGGCGTAAATTTGCTCACTCTCTTAAATGAAGTGTGTGGGGGCCCCTTGCCTGGCCGCACGTTTAAAGCCTGCTTTCCCGGTGGGTCTTCGTCGCCCGTTCTTAAGGCCGACGAATTTAACGTCGCAATGGAATTCGATGCCTTAGCTAAGGCCGGAACCATGATGGGTTCCAGTGCCGTGATTGTGATGGATGACCGACGTTCCATTCCGGAAATTGCGATGCGCACTGCGCGTTTTTATGCCCATGAATCATGTGGGCAGTGTGTGCCCTGCCGCGAAGGCACGCGCTGGGTTTACACTTTGCTCAAACGAGTGTGCAAAGGTGAGGGCCGCAAGAAAGACATCGATATTGCTCTGGAGGCTTGTGCCAATATGGCCGGCAAAACCATTTGTGTTTTGTCGGATGCCTGTGCGATGCCCGTAACCTCGATGATAAAAAAATTTCGCGCGGAATTTGAGGCCATTGCTAAAGATGACAGCGCCTTTGTTCCGGAATTACCCAAAGTCTCGGGTCAGTTTGGGGGCCTGATGGCCGCCATTCGTGACCGAGGCCGCCTTCCTTCTTCCGAGGGCAAGCATTGATGACGCCACTATTGTTTTCGCTTTTATTAGTTCCGGTTTTTGGAGTGATGCTACTTTCTTGCGTCCCTATTATTTTGATGGTGGAGCGCTGGGGATCGGCGTGGATGCAGCGACGAGTAGGGCCCAATCGAGTGGGGCCCTTTGGTCTGCTTCAGCCCATGTCAGATGCCCTGAAACTTATTTTTAAAGAAGCCAACATTCCCGCCCGAGCCCACAAACCGCTTTTTTTGTTAGCGCCTATTCTAGCCGTAGTCCCTCCGGTCTTGGCCCTTGCCGCCATCCCCATAAGTGGGCACCTGCATCTTGATGGCGTGGAATATCCTCTGCAGATTGCCAATATTAGTGTGGGACTTTTGTTTTTCTTGGCCATCACCTCCCTACATGTTTACGCGGTACTGACGGCAGGCTGGGCTTCGAATAATAAATTTTCACTTATGGGCGCCCTGCGCTCGAGTTCGCAAATGATCAGTTACGAAATTGCCATTGGTATTTGCATGGTTTCTCTCGTGCTCACCTACGGTACCTTGGATTTGCGTGAAATTGTAAAGTTACAGGAAGCGGGCTCACCCTTTCCCGTGTGGGGCCTAGGCCTTCAGCCGATTTGTTTTCTAATTATGTGGATTTCCTCTTTTGCCGAAACCAACCGTCTTCCTTTCGACTTACCAGAAGGTGAGAGCGAATTGGTGGCGGGCTATCACACCGAATATTCGGGCATGACATTCGGGCTCTTCTTTTTGGGTGAATACGCGGCCATGTTTATTGCCTCGGCCTTTTTGGCCACGCTTTTCTTGGGCGGCTTCAATGTTCCTTTTTGGAGTGAGTCTGCTTTGCGAGAAATTTTTCTCAATCAAGGGTTTGGGATCACGGCGGCTTCCGCGTTCACTTCGCTTCTGCAATTTGCCACTTTTGCCGCGAAGGTAGCCTTTTTTATGTGGGTTTTTGTGTGGGTGCGCTGGACCCTTCCCCGCTTTCGCTACGACCAGTTGATGGACCTGGGCTGGAAAGTGCTGCTGCCCATCGGAGTGGCAAATATTATCGTTACGATGCTCGTAACCTACTTTGTTCAGCGCGGGGGCCTTTAATGGAAAATGTCGTGCATCCAGGAATTTTTCACTGGGTCATAGGAGTTCTCACTGTAGCGGCGGCGCTGGTGGTGGTACTCAGTCGAAACGCCGTGGTCTCGGCCATGTCGCTCATGGCCACTCTCTTTCTGACGGGCACACTTTTTTTTGGAATGGGATTTTACTTTATTGGGGCCGCGCAAATTTTAATTTACGCCGGAGCTATTTCAGTACTCTTTGTTTTTATCGTGATGCTCTTAGACATGAAACCCCTTTCGGTTTCGATTCCTGGCCGCGCTGTGGGAACTGCTTTGGCGGGAATTGGAGCCCTGCTGATTTTTGCTTCTTTTGGACTTTCCATGCTTAAGTCGGGCGTGGGTGATAGTGCCTCGGGCGCCGCTATGACGGAGGCCTCTCAGCCCCTGCATCTTGAGGCCAAGAGCATTGCCCTGCAGTTTTTGTCCAAATATATGTTTCCCTTCCAGCTTACGGGCCTCTTAATTTTGGCGGCGGTCATTGGAGTGATTGTGCTGGGCCGACCTAAAAAAACCCTCCCCACGGAGTTGAGATAATGAATTTGTTTTCAACGGCAGGGCTGACCCTCACCCAGTTTCACGTGGGCCTAGGAATTTTGCTTTTTTCCTTAGGGGTCTTAGGCTTTTTGGCTCGCAGATCGGGCATTATTGCCCTGATGAGCTTGGAGCTCATGCTCAATGGGGTCAATCTCTCGTTGATCGCTTTTTCTAAGCAACACGGAAACCCCGAGGGATCCTCACTTTTTTTATTTATTGTTCTCGTGGCGGCCGCCGAGGCGGCCATTGCGCTTTCTTTATTGGTCGCACTTTATCGAAAGACGGGGAGCGTTTGGCTCGACGACTTCCGGAATTTAAAGGGATAATCAAATGGAACTTCGCTATGTTCTCTTAGCCCCGCTATTAGGAGCCTTGCTCAACGGAATTATCCTCCGCCCCAAAAACGCCGGTCTTGCGGGCGGAATCGGAAGTTTTTTTTCATTTTTGAGTTTTCTTTTCGCCGTCATTGCCATCCAGCGTGGAATAAAGGTTGACGAGGTCTTTACATGGATTGAGGCCGGAAAAATTCGGATTCCCTTTACCTTAGAGCTGACGCCCATAACCTCTATCATGCTGATGGTGGTGACGGGAATCGGCACGCTCATTCACCTTTATGCGACTAGTTATATGTCGCACGACAAAAGCCCTCACCGATTTTTTGCCTACTTGAATTTATTTTTAGCCGCGATGCTGGTGTTGATTCTATCGGGAAATTTGGTCGGCATTTTTATGGGCTGGGAAGGCGTGGGACTTTGTTCCTATCTGCTTATTGGCTTTTGGCACCATGAAGAAAAAAATGCAGCGGCCGGAATGAAGGCCTTTGTTACCAACCGTATTGGTGATCTGGGCTTTATCGTGGCTCTTCTTTTGCTCTTAACTTATGCGGGCACCACTCAAATTTCAGAGCTCTTACAAATTGTGGCCCACCCCTCAGGCCAAATTCCCGCTTGGGTTTGGACGGTAGTGGCGGCGGCACTTTTCTGGGCCTCAACAGGCAAATCGGCGCAAATCCCCCTCTACGTTTGGCTGCCGGATGCGATGGCAGGTCCCACTCCCGTATCCGCGCTTATCCATGCCGCAACTATGGTGACGTCGGGAATTTTTATCAGTTGTAGACTGTGGCCCCTCTTTGCTTCTCAGCCCGGTGTGCTGGATTTTATGCTCTGGGGTGGCTTGGCCACGGCCTGGCTCGCAGCCCTCATAGCTCTTACCCAACGAGATATTAAAAAAGTTTTGGCCTATTCTACGGTGTCTCAACTGGGTTTTATGTTTGTGGCTCTTGGGGTGGGCAGTCCCGTAGGCGCACTCTTTCATGTTGTCACTCATGCCTGTTTTAAGGCCCTTCTCTTTTTGGGGGCGGGCTCGGTGATTCATGGAATGCATGAAGAACAAGATCTTTTCAAAATGGGCGGACTCAAGTCCCACATGAAGTGGACCCACCTCACTTTTTTGACAGGCACTTTAGCGATCATTGGCTTTCCACTCACTTCAGGATTTTTTTCTAAAGATTTGATTTTGGAACAAGCCTTTGTTCGTGGTCCGCTTTACTGGGGACTATTATTAGGGGCGGCACTTCTTACCGCTTTCTACATGTTCCGTTGCTATGCCCTCGCTTTTTGGGGAAGTCCACGCTCAGAGGCGGCCCATCATGCTCACGAGAGTTCGCCTCTCATGACGGGGCCCCTCATTGTTCTTGCGGTGCTGAGCTTGGTCGTGGGCTGGTTGCAAACCCCACATGTGGTTTTTGGAATTAACATTGTGAAAAGCGCGGTGGAAGCGTCGGCTCCTATAGTTCATGCCGAAGGGGCTGAAAGTCATCACCTCTCTGAGGCCTTAGAGTGGGGCTTGATGCTGATCACATCCCTGCTTTCATTGACTGTGGCCTATGCGGCATGGAAAAAGTTTTCGAATTTTAAGGATCCCCAAAAAGAGCTACATGGTTTTTCTAAAGCATCCTTTAATAAGTTTTATGTGGATGAAATTTATGAATTTCTTTTTATTCGTCCGCTGCGGTTTTTTTCGAAGCACAGCACTCGGGTCGTCGACGAAGCCATGCTGGACGGCACGGCCCATGGGCTGAAGGATTCTCTTTCGCTCTCCGGGCAGGTTCTTTCTTTGTTTCACTCGGGTAATTTACAGACCTACGCGTGGTACCTTGCTGTGGGCACGGCTCTGATTGTTCTTTGCGCATGGGGCATATATTTATGAGCGTTCTTGGACTTCTCCTTTGGCCGGCCTTTACGGGCGTGGTGCTTTTTTTGTTTGGCCGGCAAACGCGGGCGGCTCAGTTCGCCAATATCGCGTTCAATTTTATTTGGCTCTACTTTGTCTTCGATAGTTTTTTTCAAATGAGCCAGAGCACGGCGGGCCAACAGCCCTTCCCGGTTTACTTTGTTTGGGACTGGTTCCCCACTTTAAAATCCAAGTTTGCCTTGGGGCTGGATGGACTCAACTTTCCCCTTGTTGCACTCAATGTCTTTTTAAGCCTGCTCTTGTCATTCTACGCTCTTGGTAAAGAAAAACTCAGCTCGGCATATTTGGGGCTTTTTTCACTTCTTAATGCGGGCAGCGTGGGATCGCTTTTGGCGGCCGACTTGCTTTGTTTTTATTTCTTCTGGGAATTTATGTTGATTCCCATGTATTGCATCATTGGGCGCTGGGGTTCGAAAAACCGCATTTATGCAGCCCTTAAGTTTTTTGCATTTACAATGGCGGGATCCCTTCCTTTCCTTTTTGCGATTGTGGGGCTAGCCCTTCACCAAGGAACCCTGAGCTTGTCGTGGCAGGATCTCAGTCAAAATATTTTGTCTTTTGATGGGGGTTGGAGTTCCTTGCAGGGAATTTACTTCCTCTGTTTTCTAGCCGCCTTCGCGGTAAAAATTCCGGTGTGGCCCGTTCATATGTGGTTGCCAGATGCGCACTCGGAGGCGCCCACGGGCGCCTCGGTTATTCTTGCGGGAGTCCTGCTGAAGCTTGGGGTTTACGGAATCGCGCGCTGGGCTCTACCCCTCTTTCCCGACGCCGCCGCAGCCGCTTCCAACACTCTCATGACCTTAGGTTGTATCGGGATTGTTCTGGGAAGTTTGGCGGCCTGGGTCCAAAATGACATCAAGCGGATCATTGCCTACTCTTCCGTAGCTCACCTAGGTTTTATGGTGATTGGTCTTTTTGCTCTCAGAACGGAGGCCATTCAGGGAGCCCTTTTTCAAAATATTGCTCACGGACTCAGTACGGGGGCCCTCTTTTTAATTTTCGGGATCATTTACGATCGCACGCACACTCGAAAAATCGAAGAATACGGTGGGCTCGCTTCCAAAGAAGGTTTTTTGGCCACCACTTTTGTTTTTGCTTCAATGGCAAGCATTGGACTTCCGGGTTTGCCGGGTTTTGTGGGCGAGTTTTTGATTCTTTCAGGGTCTTTTATGGCCCAGCCTGTGGTGGCCTTGGTGGCCATGAGCGGGGTCTTGTTGGGTTCGATATACATGCTGACTCTTGTGAAGAAAGTTTTTTTTGGTCCGCCCACCGCGCTTATCGAAAGTCATCCCCTGCATTTGCAGTGGAATGAATATGTGGCCGTGGTGCCGCTCATAGTGGCGATGCTCGTGTTGGGCTTAGTGCCCAGTCTGCTCTTAAAAATTCCGGCACTGAGTCCGGCGCTATCCGTGATGGGACTTAAATAAATGGAAAATTCTTTTTTTGACTCGAGTGTTTTTGATTTGAACGCCAACCAGTGGCTCAATCTAGCCCCGTATCTTTGGCTTTGCTTTGGCATTGCGTTGGCCACGATAGCGGCGGGGCTGCGCCTGAAGTCCTTTACTTTAAAAACTTTGTGTGGACTCATTTTACTTCCCTTTGTGGGTTATCAGCTTCTTCATCTCAACGACGCGGCCCAACCCATTTTTGGAACTTCGCTCGAAGTGAATGCTTGGGTTCGTCTTTGTGGCGCGTCTCTCGGGATTTTTGCGTTCTTAAGTTCACTCTTTTGCAAAATGCACGATGATCATGATCACCCCGAATGGGGACCCCTTCTTTTCATTTCCTTATTGGGCCTCTCTCTTTTGCCCGGCGCTCGAGATTGGCTAGCGTTTTTTGTAGCTCTAGAAACCCTCGCAATTTGTGGATATGTGATGACCGCCCTCGACACGGAAAGGGAACGTAGCCTCGAGGCTGGGCTCAAATATCTTTTTATGGGCTCCTTTGCATCAGCACTCTTTTTAATGGGACTGGCTTGTCTTTATGGTTTTGCCGGATCTTTAGATTACGAAAAGATAAAGGCGGCGAGTGCCAGTTTGACTGCCACACAAAGCACCTTGGCGTTGGCTGGAATGATGTTGGTCGTAACGAGTTTAGCTTTTAAAGTGGCGCTCTTTCCCTTTCATATGTGGGCCCCAGATGTTTACCAAGCGGCCCCCACGGCGCTGGCAGCATTTATGGCCAGTGCCACAAAACTTTCTGTTTTTACAGCTATGGCCCTCGCCTTCGAGGCGAATGGGTTTTTCGCCTTTGCGCCAGTCAAGCAAGTCTTGGCCGTGCTGGGTGTGCTTTCGGTAGTGGGAGGAAGTTTCCTGGCGGTGGTTCAGCGTCGTCTGCGACGTATGTTGGCTTATTCCAGCGTGGTGAGTGCAGGTTATGCGGCCCTTGGTCTGGCCTCGGGTTACAAGGCGACGGGCGCTGTTATGGGTTTTTTAATTTTTTACGGACTCTCCGTTATTTGCGCTTTTTCGGTCATAGAAAACTATTTAAAAGTTTCGGAAAATAGAAACCTAGATGACGTCGCCATCACAGATCTCCCTGGTTTGGCTAGGGCGACGCCTCTGTGGCTGGGGGCTTGCTTTGCGGTGGCCATGTTTTCGATGGCGGGAATTCCGCCACTCCCCGGATTCATGGGAAAATATTTAATCTTAAAAGAATTGCTCGTGGACAAATATTACATTTCCGCAGCGGTGCTTTTATTCGGAAGCTTTTTGGGGTTGGCTTATTACTTGCGGGTGCTCGTGCCTATTTATCTCGACACTAAGGGAGATGGTCTAGTGGCTCCCCGAAAGATGGCCCCAGCCTCGGCCCTGGCCGCTGTGCTTTGTGTTATTCTGATGTTCTATCTTTTATTCCAGTTAGGAAGATTGCCCACCATTTAAACACTAGTGACGTTCGGGGGAGGAACGGCCCGTGACGGATGATAAAACAAAAGTTAGCGAAAAGCGGATTCAGATCCGCATGGTCTCCGGAAAGATCTACGGGCCCTACACTCGGCGCGAAGTCTTAAGCTTTATTCATTCCCGTAAACTAAAGGGTCAGGAAGAAATTCTTTTTGAGGGGGAATCCAACTGGAAGGGCATCAGCTCCGACATTGATTTCTTTGATGCCTTCCAAGATGTCTTGGTGGGGCGATCTCCGCGCTTGGATCGAAAGAATCGACTTTCCAAAGCCGAAGAGACCAAGTTGGCTCTTGCCGAACACAAAGAAGGTGTGGACTTGCCGAAGACGGCTGTTTCTCAACCCTTCGACCAAAATAATCCCCCTCAGTTAACTCAAACGCAGATTCTAAAGGACAAGGGCCAAGAGGCGCCGATAGGAGTGCAAGATTTTATAGGGCGCGACTCTTTTGACTTGGAGCCGCTGCCTCAACCCCTGGCGCCTCCCGAAGCCAGCTTGCCGCAGATTCGAAGACCTCTGGCCGCTTTAGGAAAAAACTCTCGTCCCAGAATAATTTTGGGTGCCGTGGTCTTGGGCCTTTTGGCTCTAGTTTTTTTACCGCTCTCATCTACAAAAATTACCAATCTTAAAGATCTAAACTTTCATAACTCACTTATTTACAGCAAAAGCCTCCAAGAAATGATGCGGGGGGTTCCACTAAAAATGCCGGCCGTACCGCTAAAGGTTGAACGGTCTAGCGACCTGCAGCTCCCCCAAGGTTTTGGGGCTAACATCTGGGCCCAAGATCTGCTGATATTATCAGAACTGAAAGACCCCAACGCGCGTAACAGTGCTGGATACTGGGCGCGTTGGGCATGGAGCTTGATGTGGATCGGGGAAGTTATCCACTTGTTTGAGCCTAAAATTGGAAAACAATTAAAAGATAACGGCGAGGCCCTGTTAGGCGAATTGAAAAGTCGCAAAGCTTTGACGGAAGAGCAGCTTGAGCTTTTTGCTTGTCTGGACTCTTTGTTTTTGGGGGATTGGATAAAGGCTCAGTCGAGACTCCAAAAAATCAAAAATAATGAACTCGCCCAATGGTTAGCCGAGCTGTCTTCATGGATGGCGTTTTGGGAGCGAGGAGCCAAGGGTGAAATTTATCAGAGCAGCTACTCTCAATATTCTTCCCTTAATCTTGAAGTCCCCTCGAAAATTCGCCGGGCTCTGGCCGCCCAAGACACCAACATTTTCCCCTATGTCCAAACCTTGGCCGTGGAAGATCCCTTAGACTTTAGTCTCTGGTTCAACTTAGGCGAATATGTTTGGCGTCTAGGAAAAACCAACATTCAAAGCGCGAATCGTTTTTTTATTATCGGCCTTCCCACCGTGGCCTTTGTGCCGGCGGCCTTTCAGCGCGTTTACTGGATGCAGTTTCATGATTTTCTTTTAAGTTTTGGGCGCAAGAGTTCGGCCGACCGAGCTTTGGCGAATGCCGAAATTCTCAGCGATAAAGATCTTTCTGAGAATTCTTCGAATCAAAAAAATTGGTGGGACCTTGGCCAAGAGGGATTGGGTTTCGATGCCATTGCACAAGACATTTTGGCGCGCGCTCGGCGAGACGACTTGAACGCGGTCGACATGGCCTCGCTGCGGGCCATGGCCTTTGTGGCGCCTAACGGAGCCGAACTATTAACCGAAGCTGGAAACTATTTAAACTTTGATGGCTATTTTACCAAGTCGCGCACGCTTTTGGAGCTGGCCACTCGCATTGATAAAAACCGTATTGACGCCTGGGGCGCGCTCTTGTGGGCGGAATCTGGATTGCACCAGTTTGATCGGGCTCTGAAAATTCTGGATACGATAGGTGGAATCAAGAACGACGTACCGGAGCCACTGAAGTACAAGGCTCTCCTGCAAGCTTATGGACGAGAATATGAAGAAGCGGAAAAAAACTTTCGGGCCTATTCCAAGGCAGCCCCGGGAGACCCTTGGAGTCACTACTTTCGGGCCGCCATGCAGTTGCGTTTAGAAAATTCGCTAGAATGCTCCAAGTCGGCCAATTTGGCCCGTATTCATGGCAAAGGACTCATACAAAAGCGCGCGACTTTGCTTTTATACAAATGCAAGGTCCTTTCAAAATTAGAAGTGAAGGGCGTTCTTGAGGAGCTCAAAAAACTTTCAGCGGCCGAGCCCCAAAGTATCCCCATTGCTCTAGAACTCATCGAGGCCTATCTCAACGCCGATCTCTTGGACCGCGCCCAAGAACTAGCCGAAGCTTCCGTGCTCAAGTTTCCACGCTCCTATGAGTTGCGCGTGAAGCTAGGCGAAGTTCATGAGCGGCGCGGAAATTTTGATATGGCAGTAGCTTTTTACAATGATTCAAAAAAGGACCGCGCCGATTCCGCGGATGCGTCCATTCGAATAGCAAAAATTCTCGAACGAGAAGGGCGCTTGGTGGAGGCCGCTCAAAATTATGAGACCGCAGCGCGGGTAGATCCTGCCTACCCAGAAATCTATCTTTTGGCCGCTAGGGCTTTTGATAAACTAGGTAAGGCTCAAGAGGCCTCACAAATGTATATGCGGGAAATTGAAGAGCGTCCCTCAACACTTTCGTCTTTCCTCGAGGCGGCCGACTTTATGATAAGCCACAATTCCGCAGAAGATGTCCCCAAGATATTTCAGAAGTTTAGTGCCGATTACCAGTCCGACTCGCGAGTGCTGACTCGTTTGGCCCAATCTTATTTGGCAGTAAAAAACACCGACCAGGCCCGACAAACGGCAGCCCTTGCCCTAAGCCAAGACCCCGGCAACCCTGAGGCCAATCGGGTTTTGGCGGTGATATACGAAAGTGCTGGCCAATATGAAATGGCCAAACGGCATTATGAGAGCTATCTTAAAAACATGCCGCAGGCCCCTGATGGCGACGAAATCCGTAACAAGCTTTCGCGTCCGCCCTTTAGCATACGCTAAGAGCGCCGGGCCCAAAAACGAAAGGACTGAGGGAATGTTAGACTGGAGACGCATTGTTCAAGACACTCAAGGATTCAAGCGAGCGCTGCTGAGTCGGGGTTTTGAGTCTCAACGCGTGGAGGATCTGGCCGCTCAAGTCACGGAGTTGGCCCAGGCTCGGGTTAAAATTCAGGCTGAAGTCAACGAGCTGCAATCTCAACGAAATAAAAACTCACAGAATGTGGGCGAGTTGATGAAAGCCGGAAAAAGAGCGGAGGCTCAGCCCCTAGTGGATGAGGGCAAAAAGCTCGGAGTTCATATTGAGAATCTGGAAAAAAAGCTAGAAGAAGCCGAAGACGGCTTTCGGTCTGTTCTGGAACTTGTGCCCAACTGGCCCCATGAAAGCGTGCCCGTGGGTAAAGAGGCTAGTGAGAATGTTTTGGTGCGCGAGTGGGGAACAAAAAAGACCTTCGGCTTTGAACCCCGCAGTCACGATGAGCTCGGCGAGAAAAGCGGGCTCATCGACTTTAGTCGTGCCGGAAAAATTAGCGGGGCCCGCTTCACTTTTTTGATGGGGGAACTTTCTCAGCTGGAGAGGGCTCTTATCAATTACATGCTCGATCTTCATCGTAAAAAAGGTTACCAAGAGATTTCCCCGCCCTTCATAGTATCGGCGGCCACCATGTATGGGATGGGGCAGCTTCCAAAATTTCGCGAAGACCTTTTTAAGGTGGAGGGACAAGATAAATTTCTAATCCCCACCGCGGAGGTTCCGGTGACGGCTCTCTTTGCTGATGAAATTCTTAGCGAAGAAGACTTGCCTAAGAAGTTTGTAGCCTTTTCGCCGTGTTTTCGCGCGGAAGCGGGATCTTATGGTATCGACACCAAGGGCCTGATTCGCCAGCATCAATTTTTAAAGGTGGAGCTCGTAAAATTTGTTCGCCCCGAAGAATCTCTTCAAGAGTTAGAGTCCATGGTTGCTGATGCCGAGGATGTGTTGAAGGGGTTAGACATTCCTTTTCGTACTATGCAACTCTGTTCGGGGGACATGGGCCAGAACGCTCGCAAGACCTACGATATTGAAGTTTGGTTGCCGGGAAGTGTTTTCCAAACTCAGGGAAACAAGCGGGGTTGCTACCGAGAAATTTCCTCCTGTTCGGATGTGGGCGATTACCAAGCTCGTCGGGCCAAAATTCGATTGAAGTCTAAAAATGCTAAAGGCACGCATTTTTTACACACCCTCAATGGCTCGGGACTCGCGGTCGGGCGCACGCTCTTGGCGGTAATGGAAAACTATCAATTGGCCGACGGGTCCATCGCTGTACCTTTGGTGCTCCAGCCCTACATGAATGGCCTGAAGGTACTTGGCGCTAAAAAATAGGCATGCGCAAAAAAACATCTCGAGAACGTGACTGGGAACCCTACATGCGAAGGGCCTTAGAGTTGGCCCACCAAGCTCAAATCAAGGGCGACATTCCTGTAGGTGCTTTGATTGTGAACCTGGATGGTAAAATTATTTCAGAGGGCCACAATGAACGCGAGCTTCAGCAAGATCCCACGGCGCATGCGGAAGTATTGGCCCTACGTTTAGCGGCCCAAGTTGAGAAGTCGTGGCGACTCACGGGCTGCACTTTGGTGGTGACCTTAGAGCCTTGTGTGATGTGTGCTGGGGCCTTGTCTCTTTCTCGCTTAGACCGAATTGTTTTTGGGGCACACGATCTCCGAGCGGGGGCTACGGGCTCTATTTACAATATTCATGAAGATAGCCGGCTAAACCACCGTATGGATGTGGTGCCCAATGTTTTGGGTGACGAATGTCGGGAAATTCTAGTCAACTTCTTCAGGGCTAAGCGCCAAAAAAGCGACGCCTGAGTTTTGCTTAGGATCTGGGCCGATTTCCGCTAAAATAAAATCGGGGGACCAATGAAATTGCTTTGTAGAAATCTTGGAGTTTTTTTAATCTTTGGCACACTTAGTCCTGTGTGGGCGCAGACCAAGGAGGCCCAATTTTCCCACCCGGCAGATCTAAAAAAAGCCGATGCTGAAGAACCCGAAATAAGACCCGCCACCCTTATTTATAACGCGGATCAACGAAAGCTTCATGAGCAATGTGCAAGGCAGGTGGTACAAATCTATACCCAAATATTTGATCCGCGCTCGGGACTAAATGCTTGGAGCTTTGGCTTGCGCTTAGCCACTCCAAAAAAGAACGACGGACTTAAGCTTTCGGAACGCCGAGGCAAGGTGTCCGTACGCCCCACCAAGCTCACCAAACTTCAAACTAAAGAAAACGAGAAAATCGAGAAGTCAGAAAGCGCCATAGAGAAAATGAGCTCCGAAATTGGGATGGCCATTCAAGACGCCCACGCCAATGTTGTCGTTGAAAGCGACAGGTCTCCTGGGCAAATCATCCGGACCAACTTTTCCCGCATCAATTTCACCACGGCGGACAATAGAGTGAATGCTAAAGAAAACGCCCGCAAACTTTGTGCCGGCGAACTTAGGGCTGAGGCTAAGGTGAATGGCATGGTGACCACAGTCCCCGTCGACCTCCAAACAGAAATGAACAACCTGCGAGAAAGCATGGCCCCCTTGATTTCAAAATTGCTGACCTTCAAGGAACTAGCTTCAACAAAAGTAGAAGCCGAAGCCAAACCCTTCCTGACCTCCTTTATAAATTATGAGAAAAGCAACCCGGCTATCGCTACCCTAATTGAGAGCAAAAATTCCAGCACGGCTCAAAGCACACCGCGCTAGAAACCAACTGTGCGAGGTTAAGTGTGACGGATTTGAAGGGCTAGGCCCGAAACTTGCGAG